>NZ_LAHL01000052.1 GCF_000966195.1 Domibacillus robiginosus | reverse complement strand
TATACATTTGTATACAGAAAGGGAGAGGTAAGATGAGAGACCAATATGGCAAAAGATATCGCCGGGATGAAAGACCTTTCGCCCATGAACACCACCGGGAAGAACATTATCATAGAGGCGGTGGCCACAAGCGGAAAGACCATCCGCGCGGCGCTAAAACATTCCGTCGGGGAAGAGCGATTGAATTTTTAGACAGACTAAATGTAAAACGTGCCACCTTAAAACAACAATTAGAAACACCCGAGCTGCAAACCATTAACCCGATTTTGGTTGGAGAACTAAAAGCAATTGAAACGATTATGAATGAGTTTACTCAGTTGTTTGAAATCCACGAAGATGAAATTAAGCGGCATAATGCTCCAGTAAACGGGAAGGAAGCATTCGAAAAAGACCCGGCTGAAGAGGAATAACGGGAATGGCGGATCTTTTACGTTCTAAAGGTGTAGCTAATCCAACATAAGAGTAGGTAAAAAAGAGAGTGGGGGATAAAACGATGTTCGTTCAATTAAGAAAAATGACGGTAACAGAAGACAATGCTGAGCAGGTGGTGAATCGGTTCAGTAAACCAGGGATTCTTGAACAGCAGGAAGGATTTGTGGACCTTAAGGTGCTGGTGAAACAGGTAAGACGCGGTGAAGAAGAAGTGATCGTCTTAGTGACCTGGGAATCAGAAGCCCACTGGAAACAATGGGAGAAAAGTGATGCACATATTGCCGGCCATAAAGCAAAGCTGAATCAGCCAAAACCGGAATATATCATTCATACAGAAGTTGGAAAATATGAAGTAAAAGCCGTTAAAAGGGCAGAAGCTTCTGTATAAGCTCAAAGCAAGTCATTGCATCATGACGGGAAAGGAGTAAAATTCCATGAATCAAGTAAACAGCTATATCGATTCTGTATTTTATACGGCGGACGCTCTTTTAGAAGAAGTCGTTTCGTCCATAAAAGAAAACGGAATGCCTTCTATATCAGTATCTCCTTCTTCTGGAAAACTGCTGACCATGCTTGTATCGATCTCGGGTGCTAAAAAAGTGCTGGAAATAGGCGCACTTGGCGGCTACAGCGGTATTTGCCTGGCGAGAGGATTTGGGAAAGAAGGAGCGCTAACGTCTCTTGAATTAGAAGAGAGATACGCAGAGTTAGCACACAGTAATGTAGTCAAAGCAGGCTTTGGTAACCAGGTTTCCTACATGACGGGAGCAGCTCTGCAAAGTCTTGAAGAACTGGCTGACGAAAACAAGCAATTTGATTTTTTCTTTATTGATGCAGATAAAGCAAATTATGAACATTACTTGGAATACTGTATTCGACTGGCAAAACCGGGTGCCTTAATCATCGCGGATAACGTACTTGCGAAAGGCAGTGTAGTGGAACTGGATGTAACCCCTAAACGTTATACGGAAGCCATGAAGAAATTTAATGAATTGGCAGCGAATCATCCGCAATTGGAATCCGTGCTTATGCCAATCGGTGACGGCATGACACTTTCGAGAGTCAAGAAATAAGGAAGTATGAGCCTGACGCTAATGAGCATTGATCATATACCCGTTTTATTTCATAAAAAATTCGCCTAAAAACACAAATACAGCGAGTATTTGTGTTTTTTTATATGTATCGTTGTGGCTCGATGAATGTAGATTATATAGATATTTGCTGTAAGAAGATTTTCAGAAAGAATAATATTTTTTTAAAAGTTTTTGCTTGTTTTTTGTTTTCACTAAACTTTCACTCTGGAAGAGTAAAGTAGCATTTGTACCAGGGAGGTACATACAAATCGAAACGAAACTATTCAGGAGGAATTTAATCATGAAAACAAAAAACAAATTATTTGGACTAGCAATGGCAGGTATTATTGGATTGGGCTCTTTAGGTACGGCTTCTGCTTATGCGGCTACAGATACAACAACGGGCACAGCAGCTGTTCAAGAAGAAAAAGCGCAAAATGTAAAAGCAACATTAGATGCGGCTTCTCAAGAAAAAGTGCAGGCGATCATAGATAAGTTGACAACCGGGTTACAGGATCTTGGTGTTACTTTGCCGGAAAAAGGGAACAAAGCAGACTTGTTTGCGGATCTAGATGCGGATACAAAAGCGAAAGCAGAAGCCATTATGGATAAAATGAAAGCCGGCACGATCACGTTTGAAGAAGCACAGAGTGGACTGAAAGAGCTTGGCGTGACGCTTCCAGACAGGGCGGACAAAGGCAATAGAGGCGGCAAGGGCGAACTGTTTGCGAATCTAGATGCGGATACAAAAGCGAAAGCAGAAGCGATTATGGAAAAAGCAAAAGCGGGTACGATTACCTTTGAAGAAGCACAGACTCAATTAAAAGAACTGGGAGTAACACTTCCAGACAAAGGCGATAAAGCTGGTATGTTCGCAGACCTAGATGCCGACACGAAAGCAAAAGCAGAAGCGATTATGGATAAAGTGAAAGCCGGCACACTTACATTTGAAGAAGCGCAAACTCAGCTGAAAGAGCTTGGCGTGACACTTCCAGAAAAAGACGGTGACAAAGCAGCAGACTTGTTAGCAAGCCTGGATGCCGATACAAAAGCGAAAGCACAGAAGCTGATTGACCAGGCAGAAGAACAGCTGGCGGAGTATGGCATTGATCATCTTCCTCTGCATGGGCTAAATAAACCAGCAAAAGCAGAATAATTCACTATTTTTGATTCACTTTACTGTCACCATACAGATACAAAAGACGCCGTAACGTCACGGCGTCTTTTATTATGAAAAAACGAGTGTGGGGAAACAATATCCTCTACATTTTTATTTTAGCCATAATTGTTCCTTTTACGTCTAATAACAAAGCTTTCATAAACATTCTTTTCTCCAAAATGTAGATTGTTTGAATAGGAATACAAAAACACGTTATGTATTATTAGCAGCCACTAACGATGGACTTGCAGTATAGAATAACTTTCAAGGTGAGAAACTGATTCTACGTTTAGTCAAAAAGAGAGGAAGAAAACAATGAATGAAATTTTTTGGCCTGAGGGCTACCTGCCAGGAATGACTGACAACTTTGTTTCTAATGAAATCATCATAGCTGATCTACCCGCTGCCCAGGTTTGGAAATACCTCCATGATACATCAAAATGGGAGTCATACTACAGCAATGTTGCGGATATCCGTTTTCACAATGCTACAGGACCTGAATTAAGTGAAGGTGCGCACTTTCGATTCACCACCCTTGGCTTTCCTATAGAGGCAGAGGTCGTAGAGTACGAGCCGCCTGCTGATGGCATGCCGGCACGACTAGCCTGGCGCGGCTGGGAGGAAGGCTCAGAAGAAGACGATGCTTTGCACATTTATCACGCATGGCTGCTAGAAGATCTGCCAGGAGGACGTGTACGCATTCTCACTCAGGAAACACAAAATGGGAAAGCAGCGAAAGAGATGGCCCTAACAAAGCCAGACCCCATGCTTAACGGCCACCAGGAATGGATTGACGGTTTAGCCGAAGCCGCTTCACAGCAGAAACGTTTTTAAAACTTTAACTAGGTTTCCGAAAAGAATTCTCCCACTTCAATTATGAAAAGGGCAAAGTCCGGTGATAAGTGGGAGATGAGTGTTCGGTTGGCGAAAGCCAAAACAATTTAAGTTATCTGAAAATTCAGTTAGAAACTAGACAGCAACAAGCATTCAGTTTTTCTGTTGCACTACCATCTTGTATTGGTAGTCAAATATCGCAAGCAAGTATTTGATGATGACGTATCCGATTATGCCAAAGATATTTTTGAGAGAATCGGACGGTCATACAACATTACGATTGAAGAATGGAATCACGACAAAGACCATGTACATGTCATGTTCAAAACACACCCTAAAAGTGAATTGTCGAAATTTCTAAATGCGTATAAAAGCGTCAGTTCCCGACTGATAAAACGAGACTTTTCCCTTGTCCGAAAAAAGCTTTGGAAGGAAATGTTCTGGGCAAGAAGTTTCTGCTTGATGACAACAGGCGGCGCTTCCATAGAAACAATCAAGCAGTATATTGAAAAGCAAGGCAGAAAGCAGGTGTAAGAGATGTTAAAAGCATATAAATACCGCCTCTATCCGAACAAGGAACAGCGTATATTCTTTGCGAAACTTATTATTTGCGGACCAATCAGGGTTAGATAGGGAAAAAGTGTTGGATATGATCTCCTTTTCAGCAATGAATACGGCTTTGTTCCAAGCAAAAAAAGAGATGTACCGTAAAGAGGAATTTCCTTCTGCTTTTATGTTAGAACTGATGGCGAAAGATTTGGGCTTAATAAAAGCAGAGGTAGACCGTCTGGAAACCACATTGCCGCTTACTGAAATAACAAACACGGCCTACCGTTCCGCAAAAGAAAATGGAAAAGCAAAGTTTGATATGGCAGCCGTTTATTTAGAGTTGAAAGATAAAAATAAGAAATAAAGCAGTATAGCATGAAGGCATTGCCCCGGTCGAAGTAATAGACCTGAATCAAGGTATATGGCGTGATCATGTAACACAGCTTGGCAAGCTGCCTGGACGTGAAAGCGAAGCAGGACACCTTTATTCAGAAATATGATCAAAAGGCACAGCAACGGCAATCCGTATTAACACTAAAGAATGCGTGTTTTTACAACGGCGGCTCGCCCACCTACGACCGATTTTGTTTGATGACCTTGGCTTAATGCCTGCTAGAGGAATTATTAAACCTGATCTGAATGGACCATGAAGTTATTTCTCAGGAAGTGCTGCCGGACTGCGAAGCAGATATAATGCTTGTCGTTATGGCTGCAGAAGATGACGCCCACCAATCATTTAAAGGCATTCAAAAAGTGCCATCTAGAAGGGACTAAAAGGAGCAGATTTTTGTGATTAGGGAACAGCCATGACTGGATCGCTCTGCGGCCAGGGTTAAAATGGCATTGGATAAAGCGAAATTTCTTTTATCAAAGAACAAAAAACGGAAACCTGCTGTTTAGCGGGTTTCCGTTTTTTGTTACCAGTCCTTCTACAGTAGTCTAATGTCTGGCTTGAGTATGCTTATTCAGGATCACATAAGATACAGGGGTGTAGAGGAGAAGTAGGGATTGTCCGCCTATAAAAAAACTATTGGCATCTTAAAATCAGTAGTAGATTGTTTGCTTTTTTACAATTTAACTATCTCATCATCTGTTATAAAAAATTCGTGGCACTGCATAAGAGCGTGCTTAAAGCTTCGGTTATTCTGTCTGTATTATACGCACATACTGATGTAATATCATTTAAAATAATTAATTTATCTACATTTTGTTCATATTTTTCGATTTCGCGAAACGCATCTTGAAGGTCTCTCTATTCCATATATACCCATGTTCGAACAGAATTCTGTCTCTCCAGGTGAGGCTGTAAAGGTTTCATAAAATGATCCAATACAACGGCAGGATTAAATGTTCCTTTCGAAAAATAAAAATCAAAATTATTGGCGCGATGAATACGGGACAGTTACTCTGCAGGCAAGATCGGTTTCAGCTTTTGCAGAAGAAGGGAAAGAAATTTTTAATTTTCTACCATTATGTTCGTTATGTATGATTGAATGCAGGCATACCATTCATTATGTTGTATTGAGAATTCTTCTTAATGAATATAGAAAACGCTATCATCATTAAAATACGCCAAAATTACCAGTTGAGCTGTATGCGAACCGAACTTAACAGTCGGCCGGATCTATATGAAAGCTACACATCAAACTAAGACATGAATATGCTGAGTAATAAGGTACTTGAAGTCTCGAATGTGGAAAGAGGGATAGAATGATTCAATTATCAGGAGCACGCTTTCAACAAAGCGATCGGTGGCCGTCTGGCAGCATAGAAAAAAAGATTATTCAGCGGATGATGGAAGGGGCAGCTGTGTACACCTTTCAATCCATGGATGAACTGTTGTTCGAGCTAGCACTGCGAAAACATATTATCTTAAGTGCAAAAGCCATGAATGAAAGTGATGCAGCGTTTGCTGTGTTCGCCGACTCCCGCTGTAATCCCCGGTATTGGGAATTGACCAGTGTCGGTGGATTTTCCTTGCGGCAAGGCGTAAGCCCATCAGATGCCATTGAAGATATTTACTTGAACAGCTCACGCTACGCATTTGAATGCGCCACAGCTATGGTCATTATTTATTACCATGCGGTTTTAAAGCTTATGGGTGAATCGGTCTTTAATCAATTTTTTCGAAACATCCTTTTATACAGTTGGCATGCTGATTCCGATCTCAGCATCAAACCGTATTACACGGATCATTTTCTGCCTGGAGATATTGTGTATTTCGACAATCCGGACTTTAACCCGCAAACTCCTCAATGGAGAGGAGAAAACGCTGTCGTTCTAGAAAATAAAACGTATTTTGGGCATGGATTGGGGATACAAACAGCTCAACAAATCATCCGTCATCTGAATCGGAGCAGAATACCGGAGGCAAATGAATCAGCTTATCTGGCTAATTTAGTTGTACGGCCATCTTTTAAACAATTAGCGCGGCTTTCAAGGCTGCGTCCGGCATATTCGGTTTATAAATATCATCCGGTCATTCGACAGGCGAAAAATTCTGTGTCGATTGATCAATATATATTCCGTGTATAAGGAAGATAGGAGTGTGCCTCACCCGTATTGTTGTGTGCAGTTACATTTGTTATAGTGTTGCAAAGCTTAAACTGTTTTAGCAAATCTGCAGGCCTGGTGCCTGCTTTTTTCATTGGAGAAGGGGCATAACTTCTTTGAAGGCCGTTTTAAACCTCTTATTAACAGAAGCAGACGGGCTGTCTGAACAAGATTCAAAAATGAGAATGTAAAAAATGTATAGAGCTGCTAGGAAAAGGAGCAGCTTTTTCACGCGCTAGAAAAATCGTAATATATTTCCAAGGGAGGGAAGGTAGCTAGAGTAAAATCAAGTACTGTACAGTAGTAAAAGAGGAGTAAAATGTAGTCTATAGGAGCTTTCAGTTCCATAGTGATACGGAGAACCAGGACGAAAAAAACAAGCAGTATGGCTAAAGATGTTTAAAAAAACCATTTGATATACGGCTGCCATTGCTCATGGTACTATGAATAGGTTATTTTTAATGTACAAGCAGTAAAATAATAAAAATACAGTAATTACTTACTTAAACGGGCAGATGTGGTTTGACAGCACGTTGAAAGGGTGGACAGATGAATAAAGAGTTAGACGATGGTTTTGTGGCTGCTTTGATGACGGCTCTTCAAAACGAAAGAGTGATGAATAAAATAAAAGAAATAGCAGCAGCTGATCTGCTTAGTCAAATGAGGGAACCCCGGGAGCTGCTGAAAGAAAAAGAAAAAGAAATTGCCAGGCTCCAACAAGAGATTGAGGCTCAAAAAGAAAAAATCAATGAATACCAAATTAAGATTCACTACCTCAGCCAGGAAGTGGACGTCTATTATAGTGAACTGCAAAAGAGAAGAGCAGACTACCGGGAAGCAGAAGAGCTGTATTCGGCTATACAAAAGTTGTCAGAAAACACCCGAAACACCTTGAAAGGAATTTTTAAAGGTAACACTGTACAGGAATTTATCGTTTGTGGTGTACAGTATGAAAACATTTTATCTCTGTGGGAGTTTATTAAAAACGAGGTAATACAAGGGAGGGAGCAGGAAAGAGAAACGCTGGCTGCGCTGTTTCAGTTCTTTTTTCATGAATACAGTAAAATATATGATACTCCTTTATATAAACTACAGGAAGTAAAAGTGAATGAGGTCTTTAGAGAAGACCTGTACATAAGAACCCTTGATAGCAATATATCCGGTAGCATTACTGAAATCCTACTGCCAGGATATATAAGCATTAATGGTAAAATTGTTAAAAAATCAATTGTGAGAGTATAACAGGCAAAAAAAGAGATAAATAGCAAAGGAGAAAAGCATATGACATCGATTACGATTCCAGAGCTTGGAGAAGATATTGAAAAAATTCTGCTGGTAGAGTGGTATAAACAGCCGGGAGACTACGTTACAGTAGGTGATGCCCTGGCTAAATTCAGCAGTGAGGACATTGAATTTGATCTTTTTTCTGAAACAGAAGGCACGCTTAAAGAACGACTTGTAGCGGAAAATACGTGGGTGAAGATTGGGGAGCTGATTTGTGATATGGAGTCTGGCGATGCATACCCAGCCGAATCCGTCGCAGAAGCGGAAAAACAAGAACCCGTTGAAGAAGAAGAACCTGCTGAAAGCGTAACGAAGGTGGATCCAAAACAGGTTGAAGATCGTTCTATTCATTTAATACAAGAAAATAACAAACAGGATTTGCTTTCACCTGATGTGCAAACGATTCCGGTCACATCTATTTCCATGACATACAATGAAGTAAAATCTTTAATTAGCCATTTATATCAGAAGGCAGAGGCCGACTTTTTTAAAGAAGACGCCGACTTTTTTCAAGAGATGAAAAGAATGCTCCGCTCCAAATGGGTTTATATGAACAATACAAACGTATTGTATGATCACAGCATTGCTGCTTTATTGCCTTATCGAAAACACTACAAATTAGCAGATGAAGATTTTGATTATAAGAAGCACCTGGACGTGTCAGGCTTTAAAGGGGATGCCATGACTAGGGAAGAAGCGGCTGCCAGCTTTAGCACAACCGATCATCCAGTCTTTAAAAAAATACTTGCGTTAGAAGATACATCAACCAGCAAAAACCCGCCTGTTTCAAGGATATTTGCCAATACACAGGCCCATTCTTCTAAACTAATCGCGTTTAAACTAACTGAATACGATCTGCAAGGTTTTGATGTTCTCAACCAAAAAATTGATTTACAGGGGAAAGGTTTCTTCGTCCCTATTTTCCGTTTAAATGGAGAGAACTCGCTTGAAACCAGCGACCATACGGCGATTCATTTGTGGCTGGAAAACGGATTGGTGCCAAGTGGGTTAAGTGTGGAACGCGAAAAAGAATACGAGTATCTGCTGGCATTGTATCAATTAAAGAATTTAGATCATGAAAATTTTCAAAACGAATTGCCGGCCATCGCGATCGACTCCGAATCGTTTTTCGAGAAACTTTTAAACTCTGAAAAAGTAAGGGCAGACATCGATACATACGATGAAAAGATGTTAACGGACCCTAACCGAGGTCACTGGGATTTATGGCCGGTTCTCAATGAAGAAAAACCGTTAACGATTAAGCTGAGAGATGAAATCATGGCCAGAAACCCTAAAATGGACATTCGAGAAGACGGCATAGTAGGCATTGATTTTGGCACGAAAAGCACAGTGGTTGTACACCAGGAAAAAAGTGATTTCACGCTTCCGATGCGGGTAGGCGTAGGCTACTTTAACACGGAGGTACAGGACTGGCATTATGAAAATCCCACGGTCATTGAATTTATTGATTTAAAACAGTTCATCGAGCTTTATCAAGAAAAAGAAGGAAGACCGGATACAAAGTGGCAGGATGTAACAGTTTCACACACAGCTTTTAATAGCTTGATGAATGGAAAAAGTGATCATTATTATTCGATCTTAAATAATTTAAAGGCATGGGCTGGAGAAAAGAAAAACCACCTTCGTATAAAAGATAAAAGGGGCTATGACATCGTTCTTCGTTCCTTTTTAGATTTAACAGAGCAGGAAATTAACCCAATTGAATTGTATGCCTACTATCTGGGTTTATATATAAACAATCAGCATAACGGTATTTACCTGGACTACACCTTATCCTTCCCGGTTACTTACGAAAAAGCGGTAAGAGAAAAAATCCTTCAGAGCTTTGAGCGCGGGCTCAAAAAGACGCTTCCTGTTTCAATTCAGCAGGATGCAGAACTGATGAGAAAATTCCGCGTCACAGGCGGTGCAAGTGAACCAGCTGCTTATGCTATTTGTGCCCTGCAGGAATATGGCTTTGAGCCGGAGGGAGAGGAAAAAACATATTATGGCGTATTTGATTTTGGTGGAGGAACGACAGATTTTGACTATGGCATTTGGCGTGAAGCAGGTCCGAAAGAAAGCCGGTATGACTATGTGATTGAACATTTTTCAGCAGGGGGAGACCGCTATTTAGGCGGAGAGAACCTGCTGGAGTTTCTGGCGTTCCAGGTGTTTAAAAACAACCAGAAAACCATGCGCGAATTAAATATTTCTTTTACGCTTCCAGCAGAAGGGATGAAATTTCCCGGCAGTGAGACACTGATTAATGAGTCACAAGAATCCTACTTAAACACAAAACAATTAGTGGAAAAATTAAGACCTCTCTGGGAAAAGCATGAACAGTATGAAGAACAGTTTGAAAAAGGAATGATCCGCGCAGACCTGTTTGACAAAACAGGTCAGGCCAAGCTCAATGTTGAACTGTTGATTGATCAAAATGAGCTGGAGCAACTGATTGAAGAAAGAATTGAAAAGGGTATTAAAAACTTCTTTGAGTCTTTACGGCGTGCTTTTGGCCGGTCAGAAACCAGCAGCATGAACAAAGTGAACATCCTGCTTGCAGGTAATTCGTGCAAATCTCCAGTTGTGATAAAGCTCTTTAATAAATGGATTGAAAAAGAAGGACAGCATATTCAAAACGGAGAAGAAGGATCCGGTCGCCTCTTTGAGATTTTTCCGCCCCTAGGGACAGAGGCAGCTTATGTAAAACAAGAAGAACGAAATAGAGCGGTTGATCGAAATGTATTAACAGCACCTACAGGCAAAACGGGCGTTGCTTTTGGATTGGTACAAAGCAGAAAAGGCGGAAGTATCAAAGTGATTAACCGTAATATGATCAATGATGAGTCGAAGTTTAAATACTTTTTGGGCAGAGGAAAAAAAGGAAAATTCAAAACCATCATTGATCAAGAAGAACCGTATAATACATGGCACTTATTCATTGATGCCTCGGAAGAAGATTTTGAAATTTATTACACAAGCCTGCCGGAAGCCAGCACCAACCAGCTTGATATTAAGCAGGTTCAGCGGAAAAAATTTCGCATCGACCATGTAGATGATGGAGCATTCGTGTACATTCGAACAATAAGCCCGACTATTCTTGAATATGTGGTCGCCCATGAAGAATCAATTGGAAATGACGTTTATCTAAGTGATATTACCAAAATGGAGTTAAGCTGATCGCTTCATCGGTATTGGACATAAGTCAGAAGAAAGAGTTCAGCGACGTTTTTATGACTTCACCGCACCGTCCAGCCAATATGTATATCCGGATCGGCTGAATGGGCAAATTTGGGGGATCATGGGGGTGCAAAGCGTTTTCTCGCTTTTTTAGAAAAAGAACTGATGCCGTATGTACAAGAGCATTATTCAGCCGACCATACAAAAAGTATTCTTTTTGGCCATTCACTGGGGGGGTATTTTGTTCCCTGGACACTTTGCATAAAGCCATCGGCATTTAGATATTACATCGCGTCCAGTCCGTCTATCTGGTGGAATAATCATGAGCTGTTTCGTTATGTGGCTGCTTTTTTAAAGCAGAATACAGGGGGAGCGATACCGAGCCTGTTTATGAGCGTCGGCGAAAAAGAAACGTTTATGGTGGATGACGCTTTAAAATTAAAAAACCAACTAGAATAAAAGAATGTTTCCTTTTATGTTGCGCCCGAGGAAAATCATGCTTCAGTCGTTCCTTCTGCTATGAGCCGTGCATTTCGATTTTTGCATATTGAAAAGTAACAAAGCAGGAGATCCAAAAGCTAAAAAATACGCGGTCGTAAAAAAGCGGTAAAGCCCAACATGCTTGATTGGAATTTTGAAAAAAAGCATCCAGCGTATGGATGCTTTTTTTAATGATTAAATTCTCTTTTGTATATTGACTGTAACGCTCGCTCCATCTGCAGATTGAGTTTCATAACGGCCGGTATAGTATGAAATCGATTTTGCCGACACAGATCTGGGCAAAAGGTTCGAAAATAGATTAAAACATTCATTAACAGCGTCCTTATTAACAAAGTTTACCGGTGCGGCTGTTGTAGATATCTTTTGCTCTGCGTCTTTCAATGAGTTACATTCTACATTTAAAAAGGAATAAACACACAAGGTAAGGAAGAGGGAAATTGCTTAACAAGTATGTATACAAAATATCTCTTTTTGCAGAAAAAGGATTATTTTGTATGCCGGTTGGCTACCCCATATGCAGCAATTGAATCCGGCTTGATTTTTGGCTCGAGCCCCGCAGACTGCATTCTAGAAACCATTTCTTTTATAAAAATTCTCGTTTTATTTTGCTGTTCTGATCCAATATCAATATGCCCTTCTATCGTGAAAGACGAACCTTTATAAATGTAAGGCAGGACCATA
This sequence comes from Domibacillus robiginosus, assembly GCF_000966195.1. Lineage (GTDB taxonomy): Bacteria > Bacillota > Bacilli > Bacillales > Domibacillaceae > Domibacillus > Domibacillus robiginosus. Next base: position 29,552 of record NZ_LAHL01000052.1, on the reverse strand, counting down.
TCAATCATCTGCATTTTATGTTCCTCAGTAAATAAGCTGGCGATTTCTTCTGTAAGCGATGTTTCCGTAGAGATTTTTTCATATAGATTTTCATATCTTCTTGGATAGCGGATTTTTCGCAAAAAAGCCCATGCTCCTTTTCCTTTTCGATGAATGATAATGACCGTGGCAAAAACAGTTTCGCTTCCATGAACCTGTGAATCAGAACCGATCATAAGCCGATATTTTCCGGTAGGGTCCTGGCTCATAAACCAGAGAATTTGATGAAATACATCTTCAAAGGTAAGTCCTTTTTGATTGATCGTCCTGAATCGTACATCTGGTTCATGGAAAGAAGGAAGAGAATGATTCATATCATAACAGCTCCTCTTTATATATAGTATATGCGAATGCAGTAGGGACCGGTTCATAATGGTTGTCCTGTTTTTAATGATTGAAGCTTGGGTTTTATAAAAGGCTTTTGTAATGCTTATGCAGGAAACGGGTAAAAAATTATTTTTAATAAAGAGAATCAAACCAAGAAGGCCCTTTTTTCTTAAAAGAAGAAAAAAGGGGAATGCAAGCAGTTTTTTACTTTGTGTGAAAGTATTCACTTAAATTTAATTTTTTTAAAAAACACAATGTACATAACCTTGCGTCTTCTTTGTTTAAAAATGATAATCATTATCAAATAGCAAAACATCATACATATTAGCAACAGAGAGGAAGTTATTTGCCATGTTGAAGTGGATGAAAACAGGTTCTGTAAAAGGAGCCGGCCTGCTTTTAGCCATTGCTTTTCTATTAGCCTTGGGGGGCTGCAGCAGTACCCAAAAAGCAGCAGATTCCGAAAACGTCCAAGGTGCTGGCCAAACAGAAAGCGGGAATACTAAAACGATCACCCATGAGATGGGGGAAACGGAAATCGAGGGTACACCTAAGAAAGTTGTAGCGCTTGAATTATCGTTTGTAGATTCATTGAATGCACTTGGCATAGAGGCCGCTGGGATCGCAGACGATGAAAAGAAAGAAATGATTGCAAAGCTTGTTGGGAAAGAGACAGACTATACATCTGTAGGAACACGTGAGCAGCCGAACCTGGAAGTGATCAGCTCTCTTCAGCCGGATTTGATTATTGCAGATGCAGAACGTCATAAAAATGTATATGAAGACTTGCAGAAAATTGCTCCAACGATTGTCCTGAAAAGCCGTGAATCCACATACCAGGAAAACCTGGGTGCCTTTAATACGATTGCCCAGGCGGTCGGAAAAGAAGAGGAAGCCAAAACAAGACTGGCTGAACATGAAAAAACGATTGAAGAAACAAAAGCAAAGCTGAAAGCAGATCCAAACGTGACGATTTTGCCTGCTGTTGTTCGTGATACATCATTCCAGGCACATACCTCTTCTTCTTATGACGGTGAACTTCTTGAACACCTTGGGTTCAAAAATGCGATCCAGCAGGAAGAACCTTATGCTGAAATGAATTTAGAGCAGCTTGTAGAAATTGATCCGGATATTTTACTTTTAGCGAATAATGATGGCAAGCTCATTACGGATGAATGGAAAAACAATCCGCTCTGGAAAAACTTAAAAGCAGTTAAAAACGGACAAGTGTATGACGTGGACCGTGACTTGTGGACAAGGTTCCGCGGAGTTGTCTCTGCTGAAGCGATTGGTGCGAATATGCTGGAAATGCTTGGTGAAAACAAATAAAACAAAAAAGGAAGTAAGGAAACGTCTCCTTGCTTCCTTTTCTGTTTAAATCTTGTCAGGAAGTGTTGGAAAAGAAATGAACAGAGCATCAAAACAAAAAGTAACGATTTATCTTACTGCTTTCATTGGAATCATTTTATTATTAATAGGCGTCGTTCTTAGCATTTCAGTAGGCGCTGCCGATATAAAAGCGCAGACTGTTCTTCATTCTTTTATCGATTGGGATGAATCAAAAGAACAGGTGATTATTCGGACGCTGCGCCTGCCGCGGGCGGTAATCGGCGTACTCGTGGGAGCCAGTCTCGCTGTTGCTGGAGCCCTTATGCAGGCGATTACGAAAAATGCACTGGCTTCTCCGCAAGTGTTTGGTGTAAATGCCGGAGCATCCTTGTTTGTTGTTTCGTCACTTGTTCTTTTTCCAGGTCTTTCTTCTGCTTCTCTCGTATATGCGGCGTTTTTAGGAGCAGCCCTGGGAGGCGTAATTGTATACTCTTTCGCTTCAGGCGGCGGAATGACACCGGTCAAACTCGCACTAGCCGGAATGGCCGTTCACTTTTTTCTGTCTTCTTTAACACAGGGAGTCGTTCTTTTTAGTGATCAGGGTAAGGATGCTCTCTATTGGATGGTCGGCGCGATAAACGGAAAAAGCTGGACGCATGTAGAATTGATGCTTCCATGGTCGCTTGGCGGATTGATTTTAGCTGCCGCGCTTTCCAGGTCGATCTCTGTTCTTGTGCTAGGAGAAAGCCTGGCACAGGGCCTAGGACAAAAAGTGACACAAATTCGAATTCTGGCCGGACTGCTGGTGATTGTGCTGGCAGGAGCGTCTGTTGCAGTGGCAGGGCCAGTCGGCTTTGTCGGCTTGATTGTCCCTCACATTGTTAAAAAACTTGTTGGCGGGGATTATCGAAGAATTATTCCGTTTTCGGCTTTGTTTGGCGCACTTCTTGTTGTATATGCGGATATTCTTTCCCGCTTTATTGCGTATCCGTTTGAATCACCAGTTGGAATTGTGACCGCCTTGATCGGAGCTCCGTTCTTTCTGTATTTAGCCAAGCAGGGAAGGGGCATTAAACAATGAGAATAACCGAACAAACAACATTGAATAAAAAAAGACGCCCTTTGGTACTGCTTTTTATTTTGACATTATTGCTGCTGCTTTTATCAGCTGTCAGTCTTGGAGTAGGGGCTGTTTATATTTCACCGCTGGATATTATAACGGATTTAATGGGAACCGGCGCTTCCAGTCATGCCTTTATTATTCAGGAGTACCGCCTGCCTCGGCTCTATATTGCCATGATCGCCGGAGCAGGTCTGGCGACGGCCGGTGCCGTTCTGCAGGGAATTTTGCGAAACCCGCTTGCGTCCCCGGACGTCATTGGTGTCACAAAAGGAGCAGGCCTGGCCGCAGTGATCGTGATTGTCCTGTTTCCAGATTCACCTGTTTTTTGGCTGCCCGTTTCGGCTTTTCTCGGAGCGGCGGCTGCCGCAGCTGCTTTAATGCTGTTTGCGCATAAAAATGGTGTGAAGCCAGCTACATTGGCGCTCATCGGGATTGCGCTCGGTGCCATTTTTCAGGCGGGTATTGAATATTTTATGATTAAATTTCCTGATGACGTAAACAGCACCCTTCTCTGGCTGGCAGGAAGCTTATGGGGAAGAGGGTGGGAGCAGGTTTGGATGCTGCTTCCAAGCGTGCCGTTTGCGATAGCACTCTGGCTGCTGTCTGCAAAACTGGATATACTAAACCTCGGCGATGACCTGGCAATAGGCCTGGGGCAAAAAACAAAGCAGCTGCGATATGTACTGCTCACCCTATCCGTTATCATTATCGGAATGTGTGTGGCAGCTATTGGATCAATCGGATTTATTGGATTGATCGCGCCTCACGTAGCAAGAAAACTCACCGGGTCCCGGCATAAATTTTTGCTGCCGGTTTCTGCTTTAATAGGAGCCCTGTTTTTGCTTGCAGCAGACAGTTTAGGAAGAGGCTTATTTCCTCCCATTGAAATACCGGCCGGCATTGTAACAGCTGTGATCGGCGCTCCTTATTTTCTTTATTTGCTGCGGCGTGAAGGGAAGAAGGCGTAAGAAAATCCTCGAAAGTAAAACGTCCAGAGCCCATTTACGCCTGGGTGATTGAGTGATAAAAAAGAAATATATGTAAAAAAGGGTCCTAAACAAACAGATATCTGTTTGTTTAGGGCTCTTTTTTTAGATATATATCTTTAAAAGAACCATACCTGCCTGAAACACATAGACCCCTCACTAGTTGTTGCATTTATCATAAATTACATTTTCCATAATATATCCATTAAATACAAATATTTGATTAATTTAATAAAACAGTTCCCAGTTCCTATAAAAACCAGGTTTACTCTGGAATAGGAAAGGTATGTAGAGACTAAACCTAAAAATAAAATAGCTCAACAACCTCCCAATATGTCAAAAGCAGAGAGGAGACAAAATATGAGTGTTCAAAAAAGTACAGATAGTTCAAGTCTGGCAGAAGTGATTGACCGAATTCTCGATAAAGGAATTGTTATTGATGCTTTTGTAAGAGTATCACTCGTAGGGATAGAAATTCTTACAGTCGAAGCTAGAGTCGTCATTGCCAGTGTAGATACATGGCTGAGATACGCAGAAGCGGTTGGATTATTAAGTGATGAAGCCCAAACGGAAAGTCTTGCATACCAAAACCAATCACAGACATCACGGTTAAGTTACTAAAGTACAAAAAAGCCATAAAAGAAATCTATCAAGAGAAGAGGTTAAGAGAATGAATACCCAGGAAGCCAATGAAAAACAAGAAGGAAATCAAAACCAGGCATCAGCCGAAAACAGTATGCAAAAAGCAGAGGTAAACCAGGAAGAAAACAACCAGACGAAGGATGAAAAGCAGTCGGCAGAAACAAAAGACAGCCCTAACTATTCGATCAATCTGGCTATACTGGGCGGCGTAGTAGGAGCCGGAATAGGGCTGCTCGCCAATCCGGATACCGGCAAAAAACTAATGAAAAACTTGGGCGAATCTGAATTTGTAAAGGTAGCGGAAAAGGAATTTAAGAAAACCGCACAGGAACTGCTGGCCGGCCAGGCACAAAACAGCATTAGACAATTAGCTGAAGGATACATCAGCAAAATTGACGGAAAGCTGCTATCTCCCCTAAAGGAAAGCGGGGAGAACAAAGGAACAGGCGGTTCAGAAAAGGAAACCCAGTCACCAGCGTATGAAAAAATCAAAGAAGAAAACAAAGAGCTCAATGAGCGGCTTCAAAAAATGGAAAAAATGTTGAATGATCTGGCCGGCACGCAGAAATAAGAAATTCTCTTAAAGGAAATCCGGAGGGGGTGATGAGATGGACAAGCGCTTGAAAAAAGCGGCTGGTAAAGTGGCAAAAAGCGCGATCAAACACGCTCCGGAGCCAGTGAAAGAGAAAGTGAAGGAAGTCATCGTCGACAAAGCAAAGGAGAGATTTAAAGAAAACATCCATGAAAAAGCAGGAGAGGCAGAAGAAAAAGTCCAGGAGGTCCTGCTGTCAGCCCGTGAAAAGCTGGGGAATGCAGTGGAGGCTGGACAAGAGTTTCAAAAAAAAATGTCTTCAGCCAATAAAAAAGACGATGACCGACGAGTAAAAGGCGTCAAGCATATTAAGGGAATCAGTGACATTAAAACGTCCAAAGATATTAAAAGTGCTACTAAAATCAAACGTGCGAAAAACATAAAATCTTCCAATGATATTAAAACAATCGGTTCTTAATATCATCACGAAAGGAGAAAGCAATTATGGCTGTTCAAAAAAGTACAGATAGTTCTAGTTTAGCAGAGGTTATTGACCGGATTTTAGATAAAGGGATTGTTATCGATGCTTTTGTAAGGGTGTCAGTAGTCGGAATTGAAATTTTAACGGTGGAAGCCCGGGTGGTCATTGCCAGTGTAGATACATGGCTGCGTTATGCAGAGGCGGTCGGATTGCTTGGAGATCATGTTGAAGAAAATGGACTGCTTGCTCAATCAAATGAAAGAAATGCACGGTTTAGCATTTAATAAAGAAAGCAGAGCCAGGGTATAAGAAGCCCTGGCCTGTTATTCTCTAGCAGGAGGACATAATGGAGATTAAAAAGATTATCGGAAATGTTACCGAGTTCTTTAATGAATTCGTAGCGCCCGTTCACAAAATTACTTCCGTAGAAAAAAATGATAATGGCTGGCAGCTGACTGTGGAAGTGATTGAAGAAAAAGAATACATGAAAAAGTATGCAAAAGACGAAATGATCGGTGTATACGAGGTTCTCTTAAATGAAGAGAAGGAAGTAACTTCTTATAAACGACGAGATATTCGGTATAGAAGTTCAATTAATTATGAAGCATAGGACGCGGGAGTAGGAGGAAAAAGAGTGACCGTCTTAAAAAATAAGATCAATAAAAATTCCAAAGAGATTGTCCATGATCCAGAGACAGAAGACTTGCTTTCCCGCTCACTGCAATACTTAAAAGCGGGCTATCCTATTCACTTAACAGGCCCTTCTGGCACTGGAAAAACCTCGCTGGCGCTCGCTCTGGCAAAAAAAAGAAAAAAGCCTGTCATGCTGATCCATGGTAACCATGAATTAAACAATAAAGACTTAATTGGTGATTTTACTGGCTATACGAGTAAAAAAGTAGTCGATAATTACGTTCGTTCTGTATACAAAAAAGACGAAAGTGTAACAGAAACATGGAGAGACGGGCGGCTGCTGGAAGCAGTAAAGAATGGCTACACTCTTGTTTATGATGAGTTTACCCGTTCAAAGCCAGCCACTAACAATATCTTTTTGTCTATTTTAGAAGAAGGAATCCTTCCTTTATACGGAACAAAATTAACAGAACCGTTTGTTCGAGTCCATCCTGATTTTGCCGTTATCTTCACCAGCAATCCCGAGGAATATGCAGGGGTCTATCAAACACAGGAAGCGCTGCTTGATCGTCTGATTACGATTTTTATTGATCATAAAGAACACGACCGGGAAGCAGCCATCATTTCGGAAAAGATAGATATCACTCAAGAGAAGGCCGAAGCCATTACCGCTCTTGTTGCTCAGTTACGTGAAGAATGCGAAGCGGACAACGGGCCGAGCCTACGCGCTTCATTAATGATTGCCAGAATATCGGTGAAAGAAGAAATTCCAGTAGACGGGTCAAACGCTGCTTTTCAGCGTTTATGTCTCGACGTATTAGCGCATCAAATGAGCCGGTGCATCAAATCGGATAACCCAATGAAAGCAGCAGAAGAATTAGTGATAAAAGCGTGTCACAATATGAAAGTTACTGAGGAATAAAGGAGTGTTTTACAATGAGCCAGGAAGAATCAATGGGGATTTATATTTTTTGTGGAATTCAAATAGAGGCGGATGAAAACTTCGGAGAAATAGAGATTGAAGAAGAAAAAAGAGAGCTGTTCACTATTCGGTTCAAAGATGCAGCGATGGTCGCTGCCGAGGTACCAATGAAAATTTATCATCCGAACAAAGATAATTTAATGATGCACCAGCAGGCGGTTTCTCTTGTAATGAAGAAAAATGACACCGTGATACCGGTTAGTTTCGGAAATGTTTTTCATTCAAAAAAAGATGTAGGTGTGCTGTTGGAGAATTTATATCCGCAATTTGAAAAACTTTTCCCGGAAATAAAGGGAAAGGTGGAGCTCGGTTTGAAGGTCATTGGCAAAAAAGAATGGCTGGAATCAAAAGTAAGCGAGGATGCCAGCATAGAAAAAATGGCACAGGCAGTAAAAGGGAAATCAGAAGCAGCCAGCTACTATGAACGAATTCAGCTGGGGGGAGCTGCCCAGAAACTTGTGACATCTTTGCAAAAAGAGACAGAGCAGGATATCTTCCTTCCTTTAAAGGAGCTGGCAGAAGCGTCAAAAGTAAATGATCCGATCGGGGAAAAAATGCTCCTAAATGCAGCATTTTTGGTAGATCGTGACAAAGAAGCAGCGTTTGACCAAAAAGTAAATGAGCTGCACGACCAGTGGGAGGATCGGGTCGAATTCAACTACAGCGGTCCGTGGCCGGCTTATAACTTCGTCAATATTAGATTAAAAGTTGAGGATGCCTAATGCTGCACAAGCTGATTTCTGCGCCGATCAACCTTGTCATCAAAATTGGAGAAAAGGTAAAAGAAGAAGCAGATAAAGAGCTGTACGACTTGCCTACCATCCAGCAAAAGCTCATTCAGCTGCAGATGATGTACGAGCTTGGAGAAATTCCAGAAGAAGCTTACAAAGCGAAAGAAGAAGACCTGATTATACGGTATGAAATGGCCAAACGAATGGAAATGGAGCAATGGGAGCAGATGACAAAGAAGAAATGAGGGCAGTAAGAACATGGATCGTCTAATTTATTTGTATGGATTGGCTCAAACAGAGGAAGCAGCCAGCCAGCCGCTTCCGTCTTTGAAAGGCTTTGATGATGCAGGAGATCTATATACGGTTCCAATAGGAAAGCTGACAGCGATTGTTTGCAGCCTGGATGCCGAAGAATACGCAGAAGATAAAATTAAAGATCGGGTTAATAATGACATGGAATGGCTTCAGGAAAAAGCCTTTCACCATCATGAAACGGTTATGAAGCTGGCAAAAATCTATACCTTAATTCCATTAAAGTTTTGTACATTGTACAAAAATGAAGACAGCTTAAAAGCAGCTGTTGGGTCAAACGAAGGCAAAATGCTCGATACATTTGCTTTTATCACTGGAAATGAAGAATGGAACGTCAAAATTTATTGTGAAGACGAGCAATTAAAAAAGGAAGTAAGCGCGAATATCCCAACTATAGAAGCAAAACGAGCGGAAATCAGCCAATTGCCAAGAGGAAAGCAATTTTTTGAAAAGAAAAAGCTAGACAAGGTCATTGCGTCTGAGCTTGAGAAAGAAAAAAACAAAGTAAGTGAACACATTCATTCCCGCTTAAGTGAGTTTGCTGTTCAAGGAAACGTCAAAAGAACGTGGAGCAGCGAAGTGACTGGAAGGCAAGAGGAAATGACATGGAACGGTGTATACCTCATTTCCAAATCGAAAGTCGAAGATTTTTTAAACCAAATTCAGCAATATGAAAAGGATATGAAGGAAAAGGGCTGGAAGTTCCAAGCATCTGGACCCTGGCCGGCCTATCACTTTTCAAGTTTTTCATAAAGAGGGAAGAGAACGATGTCACTAAAAGAATCGATTGAGAACAAGGACATTGCCCTAATTGATATTCTGGATGTCATTTTGGACAAGGGAGTGGCAATAAAAGCAGATTTAGTCATCTCCATTGCGGGAGTTGACCTGGTTTATCTGGATTTAAGAGTACTCATTGCTTCGGTAGAGTCGCTTGTTCAGGCTCAACAGGGAAACGACAAAACTATCTCTTCTGTACAATTTGATAAACAAAGGGAGGATCTTACACATGCAACCGGCCAGCCAGACAAATGGAAAAATTAACCTGGATCCTGACAATGCGGAGCATGGGTTAGCGCAATTAGTGCTAACGGTCATTGAGCTGTTAAGACAAATTGTAGAAAGGCATGCAATTAGAAGGGTAGAAGGCGGCACGCTGACGGATGAGCAAATCGAAAATTTAGGCGAAGCGCTCATGAATCTGGAAGAAAAAATGGAAGAATTAAAAGAAATTTTTGGGCTGGATGCAGATGATTTAAATATCGATCTTGGTCCTTTAGGAAGCTTGCTTTAATTAAAAACGCCAAGGAGGATTTTACATGGCAGTCGAACATTCCATGCAATCCAGTACAATCGTGGATGTATTGGAAAAAATATTGGATAAAGGTGTTGTAATCGCAGGAGATATTACGGTCGGTATTGCGGATGTTGAGCTATTAACCATCAAAATACGTCTGATTGTTGCTTCTGTTGATAAAGCAAAGGAAATCGGCATGGACTGGTGGGAAACAGATCCGTATTTAACATCCAAAGCAGCCGATCATCATACAAAAGCACTTGAAGAGGAAAATAAGAAACTTCATGAAAGGCTCGAATCGCTGGAACAGAAGATATCTACAAATCGTATTGATACAAAAGAATTCAACTACTAAGCAGGAGGTTCTATCATGGAAAAAGCGAAAAAGATGGGAAAGCAGACGCAGGAAACAAAAAAAGAAAACGGCACAAGCAGCAGTTCCCTTAGACGTTCTCTTGCAGGAGGATTAATTGGGGCTGCCGTTGGTTATATGGCTACGCCCGAGAATGGAAAGAAACTGCTGGAAAACGCAAGCCGGGATAAGTTAAAGAGCACAGGCTCCGGCCTGGGTCAGGCAATGAAGGAAAAATCAAAAAAAGCAGTAGCTTCTATTAAACATTCGACTGGAAAGATGCTGGACAAAAAAGAGGACGTTACAGTAGAGGGGTATGCGAATGATGAAGAAGAAAAGAACAGTGGAAATGAGACAACCCTCACACTAGGAGCAGATCATAAGTCCACTGGCAAAAACGAGCAAGCATCCAATCAAGAAAGCAAAGATTTCAATGATCGTTTAGACCGGCTGGAAGAAATGCTGACAACATTTATCGAAACAAAAAACGGCCAGGAAGGGAGAAAAACGAAAAGTAAAGGTGATGCGAATGAGGCTGCTGAATCAACTGCAGCATCAAATGAAGGAAAGAACGAGAAAGAAAATTCACCAAAACAGGAGAGCAGTAAAAATGAGCAGCCCAAATCGAAAGAGCCAGATCACGATGGAGGCTCATCATCATATTTGCAGGAGCCTTTAAGTAACGAAGAGGATAAGGAAGAACCAAAGGCTCAGCGGGACGATCAAGAAAATAAACAGGAACCGAAGTCAGAGCAAGCAGGCGAAGAAAATGAAAAAGAATTGCAAGAGCAACGAGGAAACAAAGAGAATGATGATACAGCACAGCCCGAATTAAAAGATAAAGAGACTGGCGAAGAACAACCAACTCAATCAAACAATAATGAAAAGAACGATGAAAAGGTACAGTTAAAATCGGAAGAATCTGAGAAAAACAGTAAAGAGGAACCAGCAGAGTCAGAGGAAAAATCAACGAACAAAGAATATGAGGCATTAAAGGAAGAAAATGAAAAGCTGCAGGGCCGTCTGGGTAAAATAGAAGAAATGCTTACAAAAATGCTCCAAGAAAAAGATAAGAATCAAGAAGCAGATTCTAACCAAAGCGACGACGAATTTCAAACGCAAGAGCAGGATAAAAAGGAAAATGACAAAAGTTCCGAGGATGCTGAAAAAAAAAGTCAAGTAACTAACGAAGAAAAGCCAAATTCGAATGAGAATCAGAAAGAAAAAGAGGAGCTTGGTGAAAAAAATAAAAATCAAGCGGGAAAAGAAGAAGTAAAAGCAGAAGTAAAAGATTCATCTAAGGACCAGGATCAGAAAAAGAAAAACAAAACAGAAGATCAAGAGAAAAATCAAAAAGATAAAGAAAAAAACGATGGCTATAATGATGAAAAAAAGAGTGATAGAGAAAACAGCAACGAGAATAGTGATAAGGAAAAAGCTGCTCAATCAAAAAAGCAAAATAGCAAGGAAGCAGCATCATCATCCAGCGATTCAGACAACGAAGAGAAAGCAACTTATTATAATGTTCTTTCCAATGAGAAAGTAGAGGAAAAAGTGGAAGACACGTACCTTCTTTTAAATGAGATGAGAAAGGAGATGTAATATGAGCAGCGGTTCTAGTGCAGCCAAAGATAGTATTCTTGAGTTTTTTGTCGAAGCGGCAAACAAGGACGACTTCTCCTTAGATATTACGCTAAATGTAAAAGGGGCTGTGATTACAGGTACACTCGTATCTGCACAGGAATATTTCCACATGCTGAGTGAAACCTTTGAAGGCGGAAACGAAACGGCACAAATGGTCAGTGACCAGCTTCAAAAAGCCGGAGAAGCGTCACGTACGAACGATACAGAAGCACATTTTCTTCATATGAAAGATACAAAGGTCTACTGCGGCGACAGCAAGCCTACTCCTTCAAAAGGAAAAATTCTCTGGCGGGGAAAACTAAGTGAAATAGACGGCTTCTTTTTAGGAAAAATATTCGACAGCAGTGACAAAGAAAGATAAGGAAAGAAAGAGTGAGCAATTGCCAGCAGAACTGGCAATTGCTCTTATTTTATAAAGAAGGATTGGGAAAACAATGACGGGCCATGTTTCCGGATCGTCCACAACGGATAAAGTGCTGAGAAGGCAAAATGCATTTTTTATTCAGCAAGAAACCATTCAAGAGGCCTTATAGATCGGTTAAAGAAGAATGGAAAGGGCGGGTAAAATGGAGAAAGCATGGTGGAAGGAAAGTGTCGTTTATCAAATTTATCCAAGAAGCTTTAAAGACTCTAACGGAGACGGGATTGGTGATTTGCAGGGAATTATCGCCAAACTCGATTATTTAAAAAAGTTAGGAGTAGACATTGTCTGGCTTTCACCTGTTTACAAGTCACCCAATGATGATAACGGTTACGACATTAGCGACTACCGGGATATTATGGATGAGTTTGGCACAATGGCAGACTGGGATGAACTGCTGGCCGGTCTTCATGAAAGAGGCATGAAGCTGATGATGGACCTCGTTGTCAATCATTCATCGGATGAGCACGCCTGGTTTATCGAGTCGCGGAAATCGAAAGAAAACGACTACCGCGATTATTACATTTGGCGACCCGGTAAAAACCGGAAGGAGCCAAACAACTGGGTTTCTTTTTTCAGCGGTTCAGCCTGGCAGTATGATAAAGCAACCGATGAATACTATCTTCATTTGTTCAGCAAAAAGCAGCCTGATTTAAATTGGGAAAACGAAACCGTCCGCCGTGAAGTGTATGACATGATGACCTGGTGGCTGGACCGGGGTATTGACGGATTTCGGATGGATGTGATTAATATGATTTCCAAAGTAGAGGGACTGCCGGACGGGCATCAGCAGGAAGAAGGCGAATATGCATGGGGCGGCGACTACTTTTTAAATGGGCCGCGTGTTCATGAGTACTTACAGGAAATGAACCGGGAAGTCCTGTCAAAATACGATATAATGACCGTCGGTGAATGTCCGGGTACATCCGTTGAAGATGCACAGCGGTATGCCAACAGTGAAGGAACAGAATTGAATATGATTTTCACCTTCGAGCATATGGATTTAGATGCCGGGCCAGGCGGAAAGTGGGATATGCGGCCATGGCAGCTGCAGGAGTTAAAAAAAGTCATGTCTAAATGGCAGTACGGCTTAGAGGGAAAAGGCTGGAACAGCTTGTATTTAAATAACCATGACCAGGCCCGAATGGTTTCCCGCTTTGGAGATGATAGAGAGTACCGGGTAAAATCAGCGAAAATGCTCGGGACGTTCCTGCATATGCTCAAAGGAACTCCGTATATTTATCAAGGCGAAGAAATCGGGATGACAAACGTACAGTTTGATATTACCGAATATAACGATTTGGAAATTTTAAATATGTACGAGGAGCGTGTAACCAAAGGAGGAGGGAATCATGCAAAAGTGATGGAAGCCATCCACGCCAAAAGCCGCGACAATGCCCGGACACCGATGCAGTGGGATGCCGGTGAAAATGCCGGGTTTACCACTGGCATTCCATGGCTTAAAGTCAATCCGAACTGTTCCGACATTAATGTAGAACAAGCCCTGAATGATCCCAATTCTGTTTTTTATTATTATCAGAAGCTGATCAAGCTCCGCAAGCAGTATGAGGTGATTGTATATGGAACGTACGAGCTGATTTTAAAGGAACATCTACAAGTATATGCGTATACACGTAGATTTGTAGATCAGATACTGCTTGTTATCAACAATTTTTCTGCAGAAACAGCCCAATGTCAATTGCCTGAAGGCATAAAATATAAATCAGTTGAACTGCTCATCAGCAATGAACCCGTTAAGGAAGGATTTACGCCTTCTATTACATTGACTCCTTATGAATCCAGAGTTTATCTATTGAAACAGTAATAAAGAATTAGAAAACGCCCTTGCCTCCTTGTCTTGTATGAGTGAGGCAGGGTATTTATACATGTTTCATTTTTCGTTCCACGTATGAATTGTAAAGACCGGGGGAGGCATCTCGGTCATATTCTCTGTAATCAGCCCAATGAGTTCCCTTCTCGCGATCAGCTTTACGCCGCTTCTTTTGGCAAGCTCAAACGCGTTTTTAGAAAACGTATTATTAGTTACGACCCATGCTTCATCTGCTTGATAATACATTTTGGCGGAAAAAACCTCCTGTATAGAAGAAATGCCTACTGCTTTGCTGTATCTTTTGGCTTGTACCACAATGAAGGCTTCATCCTTCTCCATCAGCAAATCCGCTCCGTAATCTCCGGAAGCAGGTGTTACTTCAACTTCATAGCCCATTGCCCTAAACAATGCACCTAAATAGTTTTCAAATTCTCTTCCATTCATCACATCAATTTCTTTAATACCAGATTGTACAACGTTGTTTTTTTCAGCTTTTTGCTTTCGCCACTGGATATAAAAGTACATAGCAGCAGAAAACAACATAACAAGTAAAGCCATTCCTGCAGCTAGCAAGTGATCTGCTGCGTAGTGAAGGATAAGCAGAAGAATAAGAAAGCTAAAAAGAAGCTGGTTGGATAGTAGGTGTGGGCTTTTTTTCGACTTGTTTTTCGCCATATGATCGTCCCTTTCTTTGAAAGTTAACCTTCGCTACATTATTCATTTTTATTCAGTTTTATGATTCTTTTCTTCCTATATAAAAGCGGGAAATTTAGGAGTGGAAAGCCCTTTGGTCATCAGAAGGTACTGAAAAAGGTCCATCACTTTCTTTGAATGATTATGATAGAATGGGAGAAAATATTGAAACAATCCCATATCTCTAGTATGAAAGAAGCCTGGTATAAATAAGACTTGGCTGGAAGGCGATGATCTATGGTTAATCTTATTCCTCTTATGATTGAACGGGTGGGGATTATTCTCATTTCCGTTTTTCTTTTTTCTCAAATGAAGCATTTCCGCGAATTGATTCACAACAATCAAGGCATCCGGGAAAAGCTGATGCTTATTCTCATTTTTGGTTTTCTTGGTGTAATCAGCAATTACACAGGCATTGAAATTCATACGAATGCGATGACTGAAAACAGCTGGCTGATCGGGTTGGAGCCTGATAGTGCCATTGCAAATACAAGAATACTGGGCATTGCCATTGGTTCTCTGCTTGGTGGTCCCATTGTTGGCCTTGGAATCGGCTTGATTGCAGGCCTGCACCGCTTTTTTCTTGGCGGATTTACAGCTGCGGCGTGTGCGCTTTCTGCTGTCCTGGCTGGTGGCGCGGCCGGATGGCTTGGTACGCGGCATAAGCGAAAAGCGCCTATTTCCACGCCTTTTGCCATTACAGTCGGTATCTTAATGGAAATGATTCAAATGGGTATGATTCTGGTAATGGTGAAGCCGTTTGAGCCTGCCTGGGAATTGGTAAGGTTAATTGGTCTCCCAATGATTACCATTAACGGGCTCGGCATGCTTCTTTTTATGCTGCTGATCCAAAACATTTTACGCGAGCAGGAACGTGCAAAAGCCCTTCAGACGAGCAGGGCGTTTTACATTGCCGATCAAACGCTGCCGTTTTTTCGACAAGGGCTGAATGCCGAATCCTGCCGGGCTGTAGCGGAAACAATGCTTTCACTCACAAAAGCAGATGCGATTGCGGTCACAAATACGAAAAGCGTTTTGGCCCATGCCGGAGCGGGGGAAGACCATCATAAACCGACAGCAGGATTTTCAACCGGGCTGACGAAAAAAGTCCTGCAGAAAGGCAGGGTGCTTACGGCGAAAAGCCGGGAAGAAATCATTTGTACAAATTCAACCTGTCCGCTTCGGGCCGCCGTTGTGCTTCCGTTAAAAGTGTATGGACAGACGGTCGGCACCTTAAAGCTTTACTTCACCAATCCAAGTGATTTAACCGAGGTAGAGCGGGAGCTGGCGGAAGGGCTGGCCAATTTATTTTCCACGCAGCTGGAGCTTGCGCAGGCAGAACAGCAAAGCAGGCTGTTAAAAAATGCAGAAGTAAAAGCGCTCCAGGCGCAGGTTCATCCGCACTTTTTGTTTAATGCCATTAATACTATTTCGGTTTTATGTCGCACCGATCCGGAAAGAGCCAGAAAGCTGCTGCTGGAGCTGAGCCAGTTTTTTAGAAGCAATCTGCAGGGAGCCCGGCAGATGGTCATTCCTCTTGAAAAAGAAATTGAACATGTGAAGGCGTACCTGTCGCTTGAGCAAGCGCGGTTCCCTGACCGATACGAGGTCTTTTTTGATATTGAACTGGGTCTTGAAAAAAGCCTGGTGCCGCCGTTTATTCTTCAGCCACTCGTTGAAAATAGCATCCGCCATGCTTTCTCTGGTTCCAAGACAAAAGGAGAAGTAAGAATCCAGGCTTTTACGGATCAAACGCATATGCAGATTCAAGTAACGGATAACGGAAAGGGTATTCCAGAGGAGAAGCTCGACAGGCTGGGGAAAGAGACTGTTTCGTCCAAGCATGGTACGGGAACCGCACTGGTGAATATTCGCAGCCGTTTAGAAGGAATGTATACACAGGCTTCATTTACAATTACGAGCGAAGAAAAAAGGGGAACAGCGATATCGATTCGCCTGCCATCAGAAAGAAAAGGAGGTCCAGCTTATTATGATGAAAGTGTTTATAGTAGATGATGAGCCCCTGGCAAGAGATGAGTTGAAATATCTCTTGCTCAGAACCCGCGAAGTAGAAGTGGTGGGGGAAGCGAGCAACATAGCCGACTCGCTTCCGCAAATTAAACAAACAAAACCAGATCTTGTTTTTTTGGATATTGAGCTTTCTGAAGAAAGCGGCCTGGAGCTGGCGGCTGAGATTCGCTATCTTGAGCATAAGCCGGCGATTGTATTTGCAACAGCTTATGATGAGTTTGCCCTGCAGGCCTTTGAACTGAATGCTGTTGACTATGTGCTGAAGCCATTTGACGAAAATCGGATCAACCAGACGATCGAAAAAATAAAAACAATCCGCATGATCGGCGGTCAGCGTTCAGACGCCCCTGCAGAAATGCCAAAGCCTTCTGCCGAGTTGCAAACGGGAAAACTGGCAGTGGCCGCCGATGAACGCATTGTGCTGATTGACCGGGAAGCGATTCTTTATACAGCTTCT
Organism: Domibacillus robiginosus; assembly: GCF_000966195.1. GTDB lineage: Bacteria > Bacillota > Bacilli > Bacillales > Domibacillaceae > Domibacillus > Domibacillus robiginosus. The sequence continues at coordinate 12,709 of NZ_LAHL01000052.1, read as the reverse complement.
TCAGAAGGAAAAACCTTGATTAAGACGATGTCTTCTGAATACAAAACACAGGAATCTCTAGCCGCGATTGAGAAAAAGCTTAGCTCCTCTGCTTTTGTACGGGTACACCGAAGCTTTTTAGTGAACATCAACCACATTGATCAAATCGAGCCATGGTTTAATTCAACCTACAATTTGATCATGAAAGACGGATCAAAGGTGCCGGTCAGCCGTACATATGTAAAAGAGCTAAAGCAGTTAATAGGGTTTTAACGCTTTCTTGCAACTCAGCCGGTTATTTTTGCATTTCACAGCGCAAATGCTGCTTGTCGTATTGAAAACGCTAACAATTAATTTTCATTTGGTATAGTGAAAGGGCAAAAACATACAGGGGAGGCCCTTAAAATGAATGCGATTACAATGGTGATAGGTTCAATTTGTATTTTAATGATTGCATACCGTTTGTACGGGACATTTATGGCTGTAAAAGTGTTAAAGCTTGATGATTCGAAAAAAACACCTGCCCATGAGCTTGAGGATGGCAAAGATTATGTGCCGACGAATCGGTGGGTTACGTTTGGGCATCATTTTGCAGCCATCGCTGCAGCAGGCCCGCTGGTCGGTCCTATTCTGGCTGCCCAGTTTGGTTATCTGCCGGGTCTTCTTTGGCTTTTGATTGGAGCGGTTATTGGCGGCGCTGTTCACGATGCAGTTGTTTTATTTGCTTCTATGCGTCAAAAAGGCGAGTCGCTTGCTGAGGTTGCAAAGAAAGAACTAGGTCCGGTAGCCGGCTTTTGCACAGGTCTTGCCATGTTATTTATTATTACGATTACGATGGCTGGCTTATCCATGGTGGTGCTTCATGCACTTGAGCACAATCCGTGGGGGACGTTTGCGGTGGGCATTACGATTCCGATTGCGATGGGTGTTGGTCTTTACCATAAAAAAACAGGCAATTTAAAAGGTGCCTCAATTGTGGGCTTCCTTCTTATTATGGCCGCTGTTTTCTGTGGCCCATACATTCAAGGAACCATGTTAGGAGATTGGCTGACGCTGGATGTAAAAACGCTGTCGCTTATTTTGCCGATCTATGCTTTTTTTGCTGCAGCACTGCCGGTCTGGCTGCTTCTAGCACCACGTGATTACTTGAGCAGCTTTATGAAGATCGGTGTTTTCGTCGCTTTGATTGCCGGTGTGTTTATTGTAAATCCGACCATTGAAATGCCGGCTCTTACGCAGTTTATTGATGGAGGCGGACCTGTGTTAAGCGGTCCTGTCTGGCCGTTTATCTCTATTACAATTGCCTGCGGGGCGATTTCCGGGTTCCACGCTTTTGTCGGATCAGGTACAACACCGAAGATGCTGGACCGTTGGAGCGACATTAAACCGGTTGGGTTTGGGGCAATGCTGGTCGAATGTGTTGTTGGGATTATGGCACTTGTGGCTGCTACTGCTTTGCACCCGGGTGATTATTTTGCGATTAACTCCACACCTGAAGTTTTTCGGACGCTTGGAATGGAAACGGTTAACTTGGCCCAGCTGAGCCAGGATATCGGCCTGGACCTGGAAGGCCGGACTGGCGGCGCTGTAACGCTTGCGGTCGGCATGACCTATATTTTCACAAATGTCCCATGGTTTCATAATCTGGCTTCTTTCTTTTTCCAGTTTGTTATTATGTTTGAAGCTTTGTTTATTTTAACAGCGATTGATTCAGGAACACGGGTAGCGCGGTATTTAATCCAGGATTTTGGCGGTGCTTTTTATAAACCGCTGAAGCGAGTGGACTGGATACCGGGTAATATTTTTGCCAGTGCACTTGCCTGCCTGCTCTGGGGCTATCTGCTTTTCTCTGGTGATATCGGATCGGTTTGGGCACTGTTTGGTGTATCAAACCAGCTAATGGCGTCGATTGGCTTAATTATTGGCGCAACGATTATTTTAAAGGTAGCAGACAAGCGCCGTTATATGCTGACATGCTTAATTCCCCTTTCGTATCTATACGTTACGGTGAACTACGCCGGCTACTGGATGGTGAAAAATGTTTATTTGAATGCGGATGCAGCAGGATACAGCATTTTAAATGGCATGCTTTCAATTATCATGTTGATCCTGGGTGTTGTGATTATGATAGCGGCGATAAAAAATTGGCTGCATAACTGGAATAACCCAGCTGTAAAAATGCGCAGAGAAACAGCTTAACGACAAAAAGACCTAACGTTTTCGGTTAGGTCTTTTTTATATGCAGAATGTCTTACAAAAACCCTTTTTCTTATAGGGTGAGGGCTGAGAGGATAAAAGTACAATTATTCATCGGGCGGCAAGTACAAAGCAGGGTACTGTAAACAGTACTAATGTAAGTACGATCTGTTGATCTCGAAACTGTCTGGATTAAAAGGTTATTTTAAAGAATGTTAATTCATGATTACGTTACCATTTCGATTTGAACATTTTTGACCTAACATTACATCCCGTTTTCACTTTGGTTAAAAACGGCAAAAACACGTGTGTAAAAGAAAAAAAGGTGGTATAACGTTTCTTGTAAGACTTAGTAAACCTTACAAGGAGGAGAAGTATGAAAATCAAACATCCACTTTTAAAAGCAACAGCTCCAGCATTGGCCCTTGGCCTTGCTTTCGGTGCACAGGCAGACGCTGAGGCAGCAAATGTTAAAACAGCCGTGCAGGCGTCCGTAGGGACAGAAAAAGCTGCAAGCGAAAAAAGCGGGGGTTCGATTTTACACCGTTTGAATCCTATTGAGAAAAAAATTTCTTCTATTGAAGACGAACTTGCTGTTGTCGTGTCAGGACTTGAAAACAAGGAAGCACTGACATCGGAAGAATATGAAGAGTATTTAGGTCATCTGAATTCACTTCTTAACCGGACAAATGCAGCGACCAACCAATTACATGCAGTAGCGAAAAAGTCAGGAGAAGACGCACCTGAAGTAACAGAAGCAGAAAACCAGATTGCTGATGTGGTTGCGCAGATATTAGATACTCAAAATCTAGTAAGCACGATTGAGATTGCGCCAGAGCTCCCGGCAGTAGAATTGCCTGAAGAAGAAACAATCGAAGAACCTTCTGCGCCTGTAGAAGAGGGAACAGATGAGGTAGAGGCTCCCGAGGAAGCCACAACCCCAGAGATAGAAGAAAACCTGTATGAGGAAATTGATCCAGCAGAAGAAGCAGATGAAAGCACAAGCAGCGTCGCTGCACCATAAAGATCGTAGAATGCTTGGTGGTATGACTAAAATAGCTTTTTTCAAATGATAGACCCGGCAATCAATCAATAAAACATGAGAAGCCCCTGCTGTCAGGGGTTTTTTCTCGTTCTGTTACTTGTAGAGTCTGACTTCTCAATAAATTAACTTTGTTTTTTATTGTTGGTTTTCCACTACAACACGGTCCATATAAAACGCGGCTTAATATAACTCTTTAATCATCTTGTAGTTTACTAACTTAACACCATTTCGCTCTACGCACTGCGACTGAACTAATTGATAGCCGTGGTGCTCAAAAAATGGTTTTGCCGTGATACTCGCATTCGTGTTTAATGCAGCAAGTCCCAGTTTTCTTGCTTCGCATTCAAGCGTGCTTATTAAAGAGGAAGCAATTCCTTGTCTTTGAAAATCTTTATGAACGTATAATCTATCCAGGTATCCTTTTTGTGTTATATCAGAGAAGCCGACGATTCTGTCATCAATGAGGGCCACATATGTGATATGGGTGCTCATAGAATCCTTCCAGGACGCTAGCCGAAAACCTTCATCGTTTTTAGACGCCCATGCCTCAAGCTGCTCTTGAGTATAATCTTTTCTGTTTACAGAATGAATAGTTTCATAAAACAATCCGACAATCTGTTTAATATCCGAAACACGAAATCTTCTAATTTCCACTTTATTTCCTCCCTGTCATGTGTCTAAACAAAATGAGTAATCAACAAAATAAAAGATAAGATAAGATTGCTGAATTGAGGGAAAATAGAGTATTTTTGGATAAATTATACAAAACATGGTCTTATATAACTAGCAGGCGGTGAGTGGATGGAACCAATAACCAATTCAATAGCTATAACTTTCTCTTTGCGTTAGAATAACCATAAAAAGTTTTGGCTTTTAAGCTGGCAGGAGGAAGAGCCATTGAAACAATGGGAAGATCTTTATCACTATTTGATAAGTCACACGAACCGATTAACAGAAGGTTGGTATGCAACGCTTAAAAAAGGCGAATCTGCTGGAATATACGCTTCTACTGCTGCTGAAAATGTGCAGCTTTTAAAAAAGCAGTATAATAAACTGCACAGGTATTTTTTTCAAATATTTTCGGAAGAAAAAACGACTTCTGCAAAAATATTTAAGGAATGGGTAGTAGAGCTGGCCAGTGATCCAGGCTATTTAGCCACTCCAATCCATGAAGTGCTAAAAGAATTATATAGAACGCGCGACGAATACATGAAGCTTGTAAGAGAATTTGCATCTCTCCACAGGGGGGAATATTCTCAAGAAGATATTGATCAATGGAATTACATGATTATCGATACAATGGATAAAGTGACAACTTTGTTTACAGAGGAACACAATCGAATTTTAGCCAAAAACTATCAAGCTCACCGAGAGATGATTTATGAATTAAGTGCACCTGTTATTATGATCAATGAAAAAACAGGGCTGCTTCCGCTAATTGGGGAAATAGATCATTCACGAGCTAAATTCATTATTGAAAAGACACTGAAGCAGTGTGCACAAAAAAATATAGATTGTCTTTTCATTGATTTATCTGGAGTAGTAGCAATCGATGGAGAAGTAGCTCAACGGCTTTTTCAATTGCATGAAGCTTTAGGGTTAATTGGTGTAAAAACAACTTTATCAGGGGTTCGTCCTGAGGTTGCACAAACAGCAGTGCAATTAGGGCTTTCTTTCAATAAAATTCCAGTTACATCGACATTATCAAGAGCTTTGAATTATAATCCCGAAAATCTTTAAGTAAGCAAAAGGATCGTTATGCTATAGCGATCTTTTTTTTATTGGAGAAATTATTAAAAAAAGTGGTCTACAGAATAATAGAAAGGATAATGGCATTGGCGACCGCAGCCATTATGTATGATCTTTAAAATATCGACAGACTCGGCAGGAAACTCCATTTTTTTTCCGAGATATAGGCAGAAATAGGATTAAAACACATTTAAATTCAGGTTATACCACATATTATATTGGGAGCAAATTCATAAGCCGTTGGAGGTAAAAATGAAGAATGAACTACAGTTTCTCGGAAAAAGGATCTTAAAAAGGAAGTTCAAATTGCTGAGCAGGTACATGAGCAAAGACTAAGTAAAGAAAAAGTACAAAATGTACCGGTAACAGACCGTCAAATGATTGGAATACGGGCAAATTTCATAGGTTTGTTTGTAGAATTCTGCTTCAGCCTCCGACATCAATATTCACAGACGCTTCCTTTATAAATTGGGGAAAAGAAACCGGAAAAAAGTATTTGGCTGGGCATTCCTTTAGATGAAGCCCTAAAAGATACAAGCCATTACAGGACTTATATTTAGGGAGTTCTTGGAGAGGAAATGCAAAAAAATGATATGTCTCTTGCCATTGCACTTAAAGTAGGTGCTCTTTTAGATCCGTTCTTAGACCAGGCTGTTTATGCATTTAGTTCTGCTGATGTGGAATGCCATAAAAGAAAGCATTGAAAATGCCAAACGTGCTTTTCTGGAATTATCCGTCCCGGTTGTACCATTTGCAAAAGGAGTGGCAGTATTGCCGCTCATCGAAAACATTGACACAGAAAGAGCGGGTCTTTTAATGGAGGAAGTGCTGCAAAAAGCTTCTGAAAAAAATTTGTCTCATCTTCTTTTTGATTTGTCTGGTGTCCTGGTCGTTGATACGATGGTGGCAGAACAAATTTTAAAAATTGAAAAAGCATTGGGCCTGCTTGATGTAGAAACCATTTTAATTGGCATTAGACCGGAAGTAGCTCAAACGATGATCAATCTGGAGATCGATATTGGCCAGTTGAAAATTAAATCAAATTTGAAACAAGCATTAAAAGATATTCTATAGTCTTTTATATTATTGTCATTCTACTTGTAAAGAAGCTGCATAACAGCTTCTTTTTTATGTGTCATAAATGCTGCTCCCCTCGACAGGTATAAGATAAAGAAAAAATTGGCAACCTATAAAAAACGGTCGGAATTGTGCGAGACAATGTTTTTACGAGTACGAAGCTAATGGCCGTATTACTAAAATCAGAATGGGAGGTTTTCCTGTGGAGCATAATAAGAAGCTGAATGAAAAGTTACCGGAGAATACGCAGTCTTATTGGAGAGATTCAGTCAATTTACCTGAGTTCCCTCATTTGGATGAAAATCTTTCTGCAGATGTTGTGATTGTAGGAGGAGGAATTACAGGACTTACTTCTGCTTATCTTCTGGTCAAAGAAGGATTAAAGGTTGTTGTTTTAGAAGCGGGAAAATTAGTAAACGGCACAACCGGTCATACAACCGCCAAAGTGACAGCTCAGCATGGATTGATTTATGACGAATTGATGCACAATTTTGGGGAAAACAAAGCCAAATTATATTATGAAGCCAATGAGGAAGCTCTTCGCTTTATAAAAGAAACCGTAAAACAGAATTCAATTGAGTGTGATTTTAGCATACAAGATGCATATCTGTACGCTGGCACCAGTCAATATGCAGGCAAACTTGAAAAAGAGGCCGAGGCTTATGAGCGCCTCGGCATCAATGGCGGACTGATTGACCGTATTCCTTTCGATATTGATATCCAAAAAGCGCTTGTTATGAAAGATCAGGCGCAATTTCACCCAGTAAAATACCTGGCTCATCTTATTCAGGATATTACCAACAAAGGTGGTCTCATTTTTGAAAACACAACATGCGTAAATATTGAGACAGGAGAGCACCCAACGGTTCTTACCCAGAGAGGATCACGTGTTCAAGGGAGCTATATTCTTTCCTGTTCGCATTTCCCTTTTTATGAAGGGGCCGGGCTTTATTCAACGAGAATGCATGCAGACCGTTCGTATGTCCTGGCGGCTAAAACAAAAAAAACATTCCCAGGCGGCATGTATTGTAATGTTGATGAGCCTGCCCGCTCCCTCCGTTCGGTAATGATTAACGGAGAAGAAATGGTATTAATTATAGGCGAAAACCATAAAACGGGACAGGGGAAAGATACCATTGAACACTATAATGCACTTGAAAAGTTTGGAGAAGATGTTCTGGGTTTAGAAAAAGTTCTTTACCGCTGGTCCGCTCAAGATTTAGTGACGCTGGATAAAATACCCTATATTGGTAAAATCACTTCTGATGTACCGAATGTCTTGATTGCGACTGGTTTCAGAAAATGGGGAATGACCAACAGCACGGCCGCTGCACTTTTGTTTCGGGATATTGTTCAGAAAAAATCAAACCATTATGAGGACCTGTATTCTCCGTCACGCTTTAATGCGCATCCAAGCTTAAAAAACTTCCTGCTTGATAACGCGGATGTGGTAGGGCATTTAATCAAAGGAAAACTGGATAAACCTACAAAAAATGTGGAAGACCTGGCTAAAGACGAAGGAGCAGCTATTACGATTAATGGCCATCGGAAAGGTGCTTATCGGGATGCAGAAGGAGAACTTCACATTGTCGATACAACCTGCACGCATATCGGTTGTGAAGTAGAATGGAACAGTGGAGACCGCACGTGGGACTGTCCGTGTCATGGCTCACGGTTTTCTTATACAGGAGAAGTAGTGGAAGGTCCAGCTGAAAAACCATTACAGCGGCATGATCACCGGATGCTGGACAATCTGACTTCAGAGGATTCAGGCTATTAAAAGGAAACGGAAAGCCCCCACTTTAAGCTGAGTGGGGGTGAGTTAATTTAGTATCCTTTTTAAAAGGAGGAAGAATGCAGCGGTTTTTCTTTTATAAAGAGGCAGCGGGAATTTTAGCCCTTTGTTTTACTTTTATTTGTTAGGCTTTTCTCAAATGTGTCGATAATGTAGAGAAATCTTTCTGCTTCCCGGAAAACATGGTCTGCCAGCAAAGGGTGAATGTTACTCTTGATTCTGCATTCTTCAATCAAGTCTCTTGCTGTTTTTTTGAAATTCCGCAGTGAAACCACAGAAACTCGGTTTTCATCTAAAAACTGATCCAAAAGAGGCGTTGTTTCGGATTGTGGGCGCATAGAATCTAAATCCTGTGCTTGAAACACCAGCTGATCAAAATCATGACTGAATTCGCGAGCTTGTTCTACTAATTTTCTCTCGGAAGGATCTAAAAGATGGCCAATGAATTTTGCATGATCGGCCATAATTTTGAGGAAGAAAACATTTTCTTTAATAATGGCCTCAGGCAAAGGTTTTAATTTTCCTTCATTTAGTTCCTTTAAACGATTGGCAAAGTAGGCGGCTTCGCGACTTGTATGGTCTACTAGGAGAGCGTAGTTATTAGATCTTATTTTACAGCTTAAAATCAATCCCAATACCTTGCGTTTGTAAGCCCAGATAGAGGCAGCTGCTTGATAAACTTGATTGTTAAAATGTTTAATTTGCTGAGGGTCCGTTTGAGCAGAGTAGGTACTTAGCTTTTGTTCAATTTGTTCAAATACACTAATAAATTGTTGTGCTTCTTCAATTAATTGCTTGTCATCATGATTAAAGCCCAGACTTAAAAATAAAGCATGCTCTTTCATAATCCGAGACCAGAATCGAATTTCATCCAAAGATCTGCTCACAAAGGAATTGGTCAAAATACTTTCCCCCTTAAATATGCGTCTTAGAAAGGGTATTCAACACCTGTTTTAGATATGTAAGAAGATGGATTTAAATTAAAAGTGCTTCGAATTAGTGGAAAAGAAAAAATAAAAGGTAAGTTCTAAAAAGCTGTTTTTTTGACAGTCTTTTTTCTTTTTCATCCAATTCACTATTATCTTCAATTCAGTTTCTTTCTTTCTGGTATACCTCTTTTAAAATCTCTGTTTTAGTGTCTGTTTCCCCTTCTTTCGAAGTCTCCTTTAAACTTCTATGTTGTACACAAGTACAGTTTTACACAAAAAAACATTATCAGTATTCGTGGGCAGCTGAGGGAAAAAGCCGGGAGCTATTATGGGAAGATAAGAAACAAAATAAACAATGACCATAGTGAAAAAGTGTCAATGTGTATTTTAATATCTTTATTATGATAGGGAACAAAAAAGAAAACGAGGTCAGAGAGACAGCATTTCCCCTGTTGATTTATTGTAAGTTATTTTCCTTAAAGATACCTGATATTTTACTCTCTTCTTAATTAACCAGCCATACTTTTGCACCCTTCTGCATACTTCTTACAGTGCTCAGGTGATTGCTATGCTTTTCACACCATCTTTTTTTAACAAGTAAGACATTCTTCCATATACTCCCTAAATTGTTCGTGCATTTTGGGATTACTCCTTTTTGTGGTACAATCATAGCATACCCCAGTTACGTATATAAAATATTTACTTTAGAAGAAATTTTTAAAGAAAGGAAGGTGATCTTTATATGAACAACGCTGAAGAAATAAAGGCGACACACAGATCAACAAAAGAAAAAGATCAGTTAATAACCCGATTAAAGCGGATAGAAGGTCAAGTACGCGGTATTCAAAATATGATTGAAAAAGATCGGTATTGTGTGGATATTCTTACCCAAATCTCTGCAATCAACGCAGCCATGAATAAAGTAGGCCTTCATTTATTGGAAAAGCATACACAGCATTGCGTATCCGATGCGATAAAGGATGGAGATGGGGAAGAAGCGATTCAGGAATTAATGGAAGTGTTTAAACGGTTTTCTAAGTCTCAATAGTTAATACCAGCAGTGGACAGCTGGTATTATATTTTGTCGTTGATATACCTATTCGGGGTATGGTAAATTTATTTTGTAATAATAAGCTTCAGCAGCTCAAGCAGTATTAAATTCAGTTTCTGGAGTTTTGTTAGAGAGTCACATTAGTACTTGCGTGATTGAACGGTTCAGACAAAATGGTCCTGAGATTGTAAAAGAATTTTTAACCGTCATTTATAAAATCACAAATTATAATTAAATATTGCTTATTTACTATCCTACTGAGGTAAGATAATAAATATAAAACAATAAGAAGGTCATTTAAGGAGGAATTATTATGCAACAAGTTACACTTAAGGTACAAGGAATGTCTTGTGGGCATTGCGTTAATTCAATAGAAGGAAATGTAAGCAAACTAAATGGCGTCCAATCAGTAAAGGTTTATCTTGCTGAAGGAAAAGTTGATACTTCGTTTGATTCAAATATAGTGAGCTTGAAAGAAATTACAGATGTAATTGAAGATCAGGGGTACGATATAGAAGAGTAACCTAACCGGGGTCAAAGTGATCACTAAGGAAAATTTAAAAAGGTCGTGCTGAATTTCAGCACGATTTCTTTTGAAAAACTGTATACCCTACCTTGGTATAAGAAGTTAGGAGTGAGAAAACATGAATCAAAAGGAAGCAACCCTTCAAATATCAGGAATGACCTGTGCGGCCTGTGCAACAAGAATTGAAAAAGGATTGAAAAAGGTGGAGGGTGTAGAAGAAGCAAATGTGAATTTTGCTCTTGAGAAAACAAACATTAAATACGACCCGGATAAAACAGACATAACGAAGTTTAAAGAAAAAGTTCAATCTTTAGGGTATGACGTTTTAACGGATAAAGTGGAATTTGATATTACCGGAATGACCTGTGCGGCCTGTGCCAATAAAATTGAAAAACGGCTAAACAAATTAGATGGCGTTGACAAAGCTGCCGTGAATTTTGCGCTGGAGTCAGTTCTAGTCGAGTACAATCCTGACCAAGTCTCCGTTCCAGATATGAAAGAAACTATTAAAAAGCTCGGCTATTCCCTTGAACAAAAGCAGGAAAAAGCAGGGGAACAAGTCGATCATCGCCAGAAAGAAATTGAGCGGCAAACAGGTAAGTTTATTTTCTCGGCCATTTTGTCTTTTCCATTATTATGGGCCATGGTCAGCCACTTTGAATTTACGTCTTTTATCTGGCTGCCTGATATGTTTATGAATCCTTGGGTACAATTTGCCCTTGCAACACCTGTTCAATTTATTGTTGGAGGACAGTTTTATGTCGGCGCTTTTAAAGCATTAAGAAACAAAAGCGCAAATATGGATGTACTTGTGGCATTGGGCACATCGGCTGCTTATTTCTACAGCTTGTATTTAAGCGTTGCGTCCACCGGATCAAATGCTCATACAGTTGAGCTCTACTATGAAACAAGTGCTGTCCTTATTACGTTAATTATTTTGGGCAAACTGTTCGAGGCAAGGGCAAAAGGCCGTTCCTCTGAGGCGATCAAAAAACTGATGGGCTTGCAGGCGAAAAATGCAACAGTCGTTCGTGATAGCCAGGAGGTAATAATCCCAATCGAAGAAGTTTTACAAGGAGATATTGTTTTTGTAAAACCAGGTGAAAAGGTACCGGTTGATGGGGAAATCGCAGAAGGCCGGTCTGCGCTTGATGAATCGATGCTGACCGGGGAAAGCATTCCAGTTGATAAAACGGTTGGAGACCATGTGATTGGGTCAACCATTAATAAAAATGGTTTCTTGAAAATCAAAGCGACTAAAGTGGGAAAAGATACAGCCTTGGCCCAGATTATTAAAGTAGTGGAGGAAGCGCAGGGTTCCAAAGCGCCGATCCAGCGTCTGGCAGACGTGATTTCAAGTGTTTTTGTACCAATTGTCGTGGGTATAGCAATTATTACCTTCTTCGTATGGTATTTTGCTGTAAGCCCTGGAGAGTTTGCGGAGGCACTTGAAAAGTTCATTGCCGTACTGGTCATTGCCTGTCCTTGTGCACTTGGCCTGGCTACACCGACTTCCATTATGGCCGGTTCAGGCCGTGCCGCTGAATTTGGGATTTTATTTAAAGGTGGAGAACACCTTGAAACAACACACCGCCTGGATGCGATTATCCTGGATAAAACGGGGACCGTTACAAATGGGAAGCCATCTTTAACGGATGTTATTTTAGCAGAGGGCATGGATGAAAATGAATTTCTTGCGCTTGTTGGTACAGCGGAAAAAAACTCTGAACACCCCCTTGCGGAAGCAATTGTTGAAGGAATCAAGGCAAAAGGTATTGAATTGGGATCATCCGATACATTTGAAGCGATTCCTGGCTTTGGTATCGAGTCAACGGTGAAAGGCAGACAATTATTCATCGGTACCCGCAGATTGATGGCGAAGCATAACATCAATGTACAGAATGAACTAACAAAAATGGAGAACCTGGAGAAGCAGGGGAAAACAGCAATGTTAACAGCAATTGATGGGCGCTATGCAGGTATTGTAGCCGTTGCAGATACCATTAAGGAAACGTCAAAAGAAGCGATTGCACGCCTTCAGAATATGGACCTGGAGGTAGTGATGATTACAGGAGACAACACCCAGACGGCCCAGGCGATTGCAAAGCAGGTTGGAATCAAGCAGGTCATCGCAGAAGTATTGCCGGAAGGAAAAGCGGAAGAAGTGAAAAAGCTCCAGCTGGCCGGCAAAAAAGTGGCCATGGTTGGCGATGGGATCAACGACGCCCCGGCCCTGGCTGTAGCTGATATCGGGATGGCGATTGGTACAGGTACCGACGTAGCCATGGAAGCTGCGGACATTACCCTCATACGAGGTGAACTGACAAGTATTGCCGATGCGATTTTCATGAGTAAAAAGACA
>NZ_LAHL01000051.1 GCF_000966195.1 Domibacillus robiginosus | reverse complement strand
GATCAGCTGTATAAACATATGACAGACAATTGGTGGGCTGAGCACTACTCGCACCCGCCTTCGATTGGCATCACAGTAGACCGGGCTGATACGTGCAAAGAAATGGTGTTAAACGGCTTAGGGTATGCCATTTTGCCTTCCCTATTTTTTAAGGAAACAGACCCTATTTACAAAATCCCACTTCAAACCAAAGACGGACAGGCACTCACACAAAAAACGTGGATGGTTTATCATCCAGAAGCCGAAGAATTAAACGTCGTAAAAGCATTTGCTGATTTTATTAAACAGAATGTCGCTTTCAAGAATTAAAAAACAGGCCGCAAAATGGCCTGTTTTTTGTGTAAACAAGGTTACCTTGATCGGGTATTTACATAGAAATGGCTCCTGTTAACAGTGCGGCAATAATCATGACGACACAGGTCCCGATTGCCCACTTCAAAATAAATTTCTGGTGCTCCCCGAAATCCACCTTTGCCATCCCGACTAAAAGATGAGTAGAGGCAATAAGCGGGCTCATGGCGTGAAGCGGCTGCCCGAGTACGGATGCTCTGGCAATTTCAACCGGGTCCACACCATAAGCTGCCGCGGTTTGCGCAATAATAGGCACTACACCAAAATAATATGGATCATTTGCCATGACATAGGTTAAAGGCATACTTGTAATAGCAGTGATTAAAGCAAAAGACGAGCCAAGTTCTTCAGGAATGATGGCGATGAGGCTGTTGGCCATTTCATCCACCATGTGGGTTCCGGAAAGAATACCTGTGAAAACACCCGAAGCAAAAATTAACGCGACTACGATTAGGACACTGTCAGAATGAGAAGCCAATACTTTTTTTTGAATTTCAAGGTTTGGATAATTCACTAACAGGGCCAAAGCAAATCCTATCAGAAACAGAACAGGCAGAGGAAGAATCCCTATTACCAGTGCCGCGATCAATGACAGCGTGAGTAGGAAATTAAACCAGATTAATTTAGGCCGTTTTAACTCTGAATCCACTACAGTAGCTGCTTCCTCTTGAAGCTGCAGCGGAAGCTTTGACGTATCTAAGTCCATGATGCCGAGTCTGGTGCGTTCTTTTTTTCCCAGCACATACGCTGTAAAAAACACCCATACCAAACCTGCAATCATCACCGGCACAAGAGGAAGAAACACATCATTCGCATCCAAATTCAATGCGCTTACAGCTCTTGCCGTTGGCCCTCCCCACGGCAGCATGTTCATTACACCAAAAGCCATCATGGATACACAGGTTAAAATAAGCGGGTTCATCCCAAGGTACGTATAAAGCGGCAGCATGGCTGAAACCGTTATGATATAAGTGGTCGTTCCATCACCGTCAAACGCAACAAGGGCAGAAAGAACCGCTGTTCCGATGACAATCTTCAAAGGATCCCCTTTTACAATGGCCAATATTTTTTTGATCAGCGGTTCAAACAATCCCGCATCAATCATAATGCCAAAATACATAACGGCAAACATCAGCATAATTCCTGTCGGTGCTACCCCGCTAAGCCCTTCTAGTATCATCGGGCCCAGGTCTTTTCCGAAACCTCCAATGATCGCAAAAAACAAAGGCACTATAATTAAAGCAAGTAAAGCGGACATCTTTCGAGTAACGATTAAAGTAATAAACACCAGCATCATGACAAAACCTAATGTCGAAACCATCCAATCCCTCCTATTATCGTTGTATACGCTTACAATAAGTTTCAAATAACCCTGCTTCGTAACCAGCTGCTCTTGATCATTCATTTTTTGTTATAAATCTTTTAATCTATTAAGCTTTACTTGTCCTCTCTTCGTAGGAGCTTGAAAAAGTCCCATCCCAGCCTTATGTACAATTTTCACAGTTCTTCATATGGTATTTATTCTTTTTTCACCTCTCTTCTCTTTTATTGTTTTATGTCAAGCTGGCTTACTATCATCATACTGAATGGCTCTATTCAGTAAAAATAGCGATTTTTCATAGTTAAGTATAAATAAATTCCATTGGTCACATTCAGTTAGCCGCTACTGGTAAAATAATTTTTTCAAAGGCGGCTGACGCTTTTTGCATAAAACCGATATTTATCTTTTCCATTTATAAAGTAAGGACATTCTAACAATGAAAAAAACAGGCCGGATCCGGCCTGTTTTTTTATGATAAGAATCGGTCTAAATACGCAATAATTTCTTCTCTGTTGCCTGATACTTTTTGAGCCCGTTGAATATCTTTGTCTACCTTCTCCAGCGACTGTTTTAACACTTCTTCTTCCAGCTCCTGCGGAATAACGGTGACTCCGTCTGCATCTCCTACGATAATATCACCAGGCTGAACGGTTACACCGCCGCAGGAAATCGGCACATTGATTTCTCCCTGTCCTGCTTTTCCACTTGCAGCAATGGTTGTCCCTTTGCAAAAAACGGGATAGTCCAATTCTTTAATACCGACTACATCCCGAATAACGCCATCTACGATGATTCCTTTAATACCAAGCGTCTGCGCCATTCCAACAATAAAATCTCCGGCTATTGCCCGGTATGTGTCTCCTTTCGCATCAATCACCAAAACATCGCCTGGTTTTGCTTCCCTGATAGCTTTTAATACAACTAAATTATCACCAACTGGCATTTTTACGGTAAATGCCCGTCCAACAACACGGTATTCCTCTTTGAGCGGCTGAATCGTCGACGACAAATTGTTCATCCCCTCCAGCGCATCTGAAATACAGGTTGTTGGGATTTCCTCAAATTGCTCTACAATATTCATTTTCACTTGGTTTTCAACAGTCATTTTTCTCTCTCCTTTACTTATCCTTCTTCATTTAAAATTAATTTTTTTCCTCTCAGTTTTAAAAACAAGGGAGTTATAATCCACAAAATCCCAATAATAATAAAAGTCAGGGAAAGCGGTTTTTGAATGAAAATCATTACATCGCCATTTGAAATTGTGAGTGCTCTCCGCAAATTATTTTCAATCATTGGTCCCAATACCAGGCCCAATACAAGAGGGGCAATAGGGAAATCATTTTTTGAAAGAAAATAGCCTGCTACTCCACAGGCAATCAGCAGCCCTAAATCAAATACAGAAAACTGAACAGCGTACACGCCGAAGAAAGAAAAGCCGATGATTAATGGAATTAAGTATTTGGCAGGTGTTTCTACTACTTTGGCAAACACTTTGACCATAGGCAGATTTAAAATAAGTAAAATCGCATTTCCAACAAACATGCTGGCAATCAATCCCCAGGCAACATCCGGATGTTCTTCAAAAAGAAGCGGACCAGGCGTAATATTGAACATAATAAACGCACTCATTAAAATCGCCGTTGATCCCGATCCCGGGATACCCAGGGTCAGCAGAGGAATAATCGCTCCTCCGGCCGCCGCATTATTTGCCGATTCAGGAGCCGCAACCCCTTCAATAGCCCCGTTTCCAAACTTCTTGGGATTTTTGCTTAATTTCTTTTCCATAATGTAGGAAAAGAAAGAAGCAAGAGTAGCCCCGGCACCAGGAAGAACACCAATAAAGAATCCTAAAACCGATCCCCGGGCAATTGGAAGAGAGCTGTCTTTCAAGTCCTGTTTTGTAGGAAGAATGCGATTAATCTTGGCAATTTCACCATCATTGCTTTCTCTTTCTAAAATGGCTTTAAACACTTCTCCTACCGCAAATAGTCCAACAGCAATCGTTAAAAACTCTAATCCTGAATACAGAACCGGCATGTCATACGTAAAGCGGGTGACACCCGACACAGCGTCAATGCCAATCGTCGCCAGTAGCAGGCCGAAGACGGTCATCATCAGAGCTTTCGTAATGGATTTGCCGCCTAATCCGCTTACTGCCAGCAGCCCAAGCAGCATCAGGGAGGTATATTCTGCCGGACCAAACTTTAACGCAATGCCCGCCAGCGGGTTTGCCAGTAAAATAAGACCGGTTAACGCAACTAACCCAGCGGCAAAAGAACCAATTGCACAAATAGCCAATGCCACTCCCGCCCGGCCGTTTTTAGCCATTTGATGTCCATCAAGGGTGGTCACAACAGAAGATGATTCACCTGGTGTATTCAAAAGAATCGACGTAGTAGAGCCACCATACATTGCTCCGTAATACACTCCAGCCAATAAAATAATAGAGCTTGTGGCTGCTGCTTCAGCAGGTAGTCCGCTTGTAATGGACGCCGTTATCGGCATTAAAAGAGCAATCCCGCTCATAGGGCCGATGCCAGGAAGAACGCCTACAGCCGTTCCAATCAATACTCCGAAAAAAGCGAACAGAAGATTATGCCATTGCAGTGCTGTTGCAAAACCCTGCATTAAATACTCCAGCGTGCCCATCTAATCCCTCCTAACTGAAACTCATCCATGATGGAAATGGTGGCAGCGAACCCTGCAGAAGAACAACAAACAAATAGTAAACCCCTATAGAGAAACACCCAGCAATGATAACAGATACCCAAACCTTTCCTCTTTGCATCGTCTGAAAACCAATGAGCAAAAACAGGAAAGTTGTGATCACATATCCGAGTGTTTCTAAAAGGGCTGCATATAAAATAGCAGCAATCAGGATAATGCCAAACCGTTTATAATCCAGTTTTACACTGTTCTTTTTCGCATCTGTATAGCGAAACGTTTCATAAACGAGACGAATGCTTAGCAATATTAAAGCAATACCTAAAGACATCGGAAAGATATTTGGACCGATTTCACTCCCATAGGCACTTTGAGAGAGTTTAAAGCTTTCAACTACAAACATAGCGCCGATCGCTAGAAACAGGAGGCCTGTATAGCGGTCAAATGTTTTGCTCATCGTTTTCCCCTCCCTGCCTCGGAAAAAGCAGCAGCCCACCCGGGAATATATTGCCGCTGCTTTTCTTTTAATTGTGAATTATTATTTTGCCATGCCGAGATCTTCGTAAATCTCTTTATACATCGCTTCTTCTTCCTCCATCAGCTTGATAAAATCCTCTGATGCCATATAGCCGTCCTGCCAGCCCTGCTTTTCCAGTTCATTCTTCCAAGCTTCTGTATCTACTAGCTGGGCTACTTTTTCTTCCCAGTAGGCTTTCGCATCTTCTGACATCTCAGCCGGTCCGTAAATACCGCGCCAGTTGGTTAATTCTGCATCAATGCCCTGCTCTTTGTACGTTGGAATCTCTGCAAATTCTCCTTCCAGGCGTTCAGGAGCAGAAATGCCTAAAATTTTCACTTTGCCGGCTTTTACATACTCATATACGGAAGAAACATCAGAAGAAATGACGTCAGCGTTTCCACCAAGCAAAGAAGTGAGTGCCTCGCCACCGCCATCAAAAGAAATATACTTTAGCCCCTTTACATCTACGCCAGCTTTCATGGCCGGATAAATGGCATTTAAGTGGTCAAAGGAACCCGGCCCGGAGCCGCCCGCAAATGAAATAGACGTTGGATCTTTTTTCAAGTCAGCAAACAAAGCCTCCAATGTGTCATATTTAGAATCTGCCGGGACTGCCAGTACATCATATTCTGTTACCAGCCGGGCAATCGGCGTAATATCCCGGAAGGAAACCGGGCTGTTTCCTTCTTTTTTAACGTGATTCAAAATAAATGGTGTAGACGCAATCAGCAGCCGGTAGTCATTCCCTTTGTCTTTGTTCGCAAATTCAACTGTACCGACAACTTGTCCGCCGCCTGGATTGTTTTCGACAGTAATGGTACTATCGACAATTCCTTCAGAAGAAAAAAGGTTGCTTAGCGACCGTCCTGTTGTATCGAGCCCTCCCCCAGCACCGGATGGGACAGAAAACGCAATTGCTTTTTCCGGATAGCTGCTGCTTGATCCACCTTGTCCACCTGCAGCTTTTTCTTCTCCGCTGTTACTGCAGGCGGCTGTTCCCAACGTTAAAGCAGCAGCTAGAATTGGTACCATCAACTTTTTCATCAAAATCCCCCCTGTTTATTTGTCTGAATAATCAGCAAACTAGTTCGGTTCTCTTTTTCCCTTTCTCAAAGCGACGGACTTTACTTGAAATACTCATTCCTCCCCCGGTATATTTCTTTCTCTCTTAATTGTGGAAGAGAGCCAGGCTCACCTGACTATTTTTTTAATCGACCTCTATTAAAGATCGAATGGTAGAACAAACCTTCTTCCACTTGTTGAGATAACGCTTTCATTTTTTTGTAAATGAAGATTTGTTTTCTCTGATTAAAGTGTACTCGATCCATAAATCCTTTGAAAAATAGTGATAATTCATGATTACATATTCTAATTTATTATGGCTTGTAAAATATCTAAGAAAAAGCCAAAAAACATTGCTATATCAAGGTTTATTGGAATTCCGACTTAACTTGTGCTTTGTAGTTTCCTATATGTGAGGGACATTTAAATTCAGGACAGACGCTCTAAAAACAAATAAAAAACCGCCCATATTAGGGCGGGAAATGGCGGAGAATTCCTAGCCATTTTTATTTTTATCTTTTTTCTCTAAAAAGATCTTTATCATTCATGATTTCACGTCACATTTTTAGATTTTAAATTTATCGATATTTTCCTGAAGTTCTTGCGCCAAGTTGCTTAGCGCGTTGATTAAAGCCGCAATTTCTTCCATTGTTGTATTTTGCTCTTCAGTTGCCGCAGCAACATGTTGTGTATTTTCTGCGGATCGCTCGAGGTGGCTCCTATACCGGACATCATGCGCGGCGTTCTCGCTTTGTCATAATTGGGCACCTCATCTGTTTTAGGTCAAGTGTACGTGACCTTAATTTTTCTGTTCAGATAAGTATAGACGCTCCAGTCTGTAATCTCTCTCAGCCGTTTCATGATGCTTTCAGAAATACATTTTTTTCGATATTTTGTAACTACAACTAAATGA
The DNA here is from genome assembly GCF_000966195.1 of Domibacillus robiginosus. Classification (GTDB taxonomy): domain Bacteria; phylum Bacillota; class Bacilli; order Bacillales; family Domibacillaceae; genus Domibacillus; species Domibacillus robiginosus. The sequence continues at coordinate 4,890 of NZ_LAHL01000051.1, read as the reverse complement.
TACGTTAGTTTGTATCGGGCGTGCCTATTTCTGTTATATTCGCTCATTCTAAACCTCTTTTCGTTTTACAATTGATTTCCATTTTGATACGATCAATGTATTATAAAGACTAAAAAATGGAAAGGAGGGTTTGGGAATGAAAGTCGCGAAGTCGCTGCTGCACAAAATTACAAACCGGACGGAAATCTTCAATGATACACTAGATATTTATAATGATGCTCTGTCCTTCATCATCCAGGTGATTGACAAAGAGTATGATCATACCGACGGCCTGACAACCAAATCGATTGTACCGGCAGTAGAAAAACTGATTCACACAACCAAATCAAACCCTCTTCCAAAATACAAAGAGTTTAACGAACGTTTTTACAAGTTTCCTTCCTATTTCCGCAGAAGTGCCATTGCTTCTGCTTTTGGCAAGGTAAAGAGCTTCCGCTCTAACTATCAAAACTGGGAAGAAGAGCAGAAGTATGCTCTTTCCGAAGGAAAGAAATTCAGGAAACAACCTCCCCGCTTGCAGGCGGAACATAAAGAATTCCCTGTTTTTTATCGCGGGAACATGTTCAACAGGACATCTGATACGACTGCACAAATCAAGGTATTCCACCAGAATGACTGGGTATGGACAGATATCGAATTTAAAGGGCAGGATCTTTATAAACGAGGTGTATGGGAATGGAAAGAGAACAACCCTAAGCTGATTAAGCGGGGAAAGAAATTCTTCCTTTCCATCAGCTATGAAAATAAAGTCACTTTAACGAAAACGCCTATTCAAGAACAAAAAGTGTGTGCGGTGGATCTTGGACTGACGAATTCTGCGGTTTGTTCCGTTATCGATGCAAAAGGCACTGTCTTAGGCCGGACATTTATTGACCAGCCTAAAGAAAAAGACCATCTGCAGACGTTAACCAACAAACTGCGAAAAGCCCAGCGGGCAAGCGGCCGCATCCTTGCGCCTAATTTTTGGCGGCAGATCAACGGGTACCAGCAACATATTGTCCGCCATACAAGCCATGAAATTGTAAAATTTGCGGCGAAGCATGGCTGTGATGTCATCGTATTCGAATACTTAGGTAGAATGAAAACCCCAAAGGGGTTCTATGGAGCAAGGAAACTTCGCTTCAAGCTTCACGGGTGGCGGAAAATAGGCATCCAGAACAAAGTAGAGGAAATGGCGCACTGCCTGAGCATGCGCATATCCCGAATCAACCCGCGAAACACCAGCGCTCTGGCGTTCGATGGATCTGGAAAAGTGGAGCGGAATCCCCAAAAAAACCTTGCCACGTTTTCAACAGGCAAAGTCTATCACGCGGATTTGTCTGCTTCTTATAATATCGGGGCCCGCTACTTCATTCGGGCTTTTCAAAAATCCATCTCGGAAACGAAATGGTTGTCTCTTCAGGCAAAAGTTCCTGAACTGGCAATAAGGACATCCCAGACCTTGTCTTCGTTCATTAGTCTCCATCATGCACTTGGGCTTCCGAAGGAAGCTTAATCCTCTGATGCTGTACTGTATTCAAGATAAGGGATGCTCCATCAAAATCTTTGATTTAGGTGGAGAGGTTCACTAAAATCACTCCTTCTCTGTTTCTAAGCTCTTTCTGACTTTTACTTTAGTTCCACTCTCTTCAATAAATAAAATACCGATTTTTAATCCATATCCATAGAAACCCTTTATAATCTGCTCCAGCTGCTCCTTTCATTTAACTCAATCCTTCTGCTTTATCACTCTTTTTTGACCTTCTTTATGATTGTCTGTAATGAGCTCGTACACTTTCTTGGCCATGTCCATCACAGTGTGTAATCGAGTACTTGCTAAAAAATGATTGGATTCGTATTTATCTATGTAATTGACTATCGCTTTAATATGACAATCTCCAACCTCATCCAGCTTTTTGTTCATAGCCCTGCCTGGAAAAAGAGGTCCCTTTTTTATGAAGATCTCGCCAACATGATTTCTTTCACTAACGCAGGCGTCAATGGCAACAAGAAACGGATTTTGAAACTGTTTGTTTATTTCTTTTAAAGTGCTTTTTAAATTAAGTGCATGAACAGGATTTTTTAACGTTCCGTATACATGATATAATCCTTTGTTTTCTTGAAGCATTGTCCCTACTAGAGGTCCAAGGCAATCAACAATAAAACGATCAGATCCAATACATAAAAAAACAACGTCTCTCTCTGTTGAATGAATGAGATAACGGAATTCGGCAGCTGTGATATCCATGTTTTTTTCAGCAGCTATGTCCAGGTTGATTTCTTTTACGTTTTTCTTTCTTTTCCAAAAGCGATACATCCAATCCCCTCCACAGAAAATGCCGTGTAAATCAAATCTCACTTTATTATGAAAAAGTATACCCGAACTGCCATAGAAAACGCAGCCACTTTCCCTTTTATGTATTCCGACAAACAAAAAGACCTTTGCCTGGAACACAGCAAAGGTCTTTACAAAACCAATCAATTTGTCAACGAACAGATATTTTATCTTTTACAAATACACACAACAATTTTGTTTGAGTTAAAGGGCTATAGCACCTGTTAAAACGGCAACTGCAACCATCACAATGGCTGAGAGAAGAATCCAGGGAAGCGTATAGCGCTGCAGTTTCCCAAGGTCTGTCCGAATTAGTTCAATCAAGACCCAAAGCGGTGCTGAAGTCGGTCCAATCAAGTGAATCGTCTGGCCAATAACAGAAGCCCGTGCTACATCAATCGGTTCTACTCCGTAAGCGGTTCCAGCTTCCGCAAAGACTGGGAGAGCCCCAAAGAAGAAAGCATCATTTGACATAAAAAAGCTTAGCGGCAGGCAGATTGCTGCGACGATCAATGTGTAGAAGTCGCCAAAGCTTTCTGGAATTACATTCACGATATCTCCCGCCATATGATCCACCATTGCGGTGCCCTGCAGAATTCCGGTAAAAATACCGGCTCCAAGTACGAGGGAAACAACCGGGATCGCATTGGATGCATGTTCTTTAATGACTTTTTTCTGGTCATCCAGGTTTGGATAGTTCACAACAAGTGCAATGGCGAAGCCTACAATAAACAGCAGGTAAAGCTCAACAACATCTGCAATCAACACGCCCATTAATGTCAGTGTTAAGAAAAAGTTAAACCAGACGAGCTTCATATTGCTCTTTTCTGCCGGAGCTGCAGTAGTGAGAGCCATTTCACTTTTGTACTGGTCAATGACTTCCTGTCCAAGGCGCTTGCGCTCCCCTTTTCCAAGCACGTATGCGATAAACAGTGTAAACAGGGAGCCGCCTGCAATAACCGGCAGCATCGGAATAAAGTAATCAGAAGCATTTAACCCTAAAATACTAATCGCACGCGTAGCCGACCCGCCCCATGGCGTGCTTCCTGCGACAATCCCAAGAGCCATAATCGATAGAGTAGCGAGAATCAGCGGGTTCATACCCAAACGTCTGTAGACTGGCAGCATGGCAGAGCAGACGATCATATACGTGGTTGTACCGTCTCCGTCCAGTGCTACTGTCAGAGCTAGAACCGCCGTCCCCATCGCAATTTTGACAGGATCACCTTTTGCTACTCTTAAAATGGCATTGCTTAGCGGGTCAAACAACCCTGCGTCCATCATAATACCAAAGTAAAGAATGGCAAACAGCAATAGCACTGCCGTGTCTGCAACTGTAACAACTCCTTCACCCATCATTTCGCCAAGCTGAGGGCCAAATCCGCCGATCAGGGCAAAAACAATGGGAACAAAAATGATGGCAGTGAACGCTATCATTTTCTTGGTCATAACCAAGTACGTGAAAACGATAATAGTGAGAAACCCTAGAATGGATAACATAAATAAGCCTCCTGTTTAATTTAAATTCGCTTTTAAACAAAACTTCTTTACATGTTTCTCTTTTATTTGCTTCCCTTTTGACAAACTGCCTTTTAATAGAGCGCTTTCAATTGGTAACTGATCAGTGCTTATCATAGGGACTGCTTCTTTCTATCACGTTCCTTTCTAAAAGCAGGATATATAAGGTGTGCTTTGTGTAAAGCTAATGTAATATAATTTTAGAAATTAAGATAATATTTATTTTTTATAAAATTCAATTGATTTCTTTAATTTCACCTGGCTTTCTAAAGAAAACAAAAACTTACTATTAAGCTTTAGCTGCTCCTTTCCTATCATTCTTTAATATACAAAAAGGAAGTCCTAAACTGGACTCCCCTTTTACTCGCTTACTTCAACTGGCAGATTATACTTCCAAAATACTTTTGTCATTTCTGTTTTTGCTTCTTCTTCATCCTTTCCATGAATTTCAAGATAAAATGTTTTAGAATGCAGGATCGTGTAGGATAATCCAAGCATACTTTTCGCATCAATCAGTTTTCCATCTGTTTTCATAACAATACTTGATTTGAATTTGGATGCTGTTTCATTAATTTCTACCACAGCTTGAGCTAAAGTTAATGTCATATATAAACCTCCTATATAAAACTCAATGTATAAAATTGAGTATACGGGAGCCCGACTCAATAAAAAAATAAGAGATTTTGATGAAATACGATCAAAAACTTTTAATCCCGCTGAGATATTGTAAATCATTTTAAGGATAGAATAGTTGATATCGAAAAAATTAATAGTTAAGCATTTAAAAACAGTATTTTATTAATTCCTTCAAATCGTTTACAGTAAAGATAGAAAGTTCAATACGGTTTCACTGAACTGCAATTCTACTTTTATTTTAGAAAGGAAGTTATCATTATGACTGTTTATCGTCTTGGAGTATTGGCTGGAGACGGCATTGGGCCAGAAATTGTAAGCGCTACAGTAGAGGTTTTCAAAACAGCAGCCCGCAAAACGGGTGTTAATATTGACTGGATTGACCTGCCGATGGGCTGGGAGGGTATTGAAAAATACAATGAGCC
>NZ_LAHL01000050.1 GCF_000966195.1 Domibacillus robiginosus | reverse complement strand
GAAGGTTTCCACGTGCAGGCGGTATCAGACGAAGTGCTTCGCGCCCATGAAGGCGGCAAAGTGCAGATGAAAAGCCGGATGCCGATCCAGACACTGGCAGACTTGAGCCGCGTGTACACGCCAGGGGTAGCGGATGTGTGCAAAGTGATTCAGGCAGAGCCGGAAAAAGCAAAAATTTATACAAACATCGGCAACAGTGTGGCGGTTGTCACAGACGGAACGGCCATTTTAGGACTTGGCGATATCGGCCCGGTTGCCGGCATGCCGGTGATGGAAGGGAAAGCGGCGCTGTTTGATCAGCTGGTGGATATTAACGCGATTCCGATCCTACTCGATACCAAAAATCCGGATGAGATTGTTGAGACGGTCAAGCATATTGCGCCTGGCTTCAGCGGGATTCTATTGGAAGATATCGGCTCTCCTCATTGCTTTGAAGTAGAAGAGCGGCTGAAAGCAGAGCTGGATATCCCGGTTATGCACGATGACCAGCACGGCACAGCGGTGGTCACACTGGCCGCGGTGATCTCTGCCTGCAAAAGTGCCGGCGTAGACTTGAAAGAAGCTACAGTTGGCCAAATCGGGCTCGGTGCAGCCGGCCTTGCGATCTGCCGCATGCTGATGGCGTACGGTGTAAAATCCGTGTACGGGGCAGACCTGTCAGAAGAAGCGAAGCAGCGGCTCGAGCAGTATGGCGGTACGCCGGTTAACGATCTTGGCGAACTGATGAACCAGTGCGACATTGTCATTGCAACAACAGGTGTGCAGGGATTGATTAAAAAAGAATGGGTTCAGCAGGGACAGATTATTCTAGCGCTTTCAAACCCGAATCCGGAAATTGCGCCGACAGAAGCGCTCGAAGCAGGTGCGGCTTACGCGGCAGATGGACGCTCTGTCAACAACGTGCTTGGGTTCCCGGGTATTTTCAGAGGCGTATTGAATGCAAAAGCAAATGATGTCACACACCCGATGCTCGTAGCAGCGGCAGAAGCAATCGCTGCCTGCACAAAACCAGGCGATCTTGTGCCGCATCCATTAGACCGGACTGTGCATGAACGTGTGGCAGCGGTAGTGGAACAAGCAGCAATTGCGGAGAAAATCGTGGTGAAGTAACCAGTAATAGACAAGGTATACGAAATCAAGTATGATATGATTATACAATCAAACGAAAACTCCTAAAGGGGAGTAGCTTTTACGGATTGGTCGTCATTTCAGAGTCTTGGCTCTCGGCTTTTCCGGCAGTAATATGCTGTTAGCGAGACCTTTTACCAGGCCGGTAAAAGTCTCGCTTTTTATGAAAAAAACCTTTACTGGCTTCAGTAAAGGTTTTTTTCTGTTTTATTTGTCCATACTAAACACAAATAAAAGGGTGGAGGAACATGATTATGATGTTAAGAAAATATATGTCCCTATTAGGGATCGGTTCAGCTCAAATTGACCTCGTTCTGCCAAAGCAGACGTATAGGCCAGGAGAACAAATTGAAGCCTATTTTCTCATTCAGGGCGGAACAGTAGAGCAGCGGATCAGCCGGATCGACTGTGACCTGATGCTTGAAAATCATGCTGACGAAACAAGTAAAACGATTGAAAGCCGTACTGTTTTATCTACACGTACGATTGCAGCAGAAGAATTAAACAAAGTGCCGTTTACGTTTCGTCTGCCTGAAGTAGTGCCTGTCCCGGGAAGAGATGAATCATACCGCTTTAAAACGAAGCTGACATTTGACCAGGGAGCAGAAAGTGTCGATCAGGACTGGATCAAAATTGTCGTATAAAACAGCGCGTCGTATTAGGCGCGCTGTTTTATATGATTTCGACTTTCCGCCCAGGGAAGAGAATCTTTGAAAAATAAAATACATTCTACTACAAGAAGCAAAATCAAAACGGAAACGCCCGATTGAACAATTATCTGCTGCATCGCTGCAAAAAATGGGGGTGCATCCGTAAAATCAATATGCATGGTGAACATGTAAAACGTGCCGAATGTAAAATTGCGTGCCCACTGCGAAACATGATAACGGCCAATCGCTTCATGCAGCGAATACGCTTGAAGCCGGGCAGCCAGCCGCCACAATTCTATTGCTTCAATAATGAAAAACAGTAATGCTGCCCATATCCACATAACCATAATCACTTCGCGTGTAAAAGCCCCGGACACAATAGCTGCCATACCCGAAATCGACATCGCCCCGTGAATAATGCAGTTTGTATTTTTCCAGCCGTTAAGAATGTCTCCGCGCCGAAAATGCTGAAAGCGGATGATGACGAGAATAAGATTTAAAAAATAAAGAAACAGCCCGCCGGCAATAATCCAGCGGCTGAACGACTGCAGAAGAGGTATTTGAAAAAGGGTGTTAAATACAAGAACAAGTGACTGCGTGCTTACTGTCGATAAAAACACGATGCCATGAATACGTGTATAATACCCCGCCGAAAAAATAACCCGATAGCTTTTTAAGCAGAGTACTAAATAAAACAGCCAAAGCCCCGTATTCAAAAGGGCAATAGTGAAAATAACGGGCTGTAAGGAAGGAAACTGGTGATATAAAACGAGGCACAGAACGGACGTGCCCGCTACCCATGTCCCCACCGCAAAGCTTTGCACAGGGTGGGTTAAATACCGCCTTCGGAAAACGCCCTTCAATGCTGCTTTCATAAAAGTAAAAATTAAAAACAGCCAAATACTAAAAAGAGACATATCAATAATGTAGGAAGGAAGCGTGAGTGCAAGGTCGATCTGTGGGAAAACACCAATAAAAAAAATGCCGATCGCCATGAGCATCGCTCCATAAGAGGCATCAATCCGGGTTCCCCGAAACAAAGGGGATTTCACAATTAAAAGAAGTAAAAATAAAAATAGTCCAAAAAGCAGCCGATACATCACAACAGTCTCCTTTTTCGATCCGTTTACTTGGTTTTAAGAGAAACAAGTATTGGAAATACTTGTTTAATGATAGCAACGGAAAAAAAGAGTGTCAATACTGGATTCGGAATGATGTGAATGATTCGTACGGTACGGATGTTTCTTCAATATGGTGAACGTGTGTAAAATGATTGCCTTTCTTCAGCGCTGCAATAAAAGCATTCATTTGTTCCGGTGTTCCTTCAGCATGAATGGCTACGGCCCCATTATCAAGGTTTTTCACCCACCCTGAAACAGAATGGTCTGCAGCAGTCATTTGAGCAAAATATCGGAAACCGACTCCCTGTACTTTTCCAGAAACCATTAAATAAGGTGCTTGTTTCATAGAAACGCTCCTTTCTGCTTGTTCATACAGTCAGACAAGAACAATTCGATCTTTACTCTTTTGGCGAGTAGTATACCCGTTTCGGGCAGGAAGGTAAACAGAATGGCTATGCTATAAAGTAAAATTTACATAAAGGAGGAGGAGCCATGGGCAAAAGGAAAGAGAACCTGGCCGTGACCTGATGACTGAATGCGTTATTCAACACTGTATTTGGGATTTGAGATTGAAAGACCAGCGTGCACGGTTTTTCTTTCCTTAACGTAACAGCACTTAACCGTTTTTCTTCGATTATTGAGGTGAAAACCTTTATACTAGTAATACTGACAGGAATAAAAAGGGGTATGAGCGATGAACGGACAAAACAGGAGCGACATTAAGCCAGGTATTCAAGTCAATGTAATACTAAAGAAAGATCAACGAACCGGCGCTAAAACAAGGGGTACGGTCAAAGACATCTTAACGAAATCTAGTTTTCATCCACACGGCATTAAAGTCCGTCTTGAAGATGGGCAAGTCGGTCGTGTATGTGATATTTTATGAGCTATATCGTCCATTCGGTTGTAAACGTGCCAGCGGATAAAGTTGATGAAACAATCTCGATTTATCAAAACCGTTCCAAGCTTGTGGACGAGTATGAAGGCTTCGTCTCTTTTCATCTGCTTCAAAATGAAAAGCGGCCATCTGAATTAACGGTTCAGCTCGTCTGGGAAACAAAAGAGGCATATATGAAATGGGTGACCAGCGAAGCTTTTCAAAAAGTACATGATTTAGAAAAAAATTACCCGGATCAGGAACTTGCATCCGTTGTTCCGAAAGTGCAGAAGTATCGCGTGGTGGCCACATGAAGCAAAGTCAGATTGATCAGTACATTGATGTGATCATGGATGGAATGTATCGTGATTATCCGGAACTGGAAGAGCGGTTTGGTGAATACGGAAAAGTAAAATGCCGTGAAGATAACCAGCATCATTTTGATCATTTGAAAACAGCTTTTACACTCGAAAACGGGCAGTTTTTTATTGATTATGCGCACTGGCTGACGAACCTGCTCGTTTCGCGTGGAATGAAAGCAGCCCATGTAATCGATAATTTTGAGCGCATTCATGATGTTTTAAAGGATGAACATTCGGATGAGGTTTTATTTTACAGAACAATACTTATGGAGGCGATCGCTGTTATTGAAAGAAGGGAAGCGAAATGAACACGGAAGCAGTAAAACTTGCGCATCTGCTGCTTGAGGGTGATGCCGATGCAAGCTTTGCTTTTTTATGTGATCTTCGTGAACAAGGATGGCCATCTGTAGATATTTATCAACGAATTGTTAGCGGCGCTATGCAGCATATTGGTGAGCTCTGGGAGCAGGATCATATTTCTGTAGCAGACGAGCATTTAGCGACTGCTACATGTGACTTTATGATTTCCCGCTACCACGCACAAACGAAACAAAAAAAACTGGGACATAAAGCGATGTTTTTATGCGTAGCGGAAGAACAGCATACACTCGGCATGCGGATGGCGTCGCTGCTATTTGAGGAAAACGGCTGGAAAACAAAAATGATGGGCGCAAACCTGCCGCTTGAGCACGCAGTTTCTGCTGCGCAAAAGTGGCAGCCAGACGTTATTTGTTTATCCGTCACCATTTTGTACCATGTCCCAGTACTTAAAATGTACGCAGAAACATTAGAATCACTACCTTTTCATCCAAAAATTATGGTGGGAAGCCGGCTTTTATCGATGTACGATTTATCACCTTATTGCACACCGAACACGCTTTTTATGACGGACTATAAGAAGCTGATTGGCTGGATGAATGATCAAAGCGAGGGGAAAGCAAGTGGGGCATCTTAAATCTATGCCGCTTCCGACTTTTCGAATAGATCGAGCGCTCCATGTTCTTGAGTGTTCTGATTCGGCGGTCCGCCGATTTGGAAACCAGTGGCATTTAGCATCGATTGTAGACGAAGGAAGCCAGCGGAAATTAATGAAACTGCAAGAACAATCTACAACGGTTGAAATGGCTCTTTTAACTGTTGGATTAAAGCCCGAAGCTTTTTCGGTATCCATTCAATGGGAAACAGACGAAGCCTATGTTCAATGTGTTGAGCTTGACCGCAAGCTTGCCCGTTTAGAACAAATGGTTCGTCAGCAGCAGCAGAGGCTTGCTGAAGCCGATTTTCAGCTTATGGAAAAAAAGGAAGAAGCCGAGGCTGTGCTCGTTAAAATGAAAGAACGCTCTGCACCACTTATCGCGTTGAGCAACAGTACAGCGCTGATACCGATGTTCGGCGATTTAGATTCTGCCCTGATGGAGCACACAAAAGATGCTCTGTCACACGGTTTTTATGAGAGAGATTTTGAGCAGCTGTACATTGACTTTACAGCGGTTGATACCATTACGATGTCAGGTATTGAACAGTTTAACCAGCTTGTGGACATCCTGCTTTTACTTGATGCAAGTATTCGAATTGTGGGTGTTAAGCCCACACATGCGCCGTTTTTAAAAAATCATAGACACAGTGGCCTTATATATGCAAGCTCGATTCAAATTAAAAGCGAAAGCCTTTCGTGAAGCCAGGGCTTTCGCTTTTTAGTTTCTTATTCTTTCCAAAATGGTTCTTGAACTTTTTTCAAGGTTTGAACACTGTGATCGAACAATTCTTTTTCTCGTTGACTGAGTGGAATTTCCACTACATCCCGGATGCCATAGCGATTAATAACAGCAGGCACGCCGATATATACATCATGATGGCCAAATTCTCCTTCAAGAAGAGCAGAAACAGTCAGCACAACATCTTGATTTTGCAGGATCGCCCGAGAAATACGAGTAAGTCCCATCGCAATTCCATAATAAGTGGAGCCCTTTGCTTCGATAATTTCATACGCCGCGTCTCGAACCTGTACGGCAATTTCCTTCATTTTTTCTTCCTGATCTTCACTTTCATCCCGTGCCAGGTAATCTTTCAGCGGAATACCAGCAATATTAGCGCTGCTCCAGACAGCTACTTCTGTATCACCATGCTCGCCAATAATAGAGGCATGGACGCTGTGAGGTGCCACGCCAAAGTTTTCGCCAAGCAGGTAACGGAAGCGTGCCGTATCTAGTATGGTGCCAGAGCCAATGACGCGCTCTTTTGGCAGGCCGGAAAACCTCCAGGTAGCATATGTTAAAATATCAACTGGATTTGTAGCAATCAGAAAAATGCCATCAAAGCCGGAATCCATTACCTGACCGACAATGTTTTTGAAAATGGCCATATTCTTTTCCACCAGCTCGAGGCGCGTTTCCCCCGGCTTCTGATTAGCGCCTGCGCAGATCACAACGAGAGCTGCATCCATGCAGTCTGTATATTTACCAAAGCTTACTTTCGTAGAAGTAGGAGCATAGAGGACGCCATGATTCAAATCCATTACATCGCCCATTGACTTTTGTTCGTTTACATCAATCAAGACCAGCTCATCGCATACCCCTTGATTTAACATGGAAAACGCATAGCTTGATCCCACTGCGCCTGTCCCGATAAGAACGACTTTGTTGCTTCTGATTTCAATCATCCTACAACACTCCTTTGTTTGATAAGCACGGAACTTTATTCGTCTTTTTTTGATTTTATTCAAAAGTGCATTATAACCGCTTCTTTCTGGATTTTAATTCCATTTTAGATAGTGCCACAGGACACACTTGCATGTATAAACCTTTTACAGTATTTCCTCGGCCGCATCCAGATAAAACGGTAAAAAAGTTATGGGAAAGAGCTGCGAGAAAACGGCTGAAAATCAAGATGAGAGCTCTGCAGCAAGAACAGTCAGTTTCCTTTTTAAGATAACCAAAGCGAAAAAGCCGGTGTTCTCGATTAGGAACACCGGCTTTTTCAAAATCGAATTAGTCATTATCGCCGCCGATAAAATCAAACATGCCGGCAAGGCCGCCTTCACCTTTTGATCCGCCGCTTTGCGGCATAGCTGCAAATACACGGCTTGCCAGGCGGCTGAATGGAAGAGACTGTACCCAGACCGTTCCAGGTCCTTGCAATGTTGCAAGAAACAAGCCTTCACCACCAAAAAGAGCCGTTTTTACGCCGCCGACTGCTTCAATGCTATAGTCTACATTACCAGTCATGGCGACGAGGCAGCCTGTATCCAAACGGATCAATTCACCTGGAGCGAGTGTTTTTTCATAAATGGTTCCGCCGGCGTGAACAAACGCCATTCCGTCACCTTCAAGCTTTTGCATGATAAAGCCTTCACCGCCGAAAAAGCCTGTGCCAAGCTTGCGCTGCAATTCAATGCCGACCGAGACACCCTTGGCCGCTGCGAGAAATGCATCTTTTTGACAGATAATTTTGCCTTGATGCTCGCTTAAGTCCATTGGAACAATTTTACCTGGATAAGGCGAAGCAAATGAAACGTGCTTTTTACCGCTGCCTTCATTGGTAAATGTGGTCATAAACAGGCTTTCACCAGTCAGCATCCGCTTTCCGGCACCGAGCAGCTTGCCCATCAAGCCGCTGCCGCGATTTGAAGACCCATCGCCAAAAATCGTTTCCATTCGAATGCCATCATCCATCATCATTAAACTGCCGGCTTCAGCGACAACCGTTTCTTTTGGATCAAGCTCTACCTGTACAAACTGCATATCGTCGCCAAATAATTTAAAATCAATCTCGTGGTTATTCATGTTTTATCCTCCTTGTTGTCAGTTGAACGTACGGTTCGTTCGCATAAAAAGTTTCAGTTTAATAAAAAAATTTTACAGAGGTTTAATTGCGAGCAGAAAGAATAACGATATCATTTCCGCCTGTTCCGCTAATAACAAGATCTGCTGAGCCTGCAGGGTTTTGTTCATGCATATACACTTTCTCTGCCGGCATCCAGAAGTCCTCCCACAGGTGGCGTTTTTCCTCACCGTCCCGCTCAATCCCTCGCTCAAGCCGGATATCTTCCGGACTTTCTACCCAAATCTTAAATTGATAATAGGGCAGTAAGTGGCTGGTCATTGTATAGCAGCCTTCTACGATTACAAATCCGCCTGCCGGCACGTCATAAGCTTCTGCAAGCTGATCTGTTTCCCAGTCGTATCGTTCGTATCGTGCCGGATTGTTTTGACTGAGTGGCTTTAACACCTGTTCTTCCAATCTTTTCAAATCCCAGCTGCCTCCAATTTCGTTGCTGCGTTTGCCTGACAACTGATAGAAATCATCCGCATGAACGATCGCTGACCTGCTGTCAAGCGCCAGCTGCAGCGAGCGTGCAAGTGTGCTTTTTCCGGCACCGCCTCCACCATCAATCGCAATCAGATATGTTTGCTGTTCTTTCTTGCCAAACAAAGCGGTTAATCTATTAATATTCATGAAAAATCCCCTTCCCTTAAAAATTATACCTTATCTGTTGACGGATAACTGTTTACCCCCTAAACTAAGTATAAGAAGTTTAGGGGGTAAACAGTATGGAGAAACAGCTACGTGAAGCAGTGGAGTTGTTTGAGGAAGTCATCGTTTACGGAACCGAGCGAATCCTCAAGTCGATTGATGATCCCATTGTGCATGAATTTTCACCGGAACAAATTCAAATGATGAAAATTATCGAAAAGCATGGGCCCATTACGTCGGGCAGCCTGGCGGTGATGCAGGGAGTGCATAAAAGTGCGATTTCCAATCGTATGAAAAAGCTGGAGGAAAAAGGACTGATTCAAATGGTGAAATCAGAAAGCGACCAGCGGACAAAATGGATAGAGCTGACGAAGGAAGGCCGGGAGTTTATTCAAAAAACGAGAGAATGTGTTTCGGACTTTATTTCTTCGCTTCTATCAAGCCATATTGATGAACAGGAAGTGGAGCAGTTTGTGAATATGTTCCGCAAGCTAAAAGAAATTATAAAGATAGGTGAGGATCATCGATGAGAAGGATTATTCAATGGCGCTGGCCGATTTTTGTCAGCCTGCTTGTTTTAACGGCCGCTCTGTTTTTGCTGGCGCCCAATTTATCCAAGCAGGCTGAACAGGCGGGGTCATTCCAGCTGCCGGGTACAGCTGATTCACAGCGGGCAGCCGATCTGCTTGAACAGGCTGGAGCCGGCGAAGAAACCATTTCGCTTGTTTTCCAGCTGGATCAGCCGCTCACGGAACAGGCCCGCCAGTCCATTGCCGAAAGTGTGGCATCCCTTGAGAAAATGGACGGACCGATTACAGGTGTAATGGATCCATTTGAAAGTGAAGAAATAGAAAAGCAGCTTGTATCAAAGGATCAAAAAACCGTTCTTGTGCCAGTTACAGTAGATGGAACACAGGATGACATTAATCGTCTGGCCGATGAAATCCGCACGAAAGTGCTGCCGGATGATCTGACAGCCTACGTAACAGGTGAAGCCATCATTAATAACGATGTAAATGAAAGCTCACAGGAGGGTCTCAAGCGGACCGAGCTGATTACAGTCGGCTTAATTTTTGTTTTGCTTTTAGCTGTTTTCCGCTCGATTGTCACACCGCTTATTCCGCTTGCAGCCGTTGGCTTTACGTATCTGCTCAGCCAGTCGATCGTGGCATTCTTTATCGACTGGTTTGGTTTTCCAGTTTCAAACTACACGCAGATTTTTCTCGTTGCGGTACTGTTTGGAATCGGAACAGATTACTGCATCCTGCTCCTCAGCCGTTATAAAGAAGAGCTGCAGGCAGGCCATTCAGTTGAAGATGCAATTGTGAATACGTACAAAACAGCCGGACGGACGCTTTTGATCAGTGGTATTGCCGTATTTATCGGTTTTTCAGCAATTGGCTTTGCGGACTTCCCGATTTTCAAGTCAGCGGTTGGCGTTGCTGTTGGGATTGCTGTCCTGCTCGTTGTACTATTTACAATTGTGCCGTTTTTCATGGCTACGCTAAAAGAAAAGCTTTTTTGGCCATCGAAAAAGTCTGCCACGCACGACGACAGCAAGCTGTGGGCGTGGTTCAGCAAACTATCTGTTCGTCGCCCGCTTCTTTCCATGCTAGTGGTTGCGCTTATTACCGTCCCGCTTTTATTTACCTATGATGGTAAGCTGTCGTTTAATACGGTAGATGAGATTGGCAGTGACTATGAATCTGTGAAAGGGCTGGATGCCATAGCAGAAGGATTTGGCCAGGGGGATTCGCTTCCGGTCACAGTGCTCGTCAGTAATAAAGGCGATATGGTGACCGAAGAAACAGTGCCATATCTTGAATCAATCAGCAAAGATATTTTAAAAGTAGATGGTGTTGAAGCAGTGCGGACTCTCACTCGGCCAACGGGCGAAGCGCTGAATGATTTATATGTAGATAACCAGCTCGGCCTGCTGACAGACGGTCTTATAGAAGCACGTGACGGTTTATTGCAGGTTCAGGATGGCCTTACTAATGTGGAAGGCGGGCTGACGCAGGCAGAAGGGCAGCTTCCATCAGGAGGGGAAGCTGCGTCCGGTGCCCAGGGTCTGCAGCAGGCAGCAGCAGGAATCGGGCAGATAAATGAACAACTCGGCCGTATTTCTGCAGGTATTGAGCAGTCCGGCAATGCGGAACAGGCAGCTGCTCAAATTAGCGCTATTCAACCGCAGCTTACCCAGATCAGCCAGGGAATCGATGCTGCGGCAGGAGAGCTTGAAGGGACAGCAGGACAGGTCGGTCAGCTCGGCGGCGGTCTATCCCAGCTTGCTGATGGAGTGGGAAATGCAAACAGTGGCCTGGGAGAGATTGCAGAAGGCCTTACAAGAGCTGCTCAAACAACTCGGTCTATGAGCCAATCGGACAGTGTTCGTAATACAGGTATGTACATCCCTAATGGTACACTTGAGAAAAAAGAATTTAAGGATGTATTGGACCGCTACACGCTGGATGGCCAAAAAACGATTAAACTAGAGGTTGTATTATCGGAAGATCCATATTCTCCTCAAGCAATTGACAGTATAGAAGAAGTAAAGCAGGCTGTGCAGCAGTCTGTCATCGATACTCCATTCGAAGGTGCAGAATTGGCGTACAGCGGTATTTCTAGTGTAAACAGTGATTTAAAAGAAATTTCATCGAACGACTTCAGTCGCACGGTGATCATTATGCTCGTCAGCTTGTTTGTTGTTCTTACACTGCTGTTCCGTTCTGTTATTATGCCGCTTTATATGATCGGTTCACTGCTTTTAACGTATTATACGTCAGTCGCCGCAGCGGAATTAATCTTTGTGAATGTACTTGGATATGATGGCGTCAGCTGGGCTGTTCCGTTTTTCGGATTTGTCATGCTGGTGGCATTGGGAATTGACTACTCCATTTTTCTGCTCGACCGTTTCCGTGAAGAAGCACGAGATGGTATCAGTGTTCAGCAGGCAATGGCAGTATCAATGGCTAAAATGGGCAGCGTTATTATCACGGCCGCGATTATTTTGGCCGGCACATTCGGTGCGATGATGCCGTCCGGGGTTCTCAGCCTCGTTCAAATTGCAACGATCGTCATTACTGGTCTTCTGCTGTACGGCTTAATTGTCCTACCGCTGTTGATCCCAGCAGTCACCGTTTCCTTTAACCAGGGAGTCTGGTGGCCATTCAAGCGAAAATAAAAAAAGCTGCTCCGTTATTGCGGAGCAGCTTTTTTGCTTAATCGATAATAACGTGCTGAAAGTCTGTCATTTTTTTGTCACGACGAAAGCTGTCGGCAGACATGCCGATCATCTTTTTAAATACCTTGCTGAAGTAGTTAGCATTGTCATAGCCGGTCTGAAGAGCGATTTCATGAATGGTTTTGTTTGTCGTTGTTAATAGCTCCATCGCTTTTTGCATACGGAGTTTAGCCAAATGCTGAATCGGTGTAGTGTGCATATGCTTTTGAAACTTGTTTGTAAAGTAATACTTGGAAAGCCCGGCATGATGGGCAATTTCGTCAAGAGACAAAGGCTGATCATAATGAGCGGCCATAAATTGCAGCGCCGTCCGGATGTCATCCGGAATGCTTGCTTTTGGCTGGTCCAGTCCTCTGGCAAACCGGTATAGCCCCATAATAAATTCGTACGCGCGGGCAGAAGAAGTAAATGTGTCTTCAATACCTTCTTTCAGGGCAAATTGATAGATTTTCTGCAGCAAAAAAACAAGCGGAGCAGCATCTGCCAGCTGAACAACAGGGCCGAGCTCGTTTAGTAAGTGAGTCCAGCATTCTTTTGCTTTCGTTCCTTCCAGTGTAATAAAGAGAAACTCCCATTCTGAACTTTCCGCTGGCAGGTAGTAGCAATGGTTACTCGGAACTTCTGCGATAAAAGCTTCACCCGGCCGGACCGCCATCGTCTGGTCTCCGACATGGATTGCTCCCCAGCCTTTTACGGTATATTGAAAAATAAACGTGTTATGGTCGTTTGGCCGCATGCGCCCGTCCCAATAATAATCGGTGGAAGTGCGTTTTTCAAAGCCGATCGAAGCAATACGGGCTGAATTTGTTAAAGGCTCCTTTGAATGGTGATAAACAAAACTATGATGAGGATCATTCGGGAGAGAGAACAATATATTACCCCTTTTCCGATTTTATTTACCATTGTTTAAAAAATGAAAGCGTTATATTATTTGGTATAAGAAATACATTAATTAAAATTTACTAAAATTTCAACATGAACTTTTAATGGAGGCGGGCAAATGAAGAAAATTACGTTTATTGGTGCAGGAAGCACGATTTTTACGAAAAATGTATTAGGTGACTGCATGATGTCCCCGGCACTTCAGGACTTTGAATTTGCGCTGTTTGATATTGATGAAAATCGCCTGTCAGAGTCGGAAGTACTGCTTAACGCGCTGAAGAATACGCTAAAAGCTGGCGTCACGATCAACACATACACAGACCGTAAAGAAGCATTAAAAGGCGCAAAGTACGTGATTAACGCGATTCAGGTTGGAGGCTACAAGCCAAGTACAGTAATCGATTTTGAGATTCCAAAAAAATATGGCCTGCGTCAGACAATCGCGGACACAATTGGTATTGGTGGCTTGTTCCGGGCGCTGCGTACAATCCCGGTTATGCTTGATATTGCAAAGGATATAGAAGAGGTTTGCCCGGATGCATGGCTTCTAAATTACACAAATCCAATGGCTACATTAACCGGCGCGGTTTCCCGCTATACAAAAGTAAAAATGGTTGGACTTTGCCACAGTGTACAGGTATGTACAAGAGACCTGCTGAAAGACCTTGACATTCCGCATGAAAATATCGAAGAGCGTATCGCTGGCATTAACCATATGGCATGGCTGCTTGAAATCAAAGCCAATGGAAAAGATCTTTATCCAGAAATTAAAAGAAGAGCAAAAGAAAAGCAGCAAACAAAGCATCATGACATGGTCCGTTACGAGCTGATGGATAAATTCGGCTTTTATGTGACAGAATCTTCTGAACATAATGCAGAATACCATCCGTTCTTTATTAAAGAAAAGTACCCAGAATTAATTGAGCGTTTTAATATTCCACTCGATGAATACCCGCGCCGCTGCGAAGAGCAGATTGAAAACTGGCTGAAAACAAAAGAAGAGCTGATGAATGACCAAAACTTGAATCATGAACGCTCACATGAATATGGCTCGCGTATTATTGAAGCGATGGAAACAAACCAGCCGTTTGTGTTTGGCGGAAATGTTCTGAATACAGGCGGACTGATTTCAAACCTGCCGGAAAAAGCGGTGGTGGAAGTGCCGTGCATTGCTAATCGAAACGGTATTACTCCGGCTTATATGGGTGAACTGCCTGAACAGCTTGCGGCGTTGAACCGCTCTAACATTAACACGCAGCTTTTAACAATTGAAGCAGCGATTACAAAATCGACAGAGAAAATTTATCAGGCAGCCATGCTTGACCCACACACAGCAGCAGAGCTGTCGATGGATGACATTATCAGCTTGTGTGATGACTTAATTGAAGCACATGGCGACATGCTGCCGGAATATCAATCTTCTAAACAGCCGATCAGACAGTAAAACTGTCTGATTTTTCGAAAAAATATTTTGTAAGCGCTTATCATACGTGTTATGATCGTTTTAAGAAGTAAAATTTACTAAACGATCAGTGAGGGATGCCGCATGGTAACAATCAAAGATATTGCTAAACGGATAAATGTATCTCCTTCAACCGTATCGAGAGTGTTAAATCACGACGAAACACTTTCCGCTTCTCCGGAAACAAAACAAAAGATTTTTGATACAGCAAAAGAGCTGAACTACCGGACGGTTAAAAGCAGACGGCTGCAAAGCCAGTCACAGACACAGGAAAGACTGAAGCATGAAACGGTTCATATCGGTATGGTGCTTTTGCAATCAAAAGAAGAAGAAGCAAGTGATCCATACTGGCTTTCTATCCGTGAAGGCATTGAAAAAGAATGTGCAGTCCGGGGGATCAGCTCCTTAAAGCTTATCCGTCTTCAGCAAATGATAAAAGCAAGAGAAGAACTGGCTGAGCTCGACGGCCTGCTCGTAGTAGGCAGAATTGATTACTTGATCTTACAGACAATTCGCGAGTATAACCGCAACATCGTGTTGATCAATCAGGATGCCTACGAAGATCAATACGATTCGATTATTTTTGATTATGAAAAAGCCGCGAGTCAAGCAATGGATCATTTAGCAGCCCAGGGTTATAAAAGAATCGGTTATATTGGCGGCACTGAAAGAATTTCAATCGAGCAGGAGCAATCGTTAAAAAAGATTTATACACCTGATGCAAGAAAAACGATTTATGAAAGCAAGTTGAAGCAGCGTGGCTTATATGATCCAGGCCTGCTGTTTATTAAAGAGTATTCGATTCAGTCCGGCTACGATTTAATGAAGGAAGCCATTGAGCAGGGAAACGTGCCGGACGCTTTTTTCATTGCCAGTGATTCGATGGCCATTGGCGCGCTGCGGGCTCTTCATGAAGCCGGCATTCGTGTGCCGGATGACACTGCGATTGTCAGCTTCAACGACATTGAAATGGCTCAATTTACATCGCCGCCGCTGACAACTGTTAAAATACCGACCGAGGAAATGGGACGGCTTGGCGTCCGGATCATGCTTGACCGGCTGGATGGGCGGGAAATGCCGATTAAAATTATGGTGCCAACAGGGCTGATTGTACGTGAAAGCTGCGGAGCACTGCACCAGCAGGAACGACAATAATATCGAACGAAAATCGGAGGGAATTCCATGAAAAAACAAGTCACATTATCTGTTCTTTCTTTATCCGCCATAATGGCTTTGTCGGCTTGCGGCAATGACAGCGCAGAGAGTGGTGGAAGCGGCGATCAAGTCAAATTGACGATGATGTCAACGGCGACAACAAAAGCAGATCAGCAGATTTTCAAGGAAATTGTAGCCGATTTTGAAAAGGAGCATCCGGAAATTGATATTGAAGATACGTATCCAGGTGACGGTTATGAAGATTTAGCACGCGTCAAAATGGCCGCAGATGATATGCCGGATCTTTTTGATACACATGGCTGGGCGAAAAGCCGGTATGGGGAGTACACGGAAGACTTAAGTGATATGGATTGGGTCCAGAACCTTGATGAGGCGATGAAGCCAATCCTGACAGATGATAAAGGAAAGCTTCATGCTTATCCGGTCAATCAGGCACTTGATGGAATGTCTTATAATAAAACGTTATTGGACCAATATGGAATAGAGCCGCCAAAGACATTTGATGAATTGATGGCCGCGCTTGAAGAAGTGAAAAAGAAAAGTAAAGGAGAAGTTGTACCATTTTGGCTTGGCGGGTCGGATAAAAGCCAGTTCGGCCAGTACTTTGATGAATTCGCTACAACTCTTCTTATTACAGATAAAGAAAACAGCCATGGTGAGGCGCTGCTCGACGGATCGTTTGACTGGTCTAACTACACATATCTGCCTGAGAAGCTGAAAGAAATGAATGATAAAGGACTGTTAAATAAAGACGTGCTGACAGCGCAGGTAACACAGGGCGCTGAATTGATGGCGCAAAACAAAATTGCCTTCACGATGCTGAATGGCTCAGTCGGGCGCGAAGTATCCGAATTAAATCCAGAGGTTCAAGTTGGGACAATTCCGGTTCCAGCCATTCATGAAGGAGACTCACCAAGCTGGATTGGCGGCGAACGGTTTACTCTTGCAATCTCTAAAAATTCCGAGCATAAGGAAGAAGCCAAGCAGTTTATTGATTACTTGGCTCAGCCCGAAGTGGCTAAGAAGCTGGCTGAAGGCACATCTCTTCCGGATGCACTTACAAATGTAGACGCAGACAACTATTTTGCCGAATTTTATAAAGAGTATGAGGGTACACAAATTCAGCCATACTTCGACCGTGTCTACCTGCCAAGTGGGATGTGGGACCCAATGGGAGCAACTGGTCAGGAATTGATCGCCGGAACGATGAAGCCGGATGAGGTATCCGAGAAAATGGAACAGGAATATAAGCGCTTAAGAGTAGAATAAGGGCTGGAACAGGGAGGCGGACAGCTGCTTCCCTGGCCGACCGGCTCTCAAAGGAGATGGATAAAAATGGCCGAACTGACGAAAGCACCGGAAAAAACAAGCATGAAAACAAAAAGTGCCAAATCGAAAAGAAGCCGCCGGGAATCGTCTCTTTGGTGGATGTATTTGCCCAGTGTCCTGATTGTCGTTTTGTTTATTGTCTATCCATTTATAGATGGAATTCGTATTTCGTTTACCAACTGGAACGGATTCTCGCAAACGTACGATTACATTGGGCTTGATCAATATAAGCGTATGTTCGCTGACCCTGACACATGGCTCGTTGTAAAAAATACATTGCTGTATGGTATAGGCAGTACGATTTTACAAAACATTGTCGGGCTGGGTTACGCTTTATTGCTCAATCACAATTTAAAAGTACGCTCTTTTACACGGACAGTTATCTACCTGCCTGTTATTATCAGCCCGCTCATTATGGGCTACATCTGGTACTTCTTTTTTGCGTACCAGGGCGGAGCGTTAAACGATATTTTCCTTCTATTCGGTAAAGAGCCGATCAACGCGCTCGGCAACCCGGCTGTAAACCCGTACATTATTGTATTCGTAAACACTTTCCAATTTGTTGGTATTGCCATGATTATCTATTTGGCAGGACTGCAAAGTATTTCAAAGGACTACTATGAAGCAGCGAATATCGACGGAGCAACGGGCTGGCAAAAGTTTAAAAACATCACCATCCCACTCCTTATGCCATCTATCACTATTAACATGGTATTGAATATTATCGGTGGATTAAAGCTGTTTGATGTGATTGTAGCGCTCACAAACGGCGGGCCGGGTAATGCTTCTCAGTCGATGTCCACTTTTATGTACAATCTTTACTTTGCGCGTCAGGATGCAGGCTATGCCGCGACTCAGGGCGTATTGATGGCGATCATTATTTTAGTCATCAGCATGGCTGCACTTATTTACTTTAAACGAAAAGAGGTTGAAGCATAATGGAACAAATATCCTCGAGAACAAAATGGCTGCTAACCGGGCTCGCTCTTGTGATTACGCTTTTTCACCTCGTCCCTTTTTATATATTGATCACCACATCCTTAAAAAAGGTAGGAGACTTTACCTCGAAGTGGGCATTCCCAACAACTTTTGACACTGAGAATTTTGCGCTGGCCTGGGAGCAGGCCAATCTCGGGAATGCATTCATTAACACAGCGATTATTACCATTTGTGCGGCTGTTTTATTGATTTTCTTCGGCTCAATGGCCGCCTATGCATTAGCACGCCGGACAACAAAGCTCAATAAATATGTTTATATGCTCTTTGTCGGTGTAATGGTGATCCCGCCGCTAACAGCACTTGTTCCCCTGTACCGGCTTGTTGTCGACGTTGGTTTAATGAACACCCATCTTGTGGCGATCTTAAATAATGTCGCGGCTTTTATGCCGCTGACCATTTTTCTTTACGCTGGCTTTATCCGTTCAACAATTCCAAAAGAGCTGGAGGAAGCTGCACGTATCGATGGAGCTAGTACACTTGGTGTTTTTTTCCGGATCGTATTCCCGCTCTTAAAGCCGATTACTGCGACCGTGTTGATTATCTCCTCTGTTTACATTTGGAACGACTATCAATTTGCAATTTTCTTCCTTCAGGATTCAAGTGTGCAAACTTTAACAGTGGCGCTGGCCGGGTTTTTTGGACAAAATTCAAGCCAGCTAAACCTGGTAGCTGCTGCCGCTTTAATGGCATCACTTCCAATGGTTATTGTTTTCTTGTTCCTGCAGCGCTTCTTTATCGAAGGGCTTGCAGCCGGCAGTGTAAAAGGATAAACAGCAAGGCCCGGCTATCTTGCCGGGCTTTTTGTATGATTGTTGCTTGAATCGGGGCATTCTATTACACTTGTTGTATTCTTTTACAAAAGGGAGTGGGAGAACAAGTGAAATATCGCAAGCTTGGTAAAACAGGTCTTAATGTGTCTGTTATTGGCATTGGAACATGGCAGTATGGAGGCGAGTGGGGCAAGAACTTTGAGCAAAAAGAAGTAAATGCGATTTTAAGCAAAGTGAAAGAGCTGGGCATTAACTTAATTGATACAGCGGAATGCTATGGCGACCACTTGTCAGAATCCCTGATTGGACAGGCTATTCGGCATGAGCGTGAAGACTGGATTGTAGCTACGAAATTTGGCCATCATTTTCATCAGAACTTTGAAAGAAGCAATCATTGGTCGGCAGAAAAGGTGATCAAGCAGCTGGACCTTTCTTTGAAGTCACTTCAAACTGATTATGTAGATGTGTACCAATTTCATTCAGGGAGTGATGAAGTGTTTGATAATGATGCACTTTGGACTGCGCTCGATAAACAGGTTCAATCGGGAAAAGTGAGGCATCTGGGTATCTCAATTGGAAGTAATGCAAACATCTATCAAACAAGCAAAGCGAGCAATGTAAATGCTGAAGTGATACAAGTTGTTTATAATCGTTTGGACCGAGTGCCGGAAGAGCAGGTTTTCCCCTCTTGTGAAGAACAAAGCCTTGGAGTACTTGCGCGGGTACCGCTGGCGAGCGGCTTTTTAAGCGGTAAATACAAGCCGGGCTCTATATTTGATAAAAATGATGTCCGGCACAATCGGGATAAACAAGAACAGGAAAAAGTGCTCAAGATGGTAGAAGAAATTGGGCAGAAGAAAGTACCGGAGGGTGTTAATATGGCTGAGTGGGCACTGGCCTGGTGTTTAAAGCATCCAGCCGTTACCAGTGTTATTCCTGGATGCAAAAATGTTGAGCAGGTAGAATCCAATGCAAAAGCAGCAGCACTGGTTTCTGATGGCCATTTGTAAAAAGCGATATACAATAAAAGAGGCAGCCGGATCAAGGCTGTCTCTTTGGATTGAATATAAACAAAACTACATACATCTTTTTTGGACTATGATAATATATACGTATAAGTTTGGAGAAGATAAATAAAAATAAGAGGTGATCGGGTGGCAACAAAGCACAGTATGGTCAAACAAGCAATTCAATCGCGTATTTTAGACGGTACATTTATGCCGCATCAAAAAATCAGCTCAGAAAGTGAGCTGATGAA
Source organism: Domibacillus robiginosus (assembly GCF_000966195.1). Lineage (GTDB taxonomy): Bacteria > Bacillota > Bacilli > Bacillales > Domibacillaceae > Domibacillus > Domibacillus robiginosus. The sequence continues at coordinate 17,829 of NZ_LAHL01000050.1, read as the reverse complement.
GGAATTCGGGGTCAGCCGCCACACGGTCCGGCTGGCTTTAGGCGATCTTGTCAGCAAGGGCTGGCTTTATCGGGAGCAGGGAGCAGGCACTTTTTGCGCGGACCGTCAGGCAAACGGTTCTGTTTCAGACCCGTCCGGGCAGAAAAATATCGCTTTGATTACCACGTATATTTCGGATTATATTTTCCCGTCTATTATCCGGGGAGCAGAATCTGTATTGAGCGAGCAAGGTTATCACGTCACGCTTTTTAGTACAAACAATAATCATCAAACAGAACGAGAAATTTTAGAAAAAATACTATCCGGTTCATTTGATGGCGTGATCGTGGAACCAACCAAAAGTGCATTCAGCAACCCAAATCTTAACTATTATTTAAATTTAGAGCGGCAAAATATTCCGTATGTCATGATCAATGCCTATTATGATGAGCTTGAACCTCTTTATGTTGCGATCGATGATGAAAGAGGCGGTTTCCTGCAAACCGAGTTTTTAATTAAGCAGGGATACCGAAATATTGCTGGTTTTTTTAAAACCGATGATATTCAGGGCGTCAAACGGATGAAAGGCTTCTTGAAAGCGCATCGGAAGTATCGGATTCCCATTGAACCACAAAATATGATTACGTATTATACGGAAGAAAAGGAAAGCAAGCCGGCTCATGAACTCGAGCAGCTGCTGGGGCAGCAAGGAAACGGAGCTCCCGATGCTCTTGTTTGCTATAATGACGAGCTTGCCCTGAGCCTGCTGAACATTCTGCGTGAAAGGGACCTTCATGTTCCCGAGGATATTGCGATCGTCGGATACGATAACTCGTTTTTAGCCGAGGTGTCTGAAGTAAAGCTGACCACGATTACACATCCAAAAAGTGATCTTGGCAGGGAAGCAGCACGGCTGATTTTAGAGCTTGTCCAAGAAAGAAAAGGATCTGCGGCACTTAAGGAACCGAAGCAGGAATCCATTATATTTAAACCAGAACTTCAAATAAGATCATCGGTTAAAATAGCAGAAGAAGCATATAAACAGTAACTTGTTTATGTGCTTTTTTTATTTTCTGCAACTTATTGAAAAATTATCATATTATCTGTTGATTATGCGTACATATTATAATATCATTTATATTAAGAATTAAATATACGTACAAGCAGAAGCGAGGAGGCTTTTTATGCTGGAGCAACTGAAAAAGGAAGTACTGGAAGCGAACCTGGCTCTTCCAAAGCATGGACTCGTTACTTTTACTTGGGGGAATGTAAGCGGTTTCTGCGAAAAGGACCAGCTTGTGGTTATTAAACCGAGCGGTGTCGCTTATGATCAGCTAACGGCGGATGATATGGTTGTGGTTGATTTAGATGGAAACGTAGTGGAAGGCACATTAAAACCTTCCTCGGACACCGCTACACATTTGATTCTTTACAAGCACTTTGCTGGCATCGGTGGTGTGGTTCATACCCATTCCCCGTGGGCAACAAGTTGGGCACAGGCAGGAAGAGCGATTCCAGCGCTTGGAACGACACACGCGGACTATTACTACGGTGAAGTCCCTTGTACGCGCCCGCTGACAAGAGACGAAATTGAACGAGCTTACGAAGTGGAAACTGGAAATGTGATCGTTGAAACCTTTATGGATCTTGATCCAAAGGCCATGCCGGGTGTGCTCGTGTACGGACATGCGCCGTTTAACTGGGGAAAAACCCCGAGCGAAGCCGTTCACAATGCAGTCGTATTGGAAGAAGTTGCAAAGATGGGCTTAAACACGTTTCAGTTGAACCCTGATACTGAGCCGATTGATCAGTTTTTATTAGATAAGCATTACTTGAGAAAACATGGAGTGAATGCTTATTACGGACAAAAAGGATAAACCGTTACAGCGTCGTGGATCAAGGGTTTTAGGAACGGCCATAAATGAACCCTTCAGCACTCGGCAGATTGGAATGAGGAATCGTATATTATCCATTAAAAGGAAGTGGCTGAATGATGAATAAGCTGGAATTGATACAAGCGGATATTACTGGCAGTCGAACAGCTTTGGGTATTGAGTTTGGTTCTACTCGTATCAAGGCCGTTTTGATTGATTCCGCTCATACGCCCATAGCTTCTGGAAGCTATGAATGGGAGAACCGCTTGGAAGAGGGGATATGGACATATTCTCTTAGCGATATTTGGAAGGGCCTTCAAACAAGTTATCAAGAGATGGCGAATGAAGTAAAAGAAAAGTATGGAGTAACCCTTCAAAAAGTGGGCGCTATTGGCTTTAGTGCGATGATGCACGGCTATATGGCATTCAACAAAGAGGGAGAATTATTGGTACCATTTCGTACCTGGAGAAATTCGATCACTGAGCAGGCAGAAAAAGAATTAACAGCGCTTTTCAATTACAATATCCCGCAAAGATGGAGCATTGCCCATCTGTACCAAGCCATTATAAATGGAGAAGAACATGTGAAAAATATCGATTTTTTCACAACACTAGCCGGATATATCCACTGGAAGCTGACGGGAAAGAAAGTTTTAGGTATTGGAGACGCTTCCGGTATGGTTCCAATTGATGTGGAAACAAAAAATTATGATGTAAAGATGATTCAAGCTTTTAATGATTTGATCAGTGAAAAGAATTACCCGTGGACATTAGAAGAAATTTTGCCGCAGGCTGTGCCGGCTGGCGATGAAGCCGGACAATTATCAGAAGAAGGTGCCAGGCTGCTGGATGTAAGCGGGAACCTTCAAGCGGGCATTCCGCTTTGTCCGCCAGAAGGGGACGCAGGAACGGGCATGGTCGCAACCAATAGTGTTGCCCGGCGTACAGGAAATGTTTCAGCAGGAACTTCAGTGTTTGCGATGATCGTGCTGGAAAAAGAATTGAAACAGGTTTATCCAGAAATCGACCTTGTTACCACGCCTTCTGGGAGTTTAGTTGGTATGGTTCACGCGAACAACTGTTCATCTGATATCAATGCCTGGATGAAGCTGTTCGAAGAGTTTTCAGAAGCCCTGGGTTATCAAGTAAATAAAGATAAATTGTTTGAAGTTCTTTTCAATAAGGCCCTTGAAGGGGATAAGGATGGCGGAGGACTACTGTCTTACGGCTATTATTCTGGCGAGAATATTACAGGAATGAAAGAAGGCCGGCCGCTATTTGTACGTTCACCAGAAAGCAATTTCAACCTTGCGAACTTTATGCGTGTACATTTATTTTCGGCGCTTGGAACGCTGAAAATCGGAATGGACATTCTTTTACACAAAGAAAACATTGAGATCGACAAGATATTGGGACATGGAGGTCTATTTAAGACCAAAGGTGTTGGACAGAAGATCATGGCCGCAGCCATGAATACGCCTGTATCTGTTATGGAAACGGCTGGTGAAGGCGGTGCGTGGGGAATTGCGCTACTTGCATCCTTTATGGCTAATAAAGAAGAAAATGAGTCGCTGGAAGATTATCTTGATAAAAAGGTATTCGTTGACAATATGGGCGTGGAAGTAAATGCGGATGAAAAAGATGTTGAAGGCTTTGAACTGTTTATTAATCGCTATAAACAGGGACTTGCAATTGAGCAGGCAGCTATTGATCGTTTACTCATTCAGAAGAAGGAAGAGCAGCTGGTTTAAGGAAGTTGTGAGTACCTTAGTGGAAGCGAAAATAACTCGAGGGAGTGAGAATTATGTTAACAATAGATAAGAAAGAATTTTGGTTTGTGACAGGAAGCCAGCACTTGTACGGAGAAGAAACACTGAAAGAAGTACAGAAAAATTCAGAGGAAGTCGTAAGCGGATTGAATGAAGGCGAAGCGCTTTCTTACCCTGTTGTTTTCAAAGAAGTATTAACTACATCAGAAGACATTCACGGGCTGATGCAGCAGGCAAACATTGATCAACATTGCGCAGGTGTGATTACGTGGATGCATACATTTTCACCGGCGAAAATGTGGATTGCCGGCTTGAAGGCACTGCAAAAGCCGCTTCTTCATCTGCATACACAGTTTAATCGTGATATTCCGTGGAGTAGCATTGATATGGATTTTATGAATTTAAATCAGGCAGCACATGGAGATCGAGAGTATGGGTTTATCGGCACGCGTATGCAAATCGGACGCAAGGTGATCGTCGGCCACTGGCAGGATGAATCGATCAAGAAGGACGTTAGTGACTGGATGAATATTGCAGTAGCCGTAGCAGAAGGACCGAACATCCGGGTTGCTCGTTTCGGAGACAATATGCGTAACGTTGCAGTAACAGATGGTGACAAAGTCGAAGCGCAAATCAAGTTTGGCTGGGTCGTCGACTATTACGGTATTGGTGATCTTGTAGAAGAGATGAAGAACGTGACACAGGACCAGATCGACTCTATTTATGAAGAATACAAGCAGCAGTATACCTTTGAAGAAAGTGATGATATTTGTGCGGCTATCAAAGAACAGGCGCATATTGAGATCGGTCTTCGTTCATTTTTAGAAAAAGGCGGCTACACAGCGTTTACCACAAATTTTGAAGATCTCCATGGCATGAAGCAACTTCCGGGGCTCGCTGCACAGCGGCTCATGGCGGACGGCTACGGATTTGCGGGCGAAGGGGACTGGCGTACAGCGGCTCTGCTCCGCATGATGAAAATTGCATCGGGAAACAAGCAAACATCATTTATGGAGGATTACACGTACCATCTGGAAGCAGGTAATGAGATGATTCTCGGCTCCCATATGCTTGAAGTATGTCCGACTATTGCAACTTCGAAACCGCGTATCGTGGTGAACCCATTATCAATCGGCGGCAAAGCGGATCCGGCACGTCTTGTGTTCGATGGCATCAGCGGGCAGGCTGTCAACGCGTCACTTGTGGAGATGGGCGGACGTTACCGGCTGATCGTTAATGTTGTCGATGCTGTTGAATCTCCAAAGCAAACACCAAACCTTCCTGTAGCCAAGGTGCTTTGGAAGCCGCAGCCGTCCTTGAAGACGGCGACAGAATCATGGATTTACGCAGGCGGCGCTCATCATACAGTTCTTTCATTTGCTGTCAGTGCCGAGCAGCTGTACGACTTTGCGGAAATGGCTAAAATCGAATGTGTCATCATTGATAACGATACAAAAACAGCTCAGCTTCGCAACGAATTAAAGTGGGGAGAAGCAATCTGGAAATAAACAAAAGAAAAGAGCTGGCCCATTTATGAGCCAGCTTTTTCGGTTAAAAAGGAAGGAGATGCGCGAATGACAGGAACGATTAATAGCATCAATATAAAAGAATTTACACTGGCAAATAAAAATGGCATGAAAGTTTCTTTCCTGGATTATGGCTGCATTATCACTAAAATCGTTGTGCCGGACCGGGAAGGGAATTTTGAAAACGTCGTCCTTGGATACGAGAATGCGGATCAGTATGTTCAAAATCCGTGGTATTTAGGAGCGGTAATCGGCCGATTTGCAGGAAGAATTGGTGGAGGTTCGTTTGAGCTGGACGGAAAAACGTATACACTCGAACAAAATGATGGAAACAATCATTTGCACGGTGGTAAGACAGGGTTCGATAAAGTCGTCTGGCAGTCAGAATGTATGGCCGGTGGAGTTCAGTTTACCTGCGAAAGTCCGGATGGAGAAGGCGGCTACCCAGGAAACGTAAAAGTAACCGTTACGTACACATTAAATGATGAAAATGAGTTTGCTATTCATTACGAAGCCCTCTCGGATGAACGGACTCTTTTAAATATGACAAATCATACGTATTTTAATTTAAGCGGCAGCTTGAAGCGGGATATTACCGGCCATGTTCTTCAAATCGACAGTGACCAGTATGTAGAACTGAATGATCAGCTTCTGCCGACCGGCAAGCTTCAATCTGTTGCAGGCACAGCATTTGACTTCCGGCGCGGCCAAACGATTCAAGCAGGTGTGGAATCAGATGACTCTCAAAATAAGCTGGCGGGCGAAGGGTATGATCATCCGTTTATTTTGACCGGCAATGGAGATATTATGCTTTCAGATGAACCGAGCGGCCGTATATTAAGTATCAAAACTGATCAGAACTGTGTCGTGCTATACTCTGGAACACAGATTAATGAAGGTGTGGCACTGAATAGTGGAGAGTCAAGAAAATATGCGGGACTTTGTCTTGAAACACAAGGTCTGCCGGATTCAATTCATCACCCGCATTTTCCGCAAAATATTCTCGAAAAAGATCAACGATATTTATCAAGGACTGTTTACCGCTTTTCAACAAAGGAAGGTGAGTAAGGAATGACCAGATCTTCTATTGAAAAGATCGTCATTGAACGAGATGCTTTTAAGCAATGCGCGAATTATGCTGTAGATAAGAAGTGGAAAAATATTTTAATAGTTGCTGATGAAAAAACACAAAAGGCAGCCGGAGATAAATTAACTGAACAATTGCATGCAACGTCTCTTGCAGTTCGCATATGCTTGATTGAACCTGACCGGAACGGAGACGTAAAAGCGGATGAAGTGTCCATTGTCCAGGCATTGATTGATATCAACGAAGAAACGGATGCTTTATTTGCCGTTGGTTCTGGCACCATTCATGACATTACCCGATTTTGCAGTGACAAGACTGGAATTCCGTTCATTTCAATTCCAACTGCCCCGTCAGTGGATGGCTTTACTTCTGTTGGAGCACCGCTTATTGTACGAGGGATGAAAAAGACATTTAAAGCGGCTTCACCACGGGCTTTATTTGCGGATATAACAGTTTTAATGAATGCCCCGGATGAGATGGTCGCAGCCGGGTTTGGTGACATGATGGCAAAGTTTACTTCACTAGCAGATTGGAAATTTGGCTATGCAACGGCCGGAGAGCCCTATTTAGAAGAAGCAGCCGCTATCACTGAGCGTGTGCTGAATCATTGCGTTGAAAATATCGACCAAATTTCCAGAAAAGAAGAGGCAGGTATCCGCATCTTAATGGATGCTCTTATTGAGTCTGGGCTCGCTATGCTCATGTTTGGACAGTCACATCCAGCTTCTGGAGGAGAGCACCATCTTTCTCACTATTGGGAAATGAATTTTATTCGAGAAGGTCGCCCGCAAGTTCTTCATGGTGCCAAGGTAGCAGCTGCCACAGCTCTTATTGCTCGGTTGTATAAAGAGAAGGCTGAGAAACTGCCAAATCAAAACGTTATTAAATTTATTCCTTATCCTGATGATATTACGAGGATTTTAGAAAAGGTCGGTGCACCTACTAAGCCAGCGGACTTGGGTATCGAGCCTGAATTGGTAGAAGCAAGCTTGAAGGAGGCTCATATGCTTAGAGACCGCTATACAATGCTGCGCTATATAAATGAACAAGGGCTTTAAAGTAAACAAGGGTGCAATATATACCCTTGTTTTTCTGTTTGCTAAGGTGCAAGTTGACCGTTCAAGTGAAGTATAATAAAGTATTAGCAATCTCTATTACAAGTGAAATATGGAGCAGCCGAGGGAGGAATAAAGAATGCGTGTTACGATTAAAGATATTGCAGCCGTTTGTGGTGTTTCTGCCGGTACTGTGGATAGAGCGCTTAATAACCGATCAGGTATCAGTGAAAAAACAAGAAACAAAGTATTACAAGCGGCGGAAGAAATGAATTATCAGCCGGATTTTACTGCAAGAAGCCTCGTTATGGGGAGAACGATGACACTTGGCATTGTATTATTTGATTTGTACAATCGTTCATTTGCCCAGTTGATGAATGCCATAGAACAGAAAGCGAGGGAGCTTGGTTATTTTGTTTATATTACGCTAACGGATAAAAACCCTGAAAATGAGCGGACATGCATTGAATATTTGATCAATCGCAAGGTCGACGGAATCATTTTATTCACAGTGAACCAAGGGAAAGAATTTGACGCTTATTTAAGCAGATTTCATACTCCGATTGTAACTATTTTCAATTACGTATCAATCAATTGGGAATATGTAGGTATCCATGAGCGCCAAGCGATGAAAGAAGCGGTTGATTACATTGCATCAAAAAAGTATAAACAATTTATTTATGTAAGTCCTCCTCTTGCATACGCTGGAAAATCAAATATTTACACACAAGAAGAGCGTTTTATTGGATTTATGGAAGGAATCGAATTAAACAATGCCCCTAAACCCCTTGTATTAAAAGATGCTGACTATTTGGAGAAATTGCAAGATTATTCATTTAATCCTGCTGAAAAAACAGCCATAGTATGTTCTACAGATTTATATGCGCTGGAAGTAATGAATCTTTTAAAAGAAAGAAACGTTCCAATTCCAAAACAGGCAGGGATTATAGGATTTGATGATATTGATATGTTAAAGTACATATCACCGCGCTTAACAACAGTGAAATATCCTATCGTAGAAATTGGTGAAAAAGCGGTTGAAAGTATTGTGAATAAAATTGAGAGAGGTACCTATATATCTGTTCCGCTTTTAGGCCACGAGATTATTAAAGGAGAATCTATATGATTTTACTGAATATTCTAAAAAGGGGTTGACCGTACAAGTTAGGGATGATAAAATTCAATTTATCAACGATGTTGCTAAACTAAATGTAAGCGTTATCTTGGCTTTTCTTACTGGGATCGTGTACGTACACGAATAGAAAGGTCATTTTGTTTAATTTTTACGTGTACGTGCACGAAATAAGTTTAACTCAGAGTTGATGGATGTTCTGCTTTCAATTTAATTAAGCAAAGGGGAGAGAGGAATGAAGAAAAGCAGCTTGTACATCATGCTTTTTAGTATGTTGTTTGTCATTTTGGCAGCATGCGGGAAAGGCGGTGGTGGTGGCGGTTCAGAAGGTGCTGAAGGGGCGGACAAAACAGCAGTAATCGGCAGTGATGCAGAGGATGCGACTGAGTTAAAGTTTTGGACTTTCCAAGAAGTGCATATAAAGTTTTATGAAGATGCTGTAAAAAGATGGAATGAGGAATTCCCAGACCGCCCAATTAAATTGAAAGCTGAAGCTTATCCATATGACAACATGCACAACAACTTACTTTTAGCGTTACAGTCAGGTACAGGAGCTCCAGATATTGTCGATATCGAAGTTGGCCGTTTTCCGAACTACTTAAAAGGGGAGCCTCAGCTTCTTCCTATGAATGAGTATGTGGAGCCTGTATTGGATCAATTTATCGAATCGCGTTTTGATATCTATTCGAAGGATGGAAATTACTATGGAATGCCTACCCACGTCGGAGCGACGGTCGCCTATTACAATAAAGAAATTATGGATCAGGCAGGAGTAGACATTGATTCAATCGTTACGTGGGAAGATTACGTAGCAGCAGGCAAAAAGGTCGCTGAAAGCACGGATTCCAAGATGCTTGCTCTTGAAAGCATGGACTGGTGGTCTTACTGGCCTCTGATTAAACAGCAAGGTTCTGATTTCTACGATGAAAATGGAGAGCTTACTCTTGCGAATGAAACGAATACAAAAACATTAGAATCACTAAACGGTTTGTTAAAGGACGGGATTGCTGAACTTGCTCCTGGCGGAGAATATCACGCTGAAGAATTCTATGGATATATGAATGACGGCGGAGCTGCTTCAATCTTAATGCCTATGTGGTATATGAGCCGATTCACTGACTATATGCCAGATCTCAAAGGGAAAATGGTGATTCGTCCGATGCCGAAATGGACAGAAGATGGAAACCGTTCTGCAGGTGCAGGCGGTACAGGTACGGCTGTAACGAATCAAAGCGAGCATCCGGACTTAGCAAAAGAATTCCTTGCCTATGCAAAATTGTCTGAAGAAGGAAACATTGCTTTATGGGAAGTTTTAGGTTTTGATCCTCCGATGTGGACAGTATGGGAAAGTGAAGCAATGAAAAAAGACAACATTTACTATCAATATTTCGGTTCGGATATTTTCAACACATTGGTTGAAGTGAAGGATGAAATTGACTCAATTAACATGAATGAAAATATTCCTGTTGTTCAAGAACAGTTGTTCACAAACGTATTTAATAATGTATACCGCAGTCAATCCCAGACACCTGAAGAGGCATTGAAAGAAGCGGCGGAAGCGGTGAAAAGTAATACCGGAAACTAATTCATGAATAGAAGGCAGGAGATCTCCTGCCTTCATACTATCCATTCATGAAATGAGAAAGGAGTATCTTATGATTGGAAGAACAGCAGCTGAATCTGAAATTGTTAAACCAAAGTGGTCGATTAAAAGTTTCTTTTTATCTAAAAAAGTAGTTCCTTACGTATTTGTTGCTCCTTTTATTCTTTCGTTTTTATTTCTTTTCCTCTATCCGCTTGTTAGTGGGGTTGTTTTAAGTTTCCAGTCGGTTCTTCCAGGCCAGACAACTTTTATCGGGTTAAGTAACTATGAAAGAATTTTGAATCCTACTTTTTTTAAAGCACTTTCTAACACGACCATTTATGTTGTTTTAACGACATCCCTTTTGACCATTTTCCCTATTATTTTAGCTGTCTTATTAAATTCCAAATTTACTCGCTTTGCTGATTTGTTTAGAGCTGCGATTTTTATTCCAGCCTTAACATCAACGATTGTCGCCGGTGTCATTTTTCGGCTGATGTTTGGCGAATCAGAAGACGGCTTAGCGAATACGGTTATTGGCTTTTTAGGATTTGACCCCGTTGAATGGCGTTTTGGTGCTGTATCCGGCATGTTTTTAATGGTTCTGTTATGTTCTTGGAAATGGCTAGGTGTAAATATTTTGTATTTCATGGCAGGTCTTGCAAATGTTCCGAAAGAGCTATATGAGGCTGCAGAAATGGATGGGGCCGGCGTGTTCCATAAATTTAGACATATCACAATACCTTTGTTGAAACCGATTACAATTTACGTTGTTACGATATCAATTATTCACGGCTTTCGTATGTACGAAGAATCCTATGTATTCTGGCAGGATAGTTCACCAGGCAATATCGGTTTAACAATAGTCGGATATATATACCAGCAAGGATTTAAAATGAATGATATGGGCTTTGGGGCCGCAATTGGTGTCGTATTGATGATTATTATTTTCATTATAAGTATCGCACAGCTTGTTCTGTTTGGTACTTTCAAGAAAGGAGAATAAAAAGATGAACAGTAAAGCAAAACTTTTGTCCTTTGGCACGACAGCTTTTATCGCCATTATTGCTATATTAGCTGTTTTCCCTTTATTTTCACTTTTTATTTCTTCGCTAAGACCTTCTTCTGACTTGATGAGAAGTGGAATTACTTTATCAATTCCATTTGATAAGCTGAATTTAAATAACTACACGTACATTTTTACAGAGGGTGGAAACTATTGGGACTGGTATATAAACAGCTTGATCATTTCCGGTTTTACGATCGCCCTTTGCTTATTCTTTTCGTCAATGGTTGGTTATGCGTTAGCAATGTACGACTTTAAAGGAAACCGTTTTGTTTTTATTTTAGTGCTGCTTATTTTGATGATCCCTTTTGAGATTTTAATGCTTCCGCTTTATCAGTTTATGATTCAAGTTGGATTGGTAGATACGTATTTAGCTGTTATTTTGCCAATGATGGTGGCACCAGTTGCGGTTTTCTTTTTCCGGCAATATGCTTCTGGCCTTCCAAAAGAGTTGATGGAGTCAGCCCGAATGGATGGATGCTCGGAATACGGGATTTTTTTCCGTATTATGGCACCGCTTATGCTTCCTTCTTTTGCGGCGATGGCTATTTTGCAGGGGCTCTCAAGCTGGAATAACTTTTTATGGCCGTTAGTCGTTCTTCGTTCTAATACGATGTTTACATTGCCTGTAGGGCTAGCTACTCTTTTAACGCCATATGGAAATAACTACGACGTACTAATTGCTGGTTCAGTTATGACGGTTTTGCCAGTCATTATCTTATTCTTATTCTTCCAGAAATTCTTTATTGAAGGAATGACAGTTGGCGGAGTGAAAGGATAAAAAGAATTGTATCCTATGCTTCAAATAGGTAAGGAGGAACTGCTATGAAATCCAATGCCTTTATGGAAAAAATGATTCTCGTTTTTTCCTGGATAGCCAAGATGGCATACGTTCATATACTATGGATGCTTTTCACTACAGCTGGCCTCGTTTTATTTGGCTTTTTCCCAGCAACTGCTGCTTTGATGGCAGTCTGTAAACAATGGCTTGACGGGGAAGAAAGCGTGCCTGTTTTCCGGACGTTTTGGACGGAATACCATTCTTCTTTTGTGGCGGTTAATAAAATCGGGCTTACTTTTGCGGCAGCGGTACTTGTTTTATATGTAAACTTTCTAGTAATCCAACAAAATGGAGCCAGTCTTATGGTGATTGCAGCCTTTTTCCTTGCTGTTTTCTTTTTAGCAGTCTTGTCAACACACTTACTGCCAGTTTATGCAGAGAAAAAAGGATCGTTTTTACACGTATGGAAAACGGCTTTTATTATGAGCATTTTTAATTTACCGATTTCACTTGCTGTGCTTATCGGTCAATCTGCGATTTATTATTTGCTTTTTTCCTATCCGTCAGCGGCCCTGTTCTTTTTGAGCAGTACGCTGGTTATGATTCAGCTTTGGCTCGTTCAGCATTCGTTTAACCGCGTGGAAAAAAAAGTGGAAGCGCTGTATGCTAAAAAGTCCGCGTTATCTATACATGAAACGCATACTACTTGAAGAAAAAAGAGTAATCCAATAATGAATAAAAAGGAGACTGTTCACATGACACAAAAAGCAAAAATGACCATTGATAAGGAATTTGTAATTGGACAAATTGACGAGCGCATTTACGGTTCATTTATTGAGCATTTAGGTCGCGCTGTATATGAAGGGATTTATGAGCCAGATCATCCGTCAGCTGACGAACAGGGCTTCCGTACGGATGTTATTGATCTTGTAAAAGAGTTGAAAGTGCCGCTTGTCCGCTACCCCGGCGGAAATTTTTTATCAGGTTATAACTGGGAAGACGGTGTTGGGCCTGTAGAAGAACGCCCGAGAAAACTAGATCTTGCCTGGCGCGCGACAGAACCTAATATTATCGGGACAAATGAATTTATGGACTGGGCGAAAAAAATTAATGCAGAAGTAAACATGGCAGTTAACTTAGGGACGCGTGGCATTGATGCAGCCCGTAATCTTGTAGAATATTGCAACCATACATCGGGTTCTTATTGGAGTGATAAGCGGATTGAGCACGGTTATAAAGAACCGTACAATATTAAAACATGGTGCTTAGGAAATGAAATGGATGGCCCCTGGCAAATCGGACACAAAACAGCATATGAATACGGCCGTTTAGCTGCTGAAACAGCGAAAGCAATGAGATGGGTTGACCCGTCGATTGAACTGGTTGCCTGCGGAAGCTCAAACCGCCATATGCCGACGTTTGCAGAATGGGAAGCAACAGTGCTTGAGCATACGTATGATCATGTTGATTTCATTTCTCTCCATACATACTATGGAAACTATGATGAAGATTTAGGAAACTACTTGGCCCAGTCAATGGATATGGATCAGTTTATTTACTCTGTTATTTCCATTGCCGACTATATTAAAGCAAAAAAACGCAGCAAGAAAACAATCAATCTATCATTTGATGAGTGGAATGTCTGGTTCCATACTAAAGAATCAGATAAAAAACTGGAGCCTTGGACAGTGGCACCGCCGCAGCTTGAAGATATTTATACGTTTGAAGATGCACTTCTTGTCGGCAGCATGCTCATTTCATTACTGCGCCGTGCCGACCGTGTGAAAATTGCCTGCCTCGCTCAGCTTGTAAATGTTATTGCGCCGATTATGACAGAAAAAGGCGGAGAAGCATGGAAACAGTCCATCTTCTATCCGTATATGCATGCATCTGTTTATGGAAGAGGAACGGCGCTTCAATCGATCGTTTCTTCCCCAAAATATGATTCTAAAGACTTTACAGATGTTCCTTACCTGGATTCTATGTCTGTTTACAATGAAGAAGATGAAACGCTGACGATTTTCGCTGTAAACCGCCACCAGCAAGAATCATTAAGCTTAACAGGGGACATCAGAAGCTTTGAGGGATACAAGGTAAAGGAACATATTGTTCTTGAAAATAACGATGTAAAAGCAACGAACAAAGAAAATCATTCAAATGTTGTTCCTCATAACAGTGGAGATGCAAAAGTGGAGAACGGCCAGCTTTCTGCTCAATTGCCGAAGCTGTCTTGGAACGTTATCCGTTTAGCCAAAGCTTAATTGAAAGGAGATAAGCAACTTGATGGTGTCTTATAACAACCCGCTGCTGTTAAAGCAGGCTGATCCTTTTATTCACAAGCATACGGACGGCTTTTATTACTTCATCGCCTCCGCCCCAGAGTTTGACCGGATTGACCTGCGCCGTGCGGAAACCATTGACGGCCTCCGGGAAGCAGAGGCTGTAACGGTCTGGGCCAAGCATAGTGAAGGCCCGTTAAGTAGTCTTATTTGGGCGCCGGAGCTGCATTATATAGAAGGAAAGTGGTATATCTATTTTGCGGCGGCACCAAGTGAAGTAGGGCACTCGGAACATAAAACATTCCAGCATCGGATGTATGCTATCGAAAACGACAATGAAAATCCACTTGAAGGTGAGTGGATAGAAAAAGGGCAGGTAAAAACAAACTGGGAATCTTTTTGTCTGGACGCAACTGTATTTGAGCATAAAGAAGTTTTCTATTATGTATGGGCGCAGAAAGATCCGGACATTTTAGGGAATTCAAATTTATACATTGCTGAAATGGAAAATTCTTGGACATTGAAGGCGAAACAGGTAATGCTGACAAAGCCGGATCTTGAATGGGAAATGAGAAAAATTCCTGTGAACGAGGGCCCGGCGGTATTAAAGCGAAACGGCAAAATCTTTATTGTATATTCTGCCAGTGCCACCGATGAAAACTATGCGATGGGGCTGCTGACAGCGGATGAAAAAAGTGATTTGCTGGATCCGGTGTCTTGGGAAAAAGCGAAAAACCCCGTTTTTCAGACGAGTGAAGAAAACAACAAGTTTGGTCCAGGTCATAACAGCTTTACTGTAGCGGAAGACGGGAAGACAGATTTGCTTGTTTACCATGTCCGTGATCAAAAAACAGATGGCGGTGAAGCGCTCAATGACGCAGGCCGGCATACTTGCATCCAGCCTTTTACGTTTGATGAAAAAGGATATCCGCAATTCGGAGAGCCAGTTCGAAACAAGGCGCCTGCATCCGCTTTATAAAATCAGAAAAGAATGTGTGTTTCTCACGCACATTCTTTTTTGTTTTTAGTTTGGCGTCTCGGTAGAATACCGAGGAGTGTCACAAATGGACGTGTATGAACAAATAACTGTGCTTGAACAGGTCATTTGAGCTTGATGCGATTGCAGCCTGCTTTATTGGAGGTGCTTCTGCTTACGGCGGCATTGGTACAGTACCGGGCGCGATTATTGGCGGCCTTGTAATGGGTATTATGAACAATGGAATGTCCCTTCTTGGTCTTGGTATTGACTGGCAGCAGGGTATTAAAGGTCTCGTGCTTCTTGCTGCGGTTGCCTTCGATATCTACAATAAAAATAAAGCGTCGTAATGTTACCAGGTATATTATTGAAAAGAGCGGCCGGATTCTAAACAACGGCTGAATAACGAGTAACCGCCCATCCGGCCACTGCTACACGCTATTCAGCCCCTTTACCAGTAGCCGCAAAACCTTATGGAGGTTTTGCGGCTATTTTTTTACCCCAACTACTCGAATACGCCAGTAATCCGCAATCCAATGGTCTTCGTAAAACCATTCTTTTTTCAATTCTGCCACAGCACCGGCTGTGATCCGCTCCCGTTCTTCCGGTGTTTGCGTACCCATCACTACATCACCAAACATGTTGATCCAGTTTCGCATTCCGTCCGCACCGTTCAGCCGGGTGGGCCTCTCAAAGTGTTCAGCAAAGGCTACGTGAAAACCGGCTTGCTCCATGAGAGAACTATACTCACCGATCGAAGGGAAAAACCATGGGTATTGATGATAGTCATAATTATTGATTTGCCCAATAATAGCCCGGGAAATAGACATAACATTTCCTTTTGCGCCAAACTCTGCTACAAACCGTCCGCCTGGCTTTAAGCTTTTGAATACTTGAGCCAATACCTGTTCAGGTTTCTTCATCCAATGAAGAGCAGCATTTGAAAAGACGGCATCGAATTTTTCCTCAAAAGGCAGGTCATGTGCGTCTTCCACTAAAAATGAGATGTCTGGGTATTTTTGTTTTGCTTCTTCGATCATGGAAGCGGACTGGTCAATGCCGACCACATGAACCGCTTTGCTAAACAAAGAAAAAGATAAGTCGCCTGTGCCGCATCCTAAATCCAATATGGTCTCGCCCGCTTTTGGTGCAAGTAGGCTTACAACGTCTTCTCCAAACTTCGAAACAAATTCATGCTTCCCGTCATATAATTGTGCATTCCAGATCATGTTTCTCTCACTCCTTTTTCTCATTATAGAATTTTTTGTATATAATGAAAATTAGTTAAAAAAGAGAACATTAATAACGAAGTGGAATAAGGAGGAAGAGGATGAACATTGATTGGATTAAAACATTTTTGAAAGCCGCAGAAAAGGAAAATTTTCGGCAGGCTTCTGAAGAATTGTTTATTACGCAGCCAGCGGTCACAAAACATATTCAGCGATTGGAGGAATGGCTGGATATTTCTTTGTTTGATCGAAATGGAAAAGCAGTTAAACTAACACCGGCCGGCTTGTTTTTTTTGCCGCGTGCAAAAGAAATGATGAACTCGTTTGATCAAAATGTAGCTGAGTTCAATGCCTGGAAGCAGGGTTATACAAAGAAACTGGCGATTGCCTGTGCACCACAGATTGCTTCTTCCTTTTTACCACCGCTTCTCAAGCAGTTTGTGGACCGTTTTCCGGAAATTGATCTACAAATCAATATTCATAAATCCTATGAAATTGGCGAAAAAGTAGGAAGCGGTGCTGCGGACATTGGACTTGCGCGCATGCCATCCTATTTTGCCGGTACATCCGCCAATATTATTCATCGTGAACCGATTGTTCTGGCCGGGCCGGTAAACGAAAGAGCGGACGAAATTCTTCTTTTAGAAAATTATCGTGTTCTTGTGCATAACCATCCAGTTTACTGGGAAGAGCTCTTAAAAGAACTGAAAAAAATATACCCCTACTTAAAAACGATGACCGTCAGCCAAATGGATGTAACAAAGCGGTTTATTGAAGCAGGGCTGGGTGTATCATATATACCAAAATCAATGGTAAAAGAAGAGCTTGTTTCGGGCAGGCTAAGTATCTATCCGTCTGCCGCCGCTGATAAACAGGCATCTATAACATATTTAATTGAGAAAACTGTAACGGAAGAAACAGCTTTGTTTAAACAGTTTCTTTTATCAGCAGAAAATGATAGAACTGATTAAGTTCCAGAAGCCTTTTCTTCTATATAGAAGCAGTCAGGCTTTTTGAAAATCAAAGATCCTAAAGTAAGACTCAGGTGAGTAATGCAGGCGGGGTTTTCTTTGAAAGAGGCATGAAGGTTTAAAAAAATGACAAGAAAGTTTTATTTTTTTAAAAAAAGATGTTGACGTTTTAAGATAATAGATGATATATTATTAAACGTCGCTAAGACAACAAGCAAAAACAACGGAATTAAAGTGCAGATTATTTATCTTCTCACTTTAAGGGAAGTTGACTTGCTTTTGAGATTTGCGGTATAATGAGCACCTGTCATTGAAGAATTCTTTTGATTTAAATTAAAAGAATGTGAAAATACTCAACAAACTTTCTTTAGGAAAGTTGTTGACAAACAAAAGCACTCAATGATATGATGTTATAGCTGTCGCAAAGATAGCAAGAACAAAATGAATTGAACATTGAAAACTGAACAAAATCATTAAAAACGTCAACGTTTTATATTTTTAACTTCATTAAAAACACCCCGTG
>NZ_LAHL01000005.1 GCF_000966195.1 Domibacillus robiginosus | reverse complement strand
GCTAGTCCCATAGGAGTCTGAGCTGCCCTCCCGCCGCCAAGTGGCTTGCGACAAGATTGTATAAGGCGAATAAGGTCGCATCTTTCTGTTTAAAAAGAGAAAATATTGCTTATTGCTCTTCAACACCACTTAGTGAAGCCTGCCGGACGAAGACTCCTGCGGGAAATATAGTGAGTCGGGAGACCCCGCAGGCGCAGCCGAGGAGGCTCCCGCACTGCCCGTGGAACGCGAAGTCCGGCAGGCTTCACTTATCGGCCCTTTTGTAAAAGTGAAGGACTTTGTCTATACACAAACAGGACCAGCCCATAAGGCTGGTCCTGTTTGTGATTAGCTATGTTCAATGGAAGCACGTACAAACTCTTTAAACAATGGCTGTGGACGCGTTGGACGCGACGTAAATTCCGGATGGAACTGCGCAGCGACGAACCACGGATGATCCGCAATTTCCACGATTTCTACAAGACGTCCATCCGGGCTTGTGCCAGAGAAAATAAAGCCTTCTTTCTCCATTTGCTCGCGGAATTCATTGTTAAATTCATAACGGTGACGATGGCGCTCATATACGATTTCTTCATTATATGCAGCACGTGCCTGTGTGTCTGGCTTTAACTTACATGCGTAAAGCCCGAGGCGAAGCGTGCCTCCAAGATCTTCGATGTCTTTTTGTTCAGGCAGAAGATCGATGATCGGATATGGTGTCTCCGGCACAATTTCTGCGGAATGAGCATCCTGTAAATGTAATACATTGCGAGCATATTCAATTGATGCAAGCTGCATACCAAGGCAAATACCGAAAAACGGCACTTTGTTTTCGCGTGCATAACGAATAGCAGCCAATTTTCCATCGATACCGCGATCGCCAAATCCGCCTGGAACAAGGATACCTGCTGCATCTTTTAAACGTTCTGCTGCATTTTCTTCCGTTAATTCAGCTGAATTAACCCAGTCGATTTCAACATCTGTATCAAACTGGTAGCCAGCGTGTTTTAATGACTCCGCAACTGAAATGTAGGCATCCTGCAATTCTACATATTTTCCGACCAATGCAATACGCGTTTTGTTCGGCAAATTGCGTACTTTGTCAACGAGTGCATTCCACTCTGTCATGTCTGCTTCATGGCATTGCATTTTAAGTAAACGGCAGACTAGATCGTCCATGTTTTGTTTTTGAAGCATTAATGGTACAGCATACAGTGTATCTGCGTCAGTCGCTTCAATGACTGCTTCTTTTGCAATATCACAGAAAAGAGCTAGCTTGTCTTTCATGTCCTGTGAAATCGGCATTTCTGTCCGAACAACGATAATGTTTGGCTGAATGCCCAGGCTGCGTAATTCTTTTACACTGTGCTGTGTTGGCTTTGTTTTCATTTCACCGGCAGCTTTCAGGTAAGGAATAAGTGTGCAGTGAATGTACAACACGTTGTCCTGGCCTACATCACTTTTGATTTGGCGGATGGCTTCCAGGAACGGCAATGACTCGATATCGCCGACTGTACCGCCAATTTCCGTAATAACAACATCAGCACCTGATTCTTTACCGGCGCGGAAAACACGTTCTTTAATTTCATTCGTAATGTGCGGGATAACTTGAACAGTACCGCCCAGATATTCACCACGGCGTTCTTTACGAAGAACAGTTGAGTACACTTTACCTGTTGTAATGTTACTCAGCTTCGTTAAATTAATATCAATGAAACGCTCATAGTGACCAAGGTCAAGATCCGTTTCCGCTCCATCGTCTGTTACGAACACTTCCCCGTGCTGATACGGGCTCATTGTTCCCGGGTCTACGTTAATGTATGGATCAAATTTTTGAATAAATACCTTTAATCCACGGTTTTTCAATAGTCGGCCAAGAGATGCGGCCGTAATGCCTTTTCCAAGAGATGACACAACACCGCCTGTTACGAAAATATATTTCGTCAAAATGAACGTCCTCCTTCAATGGTTATACTGCTCAAAAAAATACAAAAAACGCCCCACTTACTTCTCAGTAAGAGGAGCGTTATCGACTAAATTCTTCGTCTCGTAAAGAGCCCAAATAACATACTACAATTCACGAATGAAATAGTCAAGAGAAGTTTCAGCTTTATTTATCGTCCAGGTCGTACTCGTCCTCAGCGCCTTCTTCTTCTTCGAATTCATCGTCTTCATCGATCTCTTCATCAAGATCGACATCAATATCATCGTCTAAATCATCGTCTTCTAGATCATCATCTACATCGATATCGTCATCAACGTCATCAAAATCTTCTTCCTCGAAATCGACGAGATCATCTTCATCCTCAAGAATTTCTTCTTCAAAATCGTCTTCAACAACTTTTTTGGCTTTTTTCTTACGTGTTTTTACTGGTGCATTCGTTGTTTCTTCTTCCAATTTTTCAACTGGATACCAGGCGCGAAGCCCCCAGCGGTTTTCACCAAGCGGCAAAAAGCTGCCATCAATGTTTAAATCTGTGTAAAACTGAACCATACGGCCTTTTACTTCTTGTTCTGAAATTTCCAGGTGCTTTTGAATTTCAGCCAGCAAATCGTTAAATAAAAGCGGCTCCCGCTTATCGGCAAGAATCAAATGTGCCAGTTCAAGAAATGACATTTCCTTTAGTTCTTCTTTCGAATGTTGTTGCAAGCTCACCATCCGCACTTCCCTTCTCTATTTGCACGCCCAAAAAAAAGAGCAAAAACGTTTTTGGCATATTCTCCATTATAAACAAAAAGAAGGCCTCCACGCCATATTTATGTGATGATTTCTGCTTTTTTTCCTGCTGGGGCGATGGACGAGCCCATTTGTCTGCGTTCCCGACGTTTTCTAGCCCTTCCTGTTACTTCATCGTACGCTTTATAGAAGAAGAAAACCGAAAGAAGCAGGAATGGAATAGCACCCAATTGTTTTATGTAAAGCCAATAGGAACCGATGGACAACACCGCAATGGTTACACATATAAGAAACTGCCTCATACTTTCCCACCCTTTCTTTCGACATTTTTCACGTTCTATTATCTCTTCTTACTATAATAGGGATATGTAGGGAATGTAAAATTAATTATAATCTTTCCCTTTTTCCTGAGAAATAAAGCAACTTTACCCGTATTTTTGCCAAAAAAGAAACTTTTAGTACAAATATGCATCATTATGACCATTTTCTCCTTAATTTGTTTCAGTGCTTGAACACCGGGTAAACAAAAAGCAGAACAGCAAAACATTAAATTTTTTTCAGGAGGTAACACTATCATGGAAAACAAAAACTTTATCGGCGTATACCATAATGAAACAGATTTATTAGCAAAAATTGATGAGCTTAAAGCAAATGGATATTCAGAACAAGACATGTATATTACTGTAAAAGATAAAGATGCAGTATCTATGGTAAGAGGACGCACAGACGCTGAAATTGAAACAGCAGGCGGCTCTTGGGGTGATCGCTTTATGTCATTCCTATCCGGTGTGGATCCTATTCGTGAAAGCTTCCGTAACATGGGCCTTTCAGATGCAGAATCAGATCGTTACTACTCAGAGATTGAAAACGGCGGAATGCTTCTGTATGTAGACCGTGACTACGGTGAACGCTATGGCAGCAGTTATGACCCAAGCAGCACAGTCGGCCTCGCAAATGGCAATAGAGCAGACCTGGATGGAGAAAATTTAGAGCCGATCGATTATGACAGACTTGATTCTACGAGAAACGACCGCACTACTACGGGCTTGACGGATACAAATCTGGGCGGCAATGCCACATTTGACACAGACCGTACAGTGGATGATAGCTTGAGTGAAGAAGAGAAGCTTCGTTTACATGAAGAACGATTAAATGTAAGTAAAGAGCGTGTACAAACGGGTGAAGTGCACGTAGAAAAAGAAGTAATTGAAGAAGAACAGGTCGTTGATGTGCCAGTTGAGCGTGAAGAAGTGTTTGTAGAACGCCGTCCGGTGACTGACGATGCTGGCACAAGGTTTGGTGACCGCGATCGTGCCTTCGAGGAAGATGGCGAAACCATTCGTGTACCGGTCACAGAAGAGCGTGTTCAAGTAACGAAAAAACCAGTTGTGACAGAAGAAATTGTTGTAGGTAAACGAAAAGTAGAAGATACTGAAACAGTCCGTGATACTGTGCGCCGTGAAGAAGCACATATCGATGAAGACGACAATGAACGATTACGCAAAGACCGCGACCGTGATTTGTTTTAAAAAAGCGAGCCGTCCTCAGCTGAGGGCGGCTTTTTCCTGGTATCCTTTTACACCTTTAAACAACAAATCGGTCTGTAGTGTAATATACTCTTGTAATGTAAAATTCTCTTGCAGCATCCAGCGCCGTAACCCCCACATCTGTCCCAGTACAAAAATGTTTTGCGCCAGTATATAAACCTGATCCCTGCTCAGATAAAGCACACCGCTATCTACACACCGCTGAATAAGTGTTTCTATCATTGCAGTCATTTCTTCTTCTTTTTTTAATACATATGGAAGAACATCTTTTGAAAGAGATTTTACTTCCTGATACAGCACCTGAACTTCATCCTGCATCTCGTCAATCACATAAAAATAGTGGCTGATGCCTATCTTTAAGTTTTCCAGCGTTCCCTGTCCAAGATCCATTTGCTCTATTCTGCCCTTTACCTCATCATAAATGCTATCACAAACAAGATACAAAACATCTTCCTTGGTCCGGATATATTCATACAGTGTTCCAATGCTGAAACCTGCTGCTTTCGCAATTTCACGAGTTGTTGTCCGGTGAAATCCTTTTTGTTTAAACAGCTGGACAGAGCCGCGAATCATTTCAGCCCGACGCTTTTCGATCAGCTGGGTATCTTTAACTGAAGTATGCACCGGTCTTTTCATTTTTCCCATTCCCACACCACCTTACATTGATAAAAATCTCGAAATGACAAGACGCTGAACTTCCTGTGTTCCTTCATAAATTTGAGTAATTTTTGCGTCACGCATAAATCGTTCAACAGGATACTCCTTTGTATATCCGTAGCCTCCGAAAATTTGAACAGCCTCCGTCGCTACCTGCATAGCCGTGTCGCCGGCCATAAGCTTAGACATAGCAGAAGCTTTTCCATATGGAAGACCTTCCGACTCCAGCCAGGCTGCTTGATAAGTCAGCAGTCTTGCCGCTTCAATAGAAGTCGCCATATCAGCAAGTTTAAATGAGATGCCCTGGTTAGCCATGATCGGTTTCCCAAACTGCCTGCGCTCTCTCGCATAAGAAAGTGCCGCATCCAGTGCTCCCTGTGCAATACCGACCGCCTGTGCCGCAATGCCATTACGGCCGCCATCAAGCGTTTTCATCGCTATTTTAAAACCGCTTCCAATTTCACCTAATACATTTTCTACCGGAACACGGCAATTGTCAAAGATAATCTCCGTGGTGGGGGAAGAGCGGATGCCCATTTTTTTTTCTTTTTTCCCGATTGAAAATCCGTTAAAATCTTTTTCTACAATAAATGCAGTAATTCCTTCCTCGGCTTTAGCAAACACGATGTATATATCCGCAATACCGCCATTTGTAATAAAGACCTTGGAGCCGTTTAACATAAAATAGGTTCCTTCACGACGTGCAGTAGTCTTCATATTGCCAGCATCTGATCCGCTGCCGGGTTCTGTCAGTGCGTAAGCACCTATTTTTCCGCCCTGTGCAAGCGGCTTCAGGTAACGCTCCTTTTGTGCTTCTGTTCCAAAAGTGTAAATCGGCCAGCTGGCCAGCGATGTATGGGCTGACAGTGTAACTCCTGTTGAAGCGCATACGCGTGACAGCTCTTCAATGGTCACGCAGTAAGCCAAATAATCACTTCCAATGCCGCCGTATGCTTCCGGCCATGGAATACCTGTTAAGCCGAGCTCCGCCATTTTGCTAAAAAGACTTTCATCAAACCGTTCTTCCTCATCCCGCTCAAAGGCAGTCGGCGCGATTTCTTTTTCTGCAAACTCTCTTACCATTTTGCGAATCATATTGTGCTCTTCTGTCAATGCAAAGTTCATTTTCCCATCCCCTTTGCCAAATGCTTGCTGATCACAATTCGCTGAATTTCTGATGTCCCTTCATAAATTTCCGTTACTTTGGCATCGCGAAAAAACCGTTCTGCCGCTTCGTTTCCAGCCATCTGCTTGATGCACTGGCCTGTGACGATAACTGCTGCTTTTGAAGCGAAAAGCTTGGCCATGGCGGCTTGTTTTCCACACGCTTTGCCGGTTGAGCGTAAAAACGCAGCCTGATAAACGAGCAGTCTGGCCGCTTCAATCGATACAGCCATATCAGCCAGTTCCAGAGGTGACAGCCCATTTTTCTTTGCCTGTTCAAAAGCAGCTTCTGCAAGGCCTAATGCTTGAGCGGCAATTCCGATTCGCCCCCCATCAAGATTTGCCATTGCAATCTTAAAGCCGTTCCCTTCTTCTCCCAGCCTGTTTTGGAGCGGCAGGCACATTTCCTCAAATGTAAGAGATGCCGTTTTTGATCCATGCAGTCCCATTTTTCTTTCGTTCTTGCCGATGATCAAGCCCGGTGTTCCTTTTTGGGCTATAAAAGCGGTAATACCTGCTTCTGACCGCGCAAAAACGATGTAAACATGGGCCGGGCCGCCATTTGTCACGAATAGCTTGGAGCCATTTAACACATATCCCTTTTCATTGCGCTGTGCCAGTGTCTTCAAAGAAGAAGCATCTGAACCGGATGATGGCTCTGTTAAGCAAAAAGCGCCGAGCCACTCGCCAGATGCGAGCTTTGGAACATATTTTTTCTTTTGTTCCTCTGTTCCAAACGATAAAATGGGCATTGTACCGACAGATGTATGCACCGACAGGATCACACCAGCTGCCGCGCTTACTTTGGACAGCTCGTGAATGGCGATTATATAAGAAACAAAATCAAGTCCGACTCCGCCGTATGCTTTTGGCACGGTAATGCCCATCAGCCCCTGGTCTGCCATTTTTTGAATAAGCTCATAAGGAAATTCTCCAGCCTCCATCTGCGGAATAAAAGAAGCGGCAACCTGTTCGGCAAAATACCGAACCGAATCACGCATGTTTTTTTGTGCGTCAGTCAGCTCCAGATTCATCCCCTTGCCTCCTTTAGCTATACAGATAAAACCCGCGCCCTGTTTTTCTGCCGAGCCAGCCGGCTTTCACATATTTACGAAGCAGTGGACAGGGCCGATACTTGTCATCTCCGAACCCTTCATGAAGAGTTTCCATCACAAACAAGCATGTATCAAGCCCAATAAAATCAGCCAGCTCGATCGGTCCCATCGGATGATTCATTCCAAGCTTTATCACTTCATCGATCGCTTCTTTTGTGGCAACTCCTTCATATAACGTATAAATTGCTTCATTGATCATCGGCATTAAAATCCGGTTAGATACAAAGCCCGGGAAGTCATTGACCTCGACCGGAACTTTGCCGATTGCTTTTGCCACTTCTTCTACCTTTTTGTATACTTCATCTGATGTAGCCAGCCCACGAATAATTTCAACCAGCTTCATGACCGGCACTGGATTCATAAAATGCATGCCGATCACGTTTTCCGGCCGATCTGTCGCTGCGGCAATTTCTGTAATTGGAAGAGAGGACGTATTAGAAGCTAAAATGGTATGATCCTGCACCAGTTCATCCAGCTGTGAGAAAATGTCCCTCTTCACGTTCATGTTCTCAACAACTGCTTCTATCACCATATCAACGTCCGCAGCATCGTGAAGAGCTGGAGATCCTTTGATTTTCGCCATTATACTAACCCTGTCTTCCGTACTCAAACGCTTTTTCTCCACCTGGCGGGCCAGATTTTTTTCGATTCCATTCAAGCCGGACTTCAGATTGTCCGGATTTATATCGTATAACACTATTTCATAGCCTGCCCGGGCACATACCTGTGCAATACCTGCACCCATTTGTCCGGCCCCGATCACCATGATTTTTCTTACTTTCACCTGCACTTCCTCCTTTCGTTACGACACATTTATTTCTTTTCCAGTCCCTAAAACGGACTTTTCCAGTAATTCAGCTACGTCGTGTGTAGCTACAGCGTTTTCCATTTCCTTTGCTTTTGTGCCATCGCTGAGCATCGTTAAGCAAAACGGGCAGCCTGAGCTAATCACAGATGGATTTGTTTGAAGAGCTTGTTCCGTTCGTGCCACATTGATACGATGGCCCGTGTCTTCTTCCATCCACATTAAACCTCCACCTGCTCCGCAGCACATACCATTCTCCCGGCTGCGATCCATTTCGACAAGTTTTACTCCTGGAATAGCCGATAAAACCGTGCGCGGAGGGTTATAAACATCATTATAGCGGCCTAAATAACACGAATCATGAAATACAACTATTTCGTCCACTCGATGCACAGGTTTTAGCTTCCCTTCCTGTACAAGTTTACCCAGCAGCTCGGTATGATGGTACACTTCTGCCTGGAATCCAAAATCCGGATATTCTCTTTTAAATACATTGTAGGCATGTGGATCGATCGTCACGATTTTTTTCACACCGTTTTTTTCAAACTCGGCGATATTGGCTGTGGCCAGCTCCTGGAACAAAAACTCATTGCCGAGGCGGCGCGGCGTATCCCCTGAATTTTTTTCTTTGTTTCCAAGAATAGCAAAGGAAACGCCTGCTTCATTCAAAAGCCGCGCAAACGACAGAGCAATCTTCTGGCTGCGGCTGTCAAATGCCCCCATGGAACCAACCCAAAATAAATACTCTGGATCTTCCCCTGCTTTTTGCGCTTCTTTTATCGTTGGAATATGAACATCTTCGCGCAGCTCCCGCCACTTTTCTTTATCCTTCCGGTTCAGTCCCCATGGATTACCCTGCCGCTCGATGTTCTGCATCGCCCGCTGCGCATCCGCATTCATTCTTCCTTCGGTCAGCACAAGATAACGGCGCATATCAATAATTTTATCAACGTGTTCATTCATAACAGGGCATTGGTCCTCACAGTTCCGGCATGTTGTACAGGCCCATATCTCTTCTTCTGTAATCACCTCTCCGATCAGCTGTGGACTATAAGCCACGGTGCCTCTGGCGATTTGATTGCCCTGTGTATCGGCGAATGCAAATGCCGGCACCCAGGGCTGCTTCGATGTGACTGCCGCCCCTGTAAAGGTAAGGTGGTCTCGGAGCTTCACAATCAAGTCCATCGGTGAAAGCATTTTTCCTGTTCCGGTAGCCGGACACATGGACGTGCAGCGTCCGCATTCTACACAAGCATAAAAATCGATCATCTGTGATCGTGTAAACTCTTCTACTTTTCCTACTCCAAAGGATTCTTGTGTGTCGTCTTCAAAATCAATTCTCCGAAGCGTACCAGCCTGGTTCAGCCGGTAAATATACGTATTAATAGGACCAGCAATCAAGTGAGCGTGCTTCGACTGCGGTACATAAACGAGGAAAGCCAGCAATACTAGCAGGTGAATCCACCACATAGCATAAAACAGCCCAATAATAACCGGTTGCGAAAGTCCGGCGAAAACGACAGCGATCATGGAAGCAATTGGCTCGGACCAGCTCAAACCAGCAGCTTCCTCCTGCCAGAGAAGCCACAGGCCGTTGCCCATTAAAACCGATAACATAAGCGATGCGATAAAAAGAAGAACAAGACCGCTTTTCCAGCCTCGTTTTAAACGAATGAGCTTTTCAATATAGCGACGGTAAAACGCCCATACGACGGCAGCCAGAATAATAAGTGTCACGGCTTCCTGAAAAAAGGCGAACGCACCATATAACGGCCCAAACGGCAAATGCCCCCCGGGCACTGCCCCTTTTATAATGAAGTCTATTGCTCCCAGCTGAACAAGCAAAAAACCATAAAAAAACATCACATGAATGGCACCACTTTTCCGGTCCTTTAATAGTTTTTTTTGACCAAACACATTCACCATTATATTTCGAAGACGTTCGTTTTTTGGGGTCTCGAGCCTTTCTTCTTTGCCGAGCTGAACAAACTTGTAACGAGTTTTCACTACATAACCGAATAAAGAAATTGCGTAAGCGATTACAAAAAGAGCGGCAGCTGCGTTTATCCATAGCCATCCATTCATTCTCGTTCACGTCCTTTCCCGCTGGTTCATTTCCTTTATCCTAATGTATGAATGAACATTCAGTCAATATGTTAGTAAAGAAGATAATTGATGTGGCTGCGTAACAGCTATTTTTTCTTTCTTTCATCGTCAGCAGGATTACCCCAGTAAAAAAGAGCCTGCCCCTGCGTCAGGAACAGACTCTTTTGTTTTTACATTTTTTCCGGTGCGGATACACCAATGAGTTTTAAGGCGTTTCTCAAAGTAATCTGCACAGCATGTACAAGAGCAAGACGTGCTTTTGACGCTTCCTCATTTTCTTTATCCACCACTTTATGCGCTCCATAGAAGCTGTGGAAGCCCGCTGCAAGATCATGCACGTAGTTTGTAATACGGTGCGGAATACGCTTCTCTGCTGCTTCTGCTACTACCTGAGGGAAGTCACCCAGTTTTTTCAGCAGGTCTACTTCTTTTTCGGATGTTAACAGCGATACATTTGCTTCTGCCGATGCCGTCAGACCTTGTTCAGCCGCCTGGCGTAGAATGCTGGAAATACGCGTGTAAGCATACTGTGAGTAATAAACCGGGTTTTCATTAGACTGTGACACGGCAAGATCAAGGTCAAAGTCCATATGTGTGTCGCCGCTGCGCATCGCAAAGAAATAACGAACCGCATCAAGGCCCACTTCTTCTACAAGCTCACGCATCGTCACAGCTTTTCCGGTACGTTTACTCATTTTCATTTTCTCGCCGTCTTTATACAGCTGAACCATTTGAATCACTTCTACTTCAAGCTGCTCCGGCTTCATACCGAGCGCTTCAACAGCCGCCTTCATACGTGGAATGTAGCCGTGGTGGTCGGCACCCCAAATATTAATGACCTTGTCAAAGCCACGCTCAAATTTATCACGGTGGTATGCAATATCCGGTGTTAAGTATGTGTATGAACCGTCCTGCTTGCGAAGAACGCGGTCTTTATCATCACCAAATGCTGTAGAACGGAACCAGAGCGCACCGTCTTCCTCGAATGTATGGCCATTTTGGTCAAGCGCCTGGAGCGCTTTATCAATCTTGCCGTTTTCGTATAAAGAGGTTTCAGAGAACCACACATCAAAATTCACACGGAAGTCTGCCAGGTCTTTTTGCAGCTTCGCCAGCTCCAGCTTTAAGCCATGCGCACGGAAGGATTTATAGCGTTCCTCTTCCGGCATGCTGGCAAACTGATCGCCAAATTCCTCTGCCAGCTCTTTCCCGATATTGATAATATCCTTGCCGTGGTAGCCGTCTTCGGGCATTTCTTTTTCAAGGCCAAGCGCCTGGAAGTAACGGGCTTCAACAGACAGAGCCAGGTTATGGATCTGGTTGCCGGCATCGTTAATATAGTATTCGCGAGTGACGTCATAGCCGGCTGCATCCAGCACATTGCATAGCGAATCGCCAACCGAGGCGCCGCGTGCGTGGCCCAGGTGCAGATCACCAGTTGGGTTAGCTGAAACAAATTCCACTTGAATTTTCTCGCCTTTGCCGGCATTTGACCGTCCGTATTCGTCGCCTGCCTGCAATACAGCTGGAACAAGGTCAGTTAAATAGCTGTTGTTCATGTAAAAATTAATAAATCCAGGTCCTGCAATATCAATTTTTTGAACAGAGCCCTTTGATAGATCCATGTTTTCCTGAATCGCTTCCGCAATTTGACGCGGCGCTTTTTTGGCAATGCGGGCCAGCTGCATCGCCATGTTTGTTGAATAATCACCGTGTGATTTATCTTTTGGTGTTTCAAGTAAGACAGCAGGAATTTCGCCCTCTGCGGCAAGCCCCGCTTTCAGGACAGCTTGTTTAATTTCTTCTTTGAGCTGTGCCTGCATTTGTTCTGCAATGTTCACAATTGTTCCTCCAGTTCATAGTGGATATTCATTGTATACGTACCGACTGCATCGCCCTGCATCAGCAGGTTATACACTAGCTCGGCTCGTCCCGTACCCGCATTGTTTGTGCTGTGGGTAAAGGTTTGTGTATCAGTTGTGACAAGAAGAGTGCCGTACTGGCTTTCATAGGAGCCGTTTAGCCGCTGTCCTTCTTCAAAGATCATACGCATTTTCAGCGCGCCGCTTCTTAAAATGAGCGCACTGGCATCTGCCAGCTTTACGATCGTGTGCACAACCCCTTCATCCTGCACCTCATCGTATTTTAAAAAGGTTGAACCGTCTTTTTTAAAGAGCCGTCCAAACAGTGACAGCTCAAATGTTTCCGTTTCCCCTTCGTGCGCCACATTCGTCTTCACCCGGATTTTCACCGGCATCTGCTCATTTGTCACGCCGAATCACTTCCTTGTTCTAATGTGTGTTTATTTTAACACAGAAACCGTGCCGGCTAAACGTCTGTTTTTTGGAGACCGATTCAACACATTCACAGCTTATCCGCTTTTATAAAACAAAAAAGTGTCCGGCTTTGTGCCGGACACACGTTTAAAAGAAACCGAGCAGCATTTCCCGAATCAGCTTCGATGCTGTATTGGCTGTTTGTTCAGAGTTATCATAAATCGGTGCCACCTCGACAAGGTCTGCTCCGATTACATTCACATCTGAGCCGGCAATCTCATGAATGGATGCTAAAAGCTCTTTGGATGTAATACCGCCAGCGTCTACTGTTCCGGTGCCTGGCGCATGAGCCGGGTCTAGTACGTCGATATCGATCGTCACATAAACCGGACGCCCTGCAAGTGTCGGCAGGATTTCTTTCAGCGGCTCCAGCACTTCAAATTTAGAAATGTGCATACCGTTTTTCTTTGCCCACTGGAATTCTTCCTTCATGCCGGAACGAATACCAAATGAGTATACATTTTTGGGGCCGATATGCTCGGCAATTTTGCGGATCGGTGTAGAATGTGACAAAGGCTCGCCTTCGTACTCTTCACGCAAATCCGTATGCGCGTCAAAATGAATGATCGCCAGGTCCTTATACTTTTTCGCTGCTGCCTTCATAACCGGCCATGATACGAGGTGCTCGCCGCCCATGCCAAGCGGCTTTTTGCCTGCTTCAAGCAGTCCATCAATATATTCTTCAATGATATCAAGGCTTCTTTGTGCATTGCCAAACGGCAGTGGAATGTCACCTGCATCAAAGTAAGCGACTTCGTGCAGCTCGCGGTCTAAATAGGCGCTGTACTCCTCAAGCCCAATTGATACTTCGCGAATGCGCGCCGGACCGAAGCGTGAACCAGGACGGTAGCTGACTGTCCAGTCCATTGGCATTCCGTACAGCACAACGTCACTATCTTCAAATGACGTTTGTGTTCCAATGAATACATTTCCTGAATAGGCTTCGTCAAATCTCATCTTATGTTAAATCCTGCACGAATTTTGGCAGCGCAAATGCCGCTTTGTGCAGCTCTTTCGTATAGTATTTCGTTTCGATATCGTGGAAGCGGCCCTCTTCCACCTGAAGCGGATCATGTTTTTTTGAACCAATCGTAAAGCACCACAGGCCGCTCGGATACGTCGGGATATTAGCTGTGTACAGACGTGTAATCGGGAAAATTTCTTTGACGTCTGACTGTACCTGACGGATAAGCTCTGCTTTAAACCATGGATTGTCACATTGCGCTACAAAAATACCGTCTTCTTTCAATGCTTTAGAAATGCCGGCATAAAAGCCTTTTGTAAACAAGTTAACAGCCGGTCCAACGGGTTCTGTTGAATCGACCATGATTACATCATACTCATTTTCAGACTCTGCGATATGCATAAAGCCGTCGCCCACTTTTACTTCCACGCGCGGATCGTCAAGGTCGCCTGCGATTTCCGGCAGGTATACTTTTGAATACTCGATCACTTTTCCATCAATTTCAGCAAGCGTTGCTTTTTCAACAGATGGGTGCTTTAGCACTTCGCGAATGACACCGCCATCGCCGCCTCCGACAACCAATACATTTTTCGGATTTGGATGTGTAAACAAAGGTACGTGCGCTACCATTTCGTGATAAACAAACTCATCGCGCTGGCTCGTCATTACCATGCCATCTAAAAACAGCATGTTGCCCCATTCTTCTGTTTCCACCATTTCTAAATATTGAAAATCGGTTTGCTCTGTATGCAAAGTACGTTTCACTTTCATCGTGATGCCGTAGCTTCCTGTCTGCTTTTCGATATACCATAGTTCACTCATGATACTGCCTCCTTTTTAATAATGAGGATATTACTTTATTCTCTTATCGTACAAGAACTAAACACGCAGCACCCGGCTGCAGCGCCCTTGTGACCTGCATCCTGCAGGCCCCAAAAAAAAAGTATAGAACAATTTGACGAAAAAGCATAGTGAATTTATATGAAGACGTTTAAAAATTCGCCATTTTTTTCATACTAAAGGAAAAAAGAGGTGGTGCAGCATGAAAAAGTGGCTCATAGCGATACTTGTTTCGATCATCGGGGCTGTTATTGTATTTTTTTATGCGTTGTATGCAGCCGGCCCCCCGGATGTCACAGTTCCGCGTTCGACCCTTTTTTATGCGGCTGATGGAACAAAAGCAGCCGAAACACATGCAGGAGAAAAACGGTACTGGATAAAGCTTGAAGATATCTCTCCCCTCGTTATTGATGCAGTTGTTTCTATTGAAGACAAACAATTTTATCATCACTTTGGCCTGGACCCAAAACGGATTGCCGGTGCCGCTTTAGCGGATATCAAAGCAGGAGCAAAGGTGCAGGGGGCCAGCACGATTACACAGCAATATGCGCGGAATGTTTTTTTAACGCATGACAAAACATGGACACGCAAAGCGAAAGAAGCGTGGCAGGCGCTTCGGCTTGAAGCGTTTTATTCGAAGGATGAAATTTTAGAAGGCTACCTGAACACCGTTTATTTTGGCCACGGGGCATATGGTATTGAAGCCGCCTCCCAATTTTACTACGGAAAATCATCTGCCTCCTTAACTGCTTCGGAAGCAGCCCTTTTAGTCGGTATCCCAAAAGGGCCGTCGATTTACTCTCCGCTTGTTTCGCGAGAAAAATCCGAACAGCGCCGCCGGCTTATTTTGTCCGAAATGCATTTGTCTAAACATGAATACGAAAAAGCAGTCGCAGACGCTCCAAGTATTACCGGCGCTTTTGCGGACGACGAAAACAGTGCGCCCTACTTTATTGATGCGGTACGGGGAGAGCTTGAAGCACTCGGCTTTCGGGAGCAAAGCGGCTTGAAGGTCTACACTACACTTCAGCCGCGGCATCAGAAGGCAGCGGACAAAGCCATTGCAGACGGGATTGTGAGCGGTGCTGCCATTCAATCAGCCCTTGTTTCTATTGATCCGGCTACGCACTATGTGACCGCTCTCTCCGGCGGGCGCAACTATCGTGAAAGTCCATTTAACCGCGCTGTGCAGGCTTACAGACAGCCCGGGTCTTTAATGAAGCCTTTTTTGTATTATGAAGCACTCGGGCACGGATTAACGCCAGTATCGAAAAGAAAAAGTGAACGGACTACTTTCGAAGGGGATTATTCACCGAAAAATTTCAACAGCCAGTATGCAGAGCGGGCTGTTACAATGGCGGAAGCACTTGCTGTTTCCGATAATATTTATGCGGTAAAAACGAATCTGCTGCTTGAGCCTGAAACGCTCGTTCAAACGATGAAGCAGTTTGGCGTTACCTCTAAGCTCGAAGCAGTTCCTTCTCTTGCCCTTGGCACGTCAGGCATGACCGTTCTTGAAACAGGCAACGCTTATGCAACGATTGCGTCCGGTGGCTCATTTGCAAAGCCCGTATTTATTACAAGGGTAGAGGATATGGATGGAAAGGTGCTCTATCAATATAAAAAGCAGCCGGAGCAGCGATTTGATGAAAAAAAAATAGCCATACTGACAAGGCTGATGATGGGTATGTTTGATAAAAAGATGAGTGATTATGCCACACCGACCGGCGCTGTGATGGCTTCTTCTCTTACGCGAACGTATGCCGGCAAATCCGGCTCTACGCCTTACGACTACTGGATGGCGGGCTTTACTCCTTCTCTTGTTTCTGTTGTGTGGACCGGTTATGACAATGGAGCCGAAATTACGAAAACCGAGGACCGTTCACGTGCGAAAGTAATTTGGGCACAGTTTATGGAAGAGGCGCACCAGGGACGGCGCCCGCAGGAATTTGAGTGGCCGAGCGGACTGGTCGAAGCAGAAGTAGATGTTAAAACAGGAACGGCCTGCAGCGGCGGCCACAAGCTGCTGTTTGAGCGCGGAACCGAACCAACAACAAAATGCCCTCAGGACGAAGAACATACAGAGGATATGCTTTATCCTGAGCTGCCTGACTGGTTTCGGTAACGCAAAAGCCCGGGGATTTCCCCGGGCTTTTTTTATGAATTTTATTTTGTTTACGCTTCTGATACGGCTAACCCATTCTTCAGCTCATCCGAAGAAAGATTCCACATATCTTCGTTATGGCTGACGAGAAAATCACGTAAAATGGCTTTGGATCGGTCATCCATTACATCCACGATAATATGGCGCTTAAGTGATTTGTCCATCCGGTTTACGTGCTCCGGAAGCGACTTGTATCCGCGGCGTATATCACGATTGACCGTCATTTCGCAAGCAGTCACCCCTGCATAATAAGGCCCTTCTTCTTTCCGGTCCACTGTGACCCAGACGAGCCAGTATGGCTTTGCATCAGGTACTTCTTCCTTCGTTTTTAAAAATTTAATGCCTTTTTCCACTGCGCTGCGAGCGTGCATCGCACCAATGTCAATATGAGCGGAATCGTCTTCCACGTCGATGATGACTGGCGACACCTGTTCTAAGCTAAGTGCGCCTTTTCCAAAGCCCTTATGCCCGTCAGTCGGGTCATTTTTGATAATATTAAAGCCGACTTTCTTTTTTTGCTCCATCGGTTCTATTCCTCCTTACAAAAATGCACTGAAAATGGTATTAAAGCCCGCTAACACGGCAGAGGTCACTCCATTTAAAAATGGTCGGACTGTGTAATCACCAAGTGGCGTGATCACTAAAATTAAAAACAGCAGTACACCGTACTGTTCATACTGTGTCAGTTTTACCCGCAAATTAGGCGGTGCCAGATCCTCTAAAATCCGATAGCCATCAAGCGGCGGAAACGGGAGCAGATTAAACACAAACAAAAGTACATTCAAGTACATCATCATATACAATAGCTGAAAAGCAAAGTTATTTGCATTGGCGCCAATCCCGTATAAAAGGCCTGTCGCGATAAACGCAACTAAAAAGTTACTGAGCGGTCCCGCAAGCGAGACGAGCACACCCGCCAGCTTCGGATTTTTAAAATTGCGGCGGTTCACCGGCACCGGCCGTGCCCAGCCGAACCCAGCGATCAAAATAAAAATGGTCCCGATTGGATCTAAATGGTGAACCGGATTTAATGTAAGGCGTCCTTGATTTTTGGCCGTATCATCTCCAAACTTGTACGCCGTATACGCATGAGCAAATTCATGCACAGTGAACGCAACAAGCAGCGTAATAATGACGAACGGCAGCTGTTCGAGTTGAAATGCTAGAAATTGATCCAAATACGTATCCCCTTTACTTTCGATATAATTCTAATATACTTTTGATCTTTCGTTTAGCCGTTCGGTTAGATGATTCATCACGCAGTAGGTCTATCGGGAAGTAAAGCTTGTGATCCGTACGGCGCTTGCCGGAAATAGCTTCAACAATATCAGAACGCCCTGATAACTCCTGAAGGGTTTGATCATCCTTCATCAATAAATAAATCGGCTGCCGTTCTGTTTCAATGCCCGGCCGATAAAAATCGTACGGCAGGTCGGAGGATGAATCATGAACAAGATAATACTCCGGATCAATGCCCGCTTTTTGAAACAGCTCTTCTAACTCCGCATATTTTTCCTGCTCGGCTTCCGGATCAAATTCTACGTATTTAAATAAATTTCGATTCATAAACCGGCTGCACAAATCCTGTAAAATGGCATCGTCTTCATCCTGCCAGACGTGGAAATAAAACATAATCACCGATTCATCTAAATTTACATATTCGTCAAGCGAGCAGTCTCCGTCAAACAAAGAACTAAAATGAACAGGCTTTTGACGGAACGCATACCCTTCTTTGAACAGCTGCTTGGCCCGCTGTAGAGTTTTAGACAGAAGCACCTCGGCACTGCGTGTAACCGGGTGAAAATAAATCTGCCAGTACATCTGGTAGCGGCTCATAATATAATCCTCTACCGCATGCATACCGCTTAATTTAAAAACTGCCTGCTCCTCGCGCGGACGAATCACCCGCAGGATACGCTCCATATCAAAGTGCCCGTAGCTCACCCCTGTATAGTAGGCATCACGCTGAAGATAATCCATCCGGTCCGCGTCGATCTGGCTTGAAATCAAGCTGACTACAAGTTTATTTGGATACGTTTTGTTGATGACTGCGGCTACTTTTTCCGGAAAGTCCTCACTAACCCGCAGCAGCACTCGATTAATATCTGTATCTCCGAGTACGATGCGTTTTGTGTATTCTTCGTGGTCAAGGCCAAACACTTTTTCAAACGAATGGGAAAACGGCCCATGTCCAACATCATGCAAAAGCGCTGCACAAAGGCTGACCAGTCGTTCCTCCGGATTCCAGTCCGGCCTGCTCCGAAAAACGTCATCGACAATCCGGCGGACAATTTCATAGACACCGAGAGAGTGGTTAAACCGGCTGTGCTCCGCTCCGTGAAACGTAAAGTATGTTGTACCAAGCTGGCGGATGCGGCGCAGCCGCTGAAACTCTTTTGTGCCAATCAAGTCCCAAATGACTACATCCCGCACGTGAACATAGCGATGGACCGGGTCTTTAAACACTTTCTCTTCTTTTAATTTCTGCTTTGCGTAGCTCACATGCGCGCCTCCCCATCTCTTTTTTTGTTCATTATAACGGAAAAATCAATTATTATGGGAAAATTCGCATTGACAAATGCATATACTGCTAGCACATAGAAAAAAATCACCTTTTTTCAAGAGAAAAGGTGATTCACATTATGATTTTAACTTTTTTTGAATTTTATCCATCAATTCATCTTCAGTTAATGCCGCCACTGGACGATTATTAACGAAAGCAAACGTTTTTTTTCGGCCAGGACCACAATAAGATTGGCATTTTACATCAATGGATGCATCTGGATCCAATTTTTCGAGCTTTGGAATCAATGTTTTCAGATTGACTGCCTGGCAATCATCGCATACGCGAAATTCATTCGCCATATTAACTCTTCCTTTCCGTTTATTCATCCCGATATTTTACATGGAAAAAAGTATGTTTGCAAGCTTGCCGCGTATAAAACACATTATATCTGGCAAACCTGTTCATAGACACTATTTTCATAAGGAGAGATGATAAGATGAAAGTTCGTCAAGATGCCTGGTCAGAAGAAAATGATTTGCTGCTCGCTGAAACGGTTCTTCGTCACGTACGTGAAGGAAGTACACAATTAAACGCATTTGAAGAAGTAGGCGACTTGCTCAACCGCACGTCCGCTGCTTGTGGCTTTCGCTGGAATGCGGTTGTCCGCACTCAGTATGAAAAAGCACTCAGCCTGGCCAAAAAGCAGCGTAAACAGCGCAGCCGTACGATCGAGAAAAAAGCGCTGTATGCTCCACCGGCTGAAGGCCGTGTAACGATCACAATGACGGATGTGATCGGCTATCTGCAAAGCCTCGATTCTATTGATGCCGTGAAAGCCGAAAATGAACGGCTTCGCAGTGAGAATGAACAACTTCAATACCGTCTTGATAAGATTGAGCAATCATCCGAAATGATGCAGGAAGACTATGAAACACTGATGAAGATTATGAACCGTGCCCGCAAATTCGTTGCTCTTGATGACGAAGAAGGTTCTGCAGTAACATTTAAAATGGAACAAAACGGAAATCTCGAAAAAGTAGCTGAGTAATACTACGCAAGCGCCCGGTCGTTTCGCTCTATTACACGCTGCAAATAACCATCAAAAATATCGGCTTCAAGCGCAGTCATTGAACCGCTCTCAAGAGGACCGCCGATTTCTTTCAGTGAGGTCAAAAAGCGAATAATAACATCTTGGATCGAAAGCGGTCTTCCCGTCAGCTCGGCAAGTGAGGCCATCACTTCAGGCTGAATATCCGGGTAGGCCCATTTTGTTTTTTCTCCCCTTTTAGCCGTTTCGTAAAAAGCACGAATGGCTGCGGCACGCTCCGACCCGCTGCCGTTTACGCATAAATAGATTTGAACAGCTACCCCTTTTTTCAAGCGGCGCTGTGAAATACCGGCAAATTTTCGGCCGCCAATGCTAAGATCATAGCTTCCGGGGCAATAGGAGCCGACAATTTCATAAGCGTCAATATCAGCTTCCGGAAACATGTGGCGAACGAGCGCATACATCGCTTCATAGCCTCGGTCAATATCAATGCCTTTTTCCGTGTCCGGCATCACGAGCGACAAGTTCAATATCCCTTCATCCAAAAGCACTGCAAGTCCCCCGGAGTTACGGACAATGACCCGGTACCCTTCATCCTCTAATACCCGCACCCCTTCTTTTAAGTAAGGAAGCTTTGTATCCTGAATGCCAAGCACAACTGTATCATGGTGTACCCAGGCGCGTACCGTTGACGGACTTTGTCCAGCGCCGATTGCTGTTGCCAGCGCGTCATCCGTGGCAAATGAATGAATAGGGTTGAATCCAGGCCCATAGGCGGACTGATCGATAAACCGCCATAACGGCCGGCGCAGAAGTGATTCTGATTGATCCATAACGATTCTCCTTCACAAAATGTTCTTCTTTTACTGTAGCCTTCCGGCGAGAGTCGTTCAAGCTTTTTATGATATAGTAAATGGGACTACACTACATAGGAGATGAAGAACATGAGTGAAGCAGCAAAAACGCTTGATGGCTGGTATTGCCTCCATGATTTCCGCTCGATTGACTGGGCATCCTGGAAAACATTGTCGAGCAACGAACGGGAGGGTGCTCTGGCTGAGTTCCGTAAATTTTTGTATAAGCTGGAAGAAACACAGGAATTAAAATCCGGTAGCCATTCCTTTTACAGTATCATTGGCCAGAAAGCTGATTTTATGCTGATGATTTTGCGTCCGACAATGGCAGAATTAAATGTGATTGAAACAGAATTTAATAAGCTGAAAATCGCTGAATTTACAATTCCAGCTTATTCCTATGTATCGGTCGTTGAACTAAGCAATTACTTGTCATCTGATGAAAATCCATATGAAAATCCGCAAATTCGTGCGCGCCTGTATCCAGAGCTTCCGAAAACGGATTATGTATGCTTCTATCCAATGGATAAGCGCCGCCAGGGCGAGGACAACTGGTACATGCTGCCGATGAAGGATCGCGGCAACTTAATGCGCAGCCACGGCATGATCGGCCGCCAGTATGCCGGGCTTGTGAAACAGATCATTACCGGTTCAGTCGGATTTGATGATTACGAATGGGGCGTTACTCTTTATGCGGATGACGTGCTCCAGTTTAAAAAGCTGATTTATGAAATGCGCTTTGATGAAGTAAGCGCCCGCTATGGTGAATTCGGTTCTTTCTTTGTCGGTCATTTGCTGACAGACGAAAAATTCACTCAAATGATGCATGTAAATTAACCCTTTAAAGCGATGTCTTTCTCTTTCAAAAACAAGAGGCGATAAGTAGTGTTGAAGATCAAAGAGCTAAGGACTGGATAGATATTTTCTCTCTTTTAAAAGAAAAAATATGACCTTTTTAGCTCTATACATTCTTGATGCAAGCCACTTGGCGGCGGGAGGGCAGTGCAGACTCCTATGGGACGAGCGGACAGCCGAGACCGGTGAAGTCGCCAGGCGCAGTCGGGCTCGGCGTCTGCCCCATGGAAAGCGGAGCTGCCCGGACGCCGCTAATTTATTCGATTCATGTGACCGTTATCAATCATTTGTCTACAGTCCGAAACGATGTCTTTTAGGCATCGTTTTTTGTATGCCATTTTTGTCGACACATCTGTCATTCTCGTACGGTATGTTTTGTGAGGAGCATCCCATTCGGGTGCGGACCTTGCACCGACTTTGGACATTTTGCATAAAGTAAATCGGGAGGTGTTGAAGTGGCTGTTGTCGCTCATACGGAAGAAGATGTAAGGCTTTTGGCGCGCCTTATGCGCGCAGAGGCCGAAGGCGAAGGCTCGCTTGGTATGCTGATGGTTGGCAATGTCGGCGTAAATCGGACACGGGCTGACTGTCTTGATTTCAGGGATATCCGTACGATTCGTCAAATGGTTTTTCAGTCTCCTGGCGGCTTTGAAGCTACACAGAAAAGCTATTTTTATCAGGGGGCCCGCCAGCAAGACATCGACCTGGCACGAAAAGTATTAAGAGGCGGCCGCTATCATCCAGCTTCCAATGCTCTTTGGTTTTTTGAGCCAGCCGGCGGATGCCCGACTCAGTGGTATAACCAGCCGAACACCGGCCGATTTAAATCCCATTGCTTTTTTAGTCCGCTTCGTTCCGTTTGTCCATCGGTTTACTAAAAAGGAGGCGTTTTTTGCATGAATCCATTTCAATACATGCCAGCTCAAGGAAATATGAACCAGGGAAGCATGAATCCGGGAAATATGGGCCAGGGCGGTCCACAGGGAATGCCTCCTGGCATGGGGCAGGGAATGCCTCCTAGCGTAACTCCTGGTCCTGGCGTTCCGCAAGTAGAGGAATCTTATATTGAAAATATTTTCCGTTTAAACCGCGGTAAAATGGTGACTGTGTATACAACTTTTGAGAACAACAAAGAATGGAATGCGAAAGTATTCCGCGGCCGAATTGAAGCGGCTGGACGTGACCACTTGATCCTAAGCCATCCATCAGGCGGACAACGCTACTTAATTCCACTTCTTTACCTGGATTATGCTACCTTTGACGGCGAAATTGCATACGACTATCCGTATAACGGTTAAAAAAGAGCGGCAAGAAAGCCGCTCTTTCCACTACATATTTTTAACGGCTGCCACAATAAGCAGCACCCAGGCTGCCAGAAAAGCCAGCCCGCCGATTGGTGTAATCGCACCAAGCTTACCAATACCGGTCAGCACTAAAACAAACAAGCTGCCTGAAAACAGGATAATGCCCGCGAACATAAGCCAGCCGGACCAATTAAGGATAGAGCTGCCTGAAAACTGACCGATTAAAAAGCCAACAATTAGTAAGCCGAGCGCATGAAACATCTGGTATTGAACGGCTGTTTTCCAGATGTCTAAATACTTTGCTTCCACCCGTCCTTCTAACCCATGCGAGCCGAACGCACCAAGGGCAACGGCCAGAAAAGCATGAATAGCCCCTAAAATAATAAATAATTTCATGATTCTACTCCTTTAAAAATCAAAAATTGAATCTCCGTTTGAGCCGTCTTCTGTGGCAATCCGCTCCTTCTGCCCTGCTACCTGCACAGGCGGCTGGGCCGGCGGCATCATGACAGCTGGTGTGGCAGCCTGTACAGGTGCGGGCATGTCCACCCCGGCACCGATAAGCAAATCGCACATCGACTTAATAACGTAAATGTGCCGTTCCATTCCTCCCGGGCCGGCATTTCTTGCAGCAGCTATTTCCTGCTCCATTTTCTGCAGCACTTTCTCATGAGATACATTCATTTTTTATCACCTGCTTTCGACGAAAATTGAAAACATGGATGGCCCGATGACCGTTTAACGACCACGGACGGCAGCTGTTTCGTTTTAAATCCATATGCACGGCAGCCACGGGGTGCCTGCGCATCCCACGTGACAAAAAAATGCCGGCATTTCATACAATTCGGTTCCGCTTTCAACACGCCCCTTCCCTGCTTTTCGTTTCACGTGAAACGTCAGCTGGCTTGCTTTTTTACACGTTACAATCAAACCTGTTTGTTTAAACACCAGTTGATGGGGCTCTCCCCCATAGACGCCAGTGCATCATTCGCTTTGGAAAATGGCCGGCTGCCAAAAAAACCGCGCGAGGCAGACAAAGGGCTTGGATGGGGCGATTCGATGATTACATGCCGGCTTGTATCGATCAGTGCTTTTTTGCTTTGAGCAGGTTTTCCCCACAATAAAAACACAACCGGCTTTTCTCGTTCACTGATCAGCTTGATCACCTGATCAGTAAACGTCTCCCAACCTTTGTTGCGATGTGAATGAGCTTTTCCATCTCGAACTGTTAAAACGGTGTTTAACAGCAAAACACCTTCATCTGCCCACTGTTTCAAATACCCATGATTCGGTATGTCGCATCCAACATCTTCCTTAAGTTCCTTGTACATGTTTTTCAAGGATGGCGGTGGTTTAATGCCTGGCTGAACTGAAAAGCTCAAGCCGTGCGCCTGGTTCGGCCCATGATACGGATCCTGGCCCAGGATCACCACTTTTACATGCTCGTACGGTGTAAAATGAAGTGCATTAAAAATATCGTCCATATCTGGATGAATCACCTGTGTACGGTATTCTTCCTTTAAAAATGACCGCAATTCTTGATAATAAGGCTTATCGAACTCACCTTCAAGAAGCGGCGCCCAGTCATTTGTTAAGATTTTTTTACTCATGCGGCTCACCTCCTCCTTCATTATAAAGGAAGAAGCGGCTGTTTAAAAATAAAGCGGGCGGGTATAAAAGAGCAAACGGGAAAATACGAGGAGGTTTTTCTTTGTATACCGCGAAAATTGTTCGAAATCATACAGAAGCGGCCAGTATTGTAACAGCTTTTTCACAGGACGGGCTGTCTAAAGAAAACATTTATGTGTTTGCTTACGATAAAAAAGAGTCCAAGCAGTTAACCGATGCAACCAACAGCGGTGAAATCGGCTTAAAAGAGCAGGGCTTGTCCGGGACGGTCAGCAACGTATTCAAAAAACGCGGAGATGAGCTACGTGCAAAGCTCCACAGCCTCGGCCTGGGTGAATCCGAAGCAGCCGAGTACGAAGAACAGCTTGACCGGGGCCTTATTGTAGTGGTTGCGACCGATCAACATACAGAACAACGAAGCACGGCTGATTCTAACGATGACAGCGCCCTTTAAAAAAGGGCGTTTTTTCTTGTACATTTGCCCATTGTTTCTTAAACTAAAGGAAGTGTAAAAAAGGAGGAATTTCATCATGAAAAAGACATTAACGATTGCAGGGTCAGATACAAGCGGTGGTGCCGGAATTCAAGCCGACTTAAAGACTTTCCAGGAGCACGGCACCTATGGCATGACTGCCCTGACAACGATTGTAACGATGGACCCTGAAAATGGCTGGAGCCACGGTGTATTTCCGCTGGCTATTGATGCACTCGAAGCTCAATTAAAAACGGCGATGTCAACCGGTATTGACGCGCTGAAAACCGGAATGCTTGCTACTCCTGAAATTATCGAAACCGCTGCAGCTTCTATTAAAGCGAATAATATCCAAAAAGTAGTGATCGATCCGGTTATGGTCTGCAAGGGTGAGGACGAAGTATTAAATCCTGAAGCAGCCGAAGCAACACGTGACTCTCTTCTTCCGCTTGCAACGGTGGTAACACCAAACTTATTTGAAGCATGGCAACTGTCCGGCGTCGGC
This sequence comes from Domibacillus robiginosus, assembly GCF_000966195.1. Classification (GTDB taxonomy): domain Bacteria; phylum Bacillota; class Bacilli; order Bacillales; family Domibacillaceae; genus Domibacillus; species Domibacillus robiginosus. The sequence continues at coordinate 159,769 of NZ_LAHL01000005.1, read as the reverse complement.
CCGATCCGTACAATTGACGAGATGAAGGAAGCGGCACAGAAAATTTACTCACTAGGGGCAAAAAACGTTGTAGTCAAAGGCGGCAAGCAGCTTGAAAGCGAAAAAGCGATTGACCTCTTCTATGATGGGAACGAATTTGAGCTGCTAGAAGGCGAAAAACACCAAACGCCTTACAACCACGGAGCAGGCTGTACATTTGCGGCTGCCATTACAGCAAACCTGGCAAATGGACAGGATGTCAAAACAGCCGTCCACAATGCGAAAGATTTCGTAAATGCGGCAATCAAACACGGCTGGAAGCTAAACGAGTACGTTGGCCCAGTGATGCACGGCGCCTACAATCAAAAATAACAAAAAAATCCCGTCCAGATGGACGGGATTTTTTATTTAAAATATGTGATTTTTTCCTGAATCGGCGTTCGCTCTTTTGCCGGTGGCAGCTCATCGTAATAACCGAACTGAAGCAGTGCTAAAATTCGCTCTCCTGGCTTTACACCAAGCGCTTCACGAAACTTTGGCGCGTCCAGCCAGGCCGGTGTTTTCCAGCATGTACCGATACCCTGCTCCCAGGCCAGCAGCTGGGCATTTTGAATAAGCGCACTCGCAGCCGAGAAATCTTCCAGCCGTTCTTTTTGGCGTGGATCTTCCGGCACAATCACAAAAACAAAAGCTCCTGGAAGTGCAAAGCCCGCTGTTTTTTTCTTGAGCTCTTCCTCCGAAAGCGTGTTCCATTTAGGAATCGTGCATTCTTTTAATGTATTCCGGATGGCCTCGAGCCCTTCTTCCGCCGCAACAACAAAGCGCCACGGCTCACGGCAGCCATGATTCGGTGCCCATACAGCAGCTTCTAACACAGCCGTTACATCGGCCAGCGCTACAGGCTTGCCATTAAACTTTTTAATGGAACGGCGTTCTTGAATAATGTTTTTAATCATATGTACCACCCCTACTTAATAGATTTCTTCTTTATCATACTGAAAAAGCGGGATTTTCGCCATTCGAACTATTTTTTAGTACAATAGGGCAAGAACGAAATTCGACGGGAGGTCAACGGGCATGGAACCGATTTTACCTGAAAAGGTACAGGAGCTTATTAATAAGTTTGCCGGCCAGGAAGTATACCTTCATATGGAAACGACAAACGGCGCTTACGCATCACATTTTAACGAAAAGTTTTTCTCTGCAGGTGCTTATATCCGCAATGCAAAGCTTACATATGAACACGGCAAAATTGTAGGCGATGGTCCTTTTCGTGTTGGGCTGAAGCTTGCAATTGGCTGGGTCTATGCAGAGGGACTCACTCATTACGGATTTGATGAAAGCGGACATTTGTTGATGGCTGGACATGATTTTGATGGAAAACTGGCAGTCGCCCTTCAGCTGGGCACGACGCCTTTTAAGTAACGAAAGGACTGAAGACGATGACAGAAACAATGGAAATTGAACAAGAGCGCCACGTGCTTGTCATCTTTCCTCACCCGGATGATGAGGCATTTGGAGTATCGGGAACAATCGCCATTCATACCGGTCGTAAAACGCCGGTTACCTATGCCTGCTTAACGCTCGGTGAAATGGGCCGTAACCTCGGTAATCCTCCATTCGCTACGCGCGAGTCCCTGCCGGATATCCGCAAAGCCGAGCTGCAAAAAGCTGCCGAAGCCATCGGCATTCAGGATTTACGCATGATGGGTCTTCGCGATAAAACACTAGAGTTTGAAGACGATCAAAAAATGATGAACCTTGTAACAGATTTGATCAATGAGCTGGACCCTTCACTCATTATCACTTTTTATCCGGGCTACTCTGTTCATCCAGATCATGAAGCAACAGCACGAGCCGTTGTACGAGCAGTACGGGCGATTGAAGAGAGCAAGCGTCCAAAGCTTCACTGTGTAGCGTTTGCGAATAACACATTAGAGGAAATTGGCGCAGCGGATATTCACTATGATATCCGACACGTGTATGATAAAAAGCTGGAGGCCATGAAAGCTCACATTTCGCAGACGATCTGGATGCTAAAAGACCTTGAAGCAAGTGTCGCGGAAGAAGGAAGCGAGCTGCACGACCGGTTTAACTATGAGTATTTCTGGACCTATACATTCGATGACAAAGACAAAGTAACCGACATAAAAAGCTGATCTGCGTTTGCAGATCAGCTTTTTTAATGCCCGTTTAAATAAGCAGGTTAAACAGCAGTGGATCACTGTTGATTTCCATGTACGGGAAGCCGTTTTCTTCCATGCGCTTTACAAGCGGCGCATAGTCTTCTTTATGCTTTAGCTCAATGCCGACCAGAACCGGTCCTTCATCACGATTGGTGCGCTTTGTGTATTCAAAGCGGGTAATGTCATCGTGCTCACCTAGCACCTGAGCCATAAACTTGCGCAGCGCTCCGGCGCGCTGCGGGAACGTAACGATAAAGTAATGCTTTAATCCTTCATAAATGAGCGAGCGTTCTTTGATTTCCTGCATCCGCTCAATATCATTGTTGCCGCCGCTAATCACACAAACCACGTTTTTCCCTTTGATCTCATCTTTATAAAAATCAAGTGCGGCTACGGAAAGTGCCCCTGCCGGCTCTGCTACGACCGCATTTTCGTTGTACAGCTGCAGAATCGTCGTGCATACTTTGCCTTCTGGAACAACGGATATGCCATCAAGTACGTCCATGCAAATATCCATTGTCAAATCACCAACTTGTTTAACGGCTGCACCGTCGACAAACGGATCGATCGTTTCTAGACGGGTTACCTGTCCGCTGTTCAAGGAAGCTTTCATGCCGGCAGCTCCTTCAGGTTCAACACCGATTAGCTTTGTAGACGGGCTGATCCCCTTTAAGTAAGAGCCGACGCCTGCTGCAAGGCCGCCGCCGCCGATGGAACAAAACATATAATCAATGGGTTCCTGCATATCGTTCAAGATTTCAACTGCGACTGTTCCCTGTCCGGCAATTGTCCGGTAATCATCGAACGGATGAACAAACATTTTTTCTTCTTCCGTACAATAAGCCATGGCCGCTGTGTAAGAATCGTCGAATGTATCTCCTGTTAAAACAACCGACACGTTATCGCCGCCGAACCGTTTTACCTGCGATACTTTTTGACGCGGCGTCGTGGACGGCATAAAAATCTTTCCTTCGATGCCGAGAGCAAAGCAGGAATACGCCACACCCTGCGCATGGTTGCCGGCACTTGCGCATACTACACCTTTTGCCCGCTCCTCTTCCGTCAGACTCCGGATAAAGTTATACGCACCGCGCAGTTTAAAGGAGCGAACAATCTGTAAATCTTCACGCTTTAAATACACATTACAGCCGTAACGGGCTGATAAAAGTTCATTTTTTTGAAGCGGCGTTTTGGTGACCACGTCTTTTAAAACCTGGTTCGCCACGACGATTTCCTCTATTGATACTTTAGACAAGGCGAATTCTCCTTCTTATTGCGAATTGTATGAATTATTTTATCATTTGACCGCAGTTCTTTCTAGTGCATCTTCAATCGCCTTTGCCACTCCACTTTCTTCATTACGGGACGTCTCAAAACGAGCTACTTTTTTAATATTGGCATCTGCGTTGCCCATAGCGTAAGAGTATCCAGCTTTTTCAAGCATGGACAGGTCATTGTAGTTATCACCAACAGCCAGTGCATCTTTCATAGAAAGTCCTTTATCGGCAAGGTACTTTTCAAGCGTAATGCCTTTTTGTGCCTGATCATTCGTAATTTCTAGATTTTCATTACCCGATGAGCTGACCGCTACGCCGTTGATGCCATCAAGCCGGTTTGCTGCTCGCTGAAGCAGCTTGTGATCTGTTGAAAACACAAAAAATTTATAAATGTGCTGGCTTGTATCACGAATAATTTCTTCGTAATCATTCACTAGCTTCACAAGACCATGCTCAATACGAAGCTTAGCCTGCTCACGGATTTCTTCTACGTTCGTTTCCGGGTGTGCAGACAGAACAATATCAACCAACAGCTCTACTGCTTTTTCTGCATTGTCTGTGTAGGTTGCTTGATTGGTGTACACTTCAAAGTACACACCTACATCTTTTAAACGCCGGTACAAGTCATACGCCAGATCGTCTTCAATCGCTGTGAATTGAATAATTTCGCCTTTTGCGTCACGAATTTCCGCACCGTTTACTGCAATAATTGGACATTCAATCCCGGTTCCTTCTAGGGCAAAACGGGCTTCTTTGAAAGAGCGCCCTGTTGCCACAATGACTTCGATCCCAAGCTCCTGCGCTTTTTTCAAAGCAGCACGGTTTTCTTCGCTCACTTCCATTTTGCCGTTTAGTAACGTTCCATCCATATCTGTTGCGATGCTCGTAATCATTCGTGTCACCTTCTTGTTTTAATTTCATTCCCCCCTATTTTAACATGAAAATAGTTCGGAATCCGTAAAAACACTGGGTTCAAGCTGCACAGCACATGTAAGCGCAATCAAAATTCTGTATTTTACGAATATGTGCTGAAGCATAGATTTTTTAAAAGGAATGAATTAAAATGTGCATATAATGAATTTTTATACAAAGAAAGGATTTATATATGCGTAAACCTGGTTCCCTTTTGCAGTTTATCATTCCATCTGCAATCGGGATTTTATTGTTTATAACCCCTGTGCCGATGGAAGATGGTATGACGATTCCGATCGCGGTTTTATCAGCCTGGCTTCAAGAAGTCCTTGGAGATGCGATTCCCACTATTGTGATGGGACTGATCGTGCTGTCTGCTTTGTTAACACTTATTGTGAAGCTCATTCGTCCGGCGTTTTTACACCGTTCTGCTTTTGCAGCGGCTCTTTTTAATCTTTCGCCATTTTGGCTGATTGTCCGCCTGGCAGGTGCCGTTTTTGCGGTTATGTCTTATTTCCACCTTGGTCCGAAGGCCGTTTGGTCTGATGCAACGGGCGGTACACTTCTGTTCAGCCTGCTGCCTGTTCTTTTTGCAGTCTTTTTATTTGCCGGGTTTCTTCTGCCTCTCCTGCTTAATTTTGGCTTGCTTGAATTTGTCGGTTATTCCTTAACAAAGGTGATGCGCCCGCTTTTTTTACTGCCGGGCCGCTCTTCGGTAGACGCACTCGCTTCATGGCTTGGAGATGGAACGATTGGGGTTTTGCTGACAAGTAAGCAGTATGAGGAAGGTTTTTATACAAAAAAAGAAGCAGCTATTATCGGAACGATGTTTTCAGTCGTTTCTATTACCTTTTGTCTTGTTGTTCTTGGCCAGGTCGGCCTGGATGAGTATTTTATTCCGTTTTACTTAACGGTTGTTTTAGCAGGAATTGCCTGTGCACTCATTATGCCGCGGATTCCGCCGCTCTCCAGAAAGCCCGATACCTTTATTGACGAAACTCCCCGTCATGCGGACGATGAATCGATTCCAGACGGATACACGCCGCTTTCATACGGATACGAACAGGCTGTGAAGCGGGCCGGCCAAAACAAGCTGTCCGAAACAGCTGCCGACGGTGTAAAAAATGTGCTCGATATGTGGCTCGGTGTTATCCCGATTGTCATGGCTATCGGCACAACAGCTCTGGTGATTGCGGAATCCACGCCGATTTTTCAATGGCTTGGCCTACCGTTTGTTCCGCTGCTTGAGCTTTTAAACATTCCATTCGCAAAAGAAGCATCTGAAACGATTATGATCGGGTTTGCGGATATGTTTCTACCGGCGATTTTAGGTGAAAGCATTCAAAGCGAGCTGACACGGTTCGTAATTGCGGCTTTATCAGTCTCGCAGCTTATTTATATGTCAGAAGTAGGCGGACTACTTCTCGGAACAAAAATTCCCGTTTCTTTTAAAGACTTGTTTCTTATTTTTATCATCCGCACGTTGATCTCTTTGCCGATTATTGCAGGAGTTGCCCATCTTTATTTTTAAAAAGCCGGAACCTACCGGCTTTTTTTTCGTATAATCGGGTAATGATATATGTTGCCTAGAAAGGAAGTGTCTTTTTTTTGACAAACAAACTTTGGTTTCAAACAGGAATTGGTATTTTACTGGCGATGCTGATTATCTTTATGTTTCAGCAAATTCATGAAGTCTTTAACCCTCTTATTATTATCGCCAGCACGATTTTCCTGCCTCTTTTAATTGGCGGGGTGCTTTTTTACTTAACACGGCCGCTTCTTCATTTTCTTGAGAAAAAAGGGCTGCCGCGCTGGGCTTCCATTACATTTGTGCTTGTTGTGGTTGTAGCCGTATTCTGGCTTATTTATGCGATGATCGCGCCTGTAATCAGCGAACAAGCCGGCTCTTTAGCCAAAAACACACCGCAAATGATTGAGGAAGGTGAAAAATGGGTGGATTACCTGCTCAACCATCGGGATGACCTTCCACCTCAAGCGCAGGAATCTGTTGAAAGTGCGATCAGCAATGTTTCTAACAATTTAAATGATTGGACTGTGGGCTTCGGCTCCTGGCTGCTGACGTTTCTTCAAAACTTTTTCCAGGGACTATTTCTTCTTGTATTGGCACCTTTTTTCCTGGTTTACATGTTGAAGGATCACGAAAAATTCGCGCCGTTCGTAGCCGGCTTTTTTAGTGGAGAGCGCAGAACATGGGTTCGTAAAACACTGCATGATCTGGACGTAACTCTTCGTTCTTATATTCAAGGACAGCTTTTGGTCAGCTTTCTTGTTGGTATAATGCTGTTGATTGGCTACTTAATTATTGGCCTGGATTACGCTCTGTTATTGGCGCTTTTCGGTATGATTACAAATGTCATTCCGTTTCTTGGCCCTTACCTGGCGGTTGTGCCAGCTATGTTTATTGCCCTCCTGCAGGAGCCGCAAATGGCCCTGTATGTAGCGATTATTATGCTGATTGCCCAGCAGGTTGAAAGCAACTTTATTTCGCCAAACGTCATGGGCAAAGCGCTCGATGTCCATCCGCTTACCGTGATTACTGTTATTTTGGCTGCTGGAAATATCGCCGGCATTTGGGGCGTTATTCTTGCTATTCCGTTTTACGGCGTAGTGAAAACCATTCTTTCTAACCTTTATCAAAAACGAACAGAAATCCGTGAAGCTGCGGGAAAAGATATTGATTAACAGACAAAACTGCCTTCTTTTGGGGCAGTTTTTTCCTAGTGTTGAAAAACACAGAGTTAAGAGGAATTTCATTTTTTCAAAAGTGTATATAGCATGTTTCTTTTTTAGCTTGTCCGAAAGCCTTCCCCTTTTGAAAAACATCGCCGGTGGTCCCCGGACTGGCGGCTGCGCTAACAGCAGGGGCGAACGCTGAACCAGCCATCGTTTCGCGCTGCCTGTTTCACCCTGTCCGCTCGTCCCGCGGGAGTCTGCGCCGGCAGTCCTTCGCCCGTTGCGCTTCTGAAAAAAAGAGAGGTTGAAAGGTTTTTTCTGTTCTTTCCAGCAAAGAAAGGGAAACACACTGGGTTTCTCTGTCTTCCTTTCTTCCCCACTAAGGCAGCAGGCGCGGGGCGTAGACTCCTAAGGGACTAGCGGGACAGGTGAGATCGGCTTTGCCGCGAGGTGGCGAAGACGAGCTCACCGCCTGCCCCTTGGAAAGCGGAGCCCCCGCGAATGCCGCTTCTTCTATGCTTCGGCCAAGAACGGTCACTAAACATGTAGGTTTTGAGAATGATGTAGTTGGACAACATTATATTTTAACAGAATGATAAAACTGCCTCCTTTTGGGGCAGTTTTTATTTACCATTTTTATAGAAAATATGAAACCTTTTGCAAAATAATACGTATGAGTCTTTGTACATAATTTTATTGTAAAAGGAGTTAAAAGCAATGACTGAAAAAACTGTCGTTCCAACCGGCCCAAAGCCCTCTCTCTTTCGTTTTATTACGGGTCCCGTTGAACAATTTAAAAGAATGAGAGAGCGGCCGGTGATTTGGATTCCCGGATTAATTGTTTTTCTTTTTTTCACGGCAGCTACAATGCTGACCGCCCTTCTCCCGGAATCGGTAGGTGCTCTGGAATCGAGCGGGCTTTCGGCTGAACAAGCACAAAATATTGCGATGATTACAACTGCAGTATCAAGCATTTTTATTTTTCCTCTTACGGTCATCATCAGTGCCGGTATCTCGCTTTTACTTGTTAAATTAGCGGGCGGAGAAACGACATTCAAACGAATGGTCACTTTTTCCCTATTCATTATGTTCATTACCACAATTGGCCAGATCATTAATTTAGGCGTTGCTGTGGCGGCTGGAACAGACCCAAATGTAACCAGCTTAAATGGCCTATTGGGGCTTGAAGGAACAGCCGGGGGCATCCTGAGTGCTTTTGAAATTTTCACAATCTGGTCTGTGATTCTGACAGGAATCGGGCTTCCGATCGTAACAGGCATGTCGAAGCGGGCGGGCTGGATTATTGCAGGTGTGCTTTTCCTTCTCACGCTCGGAACAGCCATTGTAACAGGGTCGGTTTATTAAGATGCTGAAAAAAAAGAAAGTCATCATTCCTCTTGTCATTGTGCTTCTGGTCCTTTTTATCGGTGCCAGTGTGTACCGATCACAGGCAAAAAACGAAATCATCGTAAAAACGGGCCAAATAAAAGAAGAAGAATTAAAAACAACGGTGATGATCCCGGGCTCCCTGTCACTTGCAGACGAACAAAAAGTGTACAGCGAGCCGGAAAAAGGCGAGGTAGAAACGGTTCACGTAAAAGAAGGCGATACAGTCAAAGCCGGCGCGCCGCTTGTTACTTATTCAAGCGATACCATTGCACTAGAAGAAGAACAGGCAGAACTGACCCGACAGTCAACGAATCTGCAAATTGAATCCTTAAACAAACAGCTGAACCGGCTTGGCAGTAAACAGGATGATTTAGAAAAAGAAGTCGGAAAAAAAGCGGCAGAGGAACAGATCCGTACTGAACGTGACCAGTTGAATTTAGATCTTGATACAGCAAAGCTTGAACGAAAGCGAAACAATCTGGAAGTGACATCATTGGAGAAGCAGCGAGAAGGTTTAACAGTCACAAGCAAGATCAATGGAACGGTGCTGAGTGTCCAAAAAGACCTGCAGCCAGCTGGCAGTGAAACGACAGAGCCGATCGTCCACGTCGGACAGACCGGATCTTTTATGGCAAAAGGTGTTTTGTCCGAATATGACGCGCTAAATGTTAAGCCCGGACAGGCTGTCACCATTACATCTGATGTGATCCCTGATAAAAATTGGGCCGGCAGTGTAACAAAAGTGGACTTGCTTCCTGAGCAGGCAGCTGCTGGAGATGGAAATGCTGCTAATCAATATCCGGTTGAAATCAAAGTAAATGATGCTGGCATTTCTGCGATCAAGCCGGGCTTTAAGCTGCTGCTGGAGATTGAAACGAATAAAAAAACCGCCCATTCCCTTCCCGCTGAAGCTGTGCGGCAGGAAGAAAACAAATCCATTGTGTTTGTCGTACAAGACGGACAGGCAATCGAGAAAACCGTCAAAACGGGCATACAAACCGGTAACCGAATAGAAGTAACCGGCGGTTTAACCGGAAAGGACCGTGTGATTTTAAATCCGGATGATACCCTTTCGGATGGGATGGATGTGACGGTCGAATGATCCGCCTCCGTAACATCGAAAAAAGCTATACACTCGGCAAAGAAACGGTTCCTATTTTAAAAAACATTGATTTAAACATTGAAGACGGTGAATTCACCTCCATTATGGGCCCGTCCGGTTCTGGAAAATCAACGCTCATGAACATTATCGGCTGCCTCGATAAGCCGACAGCCGGCTCTTATGAATTAAATGGACAAGAGATTTCCACTTACTCTAATGACGAACTCGCTCAGGTTCGCAATAAGCAGATCGGATTTGTGTTTCAGCAATTCCAGCTTCTTCCCCGGCTGGATGCGCTTGAAAATGTCGCATTGCCGATGGTTTACGCAGGTATTTCAAAGCGTGAGCGGATCGAGCGGGCGGAAGCAGCACTCGAAAAAGTGGGGTTAAAAGAGCGAATGCACCACCTGCCAAATGCTCTGTCTGGCGGGCAGAAGCAGCGTGTGGCGATTGCCCGTGCCATCGTCAATAATCCTTCCCTTATTTTAGCGGACGAACCGACCGGTGCGCTGGATACCAAAACAAGTATCTCAATTATGGAAGAATTAACGGCCCTCCATGAGAGCGGTTCTACAATCGTCGTCATCACACACGAACCGGAAATCGCCCAATACACATCAAGGGTCGTCACTGTCCGGGACGGCTCCATTACAGAGGAGGCGATTCGATGACGTTACAAGAAAATATCCGGATGGCGCTCTCATCCGTTCTTGCCCATAAACTGCGGTCCATTTTGACGATGCTCGGTATCATCATCGGGGTAGCGGCTGTTATTACAGTCGTGGCGATTGGCCAGGGCGGCGAGCAGATGCTCAAGTCCCAGCTGACCGGCTCCGATAATACAATTAATGTGTACTATGAACCGACCGAAGAGGAGATCCAAAGAAATCCGAATATTTATATGGAATCTTTTTTTAATGAGCAGGACATCGAGCAGTTGGAACGGCTGCCGGATGTAAAAAATGTTGTCGCTTCGACGATGACTTCGATGACCACCCGGCACCGGGAAGATACTTTTGACACTACAGTATACGGCATTAACGAAGCCTATTTGGATGTGAATAAACTGGATGTTGATCAAGGGCGTTCCTTCTCGCGTACGGATTTTATGTCTGGTGCACGTGCCGGCGTGATCAGTGCAGAATTAAATAAAGAAATGTTCGGCAAAAACTCAGCGGTTGGGCAGGTCATCTGGCTGAATGGGCAGCCCATTGAAGTAATCGGCGTTGCCGAAACACCAACCGGCCTTTTTGCGTTCGGCACAATGGATGTTTATATTCCAGCAGGTACGTACCGCAATAGCTTCGGTGCGCTTGATTATACGTCAGTGGATGTACAGGCAGTAGATGCAGACAGCCTTCAGGCGGTCGGTGAAGAAGCAACAGCCCTCCTCAACGATCTTCATGATACAGAGGATTCTTATAAAGTCATGAATCTGGAGGAAATGGCTGAAGGGATCGGCCAGATTACCTCTATTATGACAACGATTATCGGGTCCATTGCGGGTATTTCTCTGCTGGTCGGCGGGATCGGCGTTATGAATATTATGCTTGTGTCCGTTACAGAGCGAACACGCGAAATCGGTATCCGAAAAGCACTCGGCGCTACACAGCGTCAGATTTTAACGCAGTTTTTAATTGAAGCATTGATGCTTACCCTGATTGGCGGCATTATCGGCATTCTGCTTGGAGCTGGTGCTTCATCTGCTGTCTCTGCTTTTGCCGGCTGGCCTTCACTTATTTCCTGGCAGGTAGTCGTCGGGGCGGTGCTTTTTTCAATGGCGATTGGTGTTATCTTCGGCATGCTGCCGGCTAACAAAGCCGCAAAGCTTGATCCAATAGACTCTTTACGCCATGAATAAAACGAAAACCTCTTTTGATACAAAAGAGGTTTTCAAACTGTAGACAAGTGATTGATAACCGTGCACATGAATGGGATAGACCGGCGTCCAGGCAGCTCCGCTTTCCATGGGGCGGGCGTTGAGCCAGTTACGCCTAGCGGCTCCACCGTTCTCAACTTGCCCGCTAGTCCCATAGGAGTCTGCGCTTACCGGACTCCGCCAAGTGGCTTGCGACAAGATGGTGTAGAGCGAATAAGGTCGTATCTTTCTGTTTAAAAAAGAGAAAATGTTTATTCCATATTTATTGATCTTTAATACCACTTAGTGAAGCCTGCCGGACGAAGACTTCTGCGGGAAGTACAGTGAGTCGGGAGACCCCGCAGGCGCAGGCGAGGAAGCTTCCGCACTGCCCTAAGGTGCGCGAAGTCCGGCAGGCTTCGCTTATCGACTCTTTTTTTTGAAAGAGAAAGACTTTGTCTACACTTTGAACCTCTTTTGATATAAAAGGGGTTTTCTTTTTTTACATCCAGATGAATCAAGGGTAAAATTACACATAAGGAGTGATGTTCGGTGAACAAAGAAGCGATAACTGCTATCGTTTCAGCTAAATTGAAACTGATCCGTACAGAACGCGGCTACACACAGGATAAAATGGCTGAAGTGATAGGCTTATCTAAAAAAACACTTGTCCAAATTGAAAAAGAGCGGTCTGCTGCCGGCTGGACAACAGCTGCCGCTATTTGTGCCTTGTTCCGGGACAGTGATATTCTTCAATCGGCACTTGGCGGCGATCCTGTTGAAATAGCGGAGCTGGCTGCCCATGAAACGATCTCACGTCCCAACGCTCGGGAAAAAACGATGGGAGGACGGCTCTGGTGGCATGAGCTGGACAGCCAGAGCGGCATTCGCCTGCAGCAAAACGTCATCAGCGGACACTACCGGGTTCTTGACGCCGAGGATTATCGCCTTTTCAGCACATATGATGCCGCCGAAGCAGAAGAGCATTTTCAGCACCATCTAAAAAGCAAAAAGGGCGAATAATTCCTTATTCGTCCTGCTCTTCGCAGTCAAAGCAAAGCAGATCTCCCTGTTCTTTTACACCGTTTAAAAATCCATCCAGGCAATAAATATCCTTGCCGCATATACTGCATTGACCAACCCATTCTCTCAGGACCATCTCCCCCTTTTAATTCCATTATATCCCGCTATGTATCTTTTTGTCGAAATTATATATAATAAAAAGTACTACTTTTGATGGAAGCGAAGTGACCGTTTATGCGGAAATATGGACTTTTTTTAGCAGCGGCTCTTTTGATTTATGTCAGCTTTTTAACACTTGAAAAAAGTGATCACGCCATATCCAACACCCAGTTTACAGAGCCTGTCTTGTTTGTTCACGGCTTTAAAGGAACAGCTCGTTCCTTCAATACCATGATCTCGCGGTTTGAAGAAAGAGGCTGGGGAGAACGGGCATTGACGATGAATGTTACACGTACCGGCAGACTTCTCGTCCGGGAAAGTCCTTTTTCTACAGAACGGCCTGCGCTTATTCAATTAATTATAGAAAACAACCGGGCTTCCTTTGAGGACACATCACGTGCAGTAGCTGCGGCTATGCAGGTGATGAGGAAGGAATACGGTATTGAACATATCAAAGTAGTCGGCCATTCAATGGGCGGCATTGTATCGGTAAAGTTTCTGCAGGATTTATATGATCCGACGCTTCATCCGGCCGTTGACCAATTAGTTACGATTGGCAGCCCTTTTAATGGCGTAGCCGGCGGCCGATGGTTTAAGCAAAACAAAGGTGAAGCAGTATACGACCTTATGCCCGGTTCGCCGGCTCTGGCTCAAATCACTGCCAACCATGCTCAATTTCCAAAGGAAACACAAGTGTTAAATATTGCCGGGACCGGTGATCAGGTCACCCTGCTTCAAAGCGCACTCAGCTTAAAGGCCATTGTGCCCGAAAACCAGTATCAGCTCGACGTTTTGTACGATAAAACCATTAATCACAGCGGCCTGCATGAAACCCCTTTGGTCGATGAGAAAATCGGTGCTTTTTTTCATTATCAATAAGCAGGGATCAATATTGCTTTTTTTAAAAAACCGGCTTCCCTAACGAGGGAAGCCGGTCAATTTTATTTATATTATCCTTTAAAAATATCGCTGTGAGATTCACGGATACGTGCTAACACGGCATCCACAGTGGATTCAGCGTTTACGGGATATTCCTTAATTCGGGTAACGGAGCACGCGTCTCCTGTCTGGCATAACACTTTTACACATTCTGCCATTTCTTCTTCAAGTTCATGCCATCCGCCTGCTTCGAAAAATGCGCCTGACTTGGCCATTTTCTCATACTGTACAACATAGTTCTCTTTTATTTCTTCGGCAAAATAGCTTTTCACATCAAGAAGATTTTCAACGACCATCATGGTTATGGGTCAACTCCTGTTTCATTTGATGGGACTAGTATACGATGTTTTTTTTCAAAAAAGAACCGGCATTCTCACAAAAATCTTCATCTATACAATTCGGTCACATTTTTTTCACGATTTGTTCACAACTTCACAAAAGGAAGCGCTTACGATTTCTGCTAGTTTATGAGGAGACAATTCTATCTGTGCCCCAATTCTTCCGGCACTCACCACAATGGAAGTAAAGGCTTTTGCCCGCTCGTCAATAAAAGTTGGGTACAGCTTTTTCATGCCGATCGGTGAACAGCCTCCTCGAATGTAGCCGGTATATTTTTGAATATCTTTTACAGGCAGCATATCTACCTTTTTCTCACCTGCTGCACGGGCTGCCGACTTTAAATCCAGCTCCGCTTCAACCGGCACAACAAACACAAACAGGCCCCCTGCTCCATGCGTCACCAGTGTTTTAAATACACGTTCTGATTCTATACCAATCTTCTGGGCAACGGATACTCCATCTATTTTTCCATCTTTATTATCGTACTCATGCATTTGATACTCAACATCTGCTGCATCCAGCAGCCGCATCGCATTTGTTTTTCCTTTTGCCACCGTGCTTCCTCCTTTTTCTATGGTACACTTATTGTACTACAGTCTTGATAAAGAGGTGGAGCAAATGGACCAGCTGACTGTTTCCGGATTAATGGAAGTGATGAAAGAATTTTTTCCGCCGAATACGTCTGTTGCCGTATCAAATCACGAAAAATTTATTTATTATCAGCCGAGCCGTCTGATAGATTTGCATATACGAGCAGGTGATCCGATCAAACCTGGCAGTGTGACCCAGCAGGCTATTGAAGAAAAACATCAGGTATCTACGTATATCGACAGCGATGTATACGGCATTCCTTATTACGCTATGAGTGTACCGATTTTTAATAACCATGTGCTGACCGGGGCCATTACAACGATACACCCGGCTAAACCATCGCCTATTTCCCGCAACCTGTTAACAATCAAATCGGAAGACCGCTGGTACCCAATTCCGTATTCAGATGTGATGTATCTAGAGTCGGAAGGACGTAAAACCCGCGTGCAGGCCCGGACAGGCACCGGCTATCATAAATTAAATTTAACCGAGATTGAATTTATGCTGCCGGACGATGCTTTTATCCGTGTGCATCGCTCCTATATCGTGAACGTCAACTTTATTCAGGAAATCCAGCCTGATTCCCATTCAACTTTTCTGCTGATTATGAAAGACCGGACGAAAATTCCTGTGACTCAGACGTACACCAGCGCATTCCGTAAATCGCTCAATTATTAACAAACTTGCTTCATGACGCGAAATTTGTTCTTCGCGTCTTTTTTGTGGTTTTTCGTTACAAACAAAATGAAAGCCCTTTCAACAATTGATACACTTATCAAAACGAACCGGGGGGTCGAACCATAATGAATGAACGTATTCGCATGGAGAAATTAAGAAGCAGGATTGTAAGCGCAGACGAAGCGGCATCGTGGATTGAAGATGGGATGACATTGGGGTTAAGCGGCTTTACAAGAGCCGGGGATGCAAAGGCGGTGCCGATGTCCCTCGTAGAACGGTCCAGGGCCGAATCATTTAAAGTAAACATTTTTACCGGCGCTTCTCTCGGCTTTGATTTAGATAAAATGATGGCAGAAGCGGGGATCATTCATAAACGCCTTCCCTTTCAAGCAGATCCCGTCATGCGAAAAGAAATAAATGAAGGAAGCCTGCTTTTTGTGGACCAGCATTTATCCCATACAGCGGAATGTCTTCGCACCGGTGTACTCGGAGAGGTTGACTATGCGATTGTAGAAGCGGTCGCCATTACGGAAGAGGGGCTGATTATCCCTGCAACCTCTGTCGGTAACTCCTCTATATTTGTTGAAAGGGCGGAAAATGTGATTGTTGAGCTGAACACCGCCCATCCGGCAGAACTCGAAGGCCTTCATGATATTTTCAATCCGGACAATCCAGGAAAGCGCGGACCAATCGGGCTGATGTCCGTAAATGAACGCATTGGGGAAATAGGCATTCGGGTCGATCCGGCAAAAATAAAAGGAATCGTCTTGACGCACGCGCTCGATTCCCCCTCTACTATCGTTCCGCCAGACGCAGAGACGGCGCAAATGGCGGATCACTTAATCGCCTTCCTCCGAGAAGAAGTAAAAGCAGGACGGCTCACGAATGAACTTGCTCCGCTTCAATCCGGTATCGGCTCGGTTGCCAATGCCGTCATGCACGGACTGATTGACTCGGAATTCGAAAACCTGGAAGTATATTCTGAAGTACTGCAGGACGCTGTTTTCGATTTGTTTGACCATGGAAAAATACGCTTTGCTTCCGGCTGTTCGATTACACTTTCAGAAGAAAAAATGACAGACGTTTACTCAAATCTGGAAAAATACCGTGACAAGCTCCTGCTGCGGCCCCAGGAAATCTCTAACCACCCAGAACTGATCCGCCGGCTTGGTTTATTGTCAATCAATACAGCGCTAGAAGCCGACATTTACGGCAATATCAATTCCACTCACGTAGCCGGTACAAAGATGATGAATGGCATTGGAGGGTCGGGCGACTTTGCCCGCAACTGCCGGACCGCCATTTTTGTAACAAAATCAACCGCGAAAAACGGAGCGGTTTCCAGTATCGTTCCGTTTGTTTCACACGTTGATCATACAGAACATGATGTGGATGTGATTGTGACGGAGCAAGGCTACGCCGACCTGCGCGGCCTTGCCCCGCGTGAACGGGCAATCGTTATGATCGAAAATTGTGCCCACCCGGCGTACAAAGAGCAATTGAGACGCTATTATAGGGAAGCAGTGTCACGCGGCGGCCAGACACCGCATGTGCTTGAAAAAGCCCTATCCTGGCACACACGCCTCGCTCAGACCGGTTCCATGCTCGAACAAGATTCTCTTTCTCTTTCGTAACGTCTGTCCAGCCGCTTTGGAAAATAAATTTCAGACTCCTATCTCAAAACGATGTTCTTAAAAAGCGGCATGACGTTAACTATATATTTTTCCTCGAGGAGAGCTGTTTGAACGCAGCTCTTCTTTTCGTTACAGGCGGGACAAATACAGCTCATTCTTACGCTAAAATGACCCATTTTCTCTCCTTTTTAAAAATTCTACTTCACGTTAAAAATTTGCTGCTTTGTGTCAAAAAAATACGGTTTTATGTTCTTTGTGGTGAAAGCACTTTCAAATTTTATTATAATTATAGGCATAAAGCCGCCTCAAGCGGCCAACGTATAAAATACAATTCCATACTCTCTCTGATTTACTGTCAGAAAAAAGCGGCCTTGATAAGGGCCGCTTTTTTCATTTTATTGGCTGCGGCGCTGCTCCGCAATTTTTTCTTTTGCTTTGGCCATTTCCTTGACGGGCGGCATTAAGCTCACGACGATGTCACCTGCTTCCCCGCGGGGCGAGGCGTCACGTGTGTAAAAAGCCAACTTCCCGGAAGGCTTCACCAAAAACAAAAGCAGCGAGTTTTCATCCAGCTCTTTTAAATAGCTGTCATACCCAAACCGTTCAGTCAGCTCTGTTTTCCGAAAAACGTAATCGGCGGCCCTGGCTGTTAAAGCCTGATAGTGGGCAGATGAATCAAACAGCACTTTTCCGCCAACCGTTTTGTTGAATTCTTTTGCTGTTTCTATCCGCTCCGGTCCAGCCGCGATTTGATACAAATTCACGCGCCCCATTTCTGGTACAAAGGTGGAGCAGACAAGTGCATTATATGCTTCATCGCTTGTGGCAGCAATCATATACTCATATGGTGTTAACTCCAGGTGATACTCTGTACTTTCCGATAAGATTTCACCGTGATAAACCGGCAGATTGGCCTGGCGCGCTGCGTGGAGCCGCTGCCAGGAGTCATCCGCTACCAGCACGGGAATATCCAAATCCTGCAGGGTTTTACCGAGCCTGGCTGTGAATGTATTACCGCCGACGAGCAGCACACCAGGCCTATCGGTCGAAGCTAAATGAAGCTTTCTCGCCAGCCAGCCGATCGAAAAGCCATGTGCTACAACTGTTGAAAACACAAGCGCAAACGTAAGTGGTGTCAGGACGGCCGCATCCTCATATCCGGCCTCAAAAAGCGACTGGGCAAAATAGCCGGACACCGTTAGGGCGACAATCCCGCGTGGTGCAATCCAGCCAACAAGCGTTTTTTCTCCTCTTGTCATGTCCGTGCCGATTGTAGAAAGCCAGATCGATAGCGGACGGACAACAAGCAGCATAATTAGGACGAAGGCGATAATGCGAAAGTCAAAAATTTGCATTAATGTTTCTCTTGTTAGAGATGCCGTCAGCATAATAAAAATGGTTGAGATCAATAGTATGGAAATATTTTCCTTGAAATGGCGCATGTCTCTTATCGAAGAAATATGCATGTTCGCCATTACCATTCCCATTGCTGTTACCGCGAGCAGCCCTGTTTCATGCATGGCCTCGTCAGCAATGGTGAAGCAGGCAATCACAACGACGAATACGGCTGGCGACTTTAAGTACTCCGGCACACGCCCTTTTTCAAGCGCTTTTCCAAGACCGAGACCGAATACAATGCCAAGTATCACCGCAAAAGCAGAGCCAAACAAGAAATTAATAAACGTAGATACGCTTTCTTCTCCAGTGAAAAATTTAATCAGTTCAAATGCGAAAAGCGCAAGAAGAGCACCAAATGGGTCTACCACAATACCTTCCCATTTTAAAATCGCGGCAGTACGCGGCTTTAGCTTGGCCTGGCGCAGAAGCGGAAGAATGACAGTTGGTCCTGTTACAATAAACAACCCGCCAATAACAAATGAAACGGCCAGAGACAATCCTGCTACGTAGTGGGCAGCCAGAGAGCCGGCGATCCAGGCAATAAAAGCACCCAGCGTCACAATCCGGCGAATTGGCTGTCGAACCGTTTTTACTTCCCGGAAATCAAGATTTAAGCTGCCTTCAAATAAAATAATTGCAACTGCAGCAGAGATAATAGGGCCAAACAGGTCGCCAAACACATCCTTTGGATTAAACCAGCCAATCAGCGGGCCGATTAAAAGCCCCGCTACAGACATTACCACAATCGCAGGAAGTCTATAGCGCCAGGCTATCCATTGAGACGCGATGCCAACAACAAGTGTAATCATTAAATAAAATAGCAAAGAATCAAACATCACATCTCCCTTTCTTTTCATTCTTTTGTCCATACTACCGTGTTTGTTCCCAAATTTCACGTTTGAAAAACTGTCTGCGCTTTCATTTCTATTGGCCCTATCAGCGTGAAAATAGCTTCTAAATATTTTTTCGAAATAGGCACCTTTCCTATTTTCCTTTCATATAGTAAACAGGTGAAGAAAAAGGAGGGCTTTTTATGTTTAAGCGTATGAACCGTCTTGCCGTCGAGCTGCCGATTCCAGAATACGGCTGCGCCAATTCTGCCGCTGCTGTACAGGAATTGCTTGGAGGCAAATTCGGAGAAATGTCGACGTTAAACAACTATCTGTTTCAGTCCTTTAACTTCCGGCAAAAAAAGAAGCTGAAGCCTTTTTATGATCTTGTTGCCAGTATTACGGCTGAAGAAGTCGGCCACGTAGAACTTGTTTCAACAACGATCAACCTTCTCATGAAAAACACGACCTTTAATGCTGATCCGGACTGTACACCGCTTCAAAACGGTTTGAATAAACGGAATACACAGCATTTTATTGCCAGTGCCCAGGCATCACTGCCGGTTGATTCTATGGGTATGCCATGGAACGGGACGTATGTATTTTCGAGCGGCAATCTGACGCTGGACCTGCTGCACAACTTTTTCCTTGAAGCCGGTGCGCGCACGCATAAAATGCGCGTGTACGAGATGACAGATCATCCGACGGCCAGGGAAATGATCGGCTACCTGCTTGTTCGGGGCGGCACGCACATTCTGGCTTATGCAAAAGCCATCGAGATGATTACCGGAGCGGACGTAACTAAAATGATCCCGATTCCTCACGTTCCGAATTCAAAATTCGATACAACACGAAAGTTTGAGGAGCAGGGACTGAACAATGTTCTTTATACGTGGAACAATACCGGTGAGTACGAAGGCATCCGCCAAATTTGGAAGGGTACAAACCCTGAAAACAATGAGCCGCTGAAGGTCATTGAAGGAGCACCAAAAGGCGCACCGATTCCTGACTTAGATGATCTTCCAGAAGAATTCGCACCCGGCTTAAACCCCGATCACTTTGAGTGGGTAGCAAAAAAACTGATGGGTAAAATGTAAAAAAGCTGCCCTATTGGACAGCTTTTTTCCTATTGGAACACAATCGTTTTGTTGCCGTGGACGATAATTCGGTCTTCTAAATGCCACTTCACTGCCCGCGCAAGCACACGGCGTTCAATCGAGCGGCCGATCTTTTTCAGATCTGCCACGTGATCACGGTGGTCTACACGTTCGATGTCCTGTTCAATGATTGGGCCTTCATCCAAATCATTGGTTACATAGTGAGATGTTGCACCGATTAGCTTCACGCCGCGGTTGTATGCCCGTTCGTATGGACGTGCGCCAATAAACGCCGGAAGAAACGAGTGATGAATATTGATAATTTTGTTCGGATACTTTTCGACGAATTCCGGTGTTAAAATCTGCATGTAGCGTGCCAGAACGATCACATCCACATTATACTCTTCGATCAAACGTGATTGTTCCTCTTCTACCTGCCGGCGAATCTCTTTGTTTGCCGGAATGTAATGAAATGGGATTCCAAGTGACTCGACCATTCCTCGTGCTTCTTCGTGATTTCCTGCCACAAAAGCGATGTCGGTCGGCAGATCACCACTTTGCCATTCCCATAAAAGCTCCAGCAGGGCATGCGGTTCTTTTGAAACAAAAATCGCTGTTTTCTTGCGTTCGCTTCCGTATGCAAAGCGGAATTCCATATTGAACCCATTTGCCAGGACGGAGAATTCTTTTTCCATCGCTTCCCTTTTTTCGAACAATCCCTCACAGTCAAATTCCAGACGAATAAAAAACGTGCCACCTTCCGGATCGCTTGTATACTGGCTCGATTCAATAATATTTGCACCCTGCTCAAATAAAAACTTGGACAGTGCCGCGACAATTCCCGGTCCGTCCGGACATTTTACAAGAAGACGGCCCCGATTGTCAGGACGGCTTTGTCCATTTGGCATTCTTTCGGGTGAATGTATGTTTGCAGTCATTATGTACACTCCAGTTTTTCGATTTAATTTCCTCATTATAAACGATTCCATCCGCTTTGAAAATATATTCAGCTGTTAACGCTGTTTCGTGCTATAGTAAAATAACAAACTGACTTGTTATTGGAGGCAAAACAATTGGAAAAACAGGAACAATGGTCGTCGAAAATCGGCTTTATTTTGTCCTCAGCCGGTGCGGCAATCGGACTAGGCGCAATCTGGAAATTCCCTTACGTAACCGGCCAAAGCGGCGGTGGCGCTTTTTTGCTTTTATTCATTCTTTTTACGCTTGTGATCGGACTGCCCATGTTAATTTCAGAATTTATTATTGGACGCGGTTCCGGTCGGGAAGCGGTTGGTGCATATAAAAAATTGGCACCAGCTTCTTTTTGGACACTTACAGGTAAAATGGGTGTTGTCGGCTGCTTTTTATTGCTGTCGTTTTACAGTGTGGTTGGCGGCTGGGTGCTCATTTATACGGTTCGTGCCCTCTACGGCGGCGTAATTGGCAGTGGTGAACCCGGGGCCCTATTTGGTGCCATGACCGAAAATGGCTGGCTGACGATTGGCGGCCATGCCCTTTTTATGCTGTTGAATATAATTGTCATTGCTGCAGGTGTTCAAAAAGGGATCGAGTTTGCCAGCAAATATATGATGCCCCTTTTGTTTATTTTCTTTATTATTTTAGTCATTCGTTCCCTGACTTTGGACGGGGCGATGGAGGGTATTTCCTTTTTTCTGCAGCCGGATTTTTCAAAGATTAACGCAGAAGCTGTGCTGTATGCGCTCGGCCATTCGTTTTTCTCGCTGGCTGTCGGATTCTCTTGTATGGTCACTTACAGCTCTTACCTGGGCAAAGACATCAGCATCCCTTCATCTGCTGGTTCCGTAGCCATTATGAATATTTTTGTTTCTATTTTAGCAGGGCTCGCGATCTTCCCGGCCGTTTTCGCATTCGGCCTGGAGCCAGCGGAAGGACCGGGACTCCTATTCGTTGTACTGCCGGCTGTTTTTTCACAAATGCCTTTTGGCGAATTGTTTTTATTTATGTTTTTACTGCTGTTTTTGTTTGCGACGCTTACTTCTTCCTTCAGCTTGCTTGAAATTATCACGGCCGCTTTTACAAAAGGCGAGGCAGCATCGCGGAAAAAAGCCTCACTCCTGGCCGGTATTATTGTTTTTCTGGCAGGTATTCCTGCGGCGCTTTCTTTCAGTACACTCGGTGACATTTCTTACTTCGGACGCAACATTTTTGACATGACCGACTATCTTGTCAGTAATATTCTGCTGCCGCTTGGGAACCTGCTGATTGCGCTGTTTATTGCCTGGCGGATGGATCGGTCTATTGTAAAGGAGCAATACGAGCTAAATGCAGGACGCCTTGGTTCTACTTACACGTACTGGCTTCCACTGATGCGCTGGATTGTGCCCATTACGATCGCAATCGTATTCGTTTATACAATGAGCCAATTACAAATATAATGAACAAAAGCGTTTACGAATACGCATATTCGTGAACGCTTTTGTTTTTTTATGCTATTTTCTGATCATTACAGCATGGCAGCGTACACTTCTTCCTTCGTACACCCTTTTACTGCTGCTGTTTGACCGGTTGCTTCTTTTTCTTCCTGTCTGGCCTTTGATTCACGCTCGCTTGCTTTTTGCCGCTGTTTTATCAAGTCCGCCAGCGAAACGGGCTCGGGCAGCTTCTCCAAAATTGAGACAGGCAGCTTTGTTCCCGGAGCATAAATATCCAAAAAGGCATTTGCCATTTGAAGATAGCCGGCTCCATTTGGATGCACATCTCCCGGATTCGGCAAATATTGCACGCCATCCAGCCCAAAGCGATCGGCTACGGGAACGAACACCGCTCCGGCCTCCTCTGCTTCCTGCTCGATAATCTGGTTGAGTATATCCAGCTGTTTATTGACCGCCGGCTTATGCTGGTCAAACACATGAGGATATGGAAAATAATAACCCATTGCATATACCTTTGCATCCGGATTGAGCGCCTTGATTTTTTCAAGCAGTACAGCGTAATTTTCTCTTACTCCGTTCAGGGCAAAAGCTGCTGTTACGGCATTAAAAGTAAGCAGACCTCGCTTTGGATCGTTTTGAATAAGCGGCAGCAAATCGTTTGCACCGGCTGAGATGGTAATTAAATCAGCGGATCGAATCGCTTTTTTTCCTGCCTCACTCTCTACCTGGCTGATCACCTGACTCACTGTGTAGCCGGGAACAGACAGTGCTTTTGAATAAGCATCCGGTCGGATAGCAAGTGCAATCATATCGGTGTATCCTGCACCGATTTCCCGTTTTGGGGTTTGACCGGCAGCAAGGGAATCTCCAATTGCCACATAATTCAAGGCCGCCGCCTGTCCAGGCCCGGCGATACTGCCGATAAGAAAAAAGAACAACAGCAAAGTCCGTCTGATCATACGCGCCACTTCCTTTACCCATTCTTTTTCTTATTGTATCAAAAGAATGGACTTTTACGCTTGAACAAACTGTTTTACACACCATTCATTGTAAAAGCAAATTCTAAATAAATACGCTCGATTTGCTTTTCTTGAAAATACGCTACGTAATAAATCACCGTATCATCTACATGATACACAATGCTGTCAAACGAGTGAGCAAGAAGATAATCTTTTGTCACGCGGCCGAGCCATGTGTGAATGTATGCCGGACGCACATTTGGCAGAGCCAGCCCTCTGTATTTCCATTCAAGCGCGTCTTGCCGAAGCTGTATTTCGCTGTACCGGCAGTTGATAAAAAATGGGCGCTCAAGCTGGACATCCTGTCTCAGCACTGCCGCACGTCCGCTTCCGTCCACCTCCGCATGGCAAAAAGCATACTGGGCGGCTAGCTCCGCGTCGCTGATCAAATAAAGTCCGGGCCCAAAAATGGAACGCGCCTGAATGCCGCCGGCGAACTGCCGCTTTTCCATCCGCTCATAGCGCTGATTAGCTACTGCACGCTCCGCTTCCTCAAAGCTCACTCCGCGATATCCCCTTCTTTTCATTCTCTCAGCCTCCATTTCCCTATTCATTTCTCCAGCAGACACATACCACCACGTAAAATTGGTTTCAGCTTATCACATTCACCCTTTTTCTTTTCAAATACTGGAAGGAAATCTCACACAAAATGGATTGGATCAACTGAATTTAAAAAATAGTTACATTTAAATGAACCTTACTGGTCCTTCAGTTGTATAGTAAGTAACAACTAAAAACAGGGAGTGTTAAAAATGGATATAGGTTGGATTGTTTCACTGATTGTGGCAGGTGTTTTGATGGCA
The DNA here is from genome assembly GCF_000966195.1 of Domibacillus robiginosus. Taxonomy (GTDB): domain Bacteria; phylum Bacillota; class Bacilli; order Bacillales; family Domibacillaceae; genus Domibacillus; species Domibacillus robiginosus. Next base: position 135,448 of record NZ_LAHL01000005.1, on the reverse strand, counting down.
ATTATTTTAGCTATTGCGATTCCAATGGACCGGAAGTACGTCGTCCGGGAAAATGGTAAAATCAATTATAAGAAAACGACTTTATATGTAAGATGGAATGTATTTGATACCTTGACGCTTTGTCTGGCTGTTTATACGATTATTTGCGTCCAGGCTTTAAATTTTTTAATCTCCAGCGGTAAAACAGTTGAAAATGTGTACGTCCAATTTTTCACAAATCAATCGCAGGCCTGGTCGATTGTTACGATCCTTTATTTGATCAGCAGAGTATCTATTACGTTGAAGGCAATTAAAGAGCGCTGGGGAGATGACATTGAACAACCATGAAGAAGAATGGATGGCCGCTTACCAAAAAGGCGACAAAGAAGCGCTTGAAAAACTATATGGACGTTTGAAACAACCACTGTATTCGTTCATTTTCCGTTATACAAGAGATGAGCAGCTAAGCATTGATATCGTGCAGGATACATTTATGAAATTGCAGGATCATAAACAGAACTACGCCCCCGAAAAGGGAAAGCTGAAATCGTATCTTTTTCAAATTGCCTACCGGCTGATGGTGACTAAATTAAACCGTCGTAAAAAATTCCAAAGCCTGCTGCCTTTTCTCGTGCCGCGGGCAAAAGAGGAATCCCAGCACATTAATCGGATGACCGTAAGAGACGCTGTAGCAAAACTGCCCGACATCGAGCGCGCTGTCGTGTTGCTATTTTATTATCATGACATGCCCCAAAAGGAAATCGCGCGGATTCTTGATATTCCGGCAGGTACTGTTAAATCCCGCCTACACAGAGCGATACGGCAATTAAAAAAAGAATTGGAGGGAGATTTCGATGGATCATGACCCATTAAAAGAGGAGCCTTATCTGCGTTCCAAACTGGATGAATATGATGTAGACGTTCCGGATTTCCCAATAAAAACAACACGCTGGAATCGCTTTATTCATCTTCTGGCCTCACCTGCAAAAGATCCGCTCGATTCAATTGTTTCCGTAAAAGGCGGCTTGATGGCGTTGAAAATTGTTCCCGCTGTCGGAACTGCCGGGCTGGTTACACTGCATGCTTTATTTTTCCTTTGAAAAATAGATGGGTTTCTTTACAAAAAAAGTTTGCGGACTATGCACTTAGCCACATTCACTAAGGCACTCAGCCAGCAAACTTTTCAGTGATAATGAATTTACAACAGCACTTGCTTATTGCTTTAAAAAATAGGCATTATGAGACTCTTTCTTCTACAGCTGTTTTGACCGTATTCATTAAGAAACGTAAATCTTCTTCTGTTGAAGAAAGAGGTGGTGCGATAATGAGAATGTTTTGAAAGCCGGGTACCGTATCACCGTTCCGGCCAATAATCAGCCCTTTTGCTTTGCATGCGCTGGCGATCGCCACCATCGTTTCCTCTGATGCCGGCTCCTTCGTGTGCTGATCCTGTACGATTTCAATGCCATACAGAAAACCAATCCCGCGCACCTCTCCGACGATCGGACAGGACTCCAGCTTGTACAGTTCTTTCATGATCCCATCACTTAGCCTGGCGACACGCTTTGGAATGTGTTCCTCTTCCAAAATCTCAATCGTTTTCAATGCCGCAGCACAGGAAGCGGGATGTCCTCCAAATGTGGAGACATGCCGGAAATGCGTACCGCCTTCTGCTCCTTTAAATGCATCATAAAGATGAGCTCGAACCGCCGTTGCCCCAAGCGGCATACAGCCAGCCGTTAAGCCTTTTGCCATGGTCACAATATCCGGCTGTACGCCTTTTGAATGCATAAACCCGAACATTTTCCCGGTGCGGCCAAAACCGGATACTACTTCATCGGCAATAAGCAGCACCTTATGCTTCTGGCAAATATCGGCGACCCGCTGTAAATACGCTGGCGATGGAATCAATACGCCGCCTCCAGAAACAAACGGCTCCATAATTACAGCGGCAATGGTATCAGCACCTTCCCATTCGATCACTTTTTCCAGGTGATCTGCTGCAGCGATGTCATCCGGAAACGACGGGCGGTAAGAATACGGTGGTGGTATATGAAGAAACCCTGGTGCCCCCGCTCCGTATTTCAACTTTCGATTTGCCTGGGCTGTGGCGCTCAGCGCACCCAGTGTTGAACCATGATACGCCCGGTAGCGGGAAATAATTTTCGTTTTTTCCGGATGACCGGTTTGAGCATGGTACTGCCGGGCAATTTTAAAAGCCGCCTCATTCGCTTCAGAACCGCTGCATGTAAAAAACGTTGTGTACGGTGCGCCAAGCAAGCCGCTCAATTTCGCGGCCAGCTCTACAGCCGGCTCATGGCTCATTGTGAGCGGAAAATACGAAACGTTCATTAACTGATCATACACAGCCTGGGCAATTTCTTGTCGGCCATGGCCAAGATTCAAGCACCAGAGACCCGAAACACCATCCATATACCGGTTTCCATCTGCGGCTTGAAACCAGGCTCCATCACCGATGACAGCCAGTAAAGGAGCTGTTTCCTCACTAAATTTCGCCATCGCGTGCCAAAGATGGTCACGATCCTGCTGTACCAGCTTGCTCGTATGTTCCTCCGTACGAATCAATATGCTTCCTCCTTTTCGCTTCCACAATGAGTGTCCCTATATATTTACGCGCTTCTGCTGTTAAAAGGTGTAGTTCCTTTCGTTCCAGATGCCGTTCAAATTCAGTAAAATCTCCTTCTAACGTTTCCTTTACTGCAATGATCCGGTAGCCGTCGTCAATGAGGGCGTCGATGGCTTCCTTTTCTTTTACAAATTCTTTATAATCAGACATCGTCTCCCACCTCTTTTACAATTTTTCATTGGCAGCAGGCACCATTTCATCGGCCGCTGCCTCCCTTTCTGGAAGAATAACCCAATCACGACCAACTGTTACACCAAGATATTTCTCATCACTCGGATCTTCGAGTTCAGCCTGCTTGTAGGTTTGGAACCACCAAAACTTCGCTAATACATAATAAGCGGCGGCGCCGACTGCAAAGCCAATAAAAAACGAATACGTGGAAAATATAATCGCAAGTGCCCCGCCTATTATCCAGGAAATAATCCCAGCCCAGTTAACACCGTAATGGTACCGGTACTGCCCATCCATTTCAAATAAGTCCGGTACATTCACGCGGCGCTTACGGATTAAGTAGTAGTCAGCAAACAAAATGCCGACAATGGCGGAAAGCACACCGCCCATAATGAGCAGAAATGGCATAAGTATGTTGAATAAATTCCACGGCTGTGTCACCATGCCAATGATTCCAGCTGCGAGCACCCCTGCATAAAAAGGTACTTTCGGCCCGCCTATGTTTGAAAAAACGGTGGCCGCTGGTACAAGATTGGCCGCTGTGTTTGTAGACCACTGGGCAAATACGATCAGTAGCAGAAGAATAGCCAGCACAATTCCACTTGATGCTTCCTGCAAAGCGGCCACCGGATCGTAGTTGCCGACTGCAATAAATGCTACGCCCCCGATAGCAACGACGAATGTTTGTGTAATCGGCATGGCAATTAAACTGCCGACAAGAACACTTTTGTTGCGCTTAAACCAGTTTTGTTCAAACTGTGGCGCTTGAATAAAGCGGGAAATCGATGAGATATCAGCAGCAAGCGTGGACCAGTATCCCATATTGGCCAGAATAACGACCATAAACGCATTAAACAGCAGGCCGCCGCTGAGCGGATTCTCCACCCAGGACCAAACGTTTTTATCCGCTGCAGCTGCCTGGTCGGAGAGTGTAATGTACATCCAAATCGAAATTAAAATGATAACCGGTGCTGCCAAATCTGCAAATTTCTCAATCGATTTGATGCCGATAATCGTATTGGCCACCTGCACCGCGACAAACGCTAAAAAGCAGATGAACCAGTTATCAAAGCCAAACAGGACATTTAAAATGCCGTTGATCGCCAGCGCCCCAAAATAAGTGTTGATTCCAAACCACATAGATGCCGCAATGCCGCGGATCGCTGACGGTATATGTGTACCGATTGTTCCAAACGGAGCCCGCATATAAACGGGGAAAGACAATCCATGCTCAATACCAATATCGGCGATAATTGAAATAAAAGAGCCAATCAGCACACAGCCGATAAAAGAAGCGGCAAGCACCCATGAAAGCGGCATTTGTTCAACTGCTGCTCCCCCAATAGCAAAAGCAGCTAACACAACCGCCATCCCAATCCATATCAGTGCAAAACCAAACGTACCGATTTTGCGGTCCTGATGGGCAATTGGCAATAAATCCGGCGATTTCAAATAACGGCTGGGCTCTTTCATTCGTGATTCCTCCTCTTTCAATGGATGATTATGGAGCAGTAACCGCCTGACGTGCCTGTGTACTGCTGTATCGGCTTCGCTTAATGTATTGTCCGCTTCCCGGCTTGCCGGTAAACTCGCCTTCCCGGACTACAAACTCGCCGCGTGAGAGCACGGAAACCGGTTCACCGGTTACCTTCATTCCTTCAAACGCACTGTAATCTACATTCATGTGATGCGTCTGGGCGGAAATGACCCGTTCTTTGTTTGGATCAAAAATGACGATATCTGCGTCACTGCCGATGGCGATCGTCCCTTTTTGCGGAAACAAGCCAAACAATTTCGCTGACCGGGTCGAAACGAGATCCACGAATTGGTTGATGGAAATGCGCCCTTTTTTCACTCCTTCTGAAAACAGGAGGCTGAACCGGTCTTCGATGATCGGACCGCCGTTTGGAATTTTGGTGAAATCCTCCCTGCCGAGATCTTTCTGTCCGTTAAAGTTAAACGAGCACTGATCAGAACCAATCGTCTGCAGCTGGCCGTTTTTTAATGCGTCCCACAGCACATCCTGATTCCATTTTTCACGGAGCGGCGGTGACCAGACGTATTTAGCGCCTTCAAAGTCCGGCTTTTCCAAATCATGCTGGTCGAGAAGCAAATATTGCGGACATGTTTCGCCCCAGACTTGGAAGCCTTTTTGGCGTGCTTCTGCAATTTTATGTGCCGCTTCAGCACATGACACATGGACAACATACAGCTGGGAATTGGCAAGACCGGTCAGCGCGGCTGCCCGCCCGGTCGCTTCCCCTTCTACTTCCGGAGGGCGTGTGAGCGCATGATAAATGGGCTCGGTATGTCCTTTTTCCAGTGCATCGGTCACAAGATAATCAATCACGTCGCCGTTTTCCGCATGCACCATGACGAGAGCGCCGTGTTCTTTTGCTGTCAGCAGCGTGCGAAAAAGTGTTGCGTCATCCGCCTGGAAAACATTTTTATACGCCATAAATACCTTAAAGGACGTAATGCCTTCCCTTTCAATGACCTCTGGAATTTCAGCCAGCACCGCATCGTTTACTTCTCCAATCATGAGGTGGAAGCCATAGTCGATAACCGCTTTATCCTTTGATTTCTCATGCCACGTATGGATTGCTTCTTGCAGCGGCTCTCCTTTGTTTGTCAGGCAGAAGTCAATCACGGTCGTTGTGCCGCCAAATGCCGCGGCGATTGTACCCGTTTCGAAATCATCAGCTGTAACCGTTCCGCCAAATGGCATATCAAGATGCGTGTGCGGATCAATACCGCCAGGGAAAATGTAAGCACCTTTTGCATCGATCACTTCATCTGCTTCATCATCAAGCCGGGCACCAATCTTGGTAATTTTGCCGTTTTCAATAAGCAAATCTGCTTCATATTGATCTGCTGCTGTGACAATCACACCATTTTTAATGATTTTTTTCATTTTCATTCACTCCTTTTCATTAAACAATCGGCTGTTTAATCGCGATCTGGCGTTCATTCCACGTCATTGGCGGACCATTTGGAATTTCGATCATATCGATTGCACCGTCCACCGGGCAGACAATCGAGCAAAGATTGCAGCCGACACAGTCCTCCTCGCGCACCTGCAAATATTTATTGCCGTCAGCAGACGTCAGCATATCAATACACTGATGCGCCGTGTCTTCACAGGCAATATGGCATTTGTTGCAGTTGATGCACGTATTCCGGTTAATATGGGCTACTACCTTGTAATTTAAATCAAGATTGCCCCAGTCGGAGTAGCGCGGGACAGTCCGGCCAATTAATTCTTCAACAGAAGCAAGCCCTTTGCTGTCGAGATAATTGCTCAAGCCGTCGATCATATCTTCTACAATACTGAATCCGTGGTGCATCGCCGCTGTACACACCTGCACGCTGCCCGCGCCCATTAAAAGAAACTCGGCTGCGTCCTTCCACGTGCCAATGCCGCCAATGCCTGAGATTGGCACATTAATTTCAGGATTACGCGCACATTCTGCAACCATGTTCAAGGCAATGGGCTTCACCGCTGGGCCGCAGTAGCCACCATGTGCTCCTTTTCCGGCTACATTCGGTACGGTATTCCATGAATCCAGATCCACACCAGCCAGGCTGTTAATCGTATTAATCATGCTGATAGCATCTGCCCCGCCCTGAACCGCTGCCCAGGCTGTAGCGGTAATGTCGGTAATGTTCGGTGTCAGCTTGACAATAACCGGCGTACGGGCTGCTTCCTTTGCCCACGTCGTCTGCTTTTGAACCAGATCTGGCACCTGCCCGGATGCGGCACCCATTCCCCGTTCCGCCATGCCATGCGGACAGCCAAAGTTCAACTCAAGCCCGTCAACCCCGGCCGCTTCTGCTTTTTTCACAATTTCATGCCATTTTTCCTGTTTCGGTTCCACCATGAGAGAAGCAATCACTGCATGATTGGGAAATCGTTTTTTCGTTTCATAAATTTCTTTTAAATTCACTTCGAGCGGACGGTCGGTAATTAATTCAATGTTGTTAAAGCCGGCTACCCGCTGGCCGTTAAAATGCATTGCCGCAAACCGGGAAGACGTATTGATAATTGGATCTCCAAGTGTTTTCCATACCGCTCCGCCCCAGCCTGCTTCAAATGCCCGCTGAACCTGGTAACCGGAATTGGTCGGCGGCGCGGATGCAAGCCAGAATGGGTTTGGTGCTTTAATACCTGCGAAATTTACGTGTAAGTCTGCCATATGGATCTCCCCCTTTAAGATGTTTGCACCATGCTTAAGCCAATAAGCTGTTTGTAAATCGAGTAAGCAGCTTGTTTCCCCTGCTCTGCCGCTGTGACGACCATGGCGTCTCCTTGCCCGTCACCGAAAATCACATCGCCTGCTGCGTACACTTTCGGGTTAGACGTTTGAAGTGTAGCGAGGTCCACTTTGACCGTGCCCCACTTGTGTGTTAAACCGAACGCTTCAATAAGAGAAAGGTAACGCGTCTGGCCAATAGCACAAACAACGGCATCGGCTTCTACCGTAAATTCGGACCCCTGGACTGGTGTGGGCCGGCGGCGGCCAGATTCATCAGCAGCACCAAGCTCCATTCGGAGACAGATTACCCCTTTTACTGCACCTGCTTCATTTTTCACAATGCCGACCGGCTGTGTGAGCCAGCGAAATTCCACTCCTTCCTGCTTGGCGAACTCGTATTCAAATTCGTACGCCGTCATCTCTTCTTCTGTTCGGCGGTACAGCATTTTCACATTGGCAGCACCAAGCCGTACTGAACAGGTTGCCGCATCGATCGCTGTATTGCCAGCGCCGATGATTACCACTTTTTTACCGATTAAATGAGTATCCATAGGAGGTGTTTTGGTGGATTCAACAAATTCGATTGCATCATATACTTCTTTTGCGTCTTCCCCCCCAATGCCGAGAGGCGGAACATTTGCCATGCCAATCGCAAGGACTACCGCGTCATATTCGGCTAACAGTTCATCAGGGCTGATATCCCGTCCAACCATTGTGTTTGTGCGAATCTTGACACCTAAGCTTTCTACCTGCTCGACCTCCCACATCGAAACGCGCTGCGGAAGACGAAATGAAACAATACCGTGCGTATCGAGGCCGCCCGCTTTATCCTTGGCTTCGAAAATAGTGACCTCAAATCCAAGACGCGCCAGCTCGCGCGCTGAAGACAGTCCCGCCGGCCCACCGCCAATAATGGCCACGGACTTGCCGTTTTTTTCTCCCGCCTTAAACAGCTGTGCGCGATTATGTATTGCCCAGTTCGTGGCATGACGCTGCAGGTTGCCGATCATGATTGGCTGTGATGCATCATTCAGGACACAGGCACCCTCGCACAATTCTTCCGTCGGACAAACACGCGCACAGCTTGCACCGACTGGATTGGCTTCCATAATGACTTTCGCCGATCCTTTTAAATTGCCAGAAGCGATTTTTTTAATAAATGATGGGATGTTAATAGAGGTGGGACAAGCAGTAATACAAGGCGCATCATAACAGTACAAGCAGCGGTTCGCTTCATCCATTGCTTCCTTGGCAGTTAAATCCGGTTCGATCTCTTGAAAATTTTGGGACAGGTCCGACAGTGAAATAGAACGGTTCTTCATTCGATTCATGTGCATTATTTATTCCCCCTTGCATGTTTTCTGTCTATTGATCATTTATTGATTGCATCTTAAAATATTTATACAGCAAACAAAAAAAGAACACATCATTTTTGATATATTTTCTGACAAAGGATATTCATTTGGTGTAGGATAAAGAGACTACCAACGGAAGAAGTGACAGATGTGAAAAAGAATGAATTGGAGCAGCGAATCCATGAATACGAATCCGAGCTTGAACAGCTTCGCATCCAGCTGGCAGCTGTCGCTGAACAAGAAGAAGAACGCAGACGGTTCGTCTCATCCAAGGAAATCATTGAGCTTATCCAAAAGCAAACCGGCCGCGAATTAAATATGTCAACGATTAAACGATGGGCAGATGAAGGCTATCTTGGTGAGGTGCTGGATGAAAAGCAGGCTTTCCCGGCACTGCGCACAAAGCAGGGAAAAAAGCGATTCCTTTATCCGAAAGAAGCCGTATACAGCTTCCTGTACGAAAAAGGGTATTTAGCTCCTGCTTTTGATGTGCTGGACCGGGTGCTTCTTGGGCCGGAGTATGCGATGGTTATGGATGCGTCGCTGAAACGAGGAGAATTTCGCTATACCGTTCAGATAGAATCAACATTTGAGATAAAAACCGGCGTAAAAGAAGCCAATTTGCGAAAAGAAGAGGTGTAAGATGAAAGCCAAAATTGCCGTTCCAAATACGCCGGCTTGCCAGGAAAAAGCCCGGCTCATTCGAGATGAAAACCGTAACAGTGGTCATCCCATTACCATTTCCTTTTCCAGCGATGCCAAGGAAATTTTTTTCGAGGGCAGCCTCATCCAGGTGCCTGACAGTGTTTCCTTTGACTTGATCACGGTGCTCGAAGGACAGGTAAAAAAACGTGAAGGCGGTTATGATGTTCAGCAAGCTGATAGAGGAAAAACCATTAACCTGCATTTGGATGCCGGCCTTGTCGCCGAGCTGAACGAAATCCGACAGCACGTAATGAGTAAAACACAGCACGATATCATTCTGGAAATCTTTAAAAAAGGACTCGATCACTATAAGTGATCGAGTCCTTTTCATCAAATAAGTGAAAGCACAGTGTCCAATAGCACATTGACTCCTCTTTCGCAGTCTTCCCACGACGTTAATTCATCCTCATCATGGCTTTTTCCATTTACGCTTGGCACAAAAATCATCGCTGACGGAATGTAGGAAGCCATAAACTGTGCATCATGCCCCGCCCCGCTGACCATCCTTTTATGAGAAAAACCGAGTGAGGCTGCTGACTGTTCAAATGCATCACAAAGTGCCGGCTCAAACCAAACCGTATCACGGCTCCACAATTTTCGGGGTGTTACCTCGCATGCTGCTCTTTGTTCAGACTCCTGCATCTCCTGAATGATTTCTTCTACTTTTTTAATGACCTCAGCTGATGTATGCCGTGCTTCCAATGAAAAAACAACCTTGTTTGGAATGACCGTATGAATATTCGGCGACACATTCACGCGGCCGATCGTATATACGAGGTCATCACCCAGCGCCGCCAGTTTTTCTCTGGCTTCCTTCATTAAATCTACAGCCGCAAACAGGGCATCGTTACGCATCGACATCGGCGTCGTGCCGGCGTGATCCGATTCACCTGTCACTTCAATTTCATAACAGACCATACCGAGCACACATTCAACAATCCCAATCGACAAGCTTTCTTTTTCGAGGATGGGTCCCTGCTCAATATGTAATTCCAAGAAAGCCGAGGCTTCCTTCAGCCTGTTTTGAACGGAGCCCTCGTAGCCAGACGATTGCAATGCTTCCTCGAATGTAATGCCGTCTGCGTCCTTTTTTGCGAGCATTTCCTTTTTGTTAAACTTTCCGGAAAGCACCCCTGACGCCATCATCGACGGTTCGAATCGGGCGCCTTCTTCATTGGTCATATTCATGACTGCAATGGGCATGATCGACTCCACGCCGTTTTCTACCAGTGTCCGCATCACTTCAAGCCCTGCGGCCACACCCAGCACCCCGTCAAAGCGCCCGCCTTTTTTTACCGAATCAAGGTGTGAGCCCATCACAACCGGCGGCTTGTTTTCCCGTCCCGCAAGCATGCCATACATGTTTCCCATGTCATCGACTGATACAGCAAGACCGATCTCCTCGCAGCATGACCGGAAATAGTCACGCGCTCGCCGGTCCTCTTCCGATAAAGCCAGCCGCGTGACCCCGTTTCGCTCGGTCCGGCCGAAATCCGCAAACGACTCAAGGGTTTTCTGTAAACGCAAACCATTAATCTTTAATTTTTGATCGTTCATATTGCATTACCTCCCAAAAATATTTTTTAAAATAACGCAATTAATAAAACGTATTTTTCATTATGGCATATCCTTTTCAAATTGAATAGATTATTTTCAGAAAATTCTATTCAAAAATAAAAAAAGCCTCCCGTTAAGGAGACTTTTTTATACTCTCTTCATAAATGCTTCATAAATTTTTTTCGTTATTTCCCCTGGTTTTCCATCGCTTATCGTTTGACGATCAACAGAGGTGACGGGCACAATTTCAATGCCTGTGCTTGTTAAAAACACTTCGTCTGCTTCGAAAACAGCGTCGGGTGAAAAAGCTTTTTCTTCTACTGGAATGTCAAGCTCGGCTGCGATATCGATCACAGCCATCCGTGTGATACCGTGTAAAATGTGCTTTGTCGCCGGCGGCGTAATGAGTTTTCCATCTTTAACAAGAAACAGATTTGAACTTGATCCTTCCGTGACTACATTATCACGGACAAGCACTGCTTCGAATGCTCCCGCTTCAAAAGCCTCCTGCTTCGCCAGCAGATTGGGCAGAAGATTAAGTGTTTTAATCCAGCAGTTTTGCCAGCGTTCATCGGGCATAAGCTTAATGCCGGCCCCTTCTTCACGTAGCGTTTCATCCATCATTCGAAACGGCTTAACAGTCATTGAAATTGATGCCGGCACGTTCGGAAACAAATGGTTGCGCGGTGCAATCCCGCGTGTTGCCTGCATATAGATGTCGCAGTCTGCCAGCCCGCTTCGCTCGATCAAGTCTTTTGTAATAGCCTCAATGTCTTCCCGTGATTGGTCCAGGTTCAGCTTGATGGCTTCCGCGCTTCGGAAAAAGCGGTCCAAATGCTCCTTCATCATAAATGGACGTCCGCCATAAACACGAATATATTCATACACTCCATCGCCAAACTGATGTCCGCGTTCATCAATTGGCAGCACCGGATCATCAGAGTTAATAACCTGTCCGTTTAAATATCCAATCGCCATTTTATCCGCCTCGCTTTAGTTGTTTCTCCTATTATACTTATTTTTTTGAAAAATTTATACAATACCAGCTTCCTTCACGCACGACCGTTTTAATGGACTTTAGCTCAAGGCCTGCTGATGCTGCATCCCGAATTAGTTCCTTCTTTCGAGGCAGTGGATATAAATTTTCATGTGCTTCCATAAATGAATTAAAAGCGGCTGAAAACCGCTGCCCTCCTCGTTCAAGGTAAAGCGGCGTGATCATAATAACCGTTCCGTTTTGATTAACCAGCCTGGATACGCGTGCAAGCAGCTCTTTACGCGCATCTGGAGAATAGTAATGAAGGAGGTTATTCATCATAATGACATCAAAAAATTGGTCTGGCACTTCCCATGTGTTAATATCTGCATAATAAAATTTCACTTTTTCAGCGAGACCTTTTGTTTCGGCTTGTTGACGGGCTTCGTCAACACATTCCCTGCTGATGTCCACACCGACAAAAGTTCCCTGCTTCATTCGCTCAGCCAGATTCATCAGGTAGCCGCCTGTGCCACATCCGATATCGAGTACCCATTGCGGCTTTTGAGCGTTGATTTCTGACAGAACGTGGCCAAATGCTCTTTTTTGAATTAAAGCCGAAGTCGCTGCTACTGTTTTGCCGAAATCTTCTCCGTTAAACTGTCCTTTTTGATTGGACTCCATCATCTTAGGATAACTCATTAAGGATGGCATATGCATTTCAAACAATTCCTTCAGCAGCTCGCCAACCGCCTCATTACTTCCTTGAGAAAAAAATTTCAGCATTTTTTTCGAAGGGATCAGCCGGTCACCCTCTTTTTTCAAATGACCAAGCACCATGCCGGTATCGGCCCATGAACGTAGAAGCGTTTCTTCATAGCCGTAGTCAGCTACAAGCGATTCTAGCGTGGCGCCGCTGGCCAGCTTTCGGAATAAATCAAGCCGGTAGCCGACATAAGCCTGCCACGTTGGCAAAAATGGTTCATTTTTCTTGAGCCAGTTTCTTGCTTCCCACATGCTTCGATATTCAGCAATCATTCCAGTTCCCCCTCTTTTTCCATGGATAATCATCCTGTTCTGTATATTGATGCTCTTTTCCGTTCACCTTCGGCAGAATACTTCCCGGCAAAAGCCCAATTTGAATAAAGCGGTCTAGAAGTGTTTCCTTCCAGACACCAAGTCCTGAAATATTGAGCATATGCTTATAGTGAAGAGCAGGTATACGCTCAATTCTTTTCAGTACGTGAGAACGCACGCGCGGCCATGGTCCCTGCCAATACGAGTAAGCAAGGGCGGACAAATGAGAAAGAGACGATAAAAATTCAGCACGAGGCTTACGTACCTGTTCATACAGCTTCAGCTGGGCAGCATCCAGGCAGCGGGCTCCATACATGTAGGAAAGCAGCTCTCCAAGTGTAAAAGCATCTTGAATGGCCAGATTCATCCCTTCTCCCGCCATGGGGTGAACCGTATGGACAGCATCACCTATAAGCGCGCAATTGCCCTCTATGTAGCGATCCGCATTGTGACGTGACGGGATCATAAGCTGAATATCTTTCCATGTTTTGATGTGCTGTACATATCCGTCAAGCTCAGGCTTTAAGTCGATATAACAGCGGTAAAAGGAATCAAGACCGCTTCGTTTCATTTCCTTGTATTCTGTTTTTTTAATGAGGAGCACTGTGCGCACCCTCTAATCTGGAAGAGGAAAAAGACCAAGGAAAGAATGGCCTCTCACAATCATTTCGCCTTCTGTTATACTCTCAGGCCGGGGAAAGGTAACGGTTAAAAAGTAGTGGTTATACTCCGTTTCGGTCAACTGAATGCCAAGGCTTTTACGGACTGGCGAAACTCTCCCTTCCGCCCCAATAAAAAAATCCGCTTTTATTTCCAGTTCTCCCTGCTGTTTATGCGTAACGAGGGCAGTTCGTTTTGGGATACCTTCTTCGCGGAATCCGTTGAATTTTGCCGGATTTAAAAAGTGAAAAGACGGGTATGCTTCTGCACACCTTCGGATGATTTCTTTCAGCTCTTCATGAGGCACCATAAGCGCTTTGTTAAAAGAATGGTCGATCTTTTCGTAATGGTATTTTATTTTTTGGAGAACCCGGCTGCCATCATACTCTGTAATAGAAGTTGTCCGAATCGGGAATCCAGCCGCTTCCACTTCTTCCAAAAGGCCGATTCGATTCATCAATTCTAAGCTCTTGGGCTGAAGAAGCTCTCCTTTGTACTTGACTGACGGTTTAGCATCTTTTTCAGCAACGGTTACATCGATGCCATTTCGCGCAAGCATCAGTCCGAGCAGAAGACCGGAGACACCGCCGCCGGAAATAAACACATTCGTTTTCACAAGGACCTCCTTGTATAACGTTTGTTCATCGTTTTTACAATTGCTATTCCCAAAGGAAACGGTGTGAAAACATTTAAAAGCGGGAAAAGGAGAGGAAAAAGGAGCTGAGATCATGAATCCGAAACTTGTAGATGTACGTGCGGTCACAGTAGTGGGCTTTGAGATGAGCGGTACAGAAGAAGAAATCGCCGCTATGCGCCCAGAATGGAAAAAACGATTTTTAGAAACGGCCAGCCAGATTCCAGCCCAAACAGACGGATACTTAATGGATATTTGCTTGAAACGAGCTGGACAGCTGTATACGCACTGCATCGCCATGGAAGTGAGCCATATTGATATTATCCCATCTGGTATGTCGAGTTTAACGATTCCGGCCGGCTCTTATGCGCTGCTTGAGCTTCAGGGAAAAACGACCGGGATAAAAAGCGGGTTTCGGTCTATTTTGGCATGGGCACGCGAACACCGTATACGCCTTGACCCCAATGAGTTTCGGATTCATGTTACCGTACATGATGAACACCATCATTTATACTGGCGGCTGGCGAATAAGCGAAGTGAAGCGGCTGAAGAAGCAGTTTAAATTGTTTGGAAGGAATTCTAACAGACTCGCTGACAATCCTTCTCTGCTTGTTCATACTAAACGTATGAACTCGGACGGACAAGGAGGAATCACCATTGACAGACGAAAATACGGAACGAAAACCTTCTATTTATTTACCCGGCTTAAACTTAATTATTTTTTATGAATTGAAAAGAAAAAAAACAGTCCCAGTTCTTCATTAAGAATTGAGGCTGTTTTTTTATGCCTTCCGATTTCCTCATTATCCAAGTGCCACGTCCAGCACCATCATAAGGGCAAAGCCAACCATAACGCCCATTGTAGCAAGGTCTGTATTGCGCGAAGATTGTGATTCTGGAATTAATTCTTCCACTACAACAAAAATCATCGCACCAGCAGCAAAAGCGAGTGCATAGGGCAAAATAGGTTGAATAAACAGGACAGCGGCAGCACCGATCACCGCAGAAATCGGTTCAACGATTGCAGAAGCCTGGCCATAGTTAAAAGCCTTCAGCCTTGACATGCCTTCTCCCCGAAGCGGCACAGATACTGCTGCGCCTTCCGGCATATTTTGGATTCCGATCCCAAAAGCCAGGGCAAGAGCAGCCGCTATCGTCGCGCCATCCATATGTAAAGAAGCTGCGCCAAACGCAACGCCAATAGCCAGTCCCTCCGGAATATTATGCAGCGTAATCGCTAAAAATAAAAGCGTCGTTTTCTTCAGTTTTGTAGATGGACCTTCGCCCTTTTCACGCCCAATATGTACATGAGGCACAACCACATCAAGCAGGCGTATAAAAAGGCCGCCCAGCAAAAAGCCAATGACCGGCGGAAGCCAGGCAATCTGTCCGCTTTCTTCACTGAATTCAATGGCCGGTGCCAGCAGTGACCAGAAAGAAGCGGCGATCATTACGCCAGCCGCGAAGCCAAGCATCATTTTCATGATGGATTCTTTAATGTCGCGAAAGAGAAACACAACGGCTGCGCCGAGCGCTGTCATACCCCAGCTGATGATACCACCGGCTAAAGCCTGCAGCGCGGGGTGCAGGCTGCTGAATGTATCCATTGTCTTCACCACCTATTTATTATTCTTTATTCTTTTCCCTGTTATTTTGCAATTGACTCTCTTTTTTGTCAAAAAGAACAATTTTAGCACGCAGGCAACTTGTTGAGACAGTGGCAATCATGTTGCCGTAGACCCACCCAAATGGGGGCTGGTATAGTATAAACACTAACTTTTCTGGAGGAACCATAGGTGGAAACAGCATATGAAGATTTAAAAAAGGGAGAACGCGGTGCATGGATCAGCATTGCAGCCTATTTATTCCTGTCAGCAGTAAAATTGACCGTCGGCTGGATCGGTAACTCTGAAGCTCTAAAAGCAGATGGCTTAAATAACTCAACAGATATTATTGCTTCTGTCGCCATTTTAATTGGCCTGCGAATTGCCCGCAAGCCACCGGACGAAAATCACCGATACGGACACTTCCGTGCAGAAACGGTCGCTTCCCTTTTAGCCGCTTTTATTATGGCATCCGTGGCGGTTCAAGTTCTGATTTCAGCCGGACAATCACTGTTTCAAGCGAACCATGAAACGCCTGATATGTTCACGGCCTGGACAGCTTTGGGCGCCGCGCTTGTTATGTATGGAGTGTATTTATACAATATACGCCTTGCAAAAAAAATTAACAGCCAATCCATTTTGGCTGCGGCACATGACAACCGCTCAGATGCTCTTGTCAGCATAGGCGCTTTTATTGGGATTATCGGGTCACGCCTGGGCCTTGGCTGGCTTGATACACTTACTGCGTTTGTGGTTGGGTTAATTATTTTAAAAACAGCCTGGAGCATTTTCTCGGAAGCCTCTCTTGCCCTGACCGATGCATTTGACCTTGATAAATTAAAAGGTATGCAGAAAACTGTCGAAAAAGTACCAGGTGTCCGTGGCGTGCCGAGCATTAAAGCACGTTCTCACGGAAATATTACCTTGGTAGATGTCGTTCTTCTTGTCGATCCGGATTTGAACGTTATTGAAAGCCACGACATCACTGAATATGTAGAGGAAGCACTGCTGCAGGAGCATGACATCCGCCTTACCCATATTCATATCGAACCAGACGGCCGCAGTTAAGTGCGCCGTCTTTTTTCGAATACGAAAAAAAGCGGCTGCTTGAAAAAGCATACCGCCTGCGTTAAAAATACTTGGACTGCTTAAGTACTTTTCTTGTTTCATTTACGTATTTCATTAGTCTGTACGGCTTACTGATGACCCGCAGCGGCATACCGGAAACAAATTTACTTAAATCCTGTTTATATTCCTGTGTCATTCGTGAAGGCTTTGTTGAAACACGGTTGTACACTTCTTTATACAATTCTTTTTTCGCATCGACCTTCATGCCTGTCATCCGGTGGCATTCCTCACATTCGATGCTTTGAATTTTATTATTTACATACACAACCCGGTGAATGGTTTCATCATGACAGCGCGTGCAATAAAGGCCGGCTTCCATCTCGGAAATTTTCATTAAGCCTCGCTCCTTCACACCTATTTCTATACTCTTTTATTATATGCACCCTGCAGGCTCCGCAAACATCGTCGTCTTCCCAAAACAAACTTAGTATTGAAAAACAGCGTCAGTAGGCTGTGGGCTGGCAGCTGCGCTAACAGCAGGGACGAAAGCTGAACCGGCCTGTCCGCTCGTCCTGCGGAAGTCTAAGCTGGCAGCCCTCCGCCCGTTATGCTTCTGAAAAATAAAGAAGTTGAAAGAGTTTTTCTGTTTTTTTCAGCAAAGAGGGAGAAACACACTGGGTTTCACTGGCTTTCTTTCCTACCCACAAAGGCGGCAGGCGCGGGGCAGAGACTCCTAAAGGACTAGCGGGACAGGTGAGTGAGATCGACTTTGCCGCGAAGTGACGAAGGCAAGCTCACCGCCTGCCCCCCTGGAAAGCGGAGCCCCGCGAATGCCGCCCTTTCTATGCTTCGGCTAAGAACGGTCACTACACATTTAGGTTTTGAGGATAACTCAACTGAATAACATCATATTTCAACAGAATGGTTATTTTCCCAAAACAAATTACTATTTGATCAAGCAACAGTCCGTTGAAAAACACGCGCCACTTTTTTTGCTGAATACTCCATTTAAATACAGGCTATTTTTTAAAACAACACATTATATAACGAATGTTTCATTTGTTCGATCTGCTTCCATTTGCTAGTATATAAAGGGAAAATAAAACGTGAAGGGGATTTTTATGAGCCAAAAAATTATTTTTTTTGATATAGACGGTACATTGTACGATCATGACAAAAAGCTGCCGGCTTCTACCCGGCAGGCTATCCGTGAGCTTCAAGAGCGTGGCCATGAAGTAGCGATTGCCACAGGGCGTGCGCCATTTATGTTCGAAGACCTGCGCAAGGAGCTGGGTATTGAAACATTCGTTAGCTACAACGGTCAGTATGTTGTTTTCAAAGGAGAACCGCTCTATAAAAACCCACTTAATAAAGAAGCTCTGCTCCGCTTAACGGATGTAGCCGTCGAACGAGAGCATCCTGTTGTGTTTATGGATCATGAAGATATGAAAGCCAACACGCCTGAACACGAGCATGTCACCACTGGAATTAGTACATTGAAAATCAATTACTTTCCTGAGCATGATCCGAACTACCATGAAGGGCGCGACCTGTATCAGTCCCTTTTGTTCTGCCAGGACCCAGAAGATAAAGAATATGAAAAAGAATTCCCGGAGTTTGATTTTGTCCGCTGGCATCCTCTTTCTGTTGATATCGTGCCGGCAGGCGGCTCTAAAGCAAAAGGGATTCAAAAAGTGATCGATAAACTTGGCATTTCACCCCAAAATATTTATGCGTTTGGAGACGGCTTAAATGACGTGGAAATGTTAAAGACCGTGGTAAACAGTGTAGCAATGGGCGATGGACACGCCGAAGCAATCAACGCTGCCAAGCACGTAACAACGAACGTTGATGCAGATGGGATTTTAAACGGGTTAAAAATGGTTGGACTGCTTGATTAATTAAAAAAACCACTCTCTTTATGAAGAGAGTGGTTTTTTGTTGAAAAACAAAGAAGGGCAAGAGGAAATTCGTTTTTTCAAAAAGTATATGTAGCATGTTTCTTTTTTAGCTTGCCAGAAAGCCTCCTCTTAAAAAAAACAGCGTCAGTGGGCTGCGGACTGGCGGCTGTACTAACAGCAGGGGCGAACGTTGAACTACCCGCCTGCCCCTTGGAAAGCGGAGCCCCGCGAATGCCGCTTTTTCTATGCTTCGACTAAGAACGGACACACATAGGGGATCAAGCCAGACCGAAAATGTCCATAAACAGTCGGATTCTGAGGATGATACAGCTGGATAACATCCTATTTCAACAGTATTGAAACCACTCTCTTTGTGAAGCGAGTGGTTTTTTGGGTTATTTATCGGTCGCTACGGAGCTTCTCGACACATAAGCAATCCAATATACCATGGCCACAAAAACGAAACCACCGACGGCATTTCCCAGGTATACCGGTACAAAGTTTTGCAGAAAGTCCATCCAGGTTAACTCTCCGGCAAAAATCGCTGCTGGAATCACAAACATGTTGGCGACAATATGCTGAAATCCGATCGCGACAAAGCCCATAATCGGAAACCAGATGGCTAAAATTTTTCCGCCGATATCGTCTGCGCCGTATGCGAGCCAGACAGCCAGCCCTACAAGCCAGTTGCAGCCGATGCCGGAGATAAAAGCCGGCCAAAAAGCGGTGTCTACTTTAGCATGAGCGGTTAAAACGGTTTTGTCCAGGTACGGACCGGTTTCTGTCAGTCCAACTACGTGGCCGAAAAAATAGGCGACAAACAGAGCGCCGATAAAGTTGCTGATCGTAATCCAAAACCAGTTATGCAGTAACCTTGAAATGGTCACTCTTTTGGCCAGAAATGCCATTGGAACGGCCATCATATTGCCGGTCAGCAGCTCCCCTCCGGCAATGAGGATTAAAATAAGGCCAAGCGGAAAAACGGCTGCGCCTAAAAAAGAAGCGAACGATCCCCATTCATGCGGAACATCAGCCGATACCCGGATCGCTAACAGGTATCCAATTGAAATAAAGGCGCCTCCTAAAAATCCTAATACAAGCATTTGAGGAAGCGGAAGCTCTGTTTTTGTTTTGCCTGCTTCTATGGCCGCCTGGGCAATTTTCTTAGGGGGATAATAAGCCATCTGAAGCCCTCCTAATGTGTAATAAAAAAGCAGTGCGTTCAATCTGTATGCTTAAACACACTGCTTTTTCTTCTTATTGATGGTGAACAACGTCGTATTCAAGAGATTCTGAATCTGTTTTATCTGATTGCTTTGATAAAAGAACAACGCTGGCAAGCGACAGGCTTGCAGCTAAAAGCCAGCCCTTTTTTCCTTTTTTCTTCTTTGGCACAGGCTGCGGCTTTGGCGCGCCTGCTCCCATTCCCTTAAGGAACGAAAGAAGGAATACGAGCGCTTCTTTTGTTTCCGGAGCGGCCAGGGTCCGAAGCATGGAACCGTAGCCCGCTTCTTTATTTTCTGAGCGGACAGCGTGATGTAAGCCGCCGTTGATTTTTTCAATAAACGGATTCATGTCTTCAATATTGATTTTTCCCAGCGAGCCAAGCAGAAGCAGGCTGTTTTTAATGATTTTCGCGACTTCAGGCTTGTCCGTTGCCCTAACCAGCACATCCAGTACCTCATCGCCTTTATCAAACAAGCCGGTTACCACATCCAGGCCACTGCGGTCTTGAATTTTATCCAGCATATGCAGAAAATCTTTGATGACTTCTTTGTGTTCAATGAACAATGTTCCCAATTCTTCAAGGTCCCGGCGGCGCTGTTCTTCTTCACTGATTTCCAGGCGGCGTATCGCCGTGATTGCTCTAGCCACGCTTCGACACTCCTTTCGTTACCAGGTCACCAGGGAATACATAATCCGGCCGCGCCCACTTTTTCTCGACCTGCACGCCGATTTGCGGCTGCGGATTTCCGTTGCGATGATTGATTCTTGGCAGTGGGTTGTCCCCTTTTGCAGATAGAATTTCCATCTTGGCGCTGATTTCTTTATACGCCGGCGTGTCCGTATCTTTGTCCGCTTTACTGCTTGTTAAATAGTTGATCGCTCCTTCGCCCTGGCTGTTCATCGGCAGGTACACTTCTTTGCCTTTGACCCGGTCTGTAACAAGACATGAAACCTTTACGCTTCCATACGGTGACGTCAGCCGGACAACGGTTCCGTCTTCCAGCCCCCGCTCGGCCGCAAGCTCCGGCGATACCTCCAGGAAGACGCTCGGTGTTTTTGAAGAAATACCAGCAGATTTATACGTCATGTTCCCTTCATGAAAGTGCTCCAAAAGCCGGCCATTGTTCACATGAAGGTCATATTCTTCCTCGTATTGAATTGGCTCGGTCCACTCGACCGGATAAAGACGTGCTTTGCCGTCCGGGAACGGGAACAGCGTTTTAAAGAGCAGCGGTGAATCAGTCCCGTCTTCTGCTACCGGCCATTGCAGGCTGTTGTAGCCTTCAAGGCGGTCATAGGTGACACCTGAATAAATTGGCATCAGGCTTGCTGCCTCAGCCATAATTTCGCCTGGATGCGTGTATTCCCAGCCGGCACCAAGGCGGTTTGCGATTTCCATAATGATCTGCCAGTCCGGTTTTGAATCGCCCATCGGCTCGAACACTTGATACAAGCGCTGAATACGACGTTCTGTATTTGTAAAAGTGCCCTCTTTCTCAAAAGACGGGGAAGCTGGCAGAACGACGTCGGCAAACTGAGCCGTTTTAGATAGGAAAATATCCTGTACCACAAAGAAATCCAGTTTCTCAAAAGCGGAATGAACGTAGTTTAAATTTGAATCTACTAAGCCCATGTCTTCGCCTTTTAAGTACATTAGTTTTACGTTGCCTGCATGGATGCCAGACACCATTTCATGGTTGTTTAAGCCTGGCTCCGCTGGAATTTTTGCGCCCCAGCTTTTTTCATATTTAGCGCGGACAGCGTCATCCTTTACGCTTTGATAGCCCGGGAAGCGGTCCGGCATACTGCCGAAATCACTGGCACCCTGTACATTGTTATGGCCGCGCAGCGGGTAGCTTCCGGCACCTGGTTTTCCGTAGTTGCCGGTAATGAGGAGCAAGTTCGATATTGCTGTACTCGTGTCACTTCCGCCCATATGCTGTGTAACTCCCATTGCCCAGAGAATGCACGTTGATTTTGTGTTGTGAATGGTTTCGGCAATCGTAATCAGTTCCTGCTTGGAAATACCCGTTACTTGCTCGGCGTACTCGAGTGTATACGGCTGAATGCTGGCAATATATTCTTCCATGCCGTTGACCCGCTTTTGCAGGAATTCTTCATCAGCCCAGCCCTGGTCAACAATATATTTGGTTACAGCGGACAGCCAGACAAGATCGGTACCGGCTTTTGGCTGAATAAACAAATCAGCCCGGTCAGCCATTTCATTTTTTCGAAGGTCCGCAACAATCAGCTTTTGGCCAAACAATTTATGGGACCGTTTAACCCGTGTAGCAAGTACAGGATGGGACTCAGCACTGTTCGCGCCGACAATTATCACAAGGCCGGCCTGTTCAATATCCGTGATCGAACCAGAGTCACCTCCGTAGCCGACTGTACGGAACAGCCCGACTGTTGCTGGTGTCTGGCAGTAGCGTGAGCAATTATCGATGTTGTTTGTGCCGATGACGCCGCGGGCAAGCTTTTGCATTAAGTATGATTCTTCATTTGTACATTTTGAAGAAGAAATAAAGGCCATCGATTCAGGACCATATGTTTCTTTTATATTTTTAAATTTCGTTTCGATCAGCGAAAGAGCTTCGTCCCATTCTGCTTCCCGGAATGTCTCTCCGTCGCGGATAAGTGGTTTTGTCAAACGCTCTTCACTGTTCACAAAATCCCAGCCAAACTTTCCTTTTACGCAGGTGGAGATGCCATTTGCCGGTGCTTCTATCTGCGGTTCCACTTTTAAAATATGCCGATCCTTTGTCCAGACGTCAAAGCTGCAGCCCACGCCGCAATAGGTACAAACTGTTTTTGTTTTTTTAATACGCGTCTGACGCATCGCTGCTTCTACATCAGAAATCGGCATAATAGAGCTAAAGCCGGTTTCCGCGTTTTTCGTCAGCTCAATCATTGATTTTAATGTGTTTTCTTTGATTCCCGTTAAAAAGCCAGCTTCCCCAACCATGCCTTTTTCCATCATAGCGTTACATGGGCAGACCGTAGAACAGTGTCCGCACGATACACATGAAGATTCATTGATGGGACGACCATCATCCCACACAACACGTGGACGCTCTAAACTCCAGTCAATAGACAGGGTTTCGGTTACCTGTAAATCCTGGCATGCTTCTACGCAGCGTCCGCAAAGGATACACTGGTCGGGATCGTACCGGTAAAATGGATTGGAGTTATCTTTTACATAAGGCTTTTCTTCAAACGGCTCACTCTGGTGTTCAATTTTCATTTGCTTCACGGTATTATGCACTTCACAGCCGCCATTGTTATAATCACAGACCGTACAATACAAATCATGATTGTGTAAAATACGGTCCATCGCAATGTTTTGTATCCGCTTTACATCTCCAGAAGCTGTGTCAATCACATCCCCATCTTCAATGTGGGTGGAGCAGGAGCGGACAAATTCCCCGTTTACTTCAATTAAGCATGTATCACATGTTTCAATGGCACCCAGCTGCGGATGGTAACAAACATGCGGTACGTCAACTGCCTGCTCTTGAAGAGCCTGCAAAATTGATACCTCTCCCGGAATACTCATTTTCTGCCCATTAATGGTTACTTTTACGTATTCGGTCACAGCGAAAACACCCCTCTTTTTCATGATCATTGTGCTTGTCCCTTTTTCACGTTTTGTATATTTACGAAAGACTTTCTAAAAATACCCTTTCAGAAATAGAACTAAACAAAAAAAGACAGCATGCTGATGTGCGCATGCTGTCTGCTTCTTTCGTTTCCCATCGAAAGAAATGCCATTACTACCATATAGAAACGACCGTTATATTCGTTTCCCATCCCCTTTGTTTCAAAAGGAAGCCTTTTCATGTAAGCGTTATCTATTATAGCAGAGGCCTTCTTTCATGGCAAGATGATTCGCTCCGGCCTGGTGTACACATTCATAGAGCCGCCCCGGATAAAACCGACGGTCGTAATACCCAGTTCTTCGGCTGCCTGCAGAGCCAATTCTGTCGGTGCTGATTTTGACAGAACCATTTCACAGCCGATCTTCGCTGCCTTCAATAAAATCTCCGATGAAATCCGGCCGCTGAACACAAGAATTTTCCCCCTCGTCGACACTCCGTTCCGCAGACAGTGCCCGTACAATTTATCAAGTGCATTATGCCGGCCGATATCCATTCTTTGAAGGAGAATACCGGATTCATCGCAAAGAGCCGCATTGTGAACGCCGCCTGTTTCTTTAAAAACACCGGCTTCCTCCTGCATCCTTTGCATAAGCGAAAAACAAAGATCTGGTGCTGCTTTCACATGAATGTCATGTCTTTTTTTCGCGGTAAGTGCATCGTTCGCAAAAACAAACCCCTGCCGGCTCATTCCGCAGCATGACGTCACGTATCGCTTGTTTTGCAGCTGCTCAAAAAAAGGATTTATACGCGTCAGCTCTACGTGAACAAAGCCCGAATCGTCCATTCGCATTTGACCAATGTCCTCGTACCTGCGAATCACCCCTTCTGATGCTAAATAGCCTATGACCATATCTTCTATGTAAGAGGGTGTGCATACCATTGTGACAAATTCTTTGCCATTTATCTTCACGGTCACCGGCTGCTCAGTTACGATGCTGTCTTCAGCCTGCTCTGCTTTTCCTTTTTCAAAACGGAGCACTGCTCGTTTCGTTTGAACATCTTTCATCCTGTGCTCCTCCTTTATTCCTCCTTAGCATTTTACCACTCAGCGTAAAATCTAAAACAACCAAATCGCTTTTTTGGTACAATGAAGAAGAAAGCAATTTTTGGAAGGAGTCGAATACATATGAGCAAAACCGTTGGATTTATTGGAACAGGTGTAATGGGGAAAAGTATGGCTGGCCATTTAATGCAGGCCGGCTATCCGGTTGTTGTGTACAACCGGACAAAAGCACGCGCGCAGGAGCTGCTCGAAGCAGGTGCGGCCTGGAAGGATACACCGGCAGAAGTAGCAAAAGAAGCCGATGTGATTATTACCATTGTCGGCTACCCAAGCGATGTAGAAGCTGTTTATCTTGGAGAAAACGGAATTTTAGCAAATGCAAAACCAGGATCATATGCAATCGATATGACTACTTCCAGCCCGCTTTTGGCCGAAAAATTGTATGAAGAAGGAAAGAAAAAAGAGATCCACGTTTTGGACGCGCCCGTATCAGGCGGTGATGTCGGTGCCAAAAACGGAACACTGACTATTATGGTCGGTGGTGACAGTACTGACTTTGAAGCCGTAAAGCCCGTGCTTGAAGCAATGGGACAAAATATTATTCTTCAGGGCCGTGCGGGTGCAGGACAGCACACGAAAATGTGCAACCAGATTGCCATTGCCTCCAACATGATGGGTGTTGCAGAGGCGATTGTGTATGCGGAACAAGCCGGCCTTGATCCGGAGCAGGTGCTTGGCAGTATCGGAAGCGGCGCCGCTGGCAGCTGGTCACTGGCAAATCTCGCACCACGCATGATCAAAGGGGATTTCGAGCCCGGCTTTTACATCAAGCATTTTATTAAAGACATGAATATTGCGATCCAATCAGCAGAAGCTATGGGGATGAACACACCAGGCCTTGCACTGGCTAAATCTCTTTATGACAAGCTGTCAGAGCAGGGTCATGATGAAAGAGGCACGCAGGCCATTTACCTGCTGTTGAAAGGTGAGGGCTGAGGCTGACGGCCGGAAAATGCCCTTTTGAGCCGGAATCGCTGCGGCTCCAGTCGGAAAAATAAAAAACAGGCCGGATTTTACCCGGCGATGGCCGGAAATTTCTTTTTCCGGCCATCACGGATTAAAATCCGGCCCAAATTATATTTATCCGGCCTTACACAAGCACCAATTCACGAATTACATGGGCAACTCCATGCTCGTTATTGGATTTTGTTTGATAATCTGCTGCTTCTTTCACCATTGGAATTGCATTTTCCATCGCTACGCCGCAGCCCGCAAATTGAATCATGGACAAATCGTTTCCATTATCGCCAATGGTCATAACTTCTTCGCGTTTAATGCCCAGCTTTTCGGACAAGCGCTTTACCGCATTTCCTTTGCTGACTTCGCGATGTAAAATTTCCAGATAAAACGGTGCGCTTTTTACCATCATGTATTTATCATTGATTTGGGCAGGAATCGCCGCAATGGTCCGGTCCAGACGTTCCGGCTCATCAATATACATGACCTTTGGCATGGCAATGTCAGTCGGCACTTCTTCTACCGTTGTATGCTGGAATGGAATTTTCGTAATAAACGCTTCATGTACGGTATACGGGCTGATCAGTTTGTTCGTCGTATATAAGTACTCAGCATCAAAAAAGTGCATCGGTGTATCAAGCGTCAGGCTCAGATCATGCAGCGTGCGGAAATCCTCATAGCCAAGCGACTGCTTAAACACTACTTCGTTGGTATTTGTATTTTGTACAATAGCACCGTTATAAGCAATTACATAATCTTCTTCATCCTCAAGACGGAGATCCTTTAGGTACCGGCGAACACCGGCAAGCGGACGACCTGTGCAAAGCACTACCTTCACACCGCGTGCCCGTGCCGCATCAAGGGCATTGCGGACTTCATCCGTCACTTCATGATGATCATTTAACAGTGTTCCATCCATATCAATCGCAATTAATTTGTACATTTCCTATACGCTCCTGTCTATGCAATCTACTCTTCATAATAAACGAGCCTCACCGCGTGGGCAAATCACGTATCCGCCCTTTTTTGTTTCCTTGTGGCTTTTCATTCTCTATGTACAGCACTTTAGAGAAAATCGATACCTTTCAGCGAAAAACAACTGCGGTTTTGTTTTTTATTTTTTTCAGTTCCGTTTAGTTCAGTTCAGTTTTGTCCACGTATCGTACTACGTATCGTCCCGCGTATCGCTGGCGTATCGTCCAAATAACGTCTGCGTCTCCTGGGCACATTCTTTTTTTACGGCAAATTTACACCGCGCGATGCCACATAAAGTGTATACCATTCATCCCGGCTCATTTCGACATTGACTGCTTTTGCCGAAGCCTGAATCCGCCTAGGACTTGTTGTACCGATGACCGGCTGAATCATCGCTGGATGCTTCAGCAGCCAGGCAAGTACAATCGCTTCCGTTGTGGTCTCCTTCTCCTGCGCCATCTGCTTCACAAGCGCTGCTGTTGACTGTACCGATTCCGGCTTTTCCTCAAGCGGCGCACCGGAATACATTCCCTGTGCCAGTGGGCCCCATGCTTGAATTTGAATGTTCTCCATTCGGCAGTATTCAAGCGTGCCTTCCGGGAAAATCGTTTCACAAAATGCCGGCTGGTTGACATGCACACCGGATTCGAGCCAGCCGATTTTATGCAGGCTCATTTCCAGCTGGTTTACAATAAGACGGTCACTAATCGCACTTTGCAGCAGCTTTATTTGTCCGGCACTCATATTCGAGACACCGAAATAACGCACTTTTCCTGATGATTTCAGCTGATGAAACGCCTCCGCTACTTCTTCCGGCTCCATTAGAGCATCCGGCCGGTGCAAAAGCAATGTGTCGAGATGCGTCGTGCCCAGCCGTGACAAAATACCGTCCACGCTATTTACAATGTATTCTTTTGAAAAATTGTAGCGTGTTGGCAGCCCTGCTTCTTTATCCGGGAACGTGATCCCTGTTTTAGATTGAATTAAAATGTCATCGCGCAGTGACGGACGTTCCTTTAAAACGCGGCCAAAAACTTCCTCCGCTTTTCCATATGCATAAATATCCGCATGGTCAAAAAAGTTAATACCGGACTCAAGTGCTGCGTCCACTGCTTCATGCGCCTGCTTTACCTGTTCTTCTGTAATTGCATCCCGGCTCCAGCCTCCGCCGAATCCCATACAGCCAAGTACAAGCCGGCTTGCCTTTAATCCGTGCTTTTGAATCGGTAACGTTTTCAAGAAACCATCTCCCTTATTCAGTATATACACTCTCTTTCATTGAATCATAAAATGGCCCGGAATGCGATCCGAACTGTTTTTTTGGAAATACTATGTTCTAGCCGTGCATACGTTGTTTGAGTAAAGCCTGAAAAGGTGATATAGAATGAGTAGAAGGCAAAACTTTGAAAAACGGGATGTGTTTGGAGAATGAACCAGGAAACAGAACAGCAAAAAGAACAGCAGCGTGTGAACGAAGTGATTGATCTGATCAACCGAAAAGAAGAGAACATCCAGGAAAAAACAGGCTCTTTAAAAGAGGGCATTATCGGTCTTCGCAAAAACTTTTGGGAAGATGTAACCGTCAATATGGACGAGCCGGATGATGTCATCGAAACACAGGCTGGTATTAAACAGCAGGCCGAATTGCTTCAGGAAAGAGAAAGAAGCCATGGGCAGCTGTTTAACGAGCTGAAAAAGCTGGACCGGCTGCGCCGTTCTCCTTATTTTGGCCGCATTGATTTCCAGGAAGCCGGCGAACCGAAGCCAGAGCCTATTTACATTGGCATCGCTTCCTTAATGGATGAAGCACAGGAGAATTTTTTAATTTATGACTGGCGGGCTCCTATTTCAAGCATGTATTACGACTATACAACCGGCCCTGCTGCCTACCAGACAATGGAGGGAAAGATCGAAGGAGAAATTTCCTTAAAAAGGCAGTTTATTATTCAAAACGGTGAAATAACCGGTCAATTCGATACAAGCTTAACGATTGGTGATCACATTTTGCAGGCGGTTTTGGGCGGGAAATCAAATGCGCAAATGAAAAATATTGTCGCTACTATTCAAAAAGAACAAAATCAAATTATTCGTAATCAGCGAAGCCAGACGCTGATTGTTCAAGGGGCAGCCGGCAGCGGAAAAACATCAGCAGCACTTCAGCGGATTGCTTTTTTGCTGTACGCCAACCGCCGGACACTGCAGGCAGAAAACATGCTTCTGTTTTCGCCCAATCCTCTGTTTAACAGCTATGTGTCTACAGTACTGCCGGAGCTCGGAGAGGAAAATATTCTTCAAACAACATACAAGGAGTATGTAGAGGACCGGATTGGTAATGCCTTTACTGTTCAAAGCCCGTTTGAACAATTGGAACAGTTTTTGCTGCAAGCAGCTGAAACGGAGGATTCTGCTCAAACAGCAGTTATTCAGTTCAAAGCCAGTCTGGACTTTAAGGAACGGATTGATGATTTTCTTGCTTCTCTTTCGCAGGAGGGACTTCTTTTTCGCGACATTGTTTTTCGGGATAAAATTCTCGTTCCTTCTGAAGAAATGGGGCAGTACTTTTATACATTAGCGCCTTCTATTCTGCTGCCAAACCGGTTAGAGCTTGTATCAGAATGGCTGCTGAAGCGGCTTCAAAAGCTGGAGCGTCTGGAGCAAAACGAAGAATGGGTGCGGGATGAAGTAGAGCTTTTAGATAAAGAAGATTTTTTAAACGCGTACCGGGCGCGCCAGAAAAAACAATCAAAACAAGAAGATACCTTTAACGATGTGGACATGGAGTGGCGTATTTTAAGCAAAAGCGTTGTACGCAAACAATTTCTGCCTTTAAGAAACAGAATAAAGCGGCTTGGCTTTGTGAATGAAAGAGCCAATTTCCGAAAGCTATTTGAGGAGCATACAAAGCTTGATCCCCCTATTTGGGCTTCTGTTTGCAAAAGCACACTCGAAACGCTGGATCAAAACGGACTCAGCTGGGAAGACGCGACTGCTTATTTGTATTTTCAAGATCAGCTTAAAGGAAGAAAATCTTTTTCTCATATTCGGCACGTTTTTATTGATGAAGCACAGGATTACTCGCCTTTTCAGCTAGCTTATTTAAAAACGCTGTTTCCTTACAGTAAAATGACACTGCTCGGTGACGTGAATCAATCCATTTTTGTCCAGGCTTTACATGAATCATCCGTTTTATCGGAGACAACTGGCGAAAAGGGATCATTTGAAAAAATCACGCTTACACGCAGCTACCGTTCCACTCGCCCGATCGTGGAATTTACCCGGCAGCTGATCGAAGGCGGCGAACAAATTGAAGCGTTTAACCGGGAAGGATCAAAGCCAACTTTAACGTATGCAAATAATGAAGAAGACCTTCAGCAAAAGCTGTTAAAGCGCATTCGCTCAATGCTTGAAGAAGACCGCCATCAGACAATCGCTGTGATCTGTAAAACGATGCAGGAGAGCCAGCGTGTACACACATGGCTGTCGTCTCACATTCCCGCTCAATTACTCGACCAGGAAACGTACACGTTTGAGCAGGGGCTGGTCGTCATTCCTTCTTATTTAGCGAAAGGGATCGAGTTTGATGCGGTTCTTCTTTTTAACATTTCTGAAGATGTGTACGGACGGGAATGGGAGAGAAACTTGTTTTATACCGCCTGCACCCGTGCCATGCATGAGCTCCACCTGTTTTCGTCAGGAAAAGAAACGCCGCTTATGCAGGCCGTCGAGTCCGAAATGTATACAACTATCGAAAAATAAAAAACGTGCTTCGGCCATTTTGGGCCGGAGCACGTTTTTCTTACTGTTCACTATAGCTAATCTGCCAATCAATACCGAACGGATCACGTACCTGGCCATACAGCTTGCTCCAAAACGTTTCCTGAATCGGCATCGTTACCGTACCGCCTACAGCCAGTCCTTCAAAGTATGAACGAAGCTTGTCCATATCCGAGCCAACGAGCGCCAGGCTGATCGCGCTGCCCTGTGCATATGGCGTACCTGGAAATGTGTCTGAAAACAAAAGCGTTGTGCCTTCTACTTCCAAATTCGCATGCATAATGCGGCTTTTTGCTTCTTCTGGCAGTGGATGGTCCGGATGCGGCGGCGCTTCACCGAATGTCATTCGCTTCGCTTCTGTACCGAATACATTTTCATAAAAAGAAAGAACGTCCCCACAGTTTCCATCAAACACTAAATACGGCTGAACTGCCATTTCTATCACTCCTGTTTCTTATATCTATGCTCCCAGCAACCGGCGGAAGGTACTGCTTCTATCCATCATTCTTTTTTCCACACAGATGTTCGAAAGTCCTTTATTTCCAAACCATAAATTCTTTTACATTTTATAGGATTCGGGATGCAAGCGGGAGAAGAATATGAACCGTTGTCCCTTTTCCTTCCTCACTTTCAACGCGCATCATTCCTTTGTGCTCTTCAATGATTTTGTAGCTGACCATCAGCCCCAGGCCCGTTCCTTTTTCTTTGGTAGAGTAAAATGGTTCAAACAGATGCTTGATTCTGTCCGGCGAAATTCCCTCCCCCTGATCTTGAAATTGGATATGAAGATGGGAGCTGGTTTTTTTACAGCTAACCGCTAAATTTCCTCCAGAGGCAGTTGCTTCAATGGCATTCTTAATGACATTAATAAAAACCTGCTTAAGCTGATGTTTATTACACTGAAGCAACGGCAGATCCGGCTCAATATCTGTGATGATTTCCATACCGTGCATAATTGCCTGTGCACTCATTAAATGAATGGTTTGCTTTAAAATAAGTTCAATGCTATTTTCCTGGAAGTCTAATGCCTGCGGTTTGGCCAATGCCAAAAATTCACTGATGATGCCTTCAATCCGCCCAAATTCTGATTTTATAATTGTAAAGTATTCGGGTTCACTTTCATTCGTTTCTTCCAGCAATCGGATAAATCCCTGAATGCAGGTGAGAGGATTGCGTATTTCATGAGCTACTCCTGCCGCCAGCTGCCCGGCCATTTCCAATTTAGCTGATTTCAAAAGGTATTCCTCAGCCATTTTTTTCTCTGAAATATCCCTGAATGCTACCACCACTCCTCGAATTTCTCCATTTTCTAAAATAGGGGAAGAGATATAGTCGACAGGGAAGCTAGTACCATCTTTTCTAAAAAAGAGCTCATCCGTTACATGGCGGTTCTTCCCATCAAGCAGCGTTTGATAGGACATACAACAGTCAAGATCATATAAATGTTTGAATGTGTCTTTTGGTGTTTTCCCTAAAAGTTCCTGCATATCATAGCCCAGCATTTTTGCGCCCGCCGGGTTGATCAACGTGATTCCCCAATTTTTATCCATTGCATAAATGCCATCCCCAATTGAGTCCAGCACCAGTTCCATTTTTTGCTTTAATGAAAGAATTTCCTGCTGTGCTTTCTTCTGTTCGGTTATATCCTTTGCAATCCCATAAACACCAACAATTTGATCATCTACAATAATCGGCATATTTGTTACATGTACCATTACTTCCTGGCCGTTTTGATGAATGCCAACTGTTTCATAGCTTTGCGGTGTTCCCTGTAAAGCTCTCTCAAAATACTTTTCCGTTTCATTAAGAGACCGCTTTTTTATGAATGTTTCCCAGCTCATCCCTTTTGCCTGCTCTGGTGTGTAGCCCAATACTTTATGAAATGAAAGATTCGTATTCACCAGTGCGCCATTCACATCCATACTGTAAACAATATCTGGATTGCAGTAAAAAAGGGATTGGTAACGCTGCTTGTTTTCCTCCAGCTCCCGTTCAGTCCTTTTCTGTTCGCTAATATCCCGAATAATGGCGGATGCCCCGGTTACCGCACCATTTTTATCTTTAAGCGGAGATTGTGTAACGCTGACTGGAATGGTTCTTCCATCTTTACTCAACCGCTCTGTCTCAAACCGGCTGATCTTTTTGTCTGAAAAGGTCAGCCGGGCAAGACGATCGAAAGTTTCTTTACCATGATCCGGAACATTGGAAATCTCTTTGCCCAGCAGCTCGTCTTCCTGCCAGCCGAATAAATCCACATACGCCTCGTTCACATAGGTGATCTGTCCATATTCATTCATCGTAACGATCGCATCAGCAGTATTGTTTACAAAAGACTCCAGCAGCTCCTTTGTTTCCCGCAGCTCCTCATGGGCTTTTTTCAGCTCTGTAATATCATTACACGTGACAATGACTTCTGTAACTTGTCCATCTTTAAAAACTGGATTCAGTACAGCACTGTAATAAATGTCATGCAGCTTTACTTCATAGGCTGCTTCTTTTCCTTCCCATCCCAGCTGGTAAAATTGCTCTTTCCGAGCGGCAAGCTCTGCTGGAAAAAGATCATACAGCGACTTTCCAAGTGCTTCTTCCAGCTTTAACCCCATTCCTTCAAGCAGCTGTCCTCCCCCAAAGGTATGGATAAACTGACCATTTTCCTTTTTATATTTAACAATGAGCCCTGAATGATTTTTAAAAAGATAATCCATTTCCCGGTGGGTTGTTATCAGTTCATTTTCCAATTCCTTCTCACGGGTAATATCGCGTCCGATCCCATAAACGCCTACAACCTCGCCATTCACCATAATCGGGACATTGGTCAGGCTTACGGTTAAATGATGGCCCTTTTTATGTTCCACTCTACATTCATAATGCTGAACGATTCCTTTCTTTGCCTCATTAAAATGGACCCATACTCTTTCTCTATCCTCTAAGGAAATGAATGGAATAAATTTTTCCCCAAGCAGCTCTTCTTTTGTGTAGCCCGATATCGGCTCTGATTCTTGATTGAAATCAAGAAAATGACCTTCTAATGAAAAAATATAAGCAGAGTCAGGATAGTAGTCAAATAACGACTTAAACCGCTGTTCGCTTTCCTGCAGCTTCCGTTCCAGCTTGATCCGCCGGTCTCGTTCAATCGCCAGGCCTGCCAGGCTCGCACATGTTTCGAGCATTTCGATCTCATGAGGAGCAGGTGCACAAACGTCTGAATGGTAAACCGCAAACGTGCCGACAACCTGGTTTTCTACTAGAATCGGACTGGACCAGCAGGCTTTCAGCCCAAAATGGAGGGCATCCTCGCAAAAGTCTTTCCAGAGCGGATCATTCTCAATATCAGATGAAATAACCGTTTCTCTTCGGCAGACGGCCGCTCCGCATGAGCCGGCTGCCGGATTCGCCTCCACGAGATGAATTGCCTGCTGATAGCCATGAGGAAGAGTCGGTGCATATTCGACAATAAACCTGTTTTCTTCATTCATCATTAAAAGCGAACAATACGTTTTCCGTTTAAAATGCTCTTCAAGCTTCAATGTCAGTGCTTGCATCGTTGTGTGCAGTGAATCCCCGCTGGCGAGTGTTTTGATCATCCATGTATGTAAATTTATAATAGATGCCATTTCATCTGTCGAAACAGCACTTGTAAAACTGTTTTGGTTATTCGGCTTCTTGTTGAATACCTCCATCATATCCCTCCCGATTCATATAATGATTTATAAAAAGATAAACACTTATCTTACCTGCCCACCAAAAAGATAACGCTTACATAATTATTCTTATCTTTAGGTTAGAATGATTATAACACGATCTATCGATGGAAATATCACGATTCAGACAGTTATTTCATGGAATAAATTTCAAATTTAATGGAAGAAAGGAATGTGGACGGCGAGCTGTTGTAGAAGGTAGAAACAAAATATCCTTTTATACTCTCCTCACAAGCGCATAGACCTTGCCACAAAGGTGACAGGGTCTGCACTTTTTGTCTTGAAGCCCGTTGCATTCTTTGGCTTTGACCGTTCTTATTCCAACAAAATTAATACTCACTCATCAGTTGCGTTATGGTAGGAATGTCAGCTGGCGCCCATTCCAGATCATTCAGCCGATCACGTGAAACCCAGCGCAATTCCGCGTGCTCCTCGGCCTTAGGAAGTCCGTTCAAAATACGAGAACGATAGGTTAATAAATTCACGATTACCGCCTCGTATTCATGTGTAACTTCTTCAATCTTCTCTCCCACTTCAATCTCACAAGCTAACTCTTCTTGAACTTCACGCTTCAAGCTTTCTTCAGGTGTTTCACCTGCTTCAATTTTCCCTCCTGGAAATTCCCACAAGTTTGGCAGGGTCATTTCTGGAGAGCGCAATGCACATAAAATTTCATTTTTTTCATTTTCAATAACTGCTCCTACTACACGGACCGCTTTTTTCATTTTAATTGTCTCCTTCGGTTAAATAGTGATACAAAGAATGCTCAACCGGATGCTCCATTACCATATCCATACGGACAACCGGAATTTCCTTTTGATTTTTGTCATACATCGTTGCTTGCTCTACCGTTTTACTGTCTGGGATTGCTTGTCCTAAATAATAAAAATCCGTACCTTCATCATTGTCTTTTTTAACAAAAATATGAATATCAAGATCTGTTTGCTGTGCATGAATAATTTTGCGTACTTCATCGGATTGAAGCGTTCGGTTGCTTCTTGTATACCATTTTAACAATTCCGGACTAATAAATTCATCCCCATAATTGATACTCGCTTCTACTTCTTCATTTTTATGGTAGGTGATAAAAATCGGGCATGTTCCGTTTTTTGGTTTGTACCCGTAAATAGTAGAACTTTCATCTTTTTCCCAGTTCAATAGTTTACATACATCTTTACGGGAATATTTTTCATAGGGTGTTAACCGCTGACTGCATTCATACTTTCGACTTTTTTCAACAGCTGTTTGAAAGATATCCCTTACAAGATTTTTGAAAAATATGTTTTGTGAAAGACTGGCATACACTTTTTCATTCCAGCAGTACATACGGTTTTGTAATACAACAACCGGTTCATCACCGTATTTTTTGCGCGTGCTTTGTGTAAAGAAAGATAAATCGAAAACACGCTGTACAGATTGTATTGTTTGCTCATCTATTAAACAGCCTTCTTTTCTTAGGTGATCTAAGTAGGTCTCTTGTTCCAGTGAATCTTCTTGAAGTAATTTCCCTATTAAAACAAGCTCATGACGCCTTTTCCCATTTAATAACTCTAATGAAAGCATCGTTAAAATTTGTTGCTCGTATTCTGTCAGAGCTACTGGTACTTCTTCTTTTATACTCTTTAAAAACTGATAGTAATTGTTGTGTTTCTCGACAAGCACAATAGGATCAATTGAATGGTTGACTATAAAATCATGTAAAAGTGGTGTATAACCAATTTTATTTTTTAAATTTATGAAGGCTTCTTTTAAAAGCTTGGCCGTATGTAACGTGCTATTGTTGATCGCCTTAAAAATTTGCTTTTTTGCGATTTCTTCAAAGTTAATCGTCGAGGTGCCAGAAATATAATTTGTTTCCGCGGTTTTCCGTCGAATGTTATCCTTATTTTGTGATTGATCACCTGAAAGAGCAACCGGAATCATATAGTTATTTTTATAGTTTCCAATAAAATCAATGACCGTAACAAACTCTTTTGATTCGTGCTTACGCAGTCCGCGCCCCAGCTGCTGAATAAATACAATACTCGACTGTGTTTGCCGAAGCATTACAACTTGATTAATGCACGGAATATCAATTCCTTCGTTGAAAATATCTACGGTTAAAATGTAATCTAGCTCACCATTTTCAAGCTCTGCTACTCGCTGAAGACGCTGTTCCTGAGAGTCATCTCCTGTCAAAGCCACTGTGCGGTATCCTCGCTCATTTAACTTAGAAGACAACTCTTTTGCTTCCTCTTTTCGGCTACAAAACATTAATCCTCTCACTGCCTGACCGGAAAAGCCGTAGTACTGAATTTTATCTAAAATATGCTCAATTCGACTTTCTGAAACAAGCTCGGTGAAAGTGGCTGCTTCATCAATAAGCTCTCCATTAATCTCTAAATCAGTCACACCAAAATAATGAAACGGACAAAGCATATCTTCTTCTAATGCTTCCTGCAAACGAATTTCATAAGCAATGTTGTAATCAAACAGCTGATAAATATTAAAATCGTCAGTCCGTTCAGGCGTTGCAGTCATTCCCATTAAAAAAGCTGGCTGAAAATAATTCATTACGTTTATATAGGATTTTGCCCCTGCTTTATGTACTTCATCTATTAACAGATAGTCAAATGCTTTAGGATCAAATTGATTCAGTACATCCCTCTTCGCAATCGTTTGAATGGTCGCAAACAAATACTTTGCATCCACCTGCTTGGAAGTTCCAGAGAGAATACCAAAATCGCTCATGTCACCACCCAGCACCTTTTTAAAGTCACTCATCGCTTTTTGCAAAATTTGTTCGCGATGAACGATAAATAGCATTCTTTTTGGACGAAAAGTCCGCACATCAAAAGCCGATAAATAGGTTTTCCCTGTACCAGTCGCTGAAATAACCAGTCCCTTTTGCTTTCCTTCATCCCGAAGAGCTTGAATTTGCTGAAGGGCGGCTTTCTGCATTTTGTTAGGCATAACTTCGAGAGCTGCTTGTATAGCATTACTTCCATAATGGGTTGGCGGTTCAATCACCTGCTGCATGGCTCGCTGCTCCTGGCTTGCCGTGTATGTCACTGCATAACGGTCAATCCAATCCTGTGTTAAAACTTCAGCTCTCTCCCATATATCTTCAAATTGATCTTTAAAGTGATGAACGATTTCCCCATTTTCATGTGAAGTAAGTTTAACGTTCCACTCGTAATTTACTTTCAATGCATGTGCTGTTAAATTGGAGCTGCCAACAATTAAGGAAAACGAGCTGCCATGATCAAAAATATACCCTTTTGCATGAAACCCTTTAATAGCTGTTGTACGCACTTCTACATTTTCGATTTTAATCAGCTCGTTAAACACTTTTGGCTGGTTAAAGTTTAAAAAGGTGGATGTTAAAATACGTCCTCGAATGCCTTTTGTCTTTAAATCAAGCAATTTGGATTTTAGTGTTGCCAGGCCGCTTTCTGTAATAAACGCTACTGAAAAAAGAAACGACTGGCTTTGATCCAGTTCCTCTAACAGTGTCGTTAACACATTTTCTCCTTTTTGGGCATTGTTAACGAGAAGCCGGGGCTTGAAGCTTCCCGGTTTTGCTTCATGCTGATTGATAAATCCTTTATACAAAGAGCCCTGTAGATTTTCAATGAAATTTTCCATATGATCACCAAATTTCTTTTCTTCCATATTAACATTTTCCATTTAGCGCAGGATATTTTCCCGGTAAAAAGTCGAC
This sequence comes from Domibacillus robiginosus, assembly GCF_000966195.1. Lineage (GTDB taxonomy): Bacteria > Bacillota > Bacilli > Bacillales > Domibacillaceae > Domibacillus > Domibacillus robiginosus. The sequence continues at coordinate 97,796 of NZ_LAHL01000005.1, read as the reverse complement.
AGGACACAACCAATGTTAGGCTTTTGCTAAACATCTTTACCTTAACCTTTGAAATAGTGAACACTTTCCTATTGTCATAAGATACTGCCTGCATTCCGCTCATCATCTTACGGCACCGGTTTGTATTTTGAGCATAGTTTATACTCTCCAGAATCACTCAAACACTGTTTACATCCTTTATTAGAAACAGTAAAAGCCCGCTCAAAGAGCGGGCTCACATGATTAATCTTCTTTCTTATTTTTCTTTTTATCTTTATTTTTGTTTTTGTCTTTCTTCTTTTTTAACAATTTTTCCAGTTGATCCTCTGTTAACTGATCGCCGAATACAAAGACTTTTACAATTTTATCAAGCGGGATTACCACTTTTTCAACAAACGGGATAAAAAGGTTTTCAAGAACAACAGCGTTACGGTCTACGTCCTTGACCTGACCGAAAACAGGGCTTTGATCATTATCTGTGAAAACAAGAACCCAATCACCTTCCATAAGATGATTCATTAGTCCGTTATCTTTCCCTTTTCCTTTGCCGTTGTCTTTTTCTTTGCCTTTGTTTTGATCATTGTTATGCCCTTTGTGTTGGCCGTCTTTCTCTTTGTCTTTTCCATTATGACCTGGCATGTGATCACCTCCTCTTCTTTCTCTATACCATATGAGGACAGCAGCATCCCTGCCACGGCATACCGCTTAACTTACTCGTAATTATCAGGAGAAGCAATTCGTCCGCTGAATTCCTTTACCTGTTTGACACGAAAAAAAGCAGGTATTGGACAGTGTGAAACGTTCCCAAATACCTGCTCTTTTCTTATCTTTTTTTAGATAAAGAACTTCTTTTCGTTGATGAAGCTGTTCTTCTTTTTTCCTGGCCGCTTTCTTCTCTCTTTTCGCTTGATTTTTTTCCAGGGCGGAAGTTCGGATCTTTTTTGCAGCCACATCGACAGCCGCTTTTTCTCATGTGCTGCCACTCCTTTCGTTTACTCACACGGTATGAAAGAAAGGAGCCGGCGGCACGGCGGACGGCTTACATTGATTATGAGAATGGGCTGCATTTATAATAAAGAAAAAGGAGGTGGCTGGTATGGACCGGACAATGTTTGCATTTGCAGAGGAAGGCAAAGCAATTGGAACAGTAAAGGAATGGGCAGATCATATACAGCTACTGATGGCGTCAGCAGAGCAGGATATAAAGGTTACCTCTCTTCCGGCAGCAGCGTCGATGTTTATGCGTCGGTACGGTCTGTTTCTTGCCGGCCACCTGGCTGTTTTTTCAAAAGAACGGCGAATATGGAACGGTGACGCTGATGAAATAGAGATCGTTATGGGAAGCGGAGACGGATGGCCTCTTTTATTTCGACTGAAGCATGAAAACTGGGTTTCCTGCGGTGACGAAGGGGCCGACCTTTTGATCAGTCGTCTCGCGGAGCCAATCATTTTACACTTATCGAAAAAAGCCAAACTGCCCGCCATGATTTCCCGGGAAAATATTTTTGGCTATGTGCTTTGGATGTATGTGCATATTTTAAACGACACACGTGACCTTGCGCTTTTGCCAGGGTTTCAGCGGTTTTTACGTGGACAGTCCCCACAGGATGCGATGGCGAACTTTAGCCGGTTAACATGCTGCTTGTATAAGGAAGTGCCTGGCTGCGAAAAATGCCCGTACTGCCCGCTGTTAGGAAAGAAAAATTGTGAAACAGCGCGAACAATTTGAAAAAAGCCCGGCCTCTCTAATGTTAACTAGAGAGGCCGGGCTTTTTTTAATTTATCTTTCCATATGCCGGCGCTTGCGAATCATTTCTTCAAGCGCTCCCGATCCCATTAATACACCTGGCACGATCAGCAGAAGTCCAAGCCAGTGATAGTAATAAATTGGTTCACCTAAAATAACGGCAGAGCCGGCAATCGAGAAAAAAGTATTTAAGTTCAAAAAAATCGCCGCTTCGGCAGGTCCGATTTTCGTAATGGTATTGTTGTACACCAAATGACCAATCGCTGTAGCGCCGACTGCCGACACTAGAAATACAATGATTGTCCCGGCATGAATATTTGCAAGCGAGGCAAGGCCATTCGGCTCTAAAAGGAAACTCGTCAGAAACAGTCCAAATGAACCGAATAACTGCATGTAACCGGTCAACAGAAGTGGATCCATATCACGCGCAGCACGGCTCACCAGAATAAAGCTGAATGCCTGGGCCGTAATTGAAAAAAAGATAAATAAATCTCCGAGTACAAATCCGCTTAAACCGGCTCCTCCGCCCAGTACTGTGACGAAGACGCCTGCTGTACCAATTAAAAACCCGAGTCCCCTTAATACGGAAAGACTTCTGCGAAAAAAGACGACAGACATCAAAGCGGTTAAAATCGGGCCAAGCCCGAGGATAATGCCTGTATGCACGGAGCTGGTTCCAGCCGCGCCAAGCCCTAAAAACAAGTGGTGAAAAAAAACATTAAACAAGCCGCCGCCCAAAATATACTTCCAATGATAAATAGCCGGCCAGTGGACTTTCCCCATTTTCGCTAAAATCAAAAAAACAACCAGTGATGCTGTGAAAATCCGAAAAGCAGTGATTGTGACCGGCTCCACTGTGCTGACCAGTATTTTAATGAGGGGTACGTTAAATCCCCAGGTCATCATAACTAAGATCAGCAGCAGGTATGGCTTTATTTTTTGCAAAATGCCCCTTCTTTCTATGTCTGCTTTCTTGTGGCAGGTACTTTTTTACGTAGAATTAATTGATAAAATACATCGGATAAAATAAGTCCGAGTGCGATAGAGCCTGAAATCATAAATGCTTTCGCCGCCAGATTAATCGCTGTGTTGTAATCGTTCTGTACAAATGAACGCATAGCCCGGTAGGCCGTGCCCCCTGGAACAAGCGGAATAATGCCTGCAATCGTAAAGATGATAACCGGTGTTTTGTACACCCTCGCATATACATGCCCGATTACAGCAATGGTAAAGGCGGCTGCGACCGTTGCCGGCAGCGGGTTGATGCTGTGCTCGGATAGAAAATAATGGACCATCCAGCCGGCCATCCCAACGGTTCCGCACTTGAACAGCAGGCTTTTTGGCACATTAAACATAACCCCGAAGCTTGCGGCCGCCACAAAACTAAAAAACATATTGGTTAAAATGGTCATGCCTGCTTCCTCCTTAAATAAACGTCATCACAACCGCGATCCCGGTCCCGATTGCAAGTGCTGTTAATAAAGCTTCTGCCCCTTTTGCCAGACCGGAAAGAAAATGGCCGGCCATCAAATCACGGACCGCATTTGTGATTAACAGACCGGGAACAAGTGGAATCAAGGTTCCCACAATAATTCGGTCGAGGTCACTTCCGAATCCGAGCCGGAACAAAACATATGCAGCTGCACCGCCAGCGAGAGCCGCGATAAATTCGGAGAAAAACATCGTTGGGACAAGGTCAGCTACTTTTAGGAGAAGAAAATAAGCAAGTGCTCCCGACAGCATGGCGGGAAATACGTTATCCCACGACCCTTTCAGTAAAATAACAAAACAGCCGCTCGTTGAAGCCGCCGCCGCCACCTGCATAAAAAATGAAAAAAACATCGGTGCTCTTTGAATCGATTTTAATTCCTTATACGCTTCGGAAACGGTCAGTTCTCCTGCGCTGATCCGCCGGGAAACAGCATTTACTGCACTTACTTTATATAAATCCGTCGTGCGGCTCGAGATTCTCATTAGCTTTGTTTTGGTCGGCTCGTCTGTTTCAATTGAAAACATAATACCAGTTGGTGTCACAAAGCTGTGCGAATCCTCAATACCGTACGACAGGGCGATCCGCACCATTGTGTCTTCTACCCGGTATGTTTCGGCTCCGCTTTCTAACATAATTTTTCCTGCCAGCAGGCTGACGTCCATAATGTCATATTGTTTTTCAAGCAAGGCGTCCAGCCGAATCACCCCAATCGTTATCGATGCCCCCATTATAGCCCTTTCACTTCATAAAAAAAAGCCCGCCGGCCAAATCGCCGACGGAGCATCCTTTACCCTTTTTTAATGATGCCAAACGGCTTGCCAATCGGAAGAAATTCGCGTCCGAAGTGTGTGTTCAGCACAGCTGCACCTGCTCCGTAAAACGAAAACAGTGAAATAAGCAGCTCTGAGTACGCTGCAAGCTGATGCGCCGCATGCTCCATGATGCCAAATGAGCTAAGGGACAGCCCGATAAATAAGAAATCAATTAAAAAGAAAATGATAAACAGCACTTTATTTGTTTCAAGAGCGCCAATGGTCATAAATACAGTAAAAATAAGATAACCGATAAAAGCAAAACCAAGCTGATGCATATCTGCATTTTCCTGCAGAATCTGGCCAAATACACCGAGATTCATCAGCCATGACAAGCTGACGCCCATCCAGAACAGTCCGTATGCTGCAAAAGCAGAGGCGCCAAATGTGTTATTGTGCTTTGTATCTAAAATAGATGCGTAAAATTGCGCAATGCCGCCTAAAAATATTGCCCATGGAATCACTAAAGACAATCCATCTGTCCAGCCCAGCTTCTGGGATGAAGCCACAAGCGTAACAATGGCTAGTCCGAACAAGCCGATTGCTGACGGATCAGCTGTGACAATTTTTACTTGTTTTGTTTCGTTCATATTTTCCTCCAACATATATTTTAACCGACTGGTCGGTTTTTTCAGATCGTTTTTCTCTTTCTCTGAAAAACAACATCTTGTATTGTACACGAAACCTCCCCGTTCGCCTATAGCAAAGAACGAAATTCCGCCTGTTTTCGCCAAAAAGTTTTGGTATGATAAAGAAAGAGTTGAAATGGGACGGAGATGACCTTGTTTTGGAATTATTGATGATTGTGCTGCCGGCATTCCTGATTTTTTTAACCGGCTACCTCGGCCAAAAATGGATTGGATTTGAGATCAGGTCTATTTCGATGGCTGCACTGTATTTAATGTCGCCTTTTCTTGCGTTTCGAACGTTTTATGCCAACGAGCTAACAATAGAATATGTGTACATTACCGTTTTCTGTCTCGCTTTGTCACTGGTCCTCATTATTGTTGTGCTGATTACCGGCTTTTTCATGAAAGCAGATCGCACCAAAATGGCGGCTATGGTGTTAGGCGGTGTTTTTATGAACAGCGGTAATTACGGGGCGCCGGTTGTCCTGTTCGCTTTTGGAGCCGTAGGATTTGAATACGCGGTTATTATTATGGTTTTTCAAGCATTCCTAATGAATACGATCGGCTTGTTTGCGGCTTCTCTCGGTGGGGAAGAAGAAACGACCTTAAAGCAGTCGCTTCAGCGGGTCGTGCGAATGCCTGTTTTGCACGGGGCCCTTCTCGGCGTTTTGCTTCAGCTGCTGCATGTTTCAATCCCGCCATCGTTTATGGATGCGATCAGCCTTGTGGCAGATGCTTCGATTCCAACCGTGATGATTGTGCTGGGCATGCAGCTGGCAGTCATTGCGACAAAGCGGGTCGAATACAAATATGTGCACGCAGTTTCTGTAATCCGCATGATTGTATCACCGCTTCTCGCCGTTGTCATCGTTTCTTTTATACCGGTTAATGATTTATTAAAAGATGTTATGATTTTGCTGGCGGCCATGCCGGCAGCGGCAAATACAACGATGTTTGCGATTCAGTTTGGGACCGAACCGGATCTCGTATCGTTCACCACATTGATTACAACGCTTTTAAGTATCTTAAGTATTCCGCTTGTCCTGTTTTGCCTTGGAATGTAGAATAGCGGACATATCTTTCGTGTTCCGAAAGAGCACAGCATGTCTGGTAAGAACGCAGCTCAACACCCATTTCACAGCGAAGTGGGTGTTATTTTATTTTTTCTGTTTTACAGATGCCATTTCTCTGTAGACTCGATACTCAGCCCAAAGCCGGCAAAACAATGAACCTGTAATCCTTTGTTGAACACATGGAAAAGCATAAATAGCCATTAAAAAAGCAAAAAACACGACAACCCGCTTGTCGCGCTTTTTACTTATCAAGCTTTCATAAAGGTGACAGTCCTTGCAGACGAATCATACAACACCCATTCACGTGCCCCCGAGACAGCTCCAGCATTAATGCCATATCTTTTTTTCTTGAGCAAAATTGGCTCGCCATATGAAAAAGGCAGTGGACGACCTTTTCGATAAAGACCGGCTATATGGCTGTGGCCAAAAAAGACGAGCGGCGGATCAGTTTTGGGCAAAACGGGCAGCCAGCCTTTTGTCCATTTCCACTGATGCCCATGTATTACCACAGCACCGTCGATCAATAATTTTTCTGGCAAATGAGCAAAGTCATTTCTCCCTGTCACAAGCATGATCCGTTCTTCTTGATTTCCCCGGACAGAAGGAAAAGTCAGGAGCGGCGCAAACTTTTTCGGCATATGCGCTGCTCTTTTTATAGAAATATCTCTTGTTATTTTAGCCTTCCGCTTTCCGACATGGCATTCATACAAGTCTCCGAGACCAATAATTTGGGCATCCGATGCACAGCACTTAATCTGCTGGAGCACCGCTTTTGTATCTTCCACACTGGAATGAAGGTCACCTAAGAGCGCATATTTCATGCTCTATCTTCCTTTCCAAACGAGTTTAACATTGCCAGCCTTCTTTTCTGCACACTAAAGAAGTGATATCGTACACATATTTATTATCGGCAGCGGGACCGGTAGATTAATAGCTGCTGCACTTTGAGCTAGAACCAGCTATGAAGCAACACGGCTGGAAGCATCTTCGGGCGGCTTGCATGAACGTATGCTGCACCTGTTTGTCAGGCAGATGCCCGTCTGATTCGCTCGATGAAATTATAATTCTTCATTTTCCTCGTCAGACGATGATGTATTACCGTAATCGTATGCAGCGCCTTGCGCCCATGTGCAGATATTCCGCACATGCCCCCAGCCGTATTCGTTCTTTTTACCAAGAATTATGGACAATATCAGCTTCCACTCGCCGGCTGATCGACAGCATGCAGACAACAGCTCAACATGATACTGTTGATGATTGAATCAGTATAACCGGATTTTCGTCAAATCATCCTCAGCATGGAAACCGGCGGGCGGACGGTATGCAGAGGGCTTTCTCCCGGACTATGGAGCGCGCTGTTTAGCTCCCTTTCTCATTGTCCAGGTTTGAGAAGCTTATGGCTGTACAGGAATCGATTTTCCCGGGCGGAGATACAACTGGAGCCGCCAGCGAGCGGTTTTTATGCACCCGTTCAATCGGCCCCGGATTGTTTTACCTTTAATCCTTCCGTTATAGGAAAAGCCAAAGCTGTTGACAGCTTTGGCTCACAGTGTTGAAAAATAGAGTCGTCAAGAGGATCGTCCGTTTTTGGGCTGAAATCATCTTTTTGTGATAGCCAGAAGCACGCTGTTTTCTTTGAGAAGCAGTGTCAGGGGCTGCGGTCTGCCGGTTCCGCTTTCCTATGGGGCGAACGCTGAACCAGCGCCACTGCGTGCCGCCTGTTTCACCCTGTCCGCTCGTCCCATGGGAGTCTCCACCGGCTGCCCTCCGCCCGTTGTTTTCTTAAAAAGCGAGCATAAAAAGCATGTTTTTCGTTTCTCATCCGTAAAACAAAATCAATCGGGTTTTATCGGCTGATTTCTCCTCCCCACCCGAGCGGCAGGAGCGGGGCGCAGACTTCTGCGGGACTGGCGGGCATAAGATCGGGCTTTGCTGCGCAGCGACAAAGACGAGCGAACCCGCTGCCCCGCGGATTCCGCCTCTTCTATGCCTAGGCCAAGCACGGTGGCCCATACTGCTAGAGACCTAAACGTTCACAAATATGTTGGATGTAATCTAGAAAAGATAGAGTCAGTCTCTTATTTCAACAGAATGAGCCAAAGCTGTTGACAGCTTTGGCTCTTTATCCAGGAGCGTAACCCTTTCAGCTTATAAACCGGGGTGAATCAACGCTTTTTATGTTCTGCTGTATCCCTTTACATTCAATTAATCTTCACTTTCAACGTCCTTACAGTCATCGTCCTGACACCATTCGGTTTTTCCTGCTGTTACTTCTTCATCTGCCGCTACCTGATCCAGTACCTGCTTAAATGCTTCAACTGATTGGGCACCGGAAACCGCGTACTTGTCATTGAAAATAAAAAACGGAACCCCTTCAATACCAATATCACGCGCTTCTTCCTGGTCGGCATGAACACGGTCACTGTACTTGCCGCTTTGCAGTACATTCTTTGCTTCCGACCTGTCAAGACCGGCTTCTTCTGCCCACCCGGCCAGCAAATCTGCGTCTGCAATATGCTCAGATTCAGTAAAGTACGCCCTTAATACCCGCTCTGTAAACTCATTCATTTTCCCTTTTTCTTTTGCAAAATGAGACAGGCGGTGTGCATCATGCGTATTCGCTAAAACAATCGTATCCATGTTATAAACGAGTCCGGCTTCCCTTGCCTGCTCAGTCATTCGGTCATTCATTGCTTTTGCGTTTTCAACTGTCATGCCATACTTTTTTGCCAGTGCACTGTGCACACTGTCCTCTGACTTGACCGGTGCATTCGGATCAAGCTCGTAGCTGCGAAACTCTATCTCTACCTTGCCATCAAAATGTGCCGCTGCTTCTTCAAACCGGCGCTTGCCAATGTAACAAAACGGACAAGCAAAGTCCGACCAGATTTCTACTTTCATCATTCTCCACTCCTTTTCTTTAGAGTAGGAGGAAAAAAGGGAAGTCGCAACTATTCTGCCTGTTTAGAAAACACGGCCTCTGTTTTATTCCGCTATCCGATAAAGCTTATCGTCACCTGCAGCTGGATTTCCACGACCATCTGTATTGTTCGTCACAAAGTACAGCTGCTCCCCGTCAGAAAAAACATCCCGAATACGGCCATAGCCATCGACTTTTTGGGAAACCTCTCCTGTTTGGGGATCAATTTCCAGTACAGCTTCACCGCGGAGTGATGCTGTATACAGTGCTCCCTTATGCCAGGTCATTCCGGAAGGCGCCCATGTGTTATCCGGACCGGACGCGGCAAGCGGCGCTTCAAGCCCCTCTGCTTTTTCTGTTCCTTCAATGTCCGGCCAGCCATAATTTTTCCCTCTTTCAACCCGGTTGATTTCATCATTTGCCGATTGCCCGTGTTCCGATGCATACATGGTCCCGTCTGCGGCCCAGGCGATTCCCTGAGGATTGCGGTGTCCCATACTATAGATCTCAGCTTTATCTGATTCGTTAATCCGAACAATCTTCCCGTTCCAGGACTCCGGATCCTGAGCGGTCTCTGGATTAGATGCATCCCCAATTGTCGCATAAAGAGCACCGTCCGGACCCCTTTCAAGCCGGCCGCCATGATGAAAGCTGCCGGACGGAATTTCGTCCAAAATCGTCTTTACCTCGTGCCAGTCCGACTCTTCTTGTTTAAGCCTGACAATCCGGTTATACGGCTTTCCTTCTTTATCATACGTGTAATAAGCATAAGCTTCCTTCGATTCTGTAAAATCCGGCGCCAGCACAAAGCCGAGCAGGCCCGCTTCCGAAGCGTCCGACAGCGGTGATGTCAGTTCAACTGGCTGATGCTCAACCTGGCCATTTTCCACTCTGGCAATTGTACCACTCCGCTCAGATATGTAAAAAATACCTTCACTTTGCTCAATCGACCATGGCGTGTCCAAATTTTCCGCTTCTGCCGCCAGCTCCCTGGATTCCGGCTGCCTGGACTGATCTGACTCTTCCGCTCTCTCCGGTTCCTGCATACCGCATCCTGCTACAAACAGCATTCCTGCCAGCCACTTTTTCTTCATCCTGTCAGTCCTTTCTTTTGTAGTGAATCGATACGATATCCCCTATCTTTTCTGCATCTACAAGCGAGAGGGACGCTTCTGTGCCCGGTGGAAACAGCGGGATGCCGCCGCCCAGCACTTTTGGTATGACAGCAATAAACAGCTCATCAAGCAAGCGGTGATTCAAACACTCCTGCACCACTTGTCCGCCTCCAACGATCCAGACGGTCCCTTCTGCTTTTTCCAGCACAGTCGGCAGCGCTTCGTCAGTAAAGGTAACCTGGTCTGTTTTTCCTTTCATCGTCCGTGACAAAACAAAGCATTTCTTGCCGGCATACGGAAAATCATCTGTCAGCTCGAGGACTTTTTCATAGGTGCCACGGCCCATCAGGAGCGTGTCAACGGTTTCATAAAAAGACAGGTAGCCATTATCGGACCCGTCTCCTTCTACATCATCAAGCCAGTCAACGTTTCCGTCCTTTCCCGCAATAAAACCATCAAGGCTTGCGGCAATATACAATACACTTTTGCGCATTTTATTGTTCTCTCCTTTATAATAAAAATCAAAAAGGGGATATATTGATGATTACCTCTCTTCACGAACGTGAGCTGCGAGCCGTTCTCGATGGCTTTGTTGATTATATCGAGGAACAGGCGGACCCTGACCGTCTTGAACGGCTCCACCACACATGGATTCCGCTTCTCAGTACATACGTTACACATGATGCGGTTGAATCAGTGCTGGATGAATGGCATGCGATGATCGAAAACCCTTTCTTATGGATTCATTATATCGAAGAACAGCTGGCACTCACAGCAAAACCCATTATCCAAAACACATTGGAAAAGTGGAAAAAGCCGTTTGTATTTGCAGGCCACCAGCTTTCAGACGAGTTATACGCGTGCTGGAGCGATGGAAGAAAGCGGAGGACTGCCTCTGCATGTTCTGCTGCGCATATCATTGGACTCGCTCTGCCAATGGAAGAAAACGCCGTGCTGCTCCTTCATTATTTCAACACAGACGAAGCGTTTGAAGGGTTGCTTGAAGCTGCTTTTTCCAAAACCACGAATATGACGCGACAGCGTTATTTAAATGACCACTATTTAACCTGTTTGTCTCTGCAAAGCGATAACTCCTAATACACGTTACGTCCATCATTTAACCAGTGACCGCTTTTTTTGTGCATGTGGCCGAGATAAGAAAGCCGTCCATCCCATTTTTTCCTATACTGGGTGTATCAAGAAAAACGGAGGAAAACAAATGACGATTGTTCAAGTTCAGAATCTTCATAAGTCCTACGGAAGCCATCATGTATTGAGGGGAATTGACTTTAAAGCGAATGCCGGGGAAATTATTGGCGTAATCGGCAAAAACGGTGCCGGAAAATCAACCTTTCTCGAAGTGATAATGACCGTAAAATCGTTTGATGAAGGAGACGTACAATTATTTGGCCAGTCCATACAGGAAGCATCCGGCCTACAGCTTAAAGCGCTTCGGCAGCGCATTTCCGCTATTCTTCAGCCGACTCAATTTTATAAATCACTGAAGGTCGAAGAGCTGCTTCACTTGTTTCGGGCCTACTACCAATCTGATGTAAAGGTCGAGCAGCTGATCGCTGACTTCAGCCTTGCTTCTCACCGTAAAACGTACTTTGATAAGCTGTCCGGCGGCTGGAAGCAAAAAGTGAGCCTCGCTATCGCCTTTTTAGCAAAGCCGAAGCTGCTCATTTTAGACGAACCTACAACCGGTCTCGATCCGCATATGCGTCAAATGCTCTGGTCTTATATTCAGCATTACAATCAAAAAACAGGGGGAACGGTTATTTTAACGACTCACTCAATGGACGAGATAGAGCGGTTCTGCGATAAAGTAATGCTCATTGAGAAAGGACGCGTCAAGCAGTTTGATACGGTTGTCCGGCTGCTTGCTTCCGGATATGCGTCCATGAATGACTATTATCTTCAAAATGTCCCACACGAGGAGGACGCCTCATGATTGCAGTTCAGCTAAAGTATGACCTGCTTATGTTTTCCCGGGAAATTTTTTATGTTGTCTTTTCCCTTCTCGTCCCGCCAGCCACATACATTTTTTTAGGCCAGCTTTTTTCGGATAGTACGTATCCCGGTCTTTCGTATGCGGATATGGCTACCCCCTCATTTGTGCTGTTGATTGCTTTCTCCGTTGTATTTTTCGCTTTTGGCTTTGACCAGGTGGCGAACCGGGCAGAAGGTGTGGAAAAACGAATATTGCTTTCACCTGTATCAGCGGAAATACTCTTGTTGTCCGGTATTTTAAAATCGATTATTATTACAAGCTTTGGTTTTGTGCTCATTCACGGAATCGGATTTTGGCTGTATGACCTGTCACTTCGTCCAGTACAGCTTTTGACCGCATACGGGTTATTTCTTGTATTCAATACCGTTTTAATGACCGTCGCTTCCGCCATTTACTCTTTTTTCACAAAAATGAAAAGCGCACTTGTTTTTTCAATTATTATTTTTCAAATCGTGCTGGTAACGGCTGACTTTTCATTTCCTGTTAATCAAATGCCGGAATTTGTACAGACAGCAGCACAGCTTAATCCGATGTATCATATGAATCACCTGTTTATCGATGTGTGGAACAACCAGCTTATCTGGAACAGCGGCACGTGGATATCTATTTCCTACCTCATTGTTCTTGTTTTCATTGCTTGTGTGATTCTTTTTCTCCAGCCGAAAAAAAGTGTAAAATAAGGAAATAAGATTTCATTCGGCAGGGGGCTGGTGTATGAAAATATCACTGGATATCGACAGCGAATATGAACAAACAAAAGTGACCATTCACTGTAAGGAGCTTGATGAAAATGTGCAGGAAATCGTGTCTTTTTTAAAAGGACGGGAAAATGAGTTTCTTGTTGGCAGAAATGGAGATATGCAGCACATTTTAAAACCATCAGCTATTCATTACTTTCATACAGAAGAAGAATCGGTTATCGCGGTAACTGCGGAAGGCTCTTTTAAGTTAAAAGAAAAGCTGTACGAGCTTGAACGTATGCTGCCTGGTTCACGGTTTGTACGGCTGTCAAAGTCGGTCATTGCAAACCTGCATGAATTGAGCCGCTTTGAAGCGTCATTTAATGGCACTCTTTGCGTTTATTTTAAATCAGGCGCTAAAGAATACGTGTCCCGTCATTACGTCAGTCAGATAAAAGAAGCGCTTAATGTAACCAGGGGGAAAAGAGCATGAAGCGGTTTGCTGTTCAAAGTGTCATCGGGCTGTTTTTCGGAGCTTTTATTATGGTCCTTATCACGTGCGTTACTGTGTGGAGCGGCCAGGAAACGATCCAGGGCGGCGCTTTTGTAAAAGATGCAGCAGGGTATGTGTTTTGCGGCTGGCTGTTTGCTGTGACGCCGCTTTTTTTTGAAATTCAGTCTCTTCGGCTGTTTCAGCAGACTGCACTGCACTTTTTCACTGCCATCTGTCCGTACCTGATTCTGGCAACTATCATCGGCTGGGTTCCTGCTAATTTGCAAAGTCTCCTTTTATCTGCTTCGGTGTTCCTGCTGATTTACGTGTTTATCTGGACTGGTTTTTACCTTTACTTCAAGAGAGAAGCACAAAGAATCAACCAAAAACTCAATCAGCTATAAAAAAGAAGGGCTTCCACAAGCCCTTCTTTTTTATGGGTGCTTCTGTCCTTTTTCAGCGTTTAAAAGCCCGCCAATCAAAATTACGACCGCTGTTAAGTAGAACCAGAGCACCAGCACAATAATTCCGGACAGCTGCCCGTACAGGCGTGTGTAGCTGACAGCCGCTGCATAACTTCCGAACAAGGAAGACACCACCTGCCAGCCAATTGCCGCAAACAGAGCACCTGGCAGCACAAATGGAACTGTTAATCGGTCGTTTGGAACGATTTTATAAAAAGCGATAAAAAAAGCAAATAAAAACAGGGTACCGATCCCCCACTGAGCAGCTGGCCAAATATCCAGCAGGCCCGATATGTGTTCAAGCGTATCGGATTGAGAGACGAGCCAGCGCAGCACTTTCTCAAGTAAAGGAATCACAACTGACAGCGGCACCATCACCATGAAGATTAAAGTAACCCCAAAGTCGCGCAGCAGGCCCTGCCAAAAAGGAAGGTCTCGTTCAATCCGAAAGGCGTCGTTCAGTGACCGGCCCAGCGACTGCACCGCCATGGAAGACAGCCAGAACGTTGACAATAAGCTGAGTGACAGGACCTGCCCTTTTTCCGCAGACAGAACCGCTGCCACATTTTCTTCAATTAAAGCGAATGACTCTCCCGGTGCATATGGACGGGCAAAATCCAGGATTGCCTGCTGATCCATTGGAAAAAAACTAATGAATGAAAGCATAAAGATAATAAATGGAATTGCAGACAGAAGCAAGTAGTAAGCTGTTTGAGCCGCCTGGTCGTAAAAGCGCTCGGCGAAAAAGCGGCTCATGATTCTTTGAGCTGTATTCATAGGTTCACCTCCTTTTTATTTTTCCCTTTTCCTCGAAATCGTAAGCTGATTGTACGATATATACACAGCAGTTCATCTGTTTTCAATAATCCTCTTCCAAAGAAGACACTCTACTATTGTAAGATCTGTTCGTGCAAAAGTGATTTACCCTCTGTCTTTGGATAAAAAAAGAACAATCCCCTGGAGGATTGTCCTTTTCCCATCTACATTTATGCCCAGATATCGCCTTTAGCACCCTGGGAGATAAAACCTGCATTCGCTTCGTCTGTATCGATATGCATTTCAAGCGCATAGCTGTCAGATACACGAATCACAACGTTGCGGAATGCGATTGGACGATCACCGCCCACTTCCACTGTAACGATTTGTCCGTTTTCTACGTTGTATTTTTCTGCATCAGCTTTTGTCATATGAACGTGTGCCTGTGCAATGATCAAGCCTTCTTCAAGCTCCACTGTACCTTTAGGACCTGTGATTGTCACAGCTTCAGAACCTTTAATATCGCCTGATTCACGAAGCGGAGGACGTACGCCAAGCTTCATTGCATCTGTCCAGCTTACTTCTACCTGTGTAGCCGGGCGGCATGGTCCAAGAACACGAACGCGGGCAATTTCACTTTTCTTGCCGGCAATCGTAACGGTTTCTTCTGCCGCAAATTGACCTGGCTGTGACAAGTCCGCGCGCTTTGTGAGCTCGTGGCCTTCTCCGAATAAAATTTCAAGGTGTTCCTGTGACAAGTGAATGTGGCGGGCAGAAACCGCTACAGGGATTGTTCCATGGTTTGTTAATGACATCTATCTTCCAGCCTTTCTGATCTTCAAAATTTTACACAGCCCTTATTCTACACTATTTTCTTGTGAAAATACGAGCAATAAATGCTCACTGATGTTTTTTTTCAAAAAGCACCAGCTCTACACCAGGCTCCAGCAGCAATGTGTCCAATTCTTCAAATCCAAATTTCTTATACAAATTGCAGGCGGGCTCGTTTTTCGCACCGGTTGTAACACGAATGGTCCTCCCTTCTGATTCCTCCTGCAGAAAATATGTAAGGAGCTTTGAAGCAATCCCTTCATGAAAGTGTCCCGGATGAACAACCAGCCGTTGAATAAGGGCACATTCATCTTCGTCTTTATAAGAAAGAAAGCCGCACAGCTCCCCTTCTGTTAAAAAACCGATAAAGATCTCGTTACTGCTTTTAATCATCTCTACCGTTTCATTTAAATGCGGAATACCGTCATATCCAATTAATGACGCTTCCACCTTATAAGCAGGTATTTGCAGTGCTAGAATTTCTGCTGCTGTTGTTTCTTCCCCATGGTGCAGCCGTTCAATCATCCCCCTAAACCCCTTTCACCGTTCTTTTATCCCTGATTATACACGCTTTTCCCTTTCATTTCAGAATTTACTCTCTTTTTATAATGTAAAAAATGATTTGTGAAAAATGTCACAAATCATTCAAATTCTTCGCCGAAATCCTATATCTTTTGAAGACAAAAGAGCGTAAATTATAAAGCAGATAGAATTTGTGAATAAATTCACAATATAATATATTACCACTGTGTAAATAGGAGAAAGGGGATTTACGGGATGGATGAACTATTTTTAGCCCGGCTTCAGTTCGGGTCCACCACCATTTTTCACTTTTTATTTGTGCCGCTT
This sequence comes from Domibacillus robiginosus, assembly GCF_000966195.1. Taxonomy (GTDB): domain Bacteria; phylum Bacillota; class Bacilli; order Bacillales; family Domibacillaceae; genus Domibacillus; species Domibacillus robiginosus. The sequence goes on along the minus strand of NZ_LAHL01000005.1, from coordinate 81,942 downwards.
TCCATCGGCCTTGTGTTTTTAGTCGCGTTATTTGAGACACACTACGTTTTAAAAGGTGACGAACGCTACAAAAAACTGGCGAAGTTCTGGGGGCATTTGTTTTTAATTAACTTTGCAGTTGGTGTTGTAACAGGCATCATTCAAGAGTTTCAATTTGGCATGAACTGGTCCGAGTATTCACGGTTTGTCGGAGATGTATTTGGTGCCCCGCTTGCGATTGAAGCATTGCTTGCTTTTTTTATGGAATCAACATTTATTGGTTTATGGATTTTTGGCTGGGACCGCCTGTCCAAAAAAGTGCACCTTGCCTGCATCTGGCTCGTGTCACTGGGCACAATGATGTCTGCTCTTTGGATTTTAGCTGCTAACTCGTTTATGCAGGAGCCGGTCGGCTTTGCGATCAAAAACGGCCGGGCGGAAATGAATGACTTCTTTGCCCTGTTAACCAATCCGCAGCTCGCAGTAGAATTTCCGCACGTAATTTTTGGTGCGCTTGCCACAGGTGCTTTTTTCATTGGAGGCATCAGTGCTTATAAAATCATTAAAGGCCATGAAGTCGACTTGTTTAAACGGTCCTTTAACCTTGCCATGACGGTTGCCCTGATCTCGGGTCTTGCGATTGCATTCAGCGGTCATGCGCAGGCAAAGCATTTAATGGAATCACAGCCGATGAAAATGGCGGCCAGTGAAGCGCTCTGGGAAGACAGCGGTGATCCGGCTTCATGGACAGCATTTGCATTTATTGATTCAAAAAATCAAGAAAACTCATTTGAAATTAATATTCCATTTGCGCTCAGCTACCTGGCGTATGAAAAATTCCAGGGAGACGTGCCGGGGATGAAAACCCTGCAGGCGGAATATGAAGCAAAATATGGTGAAGGCAACTATATCCCGCCGGTAAAAACAACCTTCTGGAGCTTCCGGATTATGGTGGGTGCCGGCATGGTGATGATTCTTGCATCGGTGTTAGGTCTTTATTTCAGCTATCGGGAAACATTGACACAGAAAAAATGGTTCCTGCGCGGCATGGTGGCGCTTATTTCGTTTCCGTTTATCGCAAACTCCGCCGGCTGGATTATGACGGAAATTGGCCGTCAGCCATGGACGGTGTTTGGCCTGATGACAACATCTGCTTCTGTTTCACCAAACGTTAGTGCCCAGAGCCTGCTTCTGTCCCTTATTGCTTTTTCTCTTGCTTATACAATTTTAGCGATTGTGCTCGTTTACTTGTTTGTACGCGAAATTAAAAAAGGCGTTGAGCATCACGAAGCTGCGCCTGTAAAAGAAACAATTGATCCGTTTGACCAGGAGGTGTACTTGTAATGGGCTTGAATGAGCTATGGTTTTTATTGATCGCGGTCCTCTTTATCGGCTTCTTTTTTCTTGAAGGATTCGATTTCGGTGTCGGCATGTCGACGCGCTTTCTGGCGAAAAACGACCTGGAGCGCCGTATTATGATTAATACAATCGGCCCGTTCTGGGACGCAAATGAAGTGTGGCTTTTAACAGGCGGCGGTGCTATTTTTGCCGCTTTCCCTCACTGGTATGCGACGATGTTCAGCGGCTACTATGTTCCATTTGTCTTCGTTCTGCTTGCGTTGATCGGCCGCGGCGTGGCGTTTGAATTCCGCGGGAAAGTCCACAGCGAAAAGTGGACCAAAACATGGGATTACGTTGTGTTTTTCGGCAGCATCCTGCCGCCATTCCTGTTCGGTGTTCTGTTCACAAGCATCCTTCGCGGCATGCCCATTGATGCGGACATGAACATGTATGCAGGCTTTAGCGACTTCGTGAATATCTACTCTGTAACAGGCGGGGTTACGGTGACGATTCTTTGCTTCCTGCATGGCTTATCCTTTTTAACATTGAAAACGGTCGGTGACCTGCAAAACCGTGCCCGCTCACTTGCGAAACGAGTAGTCTGGCTGGCGGTCGCCGCGCTCGCCCTGTTTGTTGGATTGTCTTATGTCTACACAGATGTTTTTACGGTTCGGGCAGCTGTAACCATCCCGATGATTGTTGCGATTGTACTGGCTTACGTGCTGGCAGCCGTATTCCTCATGATAAAACGGGACGGCCTTGCTTTTGTTTCAAGCGGCGCCGGTATCGTGTTAACGGTTGCGCTCATTTTCGCTTCGCTGTTCCCACGGGTCATGATCAGTTCTCTTTCTGCCGCTTATGATCTAACGGTTTATAATGCGGCATCCGGCCCTTACTCGCTTAAAGTCATGACGATCGTGGCAGTGTCACTGCTTCCGTTTGTCATTGGCTATCAAGTGTGGAGCTATTATGTGTTCCGGAAACGAGTCGACGGCAAGGATTTGACGTACTGATGGGAAGAGATCTATTTCGCTATAAAGGTGTAGTTCCGGTGCTTGCCGGACTCACCTTTTTCACTATTATCCAGGCAGTACTGATCATTCTTCAGGCAAAATGGCTTGCAGGCGCCCTTACCCGGCTTTTCAACGGTGAAACGCCAAATGCGGTATTTCCGATGATGATGCTGTTTTTCGGTGCGCTGGCCGGCCGTTACTTTACCAGCTTTTTAAAACAAAAAATTGTTGAGCACTATTCGGAAAAAACGAGCACGGCACTTCGCCGCGATGTGCTTTCAAAACTGTTTGCACTCGGCCCCCGCTATTCAAAACAGGAAGGAACCGGGCGGCTTGTTACATTGATTATAGAAGGAACAAACCAGTTCCGTACGTATTTGAATTTGTTTCTGCCAAAAATGATGAACATGATGATTCTTCCCCTGGCGATCTGGCTGTTTGTTCTGTGGACCGATCGAACATCCGGCATCGTTTTGGCTATCACACTCCCTGTTTTACTCGTTTTCATGGTGCTATTAGGACTTGCCGCCCGGAAAAAAGCAGACAGCCAGTGGGAGGGCTATCAGCGGCTCGCCGGCCACTTCACAGACTCGCTTCGGGGCTTAGAAACATTAACGTTTTTAGGGCGCGCGCGCTCACATCGCAAACAGATCGAGCATGTAAGCGAGCAGTACCGGAAATCAACGATGAGCACCTTAAAAGTGGCGTTTCTTTCTTCTTTTGCGCTCGACTTTTTCGCAATGCTGTCTGTCGCAACCGTTGCGGTGTTTCTCGGCCTCGGGCTTGTAGATGGAAAAATGACACTTTTGCCGGCGCTCACTGTACTCATTTTGGCGCCTGAATATTTTCTTCCGGTTCGGGAGCTTGGCACCGATTATCACGCCACGTTAAACGGACAGGAAGCCGGCCGCGCCATGCAGGACATTTTGGATGCGTCCGCTTATACAGAGGCCGCTGATTTTTCTCTTTCATCGTGGTCAGATCGGGATGAGCTGACGCTGTCAGGAGTAAGTGCTGCTTCCCTGCAAAACATCTCCCTTTCCATTAAAGGACGGGCAAAAGTCGGCATTATCGGAGCAAGCGGTGCCGGTAAATCCACTTTAATCGACGTACTGGGCGGTTTTTTAGGAGCTGACGCTGGAACCATTTCGGTGAACGGACAGACTGTTTCCCATCTTCAGCAGCCGGCCTGGCAGAACCAGCTGACTTATATTCCGCAGCACCCGTATATTTTCAGCGGAACGCTGGCGGATAATATCCGCTTTTACGAGCCCGATGCATCAGACGAAGAAGTCATGCAAGCAGCCCAAAAAGCGGGTCTGTCTTCGCTTGAGGAGCTGATGCACACAGCGATCGGTGAAGGCGGACGCCGTCTGAGCGGCGGGCAGATGCAGCGCGTGGCAGCGGCCCGGGCTTATCTCAGCAATCGGCCGGTTGTACTGCTTGATGAACCGACGGCGCATCTGGATATCGAAACCGAAGCGGCTTTAAAAGAAACGATGCTGCCTCTTTTCGATCAAAAGCTCGTACTGCTCGCTACGCACCGGCTTCACTGGATGCGGGAAATGGACTGGATTATCGTAATGGAACGAGGACAAATTGCTGAAACAGGAACACATGAAGAGTTAATGAAGAAAAACGGCGTGTACGCCTCCCTCGTACAAGCCGCACGAGGTGATACACATGGGATGGCTGATTCCTTATCTGAAAGAACATAAACGATTGCTCATCCTGGTCGTCCTGCTTGGCGGACTGACTATTTTTGCAGCCAGTGCGCTGCTGTTTGTATCCGGCTATCTGATTTCAAAAGCCGCCGCGCGTCCCGAAAACCTGCTGATGATTTACGTACCGATCGTATTGGTACGCACATTTGGCATTATGCGGTCCGTTTCTCGTTATGTAGAGCGGCTGGTGAGCCATAGCTTTATTTTAAAAATCGTATCCCGCATGCGCGTCCGGCTGTATGAAGCACTCCGCCCGCAAATGGCCCGTTTCAAAACAGGTGACGCACTCGGCCTGTTTGCGGATGATATTGAGCATTTGCAGGATGTTTATATTAAACTGATTTTTCCATGGCTGAGCTCTCTGCTTTTATATATGGCTGCGGTTGTGGCGCTTGGCTTTTTCTCCGTTCCGTTTGCCCTTGTGATGGCGCTGTATTTCTTCATTTTTACTGTGCTCGTTCCGCTTGTTTCCCTGCTGGTGATGAAAGCAAAGCAGGCGAAGCAGAAAGAACAGCGTGCTGCGCAGTATGGCCGGTTAACCGATGCGGTAATGGGTATGGGCGACTGGCTGTTCAGCGGACGCCAGCAAGCGTTTGTGGATGACTTTGAGCGTGCTGAACAAAAATGGACGGAGCTTGAATCGGCGAAACAAACCTTTGCCCGCGGCCGCGACTTCGGTCTGCAGCTGCTTGTCGGAGCGGCGGTTGTCACTATGATGGTATGGGCTGGCGGCCAAAGTGTTAACGGTGAAATGGCACCGATTTTAATTGCTGCTTTTACACTGGTGCTATTTCCAATTACGGAAGCTTTCCTTCCCCTTTCTTCTGCAGCACAGGAGTGGACCGGCTACGCCCAGTCTCTCAGCCGTCTTGAAAAAGTGGAAGAAGGAAAAACAGAGCCAAATGTGGTTCAGACGGTTTTCGTAAAAGGAGTGCCGGCACTTGCTTTTGAAGACGTATCTTTTTCCTACAGCGAAACAGAACCGGTACTAAAGCATTTTCAATTCTCTGTGCCGGCAGGGGAAAAGGTAGCGGTTCTCGGTCCGAGCGGCGCCGGGAAATCAACGATTATGCAGCTGGCAGAAGGGTTGATTTCTCCACAGGACGGAACAGTACTGGTGAACGGAAACAAACCGGATGAATACATTTCCCGGGAAATAGCCGTGCTGAACCAGCAGCCATACTTGTTTAACACAACGGTTATGAATAATATTCGGCTCGGCAGCCCACAGGCAACAGACGAAGAAGTCATCGAAGCGGCCAAACGGGTGCATATGCATGAATATATTGAATCTCTTCCAAATGGGTATGGAACGGTCATGCAGGAAACCGGAGCAAGATTCTCCGGCGGAGAGCGGCAGCGGATTGCCCTGGCTCGTATTCTGCTGCAGCAGACCCCTATCGTCATTCTCGATGAACCGACCATTGGATTGGACCCAATTACAGAACGGCAGCTCATTGATACGGTGTTTGAAGTGCTCGATGGAAAGACCATCATTTGGATTACCCACCACCTGGCAGGTATGGAAAAAATGGACCGCATTGTTTTCTTAGACGACGGACACATTCAAATGAATGGCACACACGAGGAGCTGCTTCAGCAGGAACGACGCTACAAACGGCTTTACGAGCTGGATATGGGCATGGGGTAAGAACAGTTTTTACGGCTGTTCTTTTTTTATTATGGAAAAATTAATTAACTTAAAAAATCAGAAAATACGACCTATTTCGACTTATTTTATGCTATTCTACTATAACGGAGGTGAATACGAATTGAATACGTTCGTAAAAGTTAGTCAATTTGCCGGCAAAACATTCGCTATTTGGGTGCTTGTGTTTGCGGCATTCGCATTTTTTCTTCCCGCACAGTTCACATGGATTGCGCCCTATATTTCTATTTTACTTGGTGTGATTATGTTCGGGATGGGGATGACCATTTCAGGAAAAGACTTTAAAGAAGTGGGCCGTCATCCTGTAAAAGTCATCGTCGGGGTTTTGGCCCAGTTTATTGTGATGCCAGCTTTGGCTTTTGCTCTTGCAAAAGGGCTTCGGCTCGAGCCGGAAATTGCAATTGGCGTTATTTTAGTTGGCTGCTGCCCGGGTGGTACTGCCTCTAACGTGATGACGTTTTTGGCAAAAGGAAATACCGCTCTATCCGTGGCCATTACATCAGTATCTACACTGCTGGCACCAATTTTAACGCCGGCGCTTATTTATCTTTTAGCAAGTGAGTGGCTAGAAGTATCCGCCGCGGATATGTTTATGTCAGTTGTAAAAGTTGTACTTATCCCTATTATTCTTGGTTTTATTATGCAGTTGTTCTTTAAAAAGCAGGTGGAAAAAAGCGTAGATATTTTGCCGCTCGTTTCCGTTGTAGCGATTGTACTGATCGTGGCTGCTGTCGTGTCAACAAGCAAAGAAAAAATCGTAGAATCCGGACTGCTTATTTTCGGTATTGTCATCTTACACAATGGTCTTGGTTATTTGCTTGGATACTTGGCAGGAAAACTTTTTAACATGCCTTATGAAGACCGAAAAGCAATGGCGATCGAAGTCGGCATGCAAAATTCCGGACTCGGCGCCGCTCTTGCAGCCGCTCATTTCAGTCCGCTTGCCGCTGTGCCAAGTGCCATTTTCAGCTTCTGGCACAATATTTCCGGCCCGCTTTTGGCCACTTACTGGGCAAGAAAAGCAGACCGGAAAGCGGACCGAAAAGCAGCATAAACCTATGACTTTCAAATGGATGCTGTGCCTTCCAATGAAAATAAGTCTCTCCTATGCGAGAGGCTTATTTTTGTTTATTTGAGCAAGCAATGCAGCAGTAAGCATTTCTCCAGCCAGATTTAATACCCCATATAAAAAACGCTCTGCACTAGTACTGGCAGGGGTCCAGTCTTTGCAAAGCGCTTTTTCATTCAGGTGTTCGATGACGTATAGAAATCTTACCATGAGCTTTTAAAAAAATCCTTTTCGCTGTCAAATTATCTTACAGAAAATCTCTATTTAACAAATACACGTTTTTCTCTTTTTACCGACTGCATTTCGCTCTTCTATTTTTTGAATGTAAGCTGTGGCAACCGGAACCTTGCAGGCCGTATCCCCAACATCGACGTTCACGCGACCTATGCATGCTGCCACTTCCTTCGCCCGCTCTGAAAGCGGCTTATAATAAGCACCAACACAAATGACAAAATTATTCATTACGTACCGAACGCGGTTTTGCTCCATATGAATGTTTTTTTCCACTTTGTTCAACAGCTTTCTGACTTCTTCCTTTTCTATCCCATCATCCGGGGTAATCGACAGGTAATTGCTGTAGGTGCTCCATCCTGCAACCGCAATCATTTCATCATCCGACTGCATCCACTCCCGCGCACATTCAAGAGCAAATGGAGATTCCGCCGCAACCTGCGCGACTGTGTACTCACTGATCATGTACCAATAAGCATCCCGTACCCATTCGTTCAGCCGTTCCTTTGTCATTTCTTTTGGCTTCGCAGTCAAACCTGCTAAATACATAGCATCGCTGTTGCCGGATGCGTACAGGTCATACACGAGCTGCTGATCCTTTTTTACTTCTTTGACAAAATGCTTTTTTAAATCGCCGACTTTAACACCGAAAAACGGCTCTTTTGCCCCGTGACGGGCAAACGTTTTTTTCGTTTGATCTGACCCAAGCTGCTCAAGCTTTTCCATTACTTCTTCATACGTCATGTTTAAGCCCCCTTTTCTTTATTATAAAACAAAAGCCATTCTCAAAAGAGAATGGCTTTTGTTATTTCACAATTAAAACCGGGCAGTTTACCCGCTTCGCTACTTTATGGCTGACGCTGCCGAGCACCATTTCCTGCAGGCTGTTCAGGCCCCTGCTGCCAATTACCACGTAAGAAACGGCTTCCCTGTTTGCATAATCTACAATGGCCGGTCCCGGTATACCATGGAGCAGCTGGACCGAATAAGGAACGCCCGCTTCCTTCATTTTCTGCTCTGTACTTTGAAGCTGTTTTTTCCGTTTTTGTTCTCGTTCAATAGAGCCCACACTGTGGAGGACGTCTTTTTTCGACTGATCAAAGTCCACAACGAATGTGATCACAATTTCTTTATTTAATACTTTGGCAAGCTTAATCGCTTCCTCTGCTGCCCGCAGTGCATGATTCGATCCATCTGATGCCAGCAAAATACGGCCGCTCATCCAAATATCCCCCTTTGTTTAAGAAAAGCGCACTGCTTTTATACAGTACGCCCCTTTAAAAATTAATGTCCGGATAGTTTAGAGCCCTCTTTATCATGAACAGCCATTCGTTTCATCATAGAAGAGCTCGCTTCATTCAAGCCGGTTAGGACCGTTTGAATACCGCTATCACGATATTTCAATACAATTTTATCAACTGCTGCCACACCGGAATCATCCCAAATATGGGCCTCTGAAAAATCGATGTGTACATTCGTGACCCCTTCTGGCTGGTAATCAAAGTCATTGAGCAGATCGGTAACAGAGGCAAAAAAGATTTGTCCGGCTGCTTTGTAATATAGTGTATCACCTTTACGGGAAGAAGAGACCTCCACTTTGGAAATCTTCGCTGTAAAGAAAATGGCGCTCAGCAGGATGCCAGCGAAAACACCTTTTGATAAGTCATGCGTGATCAAAACAGTTACAACCGTCACGACCATTACGATACTGTCGGTAATGGGAATTTTCGTAAAGGCCTTAAAGGATGACCAGTCAAATGTGCCGATTGATACCATAATCATTACGCCAACAAGCGCTGCCATAGGAATTTTCACAACCAGGTCACCGAGCACTATAATTAAAAACAGCAAAAATGTTCCCGCCACAAAGGTCGACAACCGGCCACGGCCGCCGGATTTCACATTAATGACCGATTGTCCAATCATGGCACATCCAGCCATTCCTCCGAAAAAGCCGGTTACAATGTTTGCGATTCCCTGGCCGCGCGCTTCCCGGTTTTTATCACTTGTCGTATCCGTCATATCATCTACAATCGACGCGGTAAGCAGCGACTCTAACAAACCGACCATAGAGAGTGCTAAAGCCGTTGGGAAAATGATTGACAATGTCTCGAAATTCAATGGCACATCCGGAATAAAGAATGACGGCAAGGACTGGGTAATGTTTCCAAGATCACCAACCGTCCGCAAATCAAAACCGCCCACCACTGCCACAATGGTCATGACGACGATGGCGACAAGCGGAGAAGGAATGGATTTAACAAAACGCGGAAAAATGTAAATGATGGCAAGTGTTGCCGCTACAAATACATACATCGCCATTGAACTGCCGACAAAGTGGGGCAGCTGTGCCATAAAAATCAGAATCGACAGCGCATTAACGAAGCCAACCATAACCGAGCGCGGAATAAACTTCATAAAACGCGCCACATTCAGCCAGCCGAAGGTGATCTGCAGGATACCGGTTAAAATCGTCGTCGCGAATAAATACTGCAGCCCGTGATCTTTCACAAGTGTGACCATGACCAGCGCCATTGCACCAGTAGCAGCCGAAATCATCGCCGGGCGCCCGCCCATAAACGCAATCACAACCGCCATTGAAAACGATGCGTACAGACTTACCATCGGGTCTACTCCCGCAATAATCGCAAAAGCCAGAGCCTCTGGAATAAGCGCAAGCGCCACGACAATACCCGACAAAATATCACCGCCGACATTGCCGAACCATTCTTTTTTCAATTGTGTAAACATAAAAAAACACGTCACCTCTATTGCATTATTTTTTGACCCCCAACTCTCATGGAAGTCACTGCCCGTTTAAAGTTCTTTTATCATACCACGAAACAATTCGGTTGAAAATGTGCGGATTCTTACTGCTTAAACTAAAAAAGGGAGAACAAATCGGATTGTGTTCCCTTCCCTTACAGCGAGGTTTCTTTTTTATCCGGCTTGACCACCATTTTTCGATCCTTTTCTATTAAATCCAGTTTTGTCGCTACAAAAAAAGAAGCTGATCTATTCAGCTTCTTTCAGTGTGTAGACAAAGTCTTTCTTTTTCAAAAAAAGAGTCGATAAGTGAAGCCGGCCGGACTTCGCGTTCCACGGGCAGTGCGGGAGCTTCCTCGGCTTGCGCCTGCGGGATCTCCCGACTCACTGTACTTCCCGCAGGAGTCTACGTCCGGCAGGCTTCACCAAGTGTGTTGAAGATCAATCAGCCAGGGACCAGATAGAAATTTTCTCTTCTTTTAAAAAGAAAAAATACGACCTTATAGCCCTATACATTCTTGTTGCAAAAGCGGAGCTGCCTGGACGCCGCCGATCTATCCCATTCATGTGACGGTTATCAATCATTTGTCTACAGTCTGAAAGAAGCTGATCTATTCAGCTTCTTTTTATATTCCTTTTTTTTGAATCGATTCGTATTGCTCAATCACTTCCGCAAAAAGCGGATTTGATTCATTCAGCTGTGTGAACTTTCTCAGTGCAGAATGAACACCGTTGTGCTCAATTTCTCCCTGGACCTCCACTGCTTCCGGGTCCTGTGCGTAGTCATACAAAAGAGCAGCAGCGATACTTTTGGCCAGGTAAACAGGCGTCTTATCAAGAAGCTGCTCGTATTGCCTGGCCGGACTGACAAGGCGATCGTTTCCGCCAAGCTTTCTGATTGGTGCGCGGCCGACACGGGTAATATCATCCGTAATATGCGGGTTCGCAAACCGGCCGATAATTTTTTCAATATACCGGGTATGGTCTGCTTGATCAAACCCATATTTTGCGACCAAAAGTTGACCGGTTTCTCTTAATGTTTCTTTAAGTGCCTGTGATACCCCCTCCTTTTGAAGTGCTTCATCAATTGTTTGGGCGCCGGCCTGCCAGCCAAAATAAGCGGCCACTGCATGACCGGTATTGACAGTAAACAGCTTCCGTTCGATATACGGTTTTAAATCCGGAACCCAGGTAATACCGTTTACCGCCGGCTTGTCACCGACAACCTTCGACTCTTCTACTACCCACTCGTAAAACGGTTCAACGACGACCATCAATTTATCTTCATTCGACTGATTCGGCACAATCCGGTCAACCGCTGCATCCGGGAATCCAGCCCGGGATAAAATGGCATCGTGCTCATCCTGTGGTATTTTCTCGAGTACTTTTTCTTTTAACAGTGTGCTGCCGCCCACCATATTTTCACAGGCGATGATATTCACAGGTGAATCCCGCTTCCGCAGTCCTTCTGCTACAAGTTTTGCAATGTGGGGTAAAACAGCCGGCCCCACTGCAGCTGTCACAATATCCGCGGTCGCAATGGTTTCTATCACACGGTCAGCTTCTATAGAGCTGTTCAGCGCGCGAACATTTTTTACCACCAGCTCTTCCTGTGATTCATCCGCCAGAACTACCCGGTATTCCTTTCTTTCATTAAGCTGTTCAACCACTTCACTATTTACATCTACAAAGCATGTTTCATATCCTGACTGATACAAAAGGCTTCCAATAAAGCCCCTTCCTATATTTCCTGCACCAAAATGAACGGCCTGCATAATAGATCACCTCTTTACATATTTTCATCTTGTTTTTTACTGAAAAACGACCTTACGCTTTGATGCTATTCTTTTACATTATTTCCTTCTGCCTCTCTCTTAAACCCTTCCATCCTCTGTTCCGAAAGAAATACGTTTAAAAACTAAAAAAGAGCCGTTCCACCAATGAAAGGGGAACGACTTTTTTTATTCCATCACTTTTTTCTTTTCTACTTGTAACTGTTCATTTCCCATGTAAAAAACAGCGATAAACGCAATGGCAATTGGGATAAGCGACCATGAAAACGTCGCCGCAATCGAATGCGACATCGCATGAGCGATAATATCTAAAATATTCGCTGGAATTTGGGCGCGCTGATCCGATTGAAAAATAGTCTGAAGGTTATCCACGCCGAACGCACCTGTATTTTCACTTCCACCCAGCTTATCATCCAGCTCACTTGTTAACAGCTTCGTTTGAATCGACCCAAACACTGTAATTCCCAGCGCCAGCCCAAGTGAGCGAAAAAAAGAATTGGTTGCGTTCGCTGAGCCACGATGCCGGTAATCCATTTTGTGCACACTTGCGGATGGCAGCAGCGAAAAAGAAAAGCCAACGCCAAACCCAACAATCACCATGTAAATAGTCAGCAGCAAACGGCTTGTCTCAGGTGAAATCGTCGACATGAACGCCATGCCAATTGCATACGCAATCACAGAAATCCACATAATGCGGCGGTATGGCATTTTTGCCTGCATAATTCCGGCAAAAGCACTCCCTGCCACAGAGCCAAGCAGCATCGGCATTAAAATAATACCGGCATTGGTTGCTGAACCACCATACACGGCCTGTACAAAAATGGGAATGAAGATGGTCAGCCCAACAAACGTGGCACCGTATAAAAAAGCAAGCACCTGTGACGAAGCAAAAAGCCGGTTTCGAAACATCCAGAATGAAATAATTGGTTCTTCTGCTTTTGTTTCGGCCCATAAAAAAAGAAGGATAAAAACAGTAAACGAGCCAAACAACAAAATACTCTGCCACGAAGTCCAGGCAAATTCTTTCCCGCCAAGCTCCAGGGCAAACATCAAACTAACAACCGCGATCACAAGTGTAACCGCCCCTGTCCAGTCAATTTTTTGCTTTGTATGCTTTGGTGTTTCCTTGTAAAAGCGTAGAATTAAAAAAAGAGCGACCAGGCCAATAGGTATGTTCACGTAAAAAACCCAGTGCCAGCTGATTGTATCTGTAATAAATGCCCCGAGCAGCGGCCCTATCACACTTGATGCCCCGAATACCGCGCCAAGCATGCCCGTCATTTTCCCGCGCTTTTCAGGAGGAAATACGTCAAATACGATCGTAAACGCAATGGGCATTAATGCGCCGCCGCCAATGCCCTGAACAGCCCGGTACACGGCCAGCTGAGGAATCGACTGAGCAATGCCGCACAGGGCAGAGCCGATTAAAAAAACAAACAGGCCAAATATGAAAAACCTTTTTCTTCCATACATATCCGACAGCTTGCCGAAGATGGGCATGCCGGCCAGCACCGCTACAGCATACGCAGAGGTAATCCAAATATAGCTGTCCACGCCGCCTAAATCAGCCAGAATAGAGCCGAGCGCTGTCGCTACAATTGTATTGTCCATTGCAGCCATTAAAATCGCCAGAAGCAGCCCTGCCAGTACGAACCGCAAATGTGTTTGTTCCGTTGTCATTTTACTCTTCCTCTCTTTGTTTCACCTGCTTTTTAGTATAGCAACGAACGGACGGGACGAATATGAAAAAAGCGGCTGCCGGCAAAAAAGCCGGGGTTGTGACAGCGGTAAATTTCTTGTCAGATAATCTAACGAACTTGTTGTTCCGCTCTTCTTTTTTTCTTTATACTAAGGGTGTCATCTTTACAGAAGTATTGCCTCTAGGCAGAAAAAACAGCCGCTTAAAAAGCGGCGTTTTTTTATTATCTATGGATTTTTTACGTGACAACAGAGTCCCTGTACAATGCTTATCGTGGAGACAGAAGAAACAGCCCTTGCTGGTTCCTATGCCCGCTCTAATTTTAAGTTGTAGCGATATGTTTCTTCGGCTGATGTCAGCTTGTACCCCATCGCCGGGTTGAAATCGAGCGAGATCTGATCATGCAGATTTTCCTGGCTTTCTTTTGAAACAAGGAAAGGAATGCCTGAAACCGTAAATAAACCGTCTTCTTCTTTTTTACGGTCGATTCTTAGATGATATTCAGATGCGATCGAGCAGCTACCGATAAAAATAGATTCAATCCGCACCCCTTCATTTTCACCAAATTCGTGCTTCTGCAATTCTGCCGCCGCAGCTGGCTTTACATCAATGTTCATATCAATCACCTCATTGTTTCTTTTCCCCAAAAATTAAAGAAAAAATCATCGGCTGCCTGGCAATGACTGCTTATTCCTCCCAAAGAATGATAAACCGCCCGCCAGGCTCGATAAACGGAAGCAGCGGCAGGTCTTCTGCGACGATTCTTCCAATGACATTCACTTTTTCATCAGCCGGCAAATCCTTTAGTACAATCTGCATTTCTCCCGCATAGCGCAAGTACAGTCTGTTATCAACAGTAATAGACCCTCTCGGCCGCTCAACGGTATGAAAAGGCTCTATCGGTTTGTCTCCGGTTTGTGCAAACCCTCTTGATTCAATGGAACGAATACAATCTCTTGCCGGGTCCGGCCGATTCGTTTGCGTATGTTTATAAAGGGATGTATCTGCAAATGATTTTGCTCCTAACGGAATACATCTATTTTCCCCAAAGCGCTTAAACTGCCGGAATGCTTTATCTGAGAGATCAGGATCGCCAATCAGCACTTTTTGTGTATGCAAATTGCGCATTAACTCAAGCGCGGCTGAGAAGGGCGCGCTGTTCCGATGCTTTTCAAGTGTCGGCAGCCCTTGAAACAATGGGCCGCGCTTGTCGCGGTCTCCCGGAACAAAAGCCATTGTACGCAAGCCGAGCGATGCAAGCCACTCATTTTTTTCTCCTGCGTATGCTTCTCCAAGCCCCGTTTCTGGTCGTGGGTAAAAATTATGCCAAGCCTCGATCCTATGAATATCAGCTCCGGCCGCGAGAATCTCTTTGTATTCATATTCTGTTAATGTACTGGCATTGAGCGCCACCTTCATTACGCTGGAAAGAGCAGCAATCTGCTTCGCCGCTATGCCGTAGTCAACGCGAAGCCCGGTCACGCCCCATTCAGTCAATTCTTCGGCCCGGTCTATTGATAAGCCGATTTGTTCGAGCGACGCCGGTGAAACGTCCGCAAAAAGTTCCATTTCTGTTTCCTGTGCTATTTTTGCAAGCTGGCTAAACCGGCCGCGAAGAGCTGAAGTGTTATCCTCTGGAATATGAAGGGAAGTAAAAATCCAGCCGAAGCCGTGCTGCTTTGCTTTTTTTATATAGGCCCTTTGCTTTTCCCCTATGTCTTCACTTAAGTAAACAGAAATCCCAAACATACACATCCTCCTTACGTAAAAAGCGCAGAAAAGGATTCTGCTCCTGGTTTTTTATCAATCAAATTCTTTTGCCATTTCATCCTTAAATCCAAACAAATACGTACATGCAAATCCAGCTACATAGGCAATCACAAGGCCAGCTAAATAAAGCAGAATTTGATGCGGCAGAACAATGAACGAAAGCGGCAGTCCGGAAACCCCGATCGCACTTGTTGCTATATTAAAATAAGCTTGAAAGGCTCCCCCGACTCCTGCTCCGAGGCAGGCAGTTAGAAATGGGCGTCCAAGCGGCAGCGTCACACCGAAAATGAGGGGTTCACCGATCCCCAGCATACCAGACGGAAGAGATCCGCCAATCGCTCGTTTTAATCGCTTTTTCTTTGTTTTCATATAAATCGCAAAAGCAGCACCAACCTGTCCGGCGCCGCCCATTGCCAGAATCGGCAGAAGCGGATCATCACCAATAGAATTTAACAATTCAAGATGAATCGGTGTTAATCCCTGATGAAGCCCTGTAACTACAAGCGGCAGGAACGTTGCGCCAAGTACAAAGCCAGCGACAATGCCGCCAATATCCAGAACGGCAAGCAAACCGTTTGTAATCGCATCGGAAACAAAACCGCCAATAGGCATGAAGATAACATACGTAACGATACCGGTAATAAGCAAAGCAATCGTCGGAGTTACAATAATATCCAGTGACTGCGGCACCCCTTTTCGAATCCAGCGCTCTACATAAGCAATGAAAATGGCTGCAAACAGAATTCCAATCAAGCCGCCGCGTCCCGGCACGAGCGCTTCTCCAAACAACGTAATGCCGTCAATTGCCGGGTTAATAACCAGAATTCCAGCCAGTGCCCCCAGCGCAGGCGACCCGCCAAATTCCTTTGCCGCATTCAAGCCGACTAAAATGCCAAGATAGGCGAACAAGCCGCCACCAATCGCATTTAAAAGAAGAGCGGCTTGCGATTCAGCATCGAGCCAGCCTGCCTGGATAATGGCTTTAGATATCCCGGTAATCAGGCCGGAGGCGACCAGCGCCGGAATAAGAGGAATAAAGATGCTCGATATTTTACGCAAAAACAACTTAAAAGGCGTGGCGTTTTTTTTATTTAACTCTGATTTTGTGGCAGCGGCCCGGTCCTTCAGCATATTCCCGCCCGATGCATCTATTATTTTTCCGAATTCCTCGGCAACTTTATTGACTTTACCTGGCCCTAGAATGACTTGAACTGTTTCTTCCTCTACTACTCCGAAAACCCCTTCGATTTTCCTGATCGCCTCCGTATCTACACGTCCCCTGTTGACCGGTGTGACTCTAAGGCGCGTCATGCAATGGGTAAAAGACGCAACGTTCTCCGGACCACCGAAACAGTCTACAATTTGCTGCGCGATCATTTTATTTTCGTTTGACATCTCTCTTCACCCTTTCCCCCATATTTCAACCCTTTGTTCCAGCTCTTTTACTTTGATTCTTTTAAAAAGCGTATCGCTTCCCGTGAATGGTCAATATACTGCACGGTTTGATCAAATTCTTTTGTTGCCATCCCCATGAACAACACATCAATGATAAATAATTGCGCAAAACGCGAAGCGGTGGCCGCGCTTCTGAGCGGTGCTTCGCTCGATGCAGATGTAAACAAGTTCACTTCTGCAAGAGCTGCCACTGTAGATGACCCGTATTTCGTTAAGCTGATCGTTTTGATGCCTCTTTTCCGAGCGAGAGACAGGATTCGCACCACCTCCTGTGTTTCACCTGAAAATGAAATACCAAGCAGAACATCCTCTGCCTCTGCATTGGCAACGAGTGAAGCAACAAGGTATGTATCTGTAAAAGCGGTCGCATTTTTATGGATGCGTAAAAATTTCTGTTGAGCATCCATTGCAATTAAGCTCGAAGCACCAATCCCGAAACAGTGAATGGTTTTGGCCTTTGCCAGCACTTCGACTGCTGCTTCTATTTGTCCATAATCAAGCAATTCACTTGTATCACTTAAGCTTTGAATGCTGTTGCTGAGCGTTTTTTGCACGATGCCTTGGAGTGTTTCGCCGCTTTCGATATCCCGATAGCCGGCTTCCGGCACTTTTACCAAATCACCGGCTACCCTTACCTTCAGCTCCTGATACCCCTTCACACCCATTGATTTACACAAACGAATAACAGCTGCACTGCTTGAGCCGGCCATTTGGCTGATTTCTCCCGCGGTTGCATTCAGCAATTTTTCAGGGTTTTCTAAAATAAACTGAGCCACTTTTTTCTCTGAGGGTGGCAGCTGAGGCAAGATGCTCCGCAGCCGGTTCAATCCTCCGGCGTTCATCGACTGTTCTCCTCACGTTCCCTGCCCAGCTGAACGGCTTTTCTCACATAGCCTTTCGCTTCTGCCAGCAGCTTTTTTGCTTCCTCAAAAGATAGGCCGCACTGAAGCATAACAATTGCCGGTTTCACTTCGTTGCTGGCTGAATGAAGGGCTGCTTCCGCTTCCTTTTTCGAAACCCCTGTTACACGGACGATTGTATGAATGGCTCTTTGCTTTAGCTTCACGTTGCTCACATGAACATCGACCATTAAATTTTCAAATGCTTTACCCATTTTTAGCATTGATGCGGTTGAAATCATGTTTAAAATCATTTTTTGAGCTGTAGCCGCTTTCAATCTTGTTGAGCCTGTTAACACTTCTGGACCGACGACTACTTCAATTGGCTGGTCAGCGTAGGCACTGATTGGTGCATGATGGTTGCAGGAGATGGCAGCTGTTTTAGCCCCTATTTCTTGTGCATAAGCCAGGGCACCTTTTACATAAGGCGTCCTGCCACTTGCCGCTAAGCCAATAACAGTATCCTGTTCTGTCAGCCCCCGGCTTTCAAGATCTAGACGGCCAGCCGCCTCGTCATCCTCTGCTCCTTCAACGGCTTTTACAAATGCACGCTCTCCACCTGCGATCAGCCCCTGCACCATTTCGGGTGGTGTGCTGAAGGTCGGCGGGCATTCAACCGCATCCAGTACACCGAGCCGGCCGCTTGTTCCGGCACCCATATAAAAAAGCCGGCCACCGTTTTGAAACGAGTGAAGAACAAAGCTGACCACCTGCTCAATTTCAGGCAGCACTGCTTTAACGGCTTCCGCCACACGGTGATCCTCTTCATTCATAATGGTTAAAATATCCTTTGTATCGGCTGTATCAATTTGCATTGTGCGGTTGTTTCTCGACTCTGTCGTTAGCTGCATCAGCTTTTCATCCATCCAGATTCCCCCTCTTAGATGATAGGACTATTGTAATTGTACTGATTTTGTATTTCAACACTTTATAATAATTATGAAATAAAATTTTAAAAAAGACCTTGAAAATTTCCAGACTATAAACAAAATATTTTGATATGGACTGAGAAGAGGGCGAGCACCCAGCTTCCCCTATCAGCTCTTTTAAAAAAAGACTGACGACTTTGTCGACAGTCTCCAGCTACTTCATTAAAAAAGTGATCGCTTCTTCAATTCCATTTTCATTGTTTGAAGCTGTCACATGATGGGAAGCCGCTTTAACCAGCTCCGGTGCGTTCCCCATCGCAATGCTCATTCCAGCGCATTGAAACATGGAAATATCATTAAAATTATCACCGATAGCAGCCGTTTCGGCGATCGGTACGTTAAGCCGCGCAGCTAGCTTCTTTAGAGCAACGCCCTTCGCAGCACCACGAGGCGAAATTTCTAAATTGGCGTAATTAGAACTGCTAGCTGCTTCTACATCCGGAAGCGCAGCTTTGATTTTTTGTTCAATCGCTCGAAAATCGCCGTTTTCACTGAAAACAGCCATTTTTGAAATAGCCGGGTGATTCTCTATCCAACTTTTGATATCAGGTGTTACCCGGACCCGGCATTCCTCCAAATACATGTTCCGTCGTTCCACAATACCCCCTGTTTGAGCAAGAGGAAGAATATTTTGATCCACCCATATTTCATTCCAGCGGTTTTTTTCCGCCACAATCAGATCATTTCCTTCATATAAATGAACGCATATATGCTCCTCTTCACAAAAAGAAACAAACTGTTGTAAGCCTGTATGAGAGAATGTTTTTTGATCAAGCAATGTCCCCTTCTCGTCGTGAAGAACTGCCCCATTCAGTGAAATAATCGGTGTTTGAAGTCCAATTGTTTCGGCAATCCAGCGTGTAGCCAGCGGTGTTCGCCCACTGCAGATGACTACCTGGCCGCCTTGCTCTTCAAAAGCACGGATTGCACGAATTGACCGATCGTCAATTTCTTTTTCCTCATTTAAAAGTGTCCCATCTAAATCAATCGCAATAAGTGAGTACGCCATATAATCCCCCTCTATGCTTCCATTTTTATGTATGAAAAAACGGAAAGAAGGGATTCTTCTTTCCGTTTTAAGAGAAGCCTCAGGCAAAAATTATTCGCCAAGACCTTGTGTTTTAATTGTTTCGCTTACAGCTTCAATCGCTTGATCTTCATCAGATCCAGCAGCTGTTACTGTGATAGACGCCCCTTTAGGAATACCAAGAGACATAACGCCCATGATTGACTTTAGGTTTACTGTTTTGCCATTGTACTCAAGATTTACATCTGAGCTGAATTTTGAAGCTGTTTGAACAAGTACAGTAGCCGGACGAGCGTGGATACCTGTTTCATCTGTAATTGTGAATGTTTTTTGTGCCATGATAAGAAAACTCCTTTATCGTTAAGTTGTACGCTTTTCCTATTATAAAATAAACAGCACACAAATACCACTAAAGTGTTGTCGCATTTTAGCATAAAACAAAAAACCCTGCTGTTGCGCGATTAATCGCGGAAAACAGTGGGTTAAAAGGAAATTTCTTTTAACTCATAATGAAGAATGTAATTTGATACCGCACTGGAAACGAGGTGAATCAACAAGTTTTGCAGCCATGCGCGCTCGAAGGCTGTCAAATGTTCCGCTGCCTCCATCCTCACATTTATGTTGGCTGGTATCTCTTCTTCCGCATCTTCGCCAAGGAGAATACAAGCTGTCATAGCCCCACTTTTTCTCGCATATCTTATGCTGCTTTCCGAATAGACCTCAGCAGCGGCTGTGAAACAAATCACCATATCACGGGGCCCGACTTGAAGCTCATTAAGCTCTATTCGAGCCAGCAGCTCGCTTCCACCTGCTTTTAAACACTGTTTTTTTCCAGTACTGTCGTTTTGCAGACGCTTTGGCCCGTTTAAATCAGTTATATGAATGCGCTCAACTGCCCGAGGTGTAAGATAAATCAATCTTCCTTTGTTTTGAATCGTTTGAATGGCTGCGATCACTAGTTTATGAATCAAGCCCATTTCTTTTTCTAGCTTTTTTAAGAGATTAGAATCATTTAGTTCACCTGAGTGTAACAGCTCGTTGATATCACGTAAGCAATCAAGCGGATCTTCACAGGCCACTTTTTTAGCATCTTTTACAATTTGCACTTTTATCACTCATTTCTCTTCAAGCGTCTCACTTTCTATTATACGCTCAAGAAATAAAAATACAATTTTTTAAGTTGTTTTTATGAAATTTTATTTTTTGTATTTTTTTAATTTTGCAACCGCCTGTGATGCTTTTGTATACGGCTCCTCTACATAAGAACCAATTTGATGAAAAGCAGCTACATAAAGCGTATCAATAATGTTCAGTTGAACGGTTCTAGAGGCGATGCTTCCAATCCGGTTTTCATGCTCGACCATAGGGGTTCCAAGTGTAATATCCGCTTCTTTGTAAAGAGTTGATTTACCGACCGTTGTAATCGCTATAACCGTCGCGCCTCTTGATTTGGCGAAGCGGGCAAGCTCAATCACGTCTTTTGTTTTTCCTGACGTGCTGATCGCCATCAGTACGTCTCCTTTTTGCATATGGGCGGCCATTGAAAGTGAAAAATGAAAATCCGGCGTCATAACGGCATGAAAGCCGAGCTTCGCAAATTTATAGTGTCCGTCAACGGCAGCAGCAGCAGAGCCGCCTACTCCATAAAACAACATCATTTTTGACTGAAGGAGTGCCTGAACAGCTTTGGTAAGTTCCCGCTTATCCAGTGCTGAAAGAGCAGATTCAAGAGCTCCCTTGTTTACATGGGTTACTTTGTTAAACAGATCATATGGTGAGTCCTTCGATTGCAACAGAGAAAAGTCATTTACGCCAATGGATGTATTCGATAATTCTTTTACGAGTGTTAATTTAAACGTTTTGTAGCTTCCAATGCCAATTGTTTTGCAAAAACGAATAACCGTCGCTTCGCTGACTTCTGCTTTTTTCGATAAATCTCCTGTAGTCATGTTCGGTACAAGGTGAGCATTGTTTAAAATAAAAGACGCTACCTTTTGCTCTGCTGTACTCATTTCACTGCTTTGATGTTGTATTTTTTCCAGCATCGATGTTCCGCTCATTCGGCCCCTCCTGATTGTATTGTTTTTATCTTATCGGACAGGCTTAAAAAGCGTCAATCGGTGCCGGTGTAATTGGTTCTATTTTCCGCAAAAAAGCAGGGCTGTCTGGATAACAGCCCTGCTTTTCGACTACTCTTTTACCTGGTTCATATGAAGGGGCGGTACAACAAGCCAGCCTTTTTCTTTTAAAAGCCGCAAGTTGGTCTGGCCAAGCTTCGCTTTTGCTGTGTGAAACTCTGCAAACATCATTGCAATGTCTTCGCGGATACATTGCGCCATTGCCTGGCTGTGCGATACTAAGCCCATGCCGACATCTTTTCCAATCATCGTGGCAATTTCCGGATCCTGAATACGTGCGCCCGGCGGGATGCTTTCAAGATCCGCGTGTGGACGTTCTGGAGGTGCCGGCGGAATTGCTACGCCGTTTTCTCTTAAAATTTCATCTAAACCGGCTATTTCCGCCTGCGCCAGTGTGAAGCCTTCCTCAAGCACTTGCTTCAAATCCGTATCACCGGCATGGTTTAGCATCGTGCTGTAAAAAGCGGCTGCGCCTTTAGCAGTTAAGGAGCCTGCCCAGACGGCAGCTACTTCACCGTAATGCATCGGCTCGTCTTTTGGATTCCCACTTAAAATACCCATCATATCCCTCCAGGAAAAATAAATTGTCTGTGCTGGTTTTGCACATGATTAGTATTTTCCATGGAATAGTCAAATATGTGGCATTCAATTCACATAGCGTGCTGTAACCATTTTCTTGCGTGTAAAGAATTCAACCCCGTCTTTACCGTTCGCATGAAGATCGCCATAGAATGAATTTTTGTAGCCTGAGAATGGGAAGAAAGCCATTGGTGCCGGCACCCCAACATTAATACCAAGCATCCCTGCATCGATCGTTTCACGGAACTGGCGTACCGCTGCTGCACTGTCTGTGTACAGGCAGGCACCGTTCGCAAGGGTAGAAGCGTTCGCTGTCTCCACACCTTCTGCCAGGTCTTTTACGCGGACTACTGAAAGAACCGGTGCAAAGATTTCATCCTGCCAGATCGTCATCTCCTGTGTCACATTGTCAAAAATCGTCGCGCCAAGGAAGTAGCCGTCACCATTCGCGGCTTCATCTTCACGTCCGTCACGCACAAGTGTTGCCCCCTGCTCGATGCCGGCTTCAATGTAGCCGATTGTGCGCTGCTTCGCATTTTCGCGGATGATCGGGCCGAGGAATACGCCGTCATCTAAGCCGTTGCCAATTTGAATGTTATCCGCTGCTTCTTTTAGTTTGGCAATAAACTCATCAGCAATGCCCTCTTCTACTGCCACAACGGCTGCAGCCATGCAGCGCTCGCCCGCTGAACCGAAGGCTGCCGCTGTGACTTCTTTTGCGGCCAGGTCAAGGTTTGCATCAGCCAGCACAATCGAGTGGTTTTTCGCTCCGGCAAGCGCCTGTACGCGTTTCAAGTTCGCTGCCCCTGTTTTATATACGTATTCTGCCACTGGCTGTGAGCCGACAAAGGAAATGGCTTTTACTTCTGGATGCTCAAGCAGGCCATTTACGACGTCATGCGCTCCGTTTACGATGTTTAGTACGCCGTCTGGAAGGCCGGCCTCCTTGAATAGATCGACCAATTTCGCTGCCAAAAGCGGTGTGCGTTCAGACGGCTTCAGGACAAATGTGTTACCGCATGCAATCGCCAGTGGATACATCCAGCAAGGCACCATCATTGGGAAGTTGAATGGTGTGATACCGCCAACAACGCCTACTGGATAACGGTACATGCCTGATTCAATGTTTGTCGCGATATCTGGAAGCTGGCTGCCCATCATCAGTGTCGGTGCACCAGCTGCAAATTCTACGCATTCAATCCCGCGCTGCACTTCACCCATCGCTTCTGACAGGCTTTTACCGTTTTCAATCGTGATCAGCTTCGCCAGCTCTTCCCAGTTGTCTACAAGAAGCTGCTGGTATTTGAACAGAATGCGTGCACGCTTTGGAACGGCTGTCTGCGACCATGTTTTGAATGCTTCGCTTGCGGCCTGTACCGCACGGTCTACGTCTTCTTTTGTAGAAAGCGGCACCTGAGCGATTTCTTCGCCTGTTGCTGGGTTTACAACCGTCTCGGTCTGGCTCGACAGAGAATCCACCCATTCACCGTTTATATAATTTTGTAATTTTTTCACTTCTGTCATTTATAATTCCTCCTTAGAAAATTGAATACAAAATAACTGCTAATATTAAAACAAGCGTTGGCAGAACTACACTCAGAATAAAAATGGGCTTGTAAGACCTTTTATGTGTTTCTCCACAGATGGCCCGGATCGTTGTAACAACATAACCATTATGCGGCAGAGAATCCAGGCCGCCCGAAGCCAATGCTGAAATACGGTGCATTGCTCCCGGATCAAGCCCCTGTGCCATATAAATCGGCGATAAAATAGGAAGAGCAATACCAAGACCGCCTGATGCGGATCCTGTAATCCCGCAAATCAGCGTTACAGCAACGGCCAGGCCCATTAAAGGCGGGCCAGGTATATTAACAAGTGCATCGACTACTTTGTCAAAGGCAGATACTTGCGCCGCAACACTTCCGAAACCTACAACCGCACATGTATTAGCTGCTGCAATCAGGGCATCATGCGCTCCCTTCGCAAGTGCTTCCCATAAATCTTTTAAAAATTTTGCCATCAAAACACTCGCAAAAAAGATTCCACTCGACAAAGAAATAAGTGCTGCCGCTGTTGAAGAAGTAAAGTTTGCCGCTATGTTTAAAATAATGATCACGGCCGCAAGAGGAAATAAAGCAACCAAAAACGGCGGGACTTCACCACTCATTCTTTCTTCAAGTTCCTGCTCAGCTAAAGCAGTTGCTGCGACTTCCTCTCCCTCTTTTCGGCTTGCTTCCTCCGGCAAATAAAACACTTCACCGTTTGCAGATGCTTTTTTCACCATTCTTCCTAAATACCAGCCGCCGGCGGTCATAATAACAAGGGCCATTAATACACCAATCCAGCCACCTGCTGTTGGTTTTGTTCCGAAAAATTCAGTTGGAATTAAGTTTTGAATCTCGGGCGATCCGGGCGCTGTCATTGTAAAGGAAATAGATCCGAATACAAGAGCCGCGGGAATAAACCGGTGAGGCAAGTTAGCTAAGCGAAATAATGAAACTGCAATCGGATAAATAGAAAACCCGACAACAAACAAACTTACGCCGCCATATGTCATAATGGCTGCTGCAGCCACAACGGCTAATACAGCTCGCTCAGGGCCAAGCTTATTTTTTATCCATCGTGCAATGCTGTCGGCTGCACGCGTTTCCTGCATCACTTTGCCAAAAATTGCGCCAAGCAAAAAGATTAAAAACCAATTGGCAAAGTAGCTCGTAAACCCGCCCATGTAATGTTCCGTCAGCGCCGTCTCAAGGTTTATGCCGCCCGTTAAAGCAACTAAAATCGCACTAATAATCGCAGCGATAATAATATTGACGCCTCTCATTGTCAAAACAATTAGCACAATTAAAGAAACCAGCAACCCGAGCATCCCTAACATACAAACACCTCTCTGCTCTCTTTATAATGAAAATTGATATGAAAAGCACGTACGGTAAAGCTCTTGAATGCCTCTTTCATCCGGGACGCGCGGATTATTGCCCGGACTGCCGCTGTCCAGCGCATCAACCGCCATTTTTTCAATGACGCTTTCAAACCGGTTTTTATCGATTCCCCATCCTTGCAGATTCGGAATATCCAGTGAATCGCATAATTGCTTAACACGCTCAACTGTTAATTCTGCCGCTTCAACAGTTGTCATCTCAACTGCACTCTGGTCAAAAATAGCGGCAATGTGCGCCAGTCTTTCGGTACACGCTTCTTTACTGTATTCAAGCACTGCCGGCAGAAGCATTGCATTAGAAATACCATGCGGCACATGAAACAAAGCGCCGATGGGCCGTGACATGCCATGCACAAGACAAACCGATGCATTGGAAAAAGCAGCGCCTGCATACATGGAGCCGAGCGCCATCGCTTCACGCGCCTCGAGATCCGACCCATTTTGATAAGCTCTTTCAAGATTGGGAATGATTAATTTCATTGCTTCCAGCGCGTACATATCACTCATCGGATGTGCTTTTTTCGATATGTACGCTTCGATTGCATGTGTCAAGGCATCAACACCAGTCGCTGCCGTAATTTTCGGCGGTGACGACATTGAAAGAGAGGGGTCCACAAGTGCAACAGAAGGCATAAAAGCAGGCTGCTTAATCATCATTTTTACGTCGTTGGACGTATTGGTAATGACTGTTACATCTGTTGCCTCCGAACCGGTTCCCGCTGTAGTCGGTACGGCAATATGCGGAAGCGGTGCTTGATCAGCAATCTTGCTTGCGCCCCGGTACTCTCCAATATAGCCGCCGTTTTCTGCTAAAACAGCAACCGCTTTCGCTGTGTCAATACAACTGCCGCCGCCAAGCGAAACGATAACGTCACATGCTTCTTTTTCCAGCATTAGAAGGGCCTCTGCCACATATTGATCTGTTGGTTCTGATTCTACCCCCAGGAAGATAACGCTTTCAATACCAGCCTCTTTTAACTGCTTTCTGCATGTGTCAACATAGCCAAGTTTGTTCATTACTGCATCGCTGACAATCAGTGCTTTTTTTCCTCTCTGAGCGGCTTCTTTGCCGATTTGTTCAAAGGAGCCGCACCCATATATAGTTGTTTGCGGCATTTGAAATTTATTGTATTCGTTCACTTACTTCATCTCCTTGTCGCTTCTTAATTTATATAATGCAATAACCGTGCCAAACTAAAAAAAGCATTAAATCGACAATTCCCAAACAAAAAGTGTCGATTTAACGCTACATATGTAGTGGGAGTGTAGCGTAACCACTACACCTTATACTACATTTTGTATTTCTTTAATTTTTGATAAAGCGTTGTACGGTGGATGCCAAGCTTCGCAGCCGCTTTTGATTTATTTCCGCCTGTTTCCTCAAGCACCCGAATAATTAAGTCTTTTTCATTTTCAGCACTTTGTCTTTTTACTCGGTCAATTACACGAGATTCTGATTCTTGCAAGGAAGGCGGATTTTGTGTCATTCCTTCCAGGTGATAAGCATCAACAATCCGTTCATCTACCATTGTAACCAGCTGCTCCACCCTGTTAACCAGCTCTCGAATGTTCCCTTTCCACGGGCTGTTCATCATGATCGCTACTGCATCGGATGTAAATTGCTTTTCCGCAATGCCATAGTTATCACACACTTTTTTCACATAATAAGAAAGCAGGGCTGGAATATCTTCTGTTCTTTCGCGTAATGCAGGCAAATGCAGCCTGATGATATTCAGCCGGTAATACAAATCTTCCCGGAATGCCCCTTCTTCCACCATTTGCTCGATATGTTGATTGGTCGCGGCAATAATTCGGACATTTACTTTATATTTTGTGATCCCTCCTACACGCTCAGCTTCCTTTTCCTGCAATACACGCAGCAGTTTTGTCTGAAGAACAAGGGAAAGCTCACCGATTTCATCGAGAAAAAGTGTGCCGTTTTCAGCTAACTCAAATTTTCCTGGCTTGCCGCCTTTTTTCGCTCCGGTAAAAGAACCTTCCTCATATCCGAATAGTTCGGACTCAAATAGCTGCTCGGGGATCGCTCCGCAGTTAACACTAATAAAAGGACCATTAAAATGCGGACTTAAATGATGAATGCTTTTTGCAAATATTTCTTTCCCTGTGCCGCTTTCGCCTGTAATTAGTACTGTCGCTGTCGTCCGTGCTGCTTTTCTAGCCATTCTTTTTACCACCGCCATGCTTTCGCTTACACTGATTACCTGGTCAAATGTAATCCGGCTGTCTTCTTCGGTTGTTTGTGCCAATGACTTGGGCAGCACCTGCGCATCTACCTGACTTTTTTGAATTCGTTCTAAAAGGCCATATACCTCTGTTACGCCTTCGAAAATAAGCATGCCGATTGCGCCGGTCACCTTTTCTCCATTCCAGATCGGAATACGATGCACAACCATCGGCTGGCCTTGAATCGTTTGCAGAACCCCGCGATCCGGAATGCCGGTTTTAACGGTCATATGTAAATTTGTATTGTCAATTACTTCTGTCACATGCCGTCCAACCGCATCTTCTCTTTTTACGCCGGTGAACCGGCTGTATGCTTCATTAAATTCAAGTAAAAGTCCATTTTCGTCTACAACGGCAATACCTTCGTATGCACTTTCTAAAATAACTTGCAGGACATCTGCCGTGTTTTCCATTTGCTGCAGCCGGTAAATATGCTTAGAAAAGGCATCCAGCATATCACGTCTCGTTAAAATACCGATAAGCTGCTGTGTCTCATTGACGACTAAAAACTGCTTGTGTGGAAGTGTAAATACATCTTGAATCCGGTCTTCCGGCTTCACTGTAATAAAATGACGTTTTCTCATTTCCCCTTCCAGACAGGTATCAGGATCTCCTGTTAATAAAATATTTAAAACTTGCCGCAGTGTAACGATTCCTGCAATGTCCTGCTGGTGATCGATCACCGGCAGGCAGTCCAGGCGGAGCCGGTTCATCATAAGCGCTGCGTCCCGGTATGTTCTCTGCGCTTCAATTACATAAGGAGCCGGCGTCATCCAATTACCCACTGTTAATGTTTCCTGATAATTTGTTGACTTGTTAACCCGATTCATTTTTTCACTCCTTCCGGTACTCTTTTTTGTATACGCTACCATCTTTAAACATAAGTTTCCATACAAAAAGCCTTCACGGTAAAAAACCGTAAAGGCTGCTTTTAAAGTGTTACGCCTGTTTTAAAGATCGCGAGCTCCCGGAAATTATTTTTTTCATTATTAACCCACTCACCACTGGCTACACGGATAATATATTGAATAAAATCCTCAAGCACTAAATCTTCAGAAATATCTTCAATAAGCGTCCCGGCATTGTAATCAATCCAATGGCGTTTTTTTTCATAAAGCGGTGTATTTGTAGCGATTTTAACCGTCGGTACAAACGAGCCAAATGGCGTGCCGCGCCCTGTTGTAAACAGCACCATTTGACAGCCGGCCGCAGCTAAAGCGGAAGAAGCGACCAAATCATTTCCAGGAGCGCTCAATAAATTTAGTCCCTGCTTTTGCAGACGTCCCCCGTAAGGAAGAACATCAACAATCGTAGACGTTCCGGCTTTTTGCGTGCAGCCGAGCGATTTGTCTTCAAGTGTGGTAATCCCGCCATCCTTGTTGCCCGGTGATGGATTTTCATAGACCGGCTGATTATGATCCATAAAATACTGCTTAAACTCGTTGATCAGCCGAACAATTTTTTCAAATACTTCCTCGTTTTCAGCCCGCTCCATCAAAATCGTTTCAGCCCCAAACATTTCCGGCACTTCTGTTAAAACGGTAGTGCCGCCCTGCGCCGTAATAAAATCTGAAAGCCTTCCAAGCAGCGGGTTAGCAGTGATGCCTGAAAACCCGTCTGATCCTCCACACTTTAGCCCGATTTTCAGTTCGGAAAGCGGTACATCCTCCCGCTGATCAAGTTTTGCTGCTTCCCAAATCGCATGCAGACATTTTACCCCGGCTTCAATTTCATTTTCCACGTCCTGTGAAAGCAAAAACTGAACACGGCTTTCATCGTAATGACCGAGCGAGTCACGAAGCTCGTGAATGTTGTTGTTTTCACAGCCAAGCCCCAGTACAAGCACACCGCCTGCATTAGGATGCACAATCGCATCGGCTAATATTTGTTTTGTTTGGTTATGGTCATCGCCAAGCTGCGAGCAGCCGTAATTATGCTTTAGCACAAGCACATTTTCAAAAGGGGCAATGTCTCCGCCGCGTTCCCGCTTGAACTCTTCAATGATCAAATCTGCAACACCATTTACACAGCCGACTGTTGGCACAATCCAGAGCTCGTTACGAATACCGACGTTTCCATTGCTTCGCTTATACCCTTTAAAAGTGCATTTGGACTGTTTAAATGGATTTTCGTTCAGTTTCTGTGTAAAGGTATACGTCTGAATATCATGTAGATTTGTTTTTACATTATGTGTATGAACAACGCTCCCCTTTTTAATCGGCATTGTGGCATGCCCAATCGGAAAACCATACTTAACAACGTTGTTATTTTCGTCAATATCATATAGCGCAATTTTGTGGCCTCTCCCTGCGTTCTCTCCTAGTTCAACGCCTGATTCAATACGGGTTCCTTTGGACAAATCCCGCAGTGCTACAGCCACATTGTCACGTTCGTTGATGATCAGCGTGTCTTTCATAGCTGGCACCTGCTTTCTGTAATGTTTCCATCATTCCCTCTCTCTCAATGCCCACTGTTAAGCGGGCCACTGTTTCTGTCAAACGAGGAATTTGATTTAAATCCTGCTCCCAGAGAGCTTCATAAGCAAGAACGTTCTCGACCAGCTGATAAATCCCCTCGTCTGTACCGTCACATGCATCCCATTGACCACGGAAAAGGGCTACGATAGGCGCTTCGTCCGTTTCACTCGTTTTATAAACGTGAATCCAGGCCGCAAGCGCCAGTGCGATCCGCTCGGGCACTTCACCAAACGCCTCTGTATGCTTGATCAGGAGGGGTACATTTCTCGTTTTAAATTTCGGCATGGCGTTCAGAGCAATACTTTTTACATAATGATGAACAAATGGATTCGCAAACCGGCTTAATACTTGATTGGCAAAAGCAATTGTTTCTTCTTTTGGGAGCCCTGCCGCCGGAATAATTTCCTGGAAAATCAGCTCTTCAACAAACGCTTTTGTTTCACCTCTTGTAACCGTTTCTTTGACTGTTTCAATTCCTGAAAGCAGGGCAATCGGTGTCAAGGCCGTGTGTGCGCCGTTTAAGATGTACACTTTGCTCAATCGGTATGGCGCCAGGTCATCTATCACCTTCACGTTCAATCCAGCCCTATGAGCCGGAAACTCTTCACGCAGCCATTCCGGTCCTTCAATTGCCCACAAATGGTAATGCTCACCGACAGTCATTAGCTGATCTTCACAGCCAAGCTCCCTTTCCAGCTCTTCTTTCTCATCTTTTGGATAACCCGGCACAATCCGGTCTACTAAGCTGTTGCAAAATGTGTTGGCGTTATCAATCCACTCTGCGAAAATTTCACCGAGCTGCCATGCTTTCGCGTAGCGCAGAACGATATTTTTTAATGTCGTGCCATTTTGATCGATCAGCTCACACGGAATGACCACAAGTCCTTTTGAAGGATCGCCATTAAAATGTGTGAAACGCTTCCATAACAACGCTGTTAATTTACCTGGAAAACTGCTTTGTGGACGGCTCTCCAGCTGATCTTTCTCGTCAAACGCAATGCCCGCTTCGGTCGTGTTGGACACAACAAACCGCAAGTCCGGGCTCGTCGCCAGCGCCAGGTACTCGTCATATTGATCGTGTACGTTCAATGCCCGGCTGATCGATTCAATTACTTCATGCCGCCGCACGGCCCTTCCATCAAGCATCCCCTGCAGGAAAAGACTGTACAGCCCATCCTGCTCATTGATCACCTCGGCAGCGCCGCGCTTCGTCGACTGAACCACCACCACACTGCCATTAAAATCCGTTTCCTTATTCATGCGGTGAATCATCCAGTCAGTAAACGCTCTCAAAAAGTTACCGGTGCCAAATTGAAGCACCCGTTCCGGATATTCAGTTTTATTGTGCACTGTTTTGGTTAGACGCTGCAAGAATCCCGCCTCCTTTTTCATGTAAGCCGAAGTCAAAATAAGCAGCTGCATTTTCAAAGCAGATCCCTTTCACGATTCCCCCAAGAAGGTCCAGATCCTGTGGCACTTCGCCCTGCTCGACCCATGTGCCGATTAAATCACAGACAAGACGGCGGAAGTATTCGTGACGTGTATAGGACAAGAAGCTGCGTGAATCCGTCAGCATACCAATAAACTGGCTGAACAAGCCGAGATTGGCCAGCGCTTTCATTTGGTCAAGCATTCCGTCCTTCTGATCGTTAAACCACCAGGCTGTTCCAAACTGAATTTTGCCCGGAACACCGCCGCCTTGAAAGCTTCCTGTCACACTTGCGATTGTATAATTGTCTTTTGGATTTAAAGAATACAGGACTGTTTTTGGCAGGCTTCCCGTTTTCTCAAGAGCACCCAGCAGCCCGACAAGCGGTTTTGCAAGCGGCTCATCGTTCATGCTGTCATAGCCTGTATCGGGGCCGAGACGCTCAAACATACGCTTATTGTTATTACGGTGGGCGTGCATATGGTACTGCATGACCCAGCCGCGCTTTGCGTACTGCTCGCCAAGAAACGTCAGCAAATGCGTTTTGTACCGGGCTTCTTCTTCGACAGATACCTTTTCACCATGTAAAGCTTTTTCAAAAATAGCGGCAGCCTCTTCACGACTCCCTTCGGCAAACATCACCTGGTCAAGCGCATGATCTGATACGCGGCCGCCTGTTTCATGAAAAAAGTCGATTCGTGCTTCCAGTGCATTTAAAAACGTGTCATAGCTGTTTATCGTCATTTCTGCTGCTTTTGAAAGGGTTCCTATCCAGCCTGCGAAGCTGTCACGGTTAAGCTCAAGCCCTTTATCTGGACGGAATCCCGGTACAACCTTTACATCGAAGTCCCCTTCCTGGAGAATTTTTTGATGGTATTCGAGTGAATCAGCTGGATCATCTGTTGTACAGACAACTCTTACATTAGAATTTCGAATTAAGTCACGTGCGCCCATACGCCCGCTTGTAAGCTGTTTATTGACCCGTTCCCAAATAGAAGGTGCACTTTTTTCATCCAATAAATCATGGATGCCAAAGAACCGCTGAAGCTCAAGATGCGTCCAGTTATAAAGCGGATTGCCAATCGTCATTGGAACCGTTCTTGCCCAGGCAAGAAACTTATCATAATCATCCGCGTCCCCTGTAATATGTGACTCTTCCACTCCATTTGCCCGCATTAAGCGCCATTTATAGTGGTCGCCATAAAGCCACGCTTCCGTAATATTAGCAAACTGCTTGTTTTCATAAATTTCTTTCGGGCTTAAATGGCAATGATAATCAATAATCGGCATGTCTTTTGCATACTGCTCGTACAATGTAACCGCTGTCTTATTCGTCAATAAAAATTGATCATCCATAAATGGTTTCACTTTTCCCATCTCCCTTTTCGTAATAACAACGTTGTTATTATAATACTTCATTGCTTTATTTCTTGCAATCCTTTATTGATAACAACGTTTTTTTAGAGTAACATGAAGAAAAACAATTCAGGTGATCGATATGGCCATTACAATAAAAGATATTGCGAAAGCAGCCGGCGTAAGCTATTCGACTGTTTCGAAAGCATTGAACGACAGCCCGCTCGTTCAGCCGAAAACGAAAGAAAAAATTCATCAAGTGGCACGCGAAATGGGGTACGAGCCTAATTTTGCGGCAAAGCAGCTCGTGACAAAGCAATCCAAAACAATTGGCTTAATCTGGCCGACATTAGACCGTGCTACTCATTCTACACTTGTTACAGAGTTGAATACGGAGATTCAAAAAAGAGAATTTTCTATGATTTTATCAGTCAACCCTGTTCAATCCTCACTGGACCTTTTTAAGCGATTTCATGTAGACGGTGTGCTTATCTTTGATGAAGAAAACAACCTTTCTCCTGCGGTGACGGCTCCATTTCCTGTTGTTTCATACGGAGCAGGTCCGCACAACTCTTTTTCCTTTGTTGATCTTCACTATCAGGAGGCCATGTTTCAGGCGGTCGCTTATTTAAAAGAGCTTGGCCACCGGGATATTTCATTTATCGGTGATTTTTCTCCTATTAATTTGCGGCAGCAGGAAAAGTACCGGGGGTTCGAGCGAGCGATGCAGCACTTTAACCTACCAATTCATAAGCAGTCGTTTATTAATTCGGCGGGGCTTGAATGGTATGACGGCTATCAAGCGACAAAAAGGATGCTCCGGTCTTCTACTCTTCCTTCTGCTGTTATTGGGGCCAGCTATGATATAAGCGCAGGTATTGTACGAGCGCTCCGCGAAACGAGTCTTGTGATTCCGAAAGATATGTCAATTATCGGCTACGATAATATTCCGCAGATGGCTACGCTCGAGGTGCCGCTGACCAGTGTTGGGGTTCCCATCCAGGCAATTGCCGAGCAAATGACCTCTCTTCTTTTCGACCAGCTGGAAGCAGGGTCAACCGAACAGCTTACCCGTACGATGAGCTCTGTCCTAATCGAGCGGCATTCCTGCGCACGTGTAAATGGCCGGTAACTGTTCTTCTCCGGGCCGAATAAAAGAAAATCCGGCCGAACAGCCTTGAAATCCGGCCCAAATATAACGATTCCGGCCCAGGGAAGCTTATTTTGGGCCAGCAAAAAAAGGGGTGCGTGGTGCACCCCTTTTTACAACTTTACATATAAGTATTCTACTAAGCACAGGATCGCCATCGACTGGCCGTATGGCATCGCTGTCACAGGTATCTGCTTGTAAAAATCAAGTGTTTCGCCCATTGCTGTTCCGGCAGATACATGCTTTAATTCGCCGGTTTCATCAATGTTTTCAATAACTGCTTCTACCGCTTTCAAGCCCATTTCTTTATACTCTTTTCCAACATAGCGCTTGCGAATGGCTTTCAGCGTACCGAAGCCAAAGCCTGCTGTACAGGAGGCTTCTACGTAGGAAGAAGGATCATCAAGCAGGGTATGCCAGAGTCCGTTTTCATTCTGACATGCCTGCAGTGCTTCAAGCTGACGTTGGAGTGTATCAATCAGCACCTGGCGGACTGGGTCGCCTGCCGGCAGTTCGATCAAATCTAAAAATTCGGGAATGGCAATGGTAATCCAGGAGTTGCCGCGTCCCCACAGCGCTTCTGCAAAGTTATGATTGCCATCAAACGTCCACCCGTGGAACCAAAGGCCAGTTTTTTTATCAAATAAATACTTAATATGAACAAGGAATTGCTTCTTCGCTTCTTCCACATACTCAGGCTTATTTAACAGCAGACCGATTTTCGTCAGCGGCAGCACACTCATCATCAGTGTATCGTCCCAAAGCTGCTGATTGTTTTCCGATCCGAATACGACGTGCTGAATGCCGCCGTCTTTTGTGCGCGGCATATCGTGATACAGCCAGTCTCCCCATGATTCCAGGTACGGCAAATACGTTGGGTTGCCTGTTTCTTCGTACAAGTAAGCCATCGTTAACAGCTGTACCATCGTATTGACGTTTTTCTCGACGGGATGTTCTTTAAACTGGTCTTCAAACCATTTCACAATGATATCAAGCACGTCCTGCTTTTTCGTCAGCTTGTAGTACTTCATCATGCCGTACAGGCCGACACCCGCTGTCCATTCCCAGTAATTGAAGCTTTTATTATCGATTTTCCGGCCGTCTGCAAGTGGAATGGCATACTTTCCGTCCGGATCATTTAAGTTCACAAGATTATCAATCAGTAAATCAATGGTTTGTTCAATATCATGACGATGCATACGCGTTGCGATCACGAGCAAAACCTCCCCCAACATGTGATTTTGTGTTTTCGATCATTTCTTCAAACAGCGCTTCTGCCTTCTCAAATCCAATTGGCGCTACAAGTGGATCGTTTACAAATGCGTTAAAAGCAAGGGCTCTGTTTTCTGTCAAAGCTGCTTGTAAAACTGTTTCCTGGTTAGCGGCGTGTCGGCCGATGATTCCCAACAAATCCGCGGGCAGGCTACCGGCTAATACCGGCTGTACACTGTCACGGCGCAAAACCGCGTTTGTTTCTACAACGGCACCATGCGGCAGATTGTCAATCTGGCCCCGGTTTGGCATGTTTACGTTTGTCACCAGCTCTTCCAGTCCAAGAAGCGCGGCGATGATGGCTACTCCTTCTTCTCCAGATGGTGCGAGTTCAAAATCTGCTTCGCCGGCAGCCACTTTTTGATTTTGCTCTATTTTGCTTCTCTGGTCTTTTTTCCGGAAATCAACCGGCGTTAAATGAAACTTCCATTCCGCCACCGTTTCCGGGCTTTCCAGATAAACCGGCGGCATAAATTCCGCTAAATGACGGTCACCTGCTGCGGCAATGAGTCCGTACCGGCGAAACAGGTCAAACTTCACCCGGTTTGCAGATGAAAAAACGCTTTTCTCCCAGTCTCCCGGGTTTTTTTCATAGCCTGATTCGGCATGCTTCTCGACAAACTCCTTGTACATTGGCAGCAGGTCTGTGTTTTCATAGCTTGCCCGGTCGATCCACGTAAAATGATTAATGCCCATTACATTGACCTTTATATCCTGACGCTGTTCCACTTTTGTACCGGTGATTTCTTTCACCATATCGGCCAGGAGATGCTGTACTTCGAATACCTCATGACAGCAGCCAAACGCTTTCACTTCGGGAAAGATTTCATACAGTGTGCGTGTGCAAAGCGTCATCGGGTTTGTATAGTTAATGACCCATGCATCCGGTGCGTACGCTTTTATATTTTTGGCAATTTCCTTGTAAATCGGAATCGTCCGCAGGCTGCGAATGATTCCGCCTGGCCCGACTGTATCACCGACTGATTGATAAATACCATATTTTTCAGGCGTGTGAACATCAGACGCCATTTCATCGAACGATCCCGGCAAAATCGAAATAATAACAAAATCAGCATCTGTCAGCGCTTCCTTTATATCGCCCGTTGCTTCGTATGCCCACTTTCCTACTGCTTCTTTCCGTGCCGATACGCTGTTTCCAATGATTGCATTTTGCCGGGCGGCTTCGGGATAAATATCATACAGCGATACCGTTCCGCTCATTCTTGGCTCAAGTGCAAGATCATTCATCAGCCGTTTTGCCCAGCCCTGAGAGCCGCCGCCAATATAAGCAATCTTCACATTTTCCACTTTACGCTTCATTCAAAAGCACCTTCTTTTTTAAATTGAATGATCTTATATTCATATGGCTGTATCGTGAGTTTTCCGGCTCCGATCGTCGTTGCTTCCAGTATATCCTCTCCATCAGCTGGTACCGTTACAGTGCCTCCATGGCCGTCCATATTTACGATGATCCAGACGGAATGTCCATCCTCGGTTTTGCGCGGTGCTACAATCGTGCCCGGCGTTACATCCATTTTTACTTCTACGCCGGCTTCTTCTGTGTAATGGCGAAAGATCTCTGCGATCAATTCTTTTCCTGCTGCTCCAGACGGCATGGCGCCTAGCATCACAATTTTTCCTTTGCCAACGCTGTGCTCCGTTAAAAACGCTTTGTTCGGCGTAACTCCTTTTGTGACCTTTCCTACAGGACTTGCACCGGCCGGTTCAAACACAGCACTCCACAGTCCGAGCGGTGCTTCCAGCCCAAATGCTTCTCCAGCTGTTGTTTTCTCGTCCATCGGGAAGGTAAAAAGAGTTTTAACGCCGGCCCATTCTTCCAGCCTGCCAAGCGCCCTGTCCGTATGAATCGTGTGATCCTTCGTCCGTCCGCCTGTCATCGGTCCGGCAATCCAAATGCCTCCGTCTTCTACAAAGCTTTTTGCCTGCTCCAAATAATCATCCGATACGTATGGCAGAAGCGGCGTAAACAGCAGCTTGTAACCGCTCAAATCGCCTCCTTCAGGCAAAACATCACGGTGGAACCCTTCCTGCAGCACAACCTTGTATAAGTCAGTCATTAAGTCTTTGTAATGTATGCCGTTATGCGGCTCGGTCAAATGAAACATGCGAGCTCGGTCTGAGTAGGTAATCGCTATATCCGCTTGAACGGGTTTTGTTGCAATCATGATGGGCTCTATCTTTTTTCGCGCTTCTTCCACCTGAAGTACATTTTCATAGCCGACAGTTGGCTCCCCCCACGCACTGATCACAGCGCTGTGCGGCAGTTCGGAGCCGGTGCGCTGCTGGCGCCAGAGCCAGTAGCAAAAGCCTTCTCCTCCAAGCGCATAAGCGGCAACAGCTTCTGATCTCAGATAACCGTTTGGATGCGGGTTTGCATAGCTTTCAAGTGACGCAGCATACGAGGTGCTCGTTTCCACCACCCAGTATGGCTTGTTTTTCTTTAAACCCCGCCATACATCGCAATTTAATAAGTAAGACTCCATTTTTTCCTGCGTGGCATACGTATCAAAAGAAGCGAAATCAAGCCCTTCAAACAGCCGTTCATTATCAAGCGAAAAAAAGAGCGTACTGTTGTGTGTAATCGGCGCTTCGGAATATCGGCGGATAATAGATGCCTGCTCATCCGCAAACTCGGCGATTTTTTCTGATTCAAACAGCCGGTACATCGTCTGCAGTGAGGAATGATGAAGAAAAGGTGTTGCAGCCGGCTGGGGAATTTGATCGAAAGAATGGTAATATTCACTCCAAATATGGGTGCCCCATTCTTCATTTAATTGCTCAATTGTGCCGTATCTTGCTTGCAGCCATTGATGCCATTGGTTCTTGCATGAAGCGCACATGCACTCCGCAATATGGCATTTGAATTCGTTATCGAGCTGCCAGGCAATCACACCGGGCAGCCGGCCTGCTGCCTTGGCCAGTGCTTCTGTAATCATGGCGGCTTTTTCACGGAAGTACGCGTTGTTTGTGCAGGCATGCTGTCTTGATCCATGATGCATCGTTCGGCCAGCCTGATCCACGTGCATTCTTTCCGGGTGCCCGTGTGAAAACCAGATCGGCGGTGTTGGAGTCGGTGTGCACAAAACTGTATCAATACCGTTTTCATATAGACGATGAATGATATTTACAAAAAAGCGAAGGTCGATGCTTCCTTCCTCCGGCTCCATTTTTGACCAGGCAAATTCACCGATCCGCACAACATTAATGCCGGTTTGTTTCATTTTCTTTATATCTTCGGCAATTGTTTTTTCATCCCATAGCTCCGGATAAAAACAAGCGCCATGATAAAGCTTGTCAGCCATTGCGAATGGTCTCCTTTATATACGCCTTAAGCGGCAGATTCAATTCCTCAATGCCTTCTGTGACAAGTGCAGCAACCCGGCGAGCGCCCGTTTCACAAAAGTGGGTATTATCCTGGATGCCATCCGGGTAGTTGCTGTTTTCTCCCGGGGCAAACCAGGTAAATAATTCGATAGAACGCTCAGGTCCATAGGATTCATACAGCTCTTTGGTTTTGGCCCACATATCAATAAGCGGCACGTCTTTTTTATCTGCCAGCTCTCTCATAGACGCCGGGTAATCACCAAGTGAATTTTCGATTGCGCCGTCTTCCCCAAATGTGCGGCGCTGAACCGAAGTAAGAAGAACGGGCAGTGCTCCCCGTTCCCTCGCTCCATCAATGTACTGGCTCAAATAATGAGGGTACGTAGTCCACGGCTTTGTGCCAAAATCTTTTTGATCGTTGTGGCCGAACTGAATAAACAAATAATCACCCGGCGAAATGCTTTCCCATATACCGTCAAGCAGGCCTTCTTCAATAAAGCTGTTTGAGCTTCGGCCGCCTCGGGCAGCATTGATAATGTCCACTTTATCGGTGAAGCACTCGGCAGCCACCTGCCCCCAGCCCATCATAGGTGCTTCATGAGGCGGGCAGTTTGCAGCGGTAGAATCACCGGCAATAAACACACGCATTCTTTTTCCCATGGAGCCGCTCCTTTCCAAGATAAGAAATTACCTATTACAAATGACATCCAGTTCCAGGCACCATCAGTCCGCGCTCATAAGCCCGGTCCTTCCAGAGGTTTAGAGCGCCTTTTACTTTTCTTACTTCAATCCGCTTGTACTGATTCCTTCCACGATATATTTCTGGAACAAGAAGAAAATCAAGATAACCGGCAGAAGTGAAACAACTGACATGGCAAACATGGCACCCCAGTTAGAGGCTGTTTCCGAATCAAGGAACAGTTTTAAGGCAAGTGAAACCGGGTACTTTTCAGGACTGTTTAAGTATAGAACCGGGTTGATCAAGTCTTCCCATTTCCAGTAGAACGAGAAGATCGCAGCTGTAGCCATCGCTGGCACGATAAGCGGCAAAATTACTTTGTAGAAAATACCGAATCGGCCGCAGCCGTCAATTCGCGCTGCTTCATCAAGCTCAATGGGAATGTTACGGATAAACTGAACCATCAAGAAAATGAAAAACGCATGGCCGAAAAACTGTGGCACGATAATGGGCAGAAACGAGTTTAACCAGCCGATTTTCGCAAAAATAATGTATTGCGGAATCATAACAACTTCGTGTGGAAGCATCATTGATACCATCATGCAGCCAAACCAGAACGCTTTCCCTTTAAAAGAGATGCGGGCAAATCCATAAGCGATCAGTGAAGAAGAAATAACAGCGCCGATTGTGGAAAATCCAACAATAATCAGTGAGTTTTTAATAAAGGTGCCAAATGACTGGCCGGCGATGCCTTCCCACCCCTGCACATAGTTGCTTAAAATAAATGGATCTGGAATGAGAGAGTGAGCAGTAACAAACACTTGTGAGCTTTCTTTAAATGAACTCATTAACAGCCAGAGAATGGGATAAAGCATTAACAGGGCAAATGCGCCTGTGACAAGATGATACAGCCATTTTTTCCAGTTGAATTTTGGTTTTTGCATTTGAAGCTGGCGGGGCTCCGCCTGCGGTGATTCGTGGACTGCTTTCATTCGTTACCCCTCCTTCGATTCGTAGTGCACCCAGTACTTGGATGTTTTAAATAAAATCAGTGTTAAAAGTCCGACGATCAACAGCATGACCCATGCCATGGCAGAGGCATAGCCCATCTGGAAGAAGTTAAATGCCTTTTGGAACAGGTAAAGCGAGTACAGAAGTGTCCCATCAAGCGGGCCGCCTTCTCCTTTAGAAATAATATAAGCCGGTGTAAAGGTCATAAACGCGGAAATCGTTTGCATCACAAGGTTAAAGAAAATGATTGGGCTGAGGAGCGGCAATGTAATTTTAAAAAATTTCTGGAATGGATTAGCACCGTCTACGCTTGCAGCTTCATAGTATTCAGGTGAAATGTTTTTCAAGCCAGCCAGGAAAATCAGCATAGAAGAACCGAATTGCCATACAGACAGCATGATTAAAGTCCAAAGAGCGGAAGTCGGGTCCTGATACCAGTAGATTTTTTGGTCAATCCCCATAAAAAATAGAATTTGATTAATCGTCCCTTCATTCCCGAAAATGTTGCGCCACATAATCGCTACCGCAACACTTCCGCCAATGATGGACGGCAGGTAAAACAGTGTCCGGTATATGCCTACCATACGGGAAGCACGGTTTAACAGCATCGCGACAATAAGAGCAAATGTTAAGCGAAGCGGCACCCCGGCCAGCACATAGGTGAAGGTTACTTTAATTGTGGTCCAGTATTTTTCATCTCCAGTAAACATTTCAATGTAGTTGGCAAGCCCAACCCACTGAGGTGTTGTAAACAAGTCATAGCTTGTGAAAGACAAGTAAAGCGAAATAACCATTGGAATAATAGTGAAGGCAAGAAATCCAATAATGAATGGAGAGATAAACGCATAGCCTGCGAGATTATCTCCTGCCGGGCGTAGTTTCATTGGGGTCACGTCCTTTCGTATTTTTAAAGAAAAGCGCCATTCGGTTTCGTGTTTTTCATGATAAGACGGCTGGATTTGTGCTGCTTGTGTCTGGATTTTCATTGATCACAGCTGAATTGAACTGAGGAAGGGCTGGTTTATCCATTTACCAGTTGTTATCCAGCCATTCACTTTTTTATTCAGCCATTTCAGGCGAAAATGCAGCCACATCTCGACAAAACCCAGCCGTCCAAACAAACTGAATGTTTCGTATGGTATTAGCTGTTTCTGCTTAAAATTTCATCTGCCTGCTCACGGAATTTTTTCGCGCCTTCCTCAGCAGAGATTTTTTCAAATAGGATTTGGTCAGAAATATCTTTTAGCGCTTTCATTACTTCGGCACTGCCAAGTGGATCTGGCGGATCAGCAGGGCTGGCTGTT
Organism: Domibacillus robiginosus; assembly: GCF_000966195.1. Classification (GTDB taxonomy): domain Bacteria; phylum Bacillota; class Bacilli; order Bacillales; family Domibacillaceae; genus Domibacillus; species Domibacillus robiginosus. The sequence goes on along the minus strand of NZ_LAHL01000005.1, from coordinate 40,650 downwards.
TCGGATGCGCTTTCAACATATTCAAAGATTTTCAATTCATCTTCTGTCAGCTCAGGCTTTAGGGCTTCGATGATTTCAGATGAAACCGGTACACCGCGGTCACCTTTGATTAATTTGTTTGCTTCTACATTGTTCGTAAAGAAATCAATAAACTTCGCTGCTTCTTCTTTGTGCTGAGAGCTTTTTGGTACAGAGAAGAACATGCTTGGACGCAGGAACAGCGCTTTGTTTTCTGCTTGCTCCGGCGGCAGGTTAAGCGTTAATGGCGCGTCTGTCAGCTGTGCAAAGCCAAGATACTGGTTTGAGTAGTTCCATGTCATCGCTGCTTCGCTTTTTACGATAAAGTCATCTTCAAGCCCTTTAACCTGAGCAGAAACATCTGGCGTTGGGAACGCTTTCGCTTTAATTAAACGAACTTGACGCTCGAAGAAATCAACGAATAACTGGTCATCTTTGTACGCAAGGCCTGTACCGTCTTCTTTATAGAAGCGCTCGCCCTGTGTGCGAAGGTAGTACGGGAAAAATACATCCGGTGGATTCATAGGGTTTGTTCCGTATTTGCCAGTTGCTTTTTGTACATCAATGGCCATTTTTTCAAAATCATCCCATGTCCAATTTTCATCGTTCAGTTCAACGCCCGCTTCCTTGAGCATGTCATCGTTTGTAATAACGGATAGCACATTTGAACCAAGGTTGAATCCATACATTTTGTCATCAATATTGCCGCCTGCAAGTGTCGTTTCATCAATATTATCTACATTGATCGTTCCATCTTTCGTATACGGTGTTAAATCTTCCAATTGCCCTTTTTCACCATATTGCGATAAGTAAGCTGTATCCATTTGAATAATATCAGGAAGCTGATTGGCTGCTGCCATCGGCGCTAGCTTTTTCCAGTAGTCATCCCAGTTAGCAAACTCTGCTTCAATGTTTACATTTGGATGCTCCTTTTCATACATTTCAATGACTTTCATTGTATAATCATGTCGCGGCTGGCCGCCCCACCATGCAACTCGAAGTGTAATTTCTTCGCCTGAACCGCCTTCTTTTGTTTCACTGCTCGACCCGCTGCTGCTGTCGTTACCGCATCCGGCAAGTCCTGCAGCTAGCATAAGGCTGCTTAGCGATAATACTGCTTTCTTCATCCCAATCCCCCGCTTTCGCTTCTTTTTTGAAAGTGCTTACAATCCTTATTTTATGGATTTTTAAAATAATTTAAATGGAAAAACCCGACAACAATGTTTAAAAAACAGTGATGGACAAAATGTCAAAAAAAATACCCTGACCAGGGTCAGGATGGAGCTGTTTAAATGGCTTTTCGGTATTCTGTCGGCGTAACACCTGTATACTTTTTAAATACCTGACTGAAGTATTGCGGATTATCACCGAAGCCAGTTCGCTCCGCCAGATCAGCTACTCTTACATCATCCATCTGTCCAATTTGCTTCATCGCTTCTTCAATACGGACTTTGGTTAAATAAACGGAAAAGCGCTCATTCGTTTCCTGCTTAAACAGCTTTCCAAGATAGTCTGCATTCATATACAGCATTTGGCCTGCCACCCACTTTAAAGACAAATGTTTATCACCAAAATGGGTATAAATAATATCCACTACTTCATTAATAACCGGCGAATATGCTTTGCACGGCTGCCGTTTTTCTTCCATAACCTGCTTCGACTGCACGTCCGACAGCTGTTGCCGCTGCTGCTCACGCTGTTTAATGTTCTTTACCGCACCTGTAACCGTTTCGATAATGTCCGCTTCATTACAGGGCTTTAGCAAATAGTTTTTAACCCCGTGCTGCATCGCACAGCGTGCATACTCAAATTCACTGAATCCTGATAAAATGATAAATTGAATATCTGGAAAATCAGTTTGTACTTTCCCGGCAAGCTCAAGCCCGTCCATGCCTGGCATTTTAATATCGCTGATCACAATATGCGGACGATACTCGGCAATTTTTTCATAAGCTTCTACCCCGTTTCGTGCTGTGGCAACCAGCTCTGTATCGATTGACTGCCAGTCAATGACATTTGAAATCCCTTCCAAAATGATGCGCTCATCATCCGCCAGCAACACTTTGTACATGATTTTCATCTCCCGTTTTGTAAGGTAAAAAAACCGTCACAGCCGTGCCGCTTTCCGGTATGCTGTGGATTGAAACCCCGTACTTCTCCCCAAAAAACAGCTTAGTCCGCTCATCAATATTTTTCAGTCCAATGCCTGTCCCGCGTGTTTTTACTTCTCCTTTGTACAGCTTTTGCAAAAATTGCGCATCCATTCCAGGCCCATTGTCTTCCACTGTTACAAAAACAGCATCTTGTTTCTTGTATGCTTTAATGGTAATCGTACACGGATGGATCATTTTCTCAAGCGCATAGTGAATCGCATTTTCAATTAACGGCTGAATCGTTAATTTTGGAATACGGCAATCAAACACAGCCGGTTCCACGTCGATGTGAAAATCAAGTCGGTCTTCAAAGCGGTATTTTTGAATGGTTACGTAATGGCTGACTAAATCTACTTCCTGCTGAATGGTGACGATGTCTTCTTTTACATTAACGGAGTTCCGCAGCAAATAGGCAAGGGACTCTACCATTTTAGAAATTTGCGTCTGTTTGTTTGCTTTCGCCAGCCAGTTGACTGATTCAAGTGTGTTATACAAAAAGTGCGGATTGATCTGTGCTTGCAGCGCTTTAAATTCCGTTTCTTTTACGAGCAGCTGTTTTTCATAGTTTTCTTTGATGAGCTCATTAATGCGCTGAACCATAAATGTAAAATCGCGGTGCAGCATCCCGATCTCGTCCTGATGTCGTGGAGGCGGCGGCAGCGTTTCCGCGATTGCAAAATCCCCTTTCTGTATGTGATGCATCGTTCGGACCAGCTCTTCAATCGGCGTGGTAATCTTTCGCGTAAAATGAACCACGGCCATAATGACAGCCAGCAGTAAAACGACAAATGCGGCTATGATTGAATACTTTACTTTTGTAATATTTGAAAACACAGCATCAAAAGGAATGAAATGCCAGTATGTCCAATTTGCAAACGACGTTTTTACGTATGTTACAAAGTAACGGCTTCCATTAAGTTCCTTGACCGTGTAGCCTTGCTCTGTCTGCTTTGAAAAATCAAATGAGCGGAATGGACGAATATCTTCTTCAGAAAAAAACACATGGCTGCCATTTGAAATCATCGTATTGCTTTGTGTATCTTCCCACTCTTCAGGCAGAGACGAGACAATCTTTTCCAGGTCAGCACGAATCACAATGGTTCCAAGGTTTTCCATGCTCAAGTTTTCATAGGAGCGGATTTGCCGGACAGCGGTCAGGAAGCGGTTTTTGCCATCAGCTGTTATCCATACGTTTGAACCATGTGCCTGCTCTGCTCGCTCGATCAGCATAGCTTTTTCTTCTTCAGATGCCGGCGCCAGTGAATTTCCCGCTGAATACATTTTTCCATTTGCATCAATCAGGTAAATAGAATGAATGTACTTTTCAGAGCTGATATAGTCGCTGAGCCGGTTGCTGATCGCTGTTTGAATGCCGTATTGCTCATAACGATTTGTTTCTTTCTTTGTAAGGGCTGTCTGCTGAATAAGGGAAGGATCGGTGACAATTTCAAATGAAATATCCTGAATACGCTGCAGTTCATTTTCCACACTGTCAGATGACATACTCAGTACCTGAGAGGACTTCCGGTAAATTTGTTGATCGTACGTTGTAAATGCGTACTGAAGACCGGCAATCGTAAAAAGTAAAAATACACACATAATGGCTGAAACAAACAAAATAAACTTATACTTGATTTTTAAATTTTCAAATGCGATAACAAGCTGTTCCCATAACTGCTTCAAGAACATGTATCCTCCTCCGGCGCACTCTTTACGTTTGCTGCAGAGAAGTTTCTTTCTGCTTTTCAGCCACCGTGTGAAACGCCTTCATCGCAAACCACATCAGTACGAATCCGAAAGCGCTTCCACTAAAGAACAGAACAAACGTAATATGCTGCATAATAACATATACCATTCCGACCAGACTCGCGATCATCATCACTGTGTGAACAGGGCGTAAGAGCCCGATAAAAAGCGAATACTTAACCGTTTGTTTGAGCGGGACGTTATAGTGAACATACACCGGAAAAACAAATAATGCAACTACGCTATACAACAAAAAAAAGCTTGTTAAAAGAAATGGCATAAACGGAAGCGGTGCCCCGTACTGCTCAAAAATCATAAAATTGGCTCCGAATAAAACAGCCGGCAGTGTAATGATCAGTCCCAGCCGGTTGGACCGCCAGAATGTTTCCTTATAAGCAGTCCAAAATGTCCGAAAAACAGGTGTGTCCGTTTCTCCCATCGTCCATTTACGTGTAACGGAAAACAGGGCTGCTGTGGCCGGGAAAAAACCAAAAACGAGCAGGCCCGCCAGTGAAAACGCTATCCATAAAATGTTTAAGTAAGCCAGGCGGGTAATCCACTCGCAAAACCGGTACACACCATTGGTCATCATTTGTACCATTATATCATCCCCTTTTTATTCAGTTTATCGAAATTGGAAAAAATTTCGATAGAACTTTTCCGGGGAGTTTGTTTAAAAATCAGTGATTTTGTGCTGCTAAAAATTGGCGGCTTTCTTCAATAAACGGTTCACGCACATCCTCAAGCAGCACCGGTATCACCCGTCCGGTTTCCCGGATCAGCCGGAAAACTGTTTCGTAATCAATCAAGCCTTTTCCTACCGGAACCGCCTGAAGCGAACCATCTGTAAGCTCTACATCCTTGGCATGCAGCACAGCAATTTTGTCTCCGAACAGCTCAAACGCCTTTTCAAATATAGCAGCTTGATTTTCCCATGTTTCAGCCGTCAGGAAATTTACCGGATCAAAAATAACACGCACATGATCTGAATCAACAAGGTCAAGCAGCCGCTTCATCGTTTCTGGCGAGTAGATCGGATGATTTACACCGGCTTCTACTCCAATCACCGCATCCTGCACTTCCGCTTCTGCTGCTAATTCTTTCATGCTTTCCACAACCGCTAAAAATGGTTCTTCCTCGAAGTTATCCGTTGTATAAGCAATTTCTGCATGAACATTTCCTGTTTCCGTCCCAACCAGCAGGCAGCCAAAGTCTTTGGCAGCAGCAAGATGCTCCTTGAAACGATCCAGTTCACGCCGGCGTATCTCAAGGTCTGGATGGATCATCTGGATATAACAGCCGAGTACTGCAATTTGCACATCATGCCGAAGAAATGTCTCGCCGATTTCCCGGGAAATGTCCTTCGTTAAGCTGCCAGGCCCCGTATAAAAGTCAAAAGATTTTCCTACCGCCAGCTGTACCGCATTAAATCCTTTTTGGGAAATCGTCCGGGCCAGCTCCTCTGCCGGCATTTTTTCTAAATCGTGTCCCCGAAGACCTAATTTCATCTTTGCTTCCTCCTGTTCCTCTATAGACTATAAAAATGAAAATGAGCCAGAATGGGTAACCTGGCGACCTCCATCACAAATGCTTGGGTCGCCAGGCAAACATTCCGGCCTGTTTTTTCGTACTCTGGCCATCCGGCTTTTTTAGCCCATCACCTTCTGGCTCGTTACAGCTTGAAGCCATTTTTCTGTTTCTTTCTTTAAACCTTCCCAGTCACTCGCGGCAATCAAGTCTCCTTTCAGCAGAGCACTGCCCGTTCCGACAGCTGCAGCTCCTGCTTTGATATAGTCAGCCGCTGTTTCGAGTGTAATACCGCCGGTCGTCATAATCGGAATGTGGCCGAGCGGTCCTTTTACATCTTTGATAAACGCGGGACCAAGAACAGATGCCGGGAACAATTTAATCGCTTCTGCCCCAAGCTTCATAGCGCGCATCATCTCAGCAGGCGTGAACACACCTGGAATAATCGGTATGTTCTGCTCGACTGCATAAGCAGTGACTTCCTCATCCAGCGCTGGCGTCACAATAAACTGGGCTCCTGCTTCAATCGCCCGGCGGCAGTCATTGACATTTAGAACCGTGCCAGCTCCGACCAGCACCTTGCTGCCATGTGACTGAATAGATTCTGCAATAATTTCCTCGGCCCGATCGCTTTCCATTGTCACTTCAATAGAAGTAACCCCTCCATCAATAAGAGCCTGTACAATAGAAGCGCTTTTTTCGTACGGCACCTTTCTCAAAATAGGCACAATCGGTGCTGCTGTCAATTGCTCTATAACCATAGTTCCCCTACCTTTCTATCGTTTCACGCTGACCTAAAAATCCTTCTACCTCTTCTAAATATGGAAGTCCTTCGTTGTCACCATTTACCTGCACAACCATAGCACCGATCGCGTTGGCAAATTCTAATGATTGCTCGACTGGCCACTGCTGCAGCAGCCCGTATAGAAAACCGGCGTCGAATCCATCCCCGGCGCCAACTGTGTCTACAACCTTCGCTACCGGAAAGCCCGCCACGTGCTTCCATAAACCGTTTTGAAGCACAGCCGCTCCTTTGTCTCCATCTTTCATAATCACCTGCTCGAATGAAAATCCACCAAGCGCATGACGCAGAAAACCATCGTCTGTTGAATCAAAGATAATTTCAAGCTCTTCCCGGCCCGTTAATAAATAATCAACATACGGCAGATAAGACAGGATCGTTTCTCGGGCTTCTTCTTTTGACCAAAGACGGAGGCGTATATTCGGATCAAAAGATACCTTTACGCCATTTTCTTTTGCAATTTGAAGCGCTCGAAGAATGACCTGGCGATTTTGGGGCTGAATAGCCGGAAATACACCTGTCACATGAAGAATGCGAGCTTCCTTAATGTACGCCTCTGGCAATTTTTCAGGTGTCAGCGTTTCAGTAGGTGAAGGAAGCCGGTAATAAAAGGTCCGGCCTGCACCTGACTCCTGAACTTCTTTAAAATTCAGGGAAGTGGCATATCCTTCTTCGAGCTTCACTTCAGAAATATCGACTCCTTCTCCGCGAACGGTGTTTAAAATATGACGGCCAAACTCGTCCTTACCAAGACGGCTGATCCAGCCAGAGCGGAGACCAAGACGTGCACAGCCAAGCATCACATTCAGTTCAGCACCGCCAATTTTCCGCTGAAATTGACCAACGAAGCGAAGCGGCCCTTTCGAAGCAGGATCAAATGTAATCATGCCGTCGCCGATTGTTACCACATCCATTCTTTTCGCCTCCTTATCTTCCCATCCATCCGCCATCAACAACGAGCACGTGACCGTTCACATAATCGGCTGCTTTCGAAGCAAGAAACACAGCTGCTCCCGCAATGTCATCTGCTTCTCCCCATCTTCCTGCAGGAATACGGTCTAAAATCGATTTACTCCGGTCCGGATCGTTACGCAGTGCTTCAGTATTGTTTGTTTCAATATAGCCCGGCGCAATCGCATTTACCTGCACGCCCTTCGCTGCCCATTCATTCGCAAGCGCTTTCGTTAAGCCGGCTACCGCATGCTTGCTGGCCGTGTAAGCCGGAACAAACACACCGCCCTGAAAGGAAAGAAGTGACGCAATGTTAATGATTTTTCCAGAGCCCCGCTCAACCATCGCACGGCCTGCTTCCTGTGACAAAATAAATACGGAGTTAATATTCACATCCATCACGCGGTTCCACTCTAATTCACTAAACTCGGCGGCCGGCTCGCGATAAATGACACCGGCGTTGTTGACTAAAATATCAATCTGGTGCTTTTCGAGCACCGGCTTGATCTGCTCCCGAATACTACTTGTCTGGCTTAAATCAATTAATACCGTTTCACACGTTCCTTCTACTTCGGCAATCTTCGCTTTTGTTTCATCTAAATTGTCTCGGTGCCCGAGTAATAAAACATGTGCCCCGGAAGCAGCAAGACCAACAGAAATAGCCTGCCCAATTCCTGTTCTGGCCCCTGTGACGAGAGCCGTTTTTCCTTTTAACGAAAAGAACGCCTGTTGAAATGCCATTTGGTCCGCCCCCTTAGCGTAAATCCTTCATATCGACAAACTGCATATCATCAAAATCAATGTTCTCGCCGCACATACCCCAAATAAATGTATAGTTATTTGTGCCGGCACCTGCGTGAATGGACCAGCTTGGTGACAGTACCGCCTGCTCGTTGGCCATTAAAATGTGGCGAGTTTCCTGCGGCTGCCCCATCATATGAAACACGCGTGTGTCTTCTTCCATATCAAAGTAGAAATACACTTCCATGCGGCGTTCATGTGTATGGCACGGCATCGTGTTCCAGCCGCTTCCTTTTTCCAGCATCGTCATCCCCATGCTCAGCTGGCATGATTCCAATACATCTGGATGAATAAACTGGTAAATGGTCCGTTTATTCATCGATTCATCTGCACCCATTGGTCGAGCGATGGCGTTATCGATCCCAACTTTTACGGTTGGATAAGAATGGTGAGCCGGGCATGAATTAATGTAAAACTTTGCTGGTTTTTCAGCATTTTTTGATTCAAACACAATATCTTTTGTTCCTTTGCCGATATAAAGACCGTCCCGGCTGTTGATCTCGTATTCCTTGCCATCCAGTGTTACTTTCCCGTCACCGCCGACATTGATGACACCCATTTCACGGCGCTCTAAAAAATATTCTGCCGCCAATTCCTTTCCGGCTTCCATTGTTAGCGCTTTCTCTACTGGCATTGCACCGCCATAAATAATCCGGTCTACATGGCTGTATGTTAATTGAATGCTGTTCTCTACAAAGACCTTTTCCATTAAAAACTGATCACGCAGTTTATCAGTCGTATAGTTTTTTACATCATCTGGATGGTGGGCATACAATGTTTTCATTTAATGAACACTCCTTTTGATTTTTGTTCCGTATCATGGAACTTTGTTTCATTATTTATAATTTTATTATAAAGGCGTTTTCATGTTTTGCAAGCAATATTCTGAAAAAAGAAAGAAAACAACAACTATTTACAAAAAAACCTTGATTCCCTATGATAAATAGAACAGCTCTTTGAAGGAGGACACTTTTATGTCCAATGTCCAGTCACTCGAACGCGCATTGACGCTTTTAAATATCATGTCAGACTATCCGGATGGCATTCAAATCAGCCGGCTTGCGGAAAAATCCGGCTTATCCAAAAGCACGATTCACCGCTTGCTCAGCACACTTCTGCACATGAAATATGTAACGCAGGACTCGAAAACGGAAAAATATCGGCTTGGCTATCAGGTTCTCTACTTGTCCCGGAATATTACGGCTAACAACGGCTTGATTTCCGCTGCTCGTCCGTTTCTTGAAGCCCTGTGTGAGGATATTAACGAAACAATCCACCTGTGCGTGGAAGATAATGCAGAAGTAGTTTACATTGATAAAATTGAAAGCAGCCAAACAATTCGTATGTATTCAAGAATCGGCAGCCGTAACCCAATGTATTGCACCGGTGTGGGGAAAATTTTGCTTTCCGGGATGGATGAAGCAGCCTATAAACAGGCAACCGCATCCATTGACTTTGTTAAAAGAACGGCCAAAACGATTGATTCACCTGAAGAATTACAAAAGGAAATCGAACGGGTGAGACAGCAGGGCTACGCGCTTGATAACATTGAGAATGAAGAAGGTATTCGCTGCATCGCTGCGCCCATTCGTGACTTCAGCGGCCGTATCGTGGCCAGTTTCAGTGTATCAGGACCTGTTCACCGTATTACAATGGAGCGCATTCACGATGAACTCATTCGCAAAATGCGCGAGACCTCGAGGAGTATTTCCGAGCAGCTCGGCTGCCAGATGTAAAAAAGCACTTCCTGATCTCCAGTCAGGAAGTGCTTTTTTGTCCGGCGAGAGTAAGTTGCCTGCCTCCCTTTACCTCAACCGTTTCCCCATCCACATTCAGCCAGACCGACTGTGCCGAGGGATTGTAAACAAACCTGCTGTCGGCGGAAAATTTAAGCGCATGAAAAGCATTCATATAATCGACAATCTCGATATTTGTAGCATACCAAATATCCTTCCGTCCGGAGATGAACGCACAAAACTCTTCTATTATGTCCCAGTTATGATCAAGGTCAAACTCGTAGCTGTGGCCCCAAACATACATCATATATAAGTATTGAGTTTTATGAAGTCCAGCAAACGTTTCAGCTTTTTGCATTAAATCGTGCTTATGGTGGCACGTCGGATTCCACTCCAAAAAATCATCCGGCATGCCAAAAGATCCTGTACTGTTGACGGTTCTTGCGTATTCAATGCCAAGAAAAGGCAGCATCGATTTAATCCGGGAATTGAAGGATCCATTCGGATAAGACATACCTCTGACCGTGCAGCCGGCCAATTGTTCAAGCACCTTCCGATCCTCCATTATTTCACTGATCAGCTGTTCCTTCGGAGAACGCTCAATGGTTGGATGAGTATACGTATGAGCGGAAATCTCATGCCCCTGAAACAAATCAGCAATTTCATGTGACGGAATCCGGCCGGCTGTATGAAACAGCCCTGAATTCAAATGAAAAGAACCTTTAATGCCATATCGATTAAACAGTGCGACGAGTCGTCGATCTGCTTCTTTTCCGTCGTCATAGCTCATTGTCAGCACTTTATGCCTGCCTTCAGGGAAAACCACTGTTACTTTTACCAATTTCACCTACACCCTTCCATTTATGGTTTCTCATTCAGCCGATACAAAGAATGTTAAAAAATCGGTGTTTTTAATGTTTCGCCTGTTACACCGGCCACCACATTTTCAGCGGCGAGCATCGCCATTTTGCGGCGTGTTTCTTCTGTAGCGGAGCCAATATGCGGCAGTGTAACGACATTTTCCATTTGCAGGAGCGGGTTATCGGGATGAACAGGTTCCTGTTCAAACACATCGAGCCCGGCAGCCCATATTTGTTTGGATTGAAGAGCTTGAATAAGTGCTGCTTCGTTGACGACCGGGCCGCGTGATGCGTTAATAAAAACAGCGGTGCTTTTCATCCTAGCAAACGCTGCTTGATCGATCATTCCTTTTGTTTCTTCCGTCAAAGGCGTCATGACACAAACGAAATCCGACTGCTCCAGCAGTTCATCCATCGTACAATAAACAGCGCCATATGTACGCTCTGCTTTCTCCTGGCGTGAGCGGTTATGATATAAAATGTTCATATCAAAGCCGAAATGCGCCCGTTTGGCAACCGTCCGGCCGATACCACCCATTCCAATAATCCCCAGTGTTTTATGGTGAACATCCAGGCCAAACTGATCGTCATCAAATCCTTTTTCAGACCAGCTGCCTGCTTTAACAAATCGATCCAATTCAGTTACCCGGCGGGCTGCTGCCAGCATAAGCGCCATGATCGTATCCGCCACTGTATCGTCTAAAACACCGGGCGTGTTTGTCGCTCGTATACCATGCTTTTTTAACAGTTCAAGGTCAAGATTATCGTAGCCTACTGATTTATTGGCGATTACTTTTAAATTTGGCGCTTGCTGCAAAAGCGCTTCATCGACTTTTAATCCCGAGCCGATCAAGCCATCTGCACGTCCAAGTGCTTCAAGAAAGTTAGAATCATTTCGTTCATATCCCGGGAAATATTCTACCTCACATGTAGAACGGATATACTGGAGTGCTTCTTCGTAGAGCGGCTTGTACACGACAACTACCGGCTTCATATTACTCACCCTTCCTTTACATTTTCTTCTAGTATAGCATGAAACGTCCAGATGCTTCGTTTCCTGCCAATACAAAACTTATTTACGGCACTTCACAGCTGTACTATACTAAAAAGTAATTTAACAAAGGAAAGAGTGTTTCGATTGAACCATTTACAAATACCGGCAAGACAAAAGTCCATTGTACTGATCGGTTTTATGGGTGTCGGCAAAACGACGATCGGTGAACTGGTCGCAAAAAAACTATACCGAACATTTATTGACGTAGATCAGGAAATTGAAAAAGATTTCGGCATGACGATTCCCCAAATATTCGCTCAGCATGGCGAGCCGTTTTTTCGTGAATATGAACAAAAGAAAACATGCTTTCTTGCCCAGGAAAAACTGAAAGTTCTGTCTATCGGCGGCGGTGCTTTTTTAAATCCGGAGATCCGAAAAGCATGCCTTGATCATTGCATCGTTTTTTACTTGGATGTGGCCTGGGAAGAATGGAAAGAACGCCTTGATCTTTTGATCGATACCCGTCCTGTTCTTCAAAGCAAGACCCTGGATGAAATTAAAGAGCTTTTTCACAAACGTAAGAGTGCGTACGCCATTCACCATTCTACACTGCCAGTTCGTCATCGTTCTGCGGAAGAAATAGCAGACTTTATTGTCGATTCTCTTAAATATACATGGGAATTGTACGAGCCGAATTATAAATAAAAAAGCTGCATCAAAGGAACCCTGTTCCCTGTGATGCAGCTTTTTTACTTGGCGGAGCGATTGTAAGACCGCCCCGTTACATACCCTTCTTTTGCCGCATCCATACCAGCAATAAAAAGGCCCATAACAGCCGCTATTAATAGAAGCATAGGCACCGTCCAGCTATTCAATGTATCATGAAGCGCGCCGAACAAGGCCGGCCCCGATGCAGCAAACAGGTAGCCGGCTGATTGGGCCATACCAGACAGATCAGCTGCTTCAAATGAAGTTTTCGTCCGTAAACTAAAAAACATCATGGCAAGACTAAAGGCGAACCCTCCGGCGATTCCAATCATGATGACCCAAAGAATAACCCATTCCGTCCAGGCAAATAAAATGCCACTCAAGCCAGCTGCCATAAAGGAAACAGTTAAAATGACAAGCGGCTGCTGGTTTTTCATCCGATCAGCAATAATCGGAACAATAAATGTAAAGGGCAGCTGTGTAAATTGAATAATAGACAGCATCCAACCTGCCGACTCCACACTCAGCCCCTGTTCATGTAAAATGTCCGGCAGCCAGGCCACGAGTGAATAAAACAGAAGAGATTGAATACCCATAAAAGCAGTGATTTTCCAGGCAAGCATCGAGCCCTTGAGGGAGGTTTTTTGATATGTACGCTGTCCTGCTTTCAATGGGTTTCGAATATAGCGCCACTGAGTGATCCAGACGAGGATGGCGGCAAAAGCTGGTATTATCCAAAATCCTAATGAAGTCCGCCAGCCCAAAGAGCTTAACGCAGCCATGGGAATACTGAATCCCGATGCAAGTGCTCCTGATAAATTCATAGACATGGCATAAAATCCAGTCATAAGGCCGACTTTGTGAGGAAAATTCAGCTTTACCACAGCCGGCGTCAGCACGTTGCAAAGGGCAATCGCCAGTCCAATCAGGATTGTGCCCGCAAATAGTCCCGCTGCACTTCCTGCCGGCCGCAGCATCAAGCCCATCGTTAATAGCAGCAGGGCACTGAACAGCACCCGCTCCATTCCAAATGCACGCGCTAATTTTGACGCAAACGGTGACAATATAGCAAAAGCGAGCAGAGGAATCGCTGTCAGGGCACCTGCTGCTGCACTTGATAGCTGCAGGTCATTTTGAATCATCGTTGTGAGCGGTCCGACTGAGGTAATCGGCGACCGCATATTTAAGGCCAGCAGGATAATACTGAACAGCAGCAAAAGCTGTCCGGTCCTTGAACGCTGTTGTTCTATTTCATTTCTTTGACTGTTCATGTTGGATTTCCTTTCTCCTTTTCTTATTTCCATAAAGAAAACCCTGCCGCTAATTGACAGGGTTTCTTCGAAAAATATGAACGACGAATGTTCCGAAAAACGCCGCCGCTAAAATCACAAAGAAAATCGTATGGCTTATTTCAATATGTGCAATACTTAGCATCATTTTGATGGAAATAATGGCGATTAATAGATAAGCGGTTGTTTCAAGCTCCGGCACCCGGTCAATCAGCTTGATAAATATTCCTGCCACTGTCCGCATCATTAAAACACCAAGCATGCCGCCCAGAAGAAGAATCCATACTTCCTTGCTGATGCCGAATGCGGCCAGTACACTGTCAACGGAAAAAGCAATATCCATCAATTCAACGGCTGCAACCGTACCCCAAAAAGGGCCAAACATTCGGACCAATAAACCGGTTTTACTCATGTCGACATGCTGCTTTTTTTCATCGCTCTCTTTTAAATGATTCCAAACCAGCCATGCTAAATAAATGGCGCCCAGAATTTTTACCCATCGAATTTCCATTAACCAGACACCAAGCCCGATCGCAATAAACCGAAACAGATACGCTCCTAAAAGCCCGTAAAACAGTGCTTTTTTTCGCTTTTTTTCAGGCAGGTGACGGACCATTACGGCCAACACCAATGCATTATCCGCCGACAGCAGTCCTTCCAGCACGATCAGTGTCCCAATCAGCCCCCAGCTGACCGGATCTGTCAGGACATGGATCCACATGTCCCAGTCCCAAAAAGAAGCGTACGTCTGAACGATACTGTCGATTGCATTCAAATAGAAAGCCTTCTTTCAATTAGTTTCCTTTTAAAAAGGTCACACAAACTCCTTCTGGCACTGTCACTTCCGAGTTTGCAGGTGTCAGACGGCCGGTTTTTACTTCGCGGTTAAACAGGACCACATTATGTGTTTTTTCATGTGCCACAATCAAAAACATTTCCGTTGGATCCAAATCAAAATCACGAGGCCAATCGCCTTTCGTGGAAACAATTTCTACCAATTGAATGCGCCGTCCATCTTCAGCTGTTTCAAATACAGCAATACTATTATGACCGCGGTTTCCTGCATAAATAAAACGGCCGTCGGATGACATGCGGATGGCACTGCCCTGGCTGTTTTCTTCAAAATCAGCCGGGATTGTTTTGTGGGCAGCCAATTGTGTAAATGTCCCATCCTGCTCGTTAAGTTCCAGTACAAGAACCTCATTGCTCAGTTCTGTCATCACATAAGCTATGCACTCCGCCGGGTGAAACACGATATGGCGCGGACCGGCTCCCGGCGCTGTTTTGAAAACCGCTTTTTTCAACAGGTCTTCTCCGGCCATTTCATAAGTGATAATCTCATCTGTCCCAAGGTCTACGGCCACAACAAAACGCTCATCCTTTGTCATACCGAAAAAGTGAGTATGCGCTTTTTCCTGACGGTCTGGATTCGGGCCTGTCCCTTCATGAGTCGCCACATCTAGCAAATCAATTAATTCGCCTGTTTCGGCATTGATGCTGTACATTTCGGCTGTACCCGTATGGTATTGAGCAGTAAAAGCACGAGTGCCGCTTTTATTTAAGGATACGTGGCAGGGCACGCCTTCGCTGTCAAGCACATCATTCAGCTTGTGAAGCTTTCCGTTTTGGATTGAAAAAGCTGCCAGGCCGCCGCCTTTTCCGCCTTTTTCTACCGCGTATAAAAATTGTTCATTTTCACTGATCGTGATGTATGTTGAATTGTTTACTTCCGCTGCCACTGCAGCATGTAAGAGTTCGGCTTTTTCTGTATCAAGCTCGAACGTGTGAATTCCTTTTCCGTCCTGCTTTGTGTACGTTCCTACAAACCCTGTATAGATCGTCATGAAAGTGCCTCCGTTTCGTAAGTCGCTCCTCTTGTCTATGTATACGACACTTCTATTATATACTATGAACCGTAAATAAGTCTTCATGCTAATTTGTCCAAAAAATCTAAAAACGCTGAATAACAAAAAAAGCACCTCCTTGTGTGGAGGTGCTTTTGTTTATACATCGGCTGTTTGTTTAGCCAGGTCTTCGTTAAAGATTTCTTTGTCCAGCTCTCCTGTTACGCGTGCAGTTGTGACGCCTGCCGTAATCGTGCCGTTTACGTTAAGAGCTGTCCGTCCCATATCGATCAGCGGTTCAACTGAAATAAGCACACCAGCAAGTGCGACAGGAAGATTCATCGCAGATAGGACCAAAATGGCCGCAAATGTGGCACCGCCGCCTACACCGGCTACACCAAATGAACTGATCACCACAATGGCAATCAAGGTAGCAATAAAGCCAGGGTCAAGCGGGTTAATGCCCGCAGAAGGAGCAATCATTACAGCAAGCATAGCTGGATAAATGCCTGCACAGCCGTTTTGGCCAATGGACAAACCGAATGATCCGGCAAAGTTAGCTATACCTTCTGGCACGCCCAGGCGTGTCGTTTGCGTGTTTAATGTCATTGGCAGCGTTCCTGCACTTGAACGTGAAGAAAAAGCAAAGCTGAGCGTTTCCCCGACTTTTTTCACATAAGTAGCCGGGCTTAAGCCGGATAAAGTTAAAATCAACAAGTGAATAATAAACATGACAATCAATGCTATATAAGAAGCGATGACAAACTTGCCAAGGTTATAAATAGCTCCAAAGTCAGACAGTGCAACCGTACGGGCCATAATAGCCAAAATGCCGTATGGTGTTAAACGAAGCACAATTTTCACAACGTTCATGACAAGTGAGTAAAGTGCATCGATACCTTTTTTCAACAAATCAGCATGCTCAGGCTCTTTGCGTGCAACGGTTAAGTAAGCAAAGCCTAAAAAAGCAGCAAAAATCACAACAGCAATAGTAGAAGTTGGACGAGCACCCGTAAAGTCTAGAAATGGGTTTTGCGGAAGCAGATCAACGATTTGAGATGGAAGTGGTTTATCCGCCACTTCAGCCGATTGGTCAGCAATAGACTGGCCGCGTTCTGTTTCTGCTGTACCCTGTACAATTTGAGATGCATCCAGGTCAAAGCCGATTGCCGATGCAATACCAACAGCTGCCGCTACAGCCGTTGTGCCCAGAAGGATACCAAGAATAAGCGTCGCCATCTTGGCAAAATTCTTTCCGATCGTAATTTTTGTAAATGCGCCTAAAATAGAAATAAAAACAAGCGGCATAACAATCATTTGAAGCAGACGTACATAGCCTGTTCCAATCAAATCAAACCAGGCTGTAGAACTTGCCAGCGTTTCTGATTCTGTGCCATAAGCAAAATGCAAAATAAGTCCATACACAATACCAAGGCCAAGCCCGGTAAATACCCGTTTCGAAAATGAAACGTGACGGCGCTGCATGAAAAATAAAAGAGCCACGAGAACCAGAAGGCCGATAATATTTAAAAGGATAAATCCATTTTCCATAAAAAAAGCCCCCTAATAGCTAAAATGTAGATTCTTACTTTAACTCCCCAATTCCGATAAGTCAAGTCGGGAATATTGTCAGAATTTTTAAATGATAAAACATATACATATTTTCTCTTTGAATGGACAGAAGAAATAAAGGGCAGTCTACGGATTGTACTACCCGAGACTAAAAGGAGGAATACACATGACACATAACAACCGACCAAAGCCGGATAACCGCTCCGACAATGTTCAGAAGCTGCAGGAAATGGTTCAAAACACCATTGGAAACATTGAAGCGGCCGAAGAAACAATGGTGTTTGCAAATGGTAAAGAGCGTGCAGCCATTAAAGCGAAAAATGAACGCCGGGAAGAAAGCATTGAAGGAATGCGCGAGGAGATCCAAGACGAAGCGGCAGCCCGCAGAAAGAAATAAACCCAAATATGACAAAGAGGAGCGGTGTTGCTGCATGCAAGACCGCTCCTCTTTCTTATTTAAACTGGCCTGGTGACTGATGGGTGTACTGTTTAAGGCAAATATTAAAATACTGCGGGTGGCTGCAGCCGACCATGCTTGCCACTTCTTAAATCTTCAGTCCTTCCTGCCTCAGCAGCTGCATAGCTTTTTTCATTCGCAAATGAAGCAGAAGATCGACAAAATTGATTTCTTATCCCGCTTTAAACTGCGTAATTAAAACAAGCCGCATTTATTAATAAAAAAAACCGGCTGGATACATTTTCAAACGGTTTCTCTTTAATTATTATGAAACAATTACTTTTTCATTTCTTGGATTAAGGAGGTTTGGCGGCACTTCTCCTTTAAGCCCTTTTAGCAAATTGTCACTGGCAAGGCGATCCATTTCCAAACGTGTCTCTAGTGTAGCGGAACCAATATGCGGAAAAGTAACAACATTTGAACAGCCGAGAAGCGGGTGGTCTTTCCGGATAGGTTCCTGCTCAAACACGTCAAGTCCGGCTCCCCCTATTATTCCATGCTTTAGTGCATCCGCCAGCTCTTCTTCCTTCACAATTCCGCCTCTTGATCCGACGATAAGGACAGCCGTCTTTTTCATTTGCTGGAATTGCTCCCTGCCAAATGAATGCTTTGTCTCAGGTGTGAGTGGCTGCATCAAACAAACAAAGTCGGACCGGCGCAACAGCTCTTCCTGCTCACAGTATTGTGCCCGGTAATCTTTTTCTGCCTGTTCATTTCTCGAACGGTTATGATACAGAATCTCCATGCCAAATCCTAAATGTGCTCTCCTGGCAATGGCGTTGCCAATCCTGCCCATTCCAATGATTCCAAGCACTTTATGATGAACATCGACTCCAAATGAGGATTCCGTTATTTTTTGCTGCCACTGACCGCTTTGAACTAATGTATGCATTTGTGGCATCTTCCGGGCGGCAGACATCAGCAAGCCAAATATAGTATCTGCTGTAGTATCCGTCAGTACGCCCGGAGTATTTGTTCCCATAACCTGTCGATTCGTCATCGCCTTCAAATCCAAATTATCGTAACCAACTGAAGAATTGCTAATGATCTTTAAGCATGGAGCTTTTTTCAAAAAGTCTTCATCAATACGCAGCCCAGAACCTAGAAGCCCTTCCGCTTTTTGAAGATGCTTCCAAAAGAGCGGGTCTTTTTCATAATCAGGCTGTTCAAAATACGTGACCGAGCAATCTTGTTCAAGCTTGTTCTTTATTTCCTGCTGTACTTTTTTATAAACAATAATAGATGGCTTCATGCTCTTTTCATCTCCCTTAATTGAAAAAGTCCATAAATAATTTGACTGAAGACCAGACAGCTAGAATCGTTGTAGCGGAAAGCACCATATTTTCGAACCAATTATTTGTACTTTTCCCCAATAGTGATTTCTTGTTTGATAAGATTAAAAGACCGATTGAAATAGCTGGCAGTGCGATTACATACAATACGTTTACAAATACGACGAGTGTAACGAAGCCAGGCATATTAGGAAGCGACCAAACAAGTGGAGTAACGAGAATAAACAAACTCACCCATTTAAACAGCGGATCCTCTGTAAGATTCTTGCCGTACTTTTCTTTTCTTTTTTGACTCACAATATGCAGGCAATCGACAGTAATTCGAGGAAATCCGACTGCATGGCCAATTACACTACTGTAAAGCACGCCAAACGCTCCCAGGTAAAAGATAGTAGACCCAAGCCAGCCCAGGTGAAGTTCTAAAGCTGCTGCAATATCACTTAAACTATTTACTTCAATGTTATTGGGTCTTAAAATCTCAGCGCCCACTACCCAGATAGAAAGATTAATTACAACACCTACGCAAATACCCAGCAGCAAATCATTGCGCTGCATTTTCTTGTGAACAGGCTTTGTCCAGCCTCTTTCTTTAATAAAGTATCCATATAAAAAGTTTCCGAGAGACCCGGCGACAGCCCCGACAAGCGAGATTGCAACCACCCATGTACCGTAAGCACCCGTATTTTCCGGTATACCAAACCCGATTGTTCCACGGACAATTTCAGAAGCATCCGGCTTTGTATAGAGAGCCAGGCCAATAAATGACACAGTCATAACGGCAAGGAGCACTTTCATAATAAGCTCCATTTTGTTGTAAATATTTTTTCCTAGAATAAATAGGCTAAGAATAACAACACCGACTGACCACATTAATGGGGAACCAAAATTAAAAATCCAGGCGAGCACTTCCCCGGTACCTTTAATCATGTATGCATTAACCAGGTGACCCATAATGATTGCTGCAAAAGCAAAAAAGTAAGGATAAAACTTATGAAGGCCTGCAAAGCCTTGCAAAAGAGAAATACCCTGTGTATTACAAAGCTCAATGCGAGCCATAATGTTCACAATACAAAAACGGATTAACAGAGCAAGCGCAAGAACCCACATGAGTGAGTATCCATAATGGGACCCGGCGACAGAAGCATCCACCAGGTCTCCTGCTCCCATCCACGTTAGTACAACGACAATCCCCGGCCCATAAGAGCGCATCGTCTTTAAAAAAGATCGTTTTTCAGGAACGAGTGTAGTTTGTTCGGCTTGAACTTCGTTAATTTCTTGATTGCGCTGGTTTAATTCCATACGGAACCTCCTCCATAAAAGTTATTATACTTTTTCGCATGCTAATCTCTTGTAAAGCGCTTACAAAATAATGCTTTATATGCGCATTGTTTAAAAGAAAATTCACTGCTATAATGGAGGCTGTACGGCTCTCCATTGGGAGAATATCCGGAAGACAAGCTGACGTGTTGCTTACCAGGCTCTACACGTCAGTTTTCTTTTTTCTTTTTTTCTTTTTCCAATACTCGTTCTACTGACCTCAAAATGTGACTTTTCATCCGTTCCTCAGATAAGTTTTCATCTCCTGCACGGATTGCTTCGTAAACAAGCCGGTGATCGTTAAATCCTGCTTCAATTTCTTCTTCATGTTCATAAGTCCGATCACGAAATGCTTCATCATACGCTACGACATTCATAATCATTTGAAAAATAACCGGGTTTTTTGCCGCTTTTCGGATCATCATGTGAAAATTGGTATTTTCTTTTTTTAAGTGGTCTACCGATTTTTTCTTTACAAGGTTTTCCATTATACTAATTTGGTTTTCTAATTGCATTAGTTCCTCTTTGGTTACTTTCAAAGCAGCAAGTCTAGCTAGAAGGCTGTCTAGATTGGCTCTTAACATAAAAATTTCTTTAATAGAAGTATGAACACCCTCGGAAACGAACGTTCCTTTTCTTGGAAAAGTTTCTACTAAACCTTCATGGCTTAAAATACGAAGTGCTTCTTTTACAGGTGTTGTGCTTGTTCCAATGGCGAGAGCCAGTTCTCTTTCTTTCAATTGCTGTCCCGGTTTTAATTTTCCCGTAACAATCGCCTGCCGTATCGATCCCAGCACAACTTCACGAAGAGACTTTATTTCTTCTGTCTTTACGTTCAAGTTAATTTTCGGCTCCATTTTCCCCCTCCTTTCTTTATAGTGATGTCTGATATATCAGAATATATTGGTATCATAATCAACCAAACATAAAATGTCAATACCCTCATAAAAAACCAATTCTCCCTTTAAACCTTGCAACCGTAAGGGTTTTCAACGATTTCAGATTATAATAAAAAATTTTTTTATCATCGCGCTTTATACTTCATGTCTATCTTTTTAGCAAGAATGTATGTCGCCATACATTCCACAGCAGAATGTTAGCCGCTTTGTTCCATTCCATGTTCTTTTAAAAAAAGTATAATACTGTGATGGACACTTTTACTGTTTGTTTATAAGCCCTGTTGTTTCCATTTCCCAAATGAAAAACTGCCCAGTCTTTCTGACTAGGCAGTTTCTCTTGTTTACTTAAACAGGATTTTTTGGATTCTCCGTTGCACACAGGACGTGTGCCTTCTTAGAGAACTTCACTTAAACAGGATGTTTTGGGTTCTCCGTTGCACACAGGACGTGTGCGTTTTTAGGAGAACTTCACTTATTTAAAGGTAATGGTATAATCAGCTTTAAACCGTCCACCCTTTTCAATCTCGTTTATCCCCAGCTTTTCATTTAGTTTCCCGCTGGCATCGACTGTATCGGCAATGCCATACCATGGTTCAATGCAGACAAACGGCGCCATTTTGCTGGTTTTTTTGTTGTAGCTTGACCAAATGCCGACAAAGGGAAACCCAGCCAGGTCCACTTCTACTCCATGGCCGGTCCGATTTGATCGGAGTGAAACGCGGTCAATGTGGCTGTATATAAAGGCGTCCTGTTCAAACAAGGAGGACTGAATGGAAATCGGCTCAATCGTTTGAAGCGTCTTTTTTTCCCTTGCCATTGAGTTTACCAGCTCATATTGCGTGACCTGTCTGCCCGCTGCCGGCGTAAAGTTCAATGTATATTCTTCCGCTTTTTCTTCCGCTTGAAGCGGTACATTAAAGGCAGGATGGGCACCGATGGAGAAATACATTGTTTTATGATGCTCGTTCCGAATTTCCCAGCGCACATTTAAGGATTCCTCTTTTAATGTGTAGTAAATCATCACTTGAAACCGAAATGGGTAAATGTCAAGGAATGAATCAAGCGGGTCAAAGCAAAAGGCCGCATAATCCTTTCCCCGATCCTGTACGGTAAATTCCACATCTCGTAAAAAACCATGCTGTGGCATTCTGTGTGATTTATCTTCCAGCGTATATCGATCTCTTTTCAGACGGCCGACAATTGGAAACAGCACTGGTGACACACGGCCCCAATACTTGCTGTTACCACTCCACATATAATCCAGACCCGTTTTTTTATGAAACACTTTCCGCACTTCCGCCCCGGACGGAGAAATATTAACGGTTAACGTTTCATTTTCGAGAACAATCATTTCATAGCTCCTTTCCTTATTGCGGCTGTCCGTCCGCTTCCCACTTAGCTATTTCTTCACGTACAATGGGTGCCACTTCCCTGCCAAGCAGTTCAATTGCATTCATCACCAGTTCATGAGGCATCGTGCCCACTGGAACATGCAGCATAAACCGTGTAATACCGACCTTTTTACGAAGGTGAATGATTTTTTGGGCAACCGTTTCTGGATCACCGACATACAGGGCACCATCAAAGCTTCGAGCCGCATCAAAGCTTGCCCGGCTATATGGTCCCCAACCACGTTCCCTGCCCAGCTTATTCATCGCCGCCTGTGTAGACGGGAAAAATAAATCAGCCGCCTCCTCTGTACTTTTGGCTAAAAAGCCGTGTGAATGTGACGCTACTGGCAGAACAGCCGGATCATGCCCGGCATGCACCACTGCTTTTTTATACAGCTCTACAAGCGGGGCAAATTGAACCGGGCTTCCGCCGATAATGGCGAGCACAAGCGGCAGGCCAAGAAGCCCGGCGCGAACGACTGATTCAGAATTGCCGCCGCTGCCGATCCAGACTGGAAGTGAATTTTGCACAGGCCGCGGGTATATACCCAGATTTTGAATCGCCGGCCGGTGTTTTCCCTGCCACGTTACTTTTTCAGCACTTCGAATGTTCAGCAGCAAATCCAGCTTTTCGTCAAACAGTTCGTTGTAATCCTGTAAATCATACCCAAACAATGGGAAAGACTCAATAAATGACCCCCGCCCCGCCATAATTTCGGCCCGACCATTTGACAGGGCGTCAAGCGTCGCAAAGTCCTGGAATACGCGTACCGGGTCGGCTGAAGAAAGCACGGTTACAGCGCTTGTCAGCCGGATTTGTTTTGTTTGCGGGGCTGCTGCGGCCAATACAACAGCCGGAGAAGATGCTGCATAATCTTCACGATGGTGCTCACCCACTCCAAATACATCCAGGCCCACCTGATCAGCCAACACGATTTCCTCGACTACCTGACGCAGCCGCTCAGCGTGCTCAATCACGATGCCTGTCTTTATATCGGGTGTTGTTTCCACAAATGTACTAATCCCAATTTCCATAAAAAAACCTTCCTTCCGTTGCATCGTATCCTTTCTTTTAAAAGTACCATGATCGGTTTAGGCAAGGAAATAATATGGCCTTTCTGGACGAAAAAAAACGGCAGGACAGCCAGATACCTGTTTCTAACCGTCCTGCCGATTTATTGAACCATCGGGGACACTTAAGAATAAAAGTCCATTCCGCGAAGGACGACTATGGCAGTAACAAAAGCAGGGTATGTCATCCTCCTGGTTAAAAAATATAAAGATACAGTAAATCTACTGTATCAGGCTGTAGAAAAGTGATTGATAACCGTCTACATGAATGGGGATAGATCAGCGGCGTCCGGGCAGCTCCGCTTTCCATGGGGCAGGCGCAGAGCCCAGTTGCGCCTGTCGGCTCCACCGGTCTCTGCTGCCCGATAGTCCCATAGGAGTCTGCGCGGCCCTCCCGACGCCAAGTGGCTTGCAACAAAATTGTATAAAACCAATAAGGTCATATTTTTTCTTTTTAAAAAAGAGGAAATGTCTACGCAGTCCTTGGCTGATTGATCTTCAATACCATTTAGTGAAGCAGGCCGGACGAAGACTCCCGCAGGCGCAAGCCGAGGAAGCTCCCGCACTGCCTTAGAATACGCGAAGTCCGGCAGGCTTCACTTATCGGCTCTTTTTTGAAAGAGAAAGATTTTGTCTACACTCTCGATACAGTAAATCTACTGTATGGATTTCCATTCCCCACCTGCGCCAGCTGACAGGGCAAATGTAGCGGCCGCATACATCATTAAGGCTATAACGACCGGACGAATCCCCTCAATGACTGAAATCAAAGCATAGCCTAAACCTTATTCCAAATTCCTGGTTTTCTTCCTTCTTGTTAGGGAAAAAGAAAACCAACCCTTATCATGAAAGGACTGTTTGGATGAGTAACATGATTTATGGAAATACACCTTGTTTTTTAGGGGCACGAAATTTAGCGGCTGATCATCGTTTGGATGAAGTGGATGCGATCGTTTATGGCGTGCCCTGGGAAGGTGCCGTAACCTGGGGAGACTATACAGGCTGTGAACTGGGCCCTAAAGTTATGCGGTTAAGCTCTGGGCGCTATAGCGGCTACCTGCCAGAACTAAATCATATGGATGTGTTTGAGCATATCAGGCTCGGAGATATCGGGGATGTGGATGTAGTACCGGCTGATGTAGAAGAAACCATGACCCGGATTACACAGTTTACCGAACCGCTTTGGCAGAGCGGCAAATTTTTGATCGGGCTTGGCGGCGATCATGGCATAACGTTTCCGATTGTCCGCTCATTGACGAATGTTGGTAAAAAAGTTGGCGTTATTCATTTAGATGCTCACTATGATAATCTTCCATCTCATGAAGGAGACCCCTACGCACGCTGCAGCCCGTTTATGCGGTTGTATGAGCAAGAAGGTGTCCGGAATGAAAGTATCATACATACCGGGATTCACGGCCCCCGAAACAAGCCTGAAAGCGGCCGGAATGCACATAAAGCAGGAGCAGTGACAATTACCGTTAACGACATTCGTGAACATCCCGATTTAAAAGCGCTGGCTCATCGGCTGCATGAACTTGCTTCAAAAGAAGTGGACTGTGTGTATTTAAGTATTTGCAGTGATGTGTTGGATTTTGCTTTTAATCCAGGCGGGCCGGTTGACGGTAACGGATTAACCTCTTATGAATTGCTTACGCTTGTTCATGAAATTGCTAAGCTCGGTATTGCTGGCATGGACTTTGTAGAGGTATATCCGCAGCAGGATCCTTCACAATTGTCTGCCCACTTGTCTTCAACGATTGTTTTATATGCGCTCGCAGGCCATGTGTTACACAAACAACAATCTGAAGGGGCTGGCACCGTTGGCGAAAACATTCAGGGACAGGATTAAATTTATTGGGCCAGGTGCCATTGTCACCGCTTCTTTTATCGGGCCGGGTACCGTGACCACTGCGACCAAAGCGGGTGCTTCTTTCGGATATGCTGTACTCTGGGCCATTGTTTTTTCTATTGTTGCCACACTGATTTTACAGGAAATGACGGCGCGTCTTGGCATTATGACGCAGTCGAGTCTTGGTGACGCGATTCGGGAGCAGTTTACACAGCCCATTTTAAAATATGGAGCAATGTGGCTGGTGATCATTTCTATCCTTGTTGGCTGCTCTGCGTATATCGCTGGCGATCTTCTCGGGACATCACTCGGCATCTCTACTTTAACTGGCGTACCTGAACGTGTGCTTGGCCCGATAGTCGGCATGATCATTTTAATCATTGGACTTACAGGAAGCTACAAAATCATTGAAAAAGTCATGATCTTTCTTATTGCAATTATGAGCATTACTTTTTTAACGACGATGGTGATTGCCAGGCCGGATATAGGAGAAGTCGTCAAAGGAGCATTTGTTCCCACTATTCCTGCCGGCTCTATTATTACGATTGTTGCGTTGATCGGTACTACGGTTGTGCCTTACAACCTGTTTATTCATTCTTCAACTGTGCAGGAAAGATGGAACAAGCCGTCCGATTTAAAAGAATCACGACTTGATATTATCGTCTCCATTGGAATTGGCGGTTTGATTACAGCCGCTGTTTTAATCACTTCGGCTACGATGATTCGCGGCATTGAGGTAGAAAGCGTAGCCGAATTGTCCCTGCAGCTTGAACCGATTCTTGGCAGCTGGGCAAAGATTTTTATGAGCGTTGGCTTGTTTGCAGCTGGCCTTTCTTCTGCCATTGCTTCACCGCTTGGCGCGGCGATTACCATTGGTAGTATTCTGCGCTGGCAGAACGGCATGAAGGACCGTCGTTTTAAGCTGGTTTTTACAGTGGTCATCGTGATCGGCATTGTATCTTCGGCGGTCGGTTTCGAACCGCTGGATGTCCTTCTTTTTGCACAGGCACTAAACGGTATTTTACTCCCCTTTATTTCGATTATGCTGCTAATCATCATGAATAATCAGCACCGTTTAGGCGAATATACAAATTCAGTAAGGGCCAATATCGCTGGCGGACTGGTTGCCCTGGTTTGCACCGGGCTTGGTATTTACAGCTTAATTGATGCAATTCGTTCCTTCATTGGAGCTTGAATGGCTGAAATCTAAAAAAGAAGTCTCAATAATTGAGACTTCCTTCAGGCTGTTGACAAACGCTCACTTTCGGTGTCACTTGCCGGCTGTGAATGCTCATGACCCCTAAAAGGTCACTCCGCTTCCCAGCCGGCCGCTTTCCTTGAAAGCCAAGCGTTTTCAATCAGCCTGCTTTCTAACTTTGTCTACACTCTCAAGGAAGTCTCAACGATTGAGACTTCCTTTACATTATTTAATCTTGACTGTCAGTACAGGTGTTTCACCTGCAACTGCCGTCACATTTTCATGCTTTTCCATCTGCTTAACAAGATCTCCATTAGAGATGATGAGCGGGGTGATAATGCTGGCTGCTTTTTCACGAACAAGTTCGAGACTGTATGTAAGCAGTACATCCCCCTTTTTCACTTGATCTCCCTCTGAAACCTTCACATCGAAGCCTTCCCCCTTCATGTTCACTGTATCGAGCCCAACATGAATAAGAAGCTCCAGGCCTTCTGCCGTTTCTAAACCAATGGCGTGCTTGGTCGGGAACACATTCAGCACTTTTGCATCGGCCGGCGCCACTACTTTTCCTTCCGACGGATTCACGGCAATTCCGTCGCCCATCATTTTTTGAGAAAAAACCGGATCAGGTACTTCTTCTAAGCTGATGACCTCTCCACTCATTGGAGAAACCAGCACGATTTCACCCGTATTTTGCACGGTACTCTCTTCTTCTTTTCCACCAAAAAGCTTGCTTAAAAATCCCATATAGAACCCTCCTTTTTTTCTCTATTCCCTAAAGAACCTTTTTTAAAAACGCTTTTATTTCTTCAAGATACGGCATAGAAACAGCGGTGCCTGCTTTCATGACCGAAAGTGCCGCAGCAGCCTGTCCAAACTGCACAGCGTCTTCTACCTTCATGCCGCTGCTAATAGCATAAGCGAATCCTCCATTAAAAGCATCTCCGGCACCCGTTGTATCAACGACTTCAACAGAGAACCCTTTCATTTGTCGGCCTTTCCCCTTTTCTTTGGACAAAAAAACGCCTCTCCCGCCCATGGTAATGATCACGACGCCGGCACCTTTCTCGTGTAGGATATCCGCTGCACGCTGAGCTGATGCTTCATCGACTACAGTAATTCCTGTTAAACCACGAGCTTCTGTTTCGTTCGGTGTTACATAAGTAACATGACAGAGCCACTCTGCCGGAAATGCTGTGTAGGGAGCAGGATTTAACAGGATGGGTACATCGCACTGAATGGCTTGGTGAATGGCCGCTTCCACAGCTTCGAAATGAATTTCAAGCTGGAGCACAAGAATATCGGCTTGTTCGATTGCCCTGCCTGCCCTTTCTATATCCATGCGGCTCATTTTACCACACGCGCCTGGTGCAATAACAATACTGTTTTCCCCTTTTTCATCAACAGAAATAAGGGCGGTGCCTGTTGCGTCCTGTTCGCTTTTCTGCACAAAGCGAATATCAAATCCTTCGCGCTCGAAGTGCTGCATGGCTTCCTGGCCAAAAACATCAGTGCCAATTTTCGTTATAAAAACAACATCCGCCCCACTCCTGGCCGCTGCGGTTGCCTGGTTTCCGCCTTTACCGCCAGGTCCCATTTGAAAAGGTCCGCCTAAAACGGTTTCTCCAGGTGCCGGCAATTGCGGCGTCCGGATCATCAAATCTGCTACGTAACTGCCTGCTACTGTTACTTGCCCCATTTTATTCACCCCTATGTAAGCATAAAAGAAAGCGGCCTCAAATGCCACCAGCAGGCGGACGAGACCACTTTTTTAAGCCGGGCGTTCTTTATGGAACGCTTTCATTTTTTGAAGAAAGAAATTCTCCTGTTCTCTTCGTTTGCCTTCTAGAAACGTATCTCGATTAATTTCTGTTACAGACGTTACCCCATTATGCTTTACACCTGGCATGTGGGCAGCCTGGTCCATAACAAGCACGGGTGTATAGTGGGCTTCTGTTAACAGGTATCTTGCTACACTAACCTCGTTTCGCTTTCCTACATGACCATAACGTAAAACCACCTTCCAATATTTCCATCCCATATCGATCCCTCCGATTTTATATATTATGTACTCTATACCCATTTCAGTCCAAAAAATATGGAACTGAGCAATAAAATAATAAAGCGAGGCATGTATTCATTGAAAATTTTGGAACATATAGGTAAAATAGACCTAGATAGAACAGAAAGCGAAAGGTTGGAGTCTATGTTAAACCATCTGCACGATGTTTCATCGATTGTCCATGCCCTGGACGAGTGTTTTTCCCTTTCTATTACAAGCAAAGATGGAGTCATCTTATACGTAAATGATCGATTCTGTGAACTGTCAAAATACGACCTGGAAGAAATCATTGGGCAAAAACACTCACTATTTGATTCAGGTCTGTACCCAACTGATCACTTCAATAGCATGTGGCATTTGTTAAAACAGGGGCAGGTTTGGCAAAGCGAGCTGCACAATCGTGCAAAAGATGGGACGATTTACAGTATCAATGCGACCGTCGTGCCTATTCTGGATCAAAATGGTTGCCTGGTAAATTTCCTTTCGATTGACATAGATATCACTGACAAGCATCAAACAGAAAAAGCATTAAAGCAAGCGCAGAAAAATGAATTTCAAACTACAGTCAAGCACTTGCAAAATGCTGTATTTAAATATCGAAAAAATGAAGCAGGCCATATTATTTTAACAATGCTGGAAGGAAAGCTGGCCCAAAAGATGGGCCTGTCGTCCAATTGGCCTAGGGAAAGCCGCCTGGAAGATCTTGTTTCAAAACGTACTTTTTCGTATGCAGCAGGTTATTTGGAACGAGGATTTGCAGGGGAACAGGTAAATTTCGAATTGACTTTGCTTGAATTTGTTTTGCTTGTGCATCTTTCACCGCTTTTTGAAAACGGGAAAGTGACGGAAGTCATCGGCACAGCTATTGATATTACAGAGCGCAAGGAAACCGAAAGACAAGTGAAAAAAATGGCTCATTATGATGACTTAACCGGTCTTGCGAACCGGCGCCAATTTCAAAAAAAGCTGACTGAAACATTACATCATTCAGCGCAGTCACAGGAATCCTTTGCGGTTATGTTCCTTGATTTGGATCGGTTTAAAAACATAAACGATACACTTGGCCACAATACAGGAGATCTCCTGCTTGCAAAAGTAGCCCTTCGGCTTCAAAAGTGTATTAGACGCGCCGATATAGCAGCCCGGCTTGGTGGAGATGAATATGCCATCCTGCTGCCCTCCATTACGCACGAACAAGCGCAGCTGATTGCCGAACGAATTCAAAAAGAGATCAGCCACTTTTTCTTGATTGAAAACCTCGATATTTTCATTAGCACAAGTATCGGCATCAGTATGTATCCACAGGATGGATTAGAGGCAGAAACGCTTATACGCAACGCAGATGCTGCTATGTACTTTGCCAAAGAAAGCGGCAAAAACAATTATCAGTTTTTCACAAGCGATTTGCACCGCGACATGAGTAATAAAATGATGCTTGAACGGGAAATGCACCGTGCCCTTGAGCAGGGGCATTTTCACCTGGATTATCAGCCTCAAATCGATATAAAAACAGGACAAACCATCGGCGTTGAAGCATTGATCCGCTGGAATCACCCGAAAATCGGGCCTGTTTCTCCGGCCGATTTTATTCCGCTTGCCGAAGAAACCGGCCTGATTATTCCTATTGGCACCTGGGTGCTTGAGACTGCCTGTGCTCAAAACAAAGCATGGCAGGAATCAGGACTGCCGCCCGTGTGCATGAGTGTAAATGTGTCACTTCGACAATTTATGCAGAAGCATTTTGCCGAGCAGATAGAGCAGATTTTGCAGCGGACCGGCCTTTCGCCCAAATGGCTGGATGTTGAAATTACCGAGAGTATGACCGCTGATGTCGCTCATGCAGAGCAGGTTTTAAACCGGCTGCGTGATATTGGTGTTCATGTCAGCATTGATGACTTTGGCACCGGCTACAGCTCGCTCAGCTACCTGAGCCGATTCCCCATTACAAAGCTGAAAATTGACCAGTCTTTCGTTCAGGATTTAACAGAACACCATCAAGCAATTGTAAAAACGATCATTGATCTTGCTCAAAATTTAAATTTAAAGGTGATTGCAGAAGGAGTAGAAACCGAGGAACAGGCTCGGCTGCTGCGGGCGTTGAACTGTACGGAAGCACAGGGCTATCTGTATGCAGAGCCGCTTTCTTCTGAAAACATAAAAAAGCGGCTGTCCGGATTATAAGGACAGCCGTTTTTTAGTTTGCCTGTGCTATACGTTCAATGGCGTTGTTAACAGTATACCATTCGTTATCCGCGCTGTACCCGTTCGTTTGACCGGCCATCTGATCACGCGAAAAATAGTATAGTGGGTATCCTTTGTACGTAGACTGCTTTTCACCTGTATCTTTTCGTGTAATAACACCGAAATCGCTCCGGCTGAAGCCTTCTGGTACTTTACTAGAACCAAGGTAAAAAGGCGGCCATTCTTCAAGGCAGTGATTTGTGCAGGCAGAGGCACCCTCTTTATCGTGTATATAATAGTAAAGTGTCATACCAGCCGAATCGGCTAAATATTGTCCTGTTTCTTCTTTTTTCATAACTCGAAGCGGCTCTGTTGGATTTTGAGCAGCATCCTGGGGTTCGTTCATTGGGGCTGACATCTCTTTTGGCTCTTCATCCGCCATACATCCAGACAGCAAAACAACTGCTATCATCCATTTCCACATTCTATCCATCTCCTTTGTAACAAGAGGATATCCTTAAAAGAAGCTTCTTATTCATCGCTGGATATGAAATATTTGTCGATATTTGCATAGCTGCTTTTTTGGTTATATAATTTATTTATGGAAATATAAGGATATGAAAAGGAGCTCTTATGACTACGTTCCCGTCAAAAGAATTGTTTTTCTTTGGCTTGTCCTCCGCTTTTTTTACAACAGCTTTGTACACTGCTCTTCTTTTCGCGAATGGTGACGCGCTTTTTTACTGGATGACGCTCTCACTTGCTGCGTCAGCTTTTTTTCTGTTCACAAGCCGAATTGAAAAACCAAACCCAACACATGTAAGTATTTTACTCGCTGCACAGCTGATTTTATTCTTTTACGGATGGGTTTCTCTGCTTTACCTTGAGCATATCAGCAAGTTTGCTCTGTCGATCATTGTATGGGTGCTTATTGGATTTACTGTTTTTCTTTTTTATCGATTGAATGTAATGGGGAAAAAGCCAAAAATGCTAAAAAGAATTCATGCTTTTTATATTACGACTGGCCTTTTATACGGCGCGGTAACGCTTTTTCTTCTGTTCATTTCTTTTGTCCTGGCAGGTCCTTCTCTTATGCTCCTGCTGCTTCTTATTCCTTTTTTGATTTGGGTTGTGCTTTACAAAGTTCAGCTGGTTCTTTGGAGTAAGGAGGGAAACACCCACGATTGGCTGATGACTTTGCCTTTGATCGGTATTTTATTCATAGGCGCTTACTTTCTTTTGTTTTCTGAATGATTTTAGCAACGGGGGCGAGCCATTGAAAAAGAAAACAGCTTGGATATTGGGCGGATTTTTTATATTGTGGGCTGTCCTGGTGTCAACGGGTATTGCCTTTCAAAAAACAGACGCTGAAAAACAAAATGGGTTAACGGATGTATTTGACCTTTCACCTGCTGGAGACATATTTTATGTAAAACATGAGGACGGTATTCCATCTTTACGAATCTTTTCAGAAAAAAATAAAACAGACAAAGAAGTCACCCGCCTGCCAGCTGACCAGCTGGTTACCGATGTGGATGTGTCACCGGACGGCTCAGCTGCCGCTTTTATTGCTATTCAGGAAGGTGATGTGATAGAAACAGGAGAAGTCCGTACAGACGTTTACATAGTAGATTTTTCTATTGGCAGACAAACGCTTTTATTTAAAGGAAATCAGGCAGCTTCAAGTCTTGAATTCTCAGAAGATGGAAACAGTCTTTACTTCATTGGCTTAGCCAGTGAGCGAGCCCATTCAGACATTTTCCGATATGATTTATCCACTGGTGCGAAAAAACGGCTGACCACATTGAATTCATATAGTATGAGCGGCCTGCATGTCCGCGCGGATGGTACTTCTGCTCTTGTACTGATGCAGGATGAAACGGTTGATATGTTTGAAAGCAAGTCATCTGTCTGGACAGTTTCACTCGATGGCCAGTCTACAGTAAAGCCTTATACAACGCCCAAAACACATCTGGAAGTGACTGATTATGCCTTTCATGAACCAACTGGTGACATGGTGTATCAAGCTGTAGCCAATGAAGAAACAGCCGATACTTTCCAGTACGAGCTGTTTCGGTACAATAACCAGTTAAAGCAGCCGCAGGCGCTCACATCTTTTGGTACATATGCAGGTTCTCCCGTTTTTCATCCCTCTGGGCATACTATTTATTTTATGACCGATCCGAACTTTGCAAAAGGAAAGCCGGATTATCACTTGTTTAAAATGAATCTCGATGGATCCAATAAACAGGAAATTGTGCTTTCCGAGTAAAAGCCGCGCTTTAGTCCAGCGCGGCTTTTCTTAAGATAAATGAAAGGTACTCTTTTTCCTGGTTCAACCGGAATACCGGACAATCAGCTGAGCCTTCAGGGATGTCTCTCCAGCTGATCACACATTGGATATTCGAAAGAGATAAAAGCGGCAGGTCTTCCTCACTGCGAATCAAAACCGCCTTCGGGTACGGTTCTCCTTTGTAGCCTTCTATAAAAATGAAGTCTACTGGAAAAGAGCTGTATAAACTAAGAATCTGCTGCAGCGTCCATTGATCCTGTGTAATGGCTATCTGCAGGACTCCTTCTCCTTCTACACCAGCTATAACGGCTCCCGCCTGCTGGTGTCTGGCGCTGTCTTTCTGCCCATCCGGCATACCTCCGTGACCGTGATGCTTAATGGACGCAACACGTGCCCCGCGCGCAGCGGCCGCCTGGATTAGCTTTTCCATCAATGTGGTTTTGCCGCTGTTTTGATAGCCTACTACTTGAAATACATTTTTCATGAAAGCAACCTCCGCGTTATAATAGCTTCAGGAGTGATAAAGATGAAAACAGCCGGTATTGTACTTGCCGGCGGCCAGTCATCACGATATGGCCGCCCAAAAATGTTTGAGCGATATAAAGAAAAGCCTTTTTACGAGCATAGTGTAGATGCGCTTCGGGCCAATGGGCTGCAGCCAATTATTCTTTCTACAAACCGTTTCCTTGCTGACCGGTTTGATCGGGCTGGATTCGAGCTGGTGGTGGAAACCACTACGCATCAAGGTCCGCTCTTTGCTCTTCATCATGTTATCTCGCAGTTTAAAGAGCCTGAGTGGTTTGTTGTGCTTTCCGCTGACATTCCCTTTGTAAGAGAAGCGTTTATCAGGCAGTTGCTTTTACATCGTCATCCTGATTATAGCGCGATTGTGCCAGCAGAAGGAGCGAAATTGCAGCCGCTTGTCGCTTTATACCACCGGCGCTGCCTTCCTTACATGAATGAAACGTTAGGAGAAGGAAAAAAAAGCTTACTGGCGCTTTTACACAGGATTCCTTTTAAAACAGTTTCTTTTCAAGATGAGCCGTCCTTTATCAACATTAATACACCACTTGACTTTCACAAATACAAAGAAAACCAATAAAAAAAACAATCCAAAACGGATTGTTTTACCTTGCCGCTAAAACAGGTGTAACTTTGGCCGCGCATACCTTGAAGCCAGGCATTTTACAGGACGGATCCAGGGCTTCGCTGGTCAATTTATTTACATTTTGAATACCATCCCAGTGCATAGGCATAAAAATCGTATCTTCACGAATCGTTGCCGCCAGCTTGCTGCGGACGATGACTTCACCACGTCGGGATTGCACCTTCACAAGCGCATCGTCTTCAATTTTTAAGCGCCGGGCTGTTTTAGGATGAATTTCTACAAATGATTCAAACTGCCGCGCTTCAAGCGTAGGGCTTTTATGTGTCTGCACCCCTGTTAAATAGTGTCCAAGTACCCGGCCGGTCGTTAAGGTAAGTGGATATTCTCCCCCTGCTCGTTCTTTCGGAAACTCATTCGGCACTGGAACCATTACGGCCCTTCCATCCGGCTTTGGAAACGATGTTTCAAACAGCCTTTTTTCACCTGAATGCTCCAGCGATGGACAAGGCCAATAAATACCTTCTTCTTTGCGAAGCCGGTCGTAGGTAATACCATAATAATCGGCAATGCCGCCTTTGCTTGCCAGACGGAGCTCTTCAAAAATTGCTTCAGCGTTTTTATAAGAAAAGTAAACGCCTTTGCCCATGAGCGTAGCAATATCGGAAAGGATTTCCCAATCTTGCTTGGCGGACCCTGGCGCTGGACGAGCAGCTTCCCGAAGCAGCACACGTCCTTCTACATTCGTCAATGTTCCTGTATTTTCCAGATAAGCAGCAGCAGGCAAAATTAAGTCTGCCAGCTGGGCAGTCTCTGAGAAAAGCATATCAGCTACAACAAGGAAGTCCAGCTTCCTCAGCCCTTCTTCTACAAAGTTTGCGTTTGGATTGGAGACAATCGGATTTGACCCCATTAAAAATAGCGCGCGAATTTCCTGGGCATGTATTTTTTCCATCATTTCATACGCAGATACACCTTTGCCCGGCAGACTGTCAGGTTCAACACCCCACACTTTGGCTATATAAGCACGATGCTCATCATTTTCAATCGACCGGTAGCCCGGCAGCTGGTCTGCTTTTTGGCCATGCTCCCGTCCTCCCTGCCCGTTCGCCTGGCCTGTAACCGCTCCATAGCCGCTCCCCGGCTTGCCAATTTTGCCTGTGACAAGCAGCAGATTAATAAAATTCCGCACAGCCATTGCTCCATCTGTTTGCTGTTCTACGCCCCGGGCCGTTAAAATCATTCCGGAGGCGGCCTGACCAAATTTCCGGCCTGCTTCTTCGATATCCGCTTGAGGCACACCTGTGAAAGCGGCGATATCCTCAAGCTTATGTGAATCGATATGCTCTTTTACTTCTTGAAATCCCGTTGTACGCGCAGCTAAAAATGCTTCGTCTATAAATCCGCCATCTACAATGACTTTCAACAGACCGTTAGCAAGCGCAGCATCCGTGCCTGGTTTTACTTTCAAATGCAGATCTGCCATTTCAGCTGTCGAGGTGCTGCGCGGATCAATAACGATCATAAACGCGCCATTTTCTTTTGCATCTCTAAAGTAGGGCATCAATGTCGGCTGGCATTCAGCAATATTGGTTCCCGCCAGAATCAAACAGTCCGACTTCCTTACTTCCGACAGCGGATTGGTTAGCCCACGGTCAACGCCAAACGCCTGGTTGCCAGCTGTGGCCGCCGCTGACATGCAAAATCGGCCGTTGTAATCAATATACTTCGTCTGAAGGGCTACCCGTGCAAATTTTCCGAGTGTATAAGACGTTTCATTGGTTAGCGAGCCGCCTCCATATACGCCAATCACATCACGGCCGAATTGATGTTGCAGTGCTGTAAACTGCTCTGCAATTTTTTTGTACGCTTCTTCCCATGAAACCGGCACGAAACGGCCGTTTTTTTTCATTAGCGGTTCCGTAATTCTTTCACCTGTCAGTGCATGCTGATAAGCGTTCAGTCCTTTAATACAAAGACGGCCTTCTGAAGCTGCATTTTGTTTTGGCTCAACATGATAAGTGCTCTGCCCCTTTTCTATTGTTTCTGTGATCGTCATTTTACATTGAACGCTGCAAAAAGGACATTGTGTTTCCATCACCGTTTTCATTGCGTTTTCGACTGCTGTTTCCATCTTCTCACCTGCTTTACAAGGCAGCGGCTGCCTGTTGATTTTGAACGGATGACTCTCGACGTTTTCGTCTTAACATTTCTTCGCGAATCAATGTTAAACCAAGCCGCTCGGCCCAGCTGTCCATTTTTTCTCCATAAAATGCCGATATACGATAATACGTAAGCAATGCTTCTGTCATTTGAACAGCTTCCTCCGGCTTCATGGCCACATAAAGCCGTTCACCCGATATATACAATTCCCATCCGCCTGGTGCCCCGATTAAGCCAATGTTTTCTCCGTGTGCCTCGGCTTCATCATCAAGGCCCGAGGAAATAGCAATTGTCAATTCAGTCGGAAAGATGAACGATTCAAGCCGCTCCTCCAGCTGCATACCCAGGGTTAACGAATCATGAAGTGCATGCTTTGCATAACGTATACCCGCACATGTGCCGACAGCGCGAAGCCCTGTTCCACATGGAAACACAGCAGAAGAAAGTGCTTTTCTCACATCGGAAATCGCCTGCTCTTCAATGCCATAAAGCTCCATTCTTGGCCCAGCTGCAAGCTTCACAAGCGGGATATTATACTTTTCTACTACGTCTGCAATGACTCGAAGCTGCTCGGCTCCTGTAATGCCGCCATACATACGCGGAGCTGCCATATAGGTTCCATCTGCAGCCCGTTCCTCCACAATATCCGGAATAAGATTGCTGTGTACACTCATGTAATAGTGAAGAGCCGGTCGACATACATCACACCCTCCATCTGATTCCCAGCCAAGCCGGCTCATCAGCTGAGCGTCCGAATCGTTCGGGTAATGCTGTACTGCTTGAATCACATCTCCGTGTTCAGCATTGGTACATGCGCAGATTGGTTCTTTTTCTATTTCCTTTTCTGCTCCGTTTCTTTTAATAAAATCAAGAATATCTGCTACAACCGGACGGCAGCCTCCGCAGGAACCTGACGCTTTCGTACACGCTTTTACATCTTCAACACTTTCAAGCGACTGCTCGCAAACAACTTCTATAATCTTTCCTTTTGATACACCGTTGCATGCGCAGACAATATTATGATCAGCCATAGCGGCAATTTGTTCATCTTTGCTGTCATTGCCCTGGGCCATTTCTCTTTCAAGCACTTTATAACTTGTTTTCTTTTGAATCATCCCAAGCAGCCGGGCACCTTCTGATATATCGCCGAACAATACGGCACCGGCAATTTTACCGTCTCTTATGACAATTTTTTTGTATGTGTTATGAATACCGTCTATCCATTGCATCGACTGTGTTTCATCGCTATCCATAAATTCCCCTGTTGAAAAAACATCGACACCAGATACTTTTAATTGTGTAGAAAGTACAGATCCCTGATAGCCTGGATGCTCCTGGTCACACAGAGCGGCAGCCAGCGCCTTACCCTGTTCATACAAAGGCGCCACTAGACCATATACGAAGCCGCGATGCTCTGCACATTCCCCAACCGCGTATATATGCGGAATGTTCGTGCGCATGTAGTCATCCACCACAATAGCCCGATTTACTTCAATGTCTGTACCAGCAGCGACTCCCGTATTTGGCCGAACGCCAACAGCCATCACGATCAAATCAGCTTCACGCCAGCTTCCATCTGAAAAGCGAATTCCTTTCACCCGTTTATGGCCGGTAATTTCTGATGAATGTTTTTGAAGCAGAAAGTTCATTCCCTGCTCCTCCAGCTCCCTTTGAAGCATACGGGCAGCGACTGGATCAAGCTGCCGATCCATAATATAGTCGCCGATATGCACGACGTCTACCTTCATACCTAAATTAAGAAGCCCGCGAGCTGCCTCAAGACCAAGAAGCCCGCCGCCAATAACGATAGCTTTTTCGTATTTTTGGGAAGCTTTAACCATTTTCTCGCAGTCATATATATCGCGAAACGCGGTTACGCCTTCTTTTTTAGCGCCCGGAAGCGGTAGCATAAACGGTAGAGAACCCGTTGCAAGAATTAATTCATCATACGGCACCAAACGCTCTTTGGAGGTTACAACATATTTTTGATTTGTATTAATTTGTACGACTGGCTCACCTGTATAAAGAGTAATTTCGTTTGCCTCATACCATGACCAGTCATTTAAGGTGATGCTTTCGACCGTCGTATCTCCTTGAAGAACTTTAGACAGTAAGATTCGATTGTAGTTTGGATGCGGCTCCTTCCCAAATATCGTAATCTCAAATTTATCTGGCTGAATCTTTAAAATTTCTTCTACCGCACGAACACCGGCCATCCCGTTTCCAACCACAACTAGCTTTCTTTTGTTCATGGAGAAACCCCTCTCTTCTTTTTAGTCCGCTTTGAAGGCCGGGTTCCAATACGTTTCGTTCCCCGTAAATGATGTATGCAGTGATTGGGCCGATTCTGTGCAGGCATCTCCGTTCGCTATCCATACCCACATCATCGTTATGATTTTCATCATGATCACTCCTTTTTTCGTGTCAGCTTAACTAACACAATATAAAACGTTTTTTCGAAAGTCAATCAGATTTTTTTGATTTTTTAAAATAATTAGTAAGGTTTTCTAACAAGTATATGGAAAGTATCTTTTCACACACCTACACTAACGGTAAGCAACTTATCCACTACTTAACGTGAAGGAGAGGAACACATGAAACTAGCAGAATTAAAAAAAAGCGGCCATGCACCATCTTTACTGGCGTCGTTTTTGTACTTTGACATCAGCTTTATGATTTGGGTTATGCTTGGAGCACTCGGGGTCTATATTACGCAGGACTTTGGCCTTTCCCCTTCTCAAAAAGGATTGATTGTGGCGATTCCAATTTTGGCCGGCTCTTTTTTCCGTATTATTCTCGGCATCCTAACAGATCGAATCGGTCCTCGTAAAACCGCTATTGGCGGCATGACCGTAACCATGATTCCTCTTTTATGGGGATGGCTTTTCGGAAATTCCATGACAGAGCTTTATTTTATCGGCCTTTTGCTTGGGGTTGCCGGCGCAAGCTTTTCCGTTGCACTGCCCATGGCAAGCCGCTGGTATCCACCTCATCTTCAAGGGCTGGCAATGGGCATTGCCGGCGCTGGAAACAGCGGAACTGTACTGGCAACCCTGTTTGGTCCGCGCCTGGCAGAGGTATACGGCTGGAATGGCGTGATGGGCCTTGCTCTTATTCCTCTTACACTCGTTTTTATTACGTATGTACTTATTGCTAAAGATGCGCCGACACAGCCGGAGCCTCAGCCGATTATCAACTATTTTAAAGTGTTTAAACAGCGGGATACCTGGTATTTTTGTTTACTGTACAGTGTGACATTCGGTGGATTTGTAGGGCTGACCAGCTTTTTAAGTATTTTCTTTGTGGATCAATATGGTTTAACCAGTGTTCGCGCAGGTGATTTCGTCACGCTTTGCGTAATTGCCGGAAGCCTGTTCCGTCCCGTCGGTGGGATGATTGCTGATAAAATCGGTGGAGCTGCACTGCTTAAATTCTTATTTATCGGTGTAGCAGTCATGATGTTTGGCGTTAGCACGCTGCCTTCCTTAACAATCGTTACTATTATGTTATTTATCGGCATGATGTGCCTTGGGATGGGGAACGGCGCTGTATTCCAGCTTGTTCCACAGCGGTTTCAAAAGGAAATCGGCATGGTAACAGGCGTTGTTGGTGCCGCTGGCGGTGTAGGCGGATTTTTTGTTCCTAATATTTTGGGTACATTAAAACAAATGACCGGCACATATGCAGCCGGATTTACAGTTTATGCAGTCATTGGTATTGCTGCTCTTATCCTATTAATAGTGGCACAAATTTCGTGGCGTAAAGCTTATGCGATAAAGGAAGAATCAGCTTAATGCACTTTCCCAAAGTCAGCTGAGCCGGCATTTTACCGGCTCGGCTGTTTATTGTTGGATGTTCAAACGATAAAGGGAACAGATTCATATAATAAGGAAAGGGTTTAACTTTTTGGGTAGGCTGAACGAGCGGTTTCTAGCTCCTGAACGAAAAGTACCGCTTGATATTATGTAAGTTTATTTGAATTGCTGGATGTTTGTCCGTTGCGGAAAGGAAGGCTGATGCATTTACTATTTGTATAGAAGCGTGGAGGTGAAAAATATGCGTCGTCATGTTCGTCCAATCGTCTGTCCGCCGCAATGCGTAATAAAAGATACGTATATTAAACGTGAAATTCCAGTTATTCATCCAGTGGTGACGATTAATCGTCAGCACATTGTAAACGTACCACGCCACATCTATCAGCCGATCACACGTAACGAAGTTGTTGATCCCGGTTACCCAGGAAATAACTGGGGATGGGGCCCTGGTTCTGGTTCTAATCCTGGCCATACCCGTGGATGCGGATGCGGATGCCGTCGTTAAAAGAAAAATCCGGCCTTATTTTAATAGGCCGGATTTCAGACTGTAGACAAA
>NZ_LAHL01000049.1 GCF_000966195.1 Domibacillus robiginosus | reverse complement strand
CCCGCACTGCCCGCGGAACGTGAAGTCCGGCCGGCTTCACCTATCGGCTCTTTTTTAAAAGAAAAAGACTTTGTCTACATATTGAAAACTCTTCTTGGAAGAGTTTTTTATGCAATAAGTGATTGGTTTCTATTACCTCCTTAAATAAATGAATGAATGAAGTTTCTTTAATATAAACAAAAACCCCTATGTCTCAGGGGTTTTTGTTTTTGTTTTTGTTTTTGTTTATATTCATGATTCCGGACTTTCATAAATCTCTTGAAGCTTTCTTTCCGCTTTTTCTGGATTCATTGATAAGCCGGTTAAAAAAGCCAGCAGCTCGTCACGCTCTGCAAGCTTTCTCATCGAGTAAAACACAGCTGGCTTTTGTTCTTTTAAAAGAGTCATGATTTCAATAGCAGGCAATATTTCCGGCTGAGAGCTACCTCTTAAAAAGGAACGTAAAAAACGGACAAAGACCAAAGTTGAATCTGTACTATCCGGATAGTTTTTCAATAAAACAAAAAATTTTTCTACATGAACTTTTACTGAATGCGATTTTTTCTGCATGTTTCCTCCTGTTTGGTATCATATTCAACCAAATACGGAGAAACTTCCCTATTTGGCAACCCGGCTGTCATAATTCATCCATCGAACAGTAGACCCGTGGCTTTGCGTCCTTTTCTTTCGAAGAAGTTTGCCTTTATCTTTAGTACTATTAAACCATGTCGAATTATGTCGAGTCAAGAGTAATCAAGTTTTGTTGGCTGTTTTCACCTACATAATTTACATATTTTCCTTAATACTTTTTAAAAGCTTTCTCCGTTCCTGTTTATTCATTGATCATATGGTTTTTGTATGGAGCAGAAATGGAGAAATCGCGTTGTCCCCGCCGCTTTTTGTTTACTTTTTCATTCGCTGGGCATGCTATCGGTAATCAAAATCTTATAAAAGGAGAATACGCATATGAAATCAATCGATACAAAGGGACTGCTTGTCAGCGGGATAGCGGCTTTACTGTTATTCGGACTCACTGCATGCGGCGGCGGACAACAAAATGATGAAACAAATAATGAACAGCAGCAAATGGAGGAAGAAAATACGAATGAGACACAAAACCAAACGGAAGGCGATCTAGATGATGAACTAAGAGATGAAAACGATAAAGGAAATGGCGTTAATGACGGTCCGGACCAGGAAAGTGGCGGCAACAATGAAGATGCCAATGGTATAAATGATGGAAAAGACCAGGATAATGGCATTGATGACGGCACAACTGACGATGAGCTTGATCCCGAAAACAATCCTGATGAAGAAAACCAATCATGACAAAAATCCCCGGCTATATAAGCCGGGGATTTTTCACTACAGTAGTGCGTTTAGTCTTTTGAAGTGAAAAAGTTCATGACCCGGAGGATATCAAGAAAAATATTAATAAAGTTTAAATACAGGTCAAACACTGCCGCCGGTACATCCGATTCACTAAAATCCGCTTGCTTCATTCGAGAAATATCATACAGCATATAGCCGGAGAAAACGAGTATTCCGACAAAAGAAAGCCCTAAATCGACCAGGTCAGAACCGATGAAAAGGTTGGCAATTCCGAGAAGAATGGAAGCAAGCAGTGTAAAAAACAGCAGGCCGCCTAAAAATGAGAAATCTTTTCTTGACATATACGTATAGATGAACAATCCACCAAACAGGGCAGATGTAATACCAAACGCCGCCACGACCAGCGCCATGCCCATTGTGTCGACGTAAAAATCTATAAGTGGATAAATGGAGATGCCGAACAGCAGCGTAAATACATACACAAGCCACATGGGAAGCCTTAACCCATACGTACTAAGTCCTTTTTTTCGCTTACTGCCTGCTGAAATCGATTTGATTAAAAGCAGAAGTAGGATCATCAGCGGCACCACCCCTAAAGCGAGAGCCGCCGTTTCAGGAATA
This sequence comes from Domibacillus robiginosus, assembly GCF_000966195.1. Lineage (GTDB taxonomy): Bacteria > Bacillota > Bacilli > Bacillales > Domibacillaceae > Domibacillus > Domibacillus robiginosus. Next base: position 16,700 of record NZ_LAHL01000049.1, on the reverse strand, counting down.
AACATGCCGCCAAATAATGTCCCTAGAAATGAAAGCAAAAGCGCACTAAAAAATCTCGGCAGCACATGTGTTGTAACAAGTGATTTTCCTGATTGCATCCTAACTCTCCTTTTGTTTATTTCCTCTTCTTCTACGAACAGCCTATTCCTTTCGTTTCATAATATATTTCTTTTCTTCTATTAATTTATGTTTGAATTCCCTTTTTATTGACCGGGTCTTTGGACTCAAACAAAAAACTTATTTTCGAATAGGGCTTTAAGCTTCTGTTCTTCTATTTAAAAGATATAATAAATCTCATGTCTCCGCTAAAATATTAATTCCACTATTTCTGGAAAAAGTATGGAAACTCGATCAAATGGAGCTTTTCTAGATTTTTAGCTGATAAAAATGGCAAGTCGGTCAAACGATGCGAAGCTGCAACCGATCCACTTGATCTCAATAAGGATATTGGATCGCTTTCGAAAAATGAGGCTTCAGTGTAAAAACAAAAAAGACCTCTTTTAATGAAGAAGTCTTTTTTGTCTGCAACTATTCTTCTGTGTGCACTTCAAAATCTGATTACATACTGGTTTCCTTCTATTACCATAGTGGTGGAAGGCTTAATCCTGTTGAGCGCTATGACTGCTTTTGATGTATAAGCAGACTCCGCTCATCAAATTCATGAATTTCCTGGATAAGCTTTTTTTCAATCCATTGCTGTGTCCCGATCTCGAGATTGCTGAATGATGTATTTAAACTGTCCGCCACAACTTCCCGCTTGTTCTTATTAAACGTTACTGTCCCGTAAATTGGCACCGAGTCGATAAAAGGATGATCGCGATTTGTTTGCTCTGCTACAATCGCAAAACGATAAAACGGGCGATTTAAAACCTCAATCAATGCTATATGTCCAGACAGCACGTTACGACTGTTTTCTATCATCGTTTCACCACCTGTATCTAACAGTATGGGCCGTTTTTTACTTTTTATTCAAAAAATGCTTTTACGCTTTGAAAAAAGACATCTCCTTTTCGTCTCTGCATATAATACATTCATGCAAAGTGTACCTTCATTCAATGAAAGGCTTTGTGTTCGTTCCTAGATAAGTCACGGCAGAAATACATTTGCTTCTTGAAAAAGCACTTATCGTGATATGGAAACGGAGAGGATATTATGCACTGGCTTCGATTTATTCCTATTGTGTTTTTTTCTATTTCGAGCTTGTGTTTATTCGCCTTTCAATTGGAGGGAATTGTACATTCTATTGGAGAGATGATCGAGTTTTATAAAAAGAAATCCTCTTAATTGTTCGTCTCTGCGTTTATAAACGATAGGGTTTAAAGGACAGAATCCAAACAGTTCTGTCTCTTTTTTATCCATTTTGTTTTACGACGAATAATTGTTTGAATTTTTCCGAAATTGCTACATAAATTTAAAAATAGACGTTTTTTATTTCGAACCCTTCACGTCTCTACACAAGCATGTATCTGATTTTAAAATGGGGAGAAACTATTTAAAAAGGAGTGTTTACTCTGAAAGAAGTCGCCCTTATTTTATCTGTAGAGCTGGAACGGCTCATTGATGATTATTTAAAGTGTTCTGATTCCATCATAAAAGAGCAAATTCAAAGTGATATCCAGCTTTTAAGTGAAGCGCTGGTGCAATGTGAACAGCCCATATAGAAATATATTGGTTTTTTCATTTGATTTTATCCCAAAAAGCTGCTGAATGTGTACAAAAAGCGAAAGATGCCATCGTTCTGATGATGAGCCAGCGTGCGCCTGCAGCTGTTCAGGTGGCCGTCATGTAAAAAGGAAATGAAGCCGGCGAGTCTGTTTCAAGCATTTTTAGAAGTTTAACAATATGGCGCAAAAAGTTTTCCAAATGACTCACGATCAAGCAGACAGTAAGTAATTCGGTCAATAAGCCGCATTGTTTACTGTCTTATTCGTTTTTTTTTCGCTCCTGTAACCTGTTTTTTAACTTTTAACAAGGCCATTGAGATCGAATGAAAAAGGCGAACTTGCGTACCCATGAATTAAGGTTTATACATAGGTGATTTGATCTGAACATAAAAAAATAGCATCCTGTACAATGCTATATGACTTTTATCCTCTGTATTCGATTACCCTGCCTACTCCCGTCAGTATAATGTTAGATCCTCCGGAGCTCGGGTCAAAATCTGAAACGAAAGCAGTTCCTTCAATTTCTACGTTTTCATTGCTTCCAAATTTAAAGTTAATGTATCCTTTTTCTTCTAATATTGAGTCTTCAAATATCTTGTCATTCTTAACAGCTGATAATTTGGCTTCCCATCTTTGCCTCCCGCTGCCTTTATAAATGTGCAAAGTACCTCCATCAGCTTCCACAGCTTCCCCGGTATCTCTTATAACAATGTGTTTTAAATCATATCTTTTTTCGTAAAACCCCATTGTTTATCCAGCTCCTTTTAGTTTTAATTCAATAAAAAATTTTGTTTTCCTGCACTTGACTCGTCATAAAATCTCTTATCCTCTCCAGGTGGCATTAAAGAAGAAAACAGCCTGGAAACAGAAAAATGTGAGGGACGCATCTTATAAAGTACTAACAAACATAAAGGTGTCCAAAGCGACTGGCCCACTTCGTTTATTCAGTCGGATTCAGAATGTGCAAACTAAAAACTATACCTTTATATTCCACTTATCATTTTAAAATAGCATTCCATGTTTATGAAAGAAGGTAATTAATTTTTCATAAAATTGATTCATTCACAAATCAAGTGGGTAATAAAAGGAAGGTAGTAAAAGAAAGGAAATAAACATACAACTAAAAGGAGGATTCATTATGTTTCGCCATCAAAAAGAACTTCAGTTTGAGGTAAAGGTTGAACGTCCAGATCCGATGCTCGCACGCCAGATTCAAGAGGTGCTCGGCGGTCAGTTTGGTGAAATGACTGTTATGATGCAGTATTTGTTCCAGGGCTTCAACTGCCGCGGAGAAGAAAAATATAAAGATATGCTGATGGATATCGGCACAGAAGAAATTGGCCACGTAGAAATGCTTTGTGCCCTGATCAGTCAGCTTTTAGACGGCGCATCACCAGAAGCACAGGCGGAAGCTGCTGAAGATCCTGCTATTGCAGCCATTATGGGCGGTATTAACCCGCAGCACCTGCTTGTAAGCGGACTTGGCGGAATGCCAACCAATTCAAACGGTGTCCCCTGGAATGGTGCTTATATTGTAGCAAGCGGCAACTTACTTGCTGATATGCGCTCTAACCTGCATGCTGAATCTCAGGGGCGCCTTCAGGTCGCACGTCTTTACCATATGACAAAGGATGAGGGCGTTCGTACCGTATTCCGTAAAATGCTCGCTCGTGACCGCTATCACCAATATCAATGGATGGCTGCTATCCAGGAACTTGAAGAGAAAAATGGCGTAGTGGTACCTGCCTCTTTCCCTGCTGAAGCAGAGCAGGAAGCACAGCCTCATGCCTATGAATTCTGGGATCTCTCAGAAGGAACAGCTTCTTCTACAGGCCTCTGGGCTACAGGAAGTGCACCGGATGGAACAGGAGATTATGTTTATCTGGCAAATCCATCTCCAAAAGGACAAGCTCCTGATCCTGTAATCCCTTCCGCCGCCCTGCATCACGACCTCGATGCAAAAAAAGTCTCTACCAAATAACAAAATAAAACTTCAATCATTGATAAAAAACAAGATATACGGACTTAAAGTATATCTTGTTTTTTATCCATAAAATTCTTAAAGGATTAGATTTCCTGCGGCGCACACACACCGCTATGCTGCTTGAAAAGGACACCTCGATAAAGTTTGTATTAGTGCTTAGAACATACACCCTGGATTTAAAAATATTTACTTTCTGATCGGTTCAAGTCCAAAAAAAGGACCATATTTCTTACTCCCCTCGACAAACCCCTGTATATCAATGTTTCCCCTCTATCTACTAGGATTGAGATCATGTTATGATAAAAAAGACTACCTAATGAATTTACATACAAAACAACAGTTTTATTTTTTAAAAGACTGGAGCTGTGTAATTGGATATTCTCCTTACTAATCTTCAAAGCTTTCTGCTAAATATTCTTTTGATTTATTTTTGCTTTACTCTTTATTTTAAGTTTCTTGAAAAAAAGGTAAATCGTTTTACACATACCGTGATTGTCATCTCTATTTGTGGGATTTCTATCATCTTTTCAATGAGCTTTCCTGTTATTCTTTTAAAAGACATTCCGATTGATTTTCGCCAGCTTCCTTTAATCATTGGAACATTATATGGGGGACGCCTAGCTGGTGCTATACTAACAGCTATTTTACTCAGCTATCGCTTTTATCTCAATGTTCCAGATTTTCAAACTGCTTTTGTTGTTTACGCGCTTATGCTGCTTTTGTTGTTTTTTGTGCTTTCTTTTTTCAAAAGAGCTTTAACAGTAAAAAAGAAACTTTGGATTGCTTTTTGTTCATCCGTAGCTGCAGCGTTATCCACAACTGCTCTTAATCTAGTTTTGCTGCCTTTAACTGCTACGGTTTCGTTTCTCATCTTTACTTTAATTGTGATAGCGGTCCAAACGAGTGGTGTATTGTTAAGTGTATGGGTCATTGAAAGAGCGAAAAAAGCGATTCTTCTTTCCGAAGAAATTGCAAAACTTGAAAAGCTCAAAACAGTCAGCACCATTGCCGCCAGCATTTCCCATGAAGTAAGAAATCCTTTAACCGTTACAAAAGGTTTTCTTCAGCTGCTGCGTGATCCGGAGCTTTCTGAGCAGGATAAACACTACTATATCGACACCGCTTTAGAGGCGTTAAATCGGGCAGAATCGATTATCACAGACTATCTTACCTTTGCAAAGCCTTCTTTGGTAAACGTCGAAATTTTGGACCTTCAAAAAGAATTAACCATGATGAAAAACTTTGTAGAGCCTTATGCCGCGCTAAACAACGTCGAAATCAAAATGACTGTAAAAGACAACAGCTATGTGGCTGGTGAAAAAGAAAAGCTTCATCAATCAATCATTAATATTTCAAAAAATGGGGTCGAGGCGATGCCTCGCGGTGGTATTTTAACGATCGAACTGAAACGCATCGGAAACGAAGCAATCATTACGATAGCGGATACCGGAGTCGGAATGGATGAAGAACAGCTAGAGCGCTTAGGAAATCCCTTTTTTACAACAAAAGATCTTGGTACCGGTCTTGGGACAATGGTTGTTTACAGTACCATCAAAGCAATGCGTGGCAGCATTCAGGTAAAAAGTAAACCGTTGCAAGGAACACAGTTTATTCTTTCTCTTCCTGTAGTGGAACGGGAAATCTCCACTGATTAATTTTTTGGCGGCGGCCTAAAAAGCTGCCTGGTCAGTAATAAAAGCCTGTTTCTGACTTTCATGTATACATTTTTATATAATGGTTCATAATAGAACTGTTAGTTCCCAACCCCAACTCCTACACGTTCACACTATTTTTCAGCCAGGCTCTGCCTGGCTGTTTTTTTTTTGCGTGCCCGTCCATGTTACATTACCTTATTGCTGCTTTTTTTCCTTTTCTGCCTGATATTCCTCTGCAGAAACTCTTTTTATGCCATAGCCAGACATCATGAAGGCGTGAGCCGCCATGTCAAAGTTTTTCCCCTCGCCTCGAAATGACGCGACAATCCTGTTCTCCTTTACAACAAACCCATACTTCACACCATCTGCTCCTTTCCTGGTTTCTTTTCCTGACATTTTTTCTGTTACTATGACCATTCGCACAAGAGTCGTCTGCACTTTTTCATATTATATGGAAAAGGAGGTGATCGTAATGGGCTACCAAAACGGCGGTGGATACGGATCTGGCTTCGCGCTGATTGTTGTTCTGTTTATTCTTCTTATTATCATTGGTGCATCTTACGTAGGCGGAGGATATTAATAGGTACTAAGAGCGTATGCATGTGATTTTTTAACATGACTTCTGCTTTTACTTTCTGACCCGATTTATCTGCCAACCACCATTCGCAGCTGTATGATTTATCATACGGCTGTTTTTTTGTAGACAGAAAAAAACTGTTTTTGCACTTTCAGATAAGTTTTGCATACAATGTGAACGGAGATACGCTTATTGTATTCGAGAAGGGGGAATACAGTGAATCAACGCCATGGTAAAGCTGTTCATGTTCAAAAAGAAAATTCCTCGGTGCCGCTTGAAGTCAATGCAGCAAAGCTCACTGTGCTAGCAACAGCCCTTACTACTCTCGCTGATGCTGTTGCTACCTTTGCGGCACTGCTTGCGTTGGAGGATGTAGCAAAGGCTGCTTCTGAGGAACAGTCACAGTCAGACGCCATCCAAAAACAATTAATCGCGATGCAAAAACAACTTGATTTTTTAACAAGTGAAGCAGCAAAAAGGCTATAACTATTTTTATCTGCACCATATAAAAAACAGCTCTCGTCTTCGAGTGCTGTTTTTCGGTTTAATCAAATTCTTTTTTGTTAAACCTGCTTGTTATGTATGCAAGAAGCTCCCTTCTGCATTCTGACGACAGCGAGGATTTTTCCGGATGAATCCCATCTCCAAACGGTTTCCCCCTTAAAAACTTTATGATCTCCTCGAACTCCTGTCCCTTTTCCCCGTCAAAGCCTGCTGCTTTTACAAACAGCACATTCGGCCCTGTCCATTCGTAATCAATAATGTAAAATGTATTTGGTTGCTTATCATTCATTTCAAATTCCTCCTCTGTGAAGCATATTTTTTCCGAAAAACAACAACCTTTCCAACGAGTTTTTATTGCAGTGTGCTATTAAAAAACGGGCTTTGCTCGTGCTCTTAAATAGAATGAATGCCCTGGTTATGCTTTGGCCGCTTGCTGTATAACAAAGGATCTGTTTATATTCAGCACGGAAAAATATGTAAATGGTTGTCTCCTCACCTCTTTGTCCTCTAGAACTTGCGCGCATAAAAATAACAGCGTTGGGAGAGTCAATGAGGAACGAGAAAAACACAGCGTTGTTCTTATAAATAATTTGGTTTCATCTGGACACGATAAAACTCGGGAGGTGACAAAGATGACAAATCAAAATCAAAATCAGAATCAAAGCAACCGTCAACAGGATGATGGTATTCTCGAAACGATCGGTAAAGGCCTGGAGAATGTTATGGATACATTAACAGGCAACAATCAAAGCAATAATCAGCAGGGTCAAAACCAACACAAAGATCAAAACAGCAATCAGGGCGCCCATTATCAAAGCAGCGGTCAAAATGTCAGCAATGATGCCCAGCTTCAACGCAACGGCCAAAAAAACAAACAAAATGCCCAAAATCAACATAACGGCAACAGTTCTCAAAGCCAAAACGATAAGCAGCAATTTGGCGATGCCAATACAATACGAGTACAGTAACCTAAAAAGTGGTGATAAAATGCTTCATTCTCGCACCAAAAATGTATTGCTGGGCGGTATGATCTTGTCCAATGGGTTGAGTATAGTCATTTTACTTTTAACCATTGTTCATCATGCGACCATTCAGGAAAAGCTGGAGGATCTCCCCCGGAAAATGGTTGAATAAATTTCTTTTTCATTCCGATTTTAACATGGCAGCTGCTTTTAAATAAGGCAGCTGCCATTAGGGTGTAGACAAAATCTTTCTCTTTCAAACAAAGAGCCGATAAGTGAAGACTGCCGGACTTCGCGCACCTTAGGGCAGTGCGGGGGCTTCCTCGGCTTGCGCCTGCGGAATCTCCCGACTCACTGTACTTCCCGCAGGAGTCTTCGTCCGGCAGTCTTCACTAAGTAGTGTTAAAGATCAATCAGCCAGGGACTGGATAGACATTTTTCTCTTTTTAAGAAGAAAAAATACGACCTTTTTAGCTCTATACACTTTTGGTGCAAGACATTTGGCGGCGTCCGGGTCAGCGCAGACTCCTATGGGACGAGCGGGCAGCTAAGACCGGTAGAGCTGCCAGGCGAAGTCGGGCTCAGCGTCTGCCCCATGGAAAGCAGAGCTGCCCGGACGCCGCCGACCTATCTCATTCATGTGACGGTTATCATTCATTCGTCCACATTCAAATGGCAGCTGCCATTTGAATGTAAATCCTGTTTTCTTTTTTAGTTCATCTGGCAGACATACATTCCGATGAAAAGGGTAAATACTTTTTATATTTACTCGTTTGATCCTTTACACAAATTTTTCTCCCTCTTTCTATAGTAAGAGAAATTTTTGTGGGAGGTGATGAAATGAGAAAAATTCAAGGAATACAGCACTTAGTCTTTTATCTGCATTCGATAAACTATCCACTGGCTAAAAAAGAAATTGATAATTTGATCACAACTAAGAAGCTTCCTCATAAAAAAATTGGTTCAAACATCATTATTTTTGATTTAGATCAAATCGACTGGTGGATTAAGCAGGATCAAATAAAGAGCTAGTGAGAAAATTTCTTTTTAAAGCGAAAGTTTTTTTCAATAACCAAACAAAATTGGTTTTGCCGCCTTCCTCTTTAATCAGCTTTCATAAAGAAAAGCATCCGGCTGGATGCTTTTCTTTTATTTATTTAGTTCCTTGTAAGCAAGCACCTTTAAAGCCTGTATCTCTTCTTCCGTCAGCTTGCTTTCAAGTGTTTGAATCAGTTCCTGTTTCTTTTCTTCTGTCAAGCCGCCTTGCACGGTTGATTGAATGTTTTTCAGCTCACCCGGACTAAACTTTTTCACCAGTTCTCTTGTAGCTTCTTCTTTTGTCGTAAATGGCAGTGAAGATGTATCAGCGTTTGCCCCTTCTTCTACCAGCTGCTTTAACTCTGGATTGCGATTGATTTGCTGTTTAATCTGCTCTGCCTCTCCGCTGTTTTCAATCTGCTCTGCTATTTCGTCCATTATTCTATCAGATGCGATTTTCGTACCGAAATAATAAAGTCCGGCCCCTAGAAGAACAGCAATCAGTACAAACCCAACGACAAGCTTCCATAATATTTTCACTTTCATTGCCCCCTAAATGTCCAGCCTGCTTTTATTAAGATACCAGAGCCTGAAACTTTTTCCCAGTGCTTTAAGGATTCTTTTAATAATTGGTTCTCCTCTCTCGTCATCAGGCACTTGTTATCTTTTTTTGCCGCTTACTTCTTTAAACAAGCCATCTTCATGGTTCCTTCGGTCACAGAGACAGTTTATTTTTCTTTGTACTGGGTAAGCTAACATGTAGAAAAGTCACACTATTTTTTGCCTGGAGGCTTTTGTGTCATGTCTTCAAATGAATTTTTTCTATGGATAATTCTTACGATTTCAGAAACTCTCCTTATCTTACCATTCGTTTTAAAGCTGATAAAAAGAAAAGTAATGTCGGAATCCGACTATTATTCAGCTCAAGCATTCATTCAACACCGAAAGAAAAAAGGATAACTGTTTTATAAAAGCGCTTTTGGCGCTTTTATTTTTTTCTATCCATAAACAAGCGATCCGGTGAAGAACCCGATAAATAGAAGCGTTACTTATGCAAGAGTCAGCCACTATCCTGTTTAATGAAATAGGAAAAGTAATACACGGCTACTATCGATAGGATGACTTTAAAATTAAAGAATAAATCCAAAGCGATATTCAATTATTCAATGAAGCCATTATGCTCTGCGGACAATCATTGTAAAGCGGCTGCTTTGTTATAACTATTTTTTGAATTTTGCACATTGTTAATTATAATAAATATGGTCGTTCATATCGATTCCTCCATCTTAAAGCATCTCTTCTCTTTCTTAGCCCTTTGTTTCTTTACTTTTTTGTTATACAATCTTTGTATCTTTAAAATAAACACATATTATTGGAGATGTATCTATATTCAAAAGATAAACAAATCAATTATATCCCTTTCTGTGCTGCTTCTTACAGCCGTGGCCTGCTTTTTATTGCTTTTGCATTCATTTTTAACTGATACTTCATTCCAGAACACTCAATCGAAGACAAGAGAGCAAACCGAAACAGCTGTTTCGGAAAAAAAACCGTCTGATACGTCTAACGAAGAGAATACGAAAAGCGTCCAGCTCGAACAAAGCAAAGAAAATACTCAATTGAAAGAAAATAATCAAACGGTGGAAAAGGAAAACACCCATGTATCCGACTGGTTTAAACAAACTGACACATGGAAAAAAGAGGAAGGCGATTTTGCCTCCGAAAACAAAACAACGGCTCCAGAAAATTCAGTCCATGAAGAAGCTGCTGAACAGGAAACACGTGAATCAACTCAAGTTGCGCCTAAAAGCGAGTCAGATAAGGATCTTCAGCCTGTACGAGAGCCTGTTTCCCCCTTACATCCTGAGCCGCCTTCCTTTTAACACTTCTTTTTTACCATTACAGCAAACAAAAAACCACTCACGCTGCATGTGAGTGGTTTTTTTATGTGTATACTTTACTTTAAACAGGTACTTTATTCTTTTACACGGCTTACCAAACCATATAATACTGTACCCATTTTTTCTTTCCTTTAAACTGTACGGAAGGTTATATAGGAAGCTCCTGCTTTTATGTATCGTATATAGAGGTTTTGAAATATGCTTTCAGGTAATTAATAATGTAATAGGTTTTTACAGCAAAGCCTGTTTCGTTTCTTTTGATTAAGCAACAATGAATATAAGTGGGGAGAAGGTGTTTCTATGGGATTTTGGAAAGGTGCAGCTTATGTAACGGGCGGGGTTGCTGCTGTAGCTGCAGCACCTGTGGCTGCCGGGGCGATCGCCGCTACAGCTACAGGTGCTGCGATTGCTGGAACGGCAGCAGCTGTGACGGGAACGGCTGCTGTTGCCGGGTCAATTGCAGCGACGGCCCTTACAGCTGCAAGTACAGCAGCAGCTGGAACCGCTACAGCGGCGGGAACCGCTGCGGCTGGAGCTGCCACAGCAGCCGGGGCCTCCGGGTTAGCCAGTGCTGTCACTACTGCTGCAGCAGCTGTGGCTGGAGCTGCTTTGACCACAGGAACAACTGCGGCCGGAGCGGCTGGTATTCTCAGTACTATAGCCGGGGCGGCTGGAGCAGATATGATTATGGATCCTATCTCGTCTAAGGGAATTCGAAAAAAAGGATGGAAAGCAGTCATAAATGGGGTGCAAGAAATACACAGGTCTCGCCAGAAACAAAAAACAAGGGACAATATCCCTGTATAAAGTAAAAAGTCGTATCCTTTTTTCGCAAGGGATACGGCTTTTTACTTTATACGAGCTCTTTTAAAAAAGGATTATGCTCCTTTTCGTGACCAATCGTTGTAATTTCGTCATGTCCTGGCAGTACGTATGTATCTTCTGGAAGGCTCAAAAGCTTTTGGCTAATGCTTTTGAGCAGTTGGGCTTCCTGACCTCCTTTTAAATCCGTACGACCCATACTTCCTTTGAAAAGGGTATCTCCTACAAGGATAAAACCTTCTTCTTTAAAATAAAAGCTTACACTGCCGGGAGAATGTCCCGGCGTTTGGAGCAGACAAAAGCGAAAGCCGCCAATGTGCTGCTCTCCTTCTTTTGTAAACAGCTCATCAGCCGGGTTGACTATTACAGAAGCAACTCCGTCAAACGAAGAAGAACCATTCAAGTCCGGATTCAACAGCCACTTTTTTTCAAGTTGATGAATGTAAACAGGGATACTGTATTTTTTCCGAAGCGTTTCCACTCCGCCGATATGATCGAAGTGTGCATGAGTTAAAAGAATCGCTTTTGGCTGCAACTTTTTCCGCTGGATAAACTGCTGAAGCCTGCCAGCCTCTTCTCCTGGATCAATCAGTAAGCATGACCTTTCTTTATTGTAAATAACATATGCATTTGTTTGAAGCGGCCCTACAGGCAGCTGAATCCATTCCATTTCGTCACCTCTCATCGCCATTTTATCATGAAAGGACTAATGTTGTTTTGGTTTCTTCCACTTGTTTTAAATAGAAACCTTTTTCCGGTACAAGTCATTTAAAACTGCCCAAAAAGAAAGGTAAGCACCCATAGGGTGCTTACCTTTCTTTCGCTTGTTCTCTGTGAAAATCAGCTACCTTTGATTCAACTTCCATGTAAATCGTTCGCGCCTCTTCTGCAGAAATATTAAATTCGCGGCTAACCAGCGCGGTAAGCTGGGGATCCTGCACTTTTGCGTCATAAGCATCACCGTAATTCATGGTTCTTTCGTATTCGTTTCTCATAAAGCGATAAACATCTTTTTCATGCTGACTGAGTTCATCTATAAACTGTTCTGCTTGAAGATCTCTTTCTGCTTCCATTGCGCTTTTCTCCTTCCGGCTTTATTCATTATATTTTCCCAAAAACGAAATAGTTAGCCTCAAATAATCAAGGCCTTTCTTTTAACATATAGCCATGCCCGTAAAAGGTAAAAAGTAATAAAGCGTTCAAGTTTTCCAGTAAAGCAGCTTGTCTTCGTGTGAAATGATACATTTTAAACTGAAGCACATTTACCATGTAACGGAGATATTAAAAGATAACAGGGACAGCTTTTCTTTTGACCCTTACCATAGGCTTCATTAAAATATTAGCGACCTGCCTGCCAACCGATGTATTTGAATCTGTTTTTTTAAGAAATGATTTTTTGTTCCTGAAGCTGGTGAAGAAATTCATTGTATTGACGTTGATAAGCTTCCGGAAATTCGTTCGTAACCCGAACAGCTATTTGCTTTATGGCTGGGACCTTACTCTGTTCGACTTCGTAAAAAATTTCGTTATCTGTTTCTTCTGTACTTAAAATGTTTGTTAAGCCTGTTTTTTTCTCCTCTTCAGAGAGCAGCTTTTCGTAATGCTCGATGTACCGGTGATAACACATACCTCCGCCGATATCAATCGGTGGTTCTAACACCTCTGCCACTGTAAAGGCGATATGATCTCCCATCTTGCGCGCTTGTTTATTAATTTGTAAAATGCATGTTGTCACATGCATCAACCTCCGTTCTTATTCATGATCTTCTTCATTCAACGTGATAGATGTATTTTTTACTGTTGTCGAGAAAATAAAACAGAAAATCTTCCTTGTTCATAAAAATGGATCGTTTTTAAGGAAATGGTGTTACATGTTCTTCCAGTTCAATAAACCAGGATGATCAATACCTTCCTAGATTTTTCAGTATTTATGCATACTTTTTGTTTATTCAGGGTATAAACATATGAGTTTGGCTTTTTGCTAGATTAAAAGAAAACCCTTAATCTTTCATCTACATGATTGTCTTAGCCACAAGACTATTACTCAAAAAGGAGTGCTCATCCTGGAAGATACAACGATTCTTCTTTCTGCTGAATTGGGTCGTTTAATAGATGATTATGATCGGTGCCAAAATGTGCATCTTAAGAAACTTATACGAGAGGATATCCAGCTTTTAAAAGAAGCATTGCTGGAATGTGGACAGCCAGTGTAAAGGTGTATTGGTTGTTCTTTTTTATTTTATTATTGAATTTTTCACAATGTTAACTATGATTTATTTATTTTTTACATACATAAGGATCTTGTTGAAAGCAAATCTAGATATAATAAAAAAGAGCAAAATGGTCAAAGACAACAAAGTGACTGCTTTCTAACTTTGTCTACACTCTCAGAGACTGCCGAATGAACGGCAGTCTCTTTCACATTGTTGAAAAATAGAGCCCTCAAGAAGATATTCCTTTTTCGGTTAAGATTTCCTTTTTTTGCGAAACAAACGAGTACGCTGTTTTTTTGAGAAGCAGTGTCAGGAGCTGCGGTCTGCCCGCGGTTTTTCTAAAAAAGCAAGCATGAAAAAGCAGGGTGTTTTTTCCTTTCTTCTCCGCAAAACAAAATCAACCGGGTTTTACCGGCTGATTTTCCCTCCCCATCAGAGCGGCAGGAGCGGGGCGCAGAATTCTGCGGTCTCACCGACTGCCCCGCGAAAAGCGGAGCCTTGCGGATGCCGCCTCTTCTTCGCCTGGGCCAAGCACAGTGACTCATACTACTAGAGACCTAACGTTCACCAATATATTGCACTTAAACTAGAAAGGCAGTCTTCTTTAAACTCTTTATTTGATGCGTACCTATCTCCAATATTGTTTTTAAGCAGAAAAAAAGCCACTCAATGAGTGACTATTGTAAAATGGTAAGCCAGTAAAAGCCGAACCCTAACCCGACAGCGGTGATGACGAAATTGATGATTTTTCCTGGTACCTTGAGGATTTTCAAGATAAACCCTACTATGATCATAGAAAAAATAATCATAACAAATAATATAACTATTTTTAGTGCCATTCCATTGGCACTATCGTTTAATATTGAGAAACCAAGCTCCATTTCTTCACTCCTTTTCTTTCATCATACACTGATTAAAGAAAAGAAAAAAGCACCTTGCAGGATGCTTACATTTCGTTTGTCTCTATCACTTTAAATTTGTCTTCAGTTATATATGTTTGCTCACTCAGCGCTTTATGAATCAACGTCTCTTTATCATCGCTTGGACCTGGATGAACCTCGACTACCTCATGCTGCTCCGGGCTGGTCGGCATTCCGTTAGGACCTAATCGATAGTAGGTTACTTTCACTTTCATCGTGTTGCACCCTTCCTTGTCTTATGTTAAACCATTTATACTATTTTTTTATTCCATTTCCTGCCCTGATCTTACTTTTCCAAGTGAATTCAACAAAGTGCGATCACCGTAATATGAAGAACACATTACACCTTTTCATGCGGCAGGGCTTTCATGTTACACAAAAAGCATTCTGTAAGACGCTTAACCAATCACTGTTTTGCATTTTGGGCAGTACGGCTCCCAATAGAACTGAATACCATCTTCTGCTACTCTTTCATCCAATTCCGCTTCTTCAAACTGTCCTTCCCACTTGCAGCTTGGGCATTTAAAAATTTCAATTTCATTCATCACGTTCACCTCTATACTAGTATGTGAAATCGGATAAATTTCATTCCAGCTTCTCGTTTATCTTCCCGCTGAATGAATCAATTTACTTTTTTCCTGTTGTACCTCGCTTACGCTTCCTTTTTGTTTCACTGGGCCTTACAAGTGTTTGCAATCAAACGATGTGCAGTCAGCGGCGAACAACTATGTTCTTTGTCAGTTTTTCTTTTTCTTCAATGACTTCTTCCGCTATTTCAATTTAAAAATTCTTACGCCTCCGCTATTTTTATTTCAAAATAGTGAATATCTTCTAAAGCCTTACCAACAAGGTGAAGAATACTTCTTTTATGCTCCGCATTGTTCACAAAATCCAAATGATTGACACTGAGCAGGATCTTCGGAGAATGCCGGTACTCTTCATACCAGTCATCGTATTTTTCATTTAACCTCTCCCAATAACTTATATCGACTTCACTTTCTATTCCTCGTCCGCGGCGAT
This sequence comes from Domibacillus robiginosus, assembly GCF_000966195.1. GTDB lineage: Bacteria > Bacillota > Bacilli > Bacillales > Domibacillaceae > Domibacillus > Domibacillus robiginosus. The sequence continues at coordinate 1,440 of NZ_LAHL01000049.1, read as the reverse complement.
CGATCCGCTCCTTGGCTACCTCTGTATGACATTGAAGATAAATCAGCAAATCTGGTGCTGTTGTGGTTTTCACAATAGCCGTAAGAAGTTTTTCGTATGTCCGGTACTCTTCAGGCGTCATACTTCCATCTTCACTTAAAAGCTCTGCAAAAATTTTATCCCCGAAAATAGAGCGGTCCAATATACCGTGCTTTTGCTCGGACACTTGTTTAATCATGTTCCAGCGTTCTGTTGCAAAATGAATCTGCGTTGTAAAAGACCATCTTGAGCGATCCCTGTAAAAACGATTGAGCAGCTTTTCTGTGTCTGGATTTCCCATCTCTTCGAAAACAGGTATCCGAAAATGATCACTTATTAAATCAGACAGGGTTGACTTGCCTGCTCCAACTGTCCCCTCTACTACTATCATGAAGGTTTTCTTCTCCTTTATAGTCATTCACATGTAATGAATGCCGTGATCTGAGTCATACGTTCTTAGATTACCCTTTCTGCAGCCTTTGGACTCATTTGTATAAAAATTTATAAACTTGTCTATAATGGTACTGTGAGAAATCCCCCATTTCTCATTCAATACCCCTTAACACCGAGCAGTCAGGGCCCCCTCTGGCTGTTTTTATGTACCCCCTGCTGTTTCTTCGATTGCTGCAGCTAACCAGACATTTTTTCTCCTCTTTATCGGTGTATTTTACGATGAAATAAAAAAAAGAATAGTCAGCTTCGATAAATGATCGATTTTCTCTAGCATAAGCATTTTATTTCGTCAATTGCTCAAATCATCTTTTAACTGAGTGAAGATCATCTACTTGCGTTTATACATGAATCCTTGAATGGTATTGCTGCTTGTTTTTATTTTCCTTTCATTTCTGTACAATAGAAATATATGTACACAGCCGCGTAACCGATGAAGCAACGAACCTTTTTCCGGCTACCCATTGGAGGGATGATTGATGAATAAGCCTGCTTTTATATCCGCTTTTTTACATTTTCTTTTAAATGGCCTGCTCATATTTGCCGGCCTGCTGCTTTTACTTCCTTTTCTTGCCCCGTCTGTACACCATGTTCACCCGGTGCTCTACAGTCATTTTTATTTTTATCATTATGAGCTATATACCATTGTGATTAGTGTTTTACTTGCTGCTTTGCTGTCTTATCGATTGTACAAGCGAACATTCACCCCAAAAGCGCAAATCGCTTTTGTTGGTTTTCAGCTTATTGCTTTGATTTTTTTAGCAACAATTGTTTCTTTCAATATCGATTATCTCAACACCATGCTTTCCCGTCCTACTTATGAGTAATGAGTAAAGAAATTCGGCTGAAAAGTGCATCAAACCTTTATCACTGTATGACCTTATCTTCTTAAAAGTGTTCTGCATCTGAAAAGACAGCCATATGCATTCAGCTTTTTCAATAAGACGTTTTTATAAACTAAAAAGCCGCATC
>NZ_LAHL01000048.1 GCF_000966195.1 Domibacillus robiginosus | reverse complement strand
AAAAAAAAAAAAAAAAAAACGCCTCAGACTCTTTTGATCTGAGGCGTTTCCAATGCAACACAAAATGCAATGTATGATTTGCTTTTCCAACTATCATACCTGTTCATTTACGTTTATTTCTTTTTTGCGGACATAGAAGCAAGTGCAGATTCATTGAAGCCTTTCACAATAAGCCATACAGCTAAAATCATTTCATTTGCAGCTACTGGCAGCGCCAAAATAGCACCCCAGACAGAAACTTGTTCAATGACATCAAACATGACTAACAGAGCACAAACAAAAACAAGAGCTGCCCCTGCCATCCCCAATATAGGTATAAATCTTGGTACGAGCCTGGATTTATAAAAGATATAACTGTACATCATTGTATTGATACCCAGCATAAAATTGGGGCCAAGCGAAAATGTCCAGTCGTGTATTGCTTTTAATACTATACCTGAAGCTTGAAAAGACGTGGTATTCGGCGCTCCCGCTGCGACAAACTCCCGGCTTAAAGTCAATAAAGACAGCACACTGATGATACCAACCGTAATGACAACCGCTTCAAGAAACCGGAAGCAAACATGCCAAAGAGCGATCGTTTCATTATACTTTCTTAAAAACGGAAACATAGTCGTTGCAGTTCCAACCGCCGACACCACCAGAATTAACTCCATCAACGCTCCCAATGTCACCTGGTTAGCGTGCTTGGCACCTTCAATCAAGTAATCGGAATCATTTAAAATGGGATCGTATAAAATAACACCCATAATCGCTGTAACGGCCGCAAGTATAAACAGTATACCTATGATCCTCGCTGCTTTCTTGTTTGAATTCATTTTTTCTTCCCTTCTTTCCATAAATTCATAAACAGTAAAGCAGAGACAGACGGTCACCATTTTTATGGTTTTATGTTGTCACCATAAAAAAATACTTCTTCTAGCGATAAGTTAAAGGCGCGTGCAATCCGAAAAGCCAGTTCTAGAGATGGAGAGTAGTTCCCCTTCTCTAGCGATACGATAGTCTGTCTCGTTACGCCCGCTAGGTCAGCCAATTGCTGCTGGGTCATTTCATTGTGATTGAATCGTAATTTTCGTATGTGATTGCCGACAAGATGCTTGCCCATATTAAAATCCTTTCCGATAATGATAAAGCTTGGTAAAGGAGCCGGTCACATCGGAAAGAAACCCTGAAATGATCAGGATGACAAACATCATTTGTGACGGCTGATAGATGATCAGTGATCCCATGGCCAGAAGAAAACCGATAATAAATATAAAAAAAGAATTTCGGTGTGCTTTCAGTTCAATGAACTTATCCAGTTCATCCGCAAATGCTGGCTCCTTTTCTTTAGTCGTTATTCTAAAGATAATGTTAAACATAATGCTGATTACAATGTGCGCGACTATGGAAACCAGTGTTAAAATAAGAACAAAAGAACCCCAATAACGTAAAGTTTCGCTCGACCCGAGTCCTCCCTCAGGATGCTGCGGGTACATGTACAAACAAAAAGAGCCGAAAATGAGAATAACGCTGATCAATGATACAATGCTTTTTTTTTCTTGATAAGTCATAAGTGATCACTCCTTGTATATCGACTTTTACATGATGTAAAGCATGCTTTACACGATGTAATATAGACTATGCATGAAGTCAATTAAAGATGACACTCAACAGGAAATGTACTGGCTTTTGTGGGGATGCAAGTAAGCTTAGCTGCATTCTGCGAGACGACTAATCTGTCTGATTGGCCCAGTAGACGGATGATAACCCCCGTTTAAGTGCACGCAAAAAAATGTAACATAGGCGAAAGCGAGAGCAGCCAAAAAACGCCCCCGACCTTTAGATTCCAGGGCGTTTCTCATGTAACTTATCTCTCTCTTCCTTGCATTGCTTTCCTTATTTTCATGAAAATTAACTTTGTATTGTCTGAAGACCATCACACAACTTTTCATTCACCTGCACCTTAAGCGTGTTGATTACGTCTGTTACTGTTCCATCTAAATTGGCGGCCTGCAATTTTGGCAAAATTCCTGTTCTCCATAGTTGTCAGGTATTTCTGTATAATACGCATATAACGCTTTTACTTCTTTACCATGCTCAATAGAAATGCGCATCTACCTCTGGGAGTTTTTCTTTTTCTTCTGCTGTATTTTGAACTGGATTTTTATCCGCTGTAATCTCACCCTTTTGTAGATGATTTATTTTAAACAATAATCAGACCCATAAAAGATAATATTATAAATAGAATATCCCTTAACAAAACCCTGGGTATTTAATATAGTTTCATCCTGAAATCGTAAAAATTGCGCCAGATTTGCCTAGCTCCTTTCGAATAGCTCCCCCCACATCGATCTATTTACTTGATAATAGGAAAAGCGACAGTACTGAATTAGGATAAGCTTTAAACACTTTCAATTGACATATCGAAAAAAAGCGATATACAATATGGACTATGGAATTAATTGATGTATTTAAGGCGTTATCAAATGAAACTCGACTTAACATTTTACAGTGGCTGAAGGAACCAGAGAAGCATTTCCCTAAACAAGGCGCTCATCTTCCGAAGGAGGTTAGTATCAAAGGGGGAGTATGTGTAGGAGATATTCAGGAAAAAGCTAAAGCTTCTCAATCTACGGTTTCCCACTACTTAAACATGATGCAGAAAGCCGGTCTGCTTGAATCCGTTCGCTATGGTCAGTGGACCTATTATCGGCGAAACGAGGATTTTATACGTCAGTTGGCTGAATATTTTCAAACGGAAATCTAATTTAGCTGATTTCTGTTTTTTCGGCACCTTATATCGATTTTTCTAGATATATATATAAATAAATTAATGAGGAGGATTTCTTTCATGCGTTATTTTGCCTATATACTTGCGTTATTAGCGGGAGCAGCACTTAGTTTTGAAGGAGCGATCTACGGCGAATTGGGAAAAACAATCGGACAGCTTGAAACCAGTTTTTATAACTTCTTTATGGGTTCCATTATCATGGGGTTACTATGGATATTCTTCGGGAAGGGTAAACTTTCACATACGGCTGAAGCCCCTAAATGGTCATTGCTTGGTGGACTCTTAGGAGTTGTTTATTTAACATCCATTGTAATTAGTGTTCCTTTTGTTGGTGTTGGGATCACCATGGTTGCAGTTATTATTGGTCAAATGGTCATGAGCATGATTATTGAACACTACGGCTGGCTTGGCAGCAAAAAACTTAAAATCAATAAAGAAAAAATATTTGCCGTTATTTCAATGATTATAGCGCTTGTTTTAGTTAACTAGGAGGTCTGAAAAATGGGAACATTTATGATTTTATTTACCTTTTTAGGCGGTATTACATTAAGTGCACAATCGTCTATCAATGGCACATTGAGTCGAAAAACCGGAACAATCGAAACAACATTTTTAACTTTTGCAACAGGGACTATGTTTCTTGCCATTTTTATTCTTTTTTTCGGCCAGGGAAATATTCTTGCATTACTAGAAGCACCTAAATGGCAATTAAGCGCTGCTTTTTTGGGGACTTTGTACTTGCTTTTAACGGTCATAGCTGTTCCAAGGATCGGAGTCATCGCAACCAATATTGCCGGAATCATCGGTCAGCTGGTCATTGGTATCGTGATTGACAATTTTGGCTGGTTTAATAGTTTAGTAATACCGTTAGATACAAAACGTGCTTTTTCCTTACTATTTATGATCATCGCACTTTATTTTATCTATAAAGGAAACAAGCGCTCCCGCGAAGAAATACCTGTCCAGCATCGTTAAATAATCCAAAAGCTGCAATCGATAAAAGTAGGTTGCAGTTTTTTTATAAGCTGCTTGTAACCTGCACTGCTAATCACGAAAGCGACTTACTGACTTACTACAATGGCAAAAAATAACCCTCCACTTTACCAAAAAGGTAGCATGAAGGGTTATTTTGAAAAAATTCAGGCTGCAGCCTGCTTTTTATTAGAATTTAGAATGGTAGTTTTGAATTTCCCATGAATGAACAGCTGTACGGTAGCTGTCCCATTCTGATTTTTTCATAGAAACATATTCGTTATATACGTGTTCCCCTAATGTTTTAACAGCAATATCGCCTGCTTCTAATGCTGCTACCGCTTCTTGTAAGCTGCCAGGAAGGCTTTCAATGCCAGCAGACGCTCTTTGTTCTTCCGTCATGTGGAAGATATCTTCGTTTACTGATGCTGGCGCTTCTAATTCTTTCTCAATTCCATCCAAGCCTGCAGAAGCAATGACTGCAAATGTTAAGTAAGGATTAGATGACGGATCTGGGCAGCGTAGTTCTACACGCGTTGCAAGACCTCTTTTCGCTGGAATACGAATAAGAGCTGAACGGTTAGAAGCAGACCAGGCAAGGTAGCATGGTGCTTCGTAGCCCGGAACTAAACGCTTGTAAGAGTTTACTAACGGGTTTGTTACGGCCACAAAGTTCTTCACATTTTCTAGTAAACCGGCAATAAAGTGGTATGCTTCTTTTGATAATTGCAACTCATCGGAAGAATCAAAAAATGCGTTTTCACCGTTTTTAAAGAATGACATATTTACGTGCATACCAGAACCGTTAATTCCAAACACTGGTTTCGGCATAAATGTAGCATGCAGTCCGAATTTTTGAGCAACTGTTTTAACGACCCATTTATACGTAGTCGCTTTGTCCGCCGCCCCTAATGCATCTGCGTACTTGAAGCTAAGTTCATGCTGACCTTGAGCAACTTCATGGTGCGATGCTTCAATAGTGAAGCCCATCGCTTTTAATGCACGATAAATTTCTAAACGCACACGCTCGCCAAGATCTTTTGGAGACGGTTCAAAGTAAGAACCGCTGTCTGATAATTCAGTCGTTGGGTTTCCATTTTCGTCTGCATTGAACAAGAAAAATTCTAGTTCGGGACCAACTGAAATTGAATAGCCCTGTTCGGCTGCACGATCCACTGTTTTCTTTAATACGTTACGAGTATCTCCTTCAAACAACGTACCATCTGGGTTTACTGCAGAGCAAAGGAAACGCGCTTCAGCGTAACCCTCTTCTTCTGTCCAGGGAAGAACTGCAAATGTATTTAGATCTGGTTGAAGATAAAGATCCGAGTTGTTGATGGCAGAAAAACCTTTAATAGACGAACCATCAAACATCATTTTGCCTTCTACTACATCCTCTAATTGTTCAACTGTAACCGTGACATGCTTTAGGATTCCTTCAATATCTACAAACTGTAAGTGTAATAATTCAACATTTTTTGTTTTGATTGTTTCTTTAATTTGTTCTAAAGCTGCTTCTGTTGTATTTGAAACAAGTAATTCTGTCATGTCATCTTTTCCTCCGTATTTGCGTTATGTAATATCACATCTGTTATTTTGATTGTAGTCCAGTCGACATGTTTTGACAAGGACTTTTTTGAATATTTATGCTAGTTTGAGTGTTAAATTTACCCTCCGAAGTTAAACAATTCAGTCTTTTATAAAAAAAATAGGGCCTATTAAAGAATAATCCTATATAATTTGAGTCAAGCTTTTTACATTCGCTGTTTAGTATCAGGAGAGAAATCCCGTTAAAAAAGCAGCGTAATGGGCTGCGGGCTGGCTGCTGCTTTTCGGAAAAGTTATGAAAAATCATTTATTCAACTTATATCATCTTCTTTTTAAATTAAAATGAAGAACAGCTGCTTCAATCACAGCTGTTCTTCCGCTTATTTCAAGTTGATTTTAATTAGACCAAACGTTTACTTCCTTTTCTTTAACTCTTTCTTACTTTGTAGTATTGATCAATTAACTGTTCCAGTCGCTGTAGATGAAACGAATATTCAACAATAGAAGAAGCAATGATTAATAACCGGAACTTTTGGTCTTTATTTTGCTTGTAAATATCCAGTGTTCGCTCAAAAAAAGCTGCACTTTTCTTCATCTCGTTTAGTTCATGATCGGTTTCCTGCTGCTTTATTTTCCCCTCATATTTCAGAAATAAATATTCATGATGCTTTATTAATTGTTCAATATGACTATCGAACAAACGGTCTTCTTCTTCACTTGTCCCGCTCTGGAAATAATGCTCTTCAATGTTCTCTAATATCTCTTCTCCCTGCTGCAGTGTTTTAAGCATCTGTTTAAACACCACAATTTCGCGCACATCAACCGGTTTTAATTTGGATAGTTTGGCACGCTCTTCATCAAAAATTTTATACAAATCCTCCAATTTCCGAATATCTCCCTGTAACTTTTCGCCTTGACTGTGAAAAGACGTTTCCGTTAATTCATTGGATACGGCCGTACGCAGCAGCAATGACATATTTTGAAAAACTGCTGTTGTTTTTTCAAGATAATTTTTCTTATAATTCGGTGGTACAATAAGCAGATTGACGACCAAAGCAGATCCAATCCCAACTAAAATAATCAAAAAGCGATTCAGTATAAAATCGATATTTTCATTGTCCGGGGTGCTCATAATAGCCAGTACTGTTACGAGCGTCAGCGGAATCGTGCTTTCCATTTTCATTTTCAAGCTTAATGAAATTACGAGCATCATCAACAGCCCGATGATAATAGGGTTGTCCCCTATAAAGTAAATAGAAAAAAGGGAGACCGCAGCGCCAATGGTATTTGTTATTACCTGATCCAACAGCTGCCGCCAGGATCGGTAAATCGATGGCTGAATCGTAAAAAGGGCTGCCACTGCTGCAAAAACAGCCGGTTCAAGTTGTAAGAAAAAACATATATATAAAGATAATGTGACGGCAATGCCTGTTTTAAAGACGCGTGGACCTAACGTCATCTTTCATCCCTCCTGTTTGCTTTTTGATTTAAACAAAAACACTTTCAATTGATTTTATTGGACTATTGCACCTGCTATAAACAAACCTTTTCAACAAATTCGAATGGTTTTGCACCGCGGTCTACTTAAAGCTGTATGTATCGCAAGCCTTGGATACTAACAGTTAAAAAACATCATACATTTCCCTGGAACAATACGCACATTTACAGCAGCTTTTACCTGTGTACATACTCCGTTCATCATAAAAAAATATCCAATTTAATTATCTATTTAGCCCCAAAATTGATGCGGCTTTAGTTGGCTCTTTCCTATAACCTTTTTTACCTCTGTTTATTCTCTACCGGCTCTCACTTTTTTATCTGGTTCTGTATATCTGTCTACAGGTGTATTTTCATCTACAACTGAATAAAACCCAATAAAAAGATCATCCTGTTATTTATAATGGTGGCGCTTCTTTCTCATAGAGAGGACGATATAATAGAGTCCATGTTTCGTTTTCTACAAACCTCAAAATAAAAAAAGTGTTCAACATTGTACTACTTGTGCAAGGTTTGACTATAATGTGCTTGGACTTAATACGGTTAGCTTCTCGTTGTTTTTTCCTGAACTTAACACTTTAACTTCTCCAACCAATAGATTCTCTTTTACAATGTTCCAGTTCCCTATTAACACTACAATCCAAAAAATTATCGTTCACGAAACAAAAACCTAAGGAATTTATTAATTCCTTAGGTTTTTGTTTCTATTCTGTATGCCAAACCTTCTTTTCATGTTTATGTTTATGTAAACGCGAAGATTTTACTACAAATTCATTTTTCGTTTTTTCAGTTACATACTGGGAGTTCAATTGTGAAACAGGTACCTTTCCCTCTCTCACTTTCCACCCTGATCTTTCCGTTTATTTCTTTTATAATGCTAAATGAAACCATCATACCAAGCCCGGTCCCTTTTGATTTTGTTGTAAAATACGGTTCACCGAGACGATTAATTTGTTCCTGTGTCATCCCTGTTCCTTCATCTCGGATAGTAATCTGTATAGTTGATGAATGCTGGATCATATCTATTTGCAGCTTTCCACCATCCGGCATTGATTCAATTCCATTTTTAATAATATTAACCAGGCACTGTTCGAACTTTTTTCTTTCTCCCAAGACAAAACCATATTCGTTTTTTTCGGAAGATACCTTTAATTGGGTATTATTCATATTCGCCAGGGGGGTAAGGATGTCGGCCACGCCTTGAATTTCCTCAAACACATTGAATTTTTCTTTTTTATCAATTTCCGGTCTCGCAAAGGTTAAATAATCATTGATGATTTCTGAAGCACGATCCATCTCCTGGATGGCAGTATCTACATAAAATTTTCGCACTTGTGGAGACAATTCTTCATCTGAAGAAAGCTGCATGAATCCTCTACTTACAGTAAGGGGATTCCGCACTTCATGAGAAATGCTTGCAGCAAGGTGACTGACCACTTCTAATTTCTCTGTTTTCATTAGTTTTTGCAATACCTCAAAATTATTTCTAATTCCTTCCCAGAGAAGTGTTGTAATGAACATGCCGGTAACATTGATCACAATGTATTGTACCCACATACGTGCTCCCATGTTGCTTTCAAATAGTTTTTCAGAAAAAAAGACTGACATCAGTACTGAAAGGAAAATCAATGAACAACTTGTTGTCAGTTTTTGTTTCAAGGACATTTTCATATAATATCTGGAAAAAAACAATACTAAAACAGCTAATAGCGAGATAGTTATAAGTGTTAAATAAAAGCCATTGCCGCCTATAAAATAACGAATAGCGAACAAGAAAAACAGTAGAATGAAGCCTAATTTATACCCGCCATATAAGATGCCCAAAATAAAAGGGATTCTGCGAAGATCCCAGCTAAATCCATCACCTATCCCAACAGGAAATAGCATACAGGAAACCATAGTAAGAACAGGAAAAATAGCAAATACCCACTCTTTTAAATTTTCAAAACGATAGGCATATTTTAATTGATATAAGGACTGCATTAAAAATAAAGGAAGGAGAATAATCAAGAAATTAATAAGCAGGTCTTTTGTTATGAGATCCATATCAACACCAAACTTTCGCTAACAGGCTTAAAGATCCAATATTAAACATAACAAAAAAAGGGCTTTCAATCTAGACCATGATAGATATAAATCTGAAGAAGCCATAAAAGCCGTTTCCTTGAGTCCTGCCGCTGCTGCACTGGTTAATATCTGTTTCTTTGTATAGTCTTTTTTCCATTTAATACAATATCTGCAGGATTCTCTTTCCCCGGAATAGAACTATAGGCATCTAAATGTTCTTCATATATGTTTGGCAACAACCGCTTTTCTTTCAGCATATAAACGAGACGAACACTGTTTTATTTGAAAAAGGAAATCTATTTGATTAGTAAAAGCTTATATATGAACGCTTATGACCAGTCTGCATATTCTTCAAAAATACATTCTCCGAAAATCTCAATCCTGGTATCTGGTTTACTTCCATCATAATACGATATATCTGTCGTAACGCCTGTCCAATGAATATCAAAAATTCCATTTCCTTTGTATGTCAATTTCAAGGTATTTCTATCAACGTCTTGATGTTCAAAATAATAGAGTCTTGCTGTCCAGTCTTTTCTGTTTTTATCATACCCTTTGGAAATCACAAATTCTTGCTCTCCAAAATTTTTGAGATGAAAGCGACCCACATAAACGGTTACCTCTGCGCTCGGATTCATTCCGCAATCTGCTGTATCTGGGAGTGGTTGAAGCGGCTCCCGCTCTGTTTCAACTTCCAGCCATACCATTATTTCATTTTCATCTTTTTTTACTGCATACATGTTAGCCTCAGAAATCCTGTATTTCTCCACTCCATTAAAACGGTTAAGAGTAAAAACTCCCATGAGACGCTCCACCTCAATCTTTCATAATAAAATAACAAGCTCTTGTTTTATTTATAGATTTCAAAAGTTTGAATAACTATTGAAAGCCTTTTGTTTATTTTATCATAATCGCCACTTTTCAAATTCCCATTCAAGTCAAGCAGGCCCCTGCTTATATTTTCACATGATTATGTCAACCCTTTTCTTTAGATAGGGTTTGTTTTTAAAGCATTGTATTATTCGAGAACGACTGTCTCCCAGCTGCTCGTTTCTTCCAGGCAGAGGGGGCCAAATAAAAAAATAGCTTAACACTTTATATTTTTTGGATTCAATTCATTAGCGCCAGGTCTTAAAACTAGATATACTATTCTATAGTTTAGATAACATTAAACGAATTGAGGTCCTTTACACATGTACGATTACAAAACCACATTAACTGCTCCAGAACACTACAATATTACGCAGGAGATTGAGCAGCACGCTTCTGATAAGCCGGCTCTCATTTATCGGAATGAATCTGGAGCAGTTCAAACGATTACCTACAACGAGCTGATTCAAAAATCAAATAAGCTTGCCAACGGTTTGTACCAGCTGGGTCTGCAAAAGGGCGACCGCGTCATGGTGGTTACTACCCGCTTAATTGAATCTTATATCATCTATATGGCTTGTTTAAAAGCGGGATTCGTTATTATCCCTTCTTCTGAATTATTGCGCGCAAAGGATATCGCTTACCGGCTAAACCATTCTGAAGCGAGAGCCGTTATTTCTTATACGGATTTTACGGGTGAGATTGATGCTATTGAGGAAAATCTTCCGCATCTTGAACATAAAGTTTCTTTTGGAGGAACAAATACTGGATGGGCGGAGCTTGATCAAATCATAGCTTCTGCTTCTGAAGATTTTAACAATCAAATCACAAAACGGGATGACCTTGCTTTTCTGGCTTATACTTCCGGCACAACAGGGAACCCAAAAGGGGTTGCTCATACACACAGCTGGGGTTATGCCCACATTCGTATCGCTGCGAAAGAATGGCTCAATATTAGAAAAGAGGACACGGTGTGGGCAACTGCTGCTCCCGGCTGGCAAAAGTGGGTATGGTCACCCTTCCTTTCAGTTTTAGGTTCAGGCGCAACCGGATTTGTTTATCAGGGACGTTTTACCCCTGCAAAGTACTTAGAGCTTCTTCAGGATCAAAAAATCAATGTACTGTGCTGTACGCCTACTGAATACCGGATGATGGCCAAAACAGAAGGATTAAACCAATACGACCTTTCGAACTTAAGAAGTGCTGTTTCTGCCGGAGAAGCACTTAATATGGAAGTAATTGATGTATTTAAAAATACCTTTAACATTCAAATAAGGGACGGCTACGGGCAGACGGAAAGTACGCTTTTAATCGGAACGCTGCAGGGTGCAGAACATAAAGCGGGCTCAATGGGCAAGCCAATTCTGAATGCTACGATTGAAATCGTTGATGAGGATGGGGTTCCCGTTCAAACAGGCGAGATTGGCAATATCGCCATTCGTAAAGAGCTGCCAGCGCTCTTTAAAATGTATTATAAAGATCCCGAGAAAACGGAGAATTCCTATACAGGAGATTATTTTTTAACCGGAGACCGTGCCAGCAGGGATGAAGAAGGCTTTTACTGGTTCCAGGGAAGAAGCGATGATGTTATTATCAGTTCCGGCTATACAATCGGCCCATTTGAAATTGAAGACGCCTTAATGAAACATCCGGCTGTATTGGAATGTGCGGCTGTCGCAAGCCCGGATGAAATTAGAGGGAATGTCGTGAAAGCTTTTATTGTATTACAAAATGGAGTTGAAGGTTCCGCTGACCTTGTGAAGGAATTGCAGAGCTTTGTTAAGCAAATAACAGCACCTTATAAGTACCCAAGACTTATCGAATTTGTTGACCACCTGCCGAAAACGGATTCTGGAAAAATTAAGCGCATCGATTTAAGAAATCATGGAATTCAGTGATAATCCAAGAAATTAAAATGTAATTTGATATCCAACTGCCACTCAGTTGTTAGAAGTAGAACACAGTAGGTAAACCATTTTTTGATTATATCGAATCAGAATTTTCACATGCTGTTCAGCAAAGATTACATGATGGTTAAAAAAGATTCGATGAGAAATAACTCTTCGTCTCCTATCGACTATAGATATGAACGATCTACTCTTTACAGCTTGTTAAAAAAGGGATAATACTTAAGTAATTACTCGGTATTGTCCCTTTTTTATTTTTCTTCGTATATAAACTAAAAATTAGTCCAATGACGTTAAGTAATGCTATCCTCTCTAGAATAACATCTGTTTCCGAAGCTGGCTGCCCGGGCTGAATTGCCTGTCAGTCTTTTAAAAGCAGTAACTGTTTATTAATGGAAGCTTGTTACATTATCGGCTTTTCTTGTTCTCCGTACAGGCAAACTAAATCACTAACAAACATATACACATATACATATCTATTTGTATTTTAGTATTCAGATATACAAACGATTAAAAGATGTCGTGTGACCTGCTTTGTGGTGTAACAGGAAGTCCCTGTTTTAAAATTCAAGTCATGTTTTCAACAAGATAAAGTAACGTTTATTGATCCTTCTGTATTCGCTAATGACGTTAGCGTCCCATTTAACGTGTGGTTTTATCCTCAAATGCTTATGCATTCAATGAAGAAACAAACAGCATGCCAAAGTCAGGTACATAAATAATCTCAAGTTTGTTTATTAAAAGTGCTAGAGCTGCTAACGGATTTTGGGTAAAACAGTTCACATCAATAAAATGACCAATAGAAGGGTAAAGAAAAGTATTGGACTAAGACCCAATACTTTTTTTCATCGTTTAAGACACAGCAACCGTCCTTTCCGATTCGTTCTACACAAACATTTGTTTATTCTTCTTCACCTGGTGTTTGTACCAATTTGCACCATAAATTTATCAATTCTAATATTGAAAGGAAGAAGTAAATGGTTAAAAATAATAAAATAGCATTGATAACAGGAGCTAATTCTGGTATTGGGCTGGAACTGACAAAAAAAATATTATCAAAAGGCTGGGAAGTAGCTGCCTTGAACCGATCCGACTTCCCAGGCAATGATCCGCTTATCCTACAAGCGCTTAAAACAAGGCATTTAAGAATATACAAAGCAGATTTAGCCGACTTTTCCAGTCTCAGAGGCGCACTTGGCCACCTTAAAATCAGTGAATCTCACATCGATTTACTGTTCAACAATGCAGGGGTTTATTTCAATGAATACAAATATTCCAAACAAAAACGTGAGATGCATTTCGAGATGAATACACTGGTGCCTTATATTATATTAATGGAGCTTAAAGAACTATTGGTAAAGGGCAAGATAAAAACGGTCATTAATACTTCTTCAAACACTTTACTGGTTTTAAAGAACTTGAACCTGGATACATTAATGAAACCGGGAGCGACTCGTTTTAGAAAAATTATTGGTCCTTACGCACACAGTAAGCTGGCTCTCTCTCTTTGGACAAAAAAAATTGCTTCAGACCTATGGACGGAAGGGATAAAACTTCGCAGTGTGTGCCCTGGTCCAAGCAGAACGAAATTGACCACAGGTAAAGGGCTACCACTTTTTATGCGACCCATCAGGAATTTGATTTTTGCGCCTACCAGTAAAGGAGCTTCCCGTTTATACGATGCTGCCTTTAATTTCGAAGACAAAGCTACTGGCATTTTTATAAACAAAGGCAAAGAAACCAGGATAAAGTTTCGAGAGCATGAAGAGTTAGTGCTAGCGAAGCTAAACGACATTTACAATAGTGAGTTTGTTGTTTAATCTTTTTACTAAATTAAAAATTTGCAGCTGCATATTGCACGCTAAAGCTGCTCAAAACAATAAAATGAAAGAGACTTTCTCTATTGGATGCAATCACGTTTTTATACCAGTCAAATAACTTTTTCTTTCTCATGTCCCATTGCCGTAATCCTAATGATTAAACGTATGAGCATCTGCCACAATGCCCTGGATTTTTAAAATCCAGGGCATTCCAGTGTTCCTGTTTAGATAAAGTTTATTCAAGATAGAACTGATACTGTTTTTGTTTAAGGTTATTGATTATAGTTAACACAAATCAGTGGAAGCAATGAGATTCAAAACAGCCTCTCTCCAGCATTACCTTAACCCTATATATGATTTATGCATCTGCATATGCATCTACAGTAGATTAAAACCTATAAATCTATCTATTTTTAAGTTTTTTGTATGCTAATGGTGTCATGTTGACAGACTTCCGGAACTTATCGATAAAATAGCTTGTACTATTGAATCCTACTTGATAGGCAACATCTGTGACATTGGAATCGGGCTGTTGCAGCAGGAGCAAGCTTTTTTGAATGCGATAATCTGTTACATAAGTCAATGGTGTTTTTTTTAACATTCGCTTGAAATATCGACAGCATTCTGAACGGCTTAATTGACCAGCCCTTGCGATATCATCCAACATGATTTTCTCAGTATAATGCAGATGGATCCAGTTTAACATTTGTTTTAATCGCTGACTCTTCAGCATTTCTGTTTGTTCATACTCTAGTTGAAAGCCATTAATGATCAGGTTTTTCCAAATGAGCGTTAGCTGTATGGTGATTTCGATTTCGTAGAACGGTGACTCTTCTTGAATCAATTGATTGATTTTGATAATGGCATCCAAAATGTTTCTTTCCCAAAGTTCCTTTGTATCCAAGTATAAGTAAGGTAAATTTGTCGCCTGGACATAAGGATTTACATAGGTCATATAAAGTTCTTGTGACATGACAAACTGCGGAGAAATATTTAAACAAATATAAACACAACCGGAATGATTTTTTTCTTCCGCCATATGAAGGCAGCCGCTATTAATGAATATCCCCTTACCTTCCCGAACCACTACCTTTTCTTCATTTATTTGAAATAGGGCTTCTCCTTTTATAATGAAAACAAATTGAATTTCATCATGCCAGTGAAGCGGTATATATCCATTCATATTTTGGCTGATCGTTGTTTCATAACAGGCCACTGGTAATACAACGGTACGATGTTCTGTTAATTCCTTTAAATTCTGGTCAATTTTAAAATCTTTTATTTGCATATTATCACCTCAATATATTTATATTTTTTCATTCAATTCAAGTATTATTTAAGGAGTTCTTCACTTATTATGACAATATCATAATACTATTTTTGCATTTAAAGGTGGAGAGCCAGACATGAATAGAAGTAAAGGATTATTTCTCGTTATGACAGGAGCGACTTTCTGGGGTATTGGAGGCACTGTTGCACAAAAGCTTTTTCATCAATACGCTATTGATATAAATTGGCTTGTAACAATCCGATTACTTATAGCGGGTTTTTTACTCCTGGCCGTTCAATTTTCAGGAAAAGACTCTTCTCAAATATTTAGTGTATGGAAAAACAAAAGAACTGCTGTTCCGCTGATGATCTTTGGATTAGTGGGTATGCTTGCGGTTCAATACACATACATGGCATCCATTAAACATGGGAATGCGGCTGTTGCAACGCTATTGCAATACCTTGCACCTGTCATGATTATTATTTATTCCACCTTGCGCAAACAATCCGTTTTCACAAGAAAGGATTTACTAACGGTTTCGCTCGCTTTAGCTGGCTGCTTTTTCTTGTTAACCAACGGCTCAATCTCTCAATTATCTGTATCAATAACGGCAATCGTTTGGGGTGTTTTATCTGGAATCGCGTTAGCTTTTTATACGTTATATGCCGTTCCTTTATTAAAGCAATATGATTCCCTTGTCATTGTTGGCTGGGCTATGGTGATTGGTGGTTTCGCTTTAAGCTTTATCCATTCACCTTTGCAAATGGACTTTAAAAACTTAACAGTAGACGCTTATGTATCCTTAATCTTTGTTATTGTATTTGGTACAATGATTGCTTTTTGGTTTTATATCGAAAGTTTACAAAGTCTGTCTCCTAAAGAATCGAGCCTTTTTGGCAGCATTGAACCACTCGCGGCTGTTCTAACAACAGTTTTTTGGTTAAAAGAACCCTTTGGGCTTTTTCAGTGGATTGGCGCGAGCTGTATTATTGGCATGATTGTTTTATTGGCCTTGCATAAAGATTCTTTGAAAACTACTCACCCGTTAAAGATGAAAAAGCTTCTCAGGTTTAGATAATTTGGTTCTACTCCGAATACAGTAAGTTACTCAATAATTCGTCCATATCGCAAAAAATGTCCAGTATATATCAGATTATCCAAATTTCAAGTTCAAGGGCTTCTTGTGAGCAAACTCCCTATTATAGCAATAGTCGTCCATCGTTATGACCTATGCTTGAGCAATGGTTAACGAAAACTGTTAAGTCATAATGACTAATTGATGAATAATCGTTTGGCTAGATAGAGTCAACTGTGTTACATTTCAAATGTAACTGAGTGAATACGATTTTATGGGTATGCAGTTTACGTAAATCAGGAGGAAAAAGTATGGGAATGGGATACTTTCAAGTGCGTACGGTTGACAGGCTGAGGAATATATACAGTGTCATTGTTGAATATACAGGAACAAGGGAGACCTTACTGTCTTTGCCGATCTCCGTATCGAAATTAATCTGGCAATACAATAACACTCGCACTTTTTCAACACGTGTATTTTCCAAAAGAAAAAGACCATTGTTTTTTCTTGATATAGAAGAAACGGAGAAAATAAGCAAGGAGCTAGTGAAGGATAAACATACAGCTTTATACGAGTTAGATGATTTACTCGCTGATGGAATATATATTGAATTTAAGGATCGGAAAGAACAGGAGTTATTTATATTAGAAGCACCCCATGTTTTGAACAGATGGGCTGCCCTTCATAGAGTTTGAAAAATATAATGGACTGTGGAGCTGGCTGCATTTTCGTGCAGCTCAATTTTTCTAGCCCTTTCTTTAGAGCAGGTGTCGAGCCTGCTCTAAAAGCTGGTGCCCGTTCGCTAATCTGACTACATTATACAATAAAATATGTTGCACAATAAAATGAGGCAACTGTAAATATAATCCGTATCCTTACAGGTCACTCTGGTTTTCCATATTTATATCGAACGAGTAGTTTTCTAATAAATATGCTCTTATATTGTTCATCGTTTCAATCTTAAAAAGTCCAAATTCAATCACATTTCAACTAATATTTTTAACGTTTCCTCATCAATTATTTCTATCACTTGAGGAACAACTTTACGTCCTTCTTTTTTGTACGCTTGAAAAGCTATGTATGACACAGCATCTAAAACTAAATATCATGCATATTGTTTTTGTACATCTTTTTCCCTGTTAGCAAATTCAGCTACATCTACATAATCCTCGCTGTCTATGCAGCTGCATAAATTGTCTGCGTTCACTTTTTCACCTTCAAGCCATTTCCAGCAGTACTCTATTGCTTCTTTACCGGTCTTATATCCAGGTTCACCTACTCCAATTAAAGTAAACAGCTCTTCAGCTATGACTAATCCCACAGCGACCCTGGCATCTATATGGAGATTATTAATAAAGTCTATCACCAGGCATCACGTAAGAGAGTATGATTAAATAATGCTCTCTTACCAGACTGTTGAAAAACAAATTTGTTATAGATAAAAAATGAAAATGAGACATTCCTTTGGAATGCCTCTTCTAACAGATATTTTCTTTAGTAGCAATGTCTCTCACAACATCTTCTAAAGTAACATTTCTTAAAACCTTTTCCATTGCCAATTGTGCTGCTGTGAATAATGGTTCAATTGTATTTTGGATGTTCCTGCCTACGGGACAATCTGGATGTGGACTTTCATGTATGCTAAACAACTCTTTCTCCTGTACAACATTTACTGCCTTATATACATCGAACAAAGTGATACAAGATAATTCCTTTGCAAGTTTAGCACCTGCAATTCCTGGGTGCACCTCTATCAAGCCAGCTTTTTTTAGCATTCCCATTAGTTTTCTTATAACGGCTGGGTTCGTGTTAACACTCGTAGCTAAAAATTCAGAAGATGTTACTCCTTCATTATTTAATTCAATTAAAGCCAATATATGAATTCCTACCGCAAATCGGCTGCTGATGGACATGTTCAGTTACCACCCCTGTTAACTAATCCTTATATTATTTTATTTCTTCATCATGTAATTGTTTCGATTACAAGTTTATTATACCAAAATACGAACAAAATAATACATATCATTTCACATGTTGACAAACCGATTACATGTAACTAAGATTAATACATGTAATCGATATTGTTACAGATGAAACTTAACTGGAGGAATATTAATGAAAATTTTAGTAACTGGAGCAACAGGAAAATTAGGTTCAAAGGTTGTAGAATCATTATTGAAATTAGTACCTGCAGGTAATCTGGTGGTGAGTGTCCGAAATCCAGAAAAAGCAGAAGGGCTTCGTAATCGTGGAGTGGAAGTTCGTCAAGGAGATTTCGACCGTCCGGAAACATTAGATAATGCTTTTAAAGGGATTGACCGATTATTAATTATTTCTGCCGATGGTGACAATGAAACAAGAATCCAGCAGCATGCTAATGCTGTCCAAGCAGCTGAACGTGCAGGGGTAAAATTTATTGCTTACACAAGTTTAGCCAATGCAACAGAAAGCAAAAATTTAATGGCTCCACCTCATGTTGCGACAGAGGCAGCCATTATTAAAACGGGCATCCCCTATTCTTTCTTACGTAACAATTGGTATTTGGAAAACGAAGCTGGAAGCATTCAAGGTGCTATTGCAGGAGCTCCATGGGTGACTTCTGCTGGAGAAGGTAAAGTAGGATGGGCTCTGCAGCAAGATTACGCAGATGCAGCGGCAGCAGTTCTTGTTGGAAACGGGCACGAAAATACGGTATATGAACTTTCCGGTCCTCTTTTAACTCAAGAAAAATTGGCATCTGCTCTTGGAGATGTATTGGGTAAAGAGATACCTGTCCAACAAGTTAGTGACGAAAAATATGAAGAAATCATGAAAGGCTTAGGTTTACCTGATTTTGTGCTTCCAATTGTAGTAGGAATTCAAGAAAGCATTCGGAACGGTTCACTAGAAGTTAAAAGCAATGATTTTGAGAAAGTTCTCGGTCGTCCAGTTACTCCAATTAACGAAGCCCTCAACCAGCTTGTTCATGTAATTTCATAAACAAAATAAAATGTATTAAAAAGGAGTTTGGGACAAAACCCAGTAACTAAGTGAAAGAGGTCCGGGCGATGGGTTATACATTCACCCGGACCTCTTGTTTTATTTAACATTTTTTAATTTGGATAAGAATGGGCGTTTTTCACTAATTTCTGGAAGGCTATAACCCATTATAAAAGAGATCAGGCACCCATTTATTGTTGATGTATACTCAGATTTTGCCGTGTTTCTCCTTGTTTCTTTTATTCCAGTATAAGATAAATAATAAAATAAACCATAAAGGAGTCAGCAATAAGGCCGGTCGCGTTTCCTCAGAAACCATCATAATCATGAGAATTATCGCAAACAACGCCAGGACAACGTAATTGATAAATGGTGTGAATGGTGCTTTAAATGTTGATTTCGACTGCAATTGCGGATGTTTTTTCTTATACCTTACATGGCAAACAAGAATCACACCCCAGACCCAAATAAAACAAATGGCACTAATTGTTGTTACAATTCCAAAAGCTTGTTCCGGTATAAGCTTGCTTAAAAGAGCTCCTACCGATACGACAATTGTCGATGTTAATAATGCGTTACTTGGCACATGATTTTTATTTAGTTTTGCAAAATTGGCCGGGCCCTGATTATTATTGCTTAAATTGTACAGAATCCGGCTTGTTGAAAACATTCCACTGTTACAAGCAGAAGCAGCTGATGTCAATACGACAAAGTTAATAATTCCTGCGGCAACGGGAATACCGATCAAACTAAACGTTTTAACAAAAGGACTTTCTGCAGCATTTAATTCCGTCCATGGGTTAATGCATAGCAGGACGATCAATGCGCCAACGTAGAAGAAAAGAATCCTCAAAGGAATTTTATTAATAGCTGATGGAATGTTTTTCTCCGGGTTAGATGTTTCTGATGCCGAAACACCGACTAATTCCACACCGACATAGGCGAATACAACCATTTGGAATGATAATAAGAAACCTGACATTCCATTTGGAAAAAATCCTCCGTGCTCCCAGAGGTTTTGAACCGTTACCGACCCTGCATCGGTTTCGTATCCCATCACCAGCAAAATAATGCCAATGCCGATTAATGCGAGAATCGTAATAACCTTTATTAAAGCAAACCAGAATTCCAATTCTCCAAAAAGCTTTACCGTTAATAAATTGAGTCCTAATAAAATGATTAAGCAGACCACCGCTGGTATCCATTGCGGAATATCGAACCAATATTGTACATACACGCCAACAGCAATTACATCAGCCATCGCCGTCATAATCCAACAAAACCAATACGTCCATCCTGTTACAAACGATGCCCATGGTCCAATGTAGTCTTCGGCAATATCTGTTAAAGATTGATAACCCGCTTTAGATAACAGAAGTTCTCCCAACGCTCTCATCACAAAGAAAAGAGCAATACCGACGATTAAATAAGCAAAGATGATCGAGGGGCCAGCCATTTGGATCGCTTTACCAGACCCTAAAAATAAGCCAGTACCAATGGTGCCGCCAATTGCAATAAGTTGAACATGACGGTTTGATAAATCCCTCTTTAATTCTCGTTGTTCCAAACCTACTTCCTCCTTACGATCAATGAAACCTTGCATGTGAAACGATGAGCAATAAATGAAGCCATAAAAAAAGAGACTGGATGCTCTCCAATCTCGTGGTCATAAGAATAACAAATAATACTTGTTGCACTAACTATTGTCAGCATAACAAATAAATATTCAGTACTCTTCTGTCCTTTTGCCTGAGATTGTGAACCCTTCGGCGCCGCAGAATTCCCGCGGTCTCTCCAGAAGCTGCTCCTGCTATAGTGTGACCCACAGCAATCATAGCCCTTATTTATTCAATTTTTGATAGGTACAATTGTTTCGGATAGTTTTTAATTCTAGTAGTAGTTAAATCTTTTGTCAATAGCAAAAATAAATTTTATACTTTTTCTCATTTCGTATAACCCTCGCGACTTAGAAATATGAGGCAAATTTGCAAAGATTGTTCAGCTTGCAGTTAAATACAATTCCAAACCGCCTTACCGCCCTTTTGCAAAATAAAAACCGTTCATGATCAACGGTTTTGTTAATAGCGACTATTGCAATCCTCTGTCCTTTTCTAACAATTCTACCAAGTTATCGGGCTCATCATCTATCATTATTTTTGACATCCAGCCCAACAATTTGAGCATGATCTTTTAATAATTCTTCGGTATGATAGCGGCTTCTAATGTGACCAACGTTCCTCCGTCCTCTTCAGACAAAATATACCTTGAATAGTTTTCTCCTTCTTTTGTATAGCCTTTCACAGTTGTGCTATAAGGTGCATGAAAACTAACCAGCTCCGTATCAACAGGAAGCTGTTTTTTTCCAACTTTAGATACACTTTTATATTTCACGCCAGGTATACCATGCATTCTTATCTTCTTCAGAATCATAAATATTCTCGACAAATAAGGAATTCCATTCTTTAATTTTTTCATCATCTGTTAAGTAAGCAAAAACTTCTTCGATCGGGGCCTCAATTACCTTAAAAATTGTAAATACAACCATTTCCTGCAATGGACTTTATCCTCATTTCGTCTATAATGTTTACCAATTTTGACTTCTCCCACGGCTAAAGCCGCAAGCCCTTCACCTTGCGGTGAGACGGGTGGGATTCTTTAAAAGAAGTTTGGTCAGATGACCCTTATTCTTAGTAGGCGAGCCAAACGCCCTCTAGCTTGTAGGATTTCACAATCCGCCAAGTTACTTTTACGTAGAATATTTAAAGCTCCATTAATGTCAGCGTTTAGTTCGTATTCGGAAGCAGTACGATACAGACCGCGTTTAATACGTTTTCCGCTGAAAATATATTTTTCTTTTTCGTCCGGATTCCAGCAAGGTATTGTGTCATTATCAAAAAAAGACGCTTTACTTGTGTAGGATTCTTCCTGTTCTTTGTATTCAATTCCGTAACGCTCACAAAGATTAGACAGTTGCTCCCGCAGGTTCCCAAACGGAATTTGAACAAACTGCTGGTTATTTTTTTTTGCCGATATTGATCGAACGTTTAAAATCTTTGTTGTAACCCACAACAAGACGACCTATTTTGTTTTCCAGGCAGTAGTTAACAATGAATCGTGCGCTTTTTTTAATATAGTCGTTTATTTGGCGGGTTCTCTTTACTGTTATAGAATCCATTTGTTTCGTATATTTCTTTCCCTGCTTCATGGCAATGGTATGAAAATGAAATAGTATAGTAGTCAAAATGACCATCCTTTTGTGCTGCTGACTCCACTCTTCATATCATTTCAAGTGCATACCTGACTGCATCAACGGGATCGTTATTTTTATCCAGATAACGGCTTTTTACTACACCTTCATCTCGCTTCGGATATTCTGGTCCTGCCGCCTTACATCACCGCCAGCTTCCTTTGTTTGTTTTGAAGCAAAGAAAAAAGCACCCGCCAGCATTAGTGAGTGCATCCTTCTTTTTACGATATTTGTAAATATGAAAATGATAAACTAAAAAATTTATTCAGTACGTAATGGTGAACTCTGCTACACCGAATGTATTCTTGATTCTGTATTCTCCTGCTGTTATTAGTGTTCTAAACCTATCAAACGAAACATTCACTTTCATGGTTTCGCCAGCTCCTATTTGTGGCACATCAGTAGGATACATGATTCCGTGATTCTCTCTTATCTCCAGCCATTTATCTCCTTGTTTCTTCTCTAGTATATATTGGTATCTGTATCCGTAGGGGAAATCTTCTTTATTAACAATTGTCAGGCTTATACCTGTATCAGATGATAAACTATAGCTTTCCTTGTCTGCTTTCATTGTTATCCCGTCTGGTGGAGAAGGGCGGTCACCGCCAGAAGATGGCGATAAAGCCGGATCACTCAGACGGGCTACCATGATCGCAAGCTCGCCTCGTTTTACCGGGTCATTTGTGCCAAACCGGTCAGACGTTTTTCCATGAGTAATGCCTGTAGCCACTAGTTTGTTGATGGCCTCCGCGTACCGCCCTGTTGCGTCTGTAAAATGATGTGCCGGCTCGGTTGGTGATACCAACACATCCGCATAAGCTCTTGAGAGAATAATTGCAGCTTCTCCTCTTGTGATCGTATCATTGGATCCAAAAACAGTTTCTGTTTTTCCATTTACTACTTTATTAAATTGGAGATAGCCAATCGCCTGTTTGGCGCGGCCTGGAACATCTTTAAATGTCAACCACTTCTCCGGTATAGGGCGCTGCTCTTTTCTAAAACCCATACCGCGTGCAGCGACCACTCCAGCATCCACACGCTTGATCGTCTGGCTCCATCCGAATTGATCCGTACTAACCCCATTTAGAAACTTGTTTTGATAAAGAGCTAAAACGCTTTCCATGTGACCTTTAGGAACATCAGTAAACGGGAATTCAGCTGTAGGTTTTGCATAAATCGGCATGAAGTCTGCCGCCTCTGCTGGCGGGCTAATTGAAGTAAATACCGCTCCTGCAAGTGCAGCCGTAGCTATAATACGAGGTACCTTTTTCATTAATATTTCTCCCCCACTCTTTTTAACAGATTTTCTCATTAATTGATATGCCCTACAGTATAACAGAAAGGCCACTTGGTCTGGTACTACAGCTTCAACCAATTTCGAATCCAGCGTGTAAGTCCCTGTTCGATGAGCCCTGCGTCTTG
Organism: Domibacillus robiginosus; assembly: GCF_000966195.1. Classification (GTDB taxonomy): domain Bacteria; phylum Bacillota; class Bacilli; order Bacillales; family Domibacillaceae; genus Domibacillus; species Domibacillus robiginosus. Next base: position 17,576 of record NZ_LAHL01000048.1, on the reverse strand, counting down.
CATCAGGATGTCGCCCGGACACCGTCCATTGAATCGCAAACTACACTTCGCTGATCATGCTGTTAATGAGCGTCTTATCCTGAATATCCTGTTCTAACAATTCCTTTTTGGCTTTAATAGCAGTTTTTATTTCCTTTAGCGCACGGAACTCATGAATAAGCTTTTGCATGTGGAACCCTCCCATATTTGTAGGCGCTACCTTTTCCGCATCGTAATGTTTTATGTTTTGCTCATCAAATCGTACAAATCCCATTCAGTGAGCTTTTCTGGCACCGGTATTGGATTCACTTTCTCCCACTGCCGCAGCTGCTATTTCATTGTTTTCATCTTCAAAGCTCCTTTTAGCCAATAAAAAAGAACACCAAACGAACGCCGCATGTGCGTTTATTCAGTGTCCTCAAGGTTTCCAGTAAACATATTTGATTAATTACAATACACTATTCTTTTGATTTTTATATAAAAATTGTTTTATGCTTTCCGCGAAGTTATTGCATATTATATAAAGATTTATCTACGTAAAACAAGTGCTCCCATATTGCATGGTGCTTATCAAAGGTTTGGAATGTAGCACAATAGCACTTATTAAAAGGCTGTCTGTCATTCATATATTCGTGCGTGAGAAACCAAAGGATTTAAATAAAGAGATATTTTATATAGTTTACTTTTCTTTTTTTTCACATTTCTTTTTCATCATTTTTTTCATCTCTTTTTTCATCATCTTCTTCATCATTTTCTTCATCATTTTCTTCATCATCTTTTTTTCCCACTTGTCTTTGTCTTTGTGGTTTTTAGGGCCATCGCCTTTGTAATGTTTGTCTTTGTGGTTTTTGTGGTCATCGCCTTTGTGATGTTTGTCTTTGTGGTTTTTGTGGTCATCACCTTTGTGGTGTTTATCCTTGTTTTTATTCTCTTCCATATAATATCCCCCCTTTCTTGTTTTACTACTATTAGACTATGAAAAAGCGCTGGATTTGTTTATAGACTTTGCCTAAAACTCAAGTTATATATGATCTTTTTTTTTGATCTCTTTTGTTTTACATTTTTCTACCTTACCTCTATCCCTTTATCGGGTTTTAACGTAAAGCTAACAAAATAAAAACCCTGGAACTACGAGATCAGTTCCTTAAAAGTGCGCGAGAAAAAAAACAATTATCGCAAATTGAAGCCACGAAAATTTTAGAGATTTCTAATGGAACACTTTCTGGTTATAAAAGGAACTGATCTGGATACCGGAATGCTCGAAAAAACGGCTGATTTGTATGATGTTTCAATTGATTATCTCCTCAGCAGATCAAACACAGAAAAATATGAAGTTAATGATGAAAAAGAGATGATTGCTTTTTTCAAGAATCCAGAGCTAAATTTTTTCTTTTGGGCTTTCCTTCAGTTTCAAAAAATATCTTGTCGTGATTTGTCGATCAAATTATGTAGAGTTCCCTCTTTTTTTGTAGGAAAATGAAAAAGAATACCTACCTCGAATAATTTGATTTTATCGAAAATTAAAAAAAATTATATATATTGGTTTTTTAAATTGGAGCTGGTTAATTGAGTACCTTGTTTGATAATATTCAGACCTTTTTGTTAAATGTTTTCTTACTTTATTTTTGTTACTCTGTTTATTTTAAATTCATTGAAAAAAAATCGAATAAATTAACAAATGTAGCTATGATTGCCCTTATCTCCGGGATTGCGATTATTTTATGTATGACATTCCCCGTTATGCTCCCGAACGGTTATACAGCTGATTTCCGTCAATTTCCCCTTATTTTAGGCGCACTGTATGGAGGGCGTAGAGTTGCTGTTTTTTTACTATTTGTCCTGCTGTCTTATCGCTTTTATCTAGATATTCCTAGTTTTGAACAAGCTTTTTTCATTTATTCTCTGTTCATTTTTTTATTGTGTTACATTATTCCCCGGTTTAATAAGACCATTAACATTCAAAAGAAAGTTTTACTTGCTGTATTAGCATTTCTCTTAGGAACTATTGCTAGACTAACGATGCTCTTCTTGTTTTTACCAGAATACATCAATCTGTATTACTTTGGATTATTTATTTCTTCCGCCATCCTTCAATCTTTAGGTGTCATGCTGTTTGTATTCTTTATTGAAAGAGCAAGAAAAGAGGCAGTTTTAGCGAAAGAAATTAGCAAGCTTGAAAAGCTAAAAACAGTCAGTACATTAGCAGCAAGTATATCCCATGAAGTACGAAACCCGCTGACTGTCACGAAAGGGTTTCTTCAATTGCTGGATGATTCAGATCTTCGGGATCAGGACAAGAAACACTACATAAGCACAGCCTTAGAGGCAATAGAAAAAGCCGAGTCTATCATCACTGATTACCTTACATTTGCAAAGCCATCATTAGAAAATACAAAGATATTAAATTTACATCAAGAGCTAATACATATCAAAGGTTTTGTTGAATCTTATGCCGTTATGAATAATGTAGAAATTGAAATGAGTTTAGAGGAAAACATATATATTGCTAGTGAAAAGGAAAAACTTCATCAGTGCCTTATCAATATTATAAAAAATGGAATCGAAGCAATGCCTCAAGGCGGAAAACTAACAATTGAGCTAAAGTATTTTAAAAGCAATGCCACAATCAATATAACAGACACAGGAGTTGGCATGAATGAGGAACAACTTGAGCGTTTAGGCAGCCCTTTCTTTACCACAAAAGACCTGGGCACCGGTCTGGGCTCAATGGTTGTCTACAGTATTGTAAAAGCTATGGGCGGCGAGATATATGTTGATAGTGCTCCAGGAAAAGGCACAAGTTTTACTGTCATTCTTTCAACTGCTGAGGAGGCAGAAATAAATTGAAATTTAGTCAATAAAAGACCTGCTATTTAAGTGCAGGTCTTTTACTTTCCCACTCATTTCATGCTTACCTCTTTATAGTATATTATGCTATACATTCTCATAATGGTACATTGGAAAAGAAGTGTCCCTTATAGCTTATAACGAAATTGCAAGAAATGTGATTTTTTAGTTAATCACACGCTTAGTTAGTATATCAACAATTCACGGTTTTATTCTGAATAATTGACTATAGAATGCGTATCCTATTCCTGCTTAGGAGGTGAAACTTTATGACGAATCAAAACAATAATCAAAACCAAAACAATAACAAAGGCATTGCAAAGAGCATTAAGAACACGGCAGGATCTGCATTCGAAACGATGCACAATGCTTTAGAAACAACAGAAAACGTTGCTATGAACACAGTTGATGCAGCTAAAAACGCTACAAACAATTTAACCGGCAACAACAAAAACAACCGAAACAATCGGTAATGAATGAAAGATGAAACGCATTTATTTCGCGTTTTTTCATTATTTCTACACTGAGTATCAGCAGCCACAAAATGCCCTGGACTCAAAGATCCAGGGCATTTCTGGTGATATATAATGTTATTATCCCTTCTTTTTTAACCTTCTTGTTCTTTTTTAAAAAGGACCGGCTTTCCAAAATTCACTCCATTCTTTCCTGATTGCTCTATGAATAAAAAAGCAAGGGCTTTTCCATAGTAAAGGCGTACTGTTATTTCATACGACAAGGAGGGTTTGCTATGGTAGACCATACAGACATGAGCTGGAAAAATAAAAATGTGATTACTCAATTGCACAATTCTGTAGATAACGTAGCGCTGACTGTAGAAAAAGCTCAATCGCACCCTACCCGGCAATTGATTCAACAAGCACAAAATGCGATTGAACATGCGGACAACGCTCTCAATGATGCACTACAAAACAGTGAACATCAAGAGCCTGTTGACCGGCTTCAAGAACAGCTCAGTCAAAATAAAGAACGTCTGCAGCAGCTTCGTCCTGCAGAAGATTAATTAAAATCTGTATGTATTTATGTGCAGCATATGGTTTTCATACTTGAAACAGGTGACAGAACGCCCTTTTTTATGATGAATACTTACTTACAGTAACATTTGCTGCTTCATGTAAAGAAACCACAATTTCCTGCAAAAAAAGAACCAAACCTTGAATTAAGGTTTGGTTCTTCTGTCAAGCTGACAGGTTATATTATTCCATTTATAAAAAGAAGGAGTATTATTCAAAATAAAAAGAGCGTCAGAATTTTTCTTCCTTTTTATTAAAAAACGAGCTGTACCAACAACATATAGACGATGGTGCCGCCTGCCATTGATAAAAGCATCTGTCTTTTCCAAAAGTGGAGTGCGGCAACCACTGCTACGGCTATCAATTCAGGAACACCATGACTACCGGATAATAAATTCACATCCTTAAAGCAGTAAATCACCAGAAGCCCAAGTACTGCTGAGGGTAAGACTTTACCAAGATACTGAATATACTTTGGCGTCGGTTTACCTGACGGGAAAAGAATGAATGGCAGAAACCTTGTGAGCATGGTTCCCAAAACAACCATAGCGACTGTGATGATCTGCTGTGCTACACTCATTGTCATGCCGCTGCCTCCATTTTCTCTAAAGGTTTTCTCAGAACACTAAGAACACCTAAAATTGCCATCATAGCAGGAATAATAAAATCGCTGCCGCCAAAAATCATCAAACTGACAGCAGAGAGACCAAGCCCTGCAAGAGCACTATGGTGCTTTTTCTCTTTCATCCACTGTTCAATAAAAATAACCACAAAAAGAGCCGTCATTACAAATTCCAATCCCTCTGTATTAAATTGCACAAGTGATCCGAAGACACCACCAATCGCTGCGCCCATGACCCAATACAACTGGTTAAGCAGTGTGACAAAAAACATAAACCAGCCCTTGTCTATTTCTTTTGGAGCATCCACTGTGTAATTAATAGAAAACGATTCATCACACAGCCCATAAATCAAATAAAACTTCTTTTTCCCAGTTCCTTTGTATCGATCCAGCATGGAAAGACCATAAAATAAATGCCTTGCATTTACCATCAAAGTTAAAAACAGCGCATTCATCGGATTAAACCCGGCAAGCAAAAGATTGGCTGCCACAAACTCCATTGATCCTGCAAAGATGAATAAACTCATCAAGATCGGATAAACAGCACTGAATCCCAGTGAATTCATATAAATGCCATAAGCAATTCCTAAAAACAAAAAGCCTGCAAAAATAGGAATCGTATAGGGAACAGCCGCAAGAAAAGCATCCCACACCTGGTCTCTTTTTTTCATATCGCTCACTTCCTTATAGACCGAATTTTATTTTAATGTAACATAGAAAATCCATACAAAAAATAAGAGAATTGTATGCATTACAATTCTCTTTAACCAAAATAAAAAACCGTTATCTTGATAATATAACGGTTTTGAGCCCTGCTTTCTTTGCTTTTTATCTTACTGGTTCTCTGTGAGAGTTCCATACAATTCATGATATGATTGTATGGAATGAACACATAAGGGTGGAGGATCGCATGCCGGTAAACTCATTTGAACATTATCCCATGTCTTGGAAACCAGATAAACGAGCATTAAAGCGGCCTTTTTATCAGTCTATTGCCTCTCTTCTTGAGCAGGATATCGTAAATGGCTTTTTAGCATCAGGAACCAAGCTGCCTCCTCAGCGGGAGCTGGCAGATTTTCTTGATTTAAATTTCACGACGATTACCCGCGCCTATACTTTATGCGAGCGAAAGGGATTGATTTACGCAGTTATGGGAAGCGGCACTTTTGTTTCACCTAATGCGGCCCGTTCTATTGCTATTTCAGCAAATGAAACCACGAGCTGGATTGATCTTGGTTTTGTTGCTTCTTTTGAACAGACCAATGAGATTGTAGCAGAAGCCATACAGAAAGTTACGGAGAAAAAGTATTTGAATCAGCTGCTGAACTATAATGATCCAACGGGTATTCCGCATCAAAAAACCGCCGGGCTTAACTGGATGGAACCATTCGGTATTCGTGCAGACCAGGAGCATACCACAATTGTGTCCGGCGCACAGAATGCACTGGCCATCACATTAACAGCCCTGTTTGAGCCAGGCCATCGTATTGCAACCGATTTGTATACTTTTTCAAACTTTATCGAGCTGGCCAAAATGCTTCATATTCAGCTCATTCCTATTCCTGGAGATGAATGTGGGATGCTGCCACATGAATTGGAAAAACAGTGCAGCCAGGTAGACATTCACGGTATTTTCCTTATGCCTTCCTGCGGCAATCCGACTACTGTGATGATTTCAGACTTTCGGAAGCGTGAGTTAGCAGAGGTGATCCGCAGATATAGTTTAATTTTAATTGAAGACGACGTCCATGCATTTCTGACGGCTGGAATCATTTCTGATTACGAGCAGCCTATGTTTAATTTGGTTCCAGAACAGAGCGTTTATATTTGTGGTACCTCCAAGTCCATATGTTCAGGATTAAGAGTTGCTTATATGGTTTACGGGGACCCTCTACGCAAAAAAATATTGCAGGCCATTTTTAACGTTAATGTAAAAACATCTTCTTTAGATGCAGAGGTGGTGACAGAGCTTATTTTATCCGGCAAGGCTCAAGAAATCGTCTCCCATAAAAAACAGCTTGCGCAATCAACCAATGATCTATATTTGGAGTATTTTCCATTACAAAAGAATGTTGGTCATCCACTTAGTTTTTATCGCTGGCTTCCCATTGAAGGACGTACCGATGGATTACAGCTGGAAACAGATTTGAAGAAGCATGGGGTTCGGGTTTTTCATTCCGATCGTTTTCTTAGCGGGCAGACGACCCCTGAGAAGTATCTGCGTATTGCGCTTTCTTCTACAAATTCATTAGAAGAGTTGAAAATGGGGCTCAATATACTAAAACAGTATACTGAATGATTCGAAACCTACTTAAATCAATTCAGTATACTGCACTGCTTATATGACGTTTTTGACGCTGGCTTTCGATTTTAGCAGCACTGTCAGCTTTATTAAGGGGAAAGTAGTTGAGTTTTAATGGTTTAGAATGGTTCATATTTTTGCTCAATAAGGACATGTTGCTCGTTAAAAACAAGGATCATTTCTTTTGAAAGAAAGTTTGACATAAATGCTTGCTTCGTGCCAATAAGAAAAGAAAAAAGCAACCTTTTAGACGGTTGCTTCCTTTATTTCATATTTTAAAGGCCTTATAACCTCTTTTTTGTTAGGCGTCTCTTCACCCTGCCGGTAATACTGCGGCAATGGTGTTAATTCTCCAGTAATAAACAGCTTTTCCCGTTCCCTGGACAGAGCTACTGTATCAGGTTTAATGCCAAGCATTTCTAAGATGTTTTCTGTGTCTTCCTCTTTTAAATAAATTTCTTCATATGAATGCTCCGGGTTGCTTATATTGATAAAGTCTACGACTTCAAAACCCTTTTCCACTAAATCTTTTACTATATCTTTCTTCACCAAACCATCTCCTTTCCTTACAATAAATTCGATAGCAGGACATCATTTCCTGCAACGTGAATGACTAATCCGTTGTATGATTGTTCAGGCGCGGTGAACATAAAGGAAACAAAACGGAAAAATGATTTATTTCATTTTTACTTCAACGGCTGCTTTCATCTTCAATACCCCTTTTTCCGACAAATAAAAAAGACACGAAACAAACGCCATCTGCGTTTATTCAGTGCCCTGGTTTTTCAAGCTTATTCAAAATCTCCTTTTGAATGCACTATCTGTTTTCCTCTTGAAGAGAATCTGTTACCTACACGCTTGTCCGCTTCTCTTACATACGCTGGGCGCTTCGCTTCAAACTTCTTGCAGTATGCTTTCATCTCCTCTGGAGTCCATTGCTGCTCAATTATTGGTCCACGGTGTGCCATTCTTATTTTCCTCCTGTCAATTTTTTAAACCATTGCTTGCCCCCGTTACTAACGTCAGATCAATTAGGGCTCCCCTGCCACAATGCTTGTCCTCAAGATCACTGATTGGTTCCAGCTGCTCTTTTGTAAAAAATACCGGGTGCCCGTTTTCTAAATTGAAATTTCCCGCTTTTGACCTGTGTCCCCTTTGCGATTTCGATTTTATTTCCATAAAATCTGCTTTGCACCATGAAACTGACATCACTGATGATGATCCTGCGACCCATTTTTACTTTTCTTTATTCACCTGCTCTTCTCAAAATGTTCACCTCCAGTTACTTACTTTCTTTATTTCTTCTTTTTCATAAATTTATTCATTTTAAGAAGGGTAGGTATTGTCGTACTATCATCCTTTAAATGGGATACGATCGACTTTGCTGTCAGGATCATCTCAGCTACGTTAGGGGGGATTTTCATCCCATTATAAAACCCTGTGGCCTCCTGTCGGTTATCGTCCCTAACCGCGGATACGGTGCTACTCAGCACATCAATCCCAGCAGTCGTTTTTATCTCTACAAGAGCACCCCGGCCTGTTAAAATCGTAGTGTTGCTACTTTTTAAAGAGCCGGGAAGTTGCTCTCATTTTTTAAATTTTTCATTTGAATACTTCGTATACGTGTATAAAGAACACTGGAATTGGAAACGCTGTTATTAGACCCACATCCAACTCCTATAACTCGTAACCTTGCCGGCAGTCAGGTTCCAACCTGGCTGTCTTTTTTATGCAATTTCCTGTCGTTTCTTCGCTTTCCCTGAGCCGGCCAGGTAGAAATGGAGGATAACGATACAAATATCCTCCCCAGTTACACTCTGATTTACATACCGCTCGTATTGCTGCTTGTTCGATCGTGTCAGACAAAGATCATTTCTTTTTTCACTGCTTTTCGTAGAACAAAGAGCATCGCCCTGTTCTGCTTCTTTACTATGACGGCCGCTTTGACTCAAACCTTTCATACAATAGGCTTTTACTCCTTCTGATGCCCATCGATGTTCAATCACTTTTCAGCGGTATGCCCCTTTTTTACTCCTCCCGTTAATTCTTCAAACCATTTCTTATCCTTTGTCGCAAGTGCTAGATCAATGAGCGTTGTTTTGTCCTGTATATCATCCAGCAGTGTACCAAGGGGCTCTAGACGATGCTCTTCAAACAGTAACTTCGTTGGCGTTCCCCATTTCATTTTATTGTTTATAATTCTTCCTACTATCGCCAGCTCAACTTGACTGCGATGATTACTGATGCGACTGACATATCCGATGACTGTAAAGTCTCCAATTTTGGCTATTTTCCACTCTCCGATCTCCAAGGCTGTCTCCCCCTTTTGAATAAGCAAAAACATAAAAATGTATTAGGGGTGAAAAGACGGTAAACTCATGGATTTTCCTGCAATACATGCAAATTTTCAGACCTCTGTTATAGTGGTTTCTGCTGTCCTGGTTCTAATGCTGCTCCAAAATCTTTTTATTTCCTACACCATTCGTTCCATCAACAGTTATGGTATGGTAATCCGCTTACTAATTTCAATTTTTATAAGCTACAGAGGTCATTTAGTTGCTGGCTTGTTTATGGGATGATTTTATGCTTCAAAAGCCGCAGTTCTGACACTTCTTTTAAAACAACGATTCTGTCCTATCTGAAAAAAGTGAGACATGAGTAATATGCGTAACTTCACTGTTCAACAAACTATATTTCACTTGCTCCAGAGCAGCCACATATCATACATTTACCCAGATATCCTTTTGCACATATCAGAAGTTTTTGAAGTAACGATTGGTAATTGCAAGCGTTACTGTTTTCATCCAATCATGCACCTCAAACTTCTACTGTTTCACCTTACAACTGTTCAATATTATCCCATTAAACATAAGGTCACCACTTCGCTTCCACTCCCCCTATTTATATTCTATTACCGCTGCTCCCTGCCCGCTCCCCTGCTCTAGAAGCCTTTTTCATGGGCCATTTTTATTTTCGTCAATAAATTTTATGGATGTTCATATTGATTTCTTAGAACAAAGTCAGCTGCCTAACCTGTACACTCGGTACTCTGAAACTTTTAAACCAATGGACTGGCTAGCAGCCCCATGCAGCTTTTACTTGAACGGCTTATCATTGCTTCAAAATAACGAATAAAGTGACCCGGGTAATAAATACTAAAGGTTTTAATACTTTACACTTGATCAATTTGAATTTCAGGAGTATGATTCTTTCATTACCTAGAAAATTAGAAATGGAGGAGATAAAATGCATTGGCTGCGTTTAATCCCTATCGCCTTTTTCTCTTTATCAGCTTTTTCGCTGCTTACATTCCAGGCTGAAGGAATTATACATTCTATTCAAGAATTTATGGCGTTTTATAAACAGAAGTCTTAACGACTTTTATAAAAATCCCTTAAGAGGGATTTTTTTTATTTTCTCTATCCACTATAAACCGTTTCGTTTACTTATCGACAATAAATAAGCAAGCAGGAAAAAGGCTCATGATCAGGACGGAGTCATCATGAGCCTTTTATGATTTTTAGCGTACAAATTGAGAAATAAATTTTTATTATAAAGAAATATAGTTAAACTAAATCGTTAAGTAAAATAAAAAACCAGTAAAGAGCTGCGTCAATTACGATACAGTTATATTTATTTTTTGGACTTCAGTTATCATATCCTTCATTAATCTTTCAACCGTTTGATTTTTGGCCAGCCTTGGACTCTGACCAGACCAGAGTGACATAAAGTCTTGATTGTTTTGCTCGCTGCCTGCTTTTCTAATCACTTGAGTTAATAGGTTTTGAACAGGAAAATCGGGCACCAGCAACTCGTGCTCCTGCATATCTAAAATAAATTTATTTTTAATGCCTCTTGCCCATTTACCAGAAAAAGCCCGCGTAAATGTCACCTGGTCTTCGGCCCCCTTCAAAATAGCTTCCTTATGCACTTTATGGGCCCCGCTTTCCACGCAGGTTAGAAAAGCTGTACCCATTTGTACACCCTGCGCACCTAAACAGAGGGAAGCCATTAATCCTCTCCCATCCATAATGCCTCCAGCGGCAATAACCGGAATGCTTACATGGTCTACAGCCTGCGGAATAAGTGACATTAAGCCAACTAAACTCTCCTGATGCTCATCTATAAAGTTACCGCGGTGACCGCCCGCTTCACTGCCCTGCACAACCACCATATCCATTCCCAATTTTTCATTTTCAACCGCTTCTCTAACTGTCGTAGCTGTCCCTATAAGCGTGATGTTATGCTGTTTTAATTTGGCTATCACTTCCTTGGAAGGAACACCAAATGTAAAGGAACAAATGGGAACTTTTTCTTCAATGACAACCTTCACCTGCTCCATAAAGCTTTCAAAAATAGTGTTGAATTCGGGAATATCAAAGCTGTCTGCAGGCTCTACATTTAATTGCTCACGAATTGAGTGTAATAGCTGATCAGCGGATTTGACCGCATCCTCCGTGATGTGAAATTCGTTGGGTACAAATAAATTGATGCCAAAAGGTTTTGATGTTAACTGCTTGATTTCTTTAATTTGTTCTTTTGTTTGAGCAGGCGTCAGATAGCCCGCCCCAATCATTCCCAGTCCTCCAGCACTGGAAACCTCGGCCACTAATTTCGAAGTAGTAATTCCGCCTGCCATAGGAGCTTGTATTATCGGATACTGAATGTTCAAACGTTTTGTCAATTCATTATGTAACATAACTTCCACCCCGTCGTGTTTATTTTGTCCAGCTATGATTCTCATTAAAAGAAAATTACTTGCAGTTAAAAGATATCATTATTTCTGCTCGAGCACCTAATGTATAGGTGACTGTGTTCCGTTGGACTTTCTCTCAACCTGAACCACCGATAAAAAACCTGCTCTGACTAATATAACGCCTATAGCTTTTACCTATCAAAAAAGCAAGCCAATGTTGTAGCAAGCACAGCAATTCTCGCGAATATAGCCCCATACAAATTAAAGTCTAAAGTCAACGTGAGAGCTGAAAATGCCATATCGAAGGCCTGCAGGGTCATAGTCATTATTAAGAATTTGACGGATCCTTATTTTTAAGAGTCAGGATCCGTCTGGATGTTTTTATTGAAAGAAAGGAAGACCACTATGCAGGTACTTTGATTATTCTTTATCCAACTCAAGATTCCGTTAGCTTCATATAGCTTCATAAGAAAATCCTTGATATGATACAAGGGAGCTAAAAATGGAGGTTTTATCATGATTCAAAAAATTGCAACAGTTGCTGTTTATGTAGAGGACCAACAAAAAGCAAAAACGTTTTGGTCAGAAAAAATAGGGTTTGAAGTAGTGGCTAACCATCCAATGGGGCCAAATTCCTTTTGGCTTGAGGTAGCACCAAAAGGAGCTGATAGTCATTTAGTTATCTATCCCAAAACAATGATAAAGGGTTCAGAAAATATGAAAGCATCTATTGTTTTTCAATGTGATGACATTATAAGTACATACGAAAAGTTGAAAGCAAATGGTGTTGAGTTTTTAGGTGAACCACAAAAAATGCAATGGGGTACATTTGTTCAGTTCAAAGATGAAGACGGGAATGAGTTTTTGTTAAAACAATAATTTTTTACTTCGCAGGTTCAAACAACTAACGAACCTGCTTTTTTCGTTTTTCTTCCACTAACCTTTACGATTTATTGATTAAACTACCGGCCGGTTTACCCACAAATGTAAATCGAATACATCTCCTATGTTAATACAGCTTTTCAGTTAGCTTACTTTTTTTGCTCTTCTCAATCGCTCCAAACGTCTTTGAACACCTCTTGCAGAACGACCCATGATTTCTCCAATTTGTTTTTGTGTATACCCTTTCGAATAATACATTTGCCAAAGCCTTGCGTCCTCTTCAGCAGTCCAATTGCGATTTTCTTTTTGCAGGTGATTCATAAAGTTGCAATGTCTTTGCTGCTGGACCCATTCCGGCTCAGGAATCAAAGTATTATTAGAAACACGAGACCAGTTGATCCGTTCTTTATTTTCTTCCGCCCATTTCCAAAACGGCTGGACTTCGATCATAGTAAATATGCGTGTTTTAATCACTGCCTCGTAACAGGGCATATCATACTTTTGAATCCAGTTGTAAACAGTATGAACATCTACTTTGAGTTCAGCGGCCAAATCATAAGTCGTGAGATCACCATTGTTAGACCTGCCACCATAAATGCCAAGACGGTTCAGCCTTCCTTCTACGGCTCCTGGTGTTCTTTTAAGTTTTTTGGCAATAAAAGAAATAGGCTGTTTCCCGTATCGCTGAATCATGTAGTCATCTTCCTCTGCTGTCCACCTGCGCAGAGGATTCTTTCTTTGCAGCTTGAGAACTTTAATGCGAGTAGCAATAGAGTTTACAGGTCTGCCCAGCCGCTCAGCAATCTCCACGTTTTTCATATTATTTAGATTTTCCGCAAGAAATAAATCCTCTTCCTTACACCAGGACTTTCGCTGACGCGTTTTTTCAGTACGAAGCTTTAACCTTATTACCCGCTTGTTCACAGACTCTTTGCTGCGGCCGCCTAAATGGTGTCCAATTGCTTCTAGCGTCATTTTACAAAGATTCTCTTTTAAAAAATGATCTTCTTCTTCTGTCCAGAATTTTGATTTACTCATCACTATCACCTCGGTTAAAAACATAAACTTTTCCTATAAAACGGAATACTTTACAGCTATCAGTATTTCCTTTGAAAAAGGTATTTAAAATGGTTTGTTATTGGATGAACAATAGAAACATTAGTTCTATTATAGCACAAACGTTCGTTTATTCAACTATTTTTGTATGTTTTCATTATTTAATAGCCTAGGTCCTTACATAAATAGTCTTATGTATAATCAAATTGTTCACGGGTAAAAAAATTCTTAGCTAAAATGGAGGATAAAGAAAAAACCTTTCCCTGCATTCCCGCAATGACAGGATTCACTCAAAATCAGCTGATATACAGTTTCCAGGGGGCTTACTCTGTCAAAGCATTAAGGAGTTATACGGGAATTTCAAAGGCTATTGGTAACTACACATCTTTGATTAACTTTCTTGAAACGCCAGAAAACATGAAGGAAACGTATACAGAGAACTTAACGCTCATAAGGTGTAGAATCTCACCTGCTCTAGCTTTGGAGGTGCCAAATTTATAGGACTTAGCCATGAATTATGCTTGTTATTTATGGTAAGCTTAAAGATGACAAAAGATTTGAAAAGAGGAATTAGATGAGTAAAGTTAAAAAGTATAAGCCCAACAAACTTAAAATGATGATGCGAGGATTATTAGTCATCCTTGGGGGAATTATAGCCGCATACGGACTAGAAACAGTATTAATCCCAAACAACGTATCGGATGGGGGCGTGACAGGTCTTAGTATCGTAGGTTCACAACTATTTGGATTGCCATTAGGTGTGCTGATTGCAGTTCTTAACATTCCTTTTATCTGGTTAGGATATAAACAAATTGGAAGAAGCTTTGCCATTTTTTCAATTATCGGAATCGCTTCACTGGCTGTTGGTACAGTTCTTATGCACCATACTCCCGCTATTATTGAAGGCGATACGTTATTAGTTACAGTTGTGGGTGGTATTATCCTTGGTTTTGGAATGGGATTAGCCTTACGTAATGGCGGTGCATTGGATGGAATTGATATGCTTGCCGTACTGCTTTCTCGAAAATTACCGTTTGGAACCAGTGATCTTATACTTTTCTTAAACATTTTTGTATTTATTATCGTTTCCACTGTATTTGGCCTGCAAGGGGCTATTCTTTCGGCCATTGCTTACTTTATTGCTTCTAAAGTTATACATATTGTAGAAGAAGGTCTAAGCGGCTCTAAAACCTTCCAAATTATCACCATTGAATCTGACTTAATGGTAGAAACTATACGTGACCGCTTAGGCCGTAGTGCCACTTATAAAGAAGCGTACGGTGGTTTTTCCCATGAAAAATTCAAAGAAATCACATGTGTCATTAACCGCCTGGAAGAAACCAAGCTAAAGGAAATCATCAATGAGATTGACCCAGGAGCTTTTGTGACTGTGTATGACGTAGCAGAAGTTAAGGGTGGTAATTTTAAAAAGAATGATATTCACTAAATATAAAAGCCGTAAAATTTTTATTGAATTTTTCAACAAAAGCATCCTTTTATCAATATATTTTGTTAAAGGGATTGATTCCATAAAGTAAGACAAACGAAAACATCTCTACGTTGAAAAACGGTCATGTACGGACCTTAAAAATCAACTGAGAGGTGTTTTTTGTAGATATGAGAGTTAAAGGAAGATGAAGGTTATACAACTGAGATTGGTGGATTGACCATTAAAAAAGTGATGAACGAATTAAAAAAAGAATTTCTTTTAAAGAGCCGGCATTGACAAGGCAGTGAATGTTAAATAACTGGCTTTGCAATTAATAATTGATAGTCCGAACCAATCATTCAATCCAAAAAGCCCCGTTCTTTAGAAAGAAGGACGCGTTTTATTTACCCATTTACCCTGTATAATGTACTGTATGTTGCTTTATTAAAAATGTTAGCGCTATACGAAAGCGAGCCCCCGACCTTTATGAAGACCAGGGGCTCGTTTATTATTTTCTAGGTACTGGACAAGCCAGTATTATTATAAAAGTTTAAAGTAATAAAAAAATACAATTCGACCTTCCCTCGTACTGGCCCCACCTACGCCATATACATTGATAGCCACTCTTGCTATCCTACCCAATTATTATATTCTTTTATTACTCTACTTTGCTATACCCTAAATAACAAAGGATAAATCCATTTATTGCGCTTTTTTTACTTTTTAAATATAACATTGTTTTATCTTTATCTCTCCAAAAATTGTTTATAAAAATAAGCCTGGGAATCTAAACATTGCAACACCAGCAAAAGCACGGTGAATTGATAAGTAACTTCCAATGGTAAGAGGATTCAGGAAGAATCAGATCATAAAGGCAGCAAAGTACATGACAAACAACATGATAATTAATTAAATAAAATGGGATAAGCGGCTCCCCATTCTGTGAAAAGCGATAAGTGGTTACCTACTTATTTTTAAGAATTTTAATATGTTCTAAAACCTCTAACCAAACGACAAATTTAGTTAAAGGACATTCTCTGCATACACCGAACTTAACACATATATGAAAGAACGTACCTGAAAAGCTAGTTGAGATTCATGACATACCTTTAGAAGAGCAGTGTACCAGACTTGTTATTAGGCACGTGCGTTGAAACCTATCTTGAAAGGATGATGGAATCATGACTCAAACAAAAGAACAATGTATGGAAACTCCAACGGAACATGTAGAGGAAATGCGTTTAACTGTAAAAGAAGCTGCTAAACAGATCAACGAGAGTCCCGGTGTCGTCCGTAACTGGCTAAGAGAGCTGAAGCCTTATATTCCTACAGTTCAGGGAGAAAATGGCTATAACTATTTTGATGAACCTGCTTTACAAAGGCTGCTGCTCATCCGTAAACTAAACCGCGAACAAAATTACTCCCTTAAACAAATTGAATATTACTTTGCTACAGGGGAAACACAAATAAAACCTGAACTTGTACAGGAAGAGCCCTCAAGTGGAATTCGAAAAGATTTGGCGGTCATTATGGAACGTATGGAACGACAGGAGCAGTTTAACCAAGCACTCGTTACAAAATTAGACGAGCAGCAACAGTATATTAAGGATTCGCTAAATAAGCGGGATCAGCTTCTTCTGGAATCTTTAAAAAATACGCAGGAAGCTAAAAAAGCAGAAATAAAAAAGAAGCGTTTTTTCAAATGGTTTTCTAAAGAAAACGAATAAGGCGCTGCCCCTGCTATACACATATTATTTTTCAATGGTTCGCCCGCTCAAAAAAGCGCTGTCCTTCAATCAGAAGGACAGCGCTTTTTTATCACGTTTGTTCACATAGCCACTTTTTACTGTAACTACAAAAGCGGTTTAAAAGCCGGAGCAGAAATTCTATACTATTAAGCTATTGAATTCCTTCGCTGTTTCTTTTCCCATCATATACTTTGAAAAATTGTTTAAAAAGACGTAGAAAGGATAACTTGTTTATGGAGAGTATGACAACAAAAGGAGGAACTACTTTTGGCTAAAGTGTTAGCAGTACTATCAAGCGGGTTTAAAGATGCAAAAAATAATTATGAAACCGGATGGTGGGGAGAAGAATTATTTGCCCCGATGGAGCTGCTTGAAAAAGCGGGGCACCAAGTAGACTTAGCTTCTCCATTAGGCGGCAAACCCGACATTGACAAACATAGCTTAGCGAAAGAATATGATCCTGAAGGGAAATATAAAACGTTATATGAATCTGGAAAAGCGGACCATACAACGGCTCTATCTGAAATAAACCCCGATAAATATGATGCTGTGCTCATCGTAGGAGGCCATGGTGCTATGTATGATCTGGCTAAAAGTGAAGAGCTACACCAAATTATTAACTTCATTTACGATAACGGAAATATTGTGTCTGCCGTATGCCACGGACCCGCTCCTTTAATTTGGACAAAGCGCTCTGACGGCAAAAGCATTATTTCCGGCTTACGTGTTACTGGATATCCGGAAGCGATGGAACCAGAAGGTCTCCCAAATATTCTGCCGTACAGCCTTGAAGGAGAAATGAGAAAGATTGCGGATTATACATCAGAAGAAAAAGTAGTATGGGGAAATGAACAGCTGCTGACCGGACGCGATCCCTTTTCTTCTGAAGCATTGGGTGAAGAGTTGGTTAAAGCTCTTGAAAAAAGAAACAAA
The DNA here is from genome assembly GCF_000966195.1 of Domibacillus robiginosus. Taxonomy (GTDB): domain Bacteria; phylum Bacillota; class Bacilli; order Bacillales; family Domibacillaceae; genus Domibacillus; species Domibacillus robiginosus. The sequence goes on along the minus strand of NZ_LAHL01000048.1, from coordinate 51 downwards.
TAAAGGCTTTAACAGAAAATACAAAAAGAGGACAGCTTCCGCTGTCCTCTC
>NZ_LAHL01000047.1 GCF_000966195.1 Domibacillus robiginosus | reverse complement strand
TATTACTCTACAAATACATTTTTTCTTTATAGTTGTCATCTGCTTTTATAGGTCACTTTTTTATTTTTTGTCTCTGAGCAGCTGTTTTATATAATAAAATTGAAAAAGAAGCCCGCTTTATAACAGCAGGCTCCTTTTTGCGCTATCCTGTTCAGGACAGCAATTAAGCTTTAAATTTTCCAATAGCTTCTCTTAATTCTTGAGCCATCTGGCTTAACGCTTCTGCAGAAGCGGAGACTTCTTCCATCGCTGCATTTTGTTCTTCAGCTGAAGCAGCTACATTCTGTATATTACCGGCCGATTGCTCAGAAACCTGCCTTACTTCTTTTATCATCCTTACCGTATTTTGCGAGCTGGCATTTACTTCTTCCACTATAGCAGATACCTGTCCGGATTCAGTTGCAACCTGCTGAATAGATGCTGCAATTTCCTGAAAAGCTTCACCTGTTCGTGCAACCAGATTAATCCCTTCCTGAACCACATCTGTACTGCTATGAATAGATTGAACAGCTTTTTCTGCTTCCGATTGAATTTCTACAATAATATGTCGAATGTCTCCAGCTGCATTTGCCGATTGCTCCGCAAGCTTGCGTACTTCATCGGCTACGACCGCAAAACCTTTGCCCTGCTCTCCTGCGCGTGCCGCTTCAATGGCTGCGTTTAAAGCTAGCAAATTTGTTTGGCTGGCAATTTCGGTTATGAATTCTACAATTTGTCCAATCTCTTTTGATTTTCCGCCCAAAGCATTTACCACTTCGGAAGAATGAGCCGTTGAATGCTGCACAAGATTCATCTGTTCAACTGTTTGAGTCACAGTTGCATTTCCTATCGCTGCTTTCTCATTTGCTAGCGCTGTTAAATTGGCTACAGATTGAATAGAAGCCGCCGCTTCGTTCATCCCATTAGAGATATCTTCAACAGCTTCAGTCGACTCTACCGTACTGGTTACTTGTTTTTCTGAACCTGCTGCCACGTCCTGGATAGCGATTGATATTTGCTCAGTCGCTTTGCTTGTTTCTTCTGCACTTGCAGACAGTTCTTCTGAAGTTGCTGCTACCTGTTCTGCATTGGCGCTTACTTGTTGGATGACTTCTTGAAGATTGGTTTTCATTTGATTAAAGGAACTCGCCAGGCTCCCAAGCTCATCTTTGTAGCGCACCTTAATATCTTTCCCGGTTAAGTCACCTGCGGCAATGCTTTCTGCGCCTTTTACCAAAGACAGAATTGACTTCGTAATCATTCTAGTAATAAAGGTACCGATCAAAAGAGCTAAGATAAAAGCTGCTATACTTAAAAACAGGACAGTGCGTGCAACATTGTCTACTAGGTCAGTATTAAACTTGCTTCCTTCCTGCATAAATGCGGCTTGCCTTTCCTGCAAACCACTGGCAGCCTCCCACATATCCTGGGATAATTCATTCAGCTCACCATCCGCCAATGACCGGGCCGCTTCTGGATCGGTTGTCATTAAAGCGATCGCTTCTTCGGATCGGGCTTTAAATAGTTCATTCAGCTCATCAAGTTCATTTAGCAATTCTTTGCTTTCGTTGCTTTCAGCCAGGCTTTGGGCTGCCTTGATTTTTTCATCTAATGTATGAGCGGCCCGGGATAATGTATCAGCTGATTCTTCTTCATTTAACAGCATCCCTCGCAGCGCGTTCATTTCCTGTAAGACTTCTGTTTGAATATCTTTTGCATTAAAAAGAATGGCCGCCCGCCGATTAACCAAATCAGAATATGACTGATCCACTTTTTTTAAATTATAATAAGATATAAAACTGATGACACCAAGAAGAAAGGCGATAATAAAAAAACCGCCAAGCAACTTTTTTCCAATAGACATATTCATTATACTCCCCCATTTTCTCTCTAAAAAATAATTCTTTTATAAGCAATAAATCCGAAAACCTACAGTAGCTTTTTCTGTCGCCCTTTCCTCTCCTTACGAATCTCCACGAACTATGTACCTAATCAATAAACTTTACACATAGTATATATTCACTAAAATATCTTCTTTAAACATTTTTCTATTGTTTTTTTTGTATCTTTTTTCTCATAATAGTTTGTGAATTGAAGCCCAACCTTCGTCGATAACGCCTTGTGTAGCGTACGCCAGCTTAGAAACTTGCGTGTCCGGTTGTTAAGTAGCTGGAGAACACGTACCAGCGAGCTTTGCGCTCGACAAAGGCAGCGACACAACCCTTTCTTTTCCACGTCTGGATACAACAGTGTTAGTGCCCAACGGCCAAATGACTAACGCTGTTTGACTTCTGCCTGGCGTTCGAAAAAAGACGTTCCGATAGTAAGCTGGACTCTTTTTTCCTGGGGCTTCTGGCGTTTTTATTTCTATGTATTGCACTTAACATTACAAATCATTCCATAAAAAAAGAAAACCTCCTGGTAACAGGATGTTTTCTTAGCTTATACATATGAGTAAAGATCCAAATACTGATCAAGCACTGCTCTATAAGCAGGACTATATATTGGAACATTGCAAATAGAACTGTTGAAATATAAATAATTCAATCGTTTTCTTTCCTGATCTAAAAATGAAGCAAGGATAAAAACATCTATAAGTGTGGCTATCACATGTTTCGATTTAATAAGCTATCATCCAAAAAAAGAGCATATACTTTATTTGCATGACAACGAACAATGATTATCTCTGGATTTTAAGTGAGTATTAACATATTATATATCCTACTTAAATCAAAAAAGGGGCAAAAGACTTACTAGAACTTTCACTTTCACCGTTTCTTAATAAGGAAGTTCTGCAATATTTTCAAGTAAAAAGCGGAAGAACTTTTTCAGTTCCCTTGCTTTTTTAACAATGCATTTAATCATTTTTATGTTAAAAACACTTAAATCTAACAATAAAACATTTTATAGAAAATAAAATTGTCTTTTTATTCATCCAGTTAGTGCTTCCTTCGCCGCTTTTACCGCATCCCGTGTCTTCTTTGTTTTGTCTGCCTAAGACGGACTTGTCCATATGTCCGAGCATTATAAAAATTTTTTTTAATCAAATCCAGTGTTTGAAAAAAAGCAGAAGATGTAATTGGCTTAATTTTTCTGTCTGTTAAATTGAATAAATAATATTCACCATTTTCATATGTCATGCTTTTCAACTGCCCTTTTTCGTCTGTAAAGCAGACAAATGCTTTTACAAGTCCTTTTTGCTTTAATCGTATGATAAATTTAGCGGCTTTTACCGATTGATCGTTTTTTCGATTTTTGTACAGTAGCACGAAAAATTCCTCCTTTAACTAGATCAGTAATTTTTTCTGCTATTCAATCTGTCCAACTAAACTGCTTTATAACAACCAATCTCTGGTACAGCTCTCGTTTATTTTCATAATTGATACATTTTTTATACACATACTCACTTGATTCTTTATTCTTTACCCATCTTTCTGCAATATAGACTCCAAAAATCAGAGATAACAAAAGTTTATTAAGAATAGGTAAAAAGTTTATTTGCTGTAGTATTAATCGATTTTTTACATGATACTTATTTACTAAATGACTTTTTGACAAATCTTTTTATTAAGATAGATCTCCGGTGCCGTACGCTTTTTTTTGCATTAACTACTAATCTTTTCGGCTAAATTGTATTTTTATTACAGATCCCTGTTTTTATATGCTGTTTTTCACTATCTCCATAGGACAAAACTGGCTAAATGACTATTAAATTTGATATAATTTCCATAAAAGAAAAGAGGAGTGACATTTTTGAAGCTATTAGAACATATCGTTGATCAGTCACTTTGCCGGCTTGTAGATGAAGAAAAAAATCTAATAAGTTTGCCGTTTGATAAAAATGGCACAATTCTCGATCAAAATAAACAGCAGGATACGTGGGTAGATTTGGTTTCTGTGGATATAACAGAGTGGAAAACTGCACATTCAAAGTAAAACCGCTGATGGCAAACAGGGATATCCCCGTTCGCTTTCAGCGGTTTTACTTTGACTTCAAAAATTTAGTGTTACATCCTGCAACAAGCGGTCAGCTATGATAAAGGGGGGCAGAAACGGATACAGGCTAGAAAAAGCAATGAATAATTATATGGAAAACTCTATAAAAAGAGGGCTAAAATGTATCCTGTATTGTATGAAGACATTACCGTCTATTTCTCCAAATAGCTTCCTCCTCCAAGCATTCATGCCCCTTTATCAGAATTGCAAATACAGCAGAGAAGCAAGCACAACTCAATGTGCAAAACTCCTTTTACTAAACGCTTATGAAACGCTTTGACACTGTACCCCACCTGCAAGTTCCTTTCTATTATTTTTTAAAAATTTTCGTACCAGATCTTGTTTATAAGAAGTGTCTGGTAAAAAGTCCAATGATGATGAGCGATTTGTTTTTATAATGCAATGAATTTATATTCTGGCAAGCAACCGGGAATACTGAGGGGAAAATTCTATGACATACTGAAATGTTATGGGTAAAAAGTGTTTATTGAAAGGGCTGATAAATATGGAGCATACTTTCCACTCTTCCCAATGGAAATGGTTTGAACTTGACATTAAAGATACACAATTGATACAAGAAGCAACAAAAAATTCTCATCAATGTAAGAGCTGGGCCAAAAAAGTAGAAAAAAATGATAACAACTTCATTAATATGTATACAGGAACGCCTGGAGAAGAAAATTTATGGGGTTCTCTTATTTACCAGCAGGATGTAGAAAAAAGAGATAAAAATTCGACTTTCCATTTTTTTTTAACAAGAGAAAAGTTAATTACAATCGATCTTGATTTATCAAAACTAAATCTTCGCAATGCCAAAACCATGAAGGAAAAGATGCATCATTGTAAATCACCGATAGAAGGATTTCTTGTTCTGCTCAGTGAAATAACAGCTGACTTCTTAAACAAGATTGATGAATTTGAGGTTAAACTATACACACTCCTTTGGGATATAAAAGAAAACAACCGTACGACTATATTAGACAGAGCGGCGGCCGTTGACCATGAATTACTTGTCTGGAAAAATCTTGTTATTCCAATAAAAGAAACTAAGATGGCCGCTGAAGAAGCATTTGGAAGCCAAACGGCCCAGGGAGAGCAGTTTCAACGGGCAAAGTGCCGTATTGAGCGGGTTGAAACACTTTTAGATGCATATGAAAGCGAGATTAAATCCGTTCTAAACCTGGAAAACCTTATTTCTACCCACCGGGGAAATGAAATTACGAAAACACTAACAATCATGACAACACTGTTTGCCCCTACTACTGCCCTTGGAGCTATTTGGGGTATGAATTTTAAGCACATGCCTGAACTTGAATGGAAAATGGGTTATGCTTTTGCAGGTGTTTTAATCGTTATTAGTACTGTCTTCCTGTATTTTTATTTAAAAAGCAAAGGATGGATGGGTGACATTTTAAATACAAAAAGAAAAAAATCGTTTTTTAGATAAAGTATATGTTTAACAATAAGCTGAACTCCATCTTGAATAATGGATTAAAAAAACATGTTATTTCTAATCTATAGAAGGGAAAGTAGAAAAAATAGAGATAAGAACAAAACGAAGGGAGTAAAACGAATGAGGGAATCGTTCAAGTTATTAAAGCTTGGAAGCAAGTCGGCTTTATGGGCTGCGATTGTAAATACAATTGTTGCACTCATTAAAACGGCTGCTTATCTTATTACGGGGAACGTGGCAATGTTTGCGGAAATGATGCATAGTTTTGGGGATGCAGCCAATCAGCTTTTTGTTTTTATCGGATCCGCTTTAAGTAAAAAAGCACCAACCGATCGTTTCCCAGGCGGGTTTGGCCGGCTGGTCAATCTTGTTCTGCTCGGAGCTGTACTAGTTGTTGGCGTCCTGGCTTACGAAACGATTATAGAAGGCATTCATCATATTTCCGATGCCACTCACTCAGATGACTGGTTTTGGCTTAACATTGGTGTTTTAGGAGCTGCAGCAGTGCTTGAAGCTGCTGTTCTCTATAAGGCGATGCAGGAAATTACAGAACACCTGCCGCGGGAAAAAGTAAAAGGACTTAAAATTATACCTGAAAGCTACAAGCATGTGAGAGACGCAAAACCAGCTACAAAATTAGTTTTTTTAGAGGATAATGTCGCTGTTGGCGGCGCCGTCCTTGCAATGCTGGCTATCATCATTTCCACATACACACCTTTCCACAGCGCGACTGGCTATGCTTCTATTATTATCGGTGCTCTCCTTTTAGTTGTGGTGGGACGTATCTTTTTAGATAATGCTGCTGGAGCGCTAGGAGTGGCTGATGTGAAAATGCAGGCCAAAATCGGTGAGAAAGTTTTTAGTCATCCACAAGTAAACGATATTCAAGATCTTGATGTCATAAAAGAAGGGGACAGTCTTCACGTCGAGCTTACATTGGAAGTAGATCCTAAAATGACGATTGAGCAAGCCGATGATATAAGAGATGATATTGAGCAAAAAATAAAGCAAAGTCTGGGAAATGTTACGGATGTGGTCATTGAATTTGATGAAGACGATGGTGTTACAACCTGGGATAAAATTAATAAAATAAAAGAATGATTTTTTAATCTGTTTAATAACAAGATAGGAAGAATTTTTCCACTTATTTACGTGAAAACCCGATCCAATGAGAAGAAACTCTAAGAACAAACAGAAAATGTTTACTTGGAGTTTCTTCTTTTCGTTGGAATTCAAAAGGATTTTCAGCAAGTTTTATAGAATTATAATTGGACAGATATATTACTTAAAACACGGCAAGATCAACAATCATCATTTCCTTTAAGAATACAAATATTTACTTACAAATCATAATCAAAAAGAACCGGGTGACTAATTATGGAAACAATCGAAGCAAGATATACCGACTTACATTCTCAAATTGAAGAGCTTCGCTGTTTAATGATTGATGCTGCCGAGCTATATGGCATCAGCAGCCTGGACACATTACAGTACAGCGAAGAGCTCGATAAGCTGATCATGCAGGCCCAGCTTCAAAGTAGATAATACGTATTTATATGTGAGAATAAAAAACAGATGTTTTTGTGTAACGGTGTGTTTTCTTTTATCTTCATAGCTAAACAGCCTGTTTGAAAACGACCTATTTATTTTAAAGTAATGTATCTTATTTATTATTATACTAATACCATAGTAAGCATTGCTTTTACAGTCAACTTTATTAAAGATGCTTACAATACAGATTACGTATAAATACTACACATTTATCTTCTTGCCTTTTCCTTTCTCTAATACCCCCCTGTCTGGATTTCCCTTTTTTCATGTTAAAATCAGCTTGTTGATCATTATTTTAATTCATTTAAAACGTTTCTTTAAATGCGTTTAAGGCTGTCTGCTGTACCTCAATCAGCTTGTCGCAGAAGCGGTCAAAATCCTCGTCCAATTGTTGTAATTCCGGATTGGATAAAATGTGTTCGATACTTTCCCTCACTCCCTCGTCGAACCGTTTCGTCGCAGTAAATTCAGGAACAAGTCTTTTGATTTTACGATTGTCGAACACAGCACATCCAGCTTTGTCTCCTAATAGTGGCCCTTCTAGATCTGGTCTGCAGCCAACAAGAAAATCAGTGGATACATGGAATTTTTTCACTTCCACATCGAGAGCCGCCCCAATGCAATCGTAAATTTTGTTCCAGGTAAGGGCCTCGTCCGCCATTATATTCACCGCTTCACCTATAGCTCCCTGATTTGCCATAAGCCCAACGAATGCTTTTGCAAAATCGGTGTTGTGTGTTAATGTCCAAAGCGACGTACCATCACCATGAACAATGACAGGCTTTCCTTTTCGAATGCGTTCTACAACCTGCCAGCTTCCATTTTTCCCATAGAAAGCTACTGGTACTTTTTGTTTCCCATACGTATGGCTTGGGCGCACGATTGTAATGGGGAACTGCTTATTGCGATATTCCGCCATAAGCCGATCTTCACATGCGATTTTTTCTCGTGAGTAATCCCAGTATGGGTTACTCAGCGGTGTACTTTCACTTGTTTTAAAGTAGGATAGTGGTTTTTGATAAGCAGATGCAGAGCTGATAAAAATAAATTGCTTCGTTTTGTTCGTAAACAGATTTATATCACGTTCAATGTGTTCAGGCTTAAAAGCGATAAAATCAGCAATAACGTCAAAATGAAGGTCTTTAATCCTTTCAGAAATTCCTTTTTCATCTTCAACGTCTCCTGTAATGACTGTTGCCCCTTCTGGTACCTGGTCTAGACGGTTTCCTCTGTTTAAAAGGTATAGATCCCACCCTTTTTCCACAGCATATTTTGAAACAGCACTACTAATTGTTCCAGTTCCCCCGATAAATAATGCCTTCATATTTCTCGCTCCTCCTTTTTTAAAACACCTTCCCCCTCCAATTTTAATAAACCAGGCTTTGAGTGAGCAATGCTTTTGACAAAAGAATCGCTGATAAAATATGTATGTTGTTTTATTTACTTCTCTTTGCAAACAAATTAACAAGGAAATATGCCATAAAAAGAGGGTATACTGTGACTACTTAAGAAAGTTATATAAGGACTACTAAAAAGCGAGCAGCTAAAAGGAGGCTCATAGATGTATCCTTTTAAAAGCAGAAAATCGATTTCGTCGCAAAAAGATAAACTGTTATATCCCTATATCGTAACGGCAGATGAAGAAACAGAAAAGATGTCTGAACAAATTGCCCAAATTCTTCAGTCGTCTTCATTAGAGCCTGTGTTTTTATGCATCGGCTCCGACCGTTCTACAGGAGATTCTTTCGGGCCTTTAGTCGGCACCATGCTTCAAGAAAATCACGTACCGTATCAAGTATTTGGTACACTCAGCGAGCCTGTGCATGCCCTCAATTTAAAAACTGTATTAAAAGACATTCGCATAAAAAAACGCCATTCATTTATTTTTGCTATCGACGCATGTTTGGGAGATTTTCATCAGATTGGGTCCATTTATTTTAATGAAGGATCTTTTTGCCCTGGCAATGCTGTCCATCAAATACTGCCTCCCGTCGGAGATTATCATTTAAAAGCAGTCGTCAACCATTTAGACCCCTTTTTCCCAATCCATTCTTTAAATCACACAAGATTAAATACAGTAATAAATCTGTCTAAAAAAACGGCCGCTCTTTTGATAAATGCTATTGAACGCATAGAAAAAGAAAGTGAATCTGCTTCTTTATAGAATTAACTGCTAAAACAGTTTCTTCCCCATATAAAAAGCTAATTGGCCTTTTGCCAATCAGCTTTTTAACCGGTTAATTTTCTCGAATCTTAAAGTCGAGCCCAAACACGTTACATGCTCAGCATTAAAATCTATTACTCATTTACACGTACAGGTACATTGTGCTGATGAAATACATGGGTCATCGCTTTTTTCGCTTCTTCTTCATCAGGTCCGTGAATCTCCAGTTCAAAGGTTTTAGAGCTAAGAACAGAATATGTCAGCCCAAGAATACTTTTGGCATCAAAACTTTTACGATCTGTTTTAATAACAATGCTGGATTGAAATTCTTGCGCTGTTTTATTGATCGCAACAACGAATTCAGCAAATGTATTGCTGATTTCCATGCTTTTCCCTCCTTTAAATGAACATTTCTATCTGAATGATTGCCGTCAACTAGATCAATTGTTTCATTTCATAGTGAGCGTGGAGGTAGTGTTTATTAATTGCCGGATAACTTTTTGCATGATACCCCCGTTCTGGTAATAATCGATATCTACAACATTATCAAGGCGCACAGTCACATTAAATTCAAACGATTTTCCGTTTTTACCTGCTGCTTTAATACGAATCTTTTGCCCGGGCTGAATGTCGTCTGATAAGCCGATTGTTTGAAAGATTTCTGTTCCTTCAATCCCTAAAGATTCCGCGTTTTCTCCGTTTTCAAATTGAAGAGGAAGCACGCCCATTCCGACCAGGTTACTGCGGTGAATGCGTTCAAAACTTTCGGCAATGACCGCTTTGACACCGAGCAGTGCCGTGCCTTTCGCCGCCCAGTCACGCGAACTGCCTGTGCCGTATTCTTTTCCGGCAATAATAAATAGTGGGGTGTTGTCCTGTTTATATTTGAGTGACGCTTCATACATCGACATCACTTCCCCGCTCGGCAGGTATTTTGTTACGCCACCTTCTGAGCCGGGAACCAGATAGTTCCGGATTCGATGGTTAGCCAGCGCTCCCCGAATCATGACCTGGTGATTGCCGCGCCGTGAAGGATAAGAATTAAGGTCTCTCGGCTTCACACCACGGCTTTTTAAATATATACCGGCCGTACTGTTAGCAGGCACTACACCTGATGGCGACAGATGATCTGTTGTGACGGAGTGTCCTAACACAGCTACCGCACGGGCATGCTCGAAATCAACAATGTTTCCTGGCTCGCCAGGCAAATCTTTTAAAAATGGCGGCTCCTGCACGTAGGTTGAGGATTCCTCCCAGTCAAAAAGCGGTCCTTCTGGAATCTCTAACCCATTCCATTTTTCATTGGCTTTGAGTATATTTTGATATCTCATTTGAAACAGCTCAGGCCGCAGAGCATCACCAAGCCATTTTTGTGTATCTGCTAAAGAAGGCCAAATATCACGCAGATAAACCGGCTGATTGCTCGAGTCATGCCCAATAGGCTCTGTTGCAAAATCAATATCAACCGTACCAGCTAGTGCGTAAGCGACCACCAAAGGCGGTGAAGCCAGGTAATTGGCTTTGATTTCAGGATGGACCCGACCTTCAAAGTTACGGTTTCCTGACAGAACGCCTGCTACCGTCAAGTCGTGCTGGCTGATCGCTTCACTTATTTCAGAAGGAAGCGGTCCTGAATTACCGATGCAAGTAGCACATCCATACCCGGCAATGTGAAAGCCCAGCTTTTCTAAATACGGAAGCAGCCCTGATTCCTGAAGATAATCGGTCACTACACGCGATCCTGGTGTTAAAGAACTTTTTACAAAAGCAGGCTTAGATAATCCTTTTTCAACCGCTCTTTTCGCAAGCAGCCCTGCCATCATAAGCACAGTCGGATTGGACGTATTGGTGCAGCTTGTGATAGCTGCCAGTACGACAGAGCCATTCTTTATAACCGACGTTTCCCCGCTTTCGTGCGTAACCGGAACTTCTTTTTGGAGTGCTTCCCCGGTAACGCCATAGCCGCCCTCGGCCACCGACTTGCGGATGATTTCCCGGTACTCCTCTTTCATGTCTGTTAAGCTGATCCGGTCCTGCGGCCGTTTCGGACCAGCAAGGGAAGGGACAACGGTCGATAAATCCAGCTCAATCACTTCCGGATAATCCGGATCTTCACTGCCCTGTTCCATAAACATGCCCTGGGCTTTGTAATACGCTTCAACGAGGTTTACCTGCTCCTCATCACGCCCAATCAGCCGCAGGTAGTGAATCGTTTGCTCGTCTACAGGGAAAAAGCCCATTGTGGCTCCGTACTCTGGCGCCATATTCGCAACAGTCGCCCTATCAGCTACGCTCATGGAACGCACGCCTTCACCGAAAAACTCTACAAACTTTCCGACCACACCCTTTTGACGAAGAATATTTGTAATCGTCAGGGCAAGATCCGTGGATGTCGTTCCTTCCGGAAGTGATCCGGTCAGCCGGAAGCCGACTACTTCCGGTGTGGCAAAATACAAAGGCTGACCAAGCATCGCTGCCTCCGCTTCTATACCGCCTACTCCCCATGCTACAATTCCAAGGCCATTTATCATAGTCGTGTGAGAGTCTGTTCCAACAAGTGAATCAGGATAAACAACGGTCTGCCCTTCTTCACTCTTTTTGGCTGTAACAGTGGACAAATACTCCATGTTAATTTGATGCATGATGCCGGAAGAAGGTGGGATAATGTTTAGGTTATCAAATGCCTGCTGTGCCCAGCGCAAGAATCGAAACCGCTCACCATTACGCTCCATGTTTACTTTCTCATTGAGCTCCATGGCGTCTGGCCGGGCAAAATAATCGACGGTTACCGAATGGTCAACAACCAGATCTACTGGAATCAAAGGATTGACAGCTGAAACATTGCCTCCTGAGCGCTCCATCGTTTCACGCATAGCAGCTAAATCCACAATGGCTGGAAGCCCTGTTGTGTCATGAAGCAGTATGCGTACGGGCTTAAATGGAACTTCTTCATTCGGTTCTCTTTCTACTGTCCAGTCCGCCAGTTTCCGGATATGCTCTTCCGTTATCGAGGTTCCATCGAAAGTACGGATAGCTGCCTCCAGCAGTACCTTAATCGAATATGGGAGTCTTGCTATATGCTGAAACTTTTGATGGTTTAATTGATGAATGGGATAATACATGTATTCGTTTTCATTTACTCTCAGGCTCGCTGGCTCTATATAACCTTTTGTCTTCATGCCGTTTCCCCTTTTCTGTTCTAAATAGAAATAAGCTTATTTCTATCATACGGGATCGTTTCTTTATAAAAAAATAGCATTTTTTCATAGTTAAACATGAACGATTTCCATCTTTCTTCTTTAGCAAAAACAAATGATATGATATGTTTGAAAAAAAGGAGGACGCATATGGACGATCGAGACTGGTTGATTTTACATACGCTTTTTCATGAAAAAAGCATTACAAAAGCAGGCCAAACGCTTTTTATCGCCCAGCCGACTTTGACGAAGCGGCTGAAGCAGATTGAAACAGAGTTTGGGGTTAAAATTGTAAACCGGGGCATAAAAGGCGTGCAGTTTACGCCTGAAGGAGAATATTTAGCAAAACGTGCTGAAGAACTTTTAGATACATTTCGTGAAATTAAAGAAGAAGTTGACAATTTCAACCATATTGTAGCCGGCACACTTCGGATTGGTGTTTCAAACTTTATCAGTAAATATAAACTCCCCGGGTGGTTAAAACAGTTTAAAGAACAATATCCGGACGTTGAATTTCAAATTGAAACCGCCTACAGCAGGCAAATTTACCAGCTTGCTTACAATCATGATATCCATATCGGCTTTATCCGCGGAGAATACAATTGGCCCGGCCATAAAGAGCCACTATTTGAAGAAAAGTTATGTGTGTTTTCCAACGAGCCAATCATACTCGAAGATCTGCCTCATCTGGCCAGGATTGATTATCAAACGGATCAGCTGTATAAACATAT
>NZ_LAHL01000046.1 GCF_000966195.1 Domibacillus robiginosus | reverse complement strand
GACGAGGTAGATAGGTTCGAGGTGGAAGTGCGGCGACGCATGGAGCTGACGAATACTAATCGATCGAGGACTTAATCAATCGAAAAGCGGAAGGCAGTCGTATCTGGCTGCCTGAGCTGGACAACACATGGCGTGTAACCGAAAGGTTTTTGCCCATACAATGCAAGCTTCTATCCAGTTTTGAAAGAACACTTCTTTCAAACTTCATAGTCAGGTGGCTACAGCGAAGAGGTCACACCCGTTCCCATCCCGAACACGGCCGTTAAGCTCTTCAGCGCCGATGGTAGTTGGGGGTTTCCCCCTGTGAGAGCAGGACGCCGCCTGGCAACAATCAAAAGAGATGACCTTGTGTCATCTCTTTTTTTATATTGCTTACGTAAAAAGGAGAGTTCATAAATGAATCATTCTCGTATGCCACTTCTGGATGCTTTAAAAAAGCATAAGCAGAAGGAATCTGTTTCTTTTCATGTGCCTGGTCACAAAAATGGCCTGCTTGCTTCCTGGATGGATCTTTCACTGGATATAACAGAGTTAAACGGGCTGGATGACCTTCATGCTCCAGAGGAATGTATAAAGGAGTCAGAAGACTTGCTTTCTGATTTACATCATACAGTGGAAAGTAAGTTTCTTGTGAATGGGAGCACCGTTGGCAATCTTACCATGATTCTCGGTACACTTTCAAAAGATGACACTGTATTTGTTCAGCGCAATTGCCATAAGTCCGTGTTAAATGCTTTGAAAATGGCTCAAGTCTTCCCTGTTTTTTTAACACCTGATTTTGATGAACATACACAGACAGCAGCCCAAGTATCAAAGCAGACATTAATGGAAGCGTACAAAAAATATCCTGAAAGTAAAGCGGTCATTTTTACGTATCCGACGTATTATGGAATAACCGGTTCTTTTCAGGAACTGGCGGCTGTTGCAAAGTCTCATGATTCCCTGGTGCTTGTTGATGAAGCACACGGCGCACACTTTGGAGTTATAGAAAAAGAAATGCCGATGAGCGCTTTGGAGCTGGGTGCGGATATAGTAGTTCAGTCTGCGCATAAAATGCTTCCTGCAATGACAATGGGAGCTTATCTTCATATCCGTTCTCCTCGGATAGATCGTACGCGTATTCATTTTTACCTGCAGGCTTTGCAGTCAAGCAGTCCATCCTATCCGATTATGGCTTCTTTAGATTACGCCCGCTCTTATTTTGCTTCGTATACAGAAAAAGATCATTTGTACGCTATGTCGGTTAAAAAAAGAGTGGCTCAGCTTCTTCAATTAAAAGGCTTTACCTGTATATTCGTTGATGATCCGTACAAACTGCTGGTGAGAGCCGATGGACTTACGGGCTACGAACTTCAGCATTTGTTGGAGGCAGCAGACATATATATTGAACTGGCTGATCCTTATCAAGTTCTTTTCATTTTTCCGCTTTTAAAAGCTGGAGAGAAGCTATTTGAAAAAAAAGTGGTTCAACAACTAAGCACTTTACCGTTCAAGGCTAGAAAAACTTCTCCTTCTTTTGCGAAAAATTTGCCATCTGATCATGTATCTACACTCGTCTTGCCTTATAATGAGCATAGTTGCTCCAAAAGAGAAGCTGTTTTCTTGAAAGAGGCAGCCGGTCAAATCGCAGCAGAAATGATTATTCCCTACCCGCCCGGTATACCGCTTGTAATGGAAGGGGAACGGATTTCAAATGATCATGTTGAACGCATTGATTGGCTGATCAGTCAAGGTGCCCGCTTTCATGGAGGCGAAAAATTGAACGAAAAGAAGCTTGTTGTGTTTCGGAAGGAGAACTAATGTGTCAGGATTGTTTATTACAATAGAAGGACCAGAAGGAGCCGGTAAAACAACTGTGCTCCAGCGAGTTGTGGAAGAGCTTGAAAAAAAAGGGCATCCGGTTGTTCAAACGAGAGAACCAGGCGGTATAGCCATCGCAGAACAAATACGCTCGGTTATTTTAAATACAAACAATACAGAGATGGATGCACGTACAGAAGCATTGCTCTATGCAGCTGCCCGCCGTCAGCACCTGGCGGAAAAAGTAGTGCCAGCACTTCAAAAAGGCTGTATTGTTCTTTGTGACCGGTTTGTAGACAGTTCCCTTGCATACCAGGGATATGCAAGAGGGCTCGGCATGGAGGAAGTAGCCTCTATTAATGCTTTCGCGATTGATGGCATGATGCCTGCATTAACATTATTGTTTGATGTGCGCCCTGAAATTGGGCTTGCTCGTATTCATCGTCATAACGGACGGGAAGTAAACCGGCTTGATTTAGAGGGTCTTTCTTTTCACCAGAAAGTACGGGAAGGATACTTGAAACTGGCCGATTCGAATCGGGATCGTATCGTGATTATTGATGCAGAGCAAGAGCAGGAGCAAGTGTATCGCTCAGCACTTTCCCAAATTGAGAAAGTGCTCGGCTAAAAGATTTGGTATAATAAAAGAAAGCCTGTAAGGGGGAAAAAATATGAAATTGATTACCGCAATCGTACAGGACCAGGACAGTAATAAATTATCACAGGCGCTAATTAAACATCAATTCCGCGCAACAAAGCTTGCTTCAACCGGCGGTTTTTTAAAAGCAGGCAACACAACGTTCATGATTGGCGTAGAAGATGACCGTGTGCAGGAAGCACTTGAAGTTATCAAAAAAAATTGCCAGTCTCGTGAACAGGTTGCTCCCCCCGTATCCCCTATGGGCGGCAATGTTGATGCATACGTGCCGTATCCAGTAGAAGTACCTGTAGGCGGTGCGACTGTTTTTGTTTTACCGGTTGAACAGTTTCATCAATTTTAAAGGGTGTGAAGTTCGTGTCTAACCCGTGGAAAGAAGCAGAAGCACGCCAGCCCATCGTTATGAGGATGATTGAAAACAGTTTACTTCGTGACCGTGTAGCGCATGCTTATTTGTTTGAAGGTGATCCGGGAACCGGAAAAAAAGAAACGGCTCTGCTATTTGCAAAAAGCTTATTTTGTCGGGAACCACTGGATGGGTACCAGCCGTGTGGGTCGTGCATCAACTGCCGGCGTATCCAAAATGGCAATCATCCCGATCTTCATGTGATTGAGCCGGATGGCTTGTCGATCAAGAAAGAGCAAATTCAATTTTTACAGCAGGAATTCAAGAAAACCGCGGTTGAATCCGGCTGGAAAGTATATATTATCAATCAGGCAGACAAAATGACGGCAAGTGCGGCGAACAGCCTGCTAAAATTTTTAGAAGAGCCATCCGCCCGTACGGCTGCTTTTTTATTAACAGAAAGAAGCAGTCTGGTACTTCCAACCATTTTGTCACGCTGTCAGCAGCTTACTTTTCGTCCCATTGATTCAGAACAGCTAAAGAAACGGCTGATAGAAGAAGAAATCAGCATTCCGATGGCTTCCATCGTATCAAAATTGACCAACCATGTAGATGAAGCGCTTCAACTCGCACATGATGAGTGGTTTGCACAGGCACGGTCAGTAGTGTTAAAATTATACGAAGGTCTAAAAGGCGGCAGGCTCTCAGCCATTGTTTCGCTTTCAGAAGATTTTCATTCCCACTTTAAAGAGAAACAACAGGTCAGTCTTGCCCTCGATCTTTTTGTTCTCATTTACAGGGATTTGCTCTCCATTATGACCGGGGAAGAAAAAGGTCTTGCATTTCCCGACCGTCTCGCTTCTTTTCAACAGGATGCTCTGCACTTGTCAGCGGAAGCGCTGGCAGAGCGGATGGCGTTTATTCTAGAAGCGAAACGCAAGCTTAGCCGCAATATGAACCAGCAGCTGCTAATGGAGCAGCTTTTGTTAAAGTTACAGGGGGGACACGCCTTTGTGTAATGTAGTAGGTGTACGCTTCAAGCAAGCGGGTAAAATATATTATTTTGATCCAGGCGATCTCGGTATTCAAAAGGAAGACCACGTAATTGTGGAAACCGTGCGCGGGGTTGAATATGGACATGTTGTCGTTGGGCCAAAGGATGTTGATGAAGATGATGTTGTTCTGCCACTGAAAAAAGTGATCCGGGCGGCGGATCAAAAAGACCGTTTAGCTGTTCAAGAAAACAGTGAAGCAGCTATGAACGCTTTTGAAACATGTACGAGCAAAATTCTCGAGCATAAGCTTGATATGAAGCTGGTCGATGTGGAATATACCTTTGACCGTAATAAAGTGATTTTTTACTTTACAGCCGATGGACGCGTTGATTTCCGTGAGCTCGTAAAAGATTTGGCATCGATTTTCCGGACGCGAATTGAGCTGCGGCAGATCGGTGTCCGGGATGAAGCAAAAATGCTTGGCGGTATTGGACCATGCGGACGGATGCTTTGCTGTTCAACATTTCTTGGTGATTTTGAACCTGTTTCGATCAAGATGGCAAAAGACCAAAACTTATCCCTTAATCCAGCAAAAATTTCCGGTTTATGCGGCCGGCTAATGTGCTGTTTAAAGTATGAAAACGATGAGTATGAGGATGCGCGCCGTGAGTTACCAGATGTGGGACAAAAAGTGAAAACGCCAAGCGGAAACGGTCGTGTAACGGGCTTAAATATTTTAGAACGGCTCGTACAGGTGCATATTCCGGAATTAGAACGGACGCTTGAGTTCTCGTCTGATGAGATCGGGAGAGAGGGAGCCGTTTCTGTGAAAGCAGGTGATTGAGACGGTGGAAAAGCTAGATAAGAAAGGTATTTTTGATTCTGTCAGCCATATGGAGCTGCAAATTGGAGAATTGTACCAGCAACTTGGCGAAGTGAAGGTACAGCTTGCTGAAATACTTGAAGAAAATAATTCATTGCTGATTGAAAACGATCACTTGCGCCGCCGTCTTGAAGAGTTAGATCATCAGGAGCGGAAAGTGTCAGGAGCTGCTAACGTTCAAGTACGTGGAGCAGATATCGGTGAAGGGTATGACAACCTGGCTCGTCTTTACCAGGAAGGGTTTCATATATGTAGCGTACATTTCGGCAGCCCGCGTAAAGATGAAGACTGTTTGTTTTGCTTATCCTTTTTAAATAAAAAATAATGTGGTCAAAGCCTTCCTTGGAAAAGGAAGGTTCTTTTGTGCAAAAGGAGTAAGAATATGGTTGAATTAAAACAAGATGAGAGACTTGATTACCTGCTGGCGGAAGAGCTGCGTATTATTCAAAGCCCGTCTGTTTTTTCATTTTCATTGGATGCCGTCCTGCTGGCACGGTTTGCATCTGTGCCCAAAACACGCGGTGCTATTGTAGATCTTTGTTCCGGCAACGGTGTTGTGCCGCTTTTGATGTCAGCCAGAACAAAGGTGCCGATCACCGGTGTGGAAATACAGGAGCGCCTGTACGATATGGCAGTCCGCAGCGTAGCGTATAATGGTCTGGATGAGCAGATTGGGATGGTGTGCGGTGATTTAAAGCAATCGCCACAGCAGCTCGGAAAAGAAAAGTACACGCTGGTGACGTGTAACCCACCTTATTTTTTAACGCCATCTCAAAACGAAATGAATGTAAATGAGCATTTTGCAATTGCCCGACATGAAATTATGTGTACGCTCGAAGATTGTATCGTATCAGCTTCCCAGCTTTTAAAGCAGGGAGGAAAAGCGGCTTTTGTCCATCGGCCTGGCCGTTTGCTTGATATTGTTATGCTGATGAGAAAATACCGGCTCGAGCCGAAGCGGATTCGCTTTGTATACCCGAAATCAGGAAACAAAGAAGCCAATACAGTTCTCATCGAAGGGATAAAAGATGGAGCGCCGGACTTAAAGATTTTGCCGCCGCTTTTTGTGTATGATGATAAAGGCGAATATACAGATGAAGTGAGGACTCTTCTATATGGAGACGAGCCACCATTTTTACGTCGTTAAATGCAAAGACGGGTCATTGTATGCAGGATATACAAATGATCTAGACAGGCGGATAAGCGTTCATAATGCAGGAAAAGGGGCAAAATATACACGAGCCCGCCGGCCGGTTACCCTTATTCACAGTGAATCGTTTGAAACAAAGCAAGAAGCGATGCGGGCAGAATATGCGTTTAAGCAGCTGTCGCGTCCCCAAAAAATGAACTATTTACAGAAAAGAGGTGCAAAGGATGAAATCACAGAAAAGTTTTGAACGGGAAGAAGGGCTTCTTTACCTTGTTCCGGTTCCTATCGGCAATTTAGAAGACATGACAATACGGGCTCTGCGTATCTTGAAGGAAGCCGATGTGATTGCAGCAGAAGATACACGCAACACGAAAAAGCTGTGCAATTATTTCGAGATCGCGACACCTGTTGTCAGCTACCATGAACACAGCAGTGAAGCAGCCGGCCGCAAACTCATTGAACGTGTGCAATCGGGTGAAACTGTTGCGCTTGTGAGTGATGCTGGTACACCTTGTATTTCAGATCCAGGACATGAGCTTGTGCTGCTAGCCTTGGAAAATCAGGTGAATGTGGTGCCGCTCCCGGGAGCAAATGCTGCCATAACGGCACTGATTGCATCAGGTATTGCGCCGCAGCCTTTTTACTTTTACGGCTTTTTAAGCCGGGGAAAAAAAGAAAAAAAGAAAGAGCTTGAAAAACTAGCGGCTTTTCGTGAAACATTTATTTTGTATGAATCTCCTCACCGTTTAAAAGAAACATTAACACTGATGGAAGAATTTTTGGGGGCAGACCGGCAAGTTGTTTTATGCCGGGAGCTGACAAAAAAGTTTGAAGAGTTTTTACGCGGTACCATCGGTGAAGCACGTATATGGGCCGAGGAATCGAAAATAATGGGTGAGTTTTGCCTTATTATAGAGGGAAATCAAAAAGCGCCCGATTCTTTGGAAACAACAGAGTGGTGGGAGGATCTTTCAATCGAAGCGCACGTTGAACAGTATGTAACAGAGCAAAAGATGACATCAAAGGAAGCAGTAAAGCAGGTAGCAAAAGAACGTGGGCTGCCGAAGCGCGATGTCTATACTGCCTACCATACATAAGATTCCCTCATTCATTGAAAAAGAAGCTGGCTGCCCGATGTAAAAGGCGCCAGCTTTTTTATTTTCTTGTTCTCCTTACATCATATTAAGTTAATCGATACATTGTAAATTAACATATTGCTATGTTTCAGGTAATAAGATGAATGGATACTGTGTTGGAAAGCGGGGCGTAAAGATGAAAATCCATGTAGTAAAAAGCGGCGATTCACTCTGGCGTATTGCCAGACAATATCGAGTTGATGCTACACAGATTGTTCGCGTAAATGACCTTGAAAATCCAGACAGACTGGTGGCTGGTCAGGCGTTAGTCATTCCGGAACATTACCTTCCATACATCGTTCAGCCGGGAGATACGCTTGCGAAGATCGCGAGTACGTATAATGTTACTATTCAGGAAATCACGCAGCTGAATCGGCTGGCAAATCCGTCTGCTATCTATCCAGGACAAGTCCTTACCATTCCGGTATTGTATCATACAGTGACAGTGGGTGAGAGTTTATTTGTTATTGCCAGCCGCTATGGCACAACTGTTCAAGCAATTGTTCAGACCAACCGGTTAACAGCATCTTCATATCTTTATATCGGCTAAATTTTAAGAATTCCCTCTCCACCAAAGCCTATTATCGATGTAAATGCCTTTACATATGCATTTGGGCAGACGGGAGCCAGGGAGGTACGTGAAGTCGCTTATGATTTAACTTATGTTAGTCCATTTGCTTATAGGATGAAAGAAGATGGCAGCCTTGAAACCGTTGATGATACTCCCGCTATACAAGCTGCCCTTTCAAACGGCGTTGTTCCCATAATGGCTATAACGAATTTTTCCAGCACAGAAGCAGGAACAGAACTTGCCCACACAATTCTTTCAAATTCAGGTTTAGTTGAAACGCTATTGACCAATGTAATAGAGACGATGAAAAGGAAAGAATATCGCGGGCTAAATATCGACTTTGAGAGTGTAGCACCTAGGGACCGTCAATTCTATAATCGTTTTCTTCAGAGAGCAGTGGATCGGCTGCATGCTGAAGGTTATTTTGTTTCTTCCTCTCTTGCTCCAAAAACAAGCGCTGAACAGGAAGGATTGTTAGTCGAAGCGCAGGATTATGAGGCACATGGGCGTATTCTTGATTTTGTTGTACTGATGACATATGAATGGGGATATCGTAAAGGCCCCCCACAGGCCATTTCACCTGTTAACCAAATGAAGCGTGTTCTTGATTATGCGGTAACAGTCATTCCTAGAAATAAAATTCTGCTCGGCTTTCAGATTTACGCCCGGGATTGGCTCCTGCCTCATAGAGAAGGGCAGGAAGCAGAAACATTTGACATGCAGGAAGCAATCAGGAGAGCAGTTCAGCATGGAGCGGAAATTAAGTATGACCAGGTGACCCAGTCACCTTATTACCGTTATGTAGACAGCAATGGGCGTTCCCATGAGGTTTGGTTTGAAGACGCACGCAGTGCAAAAGCAAAATTCGATTTGGTCAAAACATATAATCTCAGAGGACTCAGTTATTGGGTACTGGGTTATCCATTTCCCCAAAACTGGGAGCTTCTTAGTAATACATTTATTGTCCGGAAGCTTTAAGAGGGATAAACATTCTAAATAAAACAAGATGATCTAAAAGAAGGAACGCCTCAACTGTAGAGGCGTTCTTAAGTAAAAACATAAGGTAATATCGATTAGGCAAATACCAGCTGTATCCAATAATATAACAGAAACAACGTGACGAGTGTGGAAGCAGGTATGACAATTAAAGAAACGCTCAAATAATCCTTCCATGTGACGTTAATGTTATTTTTTCTTAAAATATCCATCCAAATCAGAGAAGCAAGTGTCCCGATAGGCAATAATAGTGATCCCATGTCACTGCCAATGATATTTGCAAGATAAATGGTTTTTAATGTGATTGGATCCAGGCCCATTTGGGTTAAAGTAATCGTTCCAATCATTAAAGCGGGATGGTTATTAAAAAAGTTAGATAGCAGGGAAACCAGCCCTCCCATAGTCATGCTGGCATAAAGCAGTCCTTCGTTTACAATCGGTTCACACATTTTTACAAGCATCTCAGTTAAACCGACATTATGAAGCCCATAAATAATGACATACATAGAGAAAGCAAAAATCAAAATATGCCAGGGCGTCTTTTTCAAAATATCAATTGGGTTTGTTCGCAAGTGATACCATCTCCACAGCAAGAGGGTAACTGAGCCGAATACAGCCACCAGCTCGATTGGGATGGAAAGATAAGATGCAACAAAAAGCAGGCAGCGGAGTGTAAATACAAAGAGCAGAACCCGAAGCATAAATTTTGTACGTTTGCGTTTTGATTCAACGGAAAGTTTTCCTTTTAACGGATGAAAGTGTTTGGTGAAAAAGATTTCTTCTATATCGTAAGAAGAAGCCGGTAATGTTTTGGGCAGCTTTTTCTTTACGATTGCATACATGAGTAACGACATAAACAACAGTCCTAACGTGGCAGGCACAAACATCATTGCAGTGTGCATATAAAGTGACATATGGACAATTTTCAGGGCAATTAAATTGACAATATTGCTTACCCCGATTGGTGCACTTGAAGCTGTGGCAATTAAAGCCCCACTTAAAAGATAGGGAAGTTGTTCACTTGGTGTTAACCTTAGATTTTTAAGGAGTAATAGAAGAATAGGTGTTGTAATAAGTATACTGCCGTCATTATTAAATAAAAGGGTCATTAAAAAGCAGAGTAATTGAATATACCAGTAGAGACGGTAACCCGAACCTTTTGCTAAATGTGCAAGACGCGCTGCTGCCCAATGAAAAAAGCCAAAGCTTTCTAATATAACCGCCATGACGATCGTGGCAATAATCGTAATAGATGCGCCCCCGATCTTATGGATAATGTCGATTACATCTTCACCAGACACAATTCCGGTCAGCAAAATAATTACTGCTCCAACCGATGCAGGCCATGCTTCATTTATGTCGCCGGGCCTTAAAAATATAATCGACATTGTCATAAAAAATACTAAAATAGTTAAGCCTATTTCAAAGCCCATGTCTCTTACCCCTTTTTATAGAAGGCCATCTGCCCCCATTCTGTCCGTTTTTATATTATATTTATATTCATTCTTTTTAAAATGGAACAGGTTGAGCGCCCGAAACGCCAAGTAAATATGTTTTTAATGCAGACATTGGAGGCTTATGCCCATAGATAGGTAGATACATAGATACACGTATTGATAAAGCTCTTGAAAAAATACATAAAAAAAACAACCCGGATTCATCATTAGAATGCAATCTAATGAGAAACCAGGGTTGTTTTTTCTTTCGCTATTTAGAAAAGTAGATTATTTACCTTTTGCAAACGCTGCTTCGATTTCTTTCATTAAAATCTCAGCGCCTTCGTGACTAAGAATCAATTTGCCATCAGCAAGCTTGATATTGTCATCAGATACTTCGCCTGTTACCTGGCAAGTCATGCTTGGCTTATACTTTTTAAGAATAATTTTGTCGTCGTCTACATAAATTTCAAGCGCATCTTTTTCAGCGATGCCCAGTGTGCGACGTAATTCAATTGGAATAACAACTCGGCCGAGTTCATCTACTTTACGTACAATTCCTGTTGATTTCATGTTAAAACTCCTCCTAAATGGTTACATTTATTTTAAATAGCTTTGTATAATTAAATTCGTCAATATTCGACAAAAACCTACTATCTGACGTAATTGTACCAAGAGTTGCCATAAACGTCAACAAATAAAATCTAATTCTTCAATTAACTGTAAGAAGAGTGAACGTTGATACAACAAGGTTTTAACCATTGTGTAATAAAATGGATTGGGAAATATTTCGTAAATTTGTCGAATGTTGTCGAATATTATCGATTGTTCGACAAATAAATCAAGAGAAAAAAAAGGCTTCATATTTACATTTATTCTTATATGGGAGAAAATAAAAGAAGTGACTAAAAAAGCTTGCAGCATATAAGCAGACGCTTTTTAAGGAGGATTTTCGAGTGAGTGAACATAAAAAAACGTTCTATTTAACGACACCTATTTATTATCCGAGCGGCAATTTGCATATCGGACATGCATACACGACGGTAGCAGGGGATGCGATGGCGCGCTACAAGCGTCTGCGTGGATTCGACGTAATGTACTTAACCGGCACGGATGAACATGGACAAAAAATCCAGGAAAAAGCAGATGAAAAAGGCGTTACACCGCAGGAATATGTAGATGAAATTGTATCCGGCATTCAAAAGCTCTGGAAAACGATGCATATTTCAAATGATGATTTTATTCGTACGACGGAGGAGCGTCATAAAACCGTTGTAGAAAAGATTTTCAAGCGTCTGCTTGATCAGGGAGATATTTATCTTGGAGAATATGAAGGCTGGTATTCTGTTCCGGATGAAACGTTTTACACAGAAACACAGCTTGTTGACAAAGAACTGAATGAGCAGGGAAAAGTCATCGGCGGGAAAAGCCCGGACAGCGGTCACCCTGTCGAAAAGGTGCGGGAAGAGTCTTACTTTTTCCGGATGAGCAAATATGCGGACCGTTTGTTGAAATACTATGAGGAAAACCCGACGTTTATTCAGCCGGAATCGCGCAAAAATGAAATGATCAATAACTTTATTAAACCGGGTCTTGAAGATTTGGCTGTATCTCGGACAACGTTTGACTGGGGCGTAAAAGTACCTGGAAATCCGAAGCACGTTGTGTATGTATGGATTGATGCTCTTTCAAATTATATTACAGCACTTGGCTATGGAACCAAAAATGACACGAAATATAAACAGTACTGGCCGGCTGATGTTCATTTAGTCGGAAAAGAAATTGTCCGATTCCATACCATCTACTGGCCAATTATGCTGATGGCGCTAGATCTGCCTCTGCCAAAGAAGGTCTTTGCCCACGGCTGGCTGCTTATGAAAGACGGCAAAATGTCTAAATCAAAAGGAAATATTGTGGATCCGGTTACGCTTATCGACCGTTACGGCCTGGACGCCCTTCGTTACTATTTACTGCGTGAAGTGCCATTTGGCTCTGATGGCGTATTTACACCGGAAGGGTTTGTTGAGCGGATTAATTACGATCTTGCCAATGACCTCGGCAACCTGCTGAATCGGACTGTGGCAATGATCAACAAATACTTTGGCGGAGAGATCCCGGCATACAGCGGCTCAGAAGGAGAAT
Source organism: Domibacillus robiginosus (assembly GCF_000966195.1). Taxonomy (GTDB): domain Bacteria; phylum Bacillota; class Bacilli; order Bacillales; family Domibacillaceae; genus Domibacillus; species Domibacillus robiginosus. The sequence goes on along the minus strand of NZ_LAHL01000046.1, from coordinate 37,243 downwards.
TTGAAAGAGCGCTAGTGGATGTAAATGAAAAAACGGTCCGTGAATATGAGGAAGCGATGGAAAATATGGAATTTTCCGTTGCGCTAACATCCCTCTGGCAGCTTATCAGCCGGACAAACAAATACATTGATGAAACGCAGCCATGGGTACTGGCGAAAGAAGAGAAAAAGAATGACCTCGGTACAGTAATGTATCATTTAGCGGAATCACTGCGTCGTGCAGCTGTCCTGTTAACACCATTTTTAACCGGAACACCGGAAAAGATTTTCGAGCAGCTCGGATTAGCGGATGAAAGCCTTCAAAAGTGGGAAAGCCTGCAGAAGTTTGGAGCCATCCACGCTGGCGTTAAAGTAGTGAAAAAAGGAGAGCCGATTTTCCCGCGCCTTGATATGGAAGAAGAAGTGAACTTTATCAAAGAAAAAATGCAGGGGTCTGCTCCTGTTCAGGAAGAAAAACCATTGGTAGAAGATTATGCACCTGTTGGTGATGAAATCAGTATTGATGATTTTATGAAAGTGGATCTTCGGGCTGCCACAGTCATCGAAGCTTCTCCTGTTAAAAAAGCAGATAAGCTGTTAAAATTGCAGCTGGATCTCGGCTTTGAAAAACGCCAGGTTGTTTCCGGCATTGCTCAGTATTACAAACCGGAAGAGCTTGTTGGCCGTAAGGTTGTCGTTGTCGCTAACTTAAAGCCGGTAAAACTGCGCGGAGAACTTTCACAGGGAATGATTTTGGCCGGATCAAAAGATGGCATTTTAACACTAGCCGAGGTGCCGGAAAACTTGCCAAATGGTGCGAAAATTAAATAATTGTTTCACGTGAAACAAAAGACGGGTGATAACATGTTGTTTGATACACACGTTCATTTAAATGCAGATCAGTTTCAAGAAGATATAGAAGAAGTAATTGGGCGCGCGCAGGAAGCGGGCGTCCACCGAATGGTCGTTGTCGGATTTGATCGGCTGACGATCGAGCGGGCTATGGAGCTTATCCAGAAGTATGAATTTCTTTATGCGGCAGTGGGATGGCATCCGGTTGATGCGATCGATATGACGGATGAAGACCTGGCCTGGATTGAAGAGCTGGCAGCTCATCCAAAAGTTGTCGCGATAGGAGAAATGGGTCTCGACTATCATTGGGATAAGTCGCCGAAAGACACACAGAAGGATGTGTTTCGCCGTCAGATAGCGCTGGCAAAGCGGGTGAAGCTGCCGATTGTCATTCATAATCGGGAAGCAACACAGGACATTGTCGATATTTTAAAAGAAGAAGGCGCAGAAGAAGTAGGCGGCATTATGCACTGCTTCAGCGGCAGCGCGGAGACGGCGCTGGAATGTGTGAAAATGAATTTTTACATTTCGCTCGGCGGGCCGGTTACGTTTAAAAATGCAAAAAAACCAAAAGAAGTAGCCCAGGCGGTGCCGCTTGAAAAGCTGCTTATTGAAACAGACTGTCCTTATTTAGCACCCCATCCATACCGGGGTAAACGAAACGAGCCTGCTTACGTGAAATTGGTAGCAGAAGAAATCGCATCTCTTAAAGGAATAACATATGAAGAAGTGGCGGCTGCAACAACTCAAAATGCCAATACACTGTTTCAGCTTGATTAAGCAGGAGGCTCACACAGCCTCCGCTTTTTTACATGTTCAAAGAAAGCTGTTATGCTTTAATACTTGCGTAATGCATTTGTTTATACGCAATATGGGGTACAGAAATATCCTAACAGGAAGCTGTATACCCGGCTTTTGTTTCTGACTTGGAGGAAAAATGAAAATAAAAGAAATTATTGTAGTGGAAGGAAAAGACGATACCGTTAAAATTAAGCTGGCTGTAGATGCTGATACAATTGAAACAAGAGGATCAGCTGTAGGAGAAAGTGTAATTGACCAAATTCGGCATGCTCAGCATACACGCGGTGTGATTATTTTAACCGACCCTGACTATCCTGGACAGCGTATTCGCAGCTTAATTGATGAAAAGGTACCTGGCTGTCGTCATGCTTTTTTGCCTAAAGAGGAAGCCATTGAAAAGCATGGACGAGGTGTTGGAATTGAGCACGCGTCAGTAGAGGCGATTCGCAGAGCTCTTCGCCATGCTCAGTATACTGATGAAGAAGCAATAGAAGAAATAACGAAAGAAGACCTGGTCACAGCCGGCCTTATTGGCGGTCCAAAAGCAAAATCACGTCGTGAAGCCATTGGACAAAAGCTGAAGATTGGTTATGTAAACGGAAAGCAGCTGCATAAGCGGCTGATGATGTTTCAGATCAAAGGTGAGCAGTTCGCTAAAGCATTAGCAGAAGTGCTGAAGGAGGAACAATCATGAAAGATATCGCAACACCATCACGGACAAAAGATATTCTGGCTCGTCACGGTTTTTCCTTTAAGAAAAGCCTTGGTCAAAATTTCCTTATTGATCCGAATATACTGCAGCGGATTACAGAAACAGCAGAGCTGACAAAAGAAACCGGCGTGATTGAAATTGGACCGGGAATCGGAGCCCTTACAGAGCATCTGGCCCGTTCGGCCGGAAAGGTAGTCGCGTTTGAAATTGATCAGCGCCTGCTGCCTATTTTAGATGAAACACTAGCGCCGTATGATAATGTGACAGTTATTAACGAGGATGTATTAAAAGCAGATGTTAAAGCAGTCGTAGAGCGGGAATTTGCGGGATTTGACCGTTTAATGGTTGTAGCCAACCTTCCGTATTATGTGACAACACCGATTATTATGAAGCTGCTTGAAGATAAAATACCGGTAAATGGTTTTGTTGTGATGCTGCAAAAAGAAGTAGGCGATCGTATTTCAGCAAGGCCATCTTCAAAAGAATATGGATCGCTTTCTATCGCCGTCCAATATTACACGAAGGCGTCGATTGCTTTTATCGTACCGAAAACAGTGTTTATGCCGCCGCCTAACGTAGATTCCGCTATTATTAAACTTGATGTGCTCAGTGAGCCGGCTGTTGCTGTAGAAAATGAAGACTTTTTCTTTCTTGTAACCAGAACCTCCTTTGCTCAGCGTCGAAAAACAATTTTAAACAACCTTGTAAACGGACTCTCAGATGGAAAAGAAAAAAAGGAAGCGATTATTGAGGCGCTTGAGGAAGCGGGTATTGAACCATCCAGACGCGGTGAAACATTGTCACTTGATGAGTTTGCTTCTCTGGCCAAGTCACTGGAAGGAAAAGGGATAAATCAATAGCAGCTGAGGCCTGTTCAAGCTGCTTATAATCCCTGCTTTTGGAGTAGACTTTCGTCAATAAACGTCCAGGAAATGTCGCTTATCAGCGGGCCGCACTCCTGAAATGCCAGGCAATCGGCCTTCTCACTTTGCTTACACTGACAACTGCTCTTTGAAAAAGAGCGGTTTTTTTTATAATCTTGGGAAATACTAGCGTTAGCAAAAAAAATCGTTATTTGGCGAATAAAAAATATTGACATTGAAAGGTCACGCTGATAAAATATTTTATTTATTTGACTGAAACGAAAGTTTGTGCTACACTAAACATAGTGAGGTGGATGCAGATGCCGAAAACGTTAGCTGACATTAAAAAATCGCTTGATTGTCATTTGGGTAAAAGATTATTGCTGAAAGCAAATGGTGGACGCCGGAAAACCATTGAGCGTTCTGGTATTTTAACGGAAACGTATCCTGCTGTTTTTGTTGTGGAACTTGATCAGGATGAAAATTCATTTGAGCGCGTTTCTTACAGTTACGCGGATATACTCACTGAAACAGTAGAACTGACATTTGAAGACGCAGCAGCAGGCAGCGCAGTATAAATGACGTGCTTTTGATAAATCCGCACATCGGAGAGCAGGCTCAAAAGATTCAATTCGAATCTTTTGAGCCTGCTTTTTTTCTTTTGTGATAAAATAAGACAATAATTTATTGTGTATAACGTAAAGTAGGTGGACTGAAATGAAATTAATGATTAAAGCACCGGCGAAAATTAACTTAACGCTGGATGTGCTGCATAAACGGCCGGACGGCTATCACGAAGTGGAAATGATTATGACGACAGTGGATTTAGCAGATCGGCTTGAGCTGGAAAGCTTGAAAAAAAATGAAATCCGTATCATTTCACACAACCGGTTTGTTCCGGATGACAGCCGAAATCTTGCTTATCAGGCAGCAAAGCTGCTAAAGGAACGGTATGACATTAAAAAAGGTGTATCGATTCAAATCGACAAAATTATCCCTGTTGCCGCAGGGCTTGCAGGGGGAAGTAGTGATGCGGCAGCGGCACTAAAAGGATTGAATCAGCTTTGGGATCTTGGCTTGTCATTAGATGAGCTGGCAGAGATCGGGGCAGAGATTGGGTCAGATGTTTCCTTTTGTGTATACGGGGGCACAGCACTTGCGACAGGACGCGGTGAAAAAATTGAACATCTGCCAGCTCCTCCCAACTGCTGGGTTGTACTGGCCAAACCAACAATCGGTGTTTCGACGGGCGAAGTTTATAAAAATTTACGGTTAGATCGCATGAAGCGGCCGGACACGCGAGCAATGATTGAAGCCATTAAAGAAAGTAATTATGAGAAAATGTGCCGAAATATGGGCAATGTGCTGGAATCTGTAACGCTTCAAGCTCATCCGGAAGTTGCACTGATTAAAGAACAGATGATTCGTTTTGGGGCGGATTCTGTGCTTATGAGCGGAAGCGGCCCGACTGTGTTTGGGTTGATCCGACATGATTCCCGCATGCATCGTGTGTACAACTGTCTGCGTGGGTTCTGTGATCAGGTATACGCAGTACGCATGCTTGGAGATACCGACTTGGTTGATTAAAACCGTATATTAAGATATATTGTAATTAAAATATTCGGTTTTACTCCCCAGGAGGTTTAAATAGAACGATGAAGTTTCGTCGAAGTGAACGTATTATTGATATGACGCACTATTTACTGGAACATCCGCACCAGCTTGTGTCACTGACTCTTTTTGCCAATCGGTTTGGTTCTGCCAAGTCTTCGATCAGTGAGGACTTGGCTATTATTAAAGAAACGTTTGAAAAGCGCGGCATCGGTACGCTGCAAACGGTTCCCGGCGCAGCGGGCGGCGTAAAATTTTATGCGCGTGTTGATAAAGAAAGTGCAAAGGCATTTATTACTGATTTGTGCCGGCAGATTGAAAATCCGGACCGCCTTTTGCCAGGTGGCTACTTGTATATTATGGATTTGCTTGGCAATCCCGCTATTATGAACAAAATCGGTAAGTTGCTCGCTTCTGCTTATGCGGATAAAAAAATTGATGCTGTTATGACGGTTGCCACAAAAGGTATTCCTATTGCCCACGCCATTGCGGCACACTTAAATGTGCCGGTCGTTGTTGTGCGTCGTGACAGTAAGGTAACGGAGGGCCCGACAGTGAGCATCAATTATGTATCCGGCTCAACAAAGCGTATTCAGGCCATGGTGCTTTCTAAGCGCAGTTTAAAAGAAGGCTCAAAGGTGCTGTTAGTCGATGACTTTATGAAAGGCGGCGGGACTATCAATGGGATGATCAGCCTGCTGTCTGAATTCAATGCTTCTGTCGCAGGTATTGCCGTTTTGGTAGAAGCAGAATATCCGGATTGTTTGATTGAGGATTACATTTCACTGGTAAAACTGCAGGATGTGGATGAAAAAAGTGCTGCTATTTCTGTAGTGGAAGGCAACTACTTTGAAAAAAATAATCAATTTTTACAGGGGGAATCAGAATGAATATTGTAAACACAAAAAAAGCACCGGCTGCGATCGGACCATACGCACAGGGGATTGTTGTAAACAACTTGTTCTACAGCTCCGGACAAATTCCACTTACAGCTGAAGGTACGCTTGTGGAAGGTACAATCGAGGAACAGACACATCAGGTGTTTGCTAATTTAAAAGCTGTTCTTGAGGAAGCAGGAGCCTCACTTGAAACGGTTGTAAAAGCAACTGTATTCTTGTCTGACATGAATGAATTTGTTCCGTTCAATGAAGTATACGGAGAGTATTTCTCAGCACATAAACCAGCCCGTTCGTGTGTAGAAGTAGCCCGTCTTCCAAAAGATGTGAAAGTAGAAATTGAAGTGATTGCCCTTGTAAAATCATAAACCGGCCCTGTGCCGGTTTTTCTATTTTATTTTTTTTCAAGAAAAAAGAGGGAATATTGCAACGATTATGGAATAAGTAGTTTAAGCTTTTTTAAATATGGGAAAAGGGGGTGAATATGCGTGGAAATAACAGACATCAGATTACGACGTGTCCAAACAGATGGACGAATGAGAGCAATCGCATCGATTACATTTGACGGAGAATTTGTTATTCATGATATTCGCGTCATTGATGGCAATAATGGCCTTTTTGTAGCTATGCCAAGTAAACGAACACCGGAAGGAGAATTCCGCGATATTGCGCACCCCATCAATTCCGGAACCCGCGGAAAAATTCAAGACACCGTTCTTGGTGAATATCACCGTATCTGCCAATTAGAGCAGGAAGAGCTGGTTGTGCTTGAGGAAGCGTAAATACAATATGTTTTGTCACCGAGGCGATCTCCGCCTTTTTCAGCAAGAGCCTAACGAATCCGAAAGGCTCTTTTTTTGCGTTGTCAAAAATGTGTCATTTTCGGCCGGGCATTGAAATAAGCAGCTATTTAAGATATATTCAATAATGGATAATTAGGTGAGGAGGCCTTTTATGACGAATATTTACGCTGTCATTCTGGCTGCAGGACAGGGAACACGCATGAAATCAAAGTTGTACAAAGTGCTGCACCCAGTCTGTGGAAAGCCAATGGTGGAACATGTTATCGATCAAATTTCAGATTTACATACAGAGCAGATTGTAACAATTGTAGGCCACGGGGCTGAGATGGTAAAAGCACAGCTTGGTGAGCGTTCTGCTTATGCACTGCAGGCAGAACAGCTTGGAACAGCCCATGCTGTGATTCAGGCAGAGTCCATTTTAGGGGACAAAAAAGGGTGCACGCTTGTTGTGTGTGGAGACACGCCGCTTATTCAAGCATCAACGATGGAAGCACTGGTTAAGCATCATGAAGAAACAAGCGCAAAAGCGACTATTTTAACAGCTCATGCCCAAAAGCCTGATGGGTATGGTCGTATTATTCGTGGAGCAGACGGATCTGTCAGCCGCATTGTGGAGCATAAGGATGCATCGGCAGAGGAACGGGCTGTAAAAGAAATCAATACAGGCACATACTGCTTTGATAATGAAGCTCTTTTCAATGCATTGAAAAATGTATCAAATGATAATGTGCAGGGCGAATACTACTTACCAGATGTGATTGAAATTTTAAAGGCAGCAGGTGAAACTGTTTCAGCTTACCAGACAGAAAGCTTCGATGAAACGCTTGGTGTCAATGACCGCGTCGCGCTTAGTGAGGCAGAGCGTATCATGCGTGAACGTATTAATGAAAAGCATATGCGTGCAGGTGTTACCATTATCGACCCGCAAAACACGTATATCGGACCAGATGTTATCATCGGTTCAGACACTGTTATTCATCCTGGTACCGTTCTTTCCGGCCATACTTCTATTGGCGGGGATTGCGTAATCGGACCGAGCAGTGAAATTTCAGCGTGCCAGGTTGGAGACCGGACGGTCATTCGCCAGTCAGCGGCTTTTGAAAGCCAGATTGGCTCGGATGTTGCTATTGGCCCTTTTGCTCACATCCGTCCAAGCTCAGAGCTTGCTGACCAAGTGAAAATTGGCAACTTCGTTGAAGTGAAAAAAGCATCAATGGGTCAAGGAAGCAAAGCTTCTCATTTAAGTTATATCGGGGATGCCAGTGTCGGTAGTGATGTAAATATCGGCTGTGGAACGATTACCGTTAACTATGATGGGAAAAACAAATTTTTAACAACGATTGAAGACGGTGCTTTTATTGGATGTAATTCCAATCTTGTCGCACCGGTTACAGTCAAAAAAGGCGCTTATGTAGCAGCTGGATCAACGATCACAAATGAAGTACCGGAAGAAGCCATGGCCATTGCACGGGCCCGTCAAGTGAATAAAGAAAATTACGTTTCAAAAATCTTTCCAAAATAATGAGTAAATCAGGACTGTGGAGGTCATCATGAGCAATCAGTATTTAGATCCAAATTTGAAAATCTTTTCGTTAAATTCAAACCCGGCACTCGCTCAGGAAATTGCAGAATTTATCGGAGTTGAACTTGGAAAATGTTCCGTTACCCGTTTCAGTGATGGTGAAGTACAAATTAACATTGAAGAAAGCATTCGCGGCTGCGACGTTTATATCGTTCAATCAACAAGCGGCCCGGTTAATGAACATTTAATGGAATTGCTCATTATGATTGATGCATTAAAACGGGCGTCGGCCAAAACAATCAATGTTGTGCTTCCATACTATGGCTATGCACGTCAGGATCGTAAAGCGCGTGCTCGTGAGCCGATCACAGCCAAGCTTGTAGCCAATCTGCTTGAGACGGCAGGTACAACCCGTTTAATTACACTGGATCTTCATGCACCGCAAATTCAAGGCTTTTTCGATGTGCCAATCGACCACTTAATGGGTGTGCCGATTTTAGGAGATTACTTCAAGAAAAAAGAATTCAGCAGAGACGATATTGTCATTGTATCGCCAGATCACGGTGGTGTAACACGTGCACGTAAGCTGGCAGACCGTCTGAAAGCACCAATTGCGATCATTGACAAGCGCCGTCCTCGTCCTAACGTTGCAGAAGTTATGAACATCGTCGGAAACGTTGAAGGGAAAATTGCGATTTTAATCGACGATATTATCGATACGGCTGGTACGATTACACTTGCGGCAAATGCCCTTTCAGAAAGCGGCGCAAAAGAAGTATATGCATGCTGTACCCATCCAGTGCTTTCAGGCCCGGCAATGGAACGGATCGAAAACTCAAATATTAAAGAGCTTGTTGTAACAAACTCTATTGCGCTTGCTCCTGAAAAGAAAACCGACAAGGTTGTGGAATTGTCTGTGGCGCCGCTTCTTGGTGAAGCAATCATCCGCGTTCATGAAGAACAATCTGTCAGCACATTATTTGATTAATAACTGCTCGAAAACCGGTGCTATAATATGGCGCCGGTTTTCTTTTTTTGCCTCCATGTTTATAAGTCAGCGATTTAGGGAATAAACAGACATGTACAGATAAAACGTTGGATTTATAAACAGGAGGGTGAAGGTGTTATGAGTACATTACAAGCTAAAAAACGTGAAGGCTTTACAAGAGCAGCATTAACAGAGATTCGTACATCTGGTTCTTTTCCAGCTGTTGTATACGGCAAAGGAGTGGAATCAAAACCTGTGGCTGTTGAAGAAGCTGAATTTATTAAAACCATCCGTGAAGTAGGACGAAACGGATTAATTTCCTTGAATGTAGATGGAAGCACACATGATGTCATTCTACAGGAATATCAGCAGGATCCGATCAAAGGGTTTATCGTGCATGCAGATTTCCTAGCAGTCGATCGTTCTTCTGAGATTACCTCTCAAGTACGTGTTGACCTTGAAGGCGAAGCGGCAGGCTCAAAAGAAGGCGGTGTTATCCAGCAACCGTTATTTGAGTTAAATGTGACAGCAAAAGTATCGGAGTTTCCTGAAAGTGTAACGGTAGACGTATCTGAACTTGTAATCGGTGACTCTATTTCAGTTGGAGATATACGTGATAAATATAATTTTACGATTGAAAATGAAGATGAAGAAACGATTGTCTCCGTTCTTCCACCACAGAAACTTGAAGAAGAAACAGAAGAAGGTGCGGATGAAGCTTCAGATGCAGAAGACGTGCCTGCACAGGAGGAACCAAAAGAGGATTAACTTTCTTTTTATCAAAAACAGGCAGACCCATCTGCCTGTTTTTTTTGTATGCAGTCATGTATACTAAGAATAACTGTAAAAATTGAGGTGCAGGAAAATGAAATTAATCGTAGGTCTTGGCAACCCGGGCTCAAAGTACGCGAGCACGCGGCATAATATTGGCTTTGATGTCATTGATGAAATAGCTAAGCAGCTCGGGGCGGAGTTAACCGAAGCCAAGCACAAAGGGATATATGGCATCACACGTAAAGGGCTGGAAAAAGTCATTTTACTAAAACCGCTTACGTATATGAATTTGTCTGGTGAAAGCATTAGTGAAGTAATGCGTTATTATAATATTGAAACAGATGATGTAATCGTGGTTTATGATGATCTTGATTTGCCGCAAGGAAAAATAAGACTGCGTCAAAGGGGAAGTGCAGGCGGGCACAATGGAATCAAATCAACCATTGCTCATTTAGGCACAGATCAATTTAAGCGGGTACGAGTAGGTATAGGCCGGCCAGATGGGCCGATCAAAACGGTTGATTATGTGCTTGGTAAATTCAGTGATGAGGAACGTATCTTGATGAATGAGGCGGTTCAAAAAAGCACAGATGCCTGTTTGTATGCAGTGGATCATTCCTTTATTGATGTGATGAACAAATTTAACCAATAATTATTAGCATAAAAAGCTTTGGGCGCACGCCCCAAAGCGTTTTTCTGTTTTGGAAAAGGGGGAACAAATGGGGATGAATCATTTACTTGATTTATTTTTAAAAAATGATGAAGCAAAGTCGATTATTGATGGGATGGAAGCGGGAATGAAAGAGCAGCTGGCTGCTGGTTTGTCCGGCTCGTTACGGGCTGTTTTCGCAGCCGCCGCTCACCGCAAGCTGAAAAAGCCTGTTATGATCATCACCTACAATATGCTTCAGGCTCAGAAGCTGTACGATGATATTGTTCAATTTGTACCGGAAGAAGAAGTATATCTATATGCAGCCAATGAACTGATTGCGGCAGAAGTCAGCATTGCAAGTCCGGAGCTGCGTGCCCAGCGTATTGAAATGCTGAACCATCTCGCGCTGAAAAGCACCGGTGTTTATATTGTGCCTGTAGCAGGGCTGAAAAAATTATTGCCTTCTAAAGAAACATGGAAGCGACTTCAAAAAACATTTACAGCGGGAGAAGAAGTGGAGTTGGAAGCGTTAAAGCATGAGCTCGTAGAAATGGGCTATGAGCGGGCTGATATGGTTTACGCACCGGGAGAGTTCAGCATTCGCGGCGGCATTGTTGACCTTTATCCATTGACTTCTGAGCATCCTGTCCGTATTGAGCTGTTTGATACAGAGATTGATTCGATTCGGACCTTTGCACCGGATACACAGCGGTCCATTGAAAACATGACGTCTATTTTAGTAGGTCCGGCGGCGGAAATGCCTGCTTCAACAGAAGATCTTGCTGCACTTGCCAGTCGTCTGCAGGAGTCGCTGGAGGCGACTGTAAAAAAAATTGGCAGTCCGGATGTTAAAAAGCAGCTGTCTTCTTACGTTGGAGCAGATATTGAAAAGCTGAAGCAGGGTATTCGAATAGATGAGTTAGGTAAATACACCTCTCTCCTGTATGATCAAACGTCGGTTGTCACCTCCTATCTGCCAGAGGGAGGACTTGTGTTCTGGGATGAAATGAGCCGGATCAAAGAAATTAGTGAATCGCTCGAAAAAGAAGAAGCAGAATGGTATACCGCTCTTATTGAAGAAGGCAAAGCCGTTCACGGTTTAACGCTGGCTCACACGCTCCAGGAAGCGATGCAGGAGACTGTGCAGCCGTCCGTTTATTTATCACTGTTTATGCGCCAGACCGCAGGCGGAAAGCCAGAAAACATCGTAAACTTCTCTGCTCGTCCGATGCAGAATTTCCATGGGCAGATGAACGTCTTAGAAGGCGAAATGGAACGCTGGAAAAAATCAGGAACAACGGTATTATTTCTTGGTGAAACAGCTGAGCGAGTAGAGAAGATTAAAGAGACCTTGAGTGATTACGGCATGGAAGTCACGCTGCTGAAGGATCAAAATGAAGTAATTGAAGGAGTCGTCCAAACAGGTCCGGGTGCCCTAACATCCGGATTTGAGTTTCCGATGCTGAAAATAGCGGTTGTAACGGAGCAGGAGCTTTTTAATAAAAAAGCTCCGAAAAGCAAGCGGCGTCAAAAGCTTTCAAACGCAGAGCGCATCAAAAGTTATTCCGAGCTAAAAGCTGGCGATTATGTTGTTCACGTAAATCACGGGATCGGAAAGTACCTCGGTATTGAGACACTGCAGATTAACGGCATTCATAAAGACTATTTAAAAATTAAGTATCAGGGCACAGATGAACTGTTTGTGCCAGTAGATCAAATTGAGCTTGTTCAAAAGTACGTAGGATCGGAAGGAAAAGAGCCGAAAATCTACAAGCTGGGCGGCAGTGATTGGAAACGGGTGAAAAGAAAAGTAGAATCGTCTGTACAGGATATCGCGGACGATTTAATTAAACTGTATGCCGAGAGAGAAGCAGCACGCGGTTATGCTTTTTCGCCGGACGGAGATATGCAGCGTGAATTTGAAGCGGCATTTCCCTATGAAGAAACAGAAGATCAGCTCCGTTCAATTCAGGAAATTAAACGTGATATGGAGCGCGAACAGCCGATGGACCGCCTGCTTTGCGGCGATGTAGGCTATGGAAAAACGGAAGTCGCCATTCGTGCTGCTTTTAAAGCAACTGCAGACGGCAAGCAGGTCGCGATCCTGGTTCCAACGACGATTCTTGCCCAGCAGCACTACGAAACGCTGAAAGAAAGACTTCAGGATTTTCCGGTCAATGTCGGCCTGCTTAGCCGCTTCCGTACACGCAAGCAGCAAACTGAAACATTAAAAGGGATTAAGGCAGGTACAGTCGATATTGTAATCGGTACGCACCGCCTTCTGTCCAAAGATGTACAATACCAGGACCTGGGTCTTTTAATTGTGGATGAAGAGCAGCGTTTCGGGGTCACCCATAAAGAAAAAATCAAGCAGTTAAAAACCAATGTGGACGTACTGACACTGACGGCAACGCCTATTCCGCGGACCCTTCACATGTCCATGCTTGGGGTACGGGACTTGTCCGTTATTGAAACACCGCCGGAAAATCGTTTTCCTGTGCAGACTTATGTAGTAGAGCATAATCTTGGTCTTGTTCGTGAAGCAGCTGAGCGGGAAATTGCCCGCGGCGGACAGGTGTTTTACTTATATAACCGGGTAGAAGACATCGAACGGCGTGCCGAGGAAATTTCCATGCTCGTGCCGGACGCCAAGGTTGCTTATGCTCATGGCCAAATGACGGAAACGGAGCTTGAAGCAGTGATTCTTAGCTTTTTAGAAGGAGAATCCGATGTGCTGGTCACAACGACCATTATCGAAACAGGCGTTGATATCCCGAATGTGAATACGCTGATCGTTCATGATGCCGACCGGATGGGGCTATCACAGCTGTACCAAATCCGCGGGCGCGTCGGCCGTTCTAACCGGGTGGCGTATTCCTACTTTATGTATCGGAAAGACAAAGTTCTGTCAGAGCCGGCAGAAAAACGCCTTCAGGCGATTAAAGAATTTACAGAGCTCGGCTCCGGCTTTAAAATTGCGATGCGGGACTTGTCAATCCGGGGCGCTGGAAACTTACTTGGCTCTCAGCAGCACGGATTCATCGATTCAGTCGGCTTTGACTTGTATTCACAAATGCTGAAAGAAGCGATTGAACAAAAACAAGGCGGCGACAAGGAAGAAAAAGCACCGTTATTTGAAGTGGACGTTACAATTGATGCTTATATTCCGGACGCATATATTACAGACAGTGCTCAAAAAATCGATATGTACAAGCGATTCCGTTCAGCAGATTCATTTGAAGAAATTGACGAACTAAAAGAAGAAATGACTGACCGATTTGGCGACTATCCGCAGGAAGTAGCCGACCTTTTCCAGGTAGCTGAAATGAAAATTTGGGCCGCCCGGACGAAGCTTGAGTCAATGAAGCAGTCTAAAGACATCATTACGCTTTTGATGAGTGAAGAAGGCACAAAAGAAATCGACGGTTCAAAAGTGTTTGCGATTTGCAATAAATTCGGCAATATGTGTGGAATCGGGATGGAAGAACAGCGGCTGAAGATTACCATTGATCAAAAAAGAGCTCCGGAGCAGGGCTGGTTCCAGGCCGTGTTCGAGTTAGTAAAAGAACTTGAGGGTGCAAAAAAACAAATGTAATTTCATGTATAGAATGTTTCCTCTTGAAAGATAATAACGCCAAGAAATGGTTTCGATATTTTGATGGTGAAAGAGAGGCATTCCATAATGAAAGCTACAGGTATCGTTAGACGTATTGATGATCTTGGCCGTGTGGTCATTCCGAAAGAAATTCGCCGTACCCTTCGTATTCGAGAAGGGGATCCGCTTGAGATATTTGTCGATCGTGACGGCGAGGTTATTTTAAAAAAATATTCACCTTTTACAGAACTGGGTGACTTTTCCCAGGAGTACGCAGAGGCGCTGCATGACAGTTTAAATTATTCAGTGCTGATTTGCGACCGTGATACTGTCATTTCAGCTGCCGGTGTAAAAAAGAAGGATTTTGTAGAGAGAAAAATCGGACCGGTAGTAGAATCTGTTATTCAGGAAAGACGGTCAGCTGAAAGCAGTGAGCAGCGCAGCGTAGAATTTGCGGATGGCCGCACTGTAGAAGCGCAATCATATTTTATTACGCCGATTATCGCTGCTGGTGATACGATCGGAGCTGTTGCCCTGTTTTCGGAAGATCGAACGGCCGGTGAAGCGGAACAAAAAGCCGCTTTTGTTGCTGCCGCCTTTTTTGGAAAACAAATGGAACATTAACCCGGACTCCCGCTATGGGAGCCGGGTTTTTCTTTTCAAAGAAGAAAAAAATCAGTAAAGTAGTTACTGAGGTGGTTGTGTGAGCGGAGAAAAATCATTTTTAAAAGGGGCCTTTTTACTAACAGCCGCCGCTTTATTTGTAAAAGTGCTGAGTGCGGTATACAGGGTGCCTTTTCAAAATATTGTCGGTGATACTGGATTTTACATTTACCAGCAAGTTTATCCATTTTATGGAATTGCAGCAGGGTTAGCCGTATCGGGGTTTCCAGTTGTGCTTTCACGTCTGGCATCGGGTACCAATGATCAGAGAAGGCAGGTGGTCGTTCATACTGCTTTCACGACCATCAGCGCCATGGGCTTTGCTGCTTTTTTACTGCTTTTTTTTGGTGCTGGCTGGCTGGCTGAAGCGATGGCAGATCAAGCGTTAAAGCCGCTTATTCAATGCAGCGCCCTGCTTTTTTTATTTGTTCCGTATATTGCGGTGAGGCGTGGAGCATTTCAGGGAGCAGGCAATATGGTGCCGACGGCTTCTTCTCAAATGATCGAACAGTCTGTACGGGTTGCGGGGATTTTGTTTTTTTCTTTTTTTCTCATTCTTTCAGGTAGGTCTTTGTATGAAGCGGGTCTTGGTGCCGTTTTCGGGTCGCTGCTCGGGATGGCCGCTTCCGCTGCTGTCCTGTGGAAGCACAGCAGAAAAGGGCAGCAGACGATCCTCTTTTTGTTTGATCGCCGGACAGCTGTTCAAGTAGCGGTTCATGGAACGGCTGTTTGTGTTTCTGCTTTAACACTGATTTTGCTGCAACTGGCAGATTCCTTTCAAGTATATAGCGGCCTTCTCGCAGCTGACATGACCGAGGCAAGCGCAAAAGCGTGGAAAGGTATTTTTGACAGAGGGCAGCCAATGCTTCAGCTCGGTGTAACCGCAGCTGTTTCAATTTCCTTGACGATTGTGCCGCTTATTTCAAGAGCGCGGAAGGAGCAAAACAAATCGGCGGAAGCTTCCTTCAGTCAGCTGGCACTGCGGATTAGTTTTGCGCTGGGAATGGCTGCTTCAGCCGGCCTGGCGGCTGTAATGGTTCCTCTTAATGTGATGCTGTTTAAAACTGCTGATGGATCAGATTTTCTGGCCATTTTCGGTTTATCGATCTTTTTTTACTCGATCATGGCCACGATGAATGCGGTTTTCCAAGGAAAGGGAAATGACTGGGTGCCGGCAGCTGGAACGGTGTTAACCGTTGTTGTGAAGTGGGGGGCCAATGCACTGTTGATTCCGCTCTGTGGCCTTTATGGAGCCGCACTGGCAACAGTAGTCTCTCTTTTAGCCGGTGTTTGCTTTTTAATGATCATGTGGAAAAAAAAGCGTGAGCCGTTTTTACCTTTCGTCTTTATCTGGAAAACCACCGCAGCCGCTTCCTTGATGGCGGGTTTTGTTTTTCTTTTTGTACATGGGGTGATTACACCCGAATCAGGAAGGCTCTGGAGTGGAGTAGTGGCTGTCAGCGGGGCATTGCTCGGCGCCTGTTTGTTTTTGGTTTTCATGGTAAAATGGAGAATATGGAGCGATGACGATTTGCGCATTCTGCCGTTCGGCGAAAAATGGATCAAACGGGCAGGAATGTGGATGAAAAGGAAGTGACGGATAATGACGAATCAAATCACGATTGTCGGTCTTGGCGCGGCGGATTTGAATCAAATGCCGCTTGGCGTTTACCGGCTACTTAAAGAGGCAGAGATCGTTTGGCTTCGAACAAAGGAGCACCCGGCTGTAGCGGAACTGGAAAAAGAAGGTGTACGCTTTGAAAGCTTTGACGCCGTTTATGAGAAGCATGGCCGGTTTGAGGATGTATATGATGAAATCGTAGATCAGCTGATTGAAAAAGCGGCACATGGGTCTGTTCTTTACGCAGTTCCCGGCCATCCAATGGCAGCAGAAAAAACCGTACAGCTTTTATTGGAGCGAAAGCAAAAAGGCGAAGCAGAGGTGGTCATTGCAGGAGGGCAGAGTTTTCTGGATGCCTTGTTTACAAGTGTAGAAATCGATCCGGCGGATGGCTTTCAGCTGCTGGACGGAACGGCTTTACGTCGTGATGACATCCGGGTTTCGGGCCATCTGATTATTGCCCAGGTCTATGATGCTTTCGTTGCTTCTGACGTGAAGCTGACACTGATGGAAAAGTATCCGGATGAACATGAAGTTACAGTGGTTACGGCTGCTGGGAGTGAGCAGGAATCAGTACGGCAGGTACCGCTTTATGAACTGGACCATGGAATGGAATTAAACAATTTAACGAGTGTTTACGTTCCGCCCATCCAAAGGGAAGAAGATACGTACCGCGAATTTTCCGTTCTGCGGGGTATTATTGCGCGCCTTCGTGATCCGGAGAAGGGCTGTCCCTGGGACATCAAGCAAACGCATGCTTCGCTGAAAAAGTACCTTCTTGAAGAAACATATGAGCTGTTTGAAGCAATTGATAACGAAGATGATGAAGAAATGGCGGCTGAGCTCGGTGATGTCCTTCTTCAAGTGCTTCTTCACGCACAAATTGGAGAAGACGAAGGCATGTTTACAATAGAGGACGTAATTGCATCTACATCTGCCAAAATGATTCGCCGGCATCCACATGTATTTGGTGATGCAACAGCTGAAACAGCTGAAGATGTAAAAACAAACTGGCAGGAAATCAAAGCGGCTGAAAAAGGAAACAAAGAAGAACACCTGCTGGATAGTATTCCAAAAGGGCAGCCAGCAGTAATGGAAGCATACGACCTCCAAAAAAGGGCAGCTCAAACAGGATTTGACTGGCCAGATGCAGCAGGAATTATTGAAAAAGTAAAAGAAGAGTGGGATGAATTTTTAGCAGAAACAGAATCGGGGCATCCGGACCGTCTCCGTGATGAGTTTGGCGATGTTTTATTCACACTCATTAATGCGGCACGTTTTTGGGGTATTCATCCAGAAGAGGCCCTTCAAGCAGTTAACCGCAAATTTCGGCGCCGTTTCGGATTTGTAGAGGAAAGGGTGAAGGAAAGCGGCCGTCCGTTTTCTGATTTTACCCTGCAGGAATTAGATGCATTTTGGGATTTAGCCAAAGGAGAGGAACGAGCATGAGACTTGATAAATTTTTAAAAGTATCCCGTATCATTAAACGGCGTACACTGGCAAAAGAAGTAGCTGACCAGGGACGTATTCTCATTAACGGCGTGGAAGGAAAAGCAAGCTCCAACGTAAAAGTGGGAGATGAGCTGACGGTTCGCCTCGGCCGCCGTGTTATGACCGTGAAAATCGAAAAGTTACTGGATACAACGAAGAAAGAAGAAGCAGCGGGCATGTATACGCTGTTAAAAGAGGAACAAATTGGCGAACAATGAAAAGCATCCGTCCCGGACGGGTGTTTTTTTCATGAAAGTCACTCGCTGTGCATAGGATGTCCATAAAGGGGATGGGTACTATGGACATGAAACAAGGCCATACCGTAAAAATGGACGGGCGTAAAATGATTGAGCTAACAGGAGTTATACAGGTAGAACGGTTTGACAGCACAGAATTTTTGCTTGAGACCATTATGGGAAAGCTGAAGATCCGCGGTACAGGTTTGAAGATGAAATATTTTGATACGGTAAACAAATCAGCAGCCATCGAAGGGCGCATTACTGCTTTTATGTATGTGGAAGGCGGTATGGGCAAATCATTTTTTAGACGGTCGACATGAATATTCACGTACAATTTGATACAGCTATTGCGATGGTCAGCATGGGCATTTGTTTTGGGCTTTTGCTTGAATGCTATCGCCGTATTCGTCCCAAAAAAAATGGCTTTGTGTTTTTGACAGATGCTTTATTTTGGATGGCGTACGCTGTTTTGTTGTTCATTTCTTTGTACAAAGTGAACGATGGTATTGTCCGTCCATCTTTTTTTCTTTTCTGGCTGGTCGGCTGCCTGATGTACAGTACATTTCTGTACCGGTTTCTTCTTCCTATCGTAGACGGCCTTTTTTTCTCCATTCGTTTTTTATACCGATTAATTTCAGGCACAATCCGTATCTTTCTGGTTCTTCCGCTTCTTTTTGCCGTAAATTGTATCCTTTCTCTTGCCAGAATGATTAAGTTTCTATTATCATGGTTGGTAAAGGTAGTGATCGTGCGGCCATGGACAGCTATACGGCGTCCCAAAAAATAAAAGCGGAGGAACATTGATGCGCGGATTCAATAAAGAAAAAGTAGCTTCCTTAAAAAACGCCTTTGTCCTAAGTGAAGAAAGAAAATCGATGTTTAAGATGAAGCACAAACGGAAATTAATGCGCAGGCTCGCAGCTTTTGGTATAGTAGCATTAATTGTTTTAGGAACGCTGCTATCTACATTGGTATCACAAACCGGCAATTTAAATGAAAAAAAACAAGAGCTTGCGGAAGCTAAACAATCGCTTGCTGAATTGAAGCAGCAGCAAAAGGAATCAGAAGAAGAACTGGTCCGGCTGCAGGATGACGAGTATATTGCCAAGCTTGCTCGGAAAGAATATTTCTATTCAGAAGATGGAGAAATTCTCTTTAATATTCCGGAAGATGAAGAAAAAGTTAATGATACAGAGCAGTAAAGAAAGCAGTGTCTTGTTGACACGCTTTTTTTACGTACTATAATAATAAGTAAAGTTCGAACATTTTAAGGAGGAACAATTTTTTTATGTCAATCGAAGTGGGCAGCAAGTTACAGGGTAAAGTAACCGGCATTACAAAATTTGGCGCATTCGTACAACTGCCGGAAGGTTCGACGGGTCTTGTTCACATTAGTGAAGTGGCGGATAACTACGTCAAGGACATCAATGACCATCTAACTGTTGGCGATGAAGTGGAAGTAAAAGTTTTAAATGTGGAGAAAGACGGTAAAATTGGCTTATCGATTCGAAAAGCAAAAGATAATCCGCCACCGCAAACTCAATATCGTCCGCGTCCACAACGCCAGGGTGATTTCCGTCAAAAAGGACCGCGTGGCGGCCAGCCGCCTGTCGAGAACTTTGAATCGAAAATGGCCCGTTTCTTGAAAGATAGCGAAGAACGCATTTCAACGTTGAAGCGTCAAACAGACTCACGCCGAGGCGGAAGAGGCGGAAGACGCGGATAACGCTGCTCCCTGTCGATCCCAATAAAT
Source organism: Domibacillus robiginosus (assembly GCF_000966195.1). GTDB lineage: Bacteria > Bacillota > Bacilli > Bacillales > Domibacillaceae > Domibacillus > Domibacillus robiginosus. Next base: position 17,429 of record NZ_LAHL01000046.1, on the reverse strand, counting down.
GTGCACCAAGCACTTATTTTTGGAGTCCCGAATAATATAATTCGGGGCTTTTTTATTTTTTCACTTGGGAAAAGAGGGGCTGCGTTTTGCTTATTCAAAATATATACGTTGAACGCCATTCAGCAACATTAATAAAGCCATTTATTACCGCGCTAAGAACGGTCACGTCCATTGAGTTTTTAGTGGTCCGCCTCTTATTAAAAGACGGCACAGAAGGAATCGGGTCTGCTTCACCGACCATTGTCATTACAGGAGACTCCCTTCAAAGTATCGAGTCGGCTGTTCAAAGAATTATCTCTCCGCTTTTAATAGGTAAAGAAATTAACGATATAGTGGCTTTGTCACAAGTGGTACAGAACTCCTGTGTAGGAAATACAAGTGCAAAAGCCGCCGTGGAAACTGCTTTATTTGATGCATACGCCAAAAAGCTGAAGCTGCCACTTTACCAGGTGTTTGGCGGTAAAACCAACACACTTCAAAACGACCTGACGATTAGCATAAATGAATCAAGTATCATGGTGAAAGACGCAGTAGAGGCCGTGAAAAAGGGTTTTACTGCATTGAAAATAAAAGCAGGGTTGAACGCGGAAAAGGACTACAAAGGGATTTTAGCCATTCGTGAAGCAGTCGGAAAAGAAATTGAAATTCGTGTAGACGCCAATCAAGGATGGACAAAAAAAGAAGCAGTCCGAATCATTAATCAATGGCAGCATGCTGGTTTGAATATTGAATTGATTGAACAGCCTGTAAAAGCAGGAGATCTTGAATCTTTAAAATATGTAACCGATCATGTAGAAACCCCGATTATGGCAGATGAAAGTGTTTTTTCACCTGAGCAGGCGTTAGAGCTTGTTCAAAGGAGGGCAGTAGATTGGATTAATATTAAACTAATGAAAGCAGGCGGTATTCTGCGGGCAATGCAAGTCGCAGACATTGCGCAGGCGGGCGGCATTCCATGTATGATTGGAAGTATGATGGAAAGCAGCATTGGCGTGATGGCTGCTGCTCATATAGCTGCTGCTCACCCGAATATTAAAAAAATTGACTTAGACGCGCCGCTGTGGCTTGAAGAAAGCAGTATAGAAGGTTTTCCTTTTAAGGGGCCCAACATTCTGTTAATTGAAAAGCCTGGTATTGGTTATAACTTTTTAACAGGCGGTAAAGAAAAAAAGAGTAAATAAAAAGATCGGTAAGCATTTGCTTACCGATCTTTGCTGTATGACCCCTACGGGATTCGAACCCGTGTTACCGCCGTGAAAGGGCGGTGTCTTAACCGCTTGACCAAGGGGCCGTCATAGAAATGAAAAAGTGATGTTTAGCTGCGTTCGCCAGGAGCTCGGGTCATAAGACGTTCTGACTGCATGGCTGGAAATCGCCATTTCATTAGAACGTCTTATGCCTGTCGCTCCTGAACGAGCGAACTACGCTTTTCTTGTATAGCGGCGGAGGGGATCGAACCCCCGACCTCACGGGTATGAACCGTACGCTCTAGCCAGCTGAGCTACACCGCCAAGTTGTGGTTGCCTGTAACAGCACAAAATCTATAATAACGGCGGTGTGGAAAAAAGTCAACACTATTCCCGGATTTTTTTTATTCTAATTTTGTCGAACGATTTTTCTTGCCTATTTCCTTCGTTTGACAAAGTTTTGACAATCAATCTTTTATACTTCTCGTTAACGATTAAAGGGGAGTGGTATTGTGCAAAGAGCAGAGCTGGGAGTGACAGGAGAAGCGGTTCTGAGCCAGGGGTGGGGGAAAGGGTTTGCTGGGAAAACAGCCTTTGTTTTGCTGGATCGTGGATGGATTTTGGTGCCGGCCGGCTTTTTGTTTGGACGAGCGATGCTGCTTTCGCAGCTGTCGCCATTTGCGCTTTCCTTTTTTGTAGCCGTTTTTATGTTGAAGAAAGAAGTGGCTCCGCGTGTATTCTTGGCTGTATTGGCTGGGGCACTTTCTATTTCACCCGTTCAAGCATCGATTGCTTTTACTATGCTGTTTTGTTTTCTTTTGGTTCACCGTCTGTTTCGTTCTCTTCATAAAGGGGAAGCAACACCTGTTCCTTTCTTTGTTTTTTTTACCACACTAGCCGTAAAAAGTATTTTTTCCTATGTAGTAAATGGATCAGCCTTTGTGCCTGCCTACGATTTGGTTTTAGCAGCAGTAGAGGCTTCACTTGCTTTTGTATTGACGCTTATCTTTATGCAGTGCATGCCGTTTTTATCCCTTTCCGGACGAATTCGGACATTAAAAACGGAGGAATGGATAAGCCTGTTAATTGTTTTCGCTTCTGCTGCTACAGGAATGGCTGGCTGGGCAGTTGGAGGGCTTGAAGCAGATCATATTGCAGCACGTTATCTGGTAACAGCGGTTTCTTTTTTGTCTGGGGCAGCATTCGGCTCAGCAGCAGGTGTAGTGAGTGGATTGATTTTGAGCCTTTCAGGCGTCAATGATTTTCATGAAATGAGTATTCTCGCTTTTGCCGGCTTGCTCGGAGGACTTTTTAAAGAGTGGAAGCGGGGCGGGGCCATTGCCGGTTTGATGACGGCCACTGTGCTGGCGGGTTTTTACGGAGAAGGAAATCTGACTGATATGGCGGCGTTGTATGAATCAGCTGCTGCTGCTCTCCTTCTATGCTTAACGCCAAAAGCATGGACAGATCATTTATCAAAATTAATACCGGGTACAACAGAGCATTCGATTGAACAGCAGCGTTACTTGCGGAAGGTTCGGGATGTAACGGCGAACCGTATGGAACAGTTCTCGGATTTATTTGATGCGCTTTCAGGAAGCTTTTCTCAGTCCGGGCACCTTCACGAAACTGCTGAACGGGAAGTAGATCTTTTCCTGAGTGGGATTACGGAAAAAACGTGCCAGACATGCTTTAAGAAAGAACAGTGCTGGGCGTACCAGTTTGATGAGACGTATAAACTCATGAAAAATATATTAGATGATGCCGATCAAGGGGCCGAGGTTCTTTCTCCTCATTTAGCGAAGGAGCTGGAACAATACTGTTTCCGTCCAGCACGGGTTGAGGCAGAGATTCGATCACAGCTGACCTACTACCGTGCCAACAAAAAGTTAAAACAGCAAATGAGAGAAAGCCGGAAAATTGTAGCGGACCAGCTTGAAGGAGTCTCAAAAGTTATGAGGGACTTTGCGGTAGAAATGAAACGCGAAGAAGAAACGCATATCTCTCAGGAGGAAAAAATCACTACAGCGATTGAATCCTTTGGAATGGAAATTACGGATATTAGTGTATTTAGCGTACAAAAAGGTGCCGTTGATATTGAAATGACTCTTCCTCATTCAAGAGGTCATGGTGAAAGCGAGAAAATCATTGCACCTATTCTTTCTGATTTGCTAAACGAATACATCATTGTGGTAGACGAACAGCAGGATGGTTCCGGTGTCCGCAGTGTATTTCGTTCCGCCAAGGCGTTTCGTGTTGTAACAGGCCTTGCCCATGCCGCAAAAGGAGGAGGTTTAATTTCAGGTGATTCCTTTTCTGCTATTGAAATCGGGACAGGGAAGTTTGCTCTGGCGATCAGTGATGGGATGGGGAATGGTGGTCGGGCCCACGACGAGAGCAGTGCAACGATTAGTTTGCTCAAACAAATTTTACAGTCAGGTATTGAAGAAACTGTAGCGGTCAAGTCGATTAACTCGATTTTGTCTCTTCGAACCAATGATGAAGTTTTTTCTACACTGGATTTAGCGATTATTGATCTTCAAGATGCACGTACTGTTTTTCTAAAGGTCGGTTCTTCGCCAAGCTTTATTAAACGGGGCAGCCAAGTAATGAGGGTAGAAGCAGGAAATGTCCCGATCGGTATCTTACAGCAATTTGAAGTCGAAACGGTTCATGAGCAGTTGAAATCAGGCGATTTGCTTATTACCATGAGTGATGGTGTTTTTGAAGGACCCGAGTTTATTGAAAACGCAGATGTGTGGATGAAAAGAAAGATCAAATCCATTGAAACAAATGATCCGCAGGCATTTGCTGATTTGCTGATGGATGAAGTAATACGGGCACAATCAAATGAAATCAGAGATGATATGACACTTTGTGTTGCACGTATCGAGCATAACGTACCGGAATGGGCGGCTATTCCTGTTTATGATATTGAACCATCCGAAAAAACAAAAAAACGACCTGGAAGACGCCGGGCTGTATAAAATGTCTCTTTTCAGTCGAATATGAAGAAAACGAGTGAAAGGCGGACGTGATCATGAAAATGGGCACAATGAAGCAATTGCTTTTGTTAACGGATGGTTGTTCAAATACAGGAGAGGATCCGGTGGCGATGGCTGCTTTTGCCCGGCGGCAGGGCATCACAGTGAACGTGATTGGCATTGTCGATGGACATGGAAACGACCCGGGATTAGAAGAAATCGAAGCAATAGCTAAAGCAGGCGGTGGCGAAAGCCGGATTGTGCAGGCGGCTTCTCTGTCCGAAACCGTAGTGAATGTAACAAGACAGGCAATGACAGGGACCATTTACAGTATCATTAACGAGGAGCTTCGCGGCATTTTAAACAAAGAAGCGAACGTAGAATCCTTGCCGCCGGCTACAAGAAGTGAGATTGCTGAAAAGGTAGAGGACATTAGTGAGGAAGCAGAGCTCCAATTGCTTGTGCTGACAGATATGAGTGCCAGTATGAAGTTAAAGCTGCCGGCTGTGAAGGAAGCACTGTACGATCTTTCAGTGTCGATGCAATCCCGTATTGGTCCTTCTTCTTTTTCACTCTGGACATTTCCGGGGAAATACAGTGCAGCAGAAGAGCGAATCGGATGGACAAACCATGCGGGTAAACTGGCAGAGTCGTTTCCGCAGCTTCTTTCAGGCGGCATTACGCCGACAGGACCTGCTATTCGCCAGGCGCTGTCTTCGTTTATAGAAATGGGCAGATACGATGAAAAATCAATATGAAGCAAGTCCGGGGGAATTGATTAAAGGAAAATGGACCGGACATGTATGGAGAATTGAGCGGGAAATCGGCCGCGGAGCGAACGGAGTTGTTTATCTTGTATCGGGGGCAGCTGGACGAGCTGCGCTGAAATTTGCGGATTCCGCTTCTGTTGCGTCTGAGACGAATGCATTAACGGCACTTGAGCGGGTCAGGGGAGAATCTCCCGGCCCTTTTTTTATTGAAGCAGATGACCTGGAGATAAAGGGTGCTATATATCCGTTTTTTTTAATGGAGTTCATTGATGGACCGGTGCTTCATACATTTATTAAGGGGAAAAGGGAAGAATGGTCCATTATTTTATTGATCTGGCTTTTAACCTTTTTAGAATCTCTCCATCAGCTTGGGCATGTGATGGGTGATTTAAAGCCAGAAAATTTTATTGTCACGGCTCAAAAAGCTGTTCGGGCAGTAGATGTAGGAGGTATTACAAAGTTTGGGCGGTCTGTAAAAGAATACACCGCTCTTTATGACAGGGCGGCCTGGCAGGCTGGAACAAGAAGAGCAGAACCTGCTTATGACTTGTTTGGAGCAGCGGTGCTTACGGTTGCTCTCCTGCATAAACAAGCTGTACAAAGAGCACTTGGAGACATAGAAGAATTAAAAAAGATTGTTCAATCTTCTCCTGTTCTTCAACTGATCGAGCCCGTTTTATGTAATGCCTTTGCAAGCAAGTATGATAATGCTTCTTCCATGAAAAAGGAGCTTCTTCTTTGCTTTGCAAAAACAAAAACAAGAACAAGAGCAGGCAGGAAAAAAGGAAAAACGTTTTTTTTAGGGAAATGGGCGATGCTTGCAGGAGCTTTAGCCGCCATCGTGATGCTGTTTTTGTTAAACTAAAAAGAAAAAGCAGAGAGGCGGCGCAGTAGCTGTGCACTTTTTTGAAGAAAGCATCAAGCGATTTATCGAGAAAAAGGAAATGCTGAAAGAAGAGGATCATGTGGCTGTAGCAGTTTCAGGCGGAATAGATTCGATGGTGCTTCTTTCATTTCTACACAAACATCAGAAACAATTAGGTATCACCGTCAGTGCCATTCACGTCGACCATATGCTTCGAGGAGCGGAATCGTACGAAGATTTGCGTTTTGTGAAATCTTTTTGCCATGAGCGTTCTATACCATTTTTTGGACGCCAGGCAGACGCGGGCCGGGAAGCGAGCGAAAACGGTATTGGGATTCAGTTCGCAGCTAGGAAGGTGCGTTACGCCCTTTTTAAAGAAGGAATGGACGCGCTTGGGGCCAATAAGCTGGCAACGGCCCATCATGCGGATGATCAAGCAGAAACAGTGCTTATGCAGCTGTCACGGGGCGGTCATACGCATTCAGGTATACCAGCGGTCCGGTCATTTGCCTTCGGTATGTTAATTCGTCCCTTTTTATGTGTTGAGAAAGAGGAAATAGCTGCCTACGCGGCGAAATATTCTATTCCATACAGAGAAGATCCAAGCAACCAAAAAATCACGTATACCAGAAATCGATACCGTCATCAGCTTCTTTCCTTTTTAAAAAATGAAAATCCCAAAGCAGCCATGCATATCGGCTATTTTGCTCAAGACCAACAGGAGGATGAGTTTTTTTTGCAGGAGATGGCGAGGGAGAAAATGGAGAAAATGACGATCTGGAAACAAGAATCGGTTTCACTGCAAATTGAACCATTTCGTGAGGTGCCTTTGCCTTTACAAAGGAGGGCGATTCATCTAATATTAAACTATCTTTATCATGGAAAAACAGCGTTTTCTTTCCTACATATTCATCACATTTTACAACTGCTTCAATCAGCCGCCCCATCAGGGAAATTAAACCTTCCATCACGCCTTTCCGTACGCAAATTAAACGAACAGTGTGTCTTTGCTTACGAAGCGGATGACAGGCCGGGTAATGAAACTGATTTTTTACATGTGCGGGATCAGTTGTACAGGAAGAGTGCTGGCACATTTAAGCTGACGGAAGCCAGTGAGTGCCCGCATGGAGCAGAGTGTTTTCGTTTAAAATCCGATACGCCTCTTCCTCTTTGTATCCGGATGCGGCGGGATGGAGATCGAATTCAGTTAAAAGGAATGAGTGGGTCGAAAAAGCTTGCACGGCTTTTGATCGATGAAAAGATTCCACTTGCATATCGGGACTACATTCCAGTGGTAACAGATGCAAACGGTACAATCCTTTGGATACCAGGAATCCGTAAATCGGTTCATGAAGGCGATGGGCCGCTGCTGTTGATTTATGAAAAGGAATGAACCAACTTTGGGAGGAAAATCTATTGCTACGTAACGATATTGAAGAAATATTAATTTCGGAAGAAGAAATACAAGAAAAAGTAAAAGAGCTTGGAGCGGAACTAACCGAGGAGTACAAGGACCGTTTTCCACTGTTTGTGTGTGTGTTAAAAGGCGCTATGCCGTTTATGTCTGATTTGGTTAAGCGTGTGGATACCCACCTTGAAATAGACTTTATGGATGTTTCAAGCTATGGCGCTTCCACAGTATCATCCGGAGAAGTAAAAATTGTGAAAGATTTAAATACTTCTGTCGAAGGGCGCGATGTCTTAATCATTGAAGATATTATCGATAGTGGTTTGACATTAAGCTATCTGGCTGAGCTGCTTCACTACCGGAAAGCTAAATCTGTGAAAATTGTCACTCTTCTGGATAAGCCAACCGGCCGAAAAGCCAAAATCAAAGCAGACACAATTGGTTTTACTGTGCCGGATGCGTTCGTTGTAGGCTATGGCTTGGATTACGCTGAACGCTATCGGAACCTGCCATATATCGGTGTTTTAAAGCCATCTGTTTACACGGCGGCCGAAGAGGAATAAGAGAGCCGGATGAATAGGCTAAAAGAAGGTTCAAATAGTTGTAACGCCAACTTTTTGTATGATAACATTGCATATAGTCAGTTTTTCTCGGGAGGAGGTAAGGGATGAACAGAATTTTTCGCTACACCATATTTTACCTATTGGTTTTTCTTGTTATTATCGGTGTTGTCAGTTATTTCAACAACAACAACGCGCCAACAAACAATGTCACATACAATGAATTCCTGACATACCTTGAACAGGATGACGTTGAAAAATTTACTATGCAGCCTGAACGCGGTGTTTATGAAATCCGTGGCCAATTAAAAGGGGCAGAGGAAAATGAAATGTTTGTTGCGTATGCAACGGGCAATGATACAACCCTGAACCGAATTAATGAAGCGTCTCAAAACACACAGGCAGAAGTTCTTCCAGCAAAAGAAACAAGCGGATGGGTACAGTTTTTCACAACGATCATCCCATTCCTTATTATCTTTATTTTCTTTTTCTTCTTACTAAACCAGGCACAGGGCGGCGGTGGCGGCCGTGTGATGAACTTTGGTAAAAGTAAAGCGCGTCTTTACAACGATGAAAAGAAAAAAGTCCGGTTTAACGATGTGGCCGGAGCAGATGAAGAAAAGCAGGAGCTTGTTGAGGTTGTAGAGTTCTTGAAAGACCCGCGCAAGTTCTCTGAGCTTGGTGCTCGTATTCCAAAAGGGGTTCTGTTAGTTGGACCTCCAGGTACCGGTAAAACGTTGCTTGCAAAAGCAGTAGCCGGAGAAGCAGGCGTACCGTTTTTCTCTATCAGTGGTTCCGATTTCGTTGAAATGTTTGTCGGTGTCGGGGCTTCCCGCGTTCGTGATTTGTTTGAAAACGCGAAAAAGAATTCCCCTTGTATCATTTTTATCGATGAAATTGATGCAGTGGGACGTCAGCGTGGGGCTGGTCTTGGCGGCGGTCACGATGAGCGTGAGCAAACATTGAACCAATTGCTTGTAGAGATGGACGGCTTTAGTGCTAACGAAGGAATCATCATGATTGCCGCAACAAACCGGGCAGACATTTTGGATCCAGCCCTTCTTCGTCCGGGCCGCTTCGACCGTCAGATTACGGTTGATCGTCCAGACGTAAATGGCCGTGAAGCTGTTCTACGTGTACATGCACGTAACAAACCGCTTCATGAATCAGTAGATTTAAAAGCAATCGCTCAACGGACACCTGGTTTTTCTGGTGCGGATCTTGAAAACTTATTGAATGAAGCAGCGCTTGTTGCTGCTCGTGCCGATAAGAAGAAGATTGACATGAATGATGTAGATGAAGCGACGGATCGTGTCATTGCTGGTCCGGCGAAAAAGAGCCGCGTGATTTCCAAGAAAGAAAGAAAAATTGTGGCATTCCATGAAGCCGGTCACACTGTTATCGGTCTTGTTCTAGATGATGCCGATATCGTACACAAAGTAACAATTGTTCCTCGTGGGCAGGCAGGCGGTTACGCTGTCATGCTTCCAAAAGAGGACCGCTACTTTATGACGAAGCCGGAGCTTTTAGACAAAATCACGGGCCTTCTTGGCGGTCGTGTAGCCGAAGATATTATCTTCGGTGAAGTTTCTACAGGAGCCCACAATGACTTCCAGCGTGCGACAGGCATAGCCCGCCGTATGGTAACAGAATTTGGTATGAGCGATAAGCTCGGACCGCTTCAGTTTGGACAGTCACAGGGACAGGTATTCCTTGGCCGTGACTTTAACAGCGAGCAAAACTACTCGGATCGTATTGCTTACGAGATTGATACAGAAATCCAAACGATTATTAAAGAATGCTATGATAGAGCCAAACAAATTCTAACAGAGAACCGCGATAAGCTTGAACTCATTGCCAATACATTGTTGGAAATTGAAACGCTCGATGCAGCGCAAATTAAGCATCTGTCAGATCACGGAACGCTACCGGATCGCAACTACAGCGATAACGAAAGCAAAGTCGTGAAAGACAATGCAGACCAGACGGGTGAAGCAGCTGAAACAGAGCAAACACCTGCAACTGAAACAACCAACCTGCCGGCTGAGCCAGCTGATCAACCGGAAGTACGTGATGATCTTCAAAATCCGCCGAACAACAGCGGACCAAAAGTATAACTTTAAAAGGCGCCTGAAAAGCATTTTTTCAGGCGTCTTTTCTCTTCTTTTAGGGAAGGGTATGATATGATAAAACTCGAAAATTAGACGGACAGGTGTGGTGAAGGTGATTTTTGTACTGGATGTTGGGAATACCAATACTGTGCTCGGTGTATACGAAGGGGAAACGTTAAAACATCACTGGCGCATTGAGACGAATCGGAATAAAACAGAAGATGAATACGGCATGGTTATTAAAAGCTTGTTTCAACACGACGGCCTGCAGTTTGAACAAATTGAGGGTGTCATCATTTCTTCTGTTGTTCCACCGATTATGGCAGCACTTGAGCGCATGTGTGAAAAGTATTTCCACACAAAGCCGCTTGTTGTCGGGCCAGGTGTAAAAACCGGCTTAAACATTAAATATGAAAATCCAAGAGAAGTTGGAGCCGATCGTATTGTAAACGCAGTGGCTGGTATTCATGAGTATGGGACACCGATCATTATTGTTGATTTTGGAACGGCGACGACTTATTGTTATATCGATGAAAGCAGCCACTATCTGGGGGGGTTAATTGCACCGGGTATTGGCATTTCCACAGAAGCGCTTTACACAAGAGCCTCTAAGCTGCCACGCATTGAAATTGCCCGGCCGGAAGCGGTAGTAGGAAAAAATACGGTTGCTGCTATGCAGGCCGGTATTTTATACGGGTATGTGGGGCAGGTTGAAGGGATCGTCAGCCGAATTAAAAAAGAATGTAATTCAGACCCTACTGTGATTGCCACAGGCGGTCTTGCCGGACTGATTGCAAAGGAATGCAGCATGATTGATGTTGTTGATCCCGATTTAACGTTAAAAGGTCTGCGGTTAATTTATAAAAGAAATACCCAATAAGAAAGGAAGAAGACGATGAGCGACTATTTAGTTAAAGCATTAGCTTTTAATGGTCAGGTTCGTGCATATGCAGTAGATACAACGGAAACGGTCGGTGAAGCGCAAAGAAGACATGCTTCATGGCCAACTGCTTCTGCGGCACTTGGACGTACAATGACAGCAGGTGTCATGATGGGTGCCATGATGAAAGGGAACGAAAAAATTACTTTGAAAATCGAAGGGAATGGGGAAGCAGGGCCGATCCTTGTAGACAGCGATGCAAATGGGAATGTGCGTGGCTATATTACACGCCCACAAACTCACTTTGATTTAAACAAGCAGGGTAAACTGGATGTGCGTCGGGCAGTTGGGACTGAAGGAATGCTGACAGTGGTCAAAGATTTAGGATTACGTGAGAACTTCAGCGGACAAACACCAATCGTTTCCGGAGAGCTGGGTGAAGACTTTACGTACTACTTCGCTGTTTCTGAACAGGTTCCTTCGTCTGTAGGAGTGGGTGTGCTTGTGAACCCGGACAACACGATTTTAGCTGCCGGCGGATTTATCGTACAGCTGCTGCCAAATACTGATGATGCGGTAATTAAGATTTTAGAAGAACGTATCACAACAATGGAGCCAATTTCAAAGCTGATCGAACGGGGATTGACACCGGAACAGATTTTAGTTTATATTCTCGGCGAAGAAAACGTTAAATTTTTAGAAACGATGCCGGTTCAATTTGAGTGTAAATGCTCAAAAGAGCGCTTCGGAAATGCTATTATCAGCCTGGGACGCCAGGAAATTCAAGAGATGATTGATGAAGACCATGGAGCAGAAGCGCAATGCCACTTTTGTAATGAGAAATATCAATTTTCTGAAGAAGAACTCGAACAACTAAAACAAGAAGCGTAAAAGTGAAAAACCTGTCGGCAAAGGCAGGTTTTTTTGATGTCTGTCCCGAAATTAATCAAAGTAATTGACTTTTCGGTCAAAAGCTGATAAATTCTATATAACCAATAAAAATACTCGGCATTTAAACTGGAGGTAACAAATTCATGGTACGTGTAGCAAATTCAGTAGCGGATTTAGTCGGGCAAACACCTGTAGTAAAACTCAACAACGTGGTGGGTGAAAACAGCGCGGATGTTTACGTGAAACTTGAATATATGAATCCAGGTAGCAGTGTAAAAGATCGTATTGCGCTTGCGATGATCGAAACAGCAGAGAAAAAAGGCAATCTGCAGCCAGGAGGCACATTGATTGAGCCAACAAGTGGAAACACAGGAATCGGGCTTGCGATGATTGCAGCTGCAAAAGGCTATAAAGCGATTCTAGTTATGCCTGAAACAATGAGCATGGAGCGCCGCAACCTTCTTCGTGCATATGGTGCAGAGCTTGTACTTACACCGGGACCAGAAGGTATGGGCGGTGCAATTCGCAAGGCAAAAGAACTTGCAGAAGAACAAGGCTACTTCCTGCCTCAGCAATTTGAAAACGAAGCAAACCCTGAAATTCACCGTTTAACAACAGGTAAAGAAATTGTAGAACAATTTGATGAGCTGGATGCATTTGTATCTGGTATCGGAACAGGCGGTACTATTACAGGAGCAGGCCAAGTGATCAAAGAAAAATGGGCAAACGCTAAAGTGTATGCAGTAGAGCCGAAAGATTCACCGGTTCTTTCAGGCGGCAAACCGGGTCCTCATAAAATTCAAGGCATCGGCGCAGGGTTTGTACCGGCTATCCTTGATACAAAAATTTACGACGAAGTTATTCAAATCGATAACGACACGGCATTTGAAACAGCTAGACGTGTTGCGCGTGAAGAAGGAATCCTTGGGGGGATTTCCTCTGGTGCGGCTATCGCAGCAGCTGTTCAGGTGGCTCAAAAGCTTGGTAAAGGCAAAAAAGTTTTGGCAATCCTTCCTTCAAATGGAGAGCGCTACTTGAGCACACCGCTTTACCAATTCGACTAATCTCATACTAGCCGGACTGCTAAACGCAGTCTGGCTTTTTTCGTGTTAAAATGGAAAATGGAAAAGGAGCGGTGTGAAAATGAAGGCAGGAAAATTCATCCTCAATTTTGAAGAAACGATTCATGTAATGGGTATTTTAAATATTACACCTGATTCGTTCTCAGATGGCGGCCATTACAATGAAATGGAAGCGGCTGTTCAGCGGGCAGAACAAATGGCAGCAGACGGAGCACATATTATCGATATTGGTGGAGAATCGACCCGTCCCGGCTACACACCGGTTTCGGTTGAAGAAGAAATCGACAGAACGGCCCCTATTATCGAAGCTGTATCTGCAAAAGTGGAACTCCCAATCTCTATCGATACCTTTAAAGCCCGTACAGCGGAAAGGGCGGTAGAAGCAGGAGCGTCTATTATTAATGATATTTGGGGAGCGAAAAAGGAGCCCGAGATTGCAGCCGTGGCCGCAAAAAAGCAGGTTCCAATTGTATTAATGCATAACCGTGAAAAAAAGAATTACACAAATTTTATGCAGGACTGCTTACATGACCTGGATGAAAGCATTACAATTGCCAAAAAAGCGGGTGTAGCCGATGACCAGATTATTCTCGACCCTGGTATCGGATTTGCTAAAACAATGGAGCAGAATATTGAAATGATGCAAAATCTCGATCAGATCGCGGCACTTGGTTTCCCTGTTTTGCTTGGTACTTCCCGGAAACGTATAATTGATTACGTGCTCAATGTGCCTGTAGAGGAACGGATGGAAGGAACCGGCGCCACGTGCTGCTTTGGTGCACAGAAAGGCTGCCGGATTATGCGGGTACATGATGTAAAACCGATCGCCAGAATGATGAAAATGATGGATGCGTTAATCAAGAAGGAGCCTGATCATGGATAAAATATATGTTAAAGGAATGGAGTTTTGGGGATACCATGGTGTGTTTCCAGAAGAAAACAAGCTTGGACAGCGGTTTAGGGCAGATGTCACCCTCCATGTTTCGTTAAAGAAAGCAGGTGAAACAGATAACCTGGCGTATTCCGTTAGCTACGCCGATGTTTATGAGGCATGTAAAAAAGTTATTGAAGGAACGCCGGTTAAACTGGTTGAAACATTAGCTGAGCGAATTGCCGAAAACATTTTAGGGGATTTTTCTGCTGTGGAATCCTGCACCGTTAAAATTATTAAGCCGGATCCACCTATCCCGGGGCACTATGATTTTGTAGCAGTGGAAATTACCCGGGGGCGTGAGGGATGATCCATCAAGCCTACCTGTCACTTGGAACTAATATGGGGAATCGGGAAGAACAACTAAAGGAAGCTGTTCGTCAACTCCATAATCAAAAAAAACTCGATGTACTAGCAGTTTCCTCTATTTATGAAACGGATCCTGTTGGTTTCACGGATCAACCGTCTTTTTTGAATATCGTGGTAAAAGTAAAAACATCAATGACAGCGGAGGAGCTGCTTACAGTCTGTCAGAGAATTGAAAACGATCTTGGTCGTAAGCGACTCGTTCGGTGGGGTCCTCGTACAATAGACCTTGACATTTTACTGTATAATCACGACAATATTAAATCAGATAGTCTTATTATTCCTCACCCGCGGATGAGTGAACGTGCTTTTGTACTCGTTCCGCTGGCAGAAATAGATGCAGCAATCCAGCTTCCTGGTACGAGTGTGCCACTAGAGCAATACGCAAAAAATGTGCAAGGGAAAGAAGGTGTCAAGCTATGGAAAACAGCAGACAACTTTTACCGCTTGTGAAAACAGAAAGGTGACTATACATGTTCAATATCGGACCGGTTGAAATCAAAAACCGGGTAGTACTTGCACCGATGGCCGGCGTATGTAACTCTGCTTTCCGTCTTACAGTCAAGGAATTTGGCGCCGGCATGGTATGTGCTGAAATGGTTAGTGACAAAGGTATTGTTCTTCAAAATAAAAAAACCATGAACATGCTTTATATTGATGAGCGTGAAAATCCGCTCAGCCTGCAGATTTTTGGCGGTGAAAAAGAGTCGCTTGTTCAAGCCGCAAGCTTTGTTGACAAAAATACAAATGCCGATATTATCGATATCAATATGGGCTGTCCAGTTCCGAAAATTACAAAATGTGATGCTGGAGCTAAATGGCTGCTTGATCCAAACAAAATTTACGAAATGGTTTCTGCAGTAGTTGATGCAGTAGACAAGCCTGTTACGGTAAAAATGCGTATGGGCTGGGATGAGGACCATATCTATGCTGTGGAAAATGCCCGGGCAGTAGAACGTGCCGGCGGCCAGGCTGTTGCACTTCATGGACGCACGCGCGTGCAAATGTATGAAGGGCACGCAAACTGGGATATTATTAAAGAAGTAAAGCAATCCATTAACATTCCGTTAATCGGAAATGGCGATGTTCAAACACCACAGGATGCTAAACGTATGCTCGAGGAGACGGGCGTCGATGGTGTTATGATCGGCCGAGCAGCGCTTGGGAATCCTTGGATGATTTATCAAACAGTTCATTATCTTGAAACAGGCGAATTAATTGGTGAACCAACACCGCGTGAAAAAATTGATGTATGCCTGCTTCATTTAGATCGCTTGATCAACTTAAAAAATGAAAACGTAGCTGTACGTGAAATGAGAAAGCACGCGGCTTGGTATCTAAAAGGAATTCGCGGCAATGGGAAAGTGCGTAAACAAGTCAATGAATGTGAAACGCGTGAACAGCTTGCCACGCTGTTAACGACATTTGTAAACGAAGTAGAAGAAAAAGAAGCGTCCAATCAGGCGGTTTAATAGGAGTGAGCGGAATGAGTGAAGAATTAAATGACCAGTTGCTAGTTAGAAGAGAAAAAATGCGGGCTCTGCAGGAAAAGGGAATGGACCCATTTGGCGTTCGTTTTGAACGCAGTCACACAGCAGAGAGCATTGCGACTGAGTTTGAATCGTTTTCGAAAGAAGAGCTTGAAGAAAAAGAAGCGGAAGTCGTGATTGCCGGACGTATTATGACAAAGCGTGGTAAAGGTAAAGCGGGGTTTGCTCATGTACAGGACTTATCAGGACAAATTCAAATTTACGTACGGAAAGATGCAGTTGGCGAAGAACAGTACGAGTTGTTTACATCAACAGATCTTGGCGATATTGTAGGCGTAAAAGGTAAGGTGTTTAAAACAAACGTCGGTGAGTTGTCTGTGAAAGCAACAGAGTACGTCTTTTTGACAAAATCACTTCGCCCACTTCCAGACAAGCATCATGGATTGAAAGATGTTGAACAGC
Source organism: Domibacillus robiginosus (assembly GCF_000966195.1). GTDB lineage: Bacteria > Bacillota > Bacilli > Bacillales > Domibacillaceae > Domibacillus > Domibacillus robiginosus. Next base: position 1,442 of record NZ_LAHL01000046.1, on the reverse strand, counting down.
GTTATCGTCAGCGTTATTTAGACCTGATGACTAATCAGGAAAGCCAAAAAACATTTATTACACGTAGCCGTATTATTCAAGCAATGCGCCGCTATCTTGATAATAACGGTTATTTAGAAGTAGAAACGCCAATGATGCATTCAATCGCGGGCGGAGCTGCTGCTCGTCCGTTCGTCACTCACCATAATGCTCTTGATATGGAATTATATATGCGTATTGCTATTGAGCTGCACTTAAAGCGTCTTATCGTAGGCGGTATGGAAAAAGTCTATGAAATTGGCCGTGTATTCCGTAATGAAGGTGTATCTACACGCCACAACCCGGAATTTACTATGATCGAGCTGTATGAAGCGTATGCAGATTACAAGGATATTATGAGCTTAACTGAAAACTTAATTGCGCACGTAGCTCAAGAAGTATTAGGTACAACAACTATTCAATATGGAGAACATACAGTAGAGTTAAAGCCAGAATGGCGTCGTCTTCATATGGTGGATGCCGTAAAAGAATACACAGGCGTTGATTTCTGGAAAGAGATGAGCGACGAAGAAGCACAAGCGCTCGCCAAAGAACATGGTATTGATTACAAAGAAACAATGCAATATGGACACATCGTCAATGAGTTTTTTGAACAAAAAGTAGAAGAAGAGCTTGTTCAGCCTACGTTTATTTATGGACATCCAGTTGAAATTTCACCTCTTGCGAAAAAGAATCCTGAAGATCCTCGCTTTACGGATCGTTTTGAGCTGTTTATCGTTCGTCGTGAACACGCGAATGCTTTTACAGAGCTCAATGATCCAATTGATCAGCGCGAGCGTTTTGAAGCGCAATTAAAAGAGCGTGAGCAAGGAAATGATGAAGCGCATGAAATGGATGATGATTTCATTGAAGCACTTGAATATGGTATGCCTCCAACAGGCGGTTTAGGGATCGGTATTGACCGTTTGGTTATGCTTTTAACGAATGCTCCTTCAATCCGCGACGTTCTTCTATTCCCGCATATGAGACAAAAAGACTAATAATAAAATCTCCGGTATTTTTATCGGAGATTTTATTTTTTAAAAAACTTTTAAAAAAAGCTTGCATCCGACAAATCACGGTGGTATATTTATATTCGTTGTCAGCAACATAGAACAACAAAGTTAAAAAACATTCAGAAAAAGTGATTGACATCACTTGAAAGAAATGTTAAGATATTAAAGTCGCAAATGACACATTGAACATTGAAAACTGAACAAAATCAATAAAAACGTCAACGTTTTATATTTTTATCTTCCATTAAAAACACCCCGTGTTTTAATGGAAACAAATGAGCAAGTCAAACACTTTTTGGAGAGTTTGATCCTGGCTCAGGACGAACGCTGGCGGCGTGCCTAATACATGCAAGTCGAGCGGACAGAAGGGAGCTTGCTCCCGGAAGTCAGCGGCGGACGGGTGAGTAA
>NZ_LAHL01000045.1 GCF_000966195.1 Domibacillus robiginosus | reverse complement strand
CGGGAAGATTTTTTCATTTTACCTTTTAAGAGCGAACGCGATTTCACTTACGGCTATTCTGTGTGTCATACTCGCTCTTTAAACCCTTGAGCAGAGAGAAAGACATGAAAATCAAGATAATAGCAAATGGGAGAGCGGCCGCGAGAGAAGCTGATTGCAGGACGTTTAGTCCGCCAGCGAAAAGCAATACAGCTGCTACAGCAGATTGAATGATGCCCCATGTTACTTTGATTTTATTGGAAGGGTTCAGTGTGCCGCCTTCACTTAGCATTCCTAACACAAAGGTTGCCGTATCGGCAACGGTTATATAGTAAATAGCTACAACAGTAAAACCAATGACGCTTAATATAGAACCTAATGGAAGCTGGTCAAAAAATGTAAAGATAGACAAATCTACGTTATTTGTGATGGATATTGCCAGGTCATTGTTTCTTTGCACAAGATCCAGTGCAGAGCCGCCAAAAATAGACATCCATAAGCATGTTCCAAGAGTTGGAACAATCAATACGCCAATAACAAACTCCCTGACGGTGCGTCCTCTTGAAACGCGTGCGATAAACATACCGACGAATGGTGCCCAGGCGATCCACCATGCCCAGTAGAATAATGTCCAGGAGGCAATCCATCCCTCTCCCTCACTAAATGGTGTGAGTCTTAGGCTTAGATGCAGAAAATCACTAAGATAAAGACCCGTTGTATTAAAAAAGACTTTAACAATAGTCAAGGTAGGACCGACCATCAAAACCAGTAGCATAATCAAAAAAGATAGGATCATAGCGCCATTAGACAAGTATTGGATCCCTTTATCTAACCCTGAATTAATTGAAATGATAAAAATGACCGTTGCAACAGCAATAACAATCAGCTGCACGAATAATTCATTGGGAATTCCGAATAAGTGGTACATTCCGGCTGTTATCTGCATGGCACCGAGGCCTAAAGATGTTGCGATACCGAAGACTGTAGCGAAAATTGATAGGATATCAATCGTTTTTCCGATTGGTCCATAAATTCGCTCCCCCAATACAGGATAGAATGCAGAACTAATCGCTGCCGGAAGCTTTTTGTTGTATTGGAAAAAGGCAAGTGCCAGCCCAATTACAGTGTAGATTGCCCATGGATCCAAACCCCAGTGGAAGAATGTATATTTCATTGCGGTATTGGCTGCTTCAGCTGTAAATCCTTCCCCCGTAGGAGGAGTTGTATAATGGGTTACTGGCTCGGCAACACTCCAGTAAACAATCCCAACTCCCATTCCAGCTCCAAACAGCATAGCAAGCCAGGAACCGGTGTTAAAATCCGGCTTGTCTGTTTTTTTACCAAGACGGATACTGCCGTATTTAGAGAAGAGTATATAGATGGAGAAGACAACAAAGAATAGGGTCGCACCAAGATAAACCCATCCAAAGTAGTCAATTGCCCCAGTATAGATGATATTCGTTACATCAGTGAGACTGTCTTTAAAAAAAACGCCCCAAATAATAAAGATCAGCGTGATGAGTAAAGAAATAATAAAAACAGTATTACCAGTTTGTTTTTTACTGCCCATAGAAACCTCCTAGTAGTTAGCAGGCCTTCATCTCAGGATATGAGATTAATCACATATCGAGGAGGTGATAAACAACTTCCCATTTACCTGAGTCCGATAACTCATTCAGTGGAACTTCTAAACCGCCTCCAAGATATATCGTTTGACCTTTGATTGCGATAACCATCGCTTCCCATAACTCATCGTCGAATTTTTTTCGATAAATGCTTCCAACCCTTGGCAGCTGCTCATTGCTGATCGTAATGACAGGACCGAGCGCGCTGTCATCTAAGTTCTCCGCATCTACACTTTCCATGTTCTGATAATCGATAGGGTTGCTGCTATTAGCACGGCCAGGTTCCATTACAAGATATTCGTAATGCTTGAGCCCATGGGAATTATTTGTAGTGATCCCATTTTTATCTGACGATTCCACCACATCGATTTCATTCAACGAGTATGTGTCCAAGGAATCAGGCTTCGGATTATGTATTAAAACATGATCGCCTTCCTCAGCAATCCTTTTGCTAAGCGTATAAACATGACGGTTGAAGACAAAGCTGTCATGCTCCTTTGGTTTGTATTTTTCTACACTTGCTGCCGTCGTTAATACCTGTGTTAAATCCCTCAGTCGGATAGCGTGAACGGATTGTTTATACATCTGTTTAACCCCATATATCCGATGCAGCTCATTGTTATAATACACAAGCTGCCCTTTTCTTATTTGATAAAGTTTCATGGATAATTCTCCCTTCAAGCGTGTTTATTAAGTCAGGATTATAAAAATATGAGGGTTGCACAGCCTCCATCATTATTAGGGTCTCTTTACACAAGAAAATTATGAGGCATAAAAGTAATCGGTATGTCCTGTACCGATCATCATGGTGTCTAACATCCGCTCTTGCATGGTCATTTCCCCTGCGTTTTCATGATCGGCTTAAAAGCATGAATTTTTAATGATTAAAGGCATGGCTGTACGGCAGACGCCTGTCTCGGCAGGAGCTAACTCCACAACAGAGCGAGAATCAGCAATGTGTTAATAGCCAGATGAGCGCTGCCTATAACTACAATACATTTATTAAAATATTGTCCTTTGTTGGCATTGAGACAATCCGGGAAAGAAAAGGATTTTGCAAGAAATAAAAAGTTTTTTTGGTAAAACCATTTACTTATATAAGTGCATCATTATATACTAATGCCGGAATGGGGGAAATTACACATGAATGTCAATACAAAGCTTGATTTGCAGGAAGTATCACAAATCATGAAGCTGCTTGGTGATAAAACGCGCCTTACGATGATGAAAATGCTTCAATCGCAGGATTTTTGTGTATGTGAGTTTGTAGAGCTTTTTAACATGAGCCAGCCAGCGATCAGCCAGCATCTGCGCAAGTTAAAAGATATTGGTTTGGTAAAAGAAAGTCGGAAAAGGCAGTGGGTTTTCTATTCCTTTAATCGGGATCATGACTGCGCTTTTTTGGTGGAAGATTTATTAAAGCATCTTCCAGATCAAAAAGAACGGCTGGCCCAACTAGAAGCACAGGGACTGCGTATTTCCTGTGACTAGAAAGGAGTAAGAGTTTTGTTTTCTGTTATTGCCGCATCAATCATTTTTCTCGTCACACTCATCTTTGTTATCTGGCAGCCGAAAGGGCTATCGATTGGCTGGTCAGCCTGTGCAGGTGCCATGGCTGCTTTACTGGCAGGGGTTGTCGACTTCGGTGACGTCATCGATGTCACATCGATTGTTTGGAATGCCACACTGGCGTTTATTGCCATCATTATTATTTCTCTTATCCTTGATGAAATTGGTTTCTTTGAATGGTCGGCTCTACATATGGCCCGTATGGCCAAAGGAAATGGCGTCAGAATGTTTGTATTTGTATCTATACTGGGCGCGTTAGTTGCTGCTTTCTTTGCGAACGATGGAGCGGCCCTTATTTTAACGCCGATTGTTCTCGCGATGGTCCGTAACCTGAAGTTTGAAGAAAAGATGGTGTTTCCTTTTATTATTGCCAGTGGATTTATCGCTGATACAACTGCACTGCCGCTAGTTGTCAGCAACCTGGTGAATATCGTCTCAGCCGATTATTTTAACATTGGTTTTGCAGCGTATGCGTCCCGGATGGTTGTGCCGAATTTCTTTTCATTGGTGGCCAGTATCAGCGTGTTATATATTTACTTCCGCAAAAGCATTCCAAAACAGTATGACATGTCCATGTTAAAAGCGCCTGGCGAAGCAATTAAAGACCATAAAATGTTTCGGTTGTCGTGGCTTGTACTTGGAATCCTACTGATGGGTTATTTCGTCAGTGAATTCCTGCATGTTCCTGTTTCTATTATTGCCAGCATTGTGGCAGTATTTTTCCTGGCTATGGCCAGAAGAAGCCCGGCTGTTCATACGAAAACCGTCATCAAAGGGGCGCCGTGGGCGATTGTGTTTTTCTCCATTGGCATGTATGTCGTGGTATATGGACTGCGTAATGCCGGATTAACCTCGGTGCTTGCAGATGTGATTCAGGCAACAGCGGAACAGGGTTTGTTTGCGGCCACAATCGGTATGGGCTTTATCGCCGCTATCCTATCGTCGATCATGAACAATATGCCAACGGTCATGATTAACGCGCTGGCCATTTCCGATACCGCGACATCCCCCATGATCCGCGAAGCTTTAATTTATGCGAACGTCGTTGGGTCGGATTTAGGTCCAAAGATTACACCAATCGGATCACTTGCGACCTTGTTGTGGCTTCATGTTTTAAGCCAAAAAGGTGTGAAAATTTCATGGGGCACGTATTTTAAAACAGGCATCATCTTAACCATCCCAACCCTGTTTATCACGCTGATCGGTTTATATTTGTGGTTACTGCTAATTCATTAATTGATTCAATTGAATCCAAAAGGAGAGCATTATTATGTCCCAAAAAACAATTTATTTCTTATGTACAGGAAACTCTTGCCGAAGCCAGATGGCAGAAGGGTGGGCAAAAAAAATTCTAGGTGATGAGTGGATCGTCAAAAGTGCTGGTATTGAAGCACATGGATTAAACCCGAATGCAGTAAAAGCCATGAATGAAGCAGGAATTGATATTTCCAATCAAACATCAGATATCATTGATCCAGAAATTTTAAACAATGCGACATTAGCTGTAACTCTTTGTGGTGATGCAGCAGATAAATGTCCGATTACGCCTCCATCGGTACGCCGTGAGCACTGGGGCTTTGATGACCCAGCAAAAGCAAAAGGAACAGAAGAAGAAAAATGGGCTGTTTTCCAGCGCGTACGTAACGAGATTGGTGAACGCATCGAACGTTTTGCGAAAACAGGCGAATAAGAATAAAAACAAAGCCGAGAGAACTCTCTCGGCTTTCTTCATAAACAGTAGGTGGATGCTGCTGTCGATCACAAGTGGATTTATCATTAGGTGAGCCAAAGGAGAATTGAAGAAACTGCTTTTTCCTTTGGGATAGTATTAAACTAAGTGATAAAAAACACTAAGGTTACTTGAAGGAGATCGAGCCTATCTTTAAAGAAGGGTAAGTGGAAAAGAAGGATGAAAAGGATATGAATATTACGATAGAAAAATTAGAAAAGCATCAAATTTGGTTATATGGGATTTCTCTTGTAGTTGGTGCCATCATAGGGATCATAAAAAAAGATGCAGGACAAAGCCTGGATTCGGCTATTTCGCCGTTAATAGCCATTCTTATGTACGGAATGTTTGCACAAATTCCTTTTCTAAAACTGCGTGAGGCCATTTCCGATTTTCGATTTACGCTGGCTTTACTCATAGGGAACTTTATAGCTGTGCCTATGATCGTATGGATCTTAATAGTCATATTTCCTCAATCTCCGCCAGTATTGCTGGGCGTTTGTTTGGTTTTGCTTACTCCATGTATTGATTATGTTATTGTTTTTACTCAACTTGGTAAAGGAAACGAGAAGTTAATATTAGCGGCTACCCCTATTTTGTTTGTAGCACAAATGGTATTACTTCCGCTTTATTTATGGTTGTTTATAGGCGAGGAAGTAGCTGGAGTGGTACAAGTAGAACCATTCTTAGAAGCTTTTTTAACCCTGATCATTTTGCCGCTGGCTTTCGCTGTTGTTACTCAATTATGGGCTGACAAGAGTGTAACTGGAGTAAAGGTTTTAAATATAACAACATGGCTGCCTGTTCCGCTTATGGCTTTAGTGTTAATTGTGGTAGTAGCCTCACAAATTGTCAAAGTACAGAGCGATTTCGATATAATTTTAGGTGTAATTCCAATATATATCTTGTTTTTAATCATCACACCATTTGTATCTCGTTTTATCGCCTATCTATTTCGATTAGAAAAGGGAGCAGGAAGGGCTTTAATTTTCAGTACTGGAACAAGAAACTCTCTTGTAGTTCTGCCTCTGGCACTAGCTTTGCCAGGATCGTGGGCAACACTCGCTGCAGCTGTAATTGTTACCCAAACCTTAATTGAATTAGTTGGAGAATTATTTTACATTAAGGCAGTTCCTAAATGGATTTTTAAAGGCGATTGAATTCAAAAATAATAAGCAAGAAGAAAAACGGTCGTTGTTTATTGGCCGTTTTTCTTTCTAACATTTTCTCCATCGCCATCGCGTCTACATATTTTTCATTTAAAATAATTCTGCTTTAACGTCCGACCAGTTATCAATGATTTATACCATATTTTAGAAATAAAAAAATTTAGAAATAAAAAATCCCCAAATGGGGACGCTTTTTTTAAGTGTCCACCATTGGAGATTCCGTTCGCTATTTTCTCATTTAGCTTATTTTTCAATAACTAGCACTTTTTATTGAATGGCCTAATGGAGAGTTTTTAAATCAATCGTTATTCCGCTGGTTGCCGCGGGCTTCTCCGCCTTTTTCGCCGATTTCTTGATAAAATTCTTTATCATGGTTCTCAGCAGCAGCTTCCCCACCTTTTTTTCCGATTTCCTGATAGAATTCCTTGTCATGGTTCTTTGCTGTAGCTTCTCCGCCTTTGCGACCTGCTTCTTCACGACTCATTTTATCGTTATTGTTGTTAGCCATTATAAGTTCCTCCTCAGTAATTTAGAATTTTCGGTGGTACATTGACTGTATTACCCGCTTTTTTCTCTATCAAACGTGCATCACAGCTTGTGCTTTTTAAATACCTAACAATAAAAAATGAGATCTCTACCTGGAAGCAGGGTTCCGATTTCTTCTTTTTTAAACCGATTTTGGCTAACTCGCCAATTAATACGATCTAAATAAAAACCCAACATGACACATTGTCACTTTTCTTATTGACATATGACATCGTGTCACATATAATAGGTTTATCATTAGTTGTGACACCATGTCACTTGAATGGATAGGAGAGGAAATATGCCTAAAAAAACGTTTTTTCACTTGTCAAAAGATAAACAGGAAACCTTAATAGAATCTGCCAAAAAAGAATTTTCCAGAGTACCATTACATGAAGCATCGATTGCGAACATTATTAAAAGTGCAGGAATTCCCAGAGGGAGTTTTTATCAATACTTTCATGACAAAGAGGATCTATATTATTACTTGTTAAATGAACTTGCTGAAAAAAATAATGAAAGATTTACTGCTGCTTTAAAAGAGAAGGAAGGCGACTTGTTTGAGGCATTTATTGATTCTTTTTCTTTTATGATGAAAGCCCATAGGAATCCGGAGTATAAAAACTTTTTTAAAAATACTTTTTTAAATATGAATTATAAAAAAGAAAATACCTTGGCCAACAGCATGTACGAAGAGAGCCAGAAAAATGAGTATTCTAGGATAATCCAATTAATTAACACAACAAATTTAAACATTAAAGATGAGCAGGAGCTGCGTCATATCCTAAAAATCATGACGGCCGTAACCTTTCATAATCTGGTTCAATCGTTCGTTAAAGAGCTATCTGATGAGGAATCTTTACAAAATTATCTTTTGCAAATACAGCTGTTAAAAAAAGGATTTCAAAAAGAAATGAATTAAAGAAATCTGTTTCTGCTATTTGGTCCAGTATTCGCCCCGCTGGAAACCGCAGCAGCCCATTACGCTGCTTTTCTAAAAAGAACTCTTACATTATCGTAAGCGACGGATGTAGAAGTTTCATTCAACTTATATAGAAAAAAGAATATGAGGATAAAAGTATTTGAAGCAAGTAAGTTTAAAAAAATGAAGGAGATACGATATATGGATTCAGCGTTACAACAAAAAAAACCACCATATTTAATGATTGCTATTTTATTTGTGGGAGCATTTGTTTCTTTTTTAAATAACTCTTTATTAAATGTTGCACTGCCATCTATCATGGCAGATTTAAATATTAAAGATTATTCCACTGTACAGTGGCTTTCAACAGGCTATATGCTTGTCAGCGGTGTGTTAATTCCGGCATCAGCCTTTTTATTAACACGCTTTTCGAACCGCAGCTTATTTATTACATCGATGGCCATTTTTACTTTGGGTACTGCTTTATCAGCTTTTGCACCAAACTTTGGTGTACTGCTTGCCGGGCGTATGATTCAAGCAGCGGGTTCTTCCGTAATGGGACCTTTGTTAATGAACATTATGCTTGTTAGTTTCCCGCGTGAAAAACGCGGTACAGCGATGGGTGTTTTCGGATTAGTCATGATTACAGCTCCGGCAATTGGGCCAACATTGTCAGGCTTTATTGTAGAGTATTATGACTGGCGTTTGCTTTTTGAAATGATTTTACCGCTAGCAGTTATTAGCTTATTATTAGCAATTTGGAAGCTTGAGAATGTAATGGATCAAAATAAAGGCGCAACGCTTGATTACTTTTCCGTTATTCTCTCTTCGATCGGGTTTGGCGGATTGCTGTATGGTTTCAGTTCTGCAAGCTCTGATGGCTGGACAGATTCAATTGTTTTAACAACTTTGATCGCAGGAGCAGTTGCGTTGATCGCTTTTGTTGTCCGTCAATTAAAAATGAAAGAACCGTTGTTGGATTTACGTGTTTATAAGCACCCTATGTTTGCGCTGGGTTCTGTTATTGCGATTGTCAATGCAGTGGCTATGTTCTCTGGCATGATTTTAACACCGGCGTATGTACAAAACGTAAGGGGCATATCGCCACTTGATTCAGGTTTAATGATGCTTCCTGGTGCGATTATTATGGGAATTATGATGCCTATCACAGGTAAACTATTTGATAAATTTGGTCCCCGCATTCTTGCGTTAACTGGACTTGTCATTACAGCAGCTTCAACTTACATGCTGGCACACTTGCAAATTGACTCCAGTTACTCTTATATCATATTAGTTTATACCCTGCGTATGTTAGGGATGTCTATGGTGATGATGCCCATTACAACAAACGGCTTAAACCAGCTGCCAACATACTTAAACCCGCATGGTACAGCGGTTAATAACACTGCTCAGCAAGTGTCCGGTTCAATCGGTACAGCCGTATTGGTTACAATTATGAACTCCGTTACAAAAACAGAAGCCCAAAGCTTAATGACTGGTGTTGATCCAGCAAGCATGACAGAAGCTTCAACAGCTCTCATAACGCAGCAGGCCTTATTAGCGGGTATTCAATATTCATTTTATGTAACACTATTTGTTAATATTGCTGCCCTGGTGCTTGCCCTGTTCGTTAAACGTGTTGATACAAGCGATGAAGCTGTAAGACAAATAGAACAGCAGGAAAACAAAAACATGGAGCCTGCAACAAATTAATAAATAAACGACTATCTCTTATTGTAGTATGTTTCTATGAATGAATTCGGTAGTTTACCGAATTCATTTTTTTTATTGGAGAAAAGGAATGGAATTAGCTAGCTCCACAGAAATACCATGTAATTGGGTAATTTGCTTGTAAAGAGTCCACGTATCATATACATATTGCCTACTGGAATCTGCTAATAAAGCAGCCCGATCAATTTATAGGCTAGGGAGCAGGCTGCCGGAAGATGAGCCCGCATACTCCGGCTTTGTGCTGCACTTGCTCATTTCGATAGAATAGTCATATATTAAGCCATGTGTATAAATTTCTTTCATGTAGATGAATCTATTACGGGCTCCAGACACCATAAAGTACCAGTCCCCTAACCCTTTACGCACAAGCCGACTGCTACATACGTACACTTTCACGTAAAATTACTATAAAGACAATTTCATTGCTCTTGAAAATCTAAAGCAAGGGCCAGTGCTGCTTCATTAATGACCCAGACAGGTCAATCTTTCAGTTGCGGTGAAACTTTTCCTTAAGGGTGTGTTACTGTTGTGTTCATTTCAGGCGGCACAAGTTTATCTAACATGGAAAACCTTTTTGGTTCGTTTCTAATACTTCTTAACTGAACCATTGCTGGTGAATTAATTCTTCCATTGCTCCTTTGGTCAAATGAAATCTTTTTTCTACAACATTCTTTTTACTTTTCCAAAGTCATTCACTTTTATTGTTTGAATAAAATTCTGAAATAATCAGCCGATAAGAATCAAGGGATGTATAGCCATTGAAATTGGACAGCATGCCTTGAATAACTGGTACACGAGGTTTTTCCTTTATCATTTCCTCCTTTAGTACTTGAAAAGTCACGATTAATTCATCTTCCTTTAATTTTTCAATTTCTTCTTCTAGATTTTTCAATACATTCGACATGGATGGCTGGTCAGTCGATAAGAAATTAAACAAAAATGCTTCTGTTTTTTCTTTTGTTAAAAAGGGGCTGTCCTTATGAATGTCCCTCACCATACTATCCAGTCTATTGAGCATAAATTCTGTCAGACGTTTTATATCTAAATCTTGAGTAGAAAACAATAAAACACCCATATATGATTTTATTATCCCTTCAAGGATGATCGTTAAATCCCATGAAAACGGCTCGATATCCGGACCGTAAATTTCCATAATACTTTTGCGATAATTCTCGTGCGATTCTATTTGCTTTTCCATTAAAAGCTGCTTAATGGTCTCATTTCTCGGTATAGCCTGCTCTTTCGCCAGCATAATAAGGAGATCCCGGTGAGTAATAAAATGTGAATACAATGCGATTTGTTCACGGATTAACTTTTCACGGGGATTTTGTATGTTTTTTGTTTCTTCAGTGAATGCTCTATTAATCATATCGAAATGGTATTGTAAAATCGCTAACAACAAATCATCTTTTGATTTAAAGTGCAGGTAAAAAGCGCCTTTTGAAATCCCGCTTTCTGTTGCGATTTCTTGAACCGAGGTTGCTGAAAACCCCTTGTTTGCAAAAAGTCTCATCCCGACTTCAATAATTTGCATATCCTTTTCTTTCATATAAAATCCCTCCGTAATTTCAAATCCAGCCCTCTATTCTTTTTTGAATAAAATTTGAATCTTTTATTATATCAATCCGTATTTTCACACGATATAAACAATCAAAAGTTGACGTATGACTGGACGGTCAGTTATATTAGTTATGACTAACTGGTCAAAGAATAGTTTCATTATATCAGAGTTGTCAACCTTATTTGAAGGGAAAGAGGAAGGTGTCATGTATTGAAAAGTTTAGTTAATTTCGTCCTGCAAAATAAACTGGCTGTATGGTTATTGACCATCATTATCACGGTTGCCGGTGTGTATTCCGGGACAAAAATGAAAATGGAAAGTATTCCGGATGTATCCATTCCCTATTTGATTGTCATGGACGTTTATCCGGGTGCAACCGCTGAACAGGTAATGGATGAAATATCGATACCGATGGAGCAGAATATCGAGGGGCTTGAGGATGTTGCCGCAGTTTATTCAAACTCATCTGCAAACGTTGCGCAAGTACAAATCGAATACGAGTATGGCGTAGATATGGATGAGAAAAAACGAGAACTCGAAGCAGCGTTAGATAATATTACTCTACCGGAAGATGCGGAAGAGCCATCGATTATGACGCTTGGCATGGACATGATGCCTGTTTTAGCTTTATCGATAAGCAGTACAGAGGAAGATATTGTTGACTTATCATCAACTGTTGAAGAAACCATTCTTCCAAAAATAGAAAATATTGAAGGCGTTGGGTCAGCAAGTTTAACTGGCCAGCATATTGAGGAGATCCATTTTACATATAACCAGGCAAGAATGAAAGAACTGGGGTTAACAGAAGACACTGTTAAACAAATGGTTCAGGCAAGTGATATGGCGCTATCCCTTGGACTGCAAGAGTATGAAGAAGGGGAACAGGCTGTCGCAGTTGATGGCGACATTAAAACCGTTGAAGAATTAAGAGAGCTGTTAATTTCGGTAAAACCATCAGCGGAAAATCCAAATCCTTTTGTTACCCTGGGTGATATTGCAGCCATTGAAACAGTGGGTAAAGTACAGTCTATTTCTCGTACAAATGGAGAAGAAGCCATTTCTATCCAGGTAACAAAGGGACAAGAGGCAAACACGGTTGAAGTTGTTAATGCAATTAAAGGTGTAATAGCGGAAGAAGAAAAGGCCATTGATGGTCTGGCTATTGATGTAACATTGGACCAGGGAGAACCAATCGAAGATTCAGTTTTCACGATGATCGAAAAAGCACTGCTCGGTGGTTTGTTCGCGGTCATCATCATTTTATTATTCCTGCGTGATATCAAATCAACCATTATTTCAATTATATCGATTCCAGTTTCTATTTTTATGGCATTTTTGCTACTAAACTGGCTCGGTATTACGTTAAACATTATGACGTTAGGTGCCATGACGGTCGCCATTGGCCGGGTTATTGATGACTCGATTGTCGTTGTGGAAAATATTTATAGAAGAATGCATCTTGAAGAAGAAAAGCTTCGAGGCCGTGCACTAATTCGTGAAGCGACAATTGAAATGTTTAAACCAATCCTTTCCTCAACACTTGTAACGGTTGCGGTCTTCGCACCACTTATGTTTGTTGGCGGAATGGTTGGCGAGTTATTCCAGCCATTTGCTCTGACAATGACATTTGCTTTAGGTGCCTCTCTACTTGTTGCGATTACAATCGTACCGGCACTATCACATTTCTTGTTCCGTAAGAATTTATACGGACAGAAAAAAGCATCAAAGCACGAAGAGGTTGGAAAGCTGGCAAAGTGGTATAAAGGCGTTTTAAGAAAAGCATTGAATCACAAAATAATCACGTCCTTAATTTCAGTAATATTACTTGCTGGATCACTAGCTTTAACGCCGCTGATTGGCTTTAGTTTTATGGGATCTGAAGAAGAAAAAACGATCTATTTAACCTATACACCGGCCACAGGTGAGCTTGAGGAAGAAACGTTAGAAAACCTTGAAGAAGTCGAACAAGAATTAATGAAGCGTGACGATCTCGAAACTGTTCAGTTATCTTTCAACAATAGTGACAGTGCTGATGCTTCCACAATGATGATGGGTGGCGGAACCGGCGCGTTAATGTATCTATTCTTTGATGAAAATACAGAAAACTTCTCTGAAGTGAAAGAGGAAGTTGAGAATTATGTATTTAACCTTGACCAATCTGGTGAATGGAAATCGCAAGATATGGCAGGGATGGGAGGAATGTCATCAAATGAAGTAAGCTATACATTATATAGTGAAGATTTAGATGATTTAAATGAGGCGGTCAGCCAGGTGGAAGAAGCCTTAAATGAAGTAGAAAATCTGGAAGATGTTGAATCTGACATGGAAAATCCATATGTTGAACATGTGCTAAAAGTGGAACAAGAGCATGTGCTGCAATATGGTTTAACAACAGGACAAATCGTCGGGGCATTATCCTCTACAGGTTCTGAAGAAGTGCTGACAACCGTGGAAAATGATGGAGAAGAAATAGACGTAATTGTTCAACGTGAAGCGAAAACGGATGCTACATCAATCGATGAACTATTAGAAACACCAATTCCAACTGCTGCAGGCTCGACAATGTCGTTATCCGAGCTCGTAACAGTGGATGAAGGTACGACCTATAATACATTGGCGCGTAGTGAAGGAGAATACTACTCTACTGTTTCTGGAACAGTAACGACTGATGATGTATCTGCAGCAACATCTGAAGCCGATGAAAAAATCAATGATCTTGATTTGCCTGATGGAGTAACAACAGGTGTTGCTGGTGTAGCAGCTGATATGCAAGAGACATTTACACAGCTAGGGGTAGCGATGCTGGCAGCAGTTCTCATTGTTTACTTTATTCTGGTTGTAACATTCCGTGAAGGTGTAGCACCATTTGCTATCCTATTCTCGTTGCCATTTGCAGTGATTGGTTCCTTCGTAGGGCTATGGATAGCCGGTGAGACAATTTCTGTATCTGTCATGATGGGTCTGCTGATGTTAATTGGTATCGTTGTAACAAACGCCATTGTTCTCGTAGACCGTATCATTCATATGGAACGCGAAGGGATGTCCATCCGTGAGGCGATTATTGAAGCAGGGGCAACAAGACTGCGTCCAATTTTAATGACAGCCATTGCTACAATCGGGGCTATGGCACCGATGGTATTTGGTGCTGGTGGTTCGGGCCTTATTTCAAAAGGATTAGCCATCACAGTAATTGGTGGTTTAACGTCCTCCACGATTTTAACACTATTAATTGTACCAATTGTATATGAAGTACTTTCAAAAATATTTAAGAAGAATCGTAAAGAAGTGGAAGAAAATTAAGTTTCATATCTGTTACTGGCAGCCATCAATCTCTTGATTGAGAGGCAGACTGAATGCAAAATTGTAGACAAAGTGGTTCTCAAATTTCTGATTTGGGGCTGCTTTGTCTTTTTTTAAGCGTTTTTACAGCCCTGGCACTGCTTCGGACCAGAAGCGTACTTTCTGTATCCTTCGTGTTTTCGTTACTTGTCCTATATAGAGCTGCTTTTTTAAAACTATATAAGTTGAATCAATGATTTTATAAAATTCTTTTCAGAAAAAGCATATGAGAACAGCGCTTAGCTCAGACAATGGAATAGCGGCAGGTGTCAAACAGGCTCGCTTTTCTTCTCTAATCAAAAGGAATCGAGAGTCAGTATCCATTCTTCATGGTCGCTTTTTTTCTAAAAAGCAACAAGCGCAGCCGCCAGCCCGCAGCTCATTACGCTGCTTTTTTAAAGGCATTCTCTTCTCATACTAAACGATGTAAAAAGCTCAATTTAACTTACATAGCTCCGTATTTCTTATTGACATACTTTCTCTAAGTGGTTGCTCTAACATAGGCGTTTATCTATCAATAACAGTAAGGCGATATCCAATTTTAAAATAGTCTTGAAAAGATATCCAGACGAATATATAATCATGACATAAGCACTATGACAATAAATACCTATCATATAGTTCTACGATAATGGCAAACTTATCGAAAGGTAAGGACGCAAAGCTACGGGTCTACGGTTTTATGAAGCTATGATCGCCGGGTTACCGAAAGAAGTGGATAATTTGAAAAAGGAATTGTTTTAACATAAAACAGGAAACTCCTTATTTGATGTGCCTGCCATTCTTTTGGTGGGCTTTTTTGTATATATAACATATATTAAAGGGGGATTTTTGGATGAACACTCTTTTATGTGCTCATGTAAGCACGCAAGTACTAGATCCGGTATCTGTTGTGGCTGCATTAGAATCTAATGTAGGAATGGTAGAATTCAACTTAAACAAAGAAGTTATTTGGGCAAATGAAAACTTTGCAAAAGCTTTAGGATATTCATTGCATGAGATGAAAGGCAAGGCGCACAGGCAGTTTTGTACGACAGATTTCGTGAATAGCAGAGAATATAAAGAATTATGGATGAAGCTTGAAAAAGGAATAAAGCATCAAGGGAAAATTCAAAGAGTTGATAAAAAGGGGAGCCTGCTTTGGTTTGAAGCTACGTACATCCCTGTTCAAAATGAAGAAGGAAAAGTAACGGCTGTACTTAAAATTGCAACGGATATAACAGAACGTGAAGACAGAGGAATTAAAATTGTTTCTCAACTAAAAGACTTGTCTATCAATTTAGGAAACGTGATTAATGAAAATGCTAAAGAGAACATGAAGGCGTTTCAATCATTAAAGGAACAGGTTGCTCTAATAAGTGATACAGCTGAGAAGATACGAGATATCTCTTTACAAACCAATATCCTAGCTTTAAATGCAGCTATCGAAGCAGCAAGAGCAGGAGAACACGGACGTGGTTTTGCTATAGTGGCAGAAGAAGTACGAAAATTAGCCGGCCATGTGAATACAGCGATTGAACAAGTGAACTCAAATATAGAAAGCATTACAAAAGGAGTATCGGCGGTTAGTGATATAAACGAAAAATCACAAAAAGAAGTAATGAAAACACAATCTGAAATAAGTAAAAATATGGATGAATTTGAAGATATATCTAATTAAAAAGTTACTATAAACCCCGGACAAAAGATTTTGAATATAGGGCAGCGTTAGGAAAATGCGGATTTACAACGGCAACAAAGTTTTATCCATAAAAAAAGCCAATGCCTTCATATCAGGTAAAATCGACATTTTTAATAATCTTCTTTCTCTAACGTTACCCGATGCTTGGAGTGAATGTATATAAAATGTACAACCCTGCCTTAAAATTAAGACAGGGTTAATATAAATTTGTTATTTAATAGTTGGTCAAATCTTTTACTGAACAACTAGTTCGACATAAAGTTAATTCTGTATGAGCTGAATAAGATTGCCACACGTATCGTCGAAGACAGCTATTGTGACTTCACCTGCTTTTGTAGGCTCCATAGTAAACTTCACACCGTTTTCCAATAATCGTTCGTACTCTTTATGAATATTTGCGACGCCAAACATTGTTGCTGGGATACCTTCAGCGAATATGCTCTTTTGGTATTCCTGCGCAGCCGGATGGACATTCGGTTCAAGCAACAGCTCGGTACCGTTTTGATCGCCGGGAGAAACAAGCGTTATCCATCTAAATTCTCCGGTGGGAACATCGTGCTTTTTTACAAAGCCCAGCGTTTTTGTATAAAACGCAAGTGCCTTGTCTTGATCTTGTACGAATACACTGGTAACAATGATTTTCATGCTGTTTTTTGCCTCCTTTAATGTATGGACTAAGAAACAAAATTCGGAAATTACTTTATACTGCTACTTATAAACATTGAAGCATCTTGATTCATAAAAATACGATGACCATGGTGGAAGGTCTTCATTTCAATTGATGTAAATCCAACTTCGGATAATGTTTTTTTCAGTTCTTCATGTAAAAAACCGTTATGAACTTTCGGGTGGTTGATTTTATCATTTTTATCAAAATCAACCACGATTAGCTTGCCGCCATCATATAAAAGGTTGAACAATTCTTGTAGAATTCTTTTAGTATCCGGAATATGAAGAAGGACGAGTGACATTAAAACGATGTCTGCCTTAAGTTCAGGAGTGTCTTGGGTGAAATCTGAATAAAGTACTTTTGAATTGGTCAGTCCTTTGCGGGAAATTTTAGCTTCCGCAATCTCCAGCATTTGTTTTGATGAATCTACCAGCAAAATAGACTCTACTAGGTCAGATAATTCTAAACTAATTAAACCAGTACCACTCCCATAATCTAATAAAGAGTTTGATTTGCTATTTTGTAATTCTGATCTTACTTCCTTGACGATCACTTTAGCTAATTGGATTCTTTCTTCTGTATCATATCTTTTTGCCATCTGTTCAAAAACGTTATTTTCCATAATCCACTCCCCTATTTATTAAAGGTGAAAGCTGCATAGTGGTCATTATAGCAAAAACCAAAGCCTTGAGAGGTAATCTCCCCTCAAACCCTTGTGTATAGACCCGGATGGGTGCGGAAAGTCTACATAAACAATTTCGTATAGGGATGGATCCCGACGCGTGGACATGAACTTAATAAAAATAAACGATCCCCGAAGCAATAAATTTGAACAGCTTGTGTAAAACCTTCCTTTTAGGCCAGTTTTAATTTCCTGCCTTGATGGGCATATAGTGGTACTCCTTGAAGGAATAACAGCATCATTTGCCGTCGACGAGGATAAGGAACACAGCCTTTCTGCATAAATATGGGGTACGTAATTATCAAAAAGCTATATGGCTTCTTACATATAACTTTTGAAAAAGATTTTTCACTTATTTAATTAAGACACAAGAACGAAGTAATTACCATTGTGAGATATAAAAATAAGGAACGGACCCGGGCGAATCAGCTGTAACTTTAATTACATAATAGAAGAAACTTGGTTAAAAAGGAAGAAAGATAATTTTTAGATTATTAGATTAAATAACAATTTGAAAAATCTAAAATAGGGTAAAAAATAAAACAGAGCATTGCGATAATAAGCATATTCAATAGTAGATTTTGGTTTGATATGTATTGTTCTATCATAATCTGTGAGCAGAGGGGAGGAAGCCATCCAAGTGTTTTTTCAAGAGGTGCTGGATCAGCTGTCTGATATGTTGTTCATTGTGGAGATAGATGAAAAAAACATTTTGCGCTATGTCTTTGCTAATCAAACAGGCTGTAACCAGTTAGGATTATCACTTAAACAAATAGCAGGAAAAACAATAGGAGAAGTTTTTTATGATCAACCGGAAAGGGAAGCTTTGATCTCGAAGCAATATAAAAGAATCATCGAAAAAAGAGAATCAGTAACGTACCGGGATCAGTTTCCCGGGCCAGACGGCAAGACAGTATATTCAGAAACCCGGCTGGATCCGTTGTTTAATGAAAAAGGAGAGCTTGCCTATATTGTTGCTGTTGTCCGGGATATCACAGAATCCGTTCGTCAGCAGGAAGCACTGATAAGAAAAAATGACCGGCTGCAGGAAGCAGAACATCATTGGCAGTCATTAATCGAAAACAATACTGATGGCGTCCTGTTTATAAACAAAGAGCGGAAATTAATTCGTGTTAACCAGGCATTTCGAAATATGCTGGGGATTTCATCGAATTTGGAAATGCGTGAACTAAGAGAAATGATGATACAGATGTTCGGACCAGAGGAACTGGAGAAAATCTACAGCCTGCGGCGGCTTGTTTTACAAGGCCGCTCACAGGAATACGAATCTTATTTTTTTCGCCAAGACGGCTGCCGGATTAATCTGCAGGTAAAAGAGGTGCCTGTTATCATGAAGGGTGAAATGCAGGGACTCTATGCATTTGTGAAGGACATTACGGAGCAAAAACATATTGAAAAAGAATTGCGTGAAAGTGAAGAACGGTATCGTTCGTTAGTTGACCATAACCAGGATGCGGTCTGGTCCCTTGATTTAGAAGGGAATTTTACAAGTGTAAATCCTGCTTTTGAAAAAATAATTGAAAGAAGGCCAAAGAGTGCAAAAAAACCGAACTTAAGAGATTTTGAAGAAGAGTTTGTTACCCCTTTTGAAGATGTTCTTCAACGCTACGAAGAAGCCAAGCAGGGCAAAAGCGTAGAATATAATGTATCCCTGTATCATTTGAATAAAGAAGTTGTTCATTTGAGCTTCACAAACATTCCGATTTATGTAGAAGGAAAAATCATAGGGGTTTATGGAATTGGCAAAGACGTTACAGAAGAAGTGAACGCAAAAAACGCGTTGCACGAAAGTGAAAAGCAGTACCGCTTAATTGCAGAAAATATGAATGATCTGATTGCCGTGTTTAATCTTGAGGGCATTATCACGTATGCATCGCCTTCTTACCAGCCTGTTTTAGGCGTGAAGCCGGAAGAGTATGTGGGGCAGCCCGCTATTACCCTTATTCATGAAGAGGATCAGCCGGAAATTGTATCCCGGTTTGCGAAAGCCGTGAAGCATCAGAGCCCTTATACGGTTGAATTCAGGAAAAAAGGCCGCTTAGGGGAGTGGCTGTATTTTGAAACGGTTTGCATGCCGATATGGAATGAACAAAGCTTGTTAGAAGGCTTTGTCGGCATTTCCCGTAACATTAATGAACGAAAGTATTACGAAGAAAAACTGGAGCACATGGCTTTTTATGACCCGCTGACAGACGTGCCGAACCGCCGTTTATTCGAGAAACTAGCTAATCAAGCTATAAAGAAGGCTGCACAGAGCAGGCAGGAGATGAGCATCATGTATCTGGACCTGGATAAATTTAAATCGATCAACGATACACTAGGCCATGATGCAGGCGATGAACTGCTTAGGCAATTTACAGACCGGCTGAAAGGCAGCCTGCGTAAAATGGATGTTCTGGCGCGAATGGGAGGCGATGAGTTTACGGTTCTTCTACCTCATACGGATACAACTGCTGCCAGAGAGATTGCCGGCAGCCTTCTTCAAGCGATTAGGCAGCCTTATCAAGTTAAAGGCCGCTTATTCACAACAACATCCAGTATCGGAATTGCTTTTTATCCTCAGCACGGTCAAACGGTAGAAGAGCTGATTCAGCAGGCGGATAAAGCAATGTATCGGGCTAAACAAGGGGGAAGAAACAGCTTTATAATCGCCGATTAATCCAGGGCTGGCTCTGTTCCAGTTTATAGAAGGCTAAGATAACCGAGTCAAAATTCATAACAGCACCGGCCCGGCCATCAGACATTTTTAAGCCATTGAGGATCAAATTAAAAGACCAGGTTAAAACGTTTGAAAAGAACAATTCGGTAAGATTTTATAAACTCATTTTGGTCTTGTAATAACAAGAAAAGATGGTGATAAAAAACAGTTTTAAAGGGAGGTGGGAGTGTATGCGGCTCATTCAAAATGCAGAGATCCTTAAATACAGTTTGCTTCTGGGAACAGTTATGGCCCTGTATAATATACTAACTAATTTGCATCATCCTTATTTAATCATACCCTCGACAATCGCAGCAGTTTTAATTGGCGGCTATATCGGTGCTGTAATAAGCAAAAACAAACAGCTTCTTGCAGATAATAAAGCAAGGCAGGCAGAAATCCAGGGAAATTTTGACCGGTTAAATCAGCTACAAGAAGACTTAAATGCTCTTTTTTACAACCACAGTTCATGGATATGGTCAATAGATGTAGAAAATCAGATGATGAAAGTATCCATAGGTATTGAAAGAATGCTGGGATACGATGCAAAAGAGTTTGAAAAAGACTACGAATTTTGGATGAAAAAGACTTATCCGGCGGATATGGAAATTGTAAATAAGCATTATCAGCGCCTTTTGAGTGGTACTCATTCGGAAGCCCAGTGGCGCATTTATCATGAAAACGGCAGCATTATTTGGATCAAGGTGATGGGACATCCCATAAAAAATGAAAATGGGAAAGTGGTTCGGCTTTTAGGAGTGGCCAATGATTTGACAAAAGCGATTGAAATGGAAAAGCAGCTACAGCAAGTATCCCTTACCGATTCTTTAACAGGCCTTTCCAATCGGCTATCTTTTAATAAACGAGTGGAAGAATGGCTGAAAGCACAAACCGCCAAGAACAATATGGCCATTCTTTATGTGAACATTGATCGGCTGAAAGTGATCAATGATATGCTTGGCTTTAAAGAGGGTGATCTTGTTCTTCAAATTATCGCAAAGCGGCTTCAGGATATCCTCCGTCCATCTGATTACATGGCCCGGTACGGCGGAGATGAATTTATTATCGCGCTGCCGTATACCGAAAAAGCTAACATAAAAGCTTTTGTACAAAGCATGATGGCACGGCTGACGCTCCCGTTTGAACTAAAAAATCAAGAATTGGATGTAACGGTAAGTGCAGGCATGGTGCTTTTTCCAGAGCACGGTACAACTTTAAATAGCTTGATGTCAAAAGCAGGTGTAGCTCTTCATCAGGCAAAACAGCGGGGAAAAAACACAGTGCGGTTTTATGAGCTGGAAGACGAAGCGCTCGTGAAAAGAAAACTCCACATTGAATTGGCGTTAAAAAGGGCGATTGATGCAGATGAATTTGAACTTCATTACCAGCCGAAAATTAATTTATCAACAAAAGAAGTAGAGGGTGTGGAGGCTTTACTTCGATGGAAGCATCCTGCTCTTGGCTTCGTGTCTCCTGCGGAGTTTATCCCCATTGCAGAGGAGTCTGGCCAAATGCTTGCTATTGGAAAATGGGTGGTCCAGACGGCTGTCAAACAGGCTGGAAAATGGGAAGAGGAAGAGAACCCCATTAAAGTTGCCGTTAATATATCAAATCTTCAATTTGAGGATCCCGATTTTCTGAGTCATCTTCGCTGTACACTTGAACAGCATAAACTTTCACCGCATTTACTGGGTGTGGAACTGACAGAAAGTATGCTTCAAAACATACACACTGTATCACCTATTTTGTTTGAGCTGCGGCAAATGGGTATCCATACTTATGTTGATGATTTTGGCACAGGTTATTCGTCATTAAGCATACTGAAAACCCTGCCGATCGATTTCATTAAAATAGATAAATCTTTTATCGATGAAATCACTGATCAATCAGGTTATTCAACGCTTGTCAAAACGATTATCGATATGGGGAAAAGCCTGGGGTTTGGCCTTGTAGCCGAAGGAATTGAAACCGAGAGGCAAGTGGATTTTCTCCTGAAGAATGGTTGTACGCTTGGGCAAGGCTACTTTTTTGCTAGACCGATGTCTGTTCAATCGTTTGAGGAATTTTACAAATCAAAGAAGCTTCTCATGTGAATGGGAGGCTTTCTTCTTCATTTAAAACAAGAATTCCTAATGGATGCTAGAAGGAAAGTGCTCTCTATATAATAATCGATCAAATGAATAGTTATATTTAAGATTAATGGTGGTGGATCGTATAATAAATAAAGTAATATATCAATTACGATAAATAGAGACTGTCCAAGGGTACAAATTATTGCCCTGAAATAGACAGTCTCGTTTTTAATCTAGAGAGACTGGGCTCTTAATAAACTCTATAGATTATCTCCTATTTTTTCCGGACGCGACGGGGTAATTAAACGGGATATCAAAGAGATTGAGGCCGAAAGAAGAAATGGCTATTCGTGGGGCGGACCCTATGCCAAACAGCTTCTTGAAACAGCTAAAACAACTGGTTTCTTTGAAGGAAAGGTATATGCCCGCGTTCTGGATGATCAATCTCAGGATGTGCTGGGCAGAACCCTGGTAAAAGGACAGATGGAGAAGCTGGAGGATTATTCCCAGGAACTGGAGAAGATCCCAAGTGAGCTTACGGTTGCACAGGACGGAAGCGGTGATTATGGAAACATACAGGATGCCATTGATGCGATCCCTTCCAATAACAGCCACCCTGTAGAGATACGCATCAAGAATGGAGTGTATAAGGAAGTCCTCTCTATTCCTGCGGATAAACCACATGTTTCGATTATTGGCGAAAGTGCTGAAGGAACGGTTATCGATTTTAATAACTACGCAGGCAAAGACAATGGGCTTGGTGGAACACTTGGCTTTGAAAGTGCCACAGCCATTTTAAAAGCCAGTGATTTTACAGCGGAGAGCCTGACCTTTAAAAATTCCTTCGACGAAGCCTCAGTGGACGCTGGTGGTGAGCAGGCTCTTGCCGCATATGCCCGCGGGGAGCGAATGGCTTTCAAAAATGTTCGTTTCCTGGGCAACCAGGATACCCTGCTGGCCCATTCCGGGAAACAGTACTACTATAATTGCTATATTGAAGGGGATGTTGATTTTATCTACGGCGGAGCACGAGCCGTTCTTGAAGAAAGTACCATCCATTCCCTGAACCGCGGTTCCGATACCAACAACGGCTATATAACAGCGGCGAGTACTCCGGTGGATCAGCCGTTCGGGTTCCTGATCATCAACAGCACATTGACGAGCAATGCACCGGCAGACACCGTTTATCTGGGCCGTCCTTGGAGGGAACACGGCAATGTCGTCTTTAAAAACAGCTACCTTGATGAACATATCAAGACGGTTGGTTGGACCGAGATGGGAGGCCGCCACCCGGAGGATGCCAGATTGTTTGAATATAAAAATGAAGGCCCTGGTGCAGTCATTAATGAAGACCGCCGCCAGCTTAGCGATGACGAAGCTGCCGAATACACCGTCGAAAATGTACTGGATGGCTGGATGCCGAAATTTAAGAAATAAAAAGGTGAAAGGGAGGAATGAAGCCTTATTGGCTGCATTCTTCTTTTTTTAATGGGTTCCTGAAGCTGATCAAATAGATAATTGCGTAAAGGCCGTAAACGAAACGGCAAAATGCACACCAGGGTTTCGGCAGGATTGTGCAGAAGATTCAGCTTACTTATCCCCAACCGGATACTTCAGCCTATTCTTCTCAATTTTCTCCTCCACAATCTCTTTCACATCCAACCCGAGATCTGAACATAGCATAAGCGAGTAAATCAAAACATCCGCAATCTCTTCCCGAATGTTTTCCTCAATGTGGTTTTTAAATAACAGTAGCATAATTCGGAATTTTATCAGCAAGTTTTGTGCGTGGGAGCTGATTAAAACTTGCTTTGAACTGAATAGTCCTACTTAGGATCATGGGAAGGCCTATTTTGTGGAAAATAAAATATAAATGTTCCTCTATTAAAGCTTCCTTTTTGTCACATGGTTATTATATTCATGTTTCAATTCCTGTAATGTTAATTCATATAACTGACGATCATCAGATGATTTATAAAATTCTACATTTAATAACTGCTGGATGATGAGTTGTTTTTCATTGCCTATCACGCTGTCTGAAATATCATTCATTTATATCTCTCCTTCAGAGATGTAATTTTGAGCACCTTATTGTTAATAATGATTCATGACTGCGTTATATAAATAGCTGTTTAATTTCACCTTAAGGCCACTAAATTCTTTAAATGTTTTTGTGTGTTTTAAAAATGACTCCTCATTCCTTATTTCTAGGGCCTGATCTATTTGAAATTGCAAATAGTTTAATTTCAATTCTAGGTCAAAGTCAGTTACCAGTCTTTCCAGGTGAAAATATTGGACCAGATCTTCAAGAGCTATATAGAAATGTCCATGGTTATTGATTATAGCTAGAACATACCATTCATTATTAAAAGTGAAACTTTCTTTATTCGTGACTTCCATTATATCCATTTTGTTAATAGTCAAGGGAGCTGCATGCCTGCTATCCGGACAAAAACAGTCAATTTGATGTGTAAACGTTTCTTTTGCGATGAAATATTGAATCATGTTTTTACCTCCTTATAAAAAAGCGTAATCCAATGTTTTAGAGATTTTTATTGAGGTTGTTGCTTATAGGTTATCGAACGTATGCGTCTTTTATCAATTTGGTTCAGAGCTAAATTTCATGTATTTCTACAATATTCAGGTCACAGCAGGGGCAGGTAGAATGAGTATTGTTACCATCATTTTCAACGAGTTTTTTTCGTCGATATATCCACACCAGTCACATATCTCAATTATCGTCATTTCCTTTAATGCTCCGCTTGTTTTTTTAGTTTCTTTAGGTATTCCAATAGATTCATTTGACATTTCACAAGAAAATAAACATTATTAATAATGATAATCATTATCATTAAATTCATTATAATTGAAAATGATTATCATCGTCAAATATTATGTGGTTAAATAAAAGGAATTTAAACTGCATCTATGTGGATAAACACTTTTATCGGATATACAAGTATGTCTAGTAACACAGAAGCTATCGCGATTGCTCTTAAGAGGGTATCCTGTATTTGTTTAAAAAGGGAATTTGCTCTTGAAACAGAAGAACAAGTGATGGAGTGTCAAAAAATTTATCCAGTCCGCCATTGAATGGACGTTAGAAACAAAGGAAGATGACTTATTTTCGCAAAAGCTCAACGATAGTATTCATTTATTAAGTAAATGAAATAGTTCCCCCTATAAACAAATATACAGCTAACTAGTGTTTATTGAATGGTAAAAAAAGTTATGGTAAAATGGAATTTACTTAAAGAAATGGAGGTTTTCCTTTTGACAGCATCTATGAGACTTAGAATCCAGACTTTGAACCGTTAATTGAATAGGTCAGGGGCTCTGCTTTATTGTAGAGTAAATGGGATTAGTCTGTCTCTTTAGGAAAACTTTATTTTACGTTTACCAAAAAAAGAGGAGGTCAATCTATCCTCTTTTTTTTGTTGTCCAAAAATAGTAATTTGTCTAATCTTTTTCGATTCAAGCAAAAAAGACCTTGACCATTTACTTTTCATTGCAGGAAATATATAGAAAAGGTCGTGAAGAAGATGAGTGCGGAATATAAAAATTGGAAAAAGAACATTATTATCTTTTTAAGCAGCCAGACGATCTCCCTTTTTGGCTCCTCACTGGTTCAATATGCAATTATGTGGCATGTAACACTTACTACACAATCAGGAATGATGATGACGCTGTTTATATTATGTGGATTCATCCCTACTTTTATTTTATCGCCTTTTGCCGGTGTATGGGCAGATCGGTACAATCGAAAGGTACTCATTATTTTATCGGACGGGCTAATTGCTGCTGCAACTCTTGTAATGGCCATTGTTTTTTTGATGGGATATGAGGCTATCTGGCTGCTATTTGCTATGGCAGCTATTAGAGCGATAGGAACAGGGGTTCAAGGTCCAGCAGTAGGAGCGATTTTGCCGCAAATTGTCCCAGAGGATAAACTGACGAAGGTAAACGGCACTAACGGAAGTATACAGGCTATTATTATGTTCGTGTCTCCTATGGTGAGTGCAGCACTGCTGACGATGGCTTCACTAAAGATCATTTTCTTTATAGATGTGATCACTGCCGCTATAGCCATTGTGACGTTGCTCGCATTTTTAAAAATTCAGGTGCATGCAAAAGCATCCGAAGTACAAACGACAAGTTATCTTAATGATTTTAGAGCAGGTTTAACGTATATTAATAATCATGCTTTTTTGAAAAAGTTCTTTTTATATTTTGCTTTGTTTTTTGTTTTGATGGCGCCGGCGGCATTTTTAACTCCATTACAAGTAACTCGGAGCTTTGGTGATGATGTATGGCGGTTAACTGCAATTGAAATAGCTTTTTCGATTGGAATGATGGCAGGCGGGGGTATTATTGCCTGGTGGGGAGGCTTTTCAAACAGAGTGCATACGATGACACTTGCCAGTATTACAATGGGAATTTGTACAATCGCATTAGGGATTATGCCAATGTTTTGGGCTTATTTACTTTTCATGGCGATATTCGGAGTGGCAATGCCCGTCTTCAATACACCGACGACTGTACTAATTCAGGAACGAGTCGAGGGTGATTACTTGGGTAGAATATTTGGCGTATTTGGGATGATTGCTACATCTATGATGCCAATAGGGATGCTTATTTTCGGTCCTATGGCAGATGTAATAAGAGTTGAATGGATTCTAGCGGGTACGGGAGTGCTTATGTTCATACTTGGCCTGTTACTAGGAAGAAACAAGGTGTTATTAAAAGCAGGTGAGCCTGTAGCTGTTTCACAGTCATCTGATGTATCCTTATGAAAAAACATCTTGAAACGGTTAGATCGCCGTTTCAAGGTGTTTTTTTTCGCTTGTTTTAAAACCAGCCACAATAATGGACGAGTAAATTCCTTAAGGAAAAAAAGGTTTTAAGTGATTTCAGAGATGTTACTGAGTAAGTAAATACGGGCACAATACATAAAAAAACAAAAAGAGTGGGATGTTAATGTTTAATCAGATATAGGGATTGCACCTGGTACTCTTAGGGAAAAGGTTATGATAAACATTTAGACAGGAGTGTATATCAATGGAACAAACACTTTATGAAAAAGTTGGCGGAGAAGAAGCGATTGCAAAAGTGGTGGACTATTTTTATTCTGAATTGGTTCTGAAGGATGATACAGTTAATCACTTTTTTGAACATACAGATATGGAAAAACAACGACGTCATCAAACAAAATTTATTAGTTTTGCATTAGGCGGCCCCAATCAGTATTCAGGAAAATCAATGGCAAAAGCACACGAAGGAATGAATATACAGCCAGCCCAGTTTGATGCTATTGCAAACCACCTTCACGCTGCTCTTGCTCACTTTGGAGTAGATGAAGCAGATATAAATCAAGCCTTAAGTAAAGTTGCTTCACTTAGAGAGGATATTATTTATAAATAACCAGCCCCATTAATGGGTGCTTTACTTTAGAATGTGAACGTTGATTCACCAGGCAGTATAAGTGCTATTTTGTTGCATCAGAAACGCTTTGAATCCAAACATCTAATGCTTTTTTTCTGTAGCTGCGTATAATTCAGTAACAGAAAGCAATAATTTATTGCAGCTATATTCTGCCTAGGAAGAAAATTCTGATACGCTAAGCATCAGGCTTTTCCTATTTCTCAATAAGTTTTCTTAATTTAATTTCTTTTTTTTACATACTGATGAATGCTTTATCTAAGTTCATTTTTTTTTGCCTGGCTGTATGCTTCCAGTAGCGGTTGATCTGTTAAAATTAATTTGCTCATACGTGTCCCCCCCTGCTCACTGATTGTTTACTAAAATGAATAATTAGTAAACAATTTTAAAGAAAAACACAATATAAAATAAATGATGTTGTATTGTATAGAATTGCATCCTGGCTCACTCTTGTTTTATTAAGGAGGGGGCCAGGACTTTTTATGCTCCCGGAAATTTTCAGTGATACAGTGTCGGAAATAATTTACACTAAAGGAAGACGTTTTTATAAAACTGCATGCTGAGAAAAGGGGGATTGCGGTGAACAAGAGAATCGATTTTATACTTGGTTCGTTTTTTGCGCTAAGCACAATCATTTTTCTATTTATTTTTCTAACAAACGATGCCTTCTTTAACTGGGCATTTGAGAGGCATCATAATATTCTTAGCTGGTATATAAGACCGCTTTTCATTGTACCCATTGTATTGTTTGCTTTTAAAAAAAGCTGGACTGGTATATTTGCTTCGATTTTTGCTCTTTTTACAAGCATGTTTTGGTTTCCTGTACCAGCGACAAGTAGTTCAGATGTTTTATCCTTTCTTGCTTATGAGATGGAGTATTTGAAAGGAGCATGGGATGCACCGAAATTTCTAATGAGTGTAACCGTTCCTGCGTTTTTTATTATGCTTATTTTAGCTGCGTGGCAAAAAAGGTGGAAAAGGCTTATATGGATTGTGATTGGGGCTGCGGTGTTAAAAATTATATGGAGTGTTGTTTTTAGTGGTGACGCTGGTATGTCGATCATAACACCTGCCATTACAGGTGTAGTTATATGTATTGTAGGATTCTACTTTTATAAAAGACGGTTGTCGGTACGTAAATAATTAAATGGCTTTGCTCTACTTCATCCAATGCAACATGAATCTATGATATGCTCTCTCTTAATCAGATGTATCAGTCGTTGATACTTTTCAAGTATAGCCTCAGAGCAGATATAGATTCATCCTGATTCTAGTGAATAAAAGCTAGGGTTTTTTGGTTAAGTTTGTCTTTTCTTTTTTTGAATAGAAAATAAAATGACTTATGACTATCCTGTTGGTAATCATAAGGCTTTTTCTTACTTATTTAACTTTGTATTTGCTCTTGTTAGCTTATTTCCCAATAATTTTATTTATCTTTTCTTAAAAATCTTTTGCGGAGGACGGGCAAGCAAGGCGACCATAACACCTAAAGCCAGGAATAGAACCATGCCCCATAAAATTTCTTTGTATCCTCCAAATTAACCGAATGCTACACCAAAAGGCAGCGATCCTAAAGCAGATCCGATAACAACCATGGTCATAGAGATACCGCTAATGCTGCTTGGATGAGTACGTCCAAAATAATTCGGCCACACAATGCCGGTCGTAATGCGCTCCATTTCTACATTAACTTCTCACATTACGCCAAATATAATGGCTATTTGAAACAAGTTCAGTTGTTAAAGCAAACATAGTGAAATGATTTCACTGACAAAAATAATCACTAACATATACTGTACTTTCAGTTTTTTCAGCAAGAGACCGACTAAAAATGTAACAGGGAAGCCAATGAGAGCCATCATGCTTAAAATGGTGGCAGCTGCTTCAGGAGACAGCGATTTTCAGCAAAAAATGATGCTTGGCAGTGTGAGTCATAAGGTGGCAAAGCGTGTACAATGCTCTGTGATGATCGTAAAATAAGACAAGATTACTTTCTTATAAAAAAATAATGAACATGTATATGAGTATGTTTTGATCAGTTTCTTCAAAACATACTCTTTTCATTTGTTGAATTGATTAAATAAAAATTTACTCGCTTGATAGATGCATGTGAATGTGCATATCCTTGCTATTACAATAGTGAGAAATTTACAGAGCTTGGTTCATAGTTCTAATTTCATTATTAGTGATTGTATATTCTTGGGAGAGGACATAATGAGCATAAAATAGGTAAAAATGAGGCGGCGGGGAGAAGGGCAAACTAATTATCATCTTAGGCATAGTATTTGTGCGGTTAATGATCATTACATTGGTAATTCACCCTATACATGATAACGATTTCGGCCGACGGGTTGCACTTTGGGGATCATTGTCAGCGCTTTGCCTATGCTGCTGTTATGGTTAAAAAAGAATTCATTTCCTATTCCAGTTATCGCCGGGTATTATGTTTTCCTTTTTTGTGCCACATTTTTAAGAGCCGCTTTGCATTTTTACGATATGTCCAAATGGTGGGATAGGCCCTTCATTTTTATGCGGGCCTTTTTTGCATAATTTATTGGGAATTATGCTTTATAAGCTTTCCAACCCGAAAGAGTTGTGAAAAGACATATCATACTGATCCTTTTTTATTTCGTCCTTTCTCGTGGGACATTTGCAAATGCTCTTTGAGAAATATATGAGTTTGCAGAAGACCATATGGTTGCTCATACTATGCAAAAAGGCAGCAATACAGATATCATGTATAACCTGGTTTTCGGGATAGCATGGGCCTTTTTGACCATGATGTATGCAAGCAGCCAAAAACAAAAAGTATGAGAAGCAAGAAGGGAAGGCGGACAGATGAAAAAATGGATAGTTAGTTTCCTTAGTACTGCGTATATTCTTTTCATGGCTGTGTTGGCTTTTATTAACTATACGAACGGTGATCATAAAAAGGCGCTCGTTGCAGCAGGCGGCATTGTATGTGGAGCAATTCCTCTCATTTTGGCCCTTTTCATCCGGCTCCAGTTTAATGTACCTCTTATCATTTTTTATTTTCTGTTTTTGTTGGGCTCGCAATATTTCGGGTCAATTTTAGGATGGTATGGGCTTGGCTGGTGGGATTTCTTTATGCATGCCGTAAGTGGTGTTCTGCTGGCATTAGCAGGTATTGCTTTATACGAGCGCTTTGTGCATAGAAGAGCAGGTAAAGAGATCTCATCCTGGTTTGTCTCTTTGTTTATCCTCTCTTTTGCTGTACTGGGAGGTGTTGTGTGGGAGGTGTATGAATTTAGTATGGATCAATTTTTCGGAATGACTTTACAGGGAGGCGGAAATGAGGATACTATGGCAGATTTAATTGCAGATACGCTTGGAGGAATCCTTATTGCGTTACCGGTTATTGGAAGAAAACCCTTAAATAAGCCTGGCAGCGAAGAAAACAGCGATAACACTGAGTAACTGCCGTATGATTTGCACTTTTTATGGTTTGTCCTGTGACGCTGTCAATCTCTCCGCTAAACCGAAGATTTTCAAAAGCCTTCCTTATCTTGAGTGCAATGAAGCATAATAAAGGTATGAGTGCTTAATCTCCGCTAAACCAAAGATATTGGAGGGGATTAAGCGCTCATTTTCGCTAAAAAATGATTTATATAACACCATTTAGTGTTACAATTGTTTATAACACTAAATGGTGTTATTTTGAACCGGGAGGCTTATTTATGCAAACAAAAGAAACACTGCCAGAAATCCGTAAAACAGTTGTACTTAATGCTCAAATTGAAAAAGTATGGAGAGCGATCTCTACATCAGAAGGTATTGCAGCATGGTGGATGCCGAATACTTTTAAACCTATTGTAGGACACGAATTTATACTTCATACAGGCCGATTTGGCGATTCACCCTGCAAAGTAACAGAGCTTGATCCTTTAAACCGTGTTGGTTTTGATTGGGGGAAGGATTGGCATCTTACTTTCGAATTGAAAAAGTTAGAGGATAACAAAACGGAGTTTATACTGATTCATTCTGGCTGGGATCCAGAAAAAGTAACAGAGTTTGGCCAGTCACACTCAGTCATTCGTGAAATTATGGATGGTGGATGGGAGAAAATTGTCAAAGAGATGCTTCTAAAAAATGTAGAGGCTTAAAATGGTTACACCTTCTTCTAAGCATGATATATTTCAAGCAATTGCCGATCCTACACGTCGCAGCCTTTTAAAGTTACTTGCTGACAAGGAAATGTCCATTGCTGCTATTACGGAATGTTTCCCCATAAGTCGTACTGCTGTGAATAAACATTTGCAAGTCCTTTCCGAAGCAAGGCTCGTCAGCAGTCAGAAGATCGGAAGGGAAACGCGATACAGACTTCATTCAGAGCCTTTAATTGAATTAAAAGAATGGCTTTTCTTTTTTGAACAATATTGGGATAAAAAGCTGTCTGCTTTAAAACAATTTGTAGAGGATGATAACGAATAGTTAACATTGCCCGTCTTCCTTTTATATATAGCTGCCCTTTTTGGGGTGGCTTTTTTATTACATTGCGGAGCATAATAGATCAGCAGGAAAGAGTAAAATGGAAAAAAGTATATAAAGAAGCTGATGTAAGATTGCCGGCTAACGAAAAAGCGATTTACTAAAGAAATTTTTAAATAAAAACCATGCAGCATAAATGTTTAATGCCCTCCATGAGCAAGCAGTGGCGTTGTTTTCTAACTATTCAATAAGGGGAGAGCGTATTATAGAATTTCTTTAGTATCTAAGACGTTTTTCGGCTGTTCATATTTTCGCTTATATCAAATCTTTTTGAGTAACAGTCAGAGGAAATATCTATAGGGTTTCTTATTTTAAGCTAATGAGGCACATTCATTTACTAAAAATTATTATAGTGAATGAGGAAATGGGGAGGGAAACGATGACCAAATATGGGGTGTTCGGTAAGTTAAGTTCGCGACAAAAGAAGGTGAGCGTGAGACATGATTGGAAATTTTGTTAGAAGCAGCAGAGTCAATGAAGCACCAAAACGAATATGAGATGTATCTTGTTGATATTTCTTCTGAGGAGACGAATTCCGTTTTTATAGCAGTGAGTAAGCACATCAAGATTCTTTATCACTAGAATCAACTCAAACAATAACTAAGCGTGCCAACCCAATAGGGACAGGGATGGAAAGAATTTCTGCTTTCTTGTCTAAAGGAGAAATAGGGCTTCTTACCACTTCTTAATATCGAGGCTGTTATGCGAATGAGTGCTCTTGTATTATAAGGTCAACCAGAAGATATCACTGGTTGCTCTTTTTATGGTGAGCTTATTTTTAAATGCAGCAAGAGTAAAGCGTACGATTGGGTAGAACATAGTACAAATAGAAACCAAGGGTAACAATCTGGCATGGATTGCTTGCTTCTTTAAGAGGTTTTATCAGTAATTAATATTTGAATGGATTTTTTACTCAATAAAAAATGCAGAAGAGTAAAGTCAATATTGATACCGGTCCGCTTTTCATCGTCCGAATAAGTGATAGTGTTTATGATTAAAGCAACGAATCTTAGGCACGTAATTACGAATAAATATTAAAAAAAGTATTGATTTTAGATTTTAAAGATGATATTATTTTATAGCTGTCGTTAATAAAGACTATTCCGCAGTAGCTCAGTGGTAGAGCAATCGGCTGTTAACCGATCGGTCGCAAGTTCGAGTCTTGCCTGCGGAGCCAATCTGGGGAAGTACTCAAGAGGCTGAAGAGGCGCCCCTGCTAAGGGTGTAGGTCGGGTAACCGGCGCGAGGGTTCAAATCCCTCCTTCTCCGCCAGTATACTTTTAAGAAATACATATTGGCCCCTTGGTCAAGCGGT
>NZ_LAHL01000044.1 GCF_000966195.1 Domibacillus robiginosus | reverse complement strand
TTTGTCTACAGTCTGAAATGCCGCACAGCTCTGTGCGGCATTTTTTTAAAGTAGTCTTTCACCAAGCAGGGAAGCAATAAGCGCCACCGCTGCATCGCCTGTTTTATTTTTCTCATCTAAAATAGGGTTGACCTCCACAAATTCCGCTGACGTAATGATGTTCGCTTCCTCAAGCATTTCCATCGCCAGGTGGCTTTCACGGTAGCTGAGTCCACCTGCAACAGGCGTCCCTACTCCTGGTGCTTCTGTCGGATCGAGTCCATCCAGATCCAATGAAAGGTGAACATAGTCCGTACGTTCCCGAAGATACTCAATCGTTTCTTTCATCACTGCTGTCATGCCAAGACGGTCAATTTCATGCATCGTATATACTTTAATCCCTTTTTCTTTAATCAGCTCGCGCTCGCCATGATCCAAATCCCGTGCGCCGATAATCACCACATTTTCCGGTTTTACTTTCGGAAAGTAGCCGCCGATATTGGTGAGGGAGCGGTGTCCGATACCGAGGCTCACAGCAAGCGGCATTCCGTGGATATTGCCAGAGGGGGAGGTTTCTGCTGTGTTTAAATCGCCGTGTGCATCATACCAGATCAAGCCAAGGTTTTGATGTTTTTTTGCAATGCCTGCAAGTGTTCCAATCGCCACGCTGTGATCACCGCCGAGTACAAGTGGAAAGCGGCTCTGGCTAACCGTGGCTTCCACTTTTTTTGCCAGCGCTTCACTAGCCTCTGCAACAGCTGTTAAATTTTTTAAATGGGCTGTTTCTTTTGGAATAGCCCGTTCCTGTATTTCCACTTTAATATCGCCTTCATCGTGGACTGTATATCCAAGTGAGCGGATCCGTTCTATCAATCCTGCATAGCGAATCGCACTTGGACCCATATCGACACCCCGGCGTGTTTGCCCTAAATCCATTGGTACACCTATGATCGACACTTGCTTCTTTTGCATGTGACCGCCCCTTTATCTCATAAATGTCCTGCACTTCTATTAAAAACATAAAAACAAAATGGTTCAAGTACACATTTTTTTGAATATTTATACTTATTTATTCAGTTTTTGAAGAAAGTACAACTTTTTTAATCCGGTACTAAAGACTTTACCTGCTTGGTCCCGGCTGTTTAGCCGTCCAGGAAACACTCTTCTCATTTTTATGCAGAAAGTGCTCAATATAGGATATTTTAAAGCATCCAGTTGATTCTTTAAATGAGTTGCTCCTCTCTACCGCCAGACAGGAATGAAATAAGCTTTGCTGCAGGGCGGACTGGTCACTCGCCATTGATTTATGGCGGAAATGGTATGGATGCTTTACGCAAACAATTCTTTTCCTTTATCTGTTGCCTGGGCCACAATTACATAGGAAGAAGTGCAGGCAGCCCGCCTGGACAGCTCGATCAACTCTTTTGTAGCATCACTTTTGCCGATAATGCTATTAAAGGCAGAGCATGTATCCGCTGCTGCGCACCAGACGTTCAAGCCTGGTAACACCTTTTGCTGCTTTAACTGTACCACAGAGCTCGTTTTTCTTTTGGGATGGAAGCGCATTATGAATGGTCGTAATTTCCGTCCCTTTGTTGTTAAAGTATGTTTGTTTTACATGAATGGTTTTTCTCCCTGCTGGAGGATACGGCGAGCGTACTGTTGAAACATACATTAAGTACATTCTTGTGCAATACATTATGCATACCCCTTTCTAATTTCGCGTGCTTTTCGGTTACAGATCATTGTTTTTCCTTCTTTATAAATTGCGTGATTCCTACCTCTACTTGTTCCATAGTATATTCATATAAGGTATTGATAAAATGCAGTTGACTTCTTTCATCATGGAGTGCTCTGTTTCAGATGTGCTGCTTTCATTCACTATAGGATAAAGAATTCGTTATCTGTAAAATAATCTCTCAATTTTTAAAGACCCTGATTCGCCGTATGCAAACGAAAACCATCTCGAAAGTTTAATCGATAAAGGAGGAGAAAAAGATGACAACTCCAACGAACTCATCCAAAAAAATTATTGAACAAACGGAGCGATTTGGTGCGCATAACTATCATCCGTTGCCAATTGTTGTTTCAGAAGCAGAGGGGGTGTGGGTAAGGGATCCAGAAGGAAATCGGTATATGGATATGCTGAGTGCTTATTCCGCTGTGAACCAGGGACATCGTCATCCGAAAATTATTCAGGCGCTGAAAGAACAGGCAGACCGGGTTACCCTTACATCCCGTGCTTTTCATAATGATCAGCTTGGTCCCTGGTACAAAAAAATTTGCGAATTAACAGGGAAAAATATGGCTCTGCCGATGAACACCGGAGCAGAAGCGGTAGAAACAGCAGTGAAAGCAGCACGCCGCTGGGCATATGATGTAAAAGGTGTACCGGAAAACGAGGCTGAAATAATTGCCTGCATCGGTAACTTTCATGGACGGACGATGACCGCTGTGTCGCTTTCCTCTGAAGCCGAATACAAGCGTGGCTTCGGCCCGATGCTGCCTGGCATCAAGCTGATTCCTTATGGAGATATGAATGCGCTTCAGACGGCTATTACGCCGAACACAGCCGCCTTTTTAATTGAACCAATTCAAGGTGAAGCAGGGATCGTCATTCCGCCGGAAGGCTTCCTGAGAGCAGCCGCAGCACTGTGCAAAAAGCAGAACGTGCTGTTTATTGCCGATGAAATTCAAGCTGGCCTTGCCCGTACTGGAAAATTGTTCGCCTGCGAGTGGGAAGATGTCGTTCCAGATATGCTTATTCTCGGAAAAGCACTGGGCGGCGGGGTATTTCCGATTTCCTGTGTAGCAGCGGATAAAGAGGTGTTAGGCGTATTTAACCCTGGATCACACGGATCTACTTTTGGAGGCAATCCGCTTGCATGTGCTGTATCAATCGCTTCAATGGAGGTTATTCAGGAAGAAAAGCTTGCCGAGCGTTCATTAAAGCTTGGCACGTATTTTAAGAAAAAGCTTTTTGACCTTACACATTCGTCCATTAAAGAAGTGCGCGGCCGTGGCTTGTTTATTGGGATGGAGCTGACAGAACCGGCTCGTCCGTACTGTGAACGTTTAAAGCAGGAAGGACTTTTGTGTAAAGAAACGCATGAAACGGTTATCCGTTTTGCACCTCCGCTCATTATTTCCAGGAAAGACCTTGATTGGGCGATACAAAAAATTGAAAAGGTTTTTGCTTAATGAGCAGCCGGTGGATAAATCCATCGGCTGCTTCAGACTGTAGAAAAATTGAGTGTAAAGAGTATGGCAGTGTTTCTGCCAGAAAAATTGAAAAAAACAAAAGAATGGCCCAAAATAGTGAGATATTCTTTTATTGGGAAGGGATGAATCGGTATGGAAAAGCGTCTTTGGGATTCGCCAGAAAAACTTCGCATGCTGCTGGGAGAGCTTGTAAGCTGGAAAAGCATCACACTGTCTGAAGATGAACGGCAGTTTCCAATGAAGCTTCAATCAAAGCTGCTCGGACTCCATTATTTTCAGCGGCATCCCGAGCATTTGTCTCTTCACACAGCTGATATAGGACGGAAGTTTTTAACGGCGCTGTACAAACATCCAGATGCAGTACAAACAATCTGCTTGATCAGTCATTTCGATACGGTCAGTACTGAAGAATACGGGGAGCTGGAGCCGCTTGCGACGCAGCCGGAAGAGCTGACGTCTTATTGGTTGGAGCGTCCGAACGATCTGCCGGAGGATGCGCTGACCGATCTCAAATCCGGTGAGTACTTATTCGGGCGTGGAACAATGGATATGAAAATGGGGCTGGCTTTGCATATGCAGCTTATTGAAAAAGCCAGCATTGAAGGATGGGCGGTGAATTTACTGCTGTTAACCGTGCCAGATGAAGAAGTGAATTCAGCAGGAATGCGAGCAGCCGTACCGAAGCTGTTGGAAATTCAAGAGGAGTTTGGCCTCCAGTATGAGATGTTTTTAAACAGTGAGCCCGTTTTTTCACAGAAACCGGGTGATACACTATGTAAGGTATACACGGGCACAATTGGCAAAATAATGCCCGGTGCGCTTTTTTATGGGCGTGAAACTCATGCAGGCGAGCCATTTAATGGATTAACCTCTCCTTACATTGCGTCATTCTTAACACGGAAAATGGAGTGGAATCCACTGTTTCAAGAAACCGAGCTGGGCGAAACAACGCCGCTTCCAATTACGCTTCAGCAAAAAGACCTCCGCCTCGAATACTCGACGCAGACACCATACCGATCATCAGCTCTTTATAATGTATTTACGATGAAGCAAACAGCTGAGCATATAATGGGAAAATTTGAACAAGTTGCAAAAGAAGCAGCTGAGGAGTGCAATGCCGCCTATCAGTATATCTGCCAAACACAGGGTGTGAAGCCGGTGGGGCATATTCGTGTGCTCCGCTTTGAAGAATTGCTGCGCTACTCAATTGATAAGTTCGGAGAAGAAGCAATAGAAGAAATGAAAGCGGATGTATATGGAAGAGAAGAATGGGACGACCGAGAAAAATCTTTTCGAATTGCAGATAAGTTAATTATTCAGTCACAGGAGCTGGCGCCAGCGATTATTTTGTTGTTTGCACCTCCTTTTTATCCGGCTGTTAATTCATCCGGGGAGGCGCTTGTAGAAGAAGCAGTCGAGTTCATGAAAACATATGGCCAGAAAGAATTTGGGCTGTCGATGGAGCGGGTTCACTACTTTAACGGTATTTGTGATTTAAGTTATGTAAATGGAAGCGGTGAAGGGGAAGGCTGGCAGGCCTTCAAAAAAAATACACCTGTATGGCAGGACGGCTATTCGATTCCGTTTGCCGATATGGCCAGACTTAAGGCACCTGTTTTAAATATCGGGCCGTTCGGCAAAGATGCCCACAAACGGACAGAACGCCTCCATATAAAGCATGCTTTTGAACAGCTTCCTCTTTTATTGGAAAAATGGATTAAGCCATAGACAGCTCGAGTGTAAGACCCGCAGTATAAAAAATGTCACTTTTTTATTTTATCGGTATTCTCGCCTTTTTTTCGTGAAAGTCTGGACAGTGGCGGCAATTTTATGATAAATTTTAATTGAAACTGATTATCAATTGCAACCATTCGATATAGATGCTAGATGAAAAACGTAAATGAGGTGGAAAGAATGAGCAAGCTGCATGCGGAACAAGTAAACATTGGCTATGGAGCTGCGACGATCGTCGAAAATTTAACCGTCGATATTCCAGCAGGGAAGGTAACAACGATTATTGGGCCGAACGGCTGCGGAAAATCCACACTGCTCAAAACAATGGCACGCCTTTTAAATCAAAAAAGTGGTTCAGTTTATTTAAACGGCGCTGACATTGCACGCTTGTCTACAAAAGAAATTGCCAAGCAAATGGCGATTTTGCCGCAAACACCGGAAGCACCAGCGGGCTTAACCGTTTATGAATTAATTTCATATGGCCGTTTCCCGCATCAAAAAGGCTTTGGTACATTAAATGCGCATGATAAAGAAGTGATTAATTGGGCAATGGATGTTACCGGCACGGCAGATTTTCGCGACCGGGAAATTGACGCACTTTCAGGCGGCCAGCGCCAGCGTGTTTGGATTGCAATGGCGCTTGCACAGGAAACAGATTTGATCTTACTTGATGAACCAACGACCTATTTGGACTTGGCCCACCAGCTGGAAGTGCTGGAGCTTTTACAGGAATTAAATGAACAGGAAGGCCGGACAATTGTTATGGTGCTTCATGATTTAAATCATGCTGCCCGGTTTGCTGATTACCTCGTGGCAATGAGAAAAGGCAGTATTGTATGTGAAGGAACACCAGAAGCAGTGATGACAAAAGAAAATTTACGCTCTGTTTTTCAAATCGATGCTGAAATCGTTCGCGACCCCCGTTCCGGCAAGCCTGTTTGTTTAACGTATGACCTGGTGAAAGCACCGGAGCTTGCGCTGGCAGGAAGCCGATAAAGGAATTTAATAAAGCAGGTGACTGTGTGATCAAGCAATTTTTTTCATATTACCGTCCATATAAAAAGCTGTTTTTTCTGGACTTCTTTTGCGCGGTCTTTGCGGGTCTCTTAGAGCTCGCATTTCCGCTTGTCGTTAATTATTTTATTGATACGCTTCTGCCCGGAGGAGATTGGAATTTAATTATAGCCGCAAGTCTTGGCTTGTTACTTATTTATGTTGTCAACGCCGGGCTTCAATATGTCGTCACGTACTGGGGGCATATGCTTGGCATTAACATTGAAAGCGATATGCGCAGTAAACTGTTTGCTCACGTACAAAAGCTGTCATTTCGTTTTTTTGATAACACGAAAACAGGCCATCTTATTTCAAGAATGACAAGTGATTTGATGGAGATCGGTGAAATGGCGCATCACGGACCGGAGGATTTGTTTATTGCACTGATGACGCTGACCGGTGCATTCGGTATTATGCTGACGATCAACTGGAAGCTGGCAGTGCTAACATTTGTTATTGTACCCGCTGTGCTCTGGCTCGCTGTTTTCTTTAACAAAAAAATGACCGGCGCTTTTCACCGGCTTTTTGGCGATATTGCCGATTTTAATGCGCGCATTGAAGACAGTATGGGCGGAATCCGCGTTGTACAGGCTTTTGCGAATGAATCGCACGAAAAGAAGCAATTTGAAGAGAACAATAAAAGATTTCGGCTGACAAAGCTTTTTTCCTATAAAATTATGGCGCTGAATATGTCGATCAGTTATATGCTGATGCGGGTCATAACGCTGTTTGTACTCGTTTGTGGGACATATTTTGTTATGCAGGGCGAGCTTACATACGGTGAATTTGTCGGATTTATTCTTCTATCTAATATTTTCTTTCGTCCGATTGAAAAAATTAATGCCATTATTGAAAGCTATCCGAAAGGCATCGCTGGTTTTAAACGATATGTAGAATTATTGGAAACAGAGCCGGATGTGGCCGATGCGCTGGATGCCATAGAAGTAGGCGCTGTATACGGCAACATTGACTACCGTAACGTTACATTCGGATACGAAGGCAAAAAGCCGGTGCTTCAAAACATCAGCCTGTCCATCAAGGCAGGGGAAACAGTCGCGTTTGTCGGACCATCCGGAGCCGGCAAAACGACGATGTGCAGCCTGCTGCCGCGTTTTTATGATGCGCAGGAAGGGGTTATTTCAATTGATGGGCTGGATACAAGAAAAATGACCCTCGCGTCCTTGAGGCGGCAGATTGGTATTGTTCAGCAGGATGTGTTTTTATTTTCCGGCACGATTCGCGAAAATATTTTATATGGTGATCTCGGTGCTTCAGACGAAGACATTCTGTCGGCTTTGAAGCGGGCGCGCCTGGAGGACTTTATTGCTTCTTTGCCGGATGGGCTGGAGACCGTCATTGGCGAGCGCGGTGTAAAGTTATCAGGTGGACAAAAGCAGCGCCTGGCCATTGCGCGCATTTTCCTGAAAAACCCGCCGATTTTAATTTTAGATGAAGCAACGTCTGCTCTCGATACAGAAACGGAGATGGCGATCCAGCAGGCGCTTTCGGAACTGTCTGTAGGCCGGACAACACTTGTCATCGCCCATCGGCTCGCTACGATCAAGCATGCCGATCGAATCATCGTGGTTACACCGTCCGGAATTGAAGAGCAGGGCAGCCATTATGAGCTGCTTGAGCAAAATGGCCATTACCGGCGCTTGCATGAAGCTCAGTTCGGTCACTAGACTTTAAAAAAACCTTTCGCTGCTTGAAGCAGTGAAAGGTTTTTTATTTAATAAAAGACGGTAAAGCGAAAAAATGGCTCAATTAAAAAAGGAACATTATAATGGCTCTAACGATAAAGAGGGGAGCTGAACGAAACATGGTAAAACAGGTCATCTTAAATGATACGCCAATTCAGGTAGAAAATTTTCATGAAAAAACGGTTGTAAACAAGAAGACAGGTGCAAAAGTGCCGAAAATCAGTTTTCAGTTTCCGGTCACAAGCGAGGAATACCATGATATAACGGTTCTTTTAT
This sequence comes from Domibacillus robiginosus, assembly GCF_000966195.1. Classification (GTDB taxonomy): domain Bacteria; phylum Bacillota; class Bacilli; order Bacillales; family Domibacillaceae; genus Domibacillus; species Domibacillus robiginosus. Next base: position 32,021 of record NZ_LAHL01000044.1, on the reverse strand, counting down.
ATGAACAGGACTTTCAGGTAAAGGTGCCGGAAAGGGGAATGGAGTTTCCAGCGACCATTCACATTTATTCTACATCACTGACAAATTTGTATGAAGCGGGCGCCAAAGGCACATTTAGTCTGGAACTGATCGGCCGATGATAAATGAAAAGCAGCTGGTCGGTGAAAAAGTGGCAGAATATGTAAAAGACGGCATGATTATTGGTCTCGGAACAGGAAGTACAGTACGATTTACAATTGAGAAAATCGGTGAGCTGGTTAAGCAGGGGATGTTTGTTCAAGGTGTAGCTACATCCATTCGCACAGAGCAATTGGCGAAAAAACACGGAATTCCACTTTTGAGTCTCAATGAAGTAGACAAGCTTGATATTGCTATTGACGGCGCTGATGAAGCCGATCCTGCTTTTCATTTAATCAAAGGTGGAGGCGGGGCGCTTCTGCGGGAAAAAATGATTGCATCTTCCGCCGAGAGCTTTATTGTAGTGGCAGATTCCTCTAAAATGGTCGAGCGGCTCGGCCGGTTTCCTCTTCCGGTTGAGGTTGAGACATTCGGGTACAGGATGACAGAGAAGAAAATCCGTTCTTTAGGCGGAGCATCTGCTTTACGGGTAAAAGAAGGAAAGCCGTATATCACAGATAATGGGCATTATATTTTTGACTGCGATTTTGGCTCTATTGCATCGCCTAAAAAATTAGAGCAGGAATTAAGTTTGATTCCCGGTGTTGTAGAAAACGGATTGTTTATCGCCATGGCCGATATGATCATTACTGTAAACGAAAAGAAAGATATACAAATTAAAAAACGAACAAAACAGGAGTGATAGAATGTACTCAGCAAGCGGTATTAAGGTATTGACAGAGGGCGGCTTAATTGAAAAAAACATTGAACAGGCAGAGCATAATCAGACGTACTGCCAGACGGTCAGCTTTAAAGACAAAGAAGAGGAACATGTCGGTGACCTGGATATTTATTTTGTAGTAAAAGGCTTCGGGCAAAAAAAAGGTAGCGAAGAAATTGATGTTCATTTCACGGTTCCGTTTTTTAGTGTCTATGGGCCAGAAGGAGAACGGTTCATGGAAGAAGCAGAAGCCATGCAGTTTATTTTTATTAACTTTGCCAGTGAGGTTCAGGATGTTGTGGATGAGGTACTCGATACACTATATGAACAGCATGAAAAATAAGAAAAAGACCGCTTTTGGATAAAAAGCGGTCTTTGTTTGTTTAATCTGGGGAACTGTTGCCTTATTTGACAGAGATTACGCATGTAACAAAAATAATAACAAATGGCGGTCAATACAATCGATTAACAGCCGCTCGCAGTAGCCATTCATATTGTGGTTTATATGAAATCGTTTCATCGGAATGGCTAGCCACAAATCCTGTTTTACTTCAGCGTATTGAGGATATGCTTTGGCAAACTGTTTTTTTTAACTTTGTGTGCAGGTAAAACAGATGGAATTCTTGTAAAAGATCCCGTAGGCATTCCACCTTTAGGTATTTTCAAGCCGTTGTACCGAAAAAAACCTGTTCAGCATCCATTAAAAACTAAATATGGAATACTAAGTAGTAAAAAATAGTCAGCCCACGCTTGGTAACACATTTAAACGGGCTCAGGATGCTATAAAACAAGAGCTGACAGCCAGACACTTAAAAATGTAATTAAACCATCTTTTATAACAGAGGTGATTTTCTCTTTGATAAAAGTAATAAAGTTTCTAAAAGTGATTGACGTTCTTTTAAAAAGCTGATATTATTATCTCGAATTCAAGATAATTAAATAAACAGCTAATAAAATTTATCAAATTTTTTTACTCATATATCTCGAATTCAAGATAATAACGAAGAGGGGGAAGAAAGGAATGTTAGATGCAGGATTGTTAATTATTCGTTTAGTTATTGGACTTGCGTTTGTCGGACATGGTGCACAGAAATTATTTGGCTCATTTGGAGGCCACGGATTAAAAGGAACAGGGGGCTGGTTTGACTCTATCGGCATGAAGCCTGGTTACACAATGGCATTGATGGCAGGGCTTTCAGAATTGGTTGGCGGCGCCCTGTTTGCGCTCGGTTTGCTAACGCCGCTTGCCGGTGTGATAATTGCTTTAACCATGGTTATTGCAATTGTAAAAGTACATGGCCCAAACGGCTTCTGGAGTACCCAAAACGGTTATGAATATAATTTAGTACTGCTGGCTGTTGCTATCGGTATTGCATTCACAGGACCAGGGCACTACGCACTAGACGCGCTGTTTGCCTAAAACATAAGACGGGAAGCGGGCAGCAGAAGGAAAGAGATTGAAAGCTATGAGAAAAGAGTATAACCATTCTTTTTTTCGTCAATGCAAAAACGATTACAAAGAAAAGGAAGCCTGTTTAACAAGATAGTTCTTTCACTTTTAAAGTGGTAAAATGAACCAAAGAACGATACGATAAAAGCAGGTTGTTTATTAAAAGGGGGAATCAGCATGGCAGACGAACAAAAACAGCAATTATTTAAAGAGGCAATGGGGAATTATCCGACTGGCGTAACGGTTGTGACAACGCTAGATTCAAATGGAAAACCTGTTGGCCTGACTGTTAACTCATTTGCTTCTGTATCACTTGATCCACTTTTGATTCTATGGTCAATTGACCACAAAGCTGCAACTATGCCGGCGTTTATGGAAAACGATACATTTGCCGTGCATATTTTAGCCGGTAACCAAAAAGATATTTGTTTAACGTTTGCGACCAAGGGCGTTGACCGTTTTAGCACTTGCAAATGGAACCTTTCATCTGATCACCATCTGCCTATAATCGACGGCGCATTTGCCGTTCTTCAATGCCGAACTGTTCAAACAGTCGAAGCAGGCGACCATACGATTTTAATTGGCGAAGTCAATACAATTCAAATTGATGCAGAAAAAGATCCGATGCTGTATCACCGTCGTCACTTTGCTTCAATTCCAGCTGCGTTTTATGCTTCAAAGTAGTTTTTAACATATAAAAAAAGTACAGGCGATCGATTCGCCTGTGCTTTTTTGCTTTTTAAAATAAATTTTACAGGAATGAAAAAAGAGACGGTACATATATTTACTTTTGTGGTTTATTTTTCATTTCGAGGAGGAAAAGTATTGGTTATGAACGTGTCAAAGATAAGATGGACAGCCGTTTTTGTGATTTTGTCTCTCCTAGCAGTGCTTGTATTTGGTTCTGGCTCAAGTGCATCCGCGACGGTCAACTACGGGCAAGAAGTGGCGTCTGTAGCCAATAAGTATGTAGGAAGCCCATACAAGTATGGTGGAACAACACCAAAAGGATTTGATGCAAGCGGCTTTACTCAATTTGTTTACAAAAATGCCGCAACGAAAATGACTATTCCGCGCACAAGCGCTGATCAGTATAAGAAAGGCAAATCGATTAGCCGTAGTCAATTACAACCTGGTGATTTAGTTTTTTATGCAACCGGTACAAAAGGAAAAGTCTCCTTTGTTGCCATTTACAATAAAAATGGTACCTTTATTGGAGCTACATCCAAAGGGGTAAAAGTAGTTAAGATGAGTGATACGTATTGGAAGGACCGCTATATAGGCGCGAAAAGATTAATTAAGTAACAGGTCATGCCAATCTTTAAGTGCGGAGCCTCGTTAAAAAAGCAGGCGGCTTCTTTAGTCGAGGCTTTTTAATTGGAAAACAACAGGTAATAATTTACTGTTTAGAAAGCTGGTGCAGTTCACGTGCAAGAGCTTCAAGAATGTAAACAACCGGTACCTGCGTCGTAACATTAGAGTCCTCAAACCGTTCCTCTGACACATAGTAAGAGAGATTAACATCAGACATTCTAGCAATGGTGCAGTGCTTATTATTTGTAATACTGACAATGGTGCTGCCTGCTTCGCGCATTTGATGGGTGTGGCGGACCGTATAATCATTTTCACCAGATACAGACAGGACAATCGTCGTACTGTTTTGCAGAAAGTTTGTATGAATCGGGTAATGCGGATCTTTTATGTAGAGAGACAGCCTGCCAAGACTTGAGAAATACCGCGCACCGTATTCTGCTAAGATACCTGAGCTGCCGACTCCAATAAAAATGATACTATCAGAAAGGGACATTATCCGGGCTGCCCCGGTAATTTGCTCCTTTATTGGCCCGTTTAACGAATGCTCAAAAAACTCTGTGACCGAATGGTGCGTGCTTTTCAGTTCAAAGGGCTCCTGTTCTTTTAAATGAAGCTTTAGCCGAACTTTAAACTCCGTGAAACCATCACAGCCTGCTTTCCGGCAAAAGCGCAGAATGGTAGCGGTTGAAACCTGCGCTTCCGCTGCCAGCTCCCGGATACGCATATAAATGACTTTGCTGCCGTTTTTAGATACGTATTGATAAACGGCCGTTTCAAGTTCATTAAATGATGCAATCATTTCATTTGTAAACAAATGAAGTCTCTCCTTTACGAACAAAAAGCCGCTTCGGTCGACCGAAGCGGCTTTTATTAATCTTCGCCGATAATTTTTACCTCTGTTTCAAGCTCTACACCGAATTTTTCACGTACCTGATCCTGCGCATAACGAATCAAGTTTAAATAATCCGTTGAAGAAGCACCGTCTACGTTTACAATAAAGCCGGCGTGCTTTGTAGAGATTTCTGCGCCGCCGATCCGTGTCCCCTGCAGGCCGCTGTCTTGAATCAGCTTGCCGGCGAAATAACCGGTCGGACGTTTAAATACACTTCCACAGGAAGGATATTCAAGTGGCTGCTTTGACTCACGAAGTGCAGTGAATGTATCCATTGCTTCTTTAATCTCTTCGAAGCGGCCCGCCTTCAGTTCAAAAACAGCTTCTAAAATAATGTAGTCCTTTTCGGTAAAAATACTTTTACGATAGCCGAAATGAAAGTCGTCCACACCCAGCGTAATCAGGTCGCCGTCATGGGAAACAACGATCGCTTTTGTCAGTACCGTCGACGTCTCGCCTCCATAAGCACCCGCATTCATCACAAGTGCGCCTCCCACAGATCCTGGAATCCCACACGCAAATTCAAGCCCCGTTAAATGATGATCGAGGGCAGTGCGGGAAACATCGATAATTTTTGCGCCGCTTCCTGCTGTGATCGTCGTTCCATCCACATGAATTTGATCAAAATACTCAAGGGCAATGACAATACCACGCAGCCCTTTATCCCGGACAAGGACGTTTGAGCCGTTCCCAAGAATCGTCAAAGGGAGATGATGTTCCTTTGCGTAGTGAATAACAGTTTGCAGATCGTCTATATGTTTAGGCTTAATGAAAACATCGGCCACACCGCCTGTTTTCGTATATGTGTGCTTATGCAATGGAAACAGTGGAAATACGGACTGTTCATCCATCTTCTCTTTCAAGTCGTTTGCAATTTGCAGCGCATCGATAGCTGCTCACCTTCCTTTTCTCATAATCCTTTCTATTATAAAGGATATGAAGGGATTCGTTAATGATCTTTCATTATTTAAGAAATGTTCCCTATTTTTCAGGGTATTGTATGTAAGTATAGACAAATGGGTGTATATCTTAGACGGTTTATAGAAAGGAAGAAAAGAAAGTGGAAAAAACGAAAAGTTCTGCGTTTATTCAGCAGCATTTGGCGAATGAACGCACGTACCTTGCTTGGATAAGAACGTCCATTGCCATTATTGGAATTGGGTTTTTGATCAGCAATCTTCATTTTAATTTTTTACCGTAGCACTCAGCCCGTGCGGACCTACTGGCAAATTTGATTGGCTTCTCAGCTATTGTTTCGGGGCTTCTTGTCATTATTTTTTCGACAAGAAGCTATTTTTCAAAAGCGAAGGCCATTGATTATGGGACATTTAAACCCGAAAAATATAGTATTCTGGTGCTAACCGGAATCATTGTCGTGTTAATTCTGTTTTATAGTACATATATATCGGTCGTTTTTCTATAAAAGAGCTGAGTCATCAGCTCTTTTTACTTAGTTAAATGGTAAAAAATAGGTTGAATTGTTACAAAGGAAGCGAAATTTGTAATTTTAACGTAAAACAATGTAATGTTTATTTTTGCTAAAATAAGATTTATGAGGAATAAGAGAGAGAAAAAGAGAATGAGAAATTGGGAGGTACGCAGTGAACAGTTGTAAGAAAGCAATTTTTTCCTTTTTAGCGGTAATCTTGTTTTTTAGCATGTCCCCGCTAGCATCTGCTAAAGCAGAAGCTGCATCGATTGGTGAATCAGTTGTTGCTTTTGGTAAAACGTTCATGGGTGTTAAGTACGTATTTGGCGGTACAACGCCAAGCGGATTCGACTGCTCCGGTTTCGTTCAATATATTTACAAAAATGAAGCAGGCATTTCTCTGCCACGTACAACAGGTGAACAGTTTAATGTAGGCACAGCAGTAGCCAAAAGCGACCTTCAGGTTGGAGACCTTGTTTTTTATGCAAACACATATAAAAAAGGTATCTCTCACGTCGGTGTTTACGCAGGAAACGGACAAGTATTAAATGCAACATCAAGCAAAGGAATTGCGCTTATTCCCCTTGAAGGTGATTCGTACTGGTCTCCGAGATATGCGGGTGCGAAACGAGTTGTACAGGCGCCAGAATGGTTTACAGATGTAGAAAAAACAGATCTTGCATACAATGCGATTAGATCGTTGACAGATCAGAGAGTTATTAATGGATTCACGGCAGATACATTTGCGCCGGAAGAAAAAATAACACGTGGACAAGCCGCAGCCATTATCAACCGTGTACTTGGCTTGAAACCAGAAAAAATGAGCTATTTTACTGATGTTCCGAAAGAAAATCGTTTTGCTGTCGATATAGCAGCCGTCCATGAAGCAGGTATTATGAATGGATATGGCGACAAAAAGTTTGGTTTAGAAGAACAAATGACAAGAAATGAAATGGCTTCTTTGATCCAGCGTGCCTTTCACTTAAAAGTGTCTGAAACAGCTGCTGCGAATGTAGTTTATACAGACATTAAAGCCGGTCACTGGGCATATGAAGGAATCGTTTCGATGGCATCCATCGATAAAATCGGTTTCTTTAAAGGCGAGAAGTTTTATGGAACACATAATGCAACACGTGAAGCTTTTACAGTAGCAATCTACAATGCAATGAACGCCAAATAAAAAACACCGCCGAAAATGGGGCGGTGTTTTTTTCATTCTGTTGAAATATAATATTGTCCAGCTACATCATCCTCAAAATCTACATGTGTAGTGACCGTTCTTAGCCGAAGCATAGAAAAAGCGGCATTCGCGGGGCTCCGCTTTCCAAGGGGCAGGCGGCGAGCTCGTCTTCACCACTTCGCGGCAAAGCCAATCTCACCTGTCCCGCTAGTCCCTTAGGAGTCTACGCCCCGCGCCTGCCGCCTTTGTGGGGAGGAAAGGAAGCTAGTGAAACCCAGTGTGTTTCCCTTTCTTTGCTGGAAAGAACAGAAAAAGCCTTTCAACCTCTCTATTTTTCCAAAGGGGGAGGCTTTTGGGCAAGCTAAAAAAGGAAAACGCCACATACCCTTTTTGAAAAAAAACGAACTTCTTCTTAATCTCTTTATTTTTTAAAAGAGCCGATAAGTGAAGCCTGCCGAACTTTTCGTTCCGCAGGCAGTACGGGAGCTTCCTCGACTTGCGCCTACGGGAGCTTCTGACTCACTGTACTTCCCGTAGGAGTCATTGTCCGGCAGTCTTCACTAAGTGGTATTGAAGATCAATCAGCCAAGAGCTGGAGAGACATTTTCTCTTTTTCAAAAAGAAAAAATACGACCTTATTTGCTGTATACACTCTTAGTGCAAGCTACTTTGGCGGCGGGAGGGCAGCGCAGACTCCTATGGGACGAGCGGGCAGCTGAGACCGGAGGAGCCGACAGGCGCAGTCGGGCTCAGCGCCTGCCCCATGGAAAGCGGAGCTGCCTGGACGCCGCCGATCTATTTCATTCATGTGCACGGTCATCCATATAATTTGTCTACAATCTGAAAACACCGCCCAAAATGGGGCGGTGTTTTTTTGTGCTGCTTACACTTTGTTAAGAGAGCTGCAGCAGTTGTTTTATTTGCTGAAGGGAAGGCAAAGCGGAGATTGCCCCTTTACCAGCGGCCGTAATCGCTCCAGCAGCGTTGGAAAAGCGCACAATGTCCTCCCCATACTGCTCAAGATGAAATGATAGAGTTTCAGGAGTGGCACCAGCTTGAAGCAGCTGAAACAAAAAGCCTCCGATAAAAGCATCTCCGGCACCCGTTGTATCTTGAACCTGTACAGAAAAGCCGTCTGCCTGCGTCTCTTTTCCATTCACGAACAGTGAAGCGCCTGCTGCACCGCGTGTATACACGACCGCTTTTACATCCCCTGTAAACAGAGAAGTGATGGCCTCTTTTTCATCTGAAATACCGGTAATAAACGCAAGCTCCTCGTCAGAGATTTTGACGAGATGTGCTTTTGGGATAAACGCTAAAATCGTTTCGCGGCAAACGTCCGGATCTTCCCAAAGTGGAAGCCGGACGTTTGGATCGAAGCTTACGAGAGCACCATGCTGTTTGGCTTGATCGATCGCTTTCATGTGCGCGTACTTCATCGGGCTTTCTACTAAATCCACTGAGCAAAAATGCAAAATATCACCGGAATGAAACAAAGCTCCGTCGACTTCGTCTGCTGTCATCAGCAGATCTGCACAGGGCTTCCGATAAAAAGAAAAATCGCGTTCGCCGTCCTCGCGAAGAGAAACGAAAGCCAGGGCCGTATTCGCTTCGCTCGTGCGAATAATATGCTTTGTTTCCACGCCAGCTTCTGTCAGCTTCTCCAATAAAAAATCGCCGAATGCATCCGAGCCAAGCTTTGTCAGCATAGCAGACTGCCCGCCGAGTTTTGAAACGGCAGCGGCTACATTGGCCGGGGCTCCGCCCGGTGCGCGTTCAAAGGATATAACATCTTTAAGAGCCTGTCCTTTTTGCTGCGGAATAAAATCAATTAATACTTCTCCAATTGCGAATAATGTACTCATTTTACGCTCCTATCGTCCATTTTACCGCCTGGCATGACGCGCGGCCGCCTTTTGCAAAAAAGCGGATGCCTGCCGAATCTTTGCTCGGAAAAATGCGGCTTGTAAAAACCTCGGCTCCATCGTTCACAAACAGCTCAAGTGAGGAGGAGTCAACAAATAAATGAAATGTTACTTTTTCTGCAGCTAATGAGCAGCTGCGAACGCTGCCGTATTTGGAATCAGCAAGTGCTCCAGAATAAGTTCTGTCTAAATGAACCTTTTGCTCGAGAGCGTCATACGCAATAACAGTTTTTTCTTCATCATTTACCCGAATTTCAATTCCGCATGAATCTGCATCATCCAGTTCGAATGAACAAATCATTTCAAAAGCTGTGCCGCTAAAGCTGTCAAAGGTCTGCATTTCGTCACAAAGATCGGCCGAAGTCTCCATTTGAACACCGCGCAGCTGCTGAAGCTCCCGGACAGGTCTTTGTATAAGGCGTCCGTTTTCAATCGTGAGCTCCCGGGGCAGCGTCAGGCAGTGCGCCCAGCCATGTACATCTGTTGGGTAAGACATTTCGGGAAGCCCCATCCAGCCGACCAAAATACGCCGTCCGTCCGGCGCTTTCATGGTTTGCGGCGCATAAAAATCAAAGCCGCGGTCCAGCTCGGTGAATACGCCATGATTTATGCTTTGTGTTTCAACGTCAAGATTCCCGAAAACATAGCCGGATTGATAAATATTATGATAGCAATCGCCCTCGGGCGCAATGCCCTGCGGGGAAAAAATAAGAACACCCTGTCCATCAATCGTAAAGTAATCAGGACATTCCCACATATACCCGAAGTGGGGAAGAGCGGTTTCGATTTCGCCTTCGAATGTCCATGTTTCCATATCCGGGGAGCTGTAGAGCACAACGCAGCCCGTCAAGTTTGTCCGCTGGGCACCGATAATGGCATAAAAAAGCCCGTTTTCTTCCCACACTTTGGGATCGCGGAAATGATCGGTATAGCCAGAGGGCACCTCATTGATAACAGGCTTTTCCCATTTTTGAATGGTGCCCTGCTTGTCCATGACAGCAATATTTTGCTTTGGATGGCGTACCCATTGCTCATCCCGCGTGTTGCCAGTATACATTAAGTACAATTTTTCGTTATGCACAATACCGCTGCCGGAATAAGCCCCGTGACTGTCAAAGTCATCATTTGGATGAAGGGCAATGCCAGCATTCTCCCAGTGAACGAGATCTTTTGACTTGGTATGGTACCAGTACTTAATTCCATGAACAGGACCAAGCGGGAACCATTGATAAAACAAATGATATTCGCCATTATAAAAAGAAAAGCCGTTCGGGTCATTTAAAAGACCTGTTTGGGGCTGAATGTGGTAAGTTTGCCGCCACGGAGAACAGTCCACCTGCTTTTTTAATGCGGCCCATTCGTCTTTAGATACGTCTTCAATCCGTGTATAGCGCTGTTCTGTTGTCCATTGCAAATTGATCACCTCATATAATTAAAATAAAAAGGAGGTGGAGAGGCTTCTCCACCTAAGTGTTATGCTGCTTTTTGTAAAGCTTGCTTTTTCTCATCACGTTTTCCAAGAAGAATTGTTGCAGCGAAAGCAACAACAATGGCAATAATCATTCCGATTACGTATTGAAGCAGTCCGTCATGCTGAATAGAAATGATGCCCGGCAGGCCTGCTGCGCCAAGTGCGATCGCTTTTACTTTAAAGAATGTAACGTATGCCGTTGCTACAGAAGCCCCGATCAATGCCCCGATAAACGGATAGCGAAGCTTTAAATTCACTCCAAACAGCGCCGGTTCTGTAATACCAAGCAGGGCTGAAACACCTGCAGCTGAAGCAGTTCCTTTCAGCTTTTTGTTTTTCGTTTTCACAAAGACAGCAAGCGTCGCTGCTCCCTGTGCGACATTGGACATAGTGGCTACAACGAAGATAAAGGAGCCGCCTGTTTTGGCGATATCAGCAAGCAGCTGCGTTTCAACTGCAATAAAGCTGTGATGCATACCTGTAATCACAATCGGTGCGTAAAGCAGGCCAAACAGCGCGCCACCCACAAAACCAGTTGTATCATAAAGCCAGATCATCCCGTCAGACAGCAGGTCACCGGCTGAACGAGTAATGGGACCTACAAGTGTAAACGTTAAAATACCTGTAATAAAAATCGTTAAAAGCGGTGTTAACAAGTTGTCAAAAATGGATGGCACAATTTTTCGAAGGGAGAGTTCCACTTTCGCCAGAATAAAAGAAGCAGCGAGAACGGGAAGGACCGTACCCTGGTAACCGATTTTTTCGATTTCAAATCCGAAAATGGACCATACAGGAATCTCATTTTTAGCTAGAGCATCTGCAATATTATAAGCATTCAATAAATCTGGGTGAACCATCAGCATACCGAGCGTGGCGCCAAGGTAAGGGTTGCCGCCAAAACGCTGGGTTGCGGAAAAACCAATTAAAATAGGGAGAAACACAAAAGCAGCATTTGCGAACGTATTAATAAGAGCTGCTAAATCAGCCATATTTGGATAAGCTTCAATCAGTGACTTGCCGTCTACAAACAGTCCCTGCGCCGTGAGCAGGTTGTTGATTCCCATCAGCAGACCACCGGCAACGATGGCTGGAATAATCGGTACAAAAATATCAGACAGCATTTTTACAAACCGCTGGAGAGGGTTCATTTTTTTTGCGCCGGCGCTTTTTACATCGGCTGTTGACATACCACCGGTACCAGTCAGCCTGGCAAACTCTACGTAAACTTTATTGACTGTTCCGGAGCCGAAAATAATTTGATATTGGCCGCCGGTGGAAAAAGTACCTTTTACGCTGTCCATCCCATCAAGCTTTTCCTGATCAACAATCGATTCATCATGCAGAGCAAGCCGAAGCCGTGTAGCACAGTGAGCTGCCGCTGCAATGTTTTCTTTTCCGCCAAGTGCTTCGAGCGTTTCGCGGGCAATTTCGGGGTAATTCATTGGAGTTCCTCCTTTGTAAGTAAAGTATAACCATCTCATGTAAGATTATTTGGAACCGGTTCCTGAAAACATTAAATAAAAAGGAACCGGTTCCAATAGCGAGTAAATAGGAAAACCGGAAATGGAACCGGTTTTGATATGATTATAAAAGATGATCTGTACGAATGTCAACACTTTCTCGCAAAATAAGTTCAAAGCGTGAGTACGTTAGTTTAGGAATTTCTTCACCTTTGATCAATTTAACAATATGGTCTGCTGCTGTTTGACCTGCTTCTTTAAAATGAATATGAACCGTTGTTAAAGAAGGATGCATCATAGCGGTTACTTCATAACCTCCAAAGCCGGTAATGGAAATATCCTTCGGAACGAACTGCCCTTTCCGGTAAGCGGCTTTCATTGCCCCAAAAGCAATATTATCAGTAGCACAAACAAGGGCGGAAGGTGAAAATTCATCAAAGAGCTGTTCAGCTTTTTCGGCAGCGTCTGTCATATTAAAAGTCGTTTCAAAAAAACGGGCTTCTACTTCTTCCGCATGTTCGCGCATCGCCCGGGCAACTCCTTTTTTTCGCTTGACTCCGACTGCTACGTCATATTCGCCGACCCCAAGAAAAGCAATTTTTTTATGTCCGCGCTGGGCAATGTATTTACCGATGGCGTAGCCTGCTGTTTCATCATCATGGATCAGGCTGTATACCTCTTCATGCTGCTGGCCGACAAGAAGAACGGGGATATCAATGCTGCGAAACGCTTGTAAATGTGCATCTGTTACCTGGGTAGCAAGCAGAATAATGCCCGCCGCTTTTTGTTTGGCAAGCGTATAAATGCTTTCAATTTCCCGCTGCAGATCCTGGCCGGTATTGGAAACGAGCATATGGTAATTTAGTTCACGAAGCCGTTCATCAATGCCCATTAGTGTACGGGAAGTAGCATAGGAATCGAGCCGGGGAACGATTGTGCCAATCATATTTGTTTTTTTTGCTTTTAAGCTTTGTGCAAAGGTATTCGGTGTATAGCCGGTCTCATTAATGACCTGTTCAATTTTTCTTTTTGTTTCCTCACTGACTGAGCCGCCGTTTAAAAATCGTGATACAGTGCTTTTTGCCACGCCGGCGATTTTGGCAATATCTGCAATGGTTTTCATCAAGTCCCACTCCGTTTCTTCTCTCTACTATACATGATTGAAGAGAAGGGAGAAAATCAAGAAAGTAAAAATATGCACAGCAATCGCTGGATAACATTTAAAAAGGCAATTCAGTCTGATCTTAATAAGTAAAAGGTATGTGGAAAAAACATTAAACTGACTTACATTAACTCCTCAAAAAAGTAACTGGTTTTTTCATTGACATATAACAAACGTTTTATTAATATGTCTTTAAATAAATAAACGATAAAAAGGAATGTTTGGATTATGGACAATTCAGGAATCTTTTGGAGCGCATCGATTCAAGAATTAAAAAAAGGATATGTAGAAGAAAGTGACTCTTTTACCTGCCTGCTGTGTGGAAAGAGAATTGAGAAAGGCATTGTTTATCCGTTTGAAGATAAGCTTTATGAGGCAGAGCGTTACACACAGGCCCATATTGAGCAGGAGCACGTATCCGTTTTTGACTATATCATGAAAATGGATAAAAAGCTGACGGGACTGACTGAGCATCAGAACAAGCTGCTGCGTCTTTTTTATGAGGGAAAAAGTAATAAAGAAGTACAGTCAGAAATGGGGATTGGGAGTATGTCTACGATCCGCAACCATCGTTTTGTACTGAAAGAAAAAGAGCGTCAGGCCAAAATGTTTCTGGCAGTGATGGAGCTGTTAAATGAACGAGATACGCATGCCCCTGTGGTTGTGCCCCCGCATAAACAAGCCCGAATGATTGACAGCCGCTATAACGTAACAGAAGAAGAACAACAAAAAACGATTCAAAAGTTTATACCGGATGGAGTCCTTCTCGCTTTTCCTCCGAAAGAAAAACAGCGGCTGATCGTCATGCGGGAAATTGCGAAAACGTTTAAAGCGGGACAGGTATATAACGAAAAAAAAACAAATGAAGTGCTTTTTGCTGTCTTCCACGATTACGTAAAAGTAAGAAGGTATTTGATTGAATATGGCTTCTTGAACCGCAAGCCGGACGGAAGTGAATATTGGGTGAATGAATAAGGGGGATGTAATGATGGAACGGAAAAGGGAATTAAAGCAGCAATTTAAAGAATTAAAGGTAGAAGCAGGTGTATATGAAATAAAAAACACGATAAATCAAAAGATATTCATCAGCAGTACACGTAATTTAAAAACGTTGAACGGGCGGAAGTTTGAACTCGAAGCAGGTTCAAGTACAAACAAAGCCTTGCAGAAAGAATGGGATGAATTTGGAAAAGAAGCGTTTCAATTTACGGTTCTTGAACGATTGAAAAAACCGGAAACGGGCTTTTTTGACGAAAAGCGAGCACTTCAAAAGCTCGAAGAAAATTGGCTTGCAAAAAAGCAGCCGTATGGAGAAAAAGGATATAACCAGCCGAAGTAAAGAGTGAAGCTTTTTGTTGAACCATTCCACAGATAAAAACAAAAGCAGTAAGCCGGCTTGCTCAAAAAAAGAGTGAGCCGGCTTTTTTTGCAGTGGAACACACTTTTCAAACCATGCATATTATTGGTAAGAAGAGGTGGTGAACATGAAAATTTTACACAATCCGGTTGAAACTGAAAAACAGGAATGGAAAAAAGAACGAAATCGGCAAAGGGCCAAAACAGCTTTGACTATTTTTTCTCCCCTTTTTCTCTTGCTTATCTGGGAATTTTTATCTCGAAGCGGCTTAATGGATGCCCGTTTTTTTCCACCGCCGACTACAATCGCAACTGCGTTTGTTGAACTTACGGTGAGCGGTGAATTGTTCGAGCACATTCAAATTTCGTTGTTCCGTATCCTAGCGGGATTTTTGCTTGGAGCAGTTCCTGGTATTATCCTCGGTCTGTTTATGGGCTTATATGCACCAATCAGGCATTTTCTTTCTCCTCTTATTATGGCGCTTATGCCCATCCCCACATTGGCGTTGCTGCCAATTATTCTAATCCTGTTTGGTATTGGTGAAACGTCAAAAGTTGTGACGATTGCGGGGAGTGTTTTTTTTCCGGTCGTAATCAATACAGCCGCGGGTGTGCTTTCTATTGATTCAATGTACCTGGATGTGGCAAAAAACTACGGAGCCAGTCGCAAAGACTTCTTTTTGAAAATTGCTCTGCCCGGCTCGCTTCCATTTATGCTTGAAGGAATTCAAATGGGGCAGGCGATTGCTTTATTGACCATTGTGGCAGCTGAAATGATGGGAGCCCGCTCGGGAATAGGCTACTTAATTTGGACATCCTACAATGCATTTTTACTTAAAGACATGTTTGTCGGACTGATTTTAATCTCCTTTTTCGGCTATCTTTTTTCTTTGCTGCTGCGGGGGCTGCAAAAAAAACTACTTCCATGGAGGTGACAGGATGAGCGGGCAGCCGAAAATAGCGATACGTGAGCTGACCAAAGTATTTTATAAGAAACAAGGGAGTACGACGGCGATTGAAAGAATTTCTATCGATATCGCAGAAGGAGAATTTGTGTGTCTGGTTGGGCCGAGCGGCTGTGGGAAAACGACGCTGCTCCGTATTATTGCCGGCCTGGAAAAACAAAGTGCCGGTCGCTTTGAGATTCAAAGAAGTGGAAAAGACCGTCCCAGCCAGTCAATGGTATTTCAAGAAAAGGGCCTGCTGCCCTGGCTGACAGTAGAAGAAAACGTCGCTTTTGGTTTAAATATGCGCCATTTACCAAAAGCATATGTGAAAGAAAAAACACAGTATTTTCTGACGAAAGTCGGGCTGGAAAAGTTTGCGAAAATGTATCCGAAAGAATTATCCGGCGGGATGAAACAGCGTGTCAGCATTGCCAGAGCTTTCGCGAATGACCCTGAAATTCTACTGATGGATGAGCCGTTTGGAGCGCTTGATGAACAAAATCGGTTTATTTTGCAGGAAGAGCTGCTGTCGATCTGGTCTGAAACAAAGAAAACGGTTCTTTTCATTACGCACAGTATCGACGAGGCGCTGTATTTAAGTGACCGGGTACTTTTAATGAGTGCACAGCCTGGTCGTATTGCCGCTGATGTCCGCATTGATCTGCCGAGACCAAGAAAACTGGAAGACATTCGGTCCCACCCCGAAATGGCCGCTGCGTTTTCGAAAATATGGCAGCACCTGCAGGACGAAGTACAGGGATCGAGAGAATGAAAGGAGCAGACGAATGAAAAAGTGGATTGGATTGTTAAGTGTTATGTTCCTTTTAGCGGGCTGTGGAGAAGAAAAACCATCTAGTGTAGGGAATGAAGTAAGCAAGAATAATCCATCCGGTGATCTGGCTCCTTTGGAAGAAAAAACAAAAGTCATTATAGCAGAAGACGGTTCGGCATCCGGTGCTGGGTTTTACATTGCCAATGAAAAAGGATATTTTGAGGACTACAACATTGAAGTGGAATTTGCGACCTTTGCTAACAGTGATGACATGCTTCCCGCTCTTGCATCCGGGGAAGTAGATATTGCGGGAGGGGTTTCTTCCGCCTCGTTCTTTAACGCCATTGCTCAAGGAATCGATGTAAAAATCATCGCTGACAAAGGGCACAATGAAAAAGGGAAATCGTATTTTACTTTTGTGATTGGCGCAGACAGGAAGGATGACATTAAAAATTACAGCGATTTAAAAGGAAAAAAAGTAGCCGTGTCCACCGAGCACGCGGTTGATGATTATATCTTCCGAAAAATGCTTGAGCACGCCGGCTTAAAGGAAAGTGACGTGGAATTCGTTTTAATGCCGGACTTCGGCAATATGCTTGCGGCCATTGAGAATGGCTCCGTTGATGCGGCACTTCAAATTGAACCGCTCATTACACAGGGGATGTCGGAAGGTATTCATGTCCGCTTCGGTGATGCAACCGATTTTGCACCGAAAGCGCAAATTGCCATGGTGCTCGGCTCGCCGCAGTTTATTAACGAACAAAAGGATGTTTCTCTGCGCTTTATGGCTGCTTATTTAAAAGGAGTCCGCGACTATAACGATGCCTTTAAGAAAGAAGAGAGCAAGGAAGAGATCATTAACATTATGACCAAGTATACTTCTTTGAAAGATGCCGCCGTGTGGGAAGAAGTGTATGTAACAGGTCTGGATCCAGATGGAAAAATGTTTGTCGATGACATTCGCCATCAATATGATATGTATAAGAAAAACGGAGCGATCCGCGGCGAGTTTGATTTTGATAAAGCAATTGATACGAGCGTTACAGAAAAAGCGGTCGAGCTGATTGGACCGTATAAATAAGAGACCAGGTGCAAATGCCTGGTCTTTTTTTTTGAGAAAGTCGCAAAAAAAGTCAAAAAACGGAATTGATAAGTTGATACAATGCTTGTAAGAGGAGGTGATCGAGTGAATTACACGTGGTCGATTCAGCAGTCGATGCACTGGATTGAATCACATTTAAACGAAACCCTTACCGTCGAAGAAATAGCTGCTGCTGCTGGTTTTTCCATGTATCATTTCCATCGTATTTTTCAAACGGAAGTCGGCATGTCACCGGCCGCTTATGTGAAGATAAGACGGCTAGCACATGCGGCTGCCGCGCTTCTTCATACAAATGAAAGAATTTTAGATATTGCCCTGTTCTATCGCTTTGAATCACAGGAAGTTTTCACACGCGTTTTCAAGCGCGCTTACGGATTACCGCCGGGACGATACCGCAAAACAATGAGACAAATTATTCAAAAAGAGGAGGGAAAAAAGATGGAGCAACAAATGGATGGATGGTTTTTAAGCGGGAGCCACCCGTTTAATTACGAGATGGGGGTAGACCGAAAAGTTGTTCACACTGGAAAAGCGTCCGGTTATTTGAGCTCAAAAACGGTTCAGGACCCGGGGGAATTTGCAACAATGATGCAGCAGTTTAAAGCGGACCGTTACCGGGGGAAACGATTAAAGCTGTCATGCTTTATCCAAACCCAAAATGTAGAAGGGTTTGCGGGTTTATGGATGCGTATAGACAGTGCTTCAGATGATGTACTGCAATTTGACAATATGAGCAATCGGCCGATTAAGGGAACTACGACCTGGAATCATTATACCGTCGTACTCGATGTGCCTGAAAACAGCGCCGTTATTGCATTTGGCGTGCTGCTGTCAGGTGGGGGGCGGGTCTTTGTGGATCAGTTTTCTTTTGAGGAAGTGGATGAAAAAACGGAATCTACTGCAATAAATATAGAAGGATTTTTAGCTGATGAGCCGGTTAATTTATCTTTTGAATAATCGGAAACGGGTATAGATTATTTCGCTTTTTGAAGAGATTTTATATTGAAATAGATGGTATTAGGGGATTGGTTCAGCAAAAGGGTCAAAAGATACAGGTGGTCATAACGGCAATCAGAGCAACAGCACTTCATCTTTAATATGCACACTTGCAGGCACTCCCACCTTCCTTATCGCCATCGATAACTAGTTGAACGAAACAAAAATACAATAGAAAATCTAATCCAATTGTCAGGTAAATTCACAAAATTTATCTGGCTTTCTTTGTTTTTATCGTCCTTTTTTAGTAAAAAAGTCTTGAATACAGGGAACGTTCAGAATATAATAACTTTTATATCTAACTCGTGTCATGTTTTATTACATTCAAGAAAGTGGTGAGAGAAATGAAGATGTTTGGCTGGCTTGGAGCGCGTGAAGGGCTTCCTCTTTGGTGGTCATACCGCTTAAACAGGAGTACGAAATATTCAGTAGAAGAAGTATTTGAAGGCATTGCCCGTACACGCATGATGCTGTTGAGAGAATGGGCAGAAGAGCAATGGTTTTTTCTAAAGCATATGGCACAGGAGTGGACAAGTCTTTCAACTGAAGAATTGGATACATATTTGCTGAGAAAAAAGCAAAAAAATCGCTATATAACAGAGCTTTTTATAATCAATGATATGTATACGATTGATCATTCAACCTTCGCTGGACATACGGGGCGTTCTGTAAACGCTAAAATCGAGCCGGCAGCTGCAGAAGCTTTTCGCCGGCAAAAGCCGTTCCTACTTGGGCCTTATGCCGATCCGGATACGGAAGTAATCGGTCCTCGCTCCTCTTCTTTTCATGATGAAGTGACACTGCTGTTTTTGCAGCCGGTGCCTAACACATCGCAGTTGATTGCTGCGCGAATTCCAAACGATGTACTCGGGGATTTAATTCAGCGAGAAGCCGGGCACATTTATCCCGACTCGGGAGATAATTACTTGTTTATGGCCAAATCGGTTTTTGATTCTTCCGTTGCGCCGGGAACAGCTTTGTCTCGAAGTCGCTTTGAAGATCGGACTTTTACACATGGAGAGAATTTAAAAGACGGTATTCATACAAAGCACTGGGGAACTGTGCGTATTCAGCGCCATACCGAATTTGAAATTCGTTTCACAGACCCCGCTACAAACGAACTGCATCCGGGTGTGGCCAATACCATTCAAAACAGCAGCAATTTATTTGTCGAGTTTCCAGGCTATTCGGACTACCGGCATATTCCTGTCATTGGTAAAGGGGTTACTTTTCAAATGCCCGGCTCTCTGGATGTATGGGGGATGATGTGTGAGGGAGATCTCGAGGAGGTATATCGTACACGGTCTATCGGCTGGCGGCTCATTGGGCAGTTTATGTTGTTTTTGTTTATCGGTATTTTGCTTCAGCAATCGCTTGCTATGATGCCTCGAATACCAGTCTGGGTAGATGTCATGATCGGTTTGGGATATGGGACTGGGGCTTCAGCAGTCTTTTACCGGAGAAGCCTGCTGCCGATTATAGAAAGATTAAGAAAGATGACAGACATTACCCGGGAAATTGCGGAAGGTGGCGGGGACTTAACAAGCCGGCTTGACTCGAAGCTTTTATTTCACGATGAAACGGGCGCGCTTGGCCGCTGGGTCAATAACTTAATTGACAGCCAGGACGAGCTGATGGCAAAAGTAAAAGCGGCGGCTTTAGATGTAGAAGAAACAAACCAGTCTCTTCGTGGAAAAGCGAGCCTGGCTGAACAGAATTCCATTCTCGTCATCGATCAAATGGGTGAAATGCTTCAAGCTATTCAGCAGCAGGTAAGAGACGTTAAGCAGGCGATGGGACAGGTAGACCAAATCAGTTATACACTGGCCGGACTTGAGCAGCAGTCGTTTGACCAAATTGAGCATGCGCAAAATGAAGTTGGCGGCATCAATCAAAAAATGGATGGGATTGTTCGGAAAGTAAATGATGCCATGGTGATGACGGATCAATTCGAATCGTTATCCGGCAGTATCAGCAGCATTGTTGGTACGATTAACGAAATTGCGTACCAGACAAACCTGCTCGCTTTAAATGCAGCCATTGAAGCAGCACGGGCCGGAGAGTATGGCAAAGGCTTTGGAGTGGTGGCGCTTGAAATCCGCAAGCTCGCTGACCAAACAACAAGTGCAACAAAAGGAATTAGCGATACGCTTGATCAAATTGAATATAGCTCTGCACAGGTCCGTTCCGCTATTGACGACAGCACCCAGGAAGTAGCGAGCGGTGTTGAGGTTGTACACAGTGTACAAGATGTGCTCGTTGCTATGGCGCAAACATCGGATTCGCAGCCGGACGTAACAGAACAAATGAAAGAGATCATTGGAAACATGGCGGTAATCAATGAACAAAATGCGCAGACAGTCGAGCAGGTGGACGGGTCGGCAGGGAAAATGGCTGAGCTGATTAAAGAAGTTCGTTTTGATTCAGAGCAAAGCTCCCTCGTTGTTGATACACTTCAAAGGGCCATTGATAAATTTACACTGTCAAAAGGATAAAGGTGTTTCGCGTGTTGCGAGACGCCTTTGTCCTTTTGTCTGGGTGCGCGGAAAGAAAAAGAGTATGGTAAAATAAAAGAATCAAGCAAAGCTGTTAAAAGTATACAGTCATGTATCTATGAAGATGGGAAAAGCGTCAGGGAGGAAGCGGGAAAATGGAAAACCGGTTTGCGAAGCAGCAAAAATTTTATCCGATCGGCACAAAAGGCCAGGAAGGGCTAGCACAGTCGACTGTAGCAATTGTTGGTTGCGGAGCACTCGGTTCCGCTGCGGCGGACACGCTGGCTCGGGCAGGTGTCGGCCGGCTGCTGCTCGTCGATCGTGATTATGTGGAAATATCCAACCTGCACAGGCAGCCGCTTTACACAGAAGCAGATGCGCGCGATATGATGCCGAAAGTGGAAGCGGCAAAAAATCGTCTTGCGGCTGTGAATAGCGAGGTTGTGGTGGAAACCTGGATGGACCATGCGGACGCAGCGCTCATTGAATGGCTGGCGCAGCGAAGCGATCTGCTGATTGACGGAACGGATAACTTTGAAACACGTCTTGTTATCAATGATGCAAGTGTTAAGCACGGCATTCCCTGGATCTATGGAGCGTGCGTCGGGGCAACAAGTGTCGTTATGCCGTTTATTCCTGAAGAAGGCCCTTGCTTTCGGTGTCTGTTGCCCGTGCTTCCCTCTTCTGCTGAAACATGTGACACAGCAGGGGTGATTGCGCCGGCTGTCTATATAACCGCGGCTTTTCAGTGCGCTGAAGCACTGAAATGGTTAACAGGTAACGCTGATTCTATGCGGCGTGATATGCTGCGGATTGATGCATGGACAAATGAAAAGCATGCATTCGGTGTGAAAAAAATGAAGCGGTCGGACTGCCCGTCGTGCGGAGCGGAACGCACGTATCCGGCCCTGAGTCAGTCAGACGAAACAAAGGCAGCTTTGTTGTGCGGCCGTGATACCGTTCAACTGACACCAGGCGCCGGCCGGACGCTGACGCTTGAAGACGGGGAGAGAATAGCCGAAAAGCAGCAATTAAAACATAAGCGGACACCTTATTTTTTACAGATTACATTTGGGGAACACAGAATTGTTTTATTCCAAAATGGGCGTTTATTTTTTCATGGAATGCAGGATATCAAACAGGCTTTAAAAATATATAACCAGCTTTTCAGCTGAGGGGGACAGAAGAAATGTCAGTCGATTTTGGGAAGGAAACGTCATTCTCAGCTGGTGTTCTTACTGTGAGCGACACACGAACGGTTGAAACAGATAAAAGTGGTACTCATATCCAGGCTCTTTTGAAAGAGAATGGACATCAAATCGTTCATTATGATGTCGTGCCTGATGAACAGAAAGCAGTAGGTGCGGTGATTGAGAATTGGCTTGAAGACGAACAGATTGATATGATTATTGTAACAGGCGGAACCGGTATTGCACCCCGTGATATCACCATTGAAACGGTAAAACCAATGCTCCAAAAGGAAATTCCTGGATTCGGGGAATTTTTCCGTTATTTGAGTTTAACAGAAGATATTGGCACAAAAGCAATGTTATCAAGAGCTGTAGCTGGAACTGTTAAAGGTGGAAAATTGCTTTTTGCTCTGCCGGGCTCGCGCGGTGCAGTGGATCTTGCCGTGCGGAAGTTGATTTTGCCGGAAGCGGCACATCTGCTTCATGAAGTTAGAAAATAAAGGGATATGAAAGTGTAGAGTTTTTCAATCGATGGTAGAGAGGGAGAGGGGAGGCCGCTTAACTGCGGCCGCGTTCGTAGTCCCCATTTTTTCCGCCTGACTTTGTCTGCAAATACGTTGGGCCGATCACCATTTCTTTCCCGGATGCTTTACACATATCGTAAATAGTGAGAGCAGCGGCTGAAGCGGCAGTTAATGCCTCCATCTCAACACCGGTTACACCCTTTGTTTTCGCTTCTGCCTCAATGAATACAACAAAGCGGCCGGCTGCTTCGTCTACTTCCCAATGGAACGTGATATTAACACCGGTTAAAGGAATAGGGTGACACATAGGAATAATCGAAGAGGTTTGTTTAGCGGCCATGATGCCGGCTACTTGAGCAACCGCAAAAACATCCCCTTTTTTATTTGTACCTTGTGTGATCTGCTCATAAATGGATTGGTTTACTTCAATGGAGGAATGAGCGACAGCAAGACGGACCGTTTCTGCTTTCTCGGAAACATCCACCATTTTAGCGCGTCCCTGCTCATTAAAATGCGTGAATTCAGACATATAAACATCCTTTCAAGTAATAGATAATTCTCAGTATAGCATGGGAAAAAGAAAGCGAGGAAAAGAGAATGGTTGAAAAGCGACAGCCGATTGCAGTAAAAGAAGCAATTGAGAGAGTGATGAAACGGGTGACACATTTAACAGAAGAAACGGTGCCGCTCCATGAAGCATACGGACGGATTTTAGCGGAGCCGGTTCGAGCCAGTCACGATGTGCCCCCGTTTGATCGTTCTCCGTATGACGGATTTGCCGTCCGCTCCGCCGACACAAAAGGCGCCTCTGGCGAGTCGCGTATTACGTTTCGCGTCATTGATCACATTGGCGCAGGAGCTGTGTCGCCGCATACAGTCGGCACGGGAGAAGCGGTTCGTATCATGACCGGGGCGCCGCTGCCAAAAGGCGCGGATGCTGTTGTGATGCTGGAGCAGACAGTGATCAAAGACGACACATTCACTATTCGCAAGCCATTTGAACCACTTGAAAACGTGTCATTAAGAGGAGAAGACGCACAGGAAGGAGAGATCATCGTCGAAGCCGGCACTTTTATCCAGCCTGGCGTTATCGCTGTCCTGGCAACATTCGGGTACGCACAGGTGCGTGTAGCGAAAAAGCCGGTCGTCGGGCTGCTGGCAACAGGCACCGAGCTTGTTGACGTTCATGAGCCGCTTGCGCCAGGGAAAATCCGCAACTCGAATGGTCCTATGATTGCCGCTCAGCTGGCACGAATGGGCATAGAGTGCCGGCTGCTTGGTTCGCTTCCCGATGATGAGGATGCCTGCTTTGATATGGTAAAAGCAGCAGTTGATGAATGTGATGCCGTCATCACAACGGGTGGAGTATCGGTAGGTGATTTTGATTTCTTGCCGGCTGTGTACGCCCGTCTCGGAGCTGAGGTGTTATTTAATAAAGTACAGATGCGCCCTGGCAGCGTTACAACAGTTGCTCATGTGCGGGATACTTTTTTGTTTGGCTTGTCTGGAAACCCATCCGCCTGCTTTGTAGGCTTTGAGCTTTTTGTACGTCCCGCGCTTCTTTCTATGATGGGGAGCGTCCGTCCGTATTTGCCTTATGAAAAAGCAGTACTGGCGGAAGATGTTAAAAAGCCAAATCCGTTTAACCGGTTCGTTCGGGCCGTCTATACATCCACGCCATCAGGCGCGGTGGTCAGCTCGGCAGGGTTTAATAAATCAAACTCGGTCACATCAATTGCAAGAGGAAACGCGTTTATCGTACTGCCGGGCGGCACGCGCGGATTCCAAAAAGGTGATGAAGTAGATGTCCTGATCATTGGGTCGGAGGAAGGAGCAGCAGCATGGGAGCTGAATTAAAACCATTTCATGTAACAGAGGAGCCAATTAACGGAGCGCTTTATATGGATTATGTCACACATCCGGAGGCAGGTGCGGTAACGCTATTTGCCGGTACAGTTCGCGAGTGGACAAATGGAAAGCGGACGATGTACTTAAAATATGAAGCATACGTGCCAATGGCTGAAAAAAAGCTGGCGCAAATCGGTGATGAAATTACGGAGAAATGGCCGGGCTCACGCGTAGCGATTGTTCATCGGATTGGCGAACTTGCTATTTCTGATATTGCGGTGATCATCGCCGTCTCCTCTCCGCATCGAAGAGCCGCTTATGAAGCGAATGAGTACGCGATTGAACAAATCAAAAAAGTGGTGCCGATTTGGAAAAAGGAAATATGGGAAGATGGGGAAGAATGGATCGGAGATCAAGCTTATAAACCGGAAGGAGGCAAAGCATGATTTATCTGCATTACTTTGCGGGCTTAAAAGAAGCGGCCGGAAAAGCCGAAGAAGAGCTGTCATGGGAAGTTGGTACTGCAGCAGATATTCTGCAGTGGGCCAAAACATCGTATCCAGAGTTTGATTTTTCCGCTGTGCAAATAGCGGTTAATGAAGAATATGTACTCGAAGATGAGCCTGTTCAACCAGGTGATCACGTAGCTTTTATTCCGCCGGTAAGCGGGGGATAACCAAAAATAATGAAAAGGGAATGAGCGCTTTGAACATAACCGATACACTTCAGCGGCCATTGCGTGACTTGCGGATTTCCGTAACAGACCGGTGCAACTTTCGCTGTACGTATTGCATGCCGAAGGAGATTTTTGGTGATGATTACGCGTTTATGCCGAAAAGCGAGCTTCTTTCTTTTGAAGAAATCACACGGCTGGCGGCGCTGTTTATAGGATTTGGTGTGAAGAAAGTTCGGTTAACAGGCGGAGAACCGCTGCTGCGCCGCGATCTGCCAGATTTAATCCGCATGCTGTCGGCCCTTGACGAATTAGAAGATATTGGTCTAACTACAAACGGACTCCTGCTAAAGCAGCATGGTAAAGCACTGTTCGATGCGGGACTTCGGCGGCTGAACGTTAGTTTGGACGCGTTATCAAAAGAAACGTTCGGGAAGATGAATGGCCGGGGAGTTTCACCGGACATCATTCTTCAAAATATTGATTACGCGCAGTCACTTGGATTTACAGTGAAGGTCAACATGGTCGTTCAAAAAGGTGTAAACGATCATGAAGTCGTTCCGATGGCGGCTTATTTTAAGAAGCGGGGCATCACACTCCGATTTATTGAATTTATGGATGTAGGCACAGACAACGGCTGGAGTTTCAAACAAGTCGTCACAAAAGGGGAGCTTCTTGACCGCCTTCGCGAGACAGAAGAGCTTATTCCAGCTGAAGCGGCTTACTTTGGTGAAGTGGCCGGACGGTACCGTTATAAAGATACAAAAGCAGAAGTTGGGTTTATTCCTTCTGTTTCCCAGTCGTTTTGTTCTTCCTGCACACGTGCCCGGCTTTCATCGGATGGAAAGTTTTATACGTGCTTGTTTGCAACAGGTGGATTTGATTTAAGAGAACTTTTGCGCTCCGGTGCTTCAGAAGGGGAGCTGGCTGGGGCTATTCGTAGCGTATGGGAAGGGCGGACAGACCGCTATTCTGATGAACGAACAGAGCAAACGGCGAAAAGTCGTAAAAAAATCGGCATGTCTTATATTGGCGGGTAAAAGCAGCGCCGGCTCCTTTGATCAGGGGGCTGGCACTTTTGTTTTATCTATCGGCATGTCCCGTATACTTACCTTTATAAAAGCGTTTTCTTAATTAGGGGAGGATCATGATGAACTATCGCGAACTGGGCAATACGGAATTGAAGGTAAGCGAAATCAACTTTGGCACGTGGGCAATCGGCGGCTTCTAGGGGAAAAACGACAGATGAAGAATCACTAAAAGCACTGGATTACGCAATGGAACAGGGTCTGAATTTTTTTGATACAGCCGATGTTTGATGAAAAAGTAAAACAGCATATTCGTCGTGTTTATTAACGAATGCCTGCTCTCCATTGGTGGAGAAGCAGGCTCTTTTTTTGATATGATACGATTAATACATATAAGGATAGGAGCGATTCGATGTACGAGGAGTATACAGCATTTGCGATTGAGCTTGGAAAGGAAGCGGGTGATTTTTTACAGCCGAATGCCGGAAAAGCGGGCGGTCAGACGATCAAAGCAGCAAAGGATTTCGTTACGGAAATGGACATCAAAGTTGAAGCGCTCATTATCGAACGAATTCAACAGAAATATCCGGATCATCGCATTTTCAGTGAAGAAGCCGGCGTGATTGAGGCGGACAGTGACTATGAATGGGTGATTGACCCGATTGATGGAACGATTAACTACAGCATTGGCGTACCGCAGTATGGGGTATCCATTGCGCTTACCTACAAAGGGGAGCCGGTTGTCGGAGTGATTGATTTGCCAGGGCTGGATGAAACGTATTGGGCATCAAAAGGCGGGGGTGCTTTTAAGGACGGTGAACCGATTCGTGTACGGAATGTGCCTTTGGCAGAATCCTTTATTTCACACAGTGATTTTGCAAAAGACGGCAACAGGGAAGCGAATGTGCAGCGTTTAGATTTGCTTTCGAAGATTGTGAATGATGTGTATCGCGTCCGCATTATCGGCACAGCAGCTGTTACACTCGCATATATTGCAGCTGGCAAATGGGACGCTGCCCTTTATATGAACCCGGCTTTTTATGATATTGCAGCGGGCCAGCTGCTTGTAACCGAAGCAGGGGGAGTAATGGCAGCAGCCGGGCCGTATACGATGTTTGGGCAAAAGCAGGCGGCGGAAGGACTCATTTCTTTAATTGAGGAAGCAAGATGAAGCTAATTGCAATTGATATGGACGGGACGCTCCTTAGCAGCCAAAATACGATTCCTTATGAAAATATAGAAGCGATACGCAAAGCGCAAGGAAAAGGGATAAAGGTTGTGATCGCAACCGGGCGCTCGTACCCGGATGCCTCAAAGCTTGTGAAGGAAGCTGGACTGGCCACCTGGATTATCGGTGCAAACGGAGCGACAATACACGATCCGTCCGGAACCTGTGTCCAGGCTGTTTCCCTGGGCAGGGAACAGGCAGAAGAGATCCTCGCTTATTTCGAAGCGCGCAGCTTTTACTATGAAGTATTTTCAGAAGAGTGCATTTTTTCGCCGAACAACGGCCATGAATTGGTGAAGGTTGAAATGGACCGTATTCTAACTGCCAACCCGCATGCGGACCGTGAAGAAATGAAAGAAGCGGCCGAGCGGCAGTTCAGCCAGGAACCTTTTCGTTTTGTAACTTCTTATAAAGACGTACTGCAGGAAACGGATCAGTATTTTAATTTGCTCGCTTTTTCTTATGATGAAGAAAAATTACAGGAAGCATGGGACCGTTATGTAGGCCGGCGTGATCTTGCTTTGACAGCCTCAGCGAGTCATGTGTTCGATATTATGCATCCGGATGTTTCAAAAGGAAATGCTGTTAGGAAGCTGGCCGATCAATTTGGTGTGAAAACAAAAGAAACAATGGCTATTGGTGATAATTTCAATGATATATCGATGTTTAAAGCCGCCGGCCGAAGTGTGGCAATGGGCAATGCGCCGGAAGGAGTAAAAGAAAAAGCGGGGACTGTTACACTGGTCAATGATGAATTTGGTGTCGCTCATGCGATTCACCAGATCTTATAAAATCCTTCTTTCTTTATCCGCAGTTTGAGATTATAATGAAACGCATATTTTTAAAATTAAGGATAAGCGAGTGATAAACAATGGAGCCGAAAAAATGCAGAGAATCCCGTGTCGTGCGGACAAGTCGGGTATTTCCGAATGATGTAAACAATCACAACACCTTATTTGGAGGCCGGCTGATGAGTGATGTGGACCAGGTTGCGTCCATTTCAGCTGCGCGCCACAGCCGGAAGGAATGTGTCACGGCTTCAACCGACTCTGTCGACTTTTTGCATCCAATTCGCCCGAGTGATTCGGTTTGCTTCGAATCGTTCGTGACGTGGACAGGAAGCTCTTCTATGGAAGTCTTCGTTAAAATTATCGCAGAAAATTTAAAAACTGGTGACAGAAAAATTGCTGCTACGGCTTTTTTGACGTTTGTCGCACTTGACGACAACCGGCGCCCAGCTCCTGTTCCCGGTGTGATTCCTGTTACGAATGAAGAAAAAAAGCTGAATGAAACAGCACCGATGCGGGCACAAAAGCGGAAAGAGCGGAAAAAGGATAGTAAAGAATTAGCGGCTTATTTAACGACAGATAAATTAGTGCCCTGAGTCGTCTCGTTTGATTCCACTTTCCATTTTTGAAATAATGAGCAGGAAATGATTTGGAAAGAGGTGCTCATATACAATGAAAGTGCTGGTAGTTGGAGCAAACGGACAAATCGGACAAAAACTAGTCGGGCTTCTGCAGGATAGTGAAAAGCATGAAGCGCGGGCTATGGTACGTAAGGAAGAACAAGCAAAAGCGCTAAGGGAAAAAGGAATAGAAGCAGTTATTGCCAATCTGGAAGGCAGTGTAGATGAGCTGACAGATGCAGCGTATGGGTGTGATGCGATTGTTTTTACTGCTGGATCCGGTGGTCACACCGGTCCTGACAAAACGCTTCTGATTGACTTGGACGGAGCAGCGAAAATGGTGGAAGCAGCCGAAAAAATCGGAGTAAAACGATTTGTGATGGTGAGTGCGCTGCAAGCGAACAATCGCGAAAACTGGAATAAAGCGATTCTTCCTTACTATGTGGCGAAGCACTATGCAGACCGTGCAGTCGAACAAAGCTCGCTCACCTATACCATTGTTCGTCCTGGCGGCTTGTTGGATGAGCCGGGTACAGGCAAGGTAGAGGCGAGCGGACAGCTTGAGCGCGGTTCCATTCCGCGTGAAGATGTAGCGGCGGTCATTTTTCATGCGCTTGACGCAGCACATACGTTTAATCGTTCCTTTGATCTGATCTCTGGAGAAAAGTCGATCAGCAGTGCATTGAAACACATTTAAAAAACAGCTCTCCCTGCAAAAACAGGAGAGCTGTTTTTTAATGAATGGCTTTAAGATCAATTCGTTCGATAAATTCAACAAACGCTCTGACGATGTTTAATTCAAGTGACTCCTCATGAAAAAACATCCAGCCTTTCCGTTTGATCAGCTCGCCATTTGGGTGCTTTAAAGGAATTTTATAGAGATTTTCGATATCTTCTAAAATCATGCTTGGCAAAATAGCGTAGCCGAGTCCGTTTGCAACCATATTTTTGCACGTGCCGGCTTTGTCAACGTCAATGCTGATCAAAGGAGGCTTTGTATAATTCTCTGCCCACCAGTTATCGACAACCATTTTGAGTCCTTGATCGGTCCTGTAATCAATTCTTGGATGGTCAGGCAGGTTCTCCGGGTCAATTTCATTCTTTGATGCCACACAAATCGTTTCTTCAAATAGAAGTCGCTTTTGATCTTTCCAGCCATAATCACCTTTTACAAATCCAACATGCACATCCTGGTTGTGTATTAAATGGGTAATATGGCTGCTCCATTCCGTGACAACTTTAAACTCGACATTTGGATATTCTTCCTTAAACATTTTTAAAAGACCCGGAAGCTTATAATCTGTAAAAAAAGTTGAGACACCAAGACGAAGCGTGCCGGTCATCGTGTTTTCCATGTTTAATACGTTTTCTTTGATTTTTTGCATGCGGTGAATCATATCATCGGCACACTTTGCTAAATAATCTCCCTGTGGCGTAAACTGCACACCGCGCCTTCCGCGTGTAACAATCTGCACCCCAAACTCTTTTTCCATTTGTTTCAGCCGGTTTGTTAGGGCGGGCTGGGAAGTATAAAGTGACCGCGCGGCGCTTGTAATATTTTTATGTGCATGCAGCGTTTGCAATATAAGCCAGTCGCGTTCATCCATTCCACCGTCTCCTTAAAGGTATAACCAATATTTATCGTTAAGTATAGATAAATGATATTTTATTTATTTCTCTTTTTTCA
Organism: Domibacillus robiginosus; assembly: GCF_000966195.1. GTDB lineage: Bacteria > Bacillota > Bacilli > Bacillales > Domibacillaceae > Domibacillus > Domibacillus robiginosus. Next base: position 1,646 of record NZ_LAHL01000044.1, on the reverse strand, counting down.
TTATAGTAAATAGTAGAACAAGAAGAAAGAAGGAGTCACCATGAAAGAAACAAAATGGCTGTTTATTGCTGTGAGTGCTGTTGGAGGGCTGTTGCTTTCCATGACCGGCCTGTCGATTGGCTGGATGCTCGGAACGCTTTTAGCTGCTATGCTTATTTCTTTCGCTAAGCCAGACATTTTAGGAAAGAAAGGCGTTCCGAAATACTGGCTTTATGCGGGTCAATGTATTTTAGGTATCGAACTAGGTCAAAAAATTAATCTCTCCGTTCTCGCTGTTTTTCAAAAGGATTGGGCGGTTATTATCATTATGCTGCTGCTTTCGATCATATTTTCGCTTCTGTCAGGTGTGGTTTTATGGAAATTCAGCAAAACAGATATGCTGACAAGCTTTTTCAGCACAGCCCCTGGCGGTTTGTCGGCTATGCCCGGAATTGCCGAAGAAGTAGGGGCCAATACAGCAGTCGTCAGTATTTTACAAACGATGCGTGTATTTTTAGTCATCTTTATTATTCCTATCGTTGTTTCGGTCCTCGTATTTCATCCATCTTCCGCTTCTGCTGTTCACACAGCCCCTTCTGTATTGGAATGGACCAGCTTCGGCTGGACGGTGGTTCTCGCTATAACAGCGTATGCAGGCTATCACGTCGGAAAGAAATTAAGATTTCCTGCTCCCTGGCTGCTTGGAGGCATGCTGTCAACAGCTATTGTACAGGCAGGGACCTCTTCTGCAGTCGGCTACGACATGCAAGCTTACTGGCCGCATGAAATTATGATTCTTTCGCAAATTGTCATTGCCGCTTCCATTGGATCACGATTTCGAAAAGAAATGTTTTATGGATTAAAGCAGACCATTATCATTGCGCTTATTAGTACTGTGCTGTTTATTAGCGCCATGTTTGTTTGTGCGTATATCGTATCAAAAGCGACAGGCATTGCCTTTATGACCGCTGCTTTAGCTTTTGCTCCAGGTGGTGTAGCAGAAATGGCAACAACTGCTGTAGTCCTCAATGCTGATGCGACCTTTGTTGTGGCGGTTCAAGTTTTGCGTATTATTGCGGTGATCCTTGTTTTGCCACCGGTTTTTCGACTGCTGCATGTGTGGGAGAAAAGAAGAGAAACACATTCTCATGCATCTATTTAGTATGATAAACTTCTCGCCCTGTGTTTCTTCTTTAGTAGAAGGGAAGAAACACAGGGCTATTTTTTAGTCTTTTTTCAAAAAAGGTTTGACATTCAAGAGACAAAAGTGTTAAATTTATTACCGTCGCTTGAACAGTAAATCAAAACATAAAAACCTTGATTGGTTTTGGTTAATATCTTTTCAAAAACATTGACTGTATTTGAGAGGTAGGATAAATGATTTATCTTTGTTAATAACTTCTGAACACGAAATAAATGAGTTTTGAATAGTTGTTGACATTGAAAGTGATTAATGATATGCTGTTATAGCTGTCGTGAAGATGGATTAAAAGAATTGAACATTGAAAACTGAACAAAATAAACGTCAACGTTTTAATTTTTTTCTTCCATTAAATACACCCCGTGTTTTAATGGAAACAAACGAGCAAGTCAAACTTTTTGGAGAGTTTGATCCTGGCTCAGGACGAACGCTGGCGGCGTGCCTAATACATGCAAGTCGAGCGGAC
>NZ_LAHL01000043.1 GCF_000966195.1 Domibacillus robiginosus | reverse complement strand
CTATATTGTTTTATGCTTTTATCATAGTTGACAAAGTCAATTACTACAGATTAAAGGAGTTATTTAAGTATGACGCAACCGACTGTTTCAAGCGTATCTGAAGTGAGAAAGTTTAATCGTTTTTATACCAATGTTCTTGGTTTACTCAAGCAGAAAGTATATGATAGTCCTTTTTCTTTAACAGAAACACGGATTTTATTTGAAATTAAAAGTAAAAGTAATTGTACAGCAAAGATACTGCAAGAAGAATTGGGTTTAGATCGTGGTTATGTGAGTAGAATACTAAAACGTTTTGAAGAACAAAATATGATCTATAAACAGAAATGTGAGAAAGATGGTCGTACTTGTTTTATTCATTTAACTGAAACAGGAGAAAAAATATACCAGGGTTTAGATAACGAATCCAACCAGCAAATTGAATTTTTACTAAGAAATATAGATTTCAACAATCAACAAAAGCTTATCAAAGCAATGAAAACAATTGAAATGGTTTTGTCGGAGCCTCTTGATCAAAAAGAATCAATTATTTCTATAAGAGAAGGTAATACTGCCGAAGATAAAGAGCTTATCATTGAAACACAAAGAGCTTTTTATGCAGATAACTATGGGTTTGATGAAACATTTCTAGACTATCTTTATAAGACCTTTGATGAGAAAATCGAAAAAATTTGGATTGCAGAAGATAACGGAGAATTTGCAGGTTGTGTCGGATTAATTGAAGAAACGAACAAAACGGCTCAGTTAAGGTGGTTCATTGTGGAATCGTCCATGCGTGGAAAAGGTGTAGGTACACAATTAGTTCAAACATTACTTGATTACTGCAAGAAGCAACAATATGAACGAGTACTTTTGTGGACTGTAAGCAATATGACGACAGCCCGACGATTATATGAAAAATTCGGATTTGAGATTACTGAAACAAAAGAGGAACAATTATTATGGGGGCAGAGGCTTGTGGAAGAACGGTGGGATTTAGAATTAAAATAATCAATACGCACGCCCTTTCTGTTAAAAACTTTGGAATTCGTTTCCCTGCCTTTGGCTCTTTCATCTTAGCCAAAGGGTTTATATTAATATGTCCTTCCTCATATGACCAGCAAAGAAGCGATTTTATTGAATGAACACGGTGAGCTAATAATGTGAACTTTAATATTTTGGGCAAGAATCCTTCTATTTGCTTATCCTACATTTCCCATGCTTGTGGCAATAACAAAATCCATCTCTCCCTTCAAATTTCTTTTAAAGGAATTATTGACTTGATTATAGAAACTGAAACGGAAGAGACTATTCAGCTATCGGGGCATTTAGTCTATAAAAAAACAGTAAGGGGGAAATGAATATGACAAAAAGAAATAAGGAGTTATCCTTAGAACAACGTGAAGAACTACTCAGAACTTTAAAAGACCGTTTTGAGAAAAGTATGAACCGTCATAAAGGTATTGAATGGGCTAAAGTACAAGCTAAGCTTGAAGCTAACACTGAAAAACTGTGGTCGCTCAATGAAATGGAAGGAACAGGCGGTGAACCGGATGTAGTGGGACATGATAAAAAGACGGATGAATACATTTTTTATGATTGTTCAGCAGAAAGCCCTAAAGGTCGCAGAAGTGTTTGTTACGACCGTGAAGCGCTGGAGTCAAGGAAAAAACACAAACCAGAAAATAGCGCGATTGATATGGCAGCTGCCATGGGCATTGAACTTTTAACGGAAGAACAATACCGGGAGCTGCAGAAACTTGAAAATGTCGATATGAAAACGTCGAGCTGGGTGCAAACACCTGCTACTATTAGAAAACTCGGCGGGGCTCTTTTTTGTGATCGTCGTTACGACACTGTTTTTGTGTATCACAATGGAGCAGAATCCTACTATAGCGCAAGGGGTTTCCGCGGCTCATTAAGGATTTAAATTTTACATAGATAGCTAAATTTGAATTTGAGAACGGCTCATCTGGGGCAGGCTTTCCTTTCATTCTTTAACTATCGGGGGCAAGAGTGTAAAAAACCGGCTGCTGTTTCGGCCGGCCTTTTTTCAATTAAAAAAGAGTTTTAATCAATAAGATATAGTTATGGGTCTTTATTAATAATTTATAATTCCCCTTATGTATCATGTTTGATATGTTAAAAAAAGAAAGGGGAATGATCATGAGAATTTTTGATGCACATTTTCATATTATTGATTTTGATTTTCCGATTATCGAAAACCAGGGATATACACCACCGAGCTATGTTGTAGCAGATTATCAAGATGAAACGACTGATTGGAATGTAGTAGGCGGAGTGATTGTATCTGGGTCTTTTCAAGGATTTGATCAGGAATATTTATTGAAGGCACTGAAACAAATGGGTCCAGCATTTTGCGGCGTGACACAATTGCCCTTTACTGTAACGGATGATGAAATTATAAGCTTGCATAACAATGGGGTAAGAGCATTACGGTTTAATATCAAACGAGGCGGTTCAGAAGATTTATCAAAGCTCGATTACTTTGCAAGAAGAGTGCATGATTTGGCCGGGTGGCATAGTGAACTTTATATTGATGCAAAAGAGTTACCGGAAATTGCATCGACGATTGAAAAATTACCTGCTATCTCGATTGACCATTTAGGATTGTCTGAAGAGGGACTAACACATTTATTAAAATTAGTTGATAAAGGTATACACGTAAAAGCAACAGGTTTTGGGCGCGTGGAGCTGAATGTTGAAAACGCTTTAAAATCTATATATAAAACAAATCCTGATGCATTGATGTTTGGCACAGATCTACCATCAACAAGAGCGAAAAGACCATTTGAATATGAAGATATTGAATTGATTCAGCAGCTATTTGATGAAAAAGCTGCTGATAAAATCTTGTATACAAACGCTTTAAAATGGTATTTCAAGTAATCCGGTTTTCATTAAAAAATACTAAAGTCTTTGCGTGTGAACACTTGGGCTGATGGAGGCTTTTATTTACTATTTCGGCTGTCATCTAATGGAACAAAAATTTATCGTGGTTACATTGGAGGGGAAATTTCAGTGAATACAAATCAAGTTACATTTAGAGAAGCAACCATACAAGACCTCGACCGCATTGTGTATATGCTTTCAGATGACGTTTTAGGAAACAAAAGAGAGCTTTATAAACAGCCTTTGCCGGAAAGTTACATAAAAGCATTTCAATCTATTAATACGGACCCAAATAATGAATTGATTGTAGCTTGTTATGGTGAAGAGATAGTAGGTGTTCAACAGATTACATTTACTCCATACATGACTCATCAAGGCGGATGGAGAGCTACAATTGAAGGTGTTCGTACCGCATCTTTAGAACGTGGGAAAGGTATAGGATCTATGTTAATTCGATGGGCCATTCAACGCGCCAAAGAGCGTGGGTGTCATATGGTTCAACTAACAACAGATAAAAAGAGACCCGAAGCACTTCATTTCTATGAAAAGTTAGGTTTTAAGGCATCGCATGAGGGATTGAAATTACATCTTTAGAAGGAATGGTTATTGAACTAATGGGGCGGTTAGTTAAAGAGAGAACAAATAAAGGAGTGTACTGGCTCCTTTATTTGTTCTTTTAATGGAATATTAAAACTGCCAATTAACGATTCCTAAAACATCAAAAGCAAAACAACTCAAATTGTTACTCAAAAGTTCGTCCATACAAGTAAGTTGGACTAACCTTACCTTAGACAGCAGTTAACCAAAAGTATTAATGGTTTCCTGGCTCTTGATAATGTTAATAAAACAAGCAATAGTAAAGCTTTTTACAGCATTCAATTAGCATCCAGCATCGATTCTACTCCATAGTATTTTCGCAATACTTTCGAGAGTATGGAATCTAAATCCTCGCTATCTACCCCATTACCAGGTTCTTTAAATTCTTGACCACATCCATTTTTCACTACTTCAATTCCAGTATAGTTAATATGGATTTTATTCGGACTGTCCGGATCATTTTCAGAGCTGCCTGTTCCCATCCCTCTAATACATTCTTTATCAATGCTGGTTCTTTGCCCGTTTTTGTCTACATAATAGTATTTATCTGTAACCCTCCCATAATCCATATCGGGAGCGGAAGTAGCAAAGTAACCGTCCTCATTTATATCGTGAATTTCATAATCGCCTTCTTTTTTAATTTCAGGAGCGCCTTTTACATGATAAAATGCATAAACGTATCCTTCATAACCTTCTGGAATCAAATAAATATCATTTGTTGCATCATTAAATGTACAACCTGCCAAAGCCAAAAGTGTAAAAGGTATCACAAGAAATCGTATTTTCAATATTTCCTTCTCCTTTCTTGCTCATTTATTTTTACAATAGACGATTTAAGAACTTTTATCCAGGTAAGCTGACCTCTTATTAGTTGAAAGAAATTAACATTACTATTTAAGAGAGCCATTGCTTTACTATTCAATCTTCATTGTTTTAAACATGGTTATATGTTATATTGTCTTCAAACTTATTAAAGAAGTTTAATAAGTTTTTGAATGTATATTTTTATCCACTTATTAAAGTTCTTTAATAAGTTGTAGGAGGTGAATCAAATGGATGAATTACGGGCTGCTCCAAAATCGATAAAGAGATTAATACTTCGAGGTATTCGTACAGCTCTTTTAAAGCAGGGAAGTGCCACAAAAGCTGAACTCAGCCAAACATTAGAAATTAGTTTCCCGACCATCAGCAAGTTTCTGGCACAGATGGAAAAGGAGGGGGAAATTTTTTCTGTCGGTTTAGATGAGTCCAGCGGCGGAAGGAGAGCAAAAAGATATACATATAATCCTGAGCATATGCTAGGTCTGGCGATATTTTTAGAGGGAACAGAAACACATTATACGGTTTTTAATTGCGCGGGAGAAGTAAAGAAACAGGGGAAAGCGCCGAGTGTACTGGTGAATGAGGGCTTGCATTTGTTAACAGATTGCATCGAAAACATCATGACGAAGCATCCGAAAATCAGTTCCCTGGCAATTGGTGTTCCTGGCTCCGTTGATCATGGTCGGATTTTTTTCATACCAGGATACGAGCAGTTTCAACATTTTGATGTAAAAGGATACTATGAGAATCATTTTTCCATACCTGTCGTAGTAGAGAACGACATGAATGCGGCTGTTCTCGGATATCACAATAGCAGGGGAATTAAGAACAAAGAGTCCCTTGTTTATTTGTATTCGGGTCAAAACGGTCCGGGTGCAGGAATTATGGTCAATGGAGATGTGGTGCGGGGAAGCACTTTTTTCTCGGGAGAGGTTTCATTCGTTCCTCAGTATAATGACCGAAATTTTCGGCAGGCTTTAGAAAAGGGAAGCAGGGTCCAGAAAGAGCTGATCCATGGAGATGGTGAAATCGATGCCATTAGCCGGCTGGTAGCCGCATTTGTTGCAATCATTAATCCTCATTCCATCATTTTTTGTCAGGATGAAGTGGAAGAAGCGGTATTGGACAAAATTTCCATAGTCAGCTCAAAATATATCCCGTCAGAGCATCTTCCAGTGCTTACAGTCAGTGATTGGAAACAGGATTATTTATACGGGCTGCAAAGTCTTGGACTCGACCTTATGATGGATGGAACAAGCAGGTAAAACAATCGAAAGCACAGCTGACCACAAAAAAATGAATAGCGGGGTTTACACATGGCATTATTTCTTTTAGTCATCATTTATTTGGCTTTTATCAGCTTAGGTTTACCGGATTCATTGCTAGGGGCAGCCTGGCCTGTGATGCAAGCGGACTATGGGGCTCCGCTTGAGGCAGCCGGATTCCTTTTTATGATGATTGCCGGCGGCACGATCGTCTCCAGCCTGGCCAGTGGAAAGATACTGAAACGGTTTGGAACGGGCAAAGTCACTCTTGTCAGCTGCTTCATGACGGCAGGTGCTTTACTCGGCTTCCATTTTGCGCCATCGCTCATCTGGTTCATTGTATGGACCATACCGCTTGGATTGGGTGCAGGCGCTGTTGATACAGGATTAAACAACTATGTTGCAGCACACTATAAAGCGCACCATATGAGCTGGCTGCACTGTTTTTGGGGAGTCGGGGCTACGTTAGGTCCAATCATTATGGCGCAGTTTATTTCAGGACAGCATTCGTGGAGAAGTGGATATTTTGCGATTGCGGGTATTCAATTTGCATTAGTTGTCATTCTTTTCCTGACTTTGCCTCTATGGACGAGAGCGGCAAAAAACAGCCATGTCGCATCTAATGGAGCGCTGGAAGATTCAAAGGATGTATTTGATGATGAAGGAGCTGAACAGGTAAAACCTTTGCAAATCAAAGGCGTTACATTTGCCCTGGTGTCCTTCTTATTTTATTGCGGGGCTGAAGCAACAGTGGGTCTTTGGGGAAGCAGCTTTCTGGTAAATATCAAGGAGCTGCCCGCAGCGACTGCTGCCCAGTGGGTGTCCCTGTATTATGCAGGAATTACAATTGGCCGATTTATTACAGGCTTTATTACCTTTAAAGTGAGTAACCGTACCCTTATTCGGATCGGGCAAATCATCGCCTTGGCGGGTGCTGCACTTCTATTCCTGCCATTGCCTGCCATTTTTTCACTTGCAGGCTTTATCATGGTTGGATTCGGATTGGCACCAATTTTTCCGTGTATGCTGCATGAAACGCCGATACGCTTTGGGAGGAAGCATTCCCAGACGATTATGGGGTATCAAATGGCTGTCGCTTATACAGGCAGTACATTTATGCCGCCGCTTCTCGGCTTTATGGCATCACATTCCACAATAGGCATTTTCCCGCTTTGTATTGTTGTTTTTGTTGCAGGCATGTTCCTCAGTTCGGAAAAATTGAATCGTTTATTGAAAAAGAATGATCTATCAACAGAGCACGAATCAAGTTCAAAAGTACTTTAATTACGCGGGATGTAAAAATCACAAAGCTGCTTGTTTTTCATTAAAAAGGTCGGGAGCTGTTTAATATGAAAACGGAAAAAGAGAAAATGTTAGCGGGCGAAATGTACAACCCCGCTGATCCGGTATTACGGAAGGAACGCGAGGAAGCAAGACGCAGGGTGAGAATTTATAATCAAACGTTAGAAACGGAAGGAGAAAAACGGACCCGATTATTGAAGGAGTTACTCGGTTCAACGGGAGAAAACGTCTACATGGAGCCAAACATCAGATTTGATTATGGCTATAACACACATGTAGGAGAAAACTTTTTTGCCAACTTTGACTGCACCATTTTAGATGTTTGTGAAGTGCGGTTCGGGGATAATTGTATGCTTGCACCGGGCGTACAAATTTATACAGCAACACATCCGCTTCATCCAGCCGAACGTAATTCAGGCAAAGAATATGCAAAACCGATTACGTTTGGAAACAATGTATGGATTGGCGGAAGTACCGTCATCAATCCGGGCGTAACGGTAGGAGACAATGTGGTGATTGCATCGGGTGCAGTCGTGACGAAGGATATACCGGATAATGTTGTCGTTGGAGGAAATCCCGCCAGAGTGATCAAACAAATTGACATATAAATCACGGTTTTTCATGTTCTATGCAAGTCAGACGAGTAAGAGCGTTGATACAGAAGGACCACACGGAGTAGAAATGTTTAAAATGTGTAGTCCTTTTATATATCACAGAGAATGAAAGGCGATACAACGTTATTTTTGTTTGTTTGAATTGTACATCATTCGGAATTCACTGGGTGTCATGCCGATTTCCCGGTGAAAAAGTTCCGTATAGTAGCTTGCACCTGAAAAGCCACTTTCATGAGCCACTTCTACAATGCTAAGTGAATGATTGCGGAGCAGTTCCATACTCCTTTCGAGCCGAAACCTGTTCAGATACTGAATAGGAGACATTTGTATTTTATCTTTAAACAACTGACAGCATTTGCTGCGTGAGACTGCGCCAGCCCGGGCAATCTTTTCTAAAGATATTTTTTTCGAGTAGTTAAGCTGGATGTATCCGATCATCGCTTTTAACTCGGAAAAGTCTATTTTTTTTACAGAATGATCTTTATGCATAGCATTTTTGTAAAGGACTAACCAAAGAGAATATAACAAACTTTGAACGCTTAATTCGTAGCCTTTTTCTTTTTTTTGACAGATCGTAAAAATATCCTTAACGACCTGGATTGATTCCGCTTGCCACGGGATATGAGGCTCAAAAACGATAAGAGGGCAGTGATGATTATGAATGAAAGGCAGGACATATTCCGATTCAATGTAAGCATTCGTGGAAATTGATCTGGGGTGAAACAACAGAACGAGAAATTCACAGTCTGTTCCTGATTCAGAAAATCCATAATGCAATTGCCCAGCGTTCACAAAAATACCCATCCCCTTTTTTAATAGATATGTTTCTCCGTTTACAAAGTAAGTCATTTCTCCTTGGAGAACAACAATAAATTCAACATCGTCATGCCAATGGCAGACGGCTGATAAGTTGTGAAAATAAGAAAGCCAGCTTCTTCTACTCCTGATTGGCAAATTGTCCGAGTCATAATGAACAATTTCAGAGGAATCTTCTAAAACATCAAGAGAAATAAATGTATCAATAGAATTCATTTTCATCACCTATACTTAAAAATACGATTGTTATATTAAGTTATTCTATTGTGATAGAAAAATCAATATGTGCGGAATATTATTATATAAGTAAGCTGCGGATGCAAAGGAGAAGCCAAAATGAATACAGAAGAAAAAATGGCAAAGGGTCTGCTTTGGACAGATACAGGAGAATATCTCCAGGCGCAAACAAGGGCAAAAGAATTGATGTATGATTTTAATCATTTAAGACCAGGTGAAAAAGAAAAAAGAATGGAACTGATTCATGAGATATTTGGGGCAGTTGGAAAAAGCGTGTGGATTGAGCCTCCTCTTACTTTTGCAAGAGGCAAGACTGTAACGATTGGAGACGATTGTTATATTAATGCCAATTTAACACTGGTCGATGATTATCAAATAACAATTGGGAATGGAGTTCTCATTGCCCCCAATGTGACGATTACTGTTACCGGTCATCCCGTTCACCATGAGCTTCGTAAGCATGGGGAAATGTACACTTTTCCAGTAACGATTTGTGATAATGTTTGGATTGGCGCGAATGTTGTTATTTTGCCCGGAGTGACCATCGGGGAAAATTCTGTCATTGGGGCCGGGAGTGTGGTAACAAAAGATATTCCCAAAAATGTAATTGCAGTTGGCAACCCGTGCAGAGTATTTCGTGAAATTACAGACAGGGATAAAGAATATTATTATAAAGATAGAAAATTGTAAAAAATAAGAGGGCATTTTGAATCGAAATGGCCATCTGAGCACACTTAACATGAAAGAAAACCAGGGAGTTTAACAAATGATTAAATTAGTGATATCTGATATGGACGGAACGTTTTTAAACAATAAAGGTGATTTTAATAGAGATTTATTTAAACAAACGAAAAAAATCATGAAGGATAAAGGAGTGGTGTTTGCTCCCTGCACGGGAAAGCAATGTGAGCGGATAGAAGAATTGTTTGGGGAGGATGCAAATGATCTATGGATTCTGGGTGACAGCGCAACACGAATCAAGCACAATCAGCAGTTTGTGTATGAATCCTTATTATCAAATAAAGTGGGCTTAGAAATCACCCAGCTCCTTGAAGACATAAGCCTGGATCATTCGATTATCGCCTGTACAAGAAAAGGGGCCGTTGTAAAAGAAACACTTTCTCCCGAAGAGTTTGCGATCGTGCGGAGATCCTATGCAAATGTGATAAAGGTAGAAGACTTTAACAGTATTTCAGAGGACTTTGTAAAGATCACAGTGCATGATCCAGCTCTCCAGTGTATGGAAACGAGAGAGAAGCTGTCTTCCTTCTTTGAGCGCGCTTTTATTGTTGCCTCGGAGGCAGCCTGGATTGATATAACGAATGCCAATGTTCACAAAGGAAGCACAATCGCTCAATTGCAGCAAATCTTACATGTTACGCCAGAGGAAACGATGGTATTCGGCGATGGCTACAATGATATGGAACTGATGGCTTCAGGTACATACAGCTTTGCGATGCGAAATGCGTTTCCGGAAGTACAGGATGCAGCCAATTTTATTACGGGATCAAATGAGGAAGACGCTGTGATGAAAACCATTATTCAATTACTGTCACTGCAAAATGATATAGATCAATAAAAGCAGACAGATTTAATTTATATGTAAACAGCTGCTTTCCATTAGACCGGTAAAGCATCAAAGGGATCAAAATAAGAGGATGAATAGGGTTTGTATATGATCAAGTACCAGCAAATCGCAGCGGAGATTGAAACGTATATTGAAGAAAATGCCCTTGTGCAGGGAGATAAACTGCCTGTGCTAGAAGCTTTAATGACTCATTTTAACGTAAGTAAAAGTACAGTTACGAAAGCGTTAGAGCTATTAGAGAAAAAAGGCGCCGTATTTCAAGTGAGGGGCAGCGGCATTTTTGTGAGAAGGCAGAAAAGAAAAGGATACATGGACCTTCTTTCTCATCAAGGGTCCGAAAATATAACCTCGAAAGTAATTGAGTTAGAAGTGAAAAAACCGACAAAAGAAGCAGCCCATCATGTAAATGTTGAACCTGATGAGGATGTCTATTATGTAAAAAGGGTCCGGTATAGGAACGGGCAAGCCCTGTGCCTTGAGGAATCCTATTTCAATAAATCGATTGTTACGTATTTAAATAAAGAAATCGTTTCTGAATCGATTTTCGATTATATCCAGAAAGGGTTAGGGGTAAAAGTCGGCTTTTCGGATGTATATCTTCATGCAGGAAAGCTGAAGAGAGAAGAAGCAAAGCATTTATGTCTGGAAAATGGAGCACCTTCCCTTTATGTCGAATCCATCTTTCATGTAACCAATGGACAGCCATTTGCTTTTTCAACAGTCACGTATCACTTCGAGCAATCCCACTTTTTTGTTCAAACGAATAGTCCTTTTTCCTGAAAGTAAAAATAGATTCAATGTAGCTTTATCGAATAAGTGAATGGTTGGAAATCCCTTTTTTTCAAGAAATCAAATATTTTCTTTCATTTATTTGATATACTTTATTCTATTAAATGATAAAAGAGGAGATTGTGACCATGAAAAAATCCAGCAAAGCATTGGCTGCCACACTATTAGCAAGTACCATATTTTCTTCAGCAATCACTCCTACATTCGCAGAAGAAGCAAAGATTCCGGCACCGGAAGCACCCGTTATGGCAGATAAGCCGGCAGGTACTGGTTCAACGTCAAGTGTATTCCAGGATGTTAGGATGGGAACAGAGTTATTCGAGGCAGTCGATTATTTGTCTGGACTGTTTTATGGTATAGAGCCTCACCAATTCGGCGTCGATCAATCGATCAAGCGCGTAGATGCCGCTTTGATTGCCGCAAAATTCCTGGACCTTAACGGCGTTGATAATTCGAACCCTCCGAAAGCAAGCTTCAAAGATGTTCCAGCCCGTGCTGTATCGGCTGTATCGGCTCTTAAAGCAGCAGGCATCATGAACGGAAAGTCTGATACCGATTTTGGCTCCCAGTTAAACATCACTCGTGGTGAAGCGGCTATCCTGTTTGCGAGAATTTATGCAGCCCTTCAAGCTGACGGTGAAGGTTACCCGGCTGAAACATCCAGGAAATTTACTGATGTAACGGGCCGTTATGCGGAACCTGTTGCATTGCTTACGGAGCTTGGTGTGGTCAAAGGCATATCAGAAACGAAATTCGGTACAAGCCAGCCCTTAACAAGAGGACAGTTTGCCTTGCTTCTTTACAGATTAGATAGGGCTCTTTGATGTATTGTGGCGAGAGTCCCTTCTTGAAAGAGAATCAACACGAATACATAACCTAATCCGGAGTGGAGAGCACCAAACTGGCTTGGGTTATTTTTTATTCTGAAAAAAAGTAAGCCTGCACAGGGTTTATCTGATTATGGAAAAATGGAATATTTTGAAGGTATTTCCATTTTTGTGCCGAAGGTATTAATGGTAGATAAGGAAAGGAGATTGTAGTGTGAAAAAGTTTATCGCAGTACCACTTGCTTTTATTTTGCTCGTTTCTGCTCTGTTTTCCTCGCATGCATCTGCTGCTGTATCGGTGTTCAACGATATTTCTCCGAATCATCGGGCTTATGAGGCAGTATGGAGCTTGTCTGCGAAAAAGGTGTTTGAACCAAAGGATGATGATTTTATGGTCCGTCCGGCAAAGCAGGTGAGCCGTATGGAAGCAGCCGTTATGATAGCTCGGATTCTTGGGTTGAAACGGGAAACGAATCATCCAGGCTTTCGGGACGTGACGGTTTTAAACCAGAACTATAACGAAGTGGCAGCACTCGCAGAACGCGGTATCCTGCAGGGCTTTAAAGATCGTACCATGCGGCCGAATGACATTTTAACACGTTCACAAATGGCTAAATTACTGGTCGATGCTTTTGAATATGAGCGAAAAACGTCTTTTTCTCTGCCCTTTAAAGATGTGAAAAGGGATAACTGGGCGGCTCCTTATGTGGAAGCACTGGTTAGAAACAATATAACGGCTGGCACAACAGCCACTACCTTCTCACCGGATAAAAAGCTGACTCGTTCGGAATTGATGATGCTGCTTTACCGGGCGCACAAGAAAAAGCCAATCAGTGAATACAACGACCAGGAGGTATTGGGCTTCATTCGTGAAGTGCAAAACAAGCCATACATGATTTTGGAAGCGTACAAGTACAGTCAAAAAACGCGTCCTGCTTTTTCAACCTTTAAAAAGGAAATAACACCATATGCGGAAGGAGCCATGCTGTCGGCTATGCAGGAATTTTATGAAGTATCCTGCACACAATGTGATTGGCTGCTTTACAGTGATGTAGATGATAACGGTTTGCCTTATGTGATTCATGAAAAAACGAGCAACAAAATAAAAGTGACCGTTCGTGCTCCTCACGGACTGAATGAAGCGGTAACCGAAACGTGGACCATTGTGAATCGGAACGGCCAGTGGAAGCTGAGTGAGTGGGTGGATTCCAGAACGACAAGGGAAGAACCGTTTAACTTAACAGTTCAACAAGCACAGGCATGGATCATGTATGCCTTCGATATACCGAAAGGAGAAAGTGGACTCCGGGAATATGTAAAAGAAATACAGTATATGGGCAAAAATCGAGATGGGACGTACCGGTTCCGTGTAAAAACAAATACACATCAATCGTTTTATACAGTCGATCCCGCTGATGGAACGATTGAGGATGAACAAAGATAAATGAGCGTATAAACAGTTGTTTTTACGATTTTTGCATGGATAGTATGTGTATAATTCGATCCGTTTTATACAACATAAAAACTGAAACAGAGGAAAAGGAAAAAACAGTAGAACACCATGACAATTAAGTAAAGAAGGTATCATTGCCCTGGATAAAGCGCGTTTAGCAGGCAGATGATTACCCACCAGCCCCTCCATTATGCAGCCAGCCGCGGCCTGGAACGGAGGGGCTTTTGTGCATGTCCATCATTTTCCGCGCATACAATCACCCGGCTAATTCAAAATAAAAGGAGCGAACCGCAAAGAAAAAAAGGAGCTGGGCAACATGAGGAACATTGCACTTTTTAGAATGCTGTTATTATCAGTTGTGATTGCTTTGGCCGCCGGCTGTGCCAACCAGAATGAATCACCTCATCAGCTCGACTACGAAGAAACGAAAAAAATGGTTGTGGATATATTAAAAACCGACGATGGAAAAAAAGCACTTCAAGAAGCGATGACAGACAAAGAAATGCGCGAGGATTTGATCATGAATCAAAACGATGTGACAGAAGCCGTTCAATCGACTCTCACATCTGAGAAAGGCAAGGAGTTCTGGCAAAAAGCGTTTGAAGATCCGAAATTTGTGGAGAGCTACGCCAAAAGCATGGAAAAAGAACATAAGAAGCTCCTGACTGAACTGATGAAGGATCCAGATTATCAAAAAATGCTGCTCGATGTAATGAAGGACCCAGAAATGCAAAAAACGATGCAGACAGCGATAAAAAGCCAGGAATTCAGAAAATATCTTCAAGGTGTGATTGAAGAAACACTTGCGAGTCCGCTCTACAAAGCCAAAATGGAAGAAGCAGTAAAAAAAGCCGCAGAGGAAGCGAGCAAGAAAGAACAGAGCGGTGAAAGTTAAAATTTATTCTTCGTTTTAACGCCAGCCCCTTTTAGTAAGGGGCTCAGTGTGTTGAAAAACAAAGAAGTCAGGAAGAAATTCGTTTTGCAAAAAGTGTATGTGATGTGTTTCTTTTTAGCTTGCCCGAAAACCCTCCGCCTGTTGTATGTTTGAAAAGAAGGAGGGTTGAAAGAGTTTTTCTGTTCCTTTCAGCAAAGAGGGATAAACATATCGTGTTTTACGATCTTCCTTTCCTCCCCACAAAGGCGGCAGGTGCAGGACGTAGACTCCTAAGGGACTAGCGGGAAAGGTGAAATCGACTTTGCCACGAAGTGGCGAAGGCGATCTCACCGCCTGCCCCTTGGAAAGCAGAATCCCGCGAATGCCGCCTTTCTATGCTTCGCCTAAGAACGGTCACACAAAGGATCAAGCCAGCTGGACAACATCCTATTTCAGCAGAATGAACCCCTTTTAGTAAAAGGCTTTTTTATTTGTCTCTACTTGTAGTGATGTACTTATGTAGACACTGGAGCAAAAGGTCTCTCCTTTCTCCTTCAGGCAGGGAAAACAGGCGGCTTAAACGAGAGGTGTCGACATTTGACGATCAAAAATCGTTGATAATGTAAACGCTTTCTTGTACAGTAGTAAGTGGGTTGGATGGCACGCGTGGCCGTCGCGGTATTTGGCGTAGGTGGGGCCGATACTAAATTGTAATGCTGGATAAGAAAGATTTTTTATCGTAAACATCATAAAAAGAGGGGGATAAACGATTTTACAAGAAAGGCAAGGCTAGAAAATGGTTTCGCAAAAGAGTGAATAAAAGTCTCTCAACCATAAAGGTTGCTATTAAAAACAATCACAAATAGCAGCTTTCTGCTTTTTATCACTGCTTCATAATATCCTCGTTTTTTCAAAGAATCATTGGAAGGGATGAATCTGTTTTTACCCGTCCATCACTAGATCCTCTTGAACAAAACTCTATAAGAAGGCTGCTGGTGCTTACTTTTTCGTGCCAGTGGCCTTCTTTCATGCACCTACAGACATTTAATTGCGCTGGCTATTACATCGGCCAATCTAGTTATTTCCACACCGGCATTTTCATGCTTACAGGTTTATATGTAACGAGAGAATAAATCAATATTCCTATTTAATGGTAATGTTATAAGGTAATATGTTATAATGGTCATCATACAATAGTATTACCCTATCAGCAGTAATGGACAAATCTACGCTAAAGGCAAACTTTCCGAAAGGCAAGGACGCAAAGCCACGGGTCTAACGTTTTAAACTATGACAGCCGGTTACCGAAAAGGATTGGATCTTTGAGTCAGCAGGGTACGGTGCCTTATGGCAGAGAAACCCTTTTTATTTATTGACGCTTCCTAATCTTTTAGGAAGCTTTTTTTTATATTTTCGCTTTTAAAAGCAGGCTTCTGTTTGATTGATTATTGTATGGTCGGCTTCATTTGAATATATGCGAGTAAGGAGTAGAGAATCTTTGAAAATTGGCGTGAAGTTATGGGCAGGGTTTGGTATAGGGCTTGTTTTTATAAGCATGATTGTTTTGTTGGGGTTTGGGCAGTTTTTTCAATTCAATGATACACTGCAGGATTTAACCGAAAGCCAATATAAAAAGCTTGATTTAACCACCACCATTCGAAGTGATGGAAATAGCGTTGCAAAATCGATGCGTGATCTGCTGCTTGCTGATTCTTCTGCGGCGAAGAAGCAGCTTATCAATGACATGGAGGATGGAAAAAGAAAAATGGATGCCGCGCTGTTCGAGCTTACTTTTATGACTGCGCAAAGTGATGCAAAAGCTGCCGCTGAAAACCTTGAGCAGCATTACGGTGCATTTGCCGGTTTGAGCAATCAATTTATAAAAGATATTGAAGCCGGAAGAACGGCAGAAGCTGCAAGTGATCTGGCAGGAAAAGGAGCACAGATCGAGCGGAACTTTTTTGGGACGATTAATGAGCTGAACGATTTATATGAAAGAGGAATGGAGGAAAAGCTGGTTGATTCTTTAACCGAGTACGACAGGGCTCTGCGTTACATGGGTTATCTCAGCTTATTCGCTTTCATTGTCGGGCTGAGCTTTTTGATTTGGATGCACCGTACGCTGACAAACGGTTTGAAATACGTATCAAATACAATGTTAAGCTTTGCAGATGGAAAAGCGGATTTTTCGACGAGAATTCACCTTAAACGTAAAGATGAAATAGGCGATGCCGCCAGAGCCTTCAATATAATGGCTCAATCCCTGGAGCAACATGTACAGGAAATCGAAAAACAGGGATGGTTAAAAACAAACCTGGCTGACATTACGACGAAGCTTCAGGGCATGGAGTCTATTTTTCTTGTAGCCAGTACATATATCCAAACGATTACACCGCTTGTCGGGGGAGTCCAGGGAGTATTTTATTTAAAAGAAGAGCAGCAGCCGGATCTACGGCTGGCTGGTTCATATGCTTTCAAAGAAAGAAAGCATATGGAGAATCGATTTGCTGTTGGCGAAGGAATAATTGGTCAATGTGCGCTCGAGCAACAGATTATTCTTCTGGAAAACGTACCATCAAATTATATTACAATCCGATCCGGGCTTGGGGAGTCGTCCTCTCTTTCCATTATAGCTCTTCCCATTGTATTTGAAGGGAAACTATGGGGAGTGGCAGAAATAGCGTCTTTCCAAGGTTTTGATTCCATTCAGCAATCGCTGTTAAAAGAAACCACCCAAACGCTGGGGATCATTCTGGACAGCATTTCGAGCAGAAGCCAATTAGCCAAATTGCTTGAGGAATCTCAGGTGATGACAGAGGAATTGCAGGTTCAAACAGAAGAGCTGCAGGCTCAGCAGGAAGAATTGCGAAAGTTAAATGAAGAATTAGAAGAACAGGCGATGGAATTAAAAGCATCGGAGGAATCTCTTCAGCAGCAGCAGCAGGAGCTGGAACATATAAATGCCGATCTTGAAGAACAAAACAGCAGGTATGAGCAAAAAAATAAAGAAGTAGAGATGGCGAAAGTCGACCTGGAGCAAAAAGCAAACCAGCTTGCTCTAAGCTCCAAGTATAAGTCGGAATTTTTAGCCAATATGTCTCATGAATTGCGGACGCCTTTAAACAGTTTGCTGATTTTATCAAAATTATTGCTGGATAATCCACAGCATAACCTGACGGAAAAGCAGCTGGAATTTGCCCGCACGATACATTCTTCAGGGAGCGACCTGTTAAGTTTGATCAATGAAATATTGGATCTGGCCAAGGTTGAATCCGGAAAAATTGACATGTATATGAAGCAAACCCCTATTGCCCAGGTGGTTGAGAACCTTGATGCTGCATTTTCATTGATGGCCGAACAAAAAGGAATTACGTTTAACATCATAGTCGAAGAGAGCGCTCCTGATCATATACTGACAGATCCTATGCGCCTGCATCAAATATTAAACAATTTGATCAGCAATGCATTGAAATTTACACAAAAAGGGCACGTAACCGTCAAGATCAAGAGAAAAGAAGACAATATTTTGTTTTCCATTTCCGATTCAGGTATCGGCATTCCTCAGGACAAGCTGTCGTTAATTTTTGAAGCTTTTCAACAAGTGGACGGAACCACGAGCCGCAAGTATGGAGGTACAGGGCTCGGGCTATCCATTAGTCTTGAACTGGCCCGCCTTCTTTCAGGCGAAATTGGTGTAGCAAGCGAGGAAGGAAAAGGAAGTACATTCTGCTTGTCTTTGCCGTATCAGGAAGAAAAGCTGGCAAAAACGGTTCAAATGCCTGAACCGTTTATGATCCTAGAGAGCCGGCTGGCATCAGCAGCTGAGGAAGCTGAGCCGGTTAATGAAAAATCCGCCGTTACAATAGAAAAGGAACAGGCCGAGCCCGGGAGAAAAAAGCTTCTCGTTGTAGAAGATGAAGAAGTACAAAGGATGAGCGTAAAAGAGCTGATGAGCGTTTATCCAATCGATATCGATACAGCAGCTACGGGAGAAGAAGCGATGCACTATTTAAAGACCCAGCATGTTGACTGCATGATTCTGGACTTAAAGCTTGCCGACGCTTCGGGACTTGATTTTTTACAAAATGTAGAAAAACAGCCGGCCCTCAAACCGGCTCATATCATCATATACACGGGCAGAGAGGTGACGGAAAAAGAGGAAAGGCATTTAAACAAATACACAAACACTATTATTATAAAGGACACAATGTCGCCAGAAAGACTTTTGCAGGAAACATCAGCCATTTTTCAGCTGCCGCCGGGCTCTCAGCCGCAGAAGGTGCAATCAGCCGCTGCCTCGATTACGGACAATGTATTAAAAGGGAAAAGGGTGCTGCTGGTCGATGATGACGTTCGCAATTTGTTTTCTGTCTCAAGTATTTTAGAAGATCACGAGATCAATGTGACGTTTGCAGAAAACGGGAAGGAAGCTCTCCACTCGCTGGAAGAAGATGAGCCTTTCGATTTGATTTTGATGGATATCATGATGCCAGAAATGGATGGGTATGAAACGATGCAGCATATCCGTAGAAAAACAAACTGGCGGTCACTGCCCATGATCGCTCTGACTGCGAAGGCGATGAAAAATGATCGGGAAAAGTGCATAGAAGCAGGGGCATCGGATTATATTGCTAAACCGATTGACCCGGACCAGCTTATCGCGCTGCTGAAGGTGTGGCTTTATGGACAGGGAGAAAAACGCCATGAAGCCTGAAGAAATAGAAAAGCTGGAAATAGAGCTTTTGTTAGAGGCGGTGTTCAGAAGGTATGGATATGATTTCCGCAATTATTCTTATCCATCCATCAGGCGGCGTGTCTGGCATCGGATCGCCGCAGAAGCTGTAACGGGCATTGCGGCGCTTCAAGAAAAAGTCATTCGTGATCCTGCTTGCATGAACCGGCTTTTTTACGATTTTTCCATTAATGTGACAGAGATGTTCCGAGATCCTTTGTTTTTTCTTTCCATGCGGGAAAACGTGATTCCCCTGCTGCGGACTTATCCATTTATCCGCATCTGGGTGGCGGGCTGCTCGACCGGTGAGGAGGCGTTCTCTCTGGCTATTCTGTTAGAGGAGGAAGGCTTGCTTTCAAGGTCGAGGATTTATGCGACAGATATGAATGCTCGAGTTTTACAGCAGGCTGCAGAAGGTCGGATTTCGCTGAAAACAATGAAAGACGATACAGATAACTACAGGAAAGCAGGAGGGAAACGAGCTCTTTCTGACTACTATACCGTGAAATCAAATGAAGCGGTGTTTCATTCCCCGCTCAAAGAGTGTCTTGTGTTTGCCCAGCACAATCTAGTGACAGACAAGTCGTTTAATGAGTTTCATCTGATTCTGTGCCGGAATGTGCTGATTTATTTTAACCGGACGCTTCAAGAGCATGTTCATGATTTGTTTTACAAAAGCTTAAGCCCTTTTGGATTCTTAGGGCTTGGAAACAAAGAAAGCATTCGCTTCACAAAGCACGCGCAGCAGTATAAGGACGTAGACGTTCAAGAAAAGATTTATCGAAAAATAACGTAAATGCAGAAAAGAAGGCGGGAGATAAAAATGGACAAGAAAATAAAAATTTTATTAGTTGATGATCGCCCGGAAAACTTATTTGCCCTGGAATCTGTTTTAGAAGATGATTCTTATGAGCTTGTGCGTGCTTATTCAGGGGAAGAAGCTTTAAAGTTATTGTTGAGAGCAGAATATGCCGCTATTTTGCTGGATGTGCAAATGCCCGGTATGAATGGCTTTGAAACAGCCAAAATGATTAAAATGCGGGAAAAAACGAAACATATTCCCATTATTTTTGTAACCGCCATTAATAAAGAGCTGGAACACGTGTATACAGGTTACTCTGTAGGCGCCATTGATTATATGTTTAAACCGTTTGAACCGGAAACACTCCGGGCGAAAGTGGGCGGATTTGTAGACATCTATCAAAATCAAAAGCTGTTAAAAAAGAAAAACGAAGAATTGCAGCAAGCACATACAGCACTTTCTTCTCTGGCAAAGGAATTGGAGAAAACAAAATCTTTATTTGAGGTAATAAGTGAAACCAATCTGGATGCCATTATTGTTTTTAACGAAAAAGGCCGCATGATCATGGCAAATCCTGCCGCTCACCAGCTTTTTCAGTATGAAGGAATGAGTCTCGCAGGCCAGCCGATCGAGATGCTCCTGCCGTTTTTTCAATATGAAGGATACATACAAACAGAAACGTTAGTCGAGAAAAAAGGAAAAAAGCGGGACAGCAGTGATTTTCCAATTGAACTGCAAGTGGCACAGGCATACGTGGAGCAGGGAAAGGAACGAATTTTTGTTTGCGCTATGCGTGATATTACGGAAAGAAAAGAGCAAGTAGCAAAGCTGGAATATCAAGCGACGCACGATTCTTTGACAAACCTGCCTAACCGGTTCTTTTTATACAAGTCTTTAAAAGAAAGAATTGAGGAGCATCACACAGAAGGATCGTCGTTTGCCCTTATTTTATTAGATCTGGATCAATTTAAAGCGATTAATGACACGCTTGGGCATCATATGGGTGATCAGCTTTTAAAGGAAGTAGGATATTGCCTTCGATATGTAAGCAGGGCTGGAGACATTGTGGCCCGGCTTGGGGGTGATGAATTTGCCCTGCTGGTAAAGGATATATCCAAAGCGAATGTGATGGACGTCATTGGGCGGATTGAACGCGTTTTATCTCAGCCATTTATCATCGAAGCAAAGCCGCTCATGATCAATCATAGTGCAGGGATTGCGCTGTTTCCTGAACACGGGATGGATGAAGAAACGCTGCTTCGTAAAGCAGATATCGCAATGTATACCGCTAAAACAAGCAGCAGCGGCTATTCCTTTTATTCGGACGAACAACAGCAGCAAACGGATCTCGATCAAGTGATGCGAATGGGAGAATTAGGCTCTGCCATTCAAAACAACGAGCTGGAGCTGCACTATCAGGCCAAAGTGGATATAAAAACAAATATGGTCGTAGGGATGGAAGCGCTCGTTCGATGGAACCATCCCGAATTGGGCTTGATTTTTCCGGATGAATTTATTCCACTCGCCGAGCAATCGGGGTTAATTGATTCGCTTACTCTTTGTGTATTGGACCGAGCCGCTTTTCAAATTCGGCGATGGCTCGACAATGGACTGCAGCTCACCATTTCTGTGAATCTTTCTGCCCGCAATCTTCAAGACGAAGGACTGCCTGAAAAGCTAAAGGAGATTTTAAAAAAATACGAGGTGCCTTCTGAATGCTTTACGCTTGAGATTACCGAAAGCTTTATTATGACGAACCCGGAAAGAGCTATGGAGGTACTGACGCAATTACATAATATGGGGGTTGTGCTCTCGATCGATGATTTTGGTACAGGCTACTCTTCCCTGGCTTACTTAAAGCATCTGCCTGTCAATGAAATTAAAGTGGATAAATCGTTTGTTATGGATATGATACAAGATCGGAACGATATGATTATTGTTAAATCCATTATTCATTTAGCGCAGAACTTATCGTTAAAGGTAACCGCAGAGGGTGTAGAAAACGAGGACATACTAGAAAAGCTGCGAGAGTTCCAATGTGATGAAGCACAGGGGTATTTTATTACGAAGCCTTTGCCTGCCGATCAGATTTTCCTCTCACTGGAGAAATCCGACTGGAAGGTTAGAAAAACAAATTTAATATAGTCATCGTATACAACTACACGAAAAGTGAGACAGCGAAACGGGGCAGCAATTACTTTGCTGCCCTCATTCTGTTGAAATAAGGGACTGACCTGATTCTATCTTTTCTAGTTTAAATCGAACACATTTGTGAACGTTTAGGTCTCTAGCAGTATGGGTCAACGTGCTTGGTTCAAGCGTAGAAGAAGCGGCATCCGCAGGGCTCCGCTTTTCGCGGGGCAGCCGGTGCTGCTTCCTCGTTGATGTAAAAAATAATACGCCGCACCTCTTCTTCTTTTTCACATAAAATAATCAACGGAAAATGAGGAGGAAGAAAATTGAAGAAGCATTACCTGGACTTTTTAGCGGAGTTTGGTATTGGCGGCGCTCATCCCGGCGGCTTTTCTTTAACGAAGGAGATTTTTTCAGCCATCGACCTTCCGGCAGGGGCTTCTTTTCTTGAAATCGGCTGTGGAACCGGGCAAACGGCGGAATACGTAGCGGAGACTTTTGGCTGCACTGTTACCGCGATTGACAATCATTCCATTATGCTGGAAAAAGCAAAAGAAAGACTAAAGCAGAAAAACGTAACCGTCCTATACGGAAATGCCGAACAGCTGGCGTTTCGGGATCAAACCTTTGATTTTGTGCTGGCCGAGTCTGTTCTTTCCTTTACATCTTCGGTTGATCAGGCACTCTGTGAAGCATCACGTGTCTTGAAAAAAGGGGGCGCATGTATCGCTGTTGAAATGACCGCGGAAAAATCGTTGAGCCAGGAGCAGGAAAAGGAAATTCGGCACCTGTACGGCGTCTCAGCAGTCCTAACTGAAGAGCAATGGAGAGAAAAATGGAAACGAGCCGGCTTCTCTACGCTTAGCCTGCTGAATATTTCTCCCTCTTCCAATACGGACGTTTTCACAGAGCTCCGTCCTTCCAAAACAATTCGAGAGGAATTATTTGATCTGTGGGATGCGCATGATACCTTTATGAGCCAGCCGGATCGACCTGTAGGCTACCGGATTTTTTATGGGCGCACGTAAACGATCGGAAAAAGAACGTGTAAAAAGCGTTCTTTTTCTTTTTACCATTTTTAATGCGAAAGAGGTAGACGGATGTGACTGAGAAGCAGATGAAAGCCGCCGATGAATACAAACCGTGAATCGGGGAAAACTGTCGATGATTCTTTGTAAGCTGAAGGGAGAGAACAAGCATGAAACGAAAAGCAACAAAAGATGCAGTAGAAAAATACGCCAAAACACCAAAGAAAAATGTAGAGGAAACCGATTATTCAGTTGAATTTGCCCGCGGAGAGGACCCGATGAAAGGGGCAAACCGCAATTCAAAAGCAGGACGAAAAGGCAGAAGCTGATACTAGCAAAGGATAAGGAGGAAGCAAATTGGCACAAAACAACCAATTTAAGCCGGGACAAAAAGCACCGAATAACGGCGTTTACATCGAAATCGGCGAAACCGGCTCATCAGTTAACAATCCGCAAAACATCAAGCTGAAAGCAGGGGACGATTTTCCGGATACCACGAATAAAGATCGGGTTTGGACACGGAAAACATAAAGCAGTCAGCCCTTTTTGGACAGGATCCAGAAAGGGCTTTTTGGCGCGTGAAAAAAGAAGTCTTTTTCTTTTTATTCGCATATAAAAAGGACAAGCCGCATAAAATGAATGGGGAGAAACAAATGTTTTTAAGAGGAGAGGGGACCGAAATGGAGATGAAGGAAGATATTAAATTTATACGGGATATTATGGTAGACAAAATCGAAGAGTTAAGCGACCTGATTGAAATAGGCGGGACGCTGAGTCCGAAAGTAGAATTGACCTTTGCCCTTGGTCTTCAAAGCCTGTTGAACCAGTCGATTCAAAAAGGAGACAAAGCGGGACGGCCGAATCCGCCTGCTGCCAAAAAATCTGAATATGAAACACTGTCTTCTATCGCCAACAAATAGTACTTTCCAAAAGTGGACAAGCCTTAAGAAACGAACTCGTTTTGGTGTCAAGGACCGTCAGCCTGCTTCTGTTCTTTGTATATATGTTAAAAACGGATCCGACGCGGATCCGTTTTTTGGTTACAGAAATGTTCGCTGTACTTTATGCCAGAATGAATTGTTTTTTAATTTAACCGTTTTAACAATGCTGCCAGTCATTTCGACTTCAATATTTTGAACGTTTTGAATGCTGAGTGCTTCGTTATCAAGACCGATGATCGGATAATCATTGCCGTTTTGCACGACGCGCAGTGTCAGCTTGCGGTCGCTGCTTAAAACAAACGAAGAACCGAGCGTGCGGAACTGATTGTTGTTTAATGAAGCCATTTCATTGACCTGCATGCATGGGATACGGGGATCCACGACCGCTCCGTTCAATGACCGGTTGTAGGCTGTGCTTCCCGTTGGCGTAGAGACGACAATACCGTCACCGCGGAATGTTTCAAAGTGCAGGTCATCAATATGTACATCCATCACGAATGTTTTAATAATGGAAGAGCGAACAGACAGCTCATTTAAACATTTAAAATGGGTATGGCCGTCCAGGTGTACATCAATCACCGGATAGCGGCGCACTTCCACTCCCGCTGTTTGAATCGCTTGAATCATTTCTTCCGTATCGTGAATATGGAAATCGCAATATAAGCTCGCTTCAACCTCATCCGTCACACCGACGTACAAGCAGTCATCACGGAAGCCAGTTTTGCGGACCGCCTGTAAAAAAGCGCCGTCACCGCCTACCCCTACGATAATATTTGCTTCTTTGTAATCATCCACCACGATAAATCCCTGGTCTTCAGCGAGGGAGATCAGCTTTTGGATGTCAGGCAGTTTTTCAGGATCTTGTTTATACGAAAAAAACATGTTTCTTCTTGATTCCATTGACTAAAAACTCCTTTATCATACAAGATACTTTCATTCTAATGTATAATGACGGCAATAGCAAAGGAAGACGTCAGGTGAAAAAGCAATAGTGATTGGCCCGGCGGCCGGGGTTAATTAAACGCAACAGTTTTGGTAGGGGATATTCACCTTTATTAAACGTTTTTGGGGAAAGAACAAATTGTTCCGTTTAAAGATGCTGCACTTTCATCGGGCAATGTGCTGCATATGTGTTTAGAAAAGAATGGAAAGGGAACTTTTCTACTAAACAAGTATGTGCAGGAGGGAAGTAGTTTGGCAAACGAGTGGTGGAAAACGGCCGTTATTTATCATATTTATCCCCGCAGTTTTCAAGACAGCAACGCGGATGGGATTGGCGATTTGCAGGGGATCATTTCAAGATTGGATTATGTGAAGAAACTGGGGGCAGATGCCATCTGGCTGTCCCCGGTATACAAATCGCCGAACGTGGATTACGGCTATGATGTATCAGACCACCGGGCGATCTCAGAGGATTATGGCACGATGACCGATATGGAGGAATTGATTTTTGAAGCAAACCGCCATGGCTTAAAGATCATTTTAGATATTGTCTACAATCATACTTCTGATCAGCACCGCTGGTTTCTTGATGCGAAAGGATCTAAAAACAGTCCGTACCGCGATTTTTATCACTGGCGCCCGGGCACGCCGGGCGGTCCCCCATCTGATTGGAAGTCCACTTATCATACAAGCGCCTGGGAATTCGATGAAGCAACCGGGGAGTACTATCTTCATATGAACAGCCGGCGCCAGGTTGATTTAAACTGGGAAAACCCGGCTGTGATTCATGAAGTAAAAGAAATGATGATCTACTGGATTCGAAAGGGCGTTTCGGGCTTTCGCATTGACCAGCTTGGCCACATCGATAAAAAGAAATCACTGCCTTCCTACGAACAATATGTGGACAAAGAAGCCGATCCTCACGTCGAAATTATTAAAGATGAAGGAGCGCATCCATACGTTCGTCATTTGAATGAAGCTATTTTTTCAAAATACGGCATGATGACGGTTGGAGAAAGCGGCTCGGCTACACCGGAGGAAGCCCTTTTGTACACCGATCCGGATCGTAAGGAAGTCAATATGGTTTTTTCCTTTGAGCATCTGCAGGTGGAGGAAGCGGGCTCAGAAGCGAGCGTAAAAATCGATCTCGTCGAGTTAAAAACCATAATGGAAAAATGGCAAAAAACCCTTGAAAAAAAGGGCTGGAATACACTTTTTTGGAGCAATCACGATGAGCCGCGAATTGTCACTCGGTTCGGAGATGATGGTGAGTACCGGGCAGCGTCCGCTAAAATGCTGGCTGCCACCCTTCATATGATGAAAGGAACGCCGTACATTTACCAGGGAGAAGAAATCGGCATGACCAATACAGAGTTTGAAAGCATCGACGAGTTTCGGGACAGCAAGGCCATTACCGAGTTTCACCAGCGCCACTATGAACAGGATGAAAACAAAGAAAAGGTGCTTGCCGACATAAGCAAAAGCAGCCGCGATCAGGCGAGAACACCGATGCAGTGGAATGCCGAGGAGAATGCCGGATTTACGGATGGAGAGCCGTGGATCAAAGTGAATGACAACTATTTAAGTGTAAACGTTGAGCAGGCACTGGATGATCCGGAATCCATTTTTTGGTTTTATCATGCCTTGATCGACATTCGAAAAACACAGCCGGTCGTCACAGATGGGACATTCCAATTGATCGAACGGGACCACCCGGCCGTTTTCGCATATACGCGGAAGGGAGAGGAGCAGACACTGCTGGTGATCAGCCATTTCGGAAAAGAGCCGGTCTCTTTTGAAGTTGAAAGGGAGCATTTGCCCGATTTATTCGGACGTCTTCTCCTGTCTAACTATCCAATCGAGGACGATCCGTCTGTCCTCACAGAGCCCATTGAGCTTCAGCCATACGAAACGAGAATATACTTGTTTGAAAAACAAGCGTAATAAATAGTTGGGGATGAAAAAAACCGGCTGCATCGGCAGCCGGTCTTTTTTGGGATTTATGGTCTCAGTTGAATGAGCGTTACGGTAAAAACTCAACGCTTTACTAGTGAAGGAGTATGTGGACGAGGATATTTGGAATTGTTTGTTACGCTTCCATTGCCTGTTCGTTTTCCTGATCGTTGCGCATTAAATAAAGCGTGAAGAGGTCTTTCGGAACTTCGTATAAATCAAATACAGCTTCTTTTTCATTCAGTCTGGCGTATACATCCGGTCGTGTTTCATTGGCCAGCACAACATATGGCAGTTTTTCAGCTGCTTTACGCGAGCGCACATTTACTTTACGGATGGACATATAAATGGATTCAATATCCATTTCATAAAATAGCTCCTTGAAAAATTCTTCTTTGGCCGGTGCGTTATAGCCCTTGCCATGATAAGGCTTGCCAAGCCAGGTGCCGAGAAAACCCGCGCCATTTTCAATATCGTACAAGTTGATGGTGCCGATAGGGCTTCCCCATTCATCCATGATCGTCCGCGATATGAGTTCGCCTCGCTCTTCTGCTTCGATCGTCTGCTTTGTGGCAAACACAAATTCCTCATATGAATGGACTTTATGGCGCACAAAAGGGAACACATCCGGGTGCGTCATTAACTCAAATAAAGCATGACTTTCATGAACATCGCGTTTCTTCAACATTTTCTTTCCCTCCTCTTTTTTACACAACGAGGGTATAGCGGTTCACACGTGTCCCGATTCACCCTCGAAATTTTTTAATAAGCAAACAAGACCGTCACAATAGCAGCCTGTCCATAAAAAAATTCCGGGATGGGAATCGAACCCATTAGAACCGATTGAAGAAACCGGTGGCGCACCATTTGCCTTCCCAACACAACTAGCATTAAAATGTTGTCGTTACTCACATCATATAAAATTTTTACCCATTTGAAAATAGGTTTTAAACGCAAATAAAAAATTTTTTCGACACGTTTTTAAAATGTAAAAGAAAAAAGGTTTACTTTATCCTGTAACAGAGAAAAAATCCAATTTGTATAGAGTAAAATGAGATAAATAAATGAAAAGTTCAGTCAACATAACCACGGCAGCAGCTGATCAAGGATACAGAACTGCTTCTTGCCAGGGTTGAAACCGCTGAGGCAGCACGGGATCCAGTCGCCGTCGATTTATTGAATGAAGTGTCGACTTCTAACGTAACGGGTGAAAAAGATGGCGCTTTCCACTAATTGATCTGAAGCAAATGTAAAAGGTATTGAGCCAGGCGATTGGTGCGCTTGAAGAGAAATGGCCGACAGAAGCAAGTAAATACAGGTAAGATACCAGGAAAATTGATTGGCTTTAAAGATGGAATGGGTAACTCACGGATCACACGAGTAAAAGAGCGACGGGTAAGCAGGTGTGGACATCAGATAGCTGGATGGCCGGCGCCGCTTAACTGGCGGTACGCCGTCTGCAGGTGCTGAACGAAGTATGGGACCGGAAAGCCCTAAAAACAGGAAGCGACATTGTGGGCGCTGCCGAATAACCAGTGCACCGCTTGAAGGAAAGGATGAAACAGGACAAACATTCTTCATACCGCCATATGCCTATGCGGCGCCTGCTGGCGGAGATGGAGGACTTGATGGCATTCATCATTCGTATGCGGATGGATTGGACTGAAAATAAACAGCTTTGCTGAAGGACTAGTTTATTTCATTTTTAAAAAAACAGCGACGCGCCGAATAAGGATATGGTGGGCCGGGGAAGTACTGTTTTTAAGTGGCTGCTGTTTTCATCATTGTATGCGGAATCAGCATGCAAAGTGCATGGGACGAGGCCGATCCAGACGCTTTATTTGCAGAGGATTGTTTTCCTGCCGGCTGCTGCTGTTAAAAAAACAAAAATCACTGGCTTGACAGGGTGTAAAAACAAGGTTCATAATGGAAGCAACATTCGAATAAACCTTTCCGGGGCAGGGTGCAACTCCCGACCGGCGGTGTTGGGCGCAAGCCCTCAGTCCGTGACCCGCATATGTGCGGTGGATCTGGTGCGATTCCGGAGCCGACAGTGAAAGTCTGGATGGGAGGAAAGGACAGCGTGCGTTTTCTGAATTTTTAAAAGGGAAACGTTTATTTACTAATGCTAAAAAGCCCCGTATTGACTGTCAATGCGGGGCTTGTTTTGTCTAGCTCCAGGCGCCATCGGAGGTCCACACGATGTGGATCACAAAAGCGTTGCAGCATGATGCTGCGTTTTTAGCTTTTGTTCCTTATGAGCCGATAAGCGGGCGCCTTGCGCTTTTCTTGTGTACAGGCGGTCTATTGAAAAAAGGAGGAGTGCTTTTCTCGTGAACAAAGAAGAGTATATGAATCTAGCCCTATCGCTTGCCGAAAGTGCGGCTTACCAGACGTCACCCAACCCTCCTGTTGGCGCCGTTGTTGTAAAAGACGGCCAAATTCTTGGCATGGGCGCTCATTTAAAAGCGGGTGAAGCGCATGCGGAAGTGAACGCGCTCAAGCAGGCAGGTGACGCAGCACAGGGAGCAGATATTTATGTAACCCTGGAGCCATGTGCGCATTTTGGTAAAACACCGCCCTGCGCAGACTTGATTATCGATCGGGGACTGCGCCGTGTATTTATCGCTGCGGTTGACCCAAATCCGCTTGTAGGCGGCAAAGGGATCGAAAAACTCAAGGAAGCCGGCATTGAGGTTGAAACAGGCATTTGCGAACGACGCGCACATGAATTATTAACGCCATTTTTTCATTTTATTCAAACAAAACGTCCGTATGTAACGATCAAAACAGCTGTTACCGCCGATGGCAAAACGGCCGCTCATACTGGACACAGCCGCTGGATTACAGGTGAAGCTGCCAGAGAAGACGTACACCTTCTCAGAAGCCGCCATGATGCTATATTAACTGGTATTGGAACGGTGCTGCTTGACAATCCGCTCTTAACTTCCCGACTGCCCCAGGGAGGAAAAAACCCCATTCGAATTTTACTGGACACGCATTTGCGCGTTCCGCTTGATTTTCACATTGTTCAAAACAAAGAAGCCAAAACGATTATTTTCTGCGCGTCCGATGCCCAGACAAAAAAACAGCGTGCATTAGAAGAAGAAGGAGTTACGGTGCTCCGCCTGCCTCATATGTCGATTGATGCAGTGCTCGATGAGCTCGGCAAAATGAACATTATGACACTGTTTGTAGAAGCAGGAGCTGAAATGAACGCTTCCTTTTTAGACATCGGTGCGTTTAACCGGCTGATTATGTATATGGCACCAAAGCTCATTGGCGGCAAATCCGCTCCTTCTTCATTCGGAGGGCTGGGCGGGTCATCAATGGATGAAGCACTTGACCTCGCTTTTGTATCCATGGAGCAGATCGGGCCGGACTTGAAAATTGTCATGGAAAAAAGGTGATCGTATGTTTACAGGAATTATAGAAGAGCTTGGCACCGTTGAACGCATTGTACGCGGTGGACGGTCGCTGCAGCTGACCATTGCGGCCAAAAAAGTGCTCGAGGACGTTCACCTTGGCGACAGTATTGCAGTCAGCGGTGTTTGTTTAACCGTCACGACTTTTACAAAAACGCACTTTACAGCAGATGTCATGCCTGAAACCTTTACATCAACGGCTCTTGCGGCGCTTACGCCAGGTGCACGTGTAAATTTGGAAAGAGCCATGGCGGCTAACGGCCGGTTTGGCGGACATTTCGTCTCCGGGCATGTGGATGGCGTCGGCCATATTGTTTCGAAAAAGCATGAGGAAAATGCCCTGTATGTGACCGTCTCGTATCCGGAAGAGCTGGGCCGTTACTTTTTGTACAAAGGCTCGATTGCCCTTGACGGCACATCGTTAACCCTTTTTGGGGTAACAGAAGAAGGCGTGACGGTCTCGCTTATTCCCCACACACAGGATGAGACGATTTTAGCGTCTAAAAGTGTCGGTGATCCGGTTAATATTGAATGCGATATGCTGGCAAAATACGTGGGCAGCATGCTTGAGAAAAGAGAGGCGCCCAAGCGAGGCGTCACAATGGATTTATTGAAAGAGAACGGCTATTTGTAAGGAGGAACATCTATGTTTTCAACAATTGAAGAAGCCATTTCAGATTTAAAGAAGGGAAAAGTCATCATTGTCGTCGACGATGAAGATCGTGAAAATGAAGGAGACCTTCTCGGCATTGCGGAACTCGCTGATGGTGCTATGATTAATTTTATGGCAAAAGAAGGACGAGGCCTTATTTGCGTGCCGGTCGAGGAACAAATCGCCAGCCGCCTTCAGTTCCACTCGATGGTGGAGCGCAACACAGACAGCCACGGTACAGCATTTACAGTCAGCGTCGATCATATCAACACGACGACAGGAATCAGTGCATTTGAACGGGCAGACACAGTAAAAGCCATCGTAGATGATGCAGCGGTGCCGGCTGATTTTAAACGGCCAGGACATATTTTTCCGCTAATTTCCAAATCCGGCGGCGTCCTGCGCAGAACGGGTCACACGGAAGCGGCGGTCGATCTGGCGAAACTGGCCGGACACAAGCCGGCTGGTGTCATTTGTGAAGTGATGAATGATGACGGCACGATGGCCCGCCTGCCGGAGCTTGAAGTGATGGCAAAAAAATTCGATTTGAAAATGATCACAATTGAACAGCTTGTCTCGTATCGCCGTGGTCGTGAAACGCTCATTCGCCGCGAAGCGGACATTCAGCTTCCAACCGACTTTGGCCATTTCCGTGCAGTTGGCTATGAGGAAGATTTAACAGGCCAGGATCATGTTGCGCTTGTAAAAGGAGACATTTCCGGCGGGGAGCCGGTGCTTGTCCGTGTTCATTCCGAATGCCTGACAGGTGATATTTTCGGCTCACACCGCTGTGACTGCGGACCGCAGCTTCATGCGGCGCTTGCACAGATCGAAGAAGAAGGCCGGGGCGTGCTTCTGTATATGCGCCAGGAAGGCCGCGGCATCGGGCTTATTAACAAGCTGAAAGCATATGAGCTGCAGGAGCAGGGATATGATACGGTCGAAGCAAACGTAAAGCTCGGGTTTAAAGATGACCTGCGTGATTATGGAATTGGTGCCCAAATTTTGCGTGACCTCGGCATTTCCAAAATGCGGCTGTTAACAAACAACCCGCGCAAAATTGCCGGCTTGAACGGATACGGTCTTGATATTGTGGAGCGTGTGCCGATCGAAATGCCGCCCAATAAGGACAACCGCCATTATTTAAAAACAAAAATTTCAAAGCTTGGACATTTATTACACGTAGAAGAGGAGAATCACTAATGGGAAAAACATTTGAGGGACATTTAATCGGATCAGGACTAAAAGTAGGCATCGTTGCCGGCCGTTTCAATGAATTTATTACAAGCAAGCTGATTGGCGGCGCACAGGACGGATTTATCCGTCACGGTGTTGAAGAAGAGAATATCGATATTGCCTGGGTGCCGGGTGCGTTTGAACTACCGATTGTGGCGAAAAAAATGGCGGAAAGCGGAAAATACGATGCCATTATTACACTGGGTGCCGTTATCCGCGGCGCAACAGCTCACTTTGACTATGTATGCAGTGAAGCTGCAAAAGGCACGGCGCAGGCTGGCATGCAAACGGGGGTACCGGTAATTTTCGGTCTTTTAACAACCGATACAATCGAGCAGGCGATTGAACGTGCTGGCACAAAAGCAGGCAATAAAGGCTGGGATGCAGCAATGTCTGCCATTGAAATGGCGAACTTGCTCCGCTCATTTGACGCGTGATATAATGGCTTTCGTGGCTGAGGCCTGCAGGATGCAGGGCACAAAGACGTTGCGGCAGGACGCCGCGGCTTTTAGTCTTTGAACCTTAACGCTATCCTGGAATAGCGGGCTTTCAGCGGGTAGGGAGAGGGCGCTTCACAGTAAGCAGGTTTTCAAAATGAATGGAGGAATATTTAAGCTTCGCGAACATGGAACAACCTTCGCGAAGGAATGGTCTGCGGGTGTAACCGGCTTTTTAACAGTCATTTACATTATTGCAGTGAACGGGCTCATTTTATCAGAAGCAGGTATGCCGTTTGAAGCAGCGGCTGCTGCAACTATTATCTCGGCGGCAGCAGGGTGCCTGATCATGGCGTTTTGGGCTAATGCACCGGTTATCATCGTGCCGGGTATGGGGATCAATGCCATGTTTACGTACACGTTTGTTCAGGAAATGGGCATGACATGGCAGCAGGCACTCGGCGTTACGGTTATGGCTGGCCTTTTATTTGCGGTCGTGACACTGACGCCGCTCGCAGGCAGGTTAAATGCGGTCGTGCCAGGCGCTTTAAAAGAAGCGATCACGATTGGACTTGGCTTGTTTTTAATTGTGATCGGAGTGGAAAAAGCTGGATTTTCCTGGGCCGCTCTTTTAACGCTTGCTTTTGCGCTTATTCTTTATTGGCGCAAGGTGCCGGGCACATTTATCTGGGTAATCGCAGCCGGTACAGGCATTGCCTGGCTGTTTGGCACGCTGCCGGATGAATCCGGTAGTGTAGGACTCGAAAGCTACGCCGATGTCCTGAATGCCTGGACATTTCAGGGTGTATCACCGTTTGTTTTTGTACCGGCCGTTTTTTCTTTGACAATGGTGCTGCTATTTGAAAACATCGGCCTCGTACACGGCCATTTAAACCTGGCCAGACAGCCGGAGAAATTTAAACGGACGATCCAGGCAAATGCCGCTGCCGTTGTAGCAAGCGGACTTGCCGGCTCAAGCGCCAATGTATCCGCGGTAGAAAGTGCAGCACCGATTGCATCCGGCGGACGGACAGGCCTGGTGCCGCTGACAGCAGGTCTTTTGTTTCCGCTTGCGTTTATCGCAGCACCTTATTTGAATATGGTGCCGGGTTCTGCTGTTGCTCCAATTTTAATCATCATCGGCACGCTGATGACAATGAATATTCGGCGTCTGCCTTTTTCTGATTGGACCGAATCGATTCCGGCGCTTGCGATTATCGCGCTTATTCCGCTTACATCAAGTATTGCAGATGGTATTGCGGCGGGCTTCATTTTGTATCCTCTTTTAAAAATGACCCGCGGACGATTCCGCGAAGTACCCGTTCCGATGTATGTCATCGCGGTGCTGTTCCTAATGAATACAATGGTTCACTAAAAATCCGCCTCTCAAGGCGGGTTTTTTAGTGTGTAGACAACTTCTTTCACTTTTACAAAAGAGCCGATAAGTGGTGTTGAAGATCAATCAGCCAAGAACTAGATAGACATTCTCTCTTTTTTAAAAAGAAAAATACAACTTTATTCGCTCTATACAATTCTGTTGCAAGCCACTTGGCGGCGTCCGGGTCAGCGCCTGCCCCATGGAAAGCGGAGCTGCCTGGACGACGCCAATCCAGTCTGTTCATGTGCACGGTTATCAATCATTTGTCTACAGTCTGAAAACCCGCCTCCTGGGACGGGTTTTTCTTTTGTTAAAAATCACACAAACACTTCTAAATCCAACACCAACGGCTTTAAATCTGCTATACTAAACAGCAAATCAGCTGTGAAAGAGGGAGTTATGTTGGAGATTTCGTACATTAAAGGCCATGGGTCAGGCAATGATTTTATTTTAATTGATGAGTGGGCAAACGCCTATACATTTACAGAAGAGAACCGCCGCGATCTCGCGCTGGCGCTTTGCAACCGGGAAAAGGGAATTGGAGCAGACGGCATTGTGTTTGTAATGGAAAGTGCACAGGCCGATGCAAAAATGCGCATTTTCAACAGTGACGGGTCAGAAGCTTCTATGTGCGGCAACGGGCTTCGTCTGCATGGGCGGTATGTACTCGACAAACTCGGTAAAAACGAGATTGTCGTTGAAACGAATAAAGCAGACCTGTATGTAAAGCGGGATGGTGACATTTATAAAGGCGTACCGGCGTATCGTGTACAAATATCGCCAGTTCTGTTTAACCTGGCCGATTTGCCGATGGCGATCGGAAAGGAGCGCTTGTTTGATGAAGTCGTGCCGGAGCTGTCCGATTCTATCCGGTTTTCCGCGCTCGCCGTACCGAATCCTCATTTGATTGTGGTGGCGGACCGGGAACTGATTGCTTCTGATGAGCAAAAACGGATTTCAGAAGAGCTAAATGGAAAAAATGAGATTACGCCGGATGGTGTAAATGTCAGCTTTGTGTATCCAATCCAAAAAGGAACCCTGTATGTACGGACGTTTGAACGCGGCGTCGGCTTTACAAACGCGTGTGGTACAGCCATGTCCGCTTCTACGCTTACCACATGCCAGCTCGGTTTAAATGAAATGGAAACGCCTATTGACGTGTATAACAACGGTGGAAAAGTCCGCTGCGAGGTGCATGTGCATGAAGACGGGCAGTACTCCATTGATTTAATCGGAAACGGGACATATATGTTCCAGGGAACCATCAATGTCGATCTTGATACACCGCATCATTTTACGGTTCATAACCAGGAGGCATTCGCCGAACAGCAGGCATACGAGCAGCTGCGCGAGGAAGTAGAATCGTATCTTGCTTCTACTGTTTTTTAATCCAGGAATGATTCCTGGATTTTTTTAAACAGTTACGGGTATAAAATCGTTATAATCTTGAAAGGAAGATGGCGATTGCAAAAAAAAAATTGGCGTCCCTACGCTTATTACGGCTCGCTAGCCCTGTTTCTCGTACTGTTTACGTGGGGATTTTTCGAAGTAGTAGACGCCTTGCGGGAAAATGAGGTAGAAGCGTTTGATTCAAAAATCATCCATGAAGTGCAGTCCTGGATAAACGAAGGCCGAACGGGCCGAATGGTATTTTTAACGAGCTTTGGCTCGGTCACATTCTTCACGATTGCCACCGGGGCAATTTCTCTTTTTCTTGTTGTCCGCAGACGGTACGGCTGGGCGCTTTTTTTTGTGCTGGTCAATGGGCTCGGCGGCGTGTTTAACAGCTTTTTAAAAGGGCTGTTTCAACGCCAGCGCCCGGATGTGCTGCCATTGATTGAGCAAGGCGGCTACAGCTTTCCGAGCGGCCACTCCATGGGATCTTTTATTTTTTACGGCGCGCTTTCATTTATGCTGTTTCGACTTGTGAAAGGAAAATGGAAAAAAACAACGGCGGCGCTCCTGGCCGGATGTATGATTGTGTTAATTGGCTTATCGCGCATTTACCTCGGTGTTCATTACCCGAGTGATGTGCTGGCAGGCTTTTCTATTGGTGCTGCCTGGCTGTTTTTTTGGATCATGCTGTTTCACTTTACCGAGTATCGGCTTAACCGGCGGCTTTCTCAATATTGAGAAAGCCGTTTTTTTGACGGCACAGGCCGTTATTTTGGCCCAGTGAGCCAAAAAAGGGGCCCAGGCAGCAGACAAAGCGCTTTTTGTCGGCGTTTTCACTATAGGCACAACGCTTGCAATAAAAGAAGCGAACGACCAATTAAAAGGGGGAACGAACAAATGAAAACAACAGCCGTCAATGAAAACCAGCAGTCTGAAGTCCAAACAAATATGAAAGCAGCCGTTGTCAATGCGTTTCATCAGCAGCTTGAAATCAAAGATGTACCAAAGCCATCCGTTAATATTGCGGATGAAAAGCTAGATCTCGCTAAAAGCCTCGGAGCAGACGAAGTAGTGAATGGAATGAACGAGAACCCGGCCGAAGCCATTACCGAAAAAGTAGGCGGTGTGCGGGCGGCGATCAGCGTGGCTGTCACGAAAAAAGCCTTTGAGCAGGCATACCGTTCTGTAAAGCGTGGTGGGACGCTTGTTGTGGTAGGACTGCCAAATGATGAACTGCCGATTCCGATTTTTAATACGGTTTTAAATGGCGTATCTGTAAAAAGCTCTATTGTCGGTACACGCCTTGATATGAAAGAAGCACTTGACTTTGCGGCGCGCAGTAAAGTAAAAGCACAGGTAGAAACGGCACCGCTTGATGAGGTTAACAGCGTATTCGACAAAATGACACAAGGAAAAATTAATGGGCGTATTGTGCTCACTTTGTAAGCGGATCGGTTGACATTCATAGAGGGAACCGTTATTTTGGAAATGTAAGCGTTTTATATAACAGTTTCCATCATTCAAAGGGGGAAAGGGTATATGATCTACGCAAATCCAGGACAGGAAGGCTCAAAGGTTACATTCAAGGCAAAATACGACAATTACATTAATGGCGAGTGGACAGCACCGCTTGGCGGCCAGTACTTTGAAAATACGACGCCTGTGACAGGCGAAGTATTTTGTGAGGTGGCCCGTTCTCAGGCGGAGGATATTGAACTTGCTCTTGATGCTGCACATGGTGCCAGAGAAGCGTGGGGCAAAACGTCGCCGGCCGAGCGTGCGAACATTTTAAATAAAATTGCCGATCGTCTGGAAGAAAATTTGGAAATGCTGGCAGTTGCGGAAACATGGGACAACGGAAAAGCAGTCAGGGAAACGCTTAATGCGGATCTGCCACTCGCGATTGATCATTTTCGTTATTTTGCCGGGGCGATTCGGGCTCAAGAGGGCTCACTATCACAAATTGATGACACGACGGTCGCCTACCATTTTCATGAGCCGCTGGGCGTTGTCGGCCAAATTATTCCGTGGAACTTCCCGCTCCTCATGGGTGTATGGAAACTGGCGCCGGCACTGGCAGCAGGAAACTGTGTGGTCTTGAAGCCGGCAGAACAGACTCCGGCGTCTATTCTGGTGTTTATGGAGCTAATTGAAGATTTGCTGCCGCCAGGCGTTGTTAATATTGTCAATGGCTTTGGGCTCGAAGCCGGAAAGCCGCTTGCTTCTAATAAACGAATTGCCAAAATTGCGTTTACCGGTGAAACGACAACTGGCCGCTTGATTATGCAGTATGCTTCGCAAAATTTGATTCCGGTCACGCTGGAGCTTGGCGGCAAGTCGCCGAATATTTTCTTTGATGACATTATGGAAGAAGATGATGCGTTTTTAAACAAAGCGGTCGAAGGATTTGTCATGTTTGCCCTGAACCAGGGAGAAGTATGTACATGCCCATCCCGTGCGCTTGTTCACGAAAATATTTACGACAAATTTATGGAACGCGTCATTAAACGGGTGAATGAAATTAAAACAGGCAACCCGCTTGATACGGATACAATGATGGGGGCACAGGCGTCAAACGAGCAGATGGAAAAAATTCTGTCATACCTTGATATCGGCAAGCAGGAAGGAGCCGAGTGCCTGGCCGGTGGTGAGCGAAATACGGTGGAAGGATTTGAAAACGGCTACTACATTAAGCCGACGGTTTTCAAAGGCCATAATAAAATGCGTATTTTCCAGGAAGAGATTTTCGGACCGGTTGTGTCGGTCACAACCTTTAAAGATGAAGCGGAAGCCCTTGAAATCGCCAATGATTCTTTGTACGGTCTTGGCGCAGGGGTCTGGTCCCGTCATCAAAACCGGGCATACCGGTTTGGTCGCAGCATTCAAGCAGGTCGTGTGTGGACAAACTGTTATCACCAGTATCCGGCGCATGCGGCATTCGGCGGCTATAAAATGTCCGGTATCGGCCGTGAAAACCATTTGATGATGCTGAATCATTACCAGCAGACGAAAAACCTGCTTGTCAGCTATTCAGAAGACGCACTTGGATTCTTTTAAACCATTACGCGCTGCCGCTTTTGTGCGGCGGCGTTCTTTTTGTCAGGAGGGGAGAAGCATGGTAGACCGTGTAACGGCAACGTCCGAGGCCATAGAGTTAATTGAAAAGCTGAAGGAAAAGCATGGACCGCTTATGTTTCATCAGTCAGGGGGGTGCTGTGATGGCAGCTCTCCTATGTGCTACCCGGATGGTGAATTTTTAACGGGAGATTCAGACAAACTGCTTGGTGAAATTGGCGGCGCCAGGTTTTACATCAGTGACGCCCAATATGAATACTGGAAGCACACACAGCTCATTATTGATGTGGTAAATGGGCGGGGCGGTATGTTTTCACTTGAAGGGCCGGAGGGAAAACGGTTTTTAACGAGATCGCGTGTGTTTACTGAAGAAGAGCGCCGTGAGCTCAATATATAAACGAAACAGGCCCCTTCAGACTGGGGCTTGTTTCATTTCATTTAAATAACAGCGGCTTTTTCATTTGCTTTAAGTGTTCAAACATTTTTTACGAGATATTCTTCGCTTCCGCTTCCGGCTTATTACAGCCGCTTTTCATACAGGCAATCTTTAATACTTTCTCTCCGAATTCATGAAGCGAATCCGCTTCTAAAAATTAATTTCTGCAGCAAGTTCATATAGCTGACTATCCTTTTGTGTTGTTTGTTCTATTTGGCCACTCCTGCGTATAATGAAAAAAAGGAAATGAGGAAAGCATATGTGTTTAATTGCCATTGCTTATCAGGTGAACAGAGATAAGCCGCTCGTTGTGGCAGCAAATCGGGATGAATTTTATGGGCGGCCGACGCTCCCCTCTCACTGGTGGGAGGAAGCCCCCATTTTAGCGGGGCGTGATCTGGAAAAGGGTGGCACCTGGATGGAGCTTTCCAAAAACGGCCGCTTTTGTGCGCTGACGAATTACCGGGAGCCGGGCGTAGAAGGAAAAGAAAAAGCATCACGCGGCCATATTGTCCGTTCTTTTTTAGAAAGCGAGGCAAGTGCAGAAGTGTTTTTGAATAACCTGGACAGGGAAAAAAAACGCTATCCCGGTTTTAATGTAATTGCCGGTACGATAGAAGCGTTATGGGTATACAGCAGCCGATCAGGGAGCCGGCCATTTCGTCTTCCACCAGGTATTCATGCCATCAGCAATGCTTTTTTAAATACGCCGTGGCCGAAAACGGTCAAAATTAAGCAGGGAATGAAAGAATCTTTTGGGCGAAAAGAAGAGATGTTTTCTATGCTTCAAGACAGGGAGCGCGCAGCCGATGAGGCTCTGCCAGACACCGGGGTAACGATCGAGTGGGAACGGCTGCTGTCGCCGATTTTTATTGAAAGCCCGCACTATGGTACGCGCTGCTCTACTGTCCTCCAGGTAAACAGCTGCCGGCAGGCACAATGGACAGAGCGGACTTTTAAATCGGGCAAACCCTTTAAAGAACAATCTTTTACCTTGGATTTTTACTAATAACATTATGTGCAAAATTCAAAAAGAAAGGAAAAATAAACATGCCTTTAAAAAGAAGCCATGATCCAAAAACAAATATGCATTTGATCGAAGCTTATTTTAAAGACAGCCTGCCGCTGCTTCAAGCTGTCGAGGAAACAAACAGCCTTTTTTTTGCTTCAGCGGCAGAATGGAAGCCGGAAGAAGAAAAAAAATCGCTGTTTGACGTTTTGAAATCTCTATGGACTAGACGAGAGGAACCGATCCAGCTGCACCGTACACTTGTAGATGAAACAGGGGCTTATCCAGATTGGAAGCCAGTGCTGGACCGGGAATACAGCGTGCTGGAAGAGCGGGCCGTCTCTACTGTTTATGTAAAACCCGGAGACGACATTCAAGGCGCACTTTCTGGAGGCGGAAAAACCATTTATTTAGCGGAAGGAACATACATCGTCGATGAACTGCACGTTCCATCGAATACCATCGTCAGGGGAGCGGGGGTAGGAAAAACGATCCTAAAGCTCCGGGACACGGCCCCGAAAAGAAGCTTTGTGCTGACAAATGAAAATCATGTGAAAGGCAACCATCACATATTAATAGAAGGGTTAACACTTGATTGGTCGCTTGAGCGGCTTCATCCTGATGAAAAGTCATCCAGCGGAAACAACCGGTCAAGCTGTTTAACTTTTGCAAATGTCACATACGGCTGGATTCGGAACTGTGATGCGATCAATCCTGGCCTGCATTGCTATGACGTATCCTCGACCCTGTACGATTATTCGGGAGACGGCCACCGCGCCAGAGGCGGAAGCCGCTTTGTCTGGATTGACGGCTGTACGGGAACCGGCTTTGGGGACGACGGCGTGACGACACATCACAGTGACTACATTTTCATTTCGAATTGTTTTATGTGTGATCCATCAGGGCGCAGCCATAAAAAAGGAATTTCAAACTCCAACGGATTTGAAGTCGACGACGGCTCGCGGACGGTCTGGCTCGTGAATAATGTGTCGGCCCGCTGCTTCGGCGGTGTAGAAATTAAAGCACACGCAACCAGTTCAGCGGCTGCCAATGTGCATATTATTGGCCATCTGTCCGAAAACGACAATCGATCATTTAATTTCCGCCATATCGGCCATCACGCAGCAGAAGATCCGGATTCAAAAACAGCCCGGTTCATTACCGCAACGCGCATTGTCTCTATTCACCCTATTTACACAGAGCTATATGCTGTATCAAAACCGCGCGTTTTAACTGTGTCCGCTTACCATCATGTTGTGGTGAACGGGCTGCGTGCAGTTGGTGATCCGGCGTATGATTATAAAAATCTGCCTGTAGCAGGTATTCAATACAAAGCGAAACATGTGCATATTCGCGACATAGCCATGCGTGATTTTGCTACAGCTGGTGCTGCGCTCAAAGTATTCGGCGGCGCGAACAAACCGGAATATGTGACGATCGAAAATGCCCGTTTTGTTAATTGTGGACCATGCCCGCTTTCTATTTCGGCGGGTGCAACGAGCGCTTCATCGAAAAACACGACAACCGCTTGAAACGAGCGGTTGTTTTCTATAATATAAGAATTGTGCGAAAATATTGTTTTATTAAAAAAGTGATTTTTCTATTTTTCCAAAAGATAGGGTTGTATTCAAGTAGAAAGACCGATATAATGTCTACTATACAAAAACAAATGTACATCAGAAAAATACATAGTTGAGGTGACGTTTAGGATGAAGGACAATGTAAAAGTAGGATTACTCGGTCTCGGGACAGTTGGCACAGGCGTTGTCAAGATGATTCAGGATCATCAGGAACAGCTTGCTCACCGCGTTGGCTGCTCGGTTGAAGTCACAAAAGTATTGGTCAAAAATGTTGAGAAAAAGCGTGAAGTGGAGCTGGCAAAAGAGTCCCTCACACTTGATCCATATGATGTAATCAACGATCCGGACGTGGATGTGATCGTCGAAGTAATGGGCGGTATTGATGAAACGAAAAAGCTTTTGCTGGATGCACTTCATCAGAAAAAACACGTTGTGACAGCGAACAAAGACCTTGTGGCGCTGTACGGGTCAGAACTGCTGAAGGCAGCGGCAGAAAATGGCTGTGACTTTTACTATGAAGCAAGTGTTGCCGGCGGTATCCCGATTATCCGGGGTCTTGCAGATGGACTTGCTTCTGATAAAATCAGAACGATGATGGGGATTGTCAACGGTACGACCAACTTTATCCTGACAAAAATGAACAAAGAAGGCATGTCGTACGAAGTGGCGCTTCAAGAAGCACAGGATCTTGGCTTTGCAGAAGCAGACCCGACTTCCGACGTAGAAGGTCTTGATGCCGCTCGTAAAATGGCAATTCTGGCCCGCCTTGCTTTCTCGATGGATATCGAGCTTGAAGATGTAGATGTAAGCGGAATTTCTAAAGTATCAGACAGCGATTTAAAACATGGCCAGACACTTGGCTACACGATGAAGCTAATTGGCTATGCAGATCAGCAAAATGGCGGAGCTGAAGTGAGCGTGCAGCCAACGTTCCTATCAAACAATCACCCGCTTGCTTCTGTCAACGATGAATACAATGCCGTTTACGTGTACGGAGATGCGGTTGGTGAAACGATGTTTTACGGACCGGGTGCCGGCGGACTTCCGACAGCAACGTCGATCGTCAGTGACCTTGTTGCCGTTATTACCAACATGAGACTCGGTGTAAATGGAAAAAGCATCGCTG
This sequence comes from Domibacillus robiginosus, assembly GCF_000966195.1. Lineage (GTDB taxonomy): Bacteria > Bacillota > Bacilli > Bacillales > Domibacillaceae > Domibacillus > Domibacillus robiginosus. Next base: position 2,505 of record NZ_LAHL01000043.1, on the reverse strand, counting down.
TACCGCAGTTTGAAAAGCAGCTGAAAGCATCAGATGAAAAATTTGCGAAATACTTTATCCGTCTTCACGTTCGCGATGAAGTAGGCGCGTTTTCTGAGCTGACGAAGCTGTTTTCAAGTAATGGCATCAGCTTTGAAAAAATTCTTCAGCTGCCGCTTGAAGAAGACGGTGTCGCTGAGATTGTTATTGTTACACACAGAGCATCAGATGAAAGCTACAAACAAATGCAGGAACAAATCAAAGACTTGGCGGTTGTTCGTTCAATTGAAAGTTTCTACCGCGTTGAAGGAGAAGGAGCATAATTATGGCAAAATGGGAAGGTTTATTACACCAATACAAAGAATTTTTACCGGTTACGGAAAACACACCGGCCCTTTCACTAATGGAAGGAAACACACCGCTGATTCCGCTTGTGAATATTTCTAAAAAACTCGGTGTGAACATTCACGTAAAAGTAGAGGGTGCTAATCCAACTGGCTCTTTTAAAGACCGCGGTATGGTAATGGCAGTAGCCAAAGCGAAAGAAGAAGGAAGCAACACGGTTATCTGTGCGTCAACAGGGAACACATCTGCCGCAGCGGCTGCGTATGCATCGCGTGCAGGAATGAAAACCATTGTTGTCATTCCTGACGGCAAAATTGCTCTTGGTAAACTGGCACAGGCAATGATGTACGGAGCTGAAATTGTCGCGATTGAAGGAAACTTTGATGAAGCTTTGACAATGGTCCGCAATATCAGCGAAAAATCACCGATTACACTTGTAAACTCTGTGAACCCATATCGGATCGAAGGACAAAAAACAGCTGCATTTGAAGTATGCGACCAGCTTGGACAAGCACCGGATGTGTTAGCGATCCCGGTTGGAAATGCCGGTAATATCACCGCATACTGGAAAGGCTTTAAAGAATACAATGAAAAATTCGGCACGGGCCTTCCGCGCATGCACGGATTTGAAGCAGAAGGAGCGGCAGCGATCGTTCAGGGAGAGCCAATTGCCCAGCCGGAAACAGTGGCAACGGCAATCCGGATCGGTAACCCGGCCAGCTGGAAATTTGCAGAAGCAGCGCGTGATGAGTCGGGCGGTAAAATCGATTTTGTTACAGACGCTGAAATTTTAGAAGCATACGAAATGATGACACGTGAAGAAGGTATTTTTGCAGAACCTGCATCAAATGCGTCGATCGCGGGTATCATCAAGCATGTGAAATCAGGCGAAATCGAGCAGGGAGCAAACATTGTCGCTGTACTGACTGGAAACGGCTTGAAAGATCCGCAAACAGCGATTGCGCAAATCGAGAAAAAGCCAACGGTTCTGCCAAACAGTGAAGAAGCGGTGTTTAACTTTATCCGCGGAGTGGTGGAAGCATGATTTCTTCCGGCTCTTTGAAAGTGCCGGCATCAACGGCCAATTTAGGGCCTGGATTTGACTCGATCGGCCTTGCTTTTAACCTTTATTTAACGGTAGACGTTAAGCAGGCGGAGCAGTGGGCATTTTCTCACGAATCCGACCTGCTTGCGGGACTCCCCGAAGATGACCGCCATTTAATTGCGGTCGTAGCAAAAAAAACAGCCGCTCTTCGCGGCGTAGAAATGCCGCCGGTAGAAGCGGTGCTAAAAAGTGAGATTCCGCTTGCCAGAGGCCTTGGCAGCAGTGCAGCCGCCATTGCAGCAGGTATTGAAATTGCCGACCGCTTTGCCAGCCTACAGTTAACGGATGCGGAAAAATTAAACATCGGTGATCAATTTGAAGGGCACCCGGACAATATCGGTGCCTCTCTGTTTGGCGGTATGGTATGCGGTGTGTCGCTGGGAGAGCAGGCGGAGCTGCTGTCTTTGCCCGCGCCTGATGTAGATTTGATTGCGATTGTGCCGCCGTATGAATTAAAAACGGAAGATGCACGCAACGTTTTGCCGGATTCGTTCAGCCGTAAGGACGCGGTTTTAGCCAGTGCGGTTTCCAATATGCTCACAGCGGCGTTTATGCAGCGGGATTATGATACAGCCGGCCGTATGATGGAACGTGATGTTTTTCATGAGCCGTACCGTGCTGCACTTATTAAAGAATTTGCTCCAGCGCGCGAGAAGGCGAAAGAGCTCGGGGCGTATGCGACGGTTATCAGCGGTGCAGGCCCGACCGTTTTGACTCTGGCGCCGCTCGGCAAAGGTGCAGCGATTGCATCGGCTTTCAAGGAGCGGTTTCCAGACTGTGATATTTTACAATTGAATGTGGAAGCAAACGGCCCAGTGTGGCAATAAAAAAACCGGCGGAAATTTCCGCCGGTCAGACTGTAGACAAAAGGGACTTGGAATGGCCTCATTCCAAGTCCCTTTTTAAATTTTGATGAGGTTTTCTTGGAAACTAACTGCAAAATGGGCGAGAATCGTGCATTTTGCCCTCTGCGAGGGTCTATTTTTATGATGCTACTGGACCTTTCCATGTCCAGCAGGCCAGCTTCTTCAAATTCATGGCAGCAAAAGTCAGCATCGCCTGCATAGACAATTTTT
>NZ_LAHL01000042.1 GCF_000966195.1 Domibacillus robiginosus | reverse complement strand
TCTCAGACTGTAGACAAAGTGGTTCTCAAAACTCCGTTTTGAGGCCGCTTTGTCTTTTTTTATTCGTTTTGACACCCTTATTCAAACTGGCTGCACTGGTTTCCACGACCAGCTGGCCAGCTTTTTAAGATTCATGGCAGCGAAAGTAAGCATCGCCTGCATGGATAATTTCCCCAGTCCCCTGAGGGTTGTCCATCGCATGCCATGCTTTTCTTTAGCATCCGCAAAAACACGCTCAATCGTTTCTTTGCGCCTAGCATAGTCTTTTTTATTCTGCGCCGTATGGCGCAGGTGGTCAGCTTCTTCCAAATAGTCCTCCCATACGTGCCGGTGGATCAGCTTTGTATGATTCTGGCTTTGTGTGCACATAAAAAGGAGTGGACAGCCCTGGCACTGCTTTGGATCAGAAGAATACTGCCTGTACCCTTCACGGGTAGTCGTCCGATAAAAAAGGATCTGTTCCTCCGGACAGATATAGCAGTCATAATGCTCATCATAGGCGAAGTCGCTTTTCTTCAAATATCCTTTTGGGGTGCGGGGTCTTGAATAAGGAAGCACTGGGCGGATCTCAAGGTCCGTTATGTACTTGGCGATAAAAGGCGTTTTGTATCCAGCGTCGGCAGCTACTGCATCAGGTTTTTCCACTTTTTCCATTACTTTATCGAGGACATCTGTAAACACGCGGCTGTCATGAACATTGGCAGCTGTCACACAGGAGGCAAGAACAAACCCGTTGGCATCACAGGCTGTGTGAAAGGAGTAGGCAAAATTTTTCTCCCGCTCATCTTTCACATAGTAGCCGCTATCGGGATCAGTAGTGCTCGACTTGATTTCCTTCGTCTCTTCCTTTTCCTGTGGGGGAAACGGCTTTTTTCCATGTTCTTCACGATCTGCATTGATCTCTCCATCGAGCTGTGCCTGGTAGCTGCGCGTTTCGACCCGCACGACTTTCTTATTAAACTTCTTTTTATTTGCGCTGGCTTTGACATGCGTTGAATCGATAAAAGCAACGGACGGATCAACGAATCCTTTCTCCATCGCTTCTCTCAGAATCCGGTAAAAAATCTGTTCAAACAGGTCGGTGTCTTTAAAGCGTCGGACATAGTTTTTACCGAAGGTAGAGAAATGGGGAATTTTCTCCGAAAATCCGTACCCAAGAAACCAGCGGTACGCCACATTGGTTTCAATCTCCTTAATCGTCTGGCGCATGGAACGGATGCCAAACAGGTACTGGACCAGCACCATTTTAATCAGTACGACAGGATCAACACTTGGCCGGCCGTTGTCAGCTGAATACATATCTTCTACCAATGGATAAATAAAATCAAAGTCGATCGCCGCCTCGATTTTGCGGACCAGATGATCAGCCGGCACAAGCTGGTCGAGCGCGACAACCTCCATTTGATTCCGGCGGTTTTCTGGACGTTTTGATAACATACAAATTCCCCCACAAGATTTTGATGTTTTTATTGTACAAAAAAAGCCTGCAGACATCATCTTCAAAATGAAGACTTTGTCTACAAGCTGAGAAGGCTGGATAACCAGCCTTCTTTTTTCG
>NZ_LAHL01000041.1 GCF_000966195.1 Domibacillus robiginosus | reverse complement strand
ATGGCACCAGCGCTTGTATACGGCAACACGATCGTGATGAAGCCGGCAACAGAAACAGCGGTTACAGCGGCTAAAATTATCGAGTGCTTCGAAGAAGCCGGATTCCCGGCAGGGGTGGTCAACATGGTTACCGGACCGGGCAGAACCATCGGCCAGGGGATCGCCGATCATGAAGACATCAACGGCATTACGTTTACCGGCTCTAACGGCGTTGGCAAGCAGATCGGCCAGGCAGCGCTGGCACGCGGTGCAAAGTACCAGCTTGAAATGGGCGGAAAAAACCCGGTGATTGTGGCTGCCGATGCTGATCTTGACCTGGCAGTAGAAGCCGTTGTAACCGGCGCTTTCCGTTCAACGGGCCAAAAATGTACGGCAACCAGCCGGGTTATTGTGGCAGCTGAAGTGTTTGATGAATTTAAAAACATGCTTGTTCAAAAAACAAAAGAGATTACCATTGGCAACGGTCTTGACAGCAGTACGTGGCTTGGGCCATGTGCAAGCGAAAACCAGCTGAATACGGTTCTTTCTTATATTGAAAAAGGAGTAGAAGAAGGCGCCACGCTTCTGATCGGGGGCAAACGTGCGGAAGAAGGCAGCCTGGCAGACGGATACTATGTGGAACCGACGATTTTTGACAACTGCACGCCGGATATGGCCATTGCCAGGGAAGAAATCTTTGGCCCGGTCATTGGCCTGTTAAAAGCAGAATCGGTGGAAGAGGCACTGAAGATTGCGAACGATACCGAGTACGGCTTAAGTGCTTCTATCTTTACAACGAATATCCAGCATTTGTTGTCCTTCGTTAACGATATGGAAGCGGGACTTATCCGGGTAAATGCGGAAAGTGCCGGGGTTGAACTTCAGGCTCCATTCGGCGGTATGAAGCAGTCCAGCTCGCATTCCCGTGAACAGGGAGAAGCCGCGAAAGAATTCTTTACTTCGATTAAAACCGTTTTTGTAAAATAAAATAAACCATAAAAAGAGCTGCTCCGGCATGAGCAGCTCTTTTTCTTATTTTAAATCATCAATAGAATCAATATCCAGATAAGCTGGTACAAGCCGGCAAATTTTTCTTTTGGCGGACTTCTCTTAATCTTGCAGAATTCATTTTTACAATATCCTCATCTTCAATCAGGATTTCACCAATTGTAGGATCAATCAAACGGTTAAACATACGAATCAATGTAGACTTCCCGCTCCCAGATAGCCCCATAATCACAAAAATTTCACCAGGGTAAATATCGAAGTTTACACTATTTATACCAACGGTTTTTCCTGTCTCATTTAAAATTTCCTCCTTGAATTTGCCTAGCTTTAGTAAATTAATGGCGGCTTTAGGAGATTTGCCAAAAATCTTTGAGACATTTTTCACTGGTACGTATGGATCCATCAAATTACCTCAATATATTATTGCCAATAATTATATTCCGTTTTGCCGGTTTCCCCTGTTTTATGCTTATGAAAAAGCAGGAACCTTGTAAGAGCCGTTTAAAATCTTAATTCATAATAAATGCTTAAAAAAGACGTCTAAATACAGCGATCATTTTAGGATAGGCTGATCGTCTGCAGGAAGCAGTATTTTGGGTTGAAACAACAATTGTCCTGTAAAATGAAAGGTTTGTGATTATATGAGCATTTCCAGCAGGAAAGAGAGGTAAAATCACAAAGGAGGGAACGAACAGGTACGGCATATAAAAATTGGTTTTACTCTCAAAGTTTGAAATAAACAATAATCTAAACGTTTCGTTTTGAAAGTCCTTATAAATATTAACAAAATGTTTATTAAATTCAAACGAATAAGATAAAAATCTATAAGACCATAAATATTATATTTAAAGTAATTTTATAAAAACTGATTTTATTGAATCATAAATTTAAAAAATGTATGTATGTATTTTGAAGAGAATTTTAAAGAGAACAAATTCCGTTTAAAAAAGGTCACAACAGAACAAAAAAGGACTTAAAAAGTAGAAAGCTGACTACAGAGTGATCTCCGCAGTCAGCCTGCTATAAAAAAAGGTATCATCTGCCGCTGACTGACTAATTCTCCATACAAACTATTTCTTCAAAGTAATCCCAGGTATCAATGGTTCGTTGTTTTCCAATATTCGTTAATCTATATCCATAGCCTCTTCTGTTTGAAGAGTGTTTAGAAAGATGAATTCTTTCTACGATAAATTCTTCATACATAGATTGAACGACTTTCCGGATTTTAGATACACTAATCTGCAGTTGACTTTCCAATTCTATTAAAGAAAGGGGACAATTCTGTTTTTTTAGGGCTTCAACAATTTTAAATTCCAATAAGCGTGAAATATGATATTCCCATGTTTCATCATCGCGTAAAAAGTAAATAAGACTTTCGTTTTCTGCATATTCACTATGACGACGGCGGCAGACCTGTCCTTTTTTAAATAATTCCAGCATCACTTCTTTTAACGTACGAATAGAGATCCCGCTAACCGACGATATGTCTTTTAATGTACCGCCCTTACTTGGCAGTTTATCCATTCTTTCAATAATGTAGGAAGACTCGCGTTCTGAATCTTCTTCAATAACGTAAAGATATCGCTTTCTTTTACCGGAGTATTCTTTGCTTCTAGAAAGGTAGCCCTTTTTATACAAGCGATAAAGAACCGTGGCCGTACTGGTTGGGGCAAGATTTAACAGGGCCGATACCCGTTCAGCTGAATACTTTTGTCCGGTGGACTGAAACAATTGATAGACCTGTGCCATTAATGGAGACAGTTCCTCCTGCTGGGACTCTGTATAAGCTTCTACGCCGTAATAAACGTAACGGGTGATCATTCGGCCGTTTGCTTTAGAAGTTATCTTGTGCCGTTTAACTTTCCTTTCCTGCATTAATAAATGCAGAATACTGTTTGCAGTTGCTTCTCCTGTATAAAGCAGGTTTGAAATCTCTTTTGTTGTATAAGGATGATCCGCTTCCCATAACAATTGCCAGATGGCTTCTTTTAATTTTTTAGACGATGAAACATTGGAGGTGGGTGTGTAGAATTGTTTGTTTTCCCAATTTGATGACTTGCTCATAATCCAATATCCTCCTTGTTGTTTAGCCAAGCTGTCAAACAAGCTAAAACAAACTGACGAATAACTGGCTGAATAATTATTTCCTGCTTCGTTTTGCTGTTTAAACACAGAAAGCAGCTTTTGTTTATTTACCCTTTTTTTGCTAACTTAACGCCCCTACTCTAATATAGTTAAATATAATCACTTTAGACGTTTGACTCCGGCTGGATTTTAGCAATGGTTTCCTTGTCGCACATGACGAAAAGGCGTGCCTCAATTGGAATTGGCTCGTCTAACTTCTGATTAATATGAAGGTTGGTGTGATCCGCGACAAGTGTAGCTCCCTCATCCAAAAGGTCCATAAAAGCATCCCGATATGTCATCCATTGGGGGCGTTTGTCAATTTCATAAATACTTTCTCCAACCTGCCGGCTCATTAATTCAGAGTAAATATGGGTAATGCCATGGGAAAATAGTGACCGTACTGCCGCATGGGAGATCATTTCATTCGTTGGAATAAATTCATCCACCTTTACCCGTTCAAATAAACGAATATGCTGTTGATGAACGACTTCAGCTGTTACGTGAATAGAAAGGTTCATCTGTTCTTCAAGAGAGGTAATGGCTGTTGCAATAAGCAGCGTTTTGCCGTCTACAAGAAGGGGATCTTTAGCAGCATCATTTACCTGAGGTGATTCTTCAGCGAAAATGATAACACCTTTGGCTTCCGGCAAATTTGCCCGCATTAATGTTTGTTCATCGGTTGCATCTCCTCTTATATAAAAAAGGTGTTCATCTATTAAGGGGGATTTTTCCATGTGGTCAATAAGAACAATATCTACCGTTTGGTCTGAGCGGATAATTTCCTGCACCGCAGCTTTCGATTTTTCATTCCATCCAATTAAAATAATGTGATCATTTCCTGTATATTTCATTTTTCCCCCAACCTTTAATTTTTCGATGCGGTACACAGTTTCGATAACATTTCCAATGAACACACTGACCATCCCGATGCCTGTAACATAAAGAAAAATTGTAAAAGCTTTCCCAGCATCGGTAACAGGAGCATAATCTCCAAAGCCGACTGTAGCCAGAGCGGTCATTACCCAGTACAGGGCTGTTAAATAAGAGCCAAAGGTTTCAGGCTCGATCATCAAAATGATGTATGAAGTAATCAAGATATATAGAAGAAAAAAAGGGAGAAAGATTCGGCTCCTTAATTTAATCAAGTAATAAATGAATTTTTTTAGTGACAGTCTCATTTTGCTCGTCCTTTTATTTCTATTCTGTTTTTTCCTTATGTTTCCCTTATTTATTGGCTGCTAAAACATATTCAATAATAGATTTCTTAGGGTTTACATTCTGTATAAAGCAATGTAATTTAAAAAATAATATGTCAGATAATATAACATGTATTTAGACAGCATCTTTTATTCTTTTTATAATACGGGATATCTACTGCTATTGAGGGGGATTTTACGTTGAATAAAGAGAGAATAGTGCTAATTGGAAATGGGATGGCCGGTGTCCGGTCGATTGAAGAAATATTAAAAATGAATCCGGATCGGTTTCATATTACCATTTTTGGAGAAGAGCCTTACCCTAATTATAACCGTATTCAATTATCAAAAGTTCTTCAGGGAGATACCACGATTGCTGATATTACGCTTAACGACTGGAACTGGTATGAAGACCACCATATTCAGTTATATCCGGGTGAAGCAGTTGCACGTATTGATACAGAAGCAAAATATATTCATACCACAAAAAAGCGGGCCGTCGAGTATGACAAGCTTATTATTGCGACAGGCTCCGTTCCCTTTATCATCCCGGTGCCGGGTCACGAAAAAGAAGGCGTGACGGCTTTCCGTGACATTAAAGACTGTGAAAAAATGATCGATGCCTCCAGGCAATACAAAAAAGCATCCGTGATCGGCGGCGGCCTGCTTGGCCTGGAAGCGGCACGCGGGCTTTTAAATCTTGGAATGGATGTAAACGTGATTCACCTGGCTGACTTTTTAATGGAGCGCCAGCTTGATGAAACAGCCGGCAAAATGCTGCAGAAAGAGCTCGAAAAGCAGGGCATGAATTTCCTGATGAACAAGCAGACAGCCGAGATTTTAGGTGGAGAAAGAGTAGAAGGCATCCGCTTTAATGACGGGGAAGAAATCGAAACGGATCTTGTGGTTATGGCAGCTGGTATCCGCCCGAATACGTCCCTGGCGAAAGAAAGTGGCATTGCCGTAAACCGGGGTATCCTGGTCAATGATTATATGGAAACGAATATCCCCGATGTGTATGCAGTTGGGGAGTGCGCAGAGCACCGTGAAGTGGTGTATGGTCTTGTTGCACCGCTTTATGAACAGGGCAAAGCGATGGCGGCACATATTTGTGGTACAGTAGCTGCCGGCTATGAAGGTTCGGTTCTATCGACACAGTTAAAAGTCTCGGGTGTAGACGTATTCTCGGTCGGTGAAATTGTCGAGGACGAGGAAACAAAGACCATTAAAATGTTTGATGATTGGAAAGGCACCTACAAAAAGGTTTTAATCCGCGACGGGAAAATGGCCGGTGCTGTTTTATTCGGAGACACAAGTGAAGGAAACAAGCTGCTTCGCTTAATTAATAAGAAAGCGGATGTGGAGGATTACATTGGTGCGGCAGAAGAAACCGCCGGCGGTGAAAGTCTGGTGGCATCAATGGATGACAGTGAACTGATCTGCGGCTGTAATGGTGTATCCAAGGGTGACATTGTGTGTGCCATTAAAGAAAACGGCTTAACAACAGTGGATGAAGTGAAAGGGTGCACAGGTGCGTCCCGCTCATGCGGCGGCTGTAAACCGCTTGTAGTTGACCTGCTGGCGCATACTCTTGGCGACAGCTTTGACACCTCTATCCAAAAAGAAGCGATCTGCGGCTGCACAACGCTGTCCCGCGACGAAGTGGTCGAAGCGATCCGTGAAAAAGGCCTGAACCATACAAAAGAAGTCATGAATGTGCTTGGCTGGGAAACAGACGGCGGCTGCTCCAAATGCCGTCCGGCACTGAACTACTACCTGGGCATGATTAACCCGACAGAATACGAAGATGAAAAAGCCTCTAAGTTTGTGAATGAGCGCATGCACGGAAACATTCAAAAAGACGGCACGTATTCGGTAGTGCCGCGTATGTATGGCGGCGTCACATCAGCGGATGACCTGCGGAAAATTGCCGATGTAGCAGATAAATACAGCGTGCCGCTGATCAAAGTAACCGGCGGACAGCGGATTGATCTGTTCGGCGTGAAAAAAGAAGATCTGCCGGGCATGTGGGCCGATCTGGATATGCCATCGGGCTATGCGTACGGAAAAACATTGCGAACGGTGAAAACATGCGTCGGTGAAAGCTTCTGCCGCTTCGGCACCCAGGATTCTATGAGCATGGGGATCCAGATGGAAAAGAAATTCGAGCGGATCGGCACACCGCATAAAGTGAAAATGGCTGTATCTGCCTGCCCGCGCAACTGTGCGGAATCGGGCATCAAGGATATTGGCGTCGTTGGGGTAGACGGAGGCTGGGAAATCTACGTTGGCGGAAACGGCGGAACACATTTGCGGGCAGCAGATCTTTTCTGCAAAGTAAAAACGAACGAAGAAGTAATGGAAATGACTGGCGCGTTCATGCAGTATTACCGGGAGGATGCAGTATATCTTGAGCGGACGGCAGCCTGGGTAGAGCGTGTCGGCCTGGATCACATTAAAGAAGTGCTGTCCGATAAAGCGACACGGGACGCGCTGAATGCCCGTATTGACGAAGCGCTGTCTGTTACGAAAGAGCCGTGGAAGGAAGTTATCGAAAGCGAAAAAATCCGGAAAGAACTATACGAAACAGAGCTTGTGAGCACAACTAAATAAAAGGGGGACATGAATATGGAAAAAACACTGGAAAAAGTACGGATCGCCTCGATTCATGAGCTTCCGGAGAGAATGGGCAAAACCGTCCGAATTGGAGAGCTGGAGCTGGCGGTGTTTAAACTGGGCAATGGCCAGGTCCGGGCCATTGAAAACCGCTGCCCGCATAAAGGCGGGGTGCTCGCTGAAGGAATTGTCAGCGGCGAGCACGTTTTCTGCCCGATGCACGACTGGAAAATTTGCACAGCCGATGGAAAAGTGCAGGCGCCGGATACCGGCTGTGTGTCTACGTATAAAACTGTTATTGAAGACGACGATGTGTTTCTTCTTATATAAAAAGGAAGCTATTTTAAGAAGGGGATAAAGCAATGAGTTTTGTGAAACCCGAACAGGTTGTAGAAAATATGATTAATGCTGGAAAGGTAAAAGTGAATTTATCGGTAAAAGATTTGCTGATCCGCAGTGCACTTTCCGGTTTGTTTTTAAGCTATTCTGTCACATTTGCTATGACAGCAACTCAACAGACAGGAGCTGGAATTATTGGGGCATTGCTTTTTCCGGCCGGATTTGTATTAATCATTTTACTTGGCTTGGAATTATTGACCGGTAATTTTGCACTGATTCCACTTACCGTAATTGAAAAAAAAGCAACATTCCAGCAAATGTTATCCAACTGGTCCTGGGTATTTATCGGACATTTACTCGGTTGTTTATTTTATGCTTCTCTTTATTATGTGTCTTTTCACCATGCGGCGGACCAGTCAGTGATTGAACAAATTATTAAAACAGCAGAAGCGAAAACAAATGGATATGCAGCACTTGGAGCATCAGGACTTGCCATTGTGTTTACAAAAGCCGTTTTATGTAACTGTATGGTAGCACTGGGTGCCGTGATGGCCATGACATCCAGCAGCGTAGGAGGAAAAATTGTCGCCATGTGGCTGCCGATTTTCATCTTTTTCGCTCAAGGGTTTGAGCATGCAGTTGTTAACATGTTTGTGATCCCGGCAGGCATACTTTTTGGCGCCAATATTTCGCTTGCCGATTGGTGGTTATGGAACCAAATCCCTGTTACGTTAGGCAATATTGTAGGAGGATTTTTGTTTACTGGGATGGCTCTATATACAACGCATAGGAATAAAAAAAGCTCCCTTTCGCCTGTTCTGCTTGCGAAATCGGGAACGAAATAAAGAAGATTGGCTGGCTTGTACTTTTATTTACATACAAGCCAGTCTTTTTTTGCTGAAAGAGCGAAATGAGCAGCTTAAAAAGAATTAAATTTTTATCAAAAAGTGGTTGACGAATAGCAATTGACCATTTATTATAATTCTTATAGAATTAATCGGATATAACATCCGTTAATAAACTTTATATGAACCGTGCTGATCAGACAACTGAAAGCACACGCCTTTTCAAAATGGCGTGTGCTTTTTTTGTTGCACTAGGAGGGACTGATGAAAATGAAAAGCGACTGTCACATGGTAGAGGGACAATTGAATAAAAACTGATTGGACAACCGAAGGCTCTCTGTTTTTTCTGGCAGAGGGCTGTTTTCTTTTAAAGAGGAGGAGCAAAATGAGTGTCTTAATACGAGTAGAAGAAAAAGCGTTTGGAATAGCAGATAAACGCACAGTGGTGCTTGATGATATACATTTGGACATTAATGATGGTGAATTTTTAACCATTATCGGGCCAAGCGGGTGCGGTAAAAGTACACTATTAAAAATTGCTGCAGGGCTGGATACAGAGTACACAGGCAGTGTGAACATCCATGGCCGGGAAGTTAAGAAGCCCGGTATTAGTCAGGGATTTATTTTTCAAGAACATCGCCTGTTTCCGTGGCTGACCGTAGAACAAAACATTGCGGCAGACTTGAACTTGCGTGATCCAGATGTGAAAGCAAAAGTTCAGGAACTAATTGATATTGTCCGGCTGACAGGAAATGAGAAGGCGTACCCAGTTGAATTGTCTGGAGGCATGTCGCAACGTGTGGCTATTGCACGAGCACTGCTTCGTGAACCCGAAGTTCTGTTGCTTGATGAGCCATTTGGTGCACTTGATGCGTTTACTCGTAAGCATCTGCAGGATGTGTTGATCGACATTCGGCAGCAAAAAAAAATCACAATGATTTTAGTGACCCACGACATTGATGAATCAATTTACTTGGGAACACAGCTGGCGATTCTACGGGCTAAACCTGGCCGTCTTCAAAGGTGGCTGCCCATCGAGTTACCTTTTCCACGAAACCGAACGGATACATCGTTTCAATATTTACGTCAAAAGGTATTGGAAGAATTTGAAAAAACAGAACATTCTGCTTATACAGAGGGTGCAGGAATTTAGGAGGAATGATCATGAAGAAATGGTTGTTTTTGATTATATCATCATTACTTTTAGCGGCGTGCTCTGCGAAAACGTCAGGAGAGCAAGAATTAAAAGAGATTAATATTGGTATTCAACAAAGCCTTAGCCCGCTTTGGATTGCAAAAGAAAAGAGCTGGTTTGAAGAAGTGTTTGAAAAAGAAGGTATTAAAGTAAAGTGGACTGAATTTCAAAGCGGGCCTCCTCAATTTGAAGGGCTGGCAGCAGGCAAGCTGGACTTTTCACAGGTCGGCAACTCTCCTGTTATTGGCGGTCAGGCAGCGGATGTTCCATTTAAAGAAATTGCCCTTTCACAGGATGGACTCAAAGCCAATGCGATCTTAGTGAAGAAAGAAAGTTCCGTTCAATCGATTGAAGACTTGAAAGGAAAAAAAGTAGCAGTGGCGAAAGGAAGCAGCGGCTTTGACTTTCTTCATAAAGCATTAAAAGAAGCGGGTGTATCACCAGACGATGTGGAGATCATTCAGCTCCAGCCAGATGAAGCAATGCCGGCATTTGAAAATGGGGCAGTGGATGCCTGGTCAATCTGGGAACCATTTGTCTCACTGCAAACCATTCAAAATGACGCGGAGATTTTAGCGAATGGTGAAACGCTGCATTTGTACTCACCGAGCTTCACTCTTGCGAGAAGCGGATTTGCTGAGGAGCATCCAGAAGAAGTTGAGCGTTTCCTTGATGTTTACAACAAAACGGTTGATTGGCAAAAAGCAAACAAAGAGGAAGCCATCTCTATTTACTCCGAAATTAAAGAGCTAGATAAAGATGTAGTGGAAAGCGTACTGAATAATACAGAACCACTGAATGAACCCATCACAGAAGAGATTATTAAAGCACAGCAGGAAACAGCTGATTTTCAATATGACCTTGGCGTGATTGACAAAGAAATTGATGTATCTGAAGTAGTGGATAATCAATTTATTGAAAAAGTGAAGAAGGAGGGGACGGAATGAAAACAGCAGCTTATGTCGGAGTAAGTGGACAGGAAAAAACAGCAAAAGTAAAAAAAACAAGGACCATTCCACCGTGGCTTAAAGGATTCGTTGTGCCGATCATTATGTTGGCTTTATGGCAGTATGCAGGAAGTGCCGGATTAATTTCTGAAACAGTGCTGCCAACACCGCTTGCTATTCTCGCGTCGTTTTATGAGCTGGCAGTATCAGGGGAACTGGCTGACAATATGAAAATCAGCATTGCCCGGGCAGCAGGTGGGTTTCTGCTCGGCGGAGGACTGGGTCTTTTATTTGGCATTCTGGTTGGATTTTCAAGAAAAACGGAGTCCTATCTAGATCCATCTCTGCAAATGCTTCGCACAGTCCCGCATTTGTCTGTGACACCGCTCTTTATCTTATGGTTCGGGTTTGATGAATTATCTAAAGTGCTGTTAATTGCACTTGGTGCGTTTTTTCCTATCTATATTAATACATTTCTCGGTATTCGGAGTGTAGATGCCAAGCTGTTTGATGTGGCACGTGTGCTGGAATTCGGCTGGCACCATCAAATTACACGCCTCATTCTACCGGCTGCACTGCCAAACATTTTACTTGGTGTTCGGCTGTCTCTCGGTATTGCCTGGCTAGGCCTTGTCGTGGCAGAGCTAATGGGATCGAGTGCTGGTGTCGGCTACATGATCATGGACGCCCGCCAGTTTTCGCAGACAGAAAAAGTATTTGTCGGAATTATTATTTTTGCGGTTGTTGGCAAATTAACAGATTCATTCGTTCGTCTGCTTGAACGGAAATTATTAAAATGGCGCAGCAGCTTTCAAGGAACTAATTAATAAAGGAGAGAGATAAATGGAAATTTTATGGTTTATTCCAACACATGGTGACGGTCGTTATTTAGGAACAGATATTGGTGGAAGAGAAGCAGATCATACGTATTTTCGACAGGTGGCCCAAGCGGCCGATCGGCTTGGCTACACAGGTGTACTACTTCCAACTGGAAAATCATGCGAAGATCCATGGCTGACTGCAGCTGCACTCGCAGCAGAGACTACAAGGCTGAAGTTCCTGGTAGCACTGCGCCCTGGTTTAATGCAGCCGTCTGTTGCTGCACGCATGACGTCTACATTGGACCGTTTATCCAACGGACGTGTGCTTATTAATGTTGTTGCTGGTGGGGATCCTGTTGAACTTGCAGGAGATGGCCTGTTTCTTAAACACGATGAACGGTACGAGGCGACGGATGAATTTTTAACGATTTGGCGTGGCCTGCTGGGGGGCAAGACGGTAAATTATGACGGAAAATATGTAAAATCAGAAGGCGGCGAATTATTGTTCCCACCCGTTCAACAGCCGACACCACCTGTTTATTTTGGAGGCTCCTCACCTGCTGGTCAGCAGGTAGCAGCTGCCCATTCAGATGTATATTTAACATGGGGAGAACCGCCGGCTCAAGTTAAAGAAAAAATTGATAGTGTACGCCAGCAGGCTCAAAAAGAAGGACGCACAGTCCGGTTTGGCATTCGCCTTCATGTAATTGTACGTGAAACGAATGCGGAGGCATGGGCGGCGGCAGAACGATTAATTTCTCATTTAGATGATGAAGTAATAACAAAAGCCCAGCAAACGTTAAGTCGTTATGATTCAGCCGGACAGAGCAGGATGGCTGCGCTTCATCAAAAAGGAAAAGAAGCAGATCTTGAGATCAGCCCGAACTTGTGGGCAGGAATTGGGCTTGTACGCGGTGGTGCAGGCACAGCACTTGTTGGTGATCCAGAGACGGTTGCAGCTCGTATCAAGGAATATCAAGACCTCGGAATTGAGAGCTTTATTTTTTCTGGATATCCTCATTTAGAAGAATCCTATCGATTTGCGGAGCTTGTCTTCCCGCTGCTTTCATTTGGCCAGGGTGAAGATTTAGGGCGTTCAAGAGGAAACATTGGAGAAACGATCGGCAATAGCATTTTAGCGCGTAACATAAAGAAAGAGGTAGTTCTTCATAAAAACGAATAAGATACATTAGTATTCGCTGGTATTTTAATATGAAAGCCGTCTGGACTACTAGAGGCCTTTTACGTGAAGCACATTTGTTTCACCTAAAAGGCTTCTTTTATTTTAAACGAAGGAAAGGATGGATAAAATGACAAAAGCAGTAATGATCTATGGAGGAAACAGCAAGCAGTCCCGTTTAAAAGGAATTTTGGATAAAGCAGCATCTTATTTTAAAAAAGAGAGCGTTGATACAGAAACCATTTTCGTTCATGATCTGCCAGCAGAAGATTTAATTTTAGCTAATTTCAATAGCGGACCGATTTTAAAAGCAAATAAGATAGTAGAAGAAGCTGACATTGTCGTGGTGCTGACACCTGTCTACAAAGCCGCATACACTGGCATTTTAAAAACATACCTTGATTTGCTGCCTCAAAAAGGGCTGGAAGGAAAAACGGTTCTTCCACTTGTACTCGGTGGTTCTTTTGGACATCTTTTGGTAATTGACTACGCATTAAAGCCCGTTTTGTCTGCACTTGGTGCTACTACTATTTTAAACGGTGCATACATTCTCGATACACAGGTAGAAAAAACAAAGGATTTACGATATATACTGGCTCCTGAAATTAGTGGGCGGCTCGATCGGGTGCTGTTGTTAGCAAAAGAAGAAGCAAGTCGTTCCCTGGCTGTACGTTAAAAAAAGGCTGCATAAGCGCAGTCTTTTTTTATGTACACTTTTCTACATAGTGAATATAATTTAAATAAAACAAATTGGAATACTTGGTTATGAAGGGGTGTAAGAATGAAGGTATCCAGCCGGGGAGAATACGCATTAAGAGCATTACTTGTGCTTGGACAAAAAAACGAACTTATGTCGATCAGTAACATTTCAGAAGCTACTCTTGTCACTGTAAAGTACTTAGAAAAAATTCTACTTAGCCTTAAAAAGCTTGGGTACGTTGAAAGTAAACGCGGCATCCAGGGAGGTTACTTTTTAAGCAAGCGGCCGTCAGAAATTAATATTGGCGAAGTGATTCGGCAAATAGAGGGTCCACTTTCTCCAATGAGCTGTGCCAGCATTACCGCGTATGAACCCTGTCAGCTTGAAGGAAGCTGTTTATTAAAGCCGCTCTGGGCCCTGGTAAGAGACACGATTGCTTTTGTGCTCGAACAAACAACACTGGAGGACCTATTAAAAGGACAGCTGCGTCCTATTATTCCTGTTTAATTCCAAAAAATATTTTTTGAAAAAACAGGTAGACATCATTTTCTTAATAGGCTATAATCCAATTAATCAAATAAAACAAACCGAAATACTTGGTTATAAAAAACTACATACTAAGCTGATCAGACAACTGAAGGCTCCTTGTAATCTCTATCCAATACGTTTGGCCTGAAGATGCAAAGGAGCTTTTTTTGACCAAAAGTCGACTGAAAAGGTCGAGATTAAAAAATGGAGGGATGCAGCATGGCGGAAAAACAGATTGACGAACAATGGATTGAGCGGATCGTAAAATCACTGCAGGGAATTGAATACGGGTCAGTGGAAATTATGATTCACGATTCACAGATCACTCAAATCGACCGACTGGAAAAACAGCGGTTCCCATTAAAAAAAAACCAAGTGTACGGAAAACCGAAACAAGTAAAAATTCAATAAATGCCGATCAGACAAACTGAAGGCAGACTCTTCTAACGATTTTTTGTTAGAGGCAGTCTGCCTTTTTTATATGAACATTTATTTATGAGAGAGAGGTTATAGAGATGAAACAAAAACCAATTGCTTTTAAATTATTTGCAGGAATTACGGTGACAGCCACTATTTTAGCAGGATGCAGCGGCAGTGCGGAGGAGGGAAGCGGTAATCAAGAGTCTTCTTCGAAGGAGCCGGTCGAACTTTTGAATGTGTCTTACGATCCAACACGAGAATTATATGAAGAATTTAATAAAGAATTTGCCGGTCATTGGAAAGAGGAAACAGGCCAGGATGTATCTATCCAGCAATCACATGGTGGTTCAGGAAAACAAGCTCGGGCTGTCATTGACGGACTTGAAGCAGATGTCACTACATTGGCACTCGCAGGAGACATTGATGAAGTAGCGAAGGCAGGATTAACAGCAGAAGATTGGCAAACACGCCTCGATGATAATTCTACACCCTATACATCAACAATTGTCTTTCTTGTCCGGAAAGGAAATCCGAAGCAGATCAAAGATTGGGATGATTTAGCGAAAAAAGGCGTATCGGTTATTACACCAAACCCGAAAACGTCCGGAGGCGCACGCTGGAACTATCTAGCTGCCTGGGCGTATGCGGACAAAAAGCTTAATGGAGATGAAAAGAAAATTAAACAGTTAGTCGGGGATATCTATCAAAATGTTGAAGTACTTGATTCAGGAGCTCGCGGCTCTACGACTACCTTTGTAGAACGCGGAATTGGAGATGTTTTGATTGCCTGGGAAAATGAAGCGTACCTTTCTCTAAATGAATTAGGGAAAGACAAATTTGAAATTGTAAATCCGTCTTTAAGTATTTTAGCGGAACCACCAGTAGCCGTTGTCGATAAAGTGGCTGATAAAAAAGGAACCGAAAAAGTTGCGGAAGCATACCTGGAATATCTGTATACAGAGAAAGGCCAGGAAATTGCGGCTGAAAACTACTACCGGCCTCGCAATGAGGAAGTACTAGCGAAATATGCAGACCAGTTTCCGGATATTAACCTTGTCACCATTGATGATGAATTTGGCGGCTGGAAAGCTGCACAACAAACACACTTTGATGACGGTGGAACGTTTGATGAAATTTACCAGCCAAAGTAAAGCATTCAAAGCGGCTGGCATGTGCCTGCCGCTTTAGCTACCTCTAAGAGAGATGCGGGTGACATAATGAGAGTGAAAAGATGGAAAAAACATAGTATACTTCCTGGGTTTGGATTATCCCTCGGCTTTACAACGTTATACGTAAGTTTGCTTGTTTTGCTGCCGCTGGCCATGATTTTTGTAAATACGGCTTCCATGAGCTGGGCCGGTTTTTGGGCAGCTGTTACTGAGCCTCGGGTGCTTGCTTCTTACCGGCTAAGTTTTGGCGCGTCGTTCGCAGCAGCGTGTATCAACGTTGTATTCGGCGTATTGATTGCCTGGGTGCTTGTTCGATATTCCTTCCCTGGTAAACGTATCATTGATGGATTAGTCGACCTTCCGTTTGCGCTTCCTACCGCTGTAGCCGGTATCGCACTTACCACTCTTTATACAGAAACAGGATGGGTTGGACAGTTTCTTCCGTTTAAAGTAGCGTTTACCCCGATCGGAATCATCATTGCTCTGACTTTTATCGGCCTTCCCTTTGTCGTCCGAATGGTGCAGCCTGTTTTACAGAATTTTGATCAGGAAACAGAGGAAGCTTCCGCTATTTTAGGTGCCGGCCGGCTGCAAACATTTTGGAAAGTGATTGTACCGGAAATTATACCAGCGGCGCTCACAGGATTTGCGCTGGCGTTTGCCCGGGCGCTTGGAGAATACGGGTCCGTTGTATTCATTGCCGGAAACATGCCGATGAAAACAGAGATTACCCCGCTAATGATTATGACAAAGCTTGAGCAGTACGATTATGAAGGTGCCACGGCTATTGCAGCGGTAATGCTGATCATCTCGTTTGTGCTTCTGCTGTTTATTAATGGCGTACAGTGGTGGACAAATCGCAAATACACACATTCTTAAGGAGGAACACAATGGCTGGACACATTTCACTGCAGTACGGCAGTAAACAAGTAGATAAAAAAACCGCTCGTGAGCCGCTCCTTGTACGGATCCTATTAATTACCGTGGCACTTGCTTTTTTGTTTTTGTTTCTGTTGCTGCCGCTTGCTGCTATTTTTATAAAAGCATTTGAACAGGGAATCGGGCTGTATATAGCCTCTATCACTGATCCTGACGCTGTCTCCGCTATTAAACTGACGCTGCTCGTTGTTGTATTGACGGTTCCGCTGAATGCCCTTTTTGGTATTACAGCTGCCTGGGCTATTACCAAGTTTGAATTCAAAGGAAAAAGCCTGTTAGTTACATTGATTGACTTGCCATTTGCGATATCTCCTGTGATTGCAGGTCTTGTTTTTGTTCTTTTATTCAGTACACATGGGCTATTTGGAGATTTTCTATTCCAGCATGACATTAAAATTTTATTTGCTGTGCCGGGTATTGTACTGGCCACTTTATTCGTTACGTTTCCTTTTGTTGCACGCGAACTCATTCCCCTTATGCAGGCACAGGGTTCCGCTGAAGAAGAAGCGTCGCTTACACTTGGGGCAAACGGCTGGAAAACATTCTGGCTTGTTACACTCCCAAATATTAAATGGGGCTTACTATACGGGGTTATTTTGTGCAATGCTCGGGCAGTTGGAGAATTTGGAGCTGTCTCTGTGGTGTCCGGTCATATTCGCGGGTTAACGAATACAATGCCGCTGCATATTGAAATTCTATACAATGAATACCAGTTTTCTGCTGCATTTGCTGTAGCGTCGTTAATGTCTATTTTAGCTATTGTGACGCTTATCTTGAAAAATATTGTGGAGTGGAAATCCGGCCAGCATGGCTGAAGGAGGAGCAAAGGGTGAGTATTCAAATTAAGGAAGTATCCAAAACATTCGGCTCATTTCAGGCGCTGAAAAATATTAATCTTGATATTCAAACAGGGGAACTGGTGGCACTGCTTGGACCATCTGGATCCGGAAAAACATCACTTCTTCGTATTATTGCAGGTCTTGAAGAAGCAGATAATGGTGTAATTTTGTTTGGAAATGAAGAAATGACCCATATTCGTACGACCGAGCGGAAAGTCGGCTTTGTATTTCAGCATTACGCTCTTTTTAAACATATGACCGTTTTTGATAATGTAGCATATGGACTAAAAGTACGGTCTAAAAGGGAGCGCCCATCTAAAAAAGATATAAAGAGAAAAGTAACGGAGCTTTTATCACTTGTAAAGCTTGAATCTTTTGCAGATCGATATCCATCTCAGCTGTCAGGAGGTCAGCGCCAGCGTGTAGCGCTTGCGCGGGCCCTTGCTGTAGAACCAAAAGTATTGCTTTTAGATGAGCCGTTTGGTGCGCTTGATGCAAAAGTGCGCAAGGAACTTCGCCGGTGGCTGCGCCGCCTTCATGACGAATTTCATATTACTAGTATTTTCGTTACCCATGATCAGGAGGAAGCATTAGATGTTGCGGATCGGATTGTTGTTATGAATGAAGGACGAATCGAACAGATTGGCAGCCCGGAAGAAGTGTATGAACAGCCGAACAGTCCGTTTGTTTATGATTTTCTAGGCAATGTCAACGTATTTCACGGCAGGCTTGAAAATGGAAAGTGGAGAAATGGGGACCAATCAGACGCTGAACAACAAGCACTCGCGTATGTCCGGCCGCATGATCTCGTGATTGAGCGGGAAAAGCCAACAGAGGATGCTGTACAGGCAAGGGTCATGCACGTTCATGCGGTCGGCCGCACGGTGCATATTGAATTAAAAGAAGAGGGAGCAGAACGGTTTTTAGAAGCAGAGCTGCCGAAAGAACAATACCGGGAGCTCGACCTTCAAACGGGAGAAACGGTTTTTATACGGCCAAATCAATTAAAAGTTTTCATTCCGGCAGACTATTCCATTTGAATTTTTGATCTGAAAAAAAAAAAAGAAACAAACCAGCCGGCCCGTTTCTTTTTGCTAACTTTATAATCAGCTTGTAGCGATGGTTCCTTCTACAGAAGGAGCCGCTTCTTTTTCTTTCACCGAATGGTTGCTTGCACCAATCTTCTGTTTGAAATGGCTGATAATACTTGAAGTCACCATTATAGATAAAACAGAAAGAGCACCATTTAAAATACCAATCGAATAAAAGCCATATAAAACGACAACAAAATCAAAAAGGAAATTTAATTTTCCAGGATTCCAGCCCAGCTTTTTCTGAAGAATGAGCGCGACAATGTTAGAGCCGCCAAGAGAAGCGCGGTTCATAAACATGATAGATACCCCAAATCCAATAAAAACTCCCCCAACAACCGCTCCGACAGACATAGGAATTTCAAAAGCAGGCAGCCATTTATCCAGCCCTGTAATCGCAGACAGCAGAGTGACTGACAAAATCGTGGAAATAGTAAAATTCCAGCCCATAAAGATAATCGATAACACGTAAAAGGGTACATTCACAAGAAAAAAGATCAACCCAAACGGAAGATCAGAGGCATAGCTTAAAAGCAGGGCCAGTCCTGCAGTGCCGCCTGTCATCACTCCACCATGCTGTAAAATTACGGCACCGATGCTTGTGAGCAGGCAGCCTAATATAATGTATAGAACTCTTTTCATTTCTTTCTCCTTCTCATACAGTCTCATGCAAAGTAGTTACCTTCATGATACAATCTGAATAAGGATTTATATATGCAATAATGAATATATTTGATCAAAGATATTTACAAATTGAATCGATTTTAGAGATGAAATATTCATTTTGGAAAGGAGAAGAGATGGACAAAATTGATATTGATTTGCTGGCGCTTTTGCAGGAAGATGCCCGCATGACGATTAGTGAGCTTTCAAAAAAGCTGGCTTTAAGCCGGCCGAGCATTACTGAACGGCTGCACCGGCTGCAGGAACAGGGTGTAATCAAGGGTTTTGCAGCCCGGGTATCACCGGAAAAAGTAGGGAGAGATACGCTGCTGATTGTTCAAATTAGTGACTTGAAAGTGTCAGCCAATGAATTTGAACAAATGATTTCCAGGGATTTCGATGTGATTGAATGTCACCGGGTAACAGGCCATTTTGGTTATTTTATTAAAGCGGCAGTGTCCAGTATGGATGATTTGAGAATGCTTGTGGACAGACTGATGCCTTATGGAAATGTTCATACGTCTATTATTCTTACTTCTCCCGTCACGTTTCGGCCGATTCTGCCTAAACCACAGGAGTCATAAAAAGTATGAACTTCTCAGGAAGAAGCCTCTAATAAAAACATGATTAGAACAGGTCGTTTATTGACATTTTAGTTTGTGGAAATTAACATGAAAGGGAACTTCAAAAGAAGAATGTGAGAACAGTGGTTCATTTTGAAAATAGTAATGCGTAAAACATAATATGATATGGAAATAGGTGCACGAAGAGCGTTCAGCTCTATGTGCTTAAAAGGGAAGCCGGTTTGAATCCGGCACGGACCCGCCACTGTATGGGTGTATCAGCCAAGCTGAGTCCTTTCAGAAAAGCCACTGGTTAAAACCGGGAAGGCCTGAAAGAGATATCCCAAGTCAGGAGACCTGCCTGTTTTAACATCACTGCTCGACCTACGGGATTTAGGAAGGTGGTTAGGGTGCTTACGGCCTGCTGTGTCAATCTTTTCTTTAAGGTTGAAGTCAGGTCCTTCCTTTCTCTATAAAAAGCATTTCTGACCTCCTATACGGTCAGAAATGCTTTTTTGTTTTCGCCGCTTACTACAAACACAGGAGGTGCTGAAAAAGTGAGAAACAAAAAACAAAAATGGATGCTTTTTTTGTGTGCAGCCATGATTGGAACCTTAATCTTGTCCGGATGCAGCCAGGAAAAAGGAGCAGATGCAGAAACAGCAACAGCGACAGTTGCTTTTCCGTGGAGTCCGTCTAGTCTTGATCCACATGGAAGTGACAGCTGGGAAGTCATGCGCTCAGGTACAGGAGAAACATTGATGAAGCTGGATAACGAATTAAATACAGTACCCTGGCTGGCTGAAGAGTGGAAGCGGGAAGGAGCAGCCACATGGATTTTTCAGCTTGAAGAGAATGTAACCTTTCACAATGGAAAATCAATGGATGCAGCCAGTGTGAAAGCTTCACTGCTCCGATCGATTGAAAAAGATGCAAAAGCCAAAGATTTGCTGAAAATTAAAGCGATAGAAACACCGGCCAAAAACCAATTGAAAATCGAAACAACTGAGCCAAATGCGGCTTTGCCTGCTCATTTAGCGGATCCATCGGTTATCATCGGAGATGTAGAAACCCTGGGGAAGGAGGATACGTATCCTGCTTTAACAGGACCCTTTCAAATCAAGCAATATCAAAAAGATGAGTCACTTGTTGTAAAAAGGTACGAACCGTATTGGGGAGAAAAAGCGCTTCTTTCGGAAATCACTATTCAGTTTATTCCGGAAGGCAATACAAGGCTGATGGCACTGCAATCGGGAGATGTAGACGCCGCAGTTGACATTCCGATTGACAACATCGCTGTTCTTGAAAAAAACAATCAATTTCAGGTGATGACAGCCCCATCACTTCGTACGCATATGATGCTGTTTAATTTTGATTCTCCCTTGTTTAAAAATAAAGCACTGCGAGCAGCAGTGGATGCTTTGATTCCGCGAGACGAAATAGTCGAATCTGTTATGAAAGGAAAAGCAGCAGCAGCCATTGGGCCATTTCCTGAATTGCTGCCGTTCAGCCAGGGAGAAGAAGGGAAAGCAGCAAGCTCCTTTGCAGCTCTGATGAAAAATGAAGGATGGCAGAAAAATGAAGAAGCTTTTTGGGAAAAAAACGGCAGTATGCTGGAAGTGAATATGCTGACGTTTCCACAGCGCCCGGAACTGACGGTGATGGCTGAAATCATTCAAAGCAGGCTATTGGAAAATGGAGTCAAATTGAATCTTCGCCAGGTAGAAAATATTGATGAAGCACTGGTGAAGGAAAAATGGGATGTAGCAATGTACAGTATGCTGACAGCTCACACTGGTGATCCACAATATTTTTTAAACCTGTTTTATCGCTCAGACAGCGGGTCAAATCCTAGTCATTATGCATCGCCTGCTCTTGATGGACTGATTGGCCAGTTGAACGGGACAGATAATAAAGATAAGCGCAACGAACTGGCACGCGATATACAAAAAATCATTAATAATGACCTGCCGCAGTCGTTTATTGTTCACCCGGAAACGGTCTTTGCACTGAAAAAAGGCATGACAGGGTTTTCGCCGCATCCAATCGAGTACTACTACATTACTGCTCAAATGAATATGACAAGAGAATGAAAAACATTGTTCGTTTTGGATTTGAACGTGTAGTGCAGTTGATGCTTGTTGTTTTCTTTGTTTCCTCTCTTACTTTTTGGCTGCTGCGGCTGGCGCCGGGAGATCCAGCATATTTGCTGCTGAGCGCGCATAATATACCGGTTTCCAACGAAGCGCTGACGAATCTGCGGGAAGAGCTTGGACTGACAGACAGCTTAGCGAGCCAGTATGTCAATTGGCTGCAGGATGCATTTACCTGGCAATGGGGCACTTCCTATGTATCGAGAGAACCTGTCATAAATGAACTTCTTCACCGGCTGCCAGCTACCCTGGAGCTGGCTGGAGCGGGTCTGCTTGTCATGGTGCTCGTTACGTTTTTGATGGGAATGGCTACAGCATTTTACTCCAGTGGATGGCTCAACAAAATAGGAAGAGGAGCCGCTCTTTTAGGTTCATCGATTCCTTCTTTCTGGCTGGGGTTCCTGCTTATTTATTTGTGCTCTGTCCAACTCGGTTGGCTTCCTTCGATGGGCCGCGGTACACTGGCACATCTGGTTCTGCCGGCTCTTACGCTTGGGTTAGGGCTTGGCAGCGTTTATGCCCGAGTTCTGCGTAGCAATCTGCTTGAGGCCATGGATCAACCGTTTGTTCAAGCAGCAAAAGCAAGAGGATTATCCAAAAGACGCATTTTACTTTTTCATATATTAAAACACGCTTTCCTTCCTGTCGTCACCATGATAGGAACAAGCTTTGCTTTTATGATAGGCGGAAGCATGATTATAGAATCGATTTTTTCCTGGCCTGGTTTAGGAAAATACATAATAGAAGCGATTAACAAACGGGATTATCCTGTGATTCAGGGTTATGTAGTTCTGACCTCATTTTTATTTGTTTTGATTCATATCGTCGTTGATATTCTTTACAGGTTAGTGGATCCAAGAATGCGTGTTCAGTAGGAGGAGCAAAGATGAAACATAGCGTTTATTTAAGCAACAAAAGTCTTTTAGCGGGAGTCGGATTTCTTTTGCTGATTGGTTTAGCCGGTTTTTTGGCTCCCTGGCTCGCTCCACATGATCCGCTCCTGATCAATCTATCAAACCGGCTGGCTCCTCCGAGCTGGTCTTATCCGTTTGGTACGGATCATCTGGGACGCTGCATTTTGTCACGCGTTTTATTTGGCTCACGTATTAGTGCTTTGTTTGCTTTATTCATTGTTGTTTGCACATTCGTCATCAGCCTTCCTATCGGCCTGTTCACTGGATACGTACGCGGCAGGGGAGATCATTTCTTTATGCGCTTGATCGATGGGACGCTTGCAATTCCTGATATTGTATTAACCATTGCCATTGTCGGTGTCCTTGGACCCGGGCTGATACATATGACGCTTGCGATTGTACTGGTGCGGTGGGCTGGATATGTGCGTTTTATCCGCAGTCTCGTACGAAACGCCTCCCAGACGGACTATATTTTATCCGCCAGAATGTCAGGGAATAATCATGTACGTATTATGAGGCGCTACATTCTTCCCAAGGTTTTTCCACCGCTTCTTGTTTATGGTGCACTGGATACTGGAAAAGTGGTCCTTTTAATGGCGGGCTTGTCCTTTTTAGGATTAGGTACACAGCCGCCAGCACCAGAATGGGGTGTGATGCTTCATGATGCGGTAGCTTATTTTCAAGTTGCCCCGCACACAATCATTTTTCCGGGTCTGGCCATCATGCTTTTTGTATCAGCCTGCCAGCTGATTGGTGAAGCACAAAACAAAAGCCAATTAATAGCAGGCAAACGAATAGCATGATATAAACAAGAAATATACCTCTCTGTCCAGTTAGCGTTTGTGCAGGGGCCGCTCGCATAATGACTACTACAATATAAAAAATACGATTCATGTAGATGGGGAGAGAATAGATGAAAACGCAAATAAAAAAGGATTACGATTATATTGAGCTATGGCAGGAGTTGATGAAGGAGCAGAATGGGACGATACCGAGGCGGTTAAGGGATGATCAGGCTGAAGAAGACTTTTGGTCTTCTATGGTGAAGAAAAAAGCATCGCATAAACCCGATCCGTATTCGATGGTCGTGCAGCAGGAGCTTATTCCTCTTTTAAACAGCAACGATCATGTGTTGGAAATCGGACCTGGATGGGGCAATTATACCTTTGCGATCGCCGATAAGGTTCAAAAGCTTACCTGTATCGATAGTTCCAAAAGTATTGTGCAATTTTTAGCGTCGCAGGCTGCTGCTAAAGGTGTAAATAATATGGAGCTGGTTTGTGGCAAGTGGGAAAGTGAAAAAGAAAGTGAAAGGTATGATGTCGTATTTGGATTTAATTGTTTTTATCGTATGCATGATATAGGAAATGCCTTGTTAAAAATGAATAAGTCCGCAAACCGCCTAGCCATTACAGGGATGACAACGGGTCCAGAAAAGCCGCATTATATGAAGCTGCACCAGATGGGCTATAACATTAATCTCAGACGCCGGGATTACATTCATATCTTACAAATCCTGCATCAGCTTGGTATTATGGCCAACTGCCAAATAGTGAAATTACAAAGCAAAAAAACCTATTCTTCCCATGAACAGCTAATAAAAGATAACACCACAAAGATTTTAGATCCACATTACAATGAGCAAGAAGTAAAAAGGATTATTAATCAATATGTGACAGAACAAGAGGGTGTATACGAATATACATATCCATTTCACGCTGCTTTAATGTATTGGAGCCCGATTATAAATGAGTAAAAGTAAGCAAAAGGAAAAAGACACGATCTTTTTCACATGTTGATGTTATTCAATATTAACAAGAAGGTCTCCTCTTCAGCAGACAAGTAAGAGGGGCATTCAATATGTTATAGAGGACTTGATAATAGAATGAAGCAGCCGCTATTACAGGTGGAGCGTCTGGAAATCTCATGTCGGGAAGCTGGCCGGACAAAGCCGCTTGTTCAAAACATTTCATTTAATTTGTACAAAGGAGAAATGACGGCATTAGCGGGACCAAGCGGGTGTGGGAAAAGCGTAACAGCTCATGCCATCGCCGGCATGCTGTCAAACAACTGTGTGATCAGCAATGGTTATATTTGCTACGAAGGTCAAACGATTACCAGTGGAGACGAGGCGAGCTGGCGGAAGCTTCGTGGCAGGGAAATTGCTCTTCTGATTCAGCATTCGATAAATGGGCTGGATCCGATTCGTACGGTGAAAAAGCAAATGCTAGAGACGCTGAACCAAACGAAAAAGCGGCCGAAAAAGGAGGCAGCTGCTTATCTGTATTCTCTTTTAGAACAGGTTGGTTTTGATGAGCCGGAATTTATCCTGTCGGCTTATCCATTTGAACTAAGTGGAGGAATGCGCCAGCGGGTTTTGCTCGCCATGATGCTGAGTCTGGAGCCTAAAATTTTAATCGCCGATGAACCGACTACGGCCCTGGATGTGATCAACAAAGAAAAAGTATTGACGCTGCTTAAAAACCTCCAATATGAATTAGGGTTGACGGTTTTACTCATTTCTCATGACCATGACAGCATTGACCTGTTTGCCGATCATGTGATTCAAATGAAAGAAGGAGGGGTACCCCAAAAATGATTCTTGAACTTGAAGAGGTGACGAAGAAATATCCAAAACGGACAGGACTGTTTCAAAAAAATATCTCGTTTACAGCGGTTCATTCGGTCAGCTTCTCGATTGCAAAAGGAGAAAGCGTCGGGCTGGTTGGTGAGAGCGGCTGCGGAAAAAGCACACTGGCGAAGCTCATTATGAATATAGACTTTCCGACATCTGGTTGTATACGTGTAAATAAAAAGCTGATTGAAAAAAAGACTCATGACAGGGCGTTTTATAAACAGATTCAACTAGTTTTGCAGGATTCTTCCTCTTCTTTATATCCAGGAATGTGTGTAAGAGAAATAATAGAAGAACCAGTCAGGAACTTTTTTGGGCTGAAAGGAAAAAACAGCCTGGCTTCTGTTAAACGACTGCTCGAGCTGGTCGGTCTTGATGATTCTTTTTTGCGACGCTTTCCACATGAGCTGAGCGGCGGCCAAAAACAGCGGATATGTATTGCAAAAGCGCTAGCAGTCCAGCCGGATTTAATTATCTTTGATGAAGCAGTTGCCAGCCTTGATCCACCCGCTCAAAGAGAGATCATCCATATGCTAAAAAATATTCAAAAGCAGAAAGGGCTTTCGTATTTATTTATTACTCATGACCTTCGGTCGGCACATCAGCTTTGCAGCCGTATCATGGTCATGTATCAAGGAAAAATAGTTGATACCGTGAAAGCAGACAATCATCAGCCGCCTGTACATCCATATGCTCGTTTGTTGTTTCAATCCCTGCTAAAGAAAGAAGCTAAACAGCTTATGTGAATATTAGGGGAAGTTGTACGTTTCACTGAATAGTTTGAGAAAACTCGGATTGAAATGAAAGCAAGAAGAAATGCGAAAAATCTTTACAGATGAATAAACTTTCTCCTGAGGGATAGCTGTGTATAATAGAGGTGAAATAAGGAAACACACACAAAACGGAATTCATACTTTGAATTCCTTTTTGTGTGTCCATAATCTATTATCCATGTTGTTTAATAAAGCTAACCTTTAAAGAGAAGCAGGATAAAGAATAGTGAATTCATACAATCCAGTTTTTTATTCGGCTTTCAACTATTACGCCTCATAATGAGAGTGCTTCTCGTGAAAAACATGGTCATCTAAATACTTATGGAAGAACCATTCTCCTGCTGCGATAAAGAAAGCAGAAAGAAAAGCCGCTGTTAATACATCTCCATCATTAATAAAGAGAGATTTTCCCATAAGCCAGACGACTAAAAAAGCCAGCACCGCATCTGACACAGTTGCGATTGTATTGCGCTTTACATAGTCTGCACTTGGACCATCATTATCACCGGTTTTACGGAAAAGCATTAAATCGCCAAGGATATAAGCGACAATGGTAAGAACAACACTAATTAGAAGTGTATCCCCAAATTCACCACCATAAATGCCGGTAAGAACAATGCCTAAAACAGCTGTAATCATCACAAACTTAATTAAAATCGCTTTTACATGTTCCAAGGTAAACACCTCCTTTTACGTTTGTTCTCAAAATATACCCGGGTGTTGAGAGCTTAAACAATTTTTGTTAAATCATTATGGAAACCCCACTTTTTTCCTGTGTATGGATGATGAGAAAATAGGGGTATTTTATCATTCTTGGCGAGAACACTCCCACTTTAAGTTTGCTACGTTAAGGATGAATCGCTGCTTTTTCAGTGATTCTTTTTTCTTGCTAAAAATTCGGTCAATAATCTGTTTTCTAAAGCACATATAAAAAATGATATAATGGTTAGCAAAATTAGCTTTATTTAACAGCAGGAAAGGGTTGAAAGTTGTGAACCATTTTATTTGTGAAACATGTGGAATACAGTATGAGCTTACAGACGCTCCGCCCGAGAGCTGCATCATTTGCACTGAAGAAAGGCAATATGTAAATCCGAACGGACAAGTATGGACGACCATGGAGCAAATGATAGAAAAGGGCCGCTACCAAAATGAATGTTTGCTAGAAGAAGAAGGACTGTATAGCATAACCACAACGCCAAGCTTTGGAATTGGACAAACAGCTTATCTTATACAAAATAAAGGGTTCAACTTACTGTGGGATTGCTTAACATTACTTGATGAATACACTATTAAAAAAGTAAAGGAATTGGGCGGACTTCATGCAATTGCTCTGTCTCATCCCCATTATTATTCCAGCCAGGTTGAGTGGGCAGAAGTGTTCGATATACCAATTTATATTCATAAAGATGATGAAAAATGGGTTACGAGACCAAGCGAACGAATCATCTTTTGGTCTGGGGAAACACTTGAACTGACCAAAGAGCTTGTTCTTCATCGGCTTGGGGGGCATTTCGAGGGCGGTGCGGTATTGGAATGGAAAGAGGGCTGCGGCCAAAAAGGAGTATTACTTACAGGGGATATTATTCAGATAGTGCCAGACAATCGATGGGTAAGCTTTATGTATAGTTATCCAAACTTAATTCCTTTGCCTGCAGCAAAAGTGCAGGAAATTGCCGATACAGTAAAAGGGCTGAACTTCGACCGCATGTATAATGCATTTCATCGTGTTATAAAAAAAGACGCCAATGGAGCTGTTCAAAGGTCAGCCCAAAGATATATAGCAGCACTTAACGGCACTTTATTTCATACATAATGTTGTTCATGATATAAAAAGAATCCATTTTGATCAATATGTACAAAATGGATTTTTTTATTGGAAGTAATTTCTTTGTTATATAGCATCTGTGTTGATCGATGTTTTGTTCAAAGAAACATTTGTCAAAGCTTTTTCTGCCTGCAGGCACATAAAAAAACAAAGAAGGGAAAGCGGGGTGCATGACCAAACAACCAAGTAACCACCGTGAGAATAAACGGTAAAAAAGATAAAGCTGATGTTTAACAAGTAAAGTGAAAAAGCAAAATACATAATCATACATCCTTTATAAAAAAAAGCCGCCTGAGCCACATCCGTTTCTTCTCTGCAAAATATTTTATGATGAAGAGTAAAGGAACGTATAGAAGTTAAAAGAAAAGCAGCAAAGACAGGCAAAATATAAGCATATATATCAGGCTGCAGCAGACAAACGTACAAGCTGACTAAAAGAGCTAATCCGGCAAAGGTCAAAAAAGACGCTACATCATAAAGACCTGTATGTTGTTTGGAAAGGTTCATCATATTTCCTCCTTTTATAATCAGTTCGCTGTCTTTATATACTGTCCCATTTTAATCATGTTCATAACTTTGTCACATTTTCACAAACATTTTGATCAGGAAATCATATAGAAAAGAGGAAGTTGTTCATAAAAAGGCTGCCAGATCTACAGGCGGAGGAAGAAGGTCAAAAGCCTTTTTTATGATGTACTTTTACTTCTTAAATGGATAATAAAGAATAGAAGCAATAAATGAACAGAAAAGTGGATATAATGCAAAGAAAGCGCTTTTAAGTATTTGATGAGAGGAGGTTAAAAATGACTATAACAATCGATGAAGCACTGATTATTATTGATGAAGAGCTGCTAAATCAAAAGCCAGCCTGTTATAGGATCGAGCGCAAGGACCATTATCCTAAAGTAAGGGAAAATGACGTGCTGGTCAGTCTTGGCTGTTTAGCAGCTGAATTAAAAAAGACTGGTATTAGTCCTTTTCAGGATGCAGGCTATTTACATCTTTTGCGGCTGGCGGAACAAAAATTTGAAGTAGAGTTTCAATTTGGCGGTGTGAAGCTGCCAAAAGAAGTATAAGGCAGCTGTTATTTATTTTCGATGACCAGAAGAGCCTTTAAAAGGCCTGCTTTTTTCTTAATAATATAAAAAACAGGCCTATTACAACTGCTCCGTAGAGAAAAATCCAGCCAAATTGCCAGTAAAAAAGAGAAGGTATAGATGTGATGGTATCTTCCACACTCATCATATCTAAAGAAAGGTGAAGCGGCGGCATGAACCAAATGAACGCCTCAGGCAGTATCGATTTTTTCAGCGTCACGACTGCAATGGAGAGTACCAG
Organism: Domibacillus robiginosus; assembly: GCF_000966195.1. Taxonomy (GTDB): domain Bacteria; phylum Bacillota; class Bacilli; order Bacillales; family Domibacillaceae; genus Domibacillus; species Domibacillus robiginosus. The sequence goes on along the minus strand of NZ_LAHL01000041.1, from coordinate 74,744 downwards.
CACAAAAAGAACACCCCACCATGTATTTTCTTTTTTTCTCACTATTCCCCTGGTAAAAAGAACACACAGAGAAATAGAAAGCGTAGCCAAGCTGAAGTGAGCTAAAAAGCCAAGTAGTCCATGTATGGGAGAAACAGATGCGCCAAATGTATCAAAAACGATCGGATAAGCGGTGGATAAAACACTTAAACAGAAGGCTATAAATAAGCAGACAAAAATCAAAGATACATGATAGAGTGTTTGACTTTTCGCGTGCATAAGTGTGATTTGCTGCTGTCCCATGTCCTCCGCATGAAAAATTGTGATGGTGAACCAGCCCATCAGCAAAAAAAGCATCAATGCAGTAAATGAATAGCTGGCTATGATCGGATTTGGCTTATAAGCGTAATTGACAACAAGCGTTAAAATGAAAAGCGTAAGCGGGGGGATATAGCGATGTGATCGTATGTAGCTGCTCCAATGATAACGTAGTAACCCTGTCATATTCGTTTGATCTCCTTTTTCGTTAAAACTGTTGATAAAAAGCTTCCTGACTGCGGCTTATTGGAACGAGCTGTTTAATCGACGCATCATTGTACAAAAGCTCTTTCAACACATGGTCGGTATATTCCTGGTGAACGATAGCTTCTATCTTATACAGGTCCTCTTCTAGAGGTGTTTTTTGTTGAATCATTATATATTTCAACAATACCTCAGTTAGTACCTGTGCAGACACCTCAAAGACCAGCCGGTTTTTGTAGTTTTCCGTGTTTTGTAAAAAGTTAGTTTCTTTCACCTCTCCGTCTTTAATAAGCAGCACCTTATCAGTTGCTTGTTCTAGCAGGTTTGTTTCATGACAGGTTAAAACAACACTGACTCCTTTCTTTTTTAATGTGACAAGCACTTCCTCCACATCTTTTTGTGCTTTTAAATCCAGCCCGGATAAGGGTTCATCCAATAGTAAGACATCGGTTTCAAGGAGCACCGCCTGCATGATCGTCACTTTCTGTTTCATTCCTTTTGAAAATGAATTAATCTTCATCTGACGAACGTCATCCAGCTGAAAAAGGTCTAGCAGCAGATCAATGCGGTCGAGGAGCTGTTGTTTACTTATCCCGCTGATCGTGCCCATGTGAAGAAGATATTGTTCAGGTGTAAAAGGAATAGAAGAAGGAGTCACCTCCGGCACATAGCCAATCTTTAAAGGCTGTTTGTGTTTAATAATACGGCCGCTGTCAGGCCGCGCCAAACCGCCAATGATCTTCAGCAACGTACTTTTTCCACATCCGTTTTTTCCTATTAAGGCAACAATTTGATTGGCAAGGATTGAGAGGGAAGCTTCCTGTATTACCTGTTTTCCTTTGAATTGTTTGGTAATGTTTTGCAGCTCCATAAGTGAATGCATTTGTATTCCTTCTTTCTTGAAGCAGCATCATTCTTGAAAAGTGAGAAGCTAAACAAGCAATCTTCCAGTGTAATTGTTTAATGTTTCCAGTTGTTATGAAGTTACCATGCAGAGAAATCATTGTCAATACCAGGTTTTTTCGGAGTTTTCGAAGCTCAAAATGAAATCCACAGTCTGTACACTGCGGATTTTTTAATTGGTAATATTGTTTATAAATTGCTCGGCCTTCATAGAAGCTGCACCCAAGCAGATGCGCTCTGGCTGAGTGTAGAAGATAGTAAAGCGTACCTTGTATCTATCCAGATATTCAATAGGGAAGAAAGTGTGTGTTTTACAGTGTTCAACACAAAAGGGTTAGATTCAATCAGCGGGTTTCTTAATATAATGGCTTCCGGATCAAACGTATTGATCACATTTACAGGTCCGATTCCCAGGTAGTGCCCGAAGTTCTTAAGAGACTGAAGAAGCAACGGATCATTTTGCCGAAGGCGGGAAGTGATATTTAAGCCGGTCATTTTAGCTGGATTAGCACGGGAAATAGGAGAATGATCCAATACCTTTTGTAAAAGGCGGCGCTTATTCATTCTTTCAACTAAGTTTTGATCTGCTATCACCAAGCCATTCACTAACTTTTTTATGGTTATTTTGTTTTTTGCTTGTTTGTATCAATAACAAAGTAAGTAAACTATAATCAATTTTCTTTTTATTACATAAATGTAATTTAGAGAGAATACATATCAAAGTTAAATGGCGCCTATTCACCGAGGAAACAGAATAAATGAGAAAGCCTGCCCATACATTGAATAGGACAAGTCTTTGTCTTACCCTGTCCATCTATCTTTCTAAATAAAGGATGATCGAATGCTTTTTCTTTTATTTGGAACAGCCGCTGCCTCTGTCATACTAGCCACTATTGCTTTATCCAATTATACAAAAGTACTGGGGAGCATGGCTTCACTTGGTGGAATGCTTATTGGCACTGTGTTACTAGCAAGCGCTACTACATTGCCCGAGGCAACAGCAAGTATTTCAGCGGTGTTGATGGGTAACCCGGATATTGCTATAGGGAATATGCTGGGATCTAATTTGTTTAATTTGTTGATTATCGCAGTGGCGGACTTATGGTATTGGAAAAGACGTGTATATCAATCTGTAAAGCAGGAGCATACGTATACCGCTGGACTCGGTCTTCTTCTTTCGGTTTTAAGTCTTCTGGCTTTAATGTGGCAGTCTGATTATGTTGTTTTTAGATTTGGATTAGACACATTGGCTATGATCTTTATTTATTTTGTAAGTATGTATTTCATTCGAAGAACCGTCAAAACATCCGTGCGTCGTACGGACTTAGATGATTCTTTCATCGAAACTGCTGGATCGCCACTCTCTTTCAAAAAAGCAATAAGCGGCTTTTTGGGCATGGCTTTTTTAATTACGGCAATGGGGACGACGTTGTCTTTTGTCAGCAATGAAATTGTAGAAGTGACAGGAGTCGGATCAAGTTTTATCGGCAGCTTTTTACTAGCAGCAGCTACCTCAATACCGGAAGCGATTACTGTATTTGCCTCTATGCGTTTAAAAAATATAAACTTAGCTCTTGGCTCTGTACTGGGCAGTAATATCTTTAATATCCTCATTCTGCTCGGATTGGATGCTTTTTATATGGGTGGTCCTATTTTCTCGCACCGATCGCCTGTTCATCAGGCTACGGCCGCTGCTATCTCAGTGTTATCCCTTGTTTTAGTGCTGGCGCTCAGGCGTAAAGAAGAAGTGTCTGCCGTAAACTATATTCTTCCGTCACTGCTAATGTTTTTTGGTTATTTTTACGCGTTTTACAAAATATTCCTTGAATAAAAAGAGGGCTTCCTACAGCTCTTTTTTGTTTTGCAGTCATTCACATTGCAGCCAAAAATCCACAGCAGATGTATGCAACATACATAAACTTGATGTTTCATTATAAGATAACATAACAATCATAGTGATTTCTGCTATTTTATCGCGATGGATTTATAGATCGCTGCTTTAGTCGTTAGTTCTTTTTTTAAAAGAAATACACATGATCAGCAGAGGAAATGGCCGTTTAAAACAAGATGCTTAAAACAAAAAGGAGCCAGTCAATATGATTTTGACTGACTTTTTTTTGTTTCAAATTTTCGAGAGGTTTTTAATTAAAGAAATATAAGGGTGGTGCTTAATTGATTTATATGCAGTCGGTCTGCCCAGAGAATAAAAAAGTTGTAGGTAGTTCCTTCCATCTCAACCGGTTTTGGATACCGGACGATCAAAGCCGCCTGACCGTTCATTTCAGGAGGCTGGTCTTCGGATGGGAAAATAAAGCATGCCTCCTGCTGTTGAATATTTGCCCCTACTAGTCGGGGGCTTGAACCGTATGGCTGCAGTGAATGAAATGCTTCGTCACGACAGATATCGTAAATGGACTTTTGTGAAGCAACAGCGGATATTTGAAAGAAACCATCCGGCCCTTCATAACGCTCATCGCTTACTCGTTTCCATGGGGATGGATACTGAATTTGCACATGATATACAGAATTCGTATATGTTTTTTTCGATGGAGGGCGTGATGAAGGGGACCACTGTAAAGCTGTAATAAAAGCCCCTTTTACAAGCTGGATCGGAACAGGATGCTTCAAATCGACCATCCACATTTCATTGGCCGTTTCCTCCGTGCTGCATCCTGATAGATAAGCGACTTTTCGACTGTCTGGCGACCATGTAACAGGAGTGGCAAAGCAATTCGAAAGAGCTTTTGTGTGGTCGTTTTCCCCCTGTTTTCCAGACGTTCGAATCAATGAAAAATACCCGGCTTCTTCAAAAGCTGTGGCACTGTATGCAATGGCTGATGAATCGGGGGACCATACAGGAAAATAATTTTTGGCAAGCGGACCGCCTTTTATTTCAAATATTCTGCCGGTAGATAATTCTAATGTGTAAATGAGGGAGATGCTTGCACCAGGAGTAGTAAATAAAACAAATGCTTCATCAGGAGAAAGGCGTACATAGTGAAGCGGACCGCCGGTATTCTGGGTAATTTGCCTCCTGCGGGACCCGTTACTTCCCATACGATAAAGCTGGCTCACTCCAGCTTCATCCGGTGCCTGAAATAGCAACTCTGTTCCGTCTGCGAGCCATTGAACGTCGGTTGCGCCAGGCTGGCTTATTTTTTGCGATTGATGAGTGGGAAAATGGTATAGGATAATTTGATTTTGGCTGGTGTAAGTTAATGACTGGCTGTCCGGTGACCAATTTACGTATATACTTACTTCTTCTTCAAATTGATCAATTCGGGAAATGCTTCTTTCTGTTAAATGAATTACGTATAGAATTTTATTTTTTCCCACGAAGGCGACTTTTTGACTGTCCGGTGACCAGAAAGGAACGGAAAAAGGCTCTCCCAGCCCTGTAGTCACTTGTAAACTTTCTCCGTTGTCCGGGTTATACAGCCATATGTCATACGTTCCTCCACGGTTAGATGTATAGGCAATAAAGCCTCCATCGCCGGGAGGAGCATAAGGAATCAGCAGCTTCCTTCCTGGAGCCACGGTATTAGAAGAGAGGTGATTTACTTTTTTGATAAGTTCTGGATTGCTGCGTCCACCTGTTGTAACGTTAAAACGTCTGCCAATTTCGAATAAGGTTTCTCCAGACTGCACTGTGTAATATGGAGTGCCTTGAGGAACCTTTAACAGTTGTCCAGCTTGAATGGCGTATGGAGGGCGAAGCTGGTTGGCTTCGATAATAAGGGATGGCGGGATACCGAAAAATTGAGCAAGGCCGAACACGCTGTCCCCTGGTTTAACGCGAACCTTATCAATACCAGGAGGAACAGAAAGCTGCTGGCCCGCATAAATCGTATAAGGTGCTGTTAAATGGTTGGCAGCAATCAGGGATTCTAGTGGAAGCTGCCAGCGCCTTGCAATCCTATACAGCGTATCTCCAGGGCGGACTGTATAAAAAAGCTGCATATTCGAACCTCCCATTTTTATAATCAGTTTAGTGTATTACGGAAACAGGAAAAAGTGCTTGTCTCCCATTACGCAGCATTTGTTAAGTCAAAAAGTTTTCCTGACGAAAGGCCATCCTTTGCTGCGCCTCGCGTTCATTTGATGAAACGCTCGAACTGTGAAAGCTGTTTGTGAATAAAAAGGGCTTTAAAAAGAAAAGTGGAGCTAGAAAAGGGGTATGAAAAAGAGATTCCAGCCAGAAAGGAAAGCTGACACAAAAAGGCTCAAGGAAGAAAGCGTGAATGATGAATTGACGCTGAAAGTGAGCGTTTGCGGACAGCTTGAACCGCTTATCCACTTAGGTAAGCGGTTTTTTAATGCAATTAGCTTCATCCTTTGAAAACATATTTTGCACAAGTTTAGCCCATACTACCGGCTACAAATGCGAAATTTACTCAAAGGGTGGTTTTTTAGTGCTGAAAATTTTGACTGTTCCATTTGCAGAAAGCAATATGAATGAATCGGTAAACTGGACGAATGAAAGAATAGAGCATTCACTCCCCACTTTTATCGTAACGGCCAATCCAGAAATCGTGATGAAAGCCAAAAAGGATTCAAATTTTCATGAAGTGATCTCATCTGCTGATATGATTACGCCAGACGGTATTGGAATTATTTATGCATCTAAAATATTAGGCCATTCATTGAAGGAGCGGGTAGGCGGATATGACATGCTGCACGCGCTGCTCCAGCACCGAGAAAGTACAGGCGTTTCTACAAAGCTTTTTTTACTTGGAAGTACAGAAGATGTTGTAACAGCAGCAGGTGAAAAATTGAGAGAAATGTATCAATATGTACAGGTTACGGGCACACACCATGGTTATTTCGAAACAGGCTCTGACGAAGAAAGCTTCATTGTAAAGCGTATCTCTCATGAAAAACCAGACCTTTTACTGGTTGGTGCGGGCAATCCAAAACAAGAAGAATTTATTTACCGATTTCGAAACGATCTTGGTGCAAGCGTGATGATAGGTGTCGGGGGCAGTTTTGATATTTTATCCGGCCGTATTTGCAGGGCGCCGGAGTTGTTTCGAAAATTAGGATTAGAATGGTTTTACCGGCTGCTGTGCGAACCGAGAAGAATGAAAAGGCAAATGGTCCTGCCTGTTTTTGCCCTTCAAGTGCTGGCAGAGAGAATACGCAATGGCAGTGCAGCAGCAGAGGTCAGCTCAACAAAGCAGCGGGTATAATGCATCCAATTTGCGGCCAGCTGCATGAAAAAAGATGACCTAAAAACTCTTTTAGAACCTGAATAAATGAATGAGATTATGTCGATAAAAATAAATAATCACAATCATGGGTGCAGGCCCTCTATGAATGAGGTTTTGTGGACAGAGGAACCGATGGTTAAGTGAAATTTTAAGTGAAAGGCTGGGGAGGTTTATGGTTAAAGCATCATGGATTTATAAAGCCATGAAGTTTACAAAAAGTCGTTCCTTTGACTATAATACAGACGGATTTTATGAAGTGCCCCGTAAGGAGAGTCAAGCAGCCAAGGCTAGAGTATCCGTGATTACACCTGTTTATAATGCAGAAAAATATTTAAGAAAAACAATTGATTCTGTTATCGGGCAGACGATGGGGTTTAAACATATTGAGTATCTGCTAGTTGATGACTGTTCAACGGATTCTTCAAGAGAGATTTTATTAGAATACGCGGCAAAATACAATAACATTCGAGCTGTTTTTTTGGAATGTAACACAGGTACACCAGGCCAGCCGCGTAATCTGGGCATTCAATTGTCTACCGCTGACTATATCACCTTTTTAGATGCAGATGACTGGCTTGAGCCGACAGGCTTGGAGGCTCTGTACCATATTCTAGAGAAAACAGGTGATGATTACGTAGTCGGAAGAACCATACAGTTAAAGTCAGACGGCTCTAAAATTGTAGGAGAGCACGAATCCTGTAAAGAACGAAGAAACATATCACCTTACTCAATTCCCCATATTTTTCAGCATTTAGGGCCGCGGGCAAGAATGGTAAGAGCAAGCGTCATTAAAGAGAATAAAATTGTATTTCCAGAAATGAAGTTTGCAGAGGATAAACAGTTTTTTATGGATGTATTAATTCACTGTAATACGATTTCAACGACAAAAGCACCTATCTATTATTTAAATCGGTTCGACGACAATAATGCTTCTCTTACAAAACAAACAAATATTATGCAAAAAACAGACAGTAATATAAAAGTGATTCATTATATTATTGATAAAAAGTTAGAGCCAGAAAAAGAAAAAATGCTGCTGAATCGATTATATGAATTTGATTCTATCACACGTTTGTTCAACACAGGCCATTTTCAAAAAACCAAAATAAAGGCACTTTATTATAATAAATTTAACGAGATACTAAAAACGACGGATGGGCTGCGTTACGACTTCTCTGATAATTTTTTTAATCCATTAAATAAAATAGCGTATGAGCTCTTTAAAGAAGGCAAAACGAAGCAGCTTGAAAAGCTTTTTGAGTGGGAGAAAAAAGAAAAGGTAAAAAATGTTTTAATTAAAAACAATCTTCCTTACCATGTAGCACCGTTCCTGGAAGAAAAATACCGATATATCCGAGTGCCAATGCTCGCGATTTTTAAAGAAGATCGTTTTGATGAAGACAAATACTGTCTGGAGTTTAAAGTATACGGTGATTACATTGATAACATTTCGGATGTGATCATTAGAGACAGAGAAAATGTAAATCTGGAATATTCCCTGCCTGTTCAGGTAAACAAAAACGGACACGGAAAGCTGGAAGTACCTCTTGAACTTTTAAATCAGCTTCCCTCGTCCGGCTATGCAATGTTTCTCCGTTACAATGACTATAACAAAATCAATATTAGAAAACTAAATGAAAATCAAATTCGTTATCAAAATCGTGACTTCAGCTTTTACACAACGATTTATTCAAATATGGGGTTAAAAGTGAAGTAAAGTAGAAAAACGAACCGGTTCAAGAAAACCGGTTCGTTTTTTGTTTTGGAAAGACTTTTTCGACTACTTTACGGGTTGAATCTCCGTGTTCTAAATAACAAAACTTTTCAAAAAAGGAATCCAGCTTTGCAGACGGCTGAAATCCCTCTGCCTGCATATCTTTAATTACTTGAATCATTTCTTCGGTTGTCTTCACCAATGGTCCGGGCGCCTCTTTCTCAAAGTCGAAATAAAAGCCGCGAAGATGGTCCCGGTACTGCTCAATATCGTATACGTAAAAGACCATAGGCCGCTTTAAGTTACCATAATCAAAAAATACAGATGAGTAATCCGTCACTAAAAGATCCGCCATCACATATAATTCCCGAATGTCCTCATGACGGGAAACATCGTAAGCAAAACCTTTATAGGCCGTTAAATCAAGATTTTCAGAAACCAAATAGTGAAGGCGAAAAAGAATTACAAATTCCTCACCTAACATTTTTTGCATTAAATCGAGGTCCAGCTGAATATCAAAACGGTATTTCCCTTTTCCATAAAATTGATTATCCCGCCAGGTAGGGGCGTATAAAATAACCCTCTTAGAAGAAGGGATACTATATTTGTCAGCCAGCTTTTGTTTTGTTTCTCCAGCAGCGTGATAATTGATAAAGTCATTTCGCGGATACCCGGTTTCCAATACATCCTTATCAAATTGAAAAGCTCTTCGAAAAATTTCGGTTGAATAAGCATTGGGAGAAATAAGATAATCCCAGTTCTGCGCTTCTTTAATAAAGTTTTTTTTGTAATTTTCGGCTGTTGTCCCGGGTATATATACTTCATCCATATCTGCAGCCAGTCGTTTTAATGGTGTTCCATGCCACGTTTGCAGGTAAGTCGTTTGTTTTGGCTTCGGAAGCCATACAGGCATTCGGCTGTTTGTGACCCAGAAGCGGGCACGCGGCAGAATAAAAAGCCATTTGAGTGAAAACCGGCGGACATAGCGCACATTCTTATCCTTAAATTGATCAAGGCACTTTTTATCAGCACTCCAATAAAAGGTATATGGATACTGGTGCTGTTTTAAATATTCATAAATAGCACGGGGATTGTCACTAAACTGTTTCCCTAAAAAACTTTCAAATACAATGACTTTTTTGCTGGAAGGCAGCTTTCCTAGCCAATAAAATGCATGTTTGTATACCTGTTTGATCATAGGATGTCTCTTTAAAAAGACGATGCCACTATTCATCTTGCCTTTTATATTCTTTTTGAAATTGTAAGGGTAAATGCTAATGATTAACTGCCTTGCTTTTGGTGCTGGAGCAAGAGTAATGGCTTTCTTTTGCCCATTCCTTTTTCGAATCAGCGTTCTTTTTGAAAAACGGGCAAACTTGACTTTGATGGGAGACGATGCTGACATGCTATTCCCATTAGCCTCAGAATATAAAATCTCTATTCGGCCTTTTAATCTGACCGCTTCATAGTCTCGGATAAACAGCTCTTTAATCGGTATGACTGCCTCGTAGTTAATTGAAACACCATGATTATGTTCGTTTAATGAGGAAAAGCGATTACCGATCTTTAAAGGTGCTTTATAAGCATACTCGTCTTCACTTGAAGACAATACCAGCATTCCTTTTAAACGACCGGGCTGCTTACTCCATGAAGGATGAAGAAAGCATCCTTTTATAAAGAGGTGATCTTTTCCGATAAACTGAATTTGTTCAGTCCGTACGATCAAACCAGGTGATTGTAATTTAAAAGAAATATTTCCCTGAATTGTTATAAAAGGAATCAGCATTTTGCCGTCTTTTAGAAAATAAAGCAGCTCTGGCTCTGTCATACTGGCGAGCCGTATTTTCTCCTGTGAAGGAGTCATAACATATACATCCCAGTCCTGTCCTTCCTTCAACAACTGCTCCAGGTCTTTTTCTGTTAAAGAAGCCTGCAGTATATTTTTGGGAGAGAAGGGAGCCGATAAAGAATATTCTTTCTTTTTTGCTGTATACCGTTCAATAAACAGCAGTGTCCAAACTTGACTAGCTAAAGCAGACTCGGAACATACAATCTGCAAAAACAAACCGTGATCATTGAAATTGATGGAATGCAAAGCACAGCGTTGACGAAATCGCTTTTTTATATTCAGGTATGATTCCCCCCGGCCTATAAATTTCTGCTTTTTAGTATGGACCAAAGGGATAAATATATACGCTGTACAAACCTTTGACAAACACCATTTCATCGACGAGTTTTTTATTCAATTCCACTAAAAAGAGCTGCATCCTTAATAGTTTTGCTCTTCTCCGAATAAAAACAAAGTTTTTTCCTTACACTAATAATGAAAATAAAACGTTCTTCTCATAAGTAAAAGGAGGGCTTGTATATGAAAAAGGTATTAACGTATGGCACCTTTGATTTACTTCATTTCGGGCATATAAATTTACTGAAACGTGCGAAGGCATTAGGTGACTATTTGATCGTCGGCCTCTCCACAGATGAGTTTAATAAAGGAAAAAATAAACAGGCTTATCACAGCTTTGAAAATAGAAAAAATGTAGTGGAATCGATCCGCTTTGTAGACGAAGCAATACCAGAAAAAAGCTGGGACCAGAAAATTGAAGATGTCATTAAACACGAGGTTGATCTTTTTGTAATGGGAGATGATTGGAAGGGACATTTTGATTTCCTTAAAGAATACTGTGAAGTCATATACCTGCCGAGAACCATTGGCATTTCTACGTCTAAAATCAAAAAAGATTTAAAGGTAATTCAAAATGGTTAGGGAGCTAGCCATTTTTCTTTTTCTTTTTCTTTTCAAATGCGTATTTTTCCTGTTTAATGTTTTATCCATTCAAGATAAAACGACCTTTGTAGTTAGTTTTGGTGATAATAGCCGGTACGTGCTGGATGAAATACGGCAGCAGCACATTTCTGCAAAAGTGGCTGTTCTTTGTAAAAAGAATAAGGTGCATCTCTTCAAAGACTGTCCTGATATTGATTTGGTTGTGTTTGGAATCAATCCATTTTACATGATCCGCTCTATATACCATTTAGCTACATCGCGGCATGTTCTGGTGGACAATTATTACGGATTTCTAGCCGCCGTTCACTTTAAAAAAAGTGTAGAATGCATACAATTATGGCACGCATCAGGGGCATTAAAAAAGTTTGGACTCCAGGATACATCAGTCAAACAAAGAAGCCGGAGAGCAAAAAAACGCTTTTTAAAGGTGTATAGCCGATTTCATAAGGTAGTGGCCGGCTCAGATCAAATGGCTCATATTTTTATCGAATCCTTTCACCTTCAAAAATCACAGATATTACCAACAGGCGTCCCGCGAACTGATTTCTTTTTTAATAAAAAATCTCTTTATAATGCAAAGCAAAGGATAACCGATCAATATCCGGTAATTCGGCATAAAAAGGTTATTTTGTATGTTCCTACATACCGGGATCATAAACTAAAGGATTTTGTACTTGGTCTGGATATCGGAAAAATGGCTGAACAGCTTGGAAACAATTATACGGTCCTTCTGCGGCTGCACCCTGCTGTCCAAAACAACCTTACTTTTGAAGAAAAGTATCTGGATTTCGTAGTGGATGTTTCTTCGGATCAATATGAGATTAATGAGCTGCTTGCGGTGGCAGATTTTTTAATAACAGATTATTCATCGATTCCCGTTGAATTTTCGCTTCTGCAAAAGCCGATGATTTTTTTTACATATGATTTAGAAGAATATCAACAAATCCGGGGAGTGTCAGAAGGGTTTGAACGGGATCTTCCGGGGCCTATAGTAAGGGATACTGCTTCGGTTATTCACTGTATTCAAGAGAATCGTTTTGATCTCGGAGCGATTCGCAGCTACGCAGAAAAGTGGAACGCGTATTCTAATGGCCAGGCCAGCTACAATATCGTCCGATACTTGTTTCCCGAAAAAAGTCTATCCCCCAAAAAAACAGCGCCTTAAGGCTACTTTTTATTTAAAGAAACGTTATACCTGTGCATGATTATTTTTATAATATGGTTTTTTGGGCAATGATGGTAACAACGTTATTTTGCGCTTAAAGGAAGGACCACCTGTTATGATAAAGTCACTGATTACCATTGCAAGGGAGCAGATGCATTCCTTTTATCTTATCTTGAGGCTTTCAGCTTTCGAGGTGAAAAGTGCTCATACTAATAACTACCTGGGACGGTTTTGGGAAATATTAAATCCGGTTATTCAACTGGCTATTTACTGGCTGGTATTTGGCATCGGTGTCCGAGGTGGACAGCAGATTACAATGGAAAATGAGGTCCGCGTTCCTTTTTTTATTTGGATGGTAACCGGCATGGTTGTTTGGTTTTTTGTAAACCCTGCTATTTCAAAGTCTTCAAAGTCCATTTATTCGAGACTTCAATTGATATCTAAAATGAGCTTTCCGATGAGCGCCATTCCTTCCTTTGTGATTATGGCTAATTTTTATACTCATTTAATGCTAATGGCGGTTGTTATCATTGTTTTACAATTTACGAGCTTTAAGCTGTCTGTATATTACATCCAGCTGCCTTATTTTATGCTGGCTACATTAATTTTTCTCCTGGCCCTGGCTCTGATTACGTCCACACTTTCAACAATCATCCGTGACGTACAACAAATCGTTCAATCTGTTTTAAGAATGATTTTGTACGTTACACCGCTTATCTGGCATACCGATCAGCTGGTGTTACAGGGCGTGGATCTAACATTTTTACTGAAAATGAACCCGCTTTATTATCTGGTAGAAGGGTACAGAGCATCGCTATTAGGAACGACATGGTATGTGACAGAATACGCTCCTTACACACTTTATTTTTGGTCTTTAATTTTGGTTATGCTGCTGGTTGGCTCTGCTTTACATGTGAAATTTAGAAATCGGTTTGTTGATTTCTTATAAACAGGATGTGAAACGTAATGAGTGAAACCGTTGTTGTACAAAATGTATGTAAAAAGTATAAAATGCACAAATCACCGAAAGAAAAGCTTTTGGATGTACTACTGCCGAAGGGATATGGGGAAGACTTTTATGCTCTTCAGAACATTTCGTTTACAGCGAATCAAGGGGATGTCATCGGACTTGTCGGGGTGAATGGTTCAGGAAAATCGACACTTTCCAATATACTAGGCGGTGTTATACCTCCAACCTCCGGAACGATTAAAACGGTGGGACAGGCTTCGATTATCGCTATCTCATCAGGGCTTAATAACCAGTTAACTGGCCGTGAAAATATTGAACTAAAGTGCTTAATGCTCGGTTTTAAGAAAAAAGAAATTCAAGAGATGGAAGCAGAAATTATTTCTTTTACAGATATCGGAAAATTTATCGACCAGCCCGTTAAAAAGTACTCAAGCGGGATGCGCTCCCGCCTTGGCTTTGCCATTTCCGTCACCGTTAATCCGGATATTCTCATTGTGGATGAAGCTCTTTCAGTAGGAGATCAGATCTTTGGACAGAAATCAAAAAACAAAATGTTTGAGTTTAAGCAAAAAGGAAAAACCATGTTTTTTGTCAGCCATTCTATGGGGCAGATCAAAGAGTTTTGTGACAAAGCCATTTGGCTGGAGTATGGGGAAATAAAAGACTTTGGGCCGGTGACAGAAGTGATTCCGGCGTATGAATCATTCTTAAAGAAACATAAGGCGCTGACTGCTGAAGAACAAAAAAAATTCCGTGAAGAAGTGATGAGAAAGCAAAGCGGATTAAGCATGACATAGTGTAGGGCAGGTCACAGGGCATATGCAACAGGAAAACAGCAGAAAAAACGGAGTAAATGATGTATTTACTCCGGATGTTGAAAGTTAATTAAATGCCTTCACCTTCATTATATATAGATCGCTGCTCCTGGCGTATGTGCTGGATTAATTTAATGGAACCGATAGCGGCAATTAAAGCACTTAAAATCACTACTAAGTTGTATACATCCACTTCTACAAGCAAATTAATGAGAAAGTAAGAAACAACAATCGAAAAGAGGGGAGAGATCACCCATATGAGCAGGATCCGTTTAATAATTCCTTTTTGAAACAATCCAAATCCGCTTTGAGCCGTTCCCACTCCGAGAATTCCACATGTTGTTACTTGGGTAAGCGGGATAGGGAGTCCAAATATTGAAGCTGCCACGACCAGAGAGCCTCCTGTAAATGAAACGGCGCTGCCTTCTAACAACGACATGGTGGTAATTTTCTTCGCATTTGTTTCTAGCACCTTGCTGCCCATTAACAGAGCTCCAATGGAAACAAACAGAGCTCCAAGCCAGAGGCCTTTTTCAGTAGAGATGATATTTGCGCCCATTAATGGGCCAACCGCGTTGGCTACGTTGTTCATCCCGGCAGAAAATGCTTCCCAGCAGCCCCCGACTACTAATAATATAGAAAGTCCTTTGGCCCATTTACCCTGTCCTTTCAGCTGAGGCCATCGCCTCTCTGCACGGGCAATGATTTTTCCCATACAAAAAGTAATGAAAAAAGAAGCGATAGGCACGATAATCCAAAATAGTAAGATAACCAGGAGCTTTTCAGTAAATAAGCTATGGTAGGCAAGGCCGACACCTACTACAGAGCCAACCGTCACCTCACTGGTTGACAGTGGAATACCGAGCAGGTTAGAGATAAATAAAGTAAGTGTAGCACCGAGCAGGATGATAACAACGACTTTAACACTTAAAAGGTCAGAAGGAATAATGCCCTCCCCGATCGTTTTGGCGACTTCTCCGCCGCCTAAAACAGCGCCTAAAAAAGCGGCCAGAGCAACTAAAACGAGTGCTAGTCGTTTTTTTATCGCATTTGCTCCGTAAGCAGCGCCCATTGAAGCAGCTGTTCCGCTGGCACCGATATTCATAGCAAAAAATAAAGCAATGGCAATGGCTGTATACGTTAATAACATATCTTATTCCTTTCTCCTATAATTAAATTATAGAATATCTCTTTTTAAAGTAAGGTTCATTTTCATGAATATTTAAATCTAAAACCTAGTTAACTAATTGGAATTATAGGTTTGTAACTCTCATTATAAATGTATTTTTTTAAAAGACAAAGGAAATTTTCCTGCCTCATAAAAAAAAGCTGCTGAATGCTCAGCAGTCTCGATCTTAAATGAACTTTTTTACCGTCTATACCATCGAGCGATAAAAAAATTCGTTTAATCGCTTATTTAAATAATAATCATTGTCAAATATCCACCTTTTTTAATAAAGGAGTTCTATTCAGTCATACATTCACAAAAAACTGGAAGCTATGTTCAATATGCTTCAAGTTTAGTGGAATTAAAAACAATTCTTGTTTTTATATAAGAATATTGTAATCATCTTCACACGCTCCCTTTCAAATATATTATAATAAACGCAAGAGTAAGCGCTGCCAAAGCTCGCTTATATTGGAAGTTAATCAAAGAATCTTGATGTTTTGGAGACACTGGTAGATGTACAGGCAATAAAAACTTTTTGATCAATATATAAATCTTTTGGCTCCTTTTACAAGATAAATTGACAGGATGAGCAGAGATGCTTAGTATCGGGTTTAAACCGAATGGTGCAGAGCTGCAATCAAAATGACTGGAGGAATTTGATGTTGCGACAAGCAAAAAAATTTATCCATACTCCGCCGGCAAATGGGTATCCCGAATGGAATAACAATCCAGAAATTTTTCAATTAAACCGACTTCCTGCTCATGCCACACTTATGCCGTACAAAACGATAGAAGAAGCACTGTTGTGCAATCGGACGGCATCCTCCTACTATTGCTCATTAAATGGATACTGGCATTTTTCGTTTGCAGAAAATTCAGATAAACGACACCGAGCATTTTTTGACCTGACATTTGATTATTCCACCTGGGAACAGATTCAGGTGCCAGCCCACTGGCAACTGGAGGGGTATGACTACCCGCATTATACAAATCTTCGTTACCCGTGGGAAGGAAAAGAAAACATTCAGCCGCCGTATGCACCTACAGAGTACAATCCGGTCGGGCAGTATATTCGTACATTTACTGTTTCTGAAGATTGGAAGGATCAGCCGGTTTATATTAGCTTTCAAGGGGTCGAATCGGCTTTTTATGTATGGATAAATGGAGAGCTG
The DNA here is from genome assembly GCF_000966195.1 of Domibacillus robiginosus. Lineage (GTDB taxonomy): Bacteria > Bacillota > Bacilli > Bacillales > Domibacillaceae > Domibacillus > Domibacillus robiginosus. The sequence goes on along the minus strand of NZ_LAHL01000041.1, from coordinate 58,335 downwards.
GCTGGTTATAGTGAAGATACATTCTCACCGGCTGAATTTGATATTACGCCATATTTGCAGAAAGGCGAAAACAGATTAGCGGTTGAAGTATACCGCTGGTGCGATGCAAGCTGGCTGGAAGACCAGGATTTCTGGCGAATGAGCGGGATTTTCAGAGATGTATACCTATATTCAACACCGATCAATCATATAGAAGACTTTTTTGTCCGGACTGAACTCGATGAAGCATATGAGGATGCAGTATTAAAGATAGATGCGACGGTGACCAATTATGATCAGGACAAGACCGGTCCACTCCAGTTCGAAGCCATCCTGTATGAAGAACAGCGGCTTATTTTTGAAAGCCCTTTAATTATAGAGGTCTCTTTTAATGAAGGTGGGCGGGCAAAAATATCAGGAGAAGCGTTTGTTCGAAATCCCAAAAAGTGGAGTGCAGAAGCTCCGAATTTATATACACTTGTGCTTATACTCCGTGAGAAAACAGGCGCTGTCATTGAAACGGAAAGCTGCAAAGTCGGGTTTCGTACTTTTGAATTAAAAGACGGCCTGATGAAACTAAATGGAGAACGAATTGTCTTTAAAGGTGTTAACCGGCATGAATTTGCTTCCGACAAAGGGCGTGCAGTGAGCTTGGATGATATGCTTTATGATATTAAACGAATGAAGCAGTTTAATATTAATGCAGTGCGGACTTCCCATTACCCAAATCATCCGCTCTGGTATGATTTATGTGACCAGTATGGATTGTACGTCATTGATGAAACAAACCTGGAAACACATGGAACCTGGAAGTACGGACAGAAAGAAGAAGGAACAACCATTCCGGGAAGCAAGCCGGAATGGAGGGAAAATGTACTTGACCGGTGCCGTTCCATGATGGAGCGCGATAAAAACCATCCATGTGTGCTGATCTGGTCGCTTGGAAACGAATCTTTTGGCGGAGATAACTTTCTTTATATGCATGATTTACTGAAACAAAAAGATCCATCTCGTCTCGTTCATTACGAAGGCACTTTTCATTACCGTAAGTCAGAAGCAGCTACTGATATAGAAAGTACAATGTACGTTATACCAAAAAAGGTTGAACAATACGCGCTCGAAGCAAAAAATAAAGAAGAAGCAAAACCGTATATTCTTTGTGAATACAGCCATGCGATGGGCAATTCATGCGGGAATTTGTACCAGTATACGGACCTATTTGATCAATACCCAATTTTACAGGGCGGCTTTATTTGGGACTGGCGTGATCAGGCATTAGAGGCAAAAACGGAGGAGGGTATTTGTTATTTAGCTTACGGAGGAGATTTCGGTGAAGCACCACATGACGGTAATTTTTCCGGCAATGGGCTGATTTTTGCAGATGGTACTGTTTCTCCCAAGTTGTATGAAGTGAAAAAATGCTACCAAAACGTAAAAGTGGAAGCGCTTAATTTGAAAAAAGGTCTTGTACACATTTCCAATCAATTTTTATTTACAGACTTAAACGAATATATCGTTCAATGGAGCATGATGATAAATGGAAGGACGGTTAAAACAGGTTTTCAGGAGGTGGAGTTGAAGCCCCAGTCATCACAGGTGGTCAGCATTATTGAATTAGCAGATCAAGCAGAAAATAAGACAGAGGAATTTATTATAACGATCAGTGTTTTACTGAAAAAAGGGACAATGTGGGCTGAAGAGGGTCATGAAGTCGCTTATGAGCAGTTTGTTATTCCTGCGGCCGCTCCGACAGTGAAAAAGCAGGCAGAAGGCAGGTCGTTTCAAGTGATTGAAAGCGAAAAAATTCTTTCTATTGAAGGAGATCATTTTGCCATTACGTTTAACAAGCTAACCGGTCATTTGCAGTCTTACCAGGCATACGGCCAGGAATTGTTAAAGTCCGCGCCGCAGCCAAATTTTTGGCGTGCAATGACCGATAATGATAGAGGCAATAAACTTTATGAGCGGAGCGGGACCTGGCGCAAGGCATCCGAGAAGCAAGAGCTCAAGTCACTTACATGTGATGTAGGAGAAACAGGGGTGGCTGTTCATGCTGCTTATCAACTGCCCGATGCTTCAAACTCCATGTGCCATATTCGTTACAGTGTGGAAAAAGACGGTGAAGTTTTAATTGAACAGGAGTTAATCCCGGGCTCTGATTTGGCTGAGATTCCGGAAATCAGCATGCTGTGGACAATGGAAAAATCATTTGAACAGCTGGAGTGGTACGGAAAAGGACCCCATGAAAGCTACTGGGACCGTAAGAAGGGAGCCAAGATTGGCATCTATAGCGATAAAGTGCAAAATCAAATGATTCCTTATTTGAAGCCACAGGAATGCGGCAATAAAACAGATGTCCGATGGGCAGCGATCACAAATGATCAGGGAGTGGGCCTGTTAGTAGAAGGAATGCCGGTTGTTGAAGTAAGTGCGCTGCCGTACACACCTTTTGAAATGGAAGAACATGACCACGCCCACAAGATGCCCGAGAGTGACAAAACGGTTTTACGTATTCAGTTTAAGCAAATGGGCGTAGGCGGAGATGACAGCTGGCAGGCAAGAACACATCCGGAATTTACATTATGGGCCGACCAAACTTATTCGTATTCATTTACGCTCAAAGCGATAAAAATATAAAAAACATTTTAGACGTATTTCTTTCGGGGAATACGTCTTTTCGTGAAAATGAACGCATCACCTTATTCAAATGTAAAATCCGATAAGATATCCAAGGCATTTTAAGGTGGCCTGCTGCAGAGTATGTAGATTTGTATTTTCTGCATCGTGATGATGAATTCCGCCTGGTAGCGGATATCCTTGAAACGATGAACGAGCTCATGCAAGAAAGGATGATCTGATACTTTGGCAGAGGGCAGGCCGGCTTGAAGCTGGTTGAAAAGCAAGTAAAAAGAATCCTGGATTAAAAATTTTTGCTCTCCGAATTTGTGGAAGGCTTTTTATGTTAAAATACAAGCAAAAACCAACCGAGGGTGTGGGTGCCATTGAAGAAAAGATTGTGTACCATGTGGGTTTTTCTTTTTGTAAGCGGTTGCTCAAATGGAGATTCATATGAGCTGCTTGTATCGAATGGGTCTTCATCAACTATGCATCCAGAAGCACAAAACGAACATCAATATACAATTGGTATTGTTTCGAAAGTGGACAATATCCCTTATTTTAATTCGGTAAAAGAAGGCGTAATGGAAGCGGCAGAGCAATTAAAGGTGGACGTTTTATATGAAGGCCCCACTGCTGCAGATGCAAAAGGCCAAAAAGTGATTGTTGAAAAGTTTATCAATCAAAAAGTAGATGTTATTGCTATTTCCGCCAATGACCCGATTCAGCTGGCGCCGGTCTTAAAACGTGCAAAAGCAGCAGGAATTATCGTCATCACGTGGGACTCAGATACAGAAGCAGAAGCACGAAATTTATTTATTGATATGGTAAATCCCGAGGTGCTTGGAAGGCATGTGATGGACACACTTGCATGGAATACCGGAGAACAAGGGTCATTTGCTATTATGACCGGTTCTTTTTCGGCATCCAACCATAATGAATGGCTTAAATGGATACAAGCGCAATGGAAAGAATATTATCCAAATATGAATTTAGTCGAAGTTGTTGCGACCAATGATGATCCTCATAATGCTTTTGTTCAAGCACAAATTCTTTTAAAGAAATATCCTGATCTGGCTGGAATTATCGGCAATTCATCGGTCGGTCCGCCTGCAGCAGCGAAAGCAGTGGAAGAAGCTGAGAAAAACCATGAAATTGCAGTAGTAGGTGTTTCGACACCCGATTTAATGCGAGATTATTTAAAAAAAGGATCTGCTCAGGTTGTCACATTATGGAGTCCAAAAAAGCTTGGTTATTTAACGGTTTCTATGGCAAAGAGCTTGATTGATGGGGAGCAGCCCGTCGATTTTCAATATATGCCGGGAGTCGGGACGATTCGGATGAGAGGAACGGATACCATTATTATGGGAGAGCCGATTGATTTTACAAGAGAAAATGTGGATCAATATGATTTTTAAACGTCGTTCTTTCCGTGATTATCGGCTGCAGACAAAATTATTTATTACGTATATTGCGATTACTGTAATTCCAATTGCATTGCTTGGTTATTTGGCTTACAGCCAATATATTTCATCGATTGAGCGGCAGGTCGGCACCTATATTCCACGGCTCCTGGACCAGGCAAATGATAATATTGAACGGCAAATTGATGAATTTTTTCAAATGTCTGACCAGATTTATAATGCCCCGATGATTATTGAAATCCTTCGGAAAGATGCTTATCAAACGGTTTCCGCAATGCGGCAGGATGAATTTATTGTGGACAGCTACTTATCCAGTACATTTATTCATGGAAGCCAGCAGGATATTCTTGGTGTTTTTATTTCCTCGAACAATCGGTTGTTCAGTAGTACCAGAACAGATTATTTATCCGGGTTTTCAACAAAGGAGGCAGTTGGGATCTATGGGCAGAATCTTGATTTGCGGAGCCAGGAAAGAGTGCTGTTACCAAATGAAACATCCCTTCAATTTCAAGATAAGCGGCCGTTTATTCTAATCGCAAAGCCGCTCATTGATGTGGAAAATCGGCTCAGTCTAGGCACTATGTTTATTGTACTCGATTTGTCATTTATTGACCGAATAGTCCGGCCAATTGATGAGCAGGAAGGGGCCGAAATGTGGCTTATGAATAAAAAAGGGTATATGCTCTATCACACTTCTGCAAACCAGGTCGGCAGAAAGGATGGAGAAATAACGGAATATCCAACGTTAAATGGAAGCTTTAAAACGGAAGAAATGCTATTTGGCATGGATGTGTCTGAGCAGCAGCAATGGATTTTAACACATCGAATCCCGCTCGGCCAGCTTACAGCTGAAACGAACTTTGTTCGCACCATTACAATCCTATTATTTATGGCGGTTATTATCATAGCGCTTATTATGGCTGCCTTGTTGGCATGGGGAGTGGCCAAGCCTCTTCAGCATTTAACTGAGCAGATGAAGCGGGTAGAAAAAGGAGATTTTAATGTAGTTTTTGACCGCCAGTCAAAAGATGAAGTGGGAATGCTGTCTGACCGCTTCCAAACCATGATCCGGGAAATTCAGGGGTTAATTCGTGAAAAATACCAAATCGAGCTGAAACAAAAAGAAGCTGAAATATATGCACTTCAGTCTCAAATAAATCCTCATTTTATGTACAATACGCTTGAAACCATTGCCATGACGGTGGAAGAAGATGATAGAGATACAGTTGTTGATATGGTCACTATTTTAGGAAGAATGCTTCGTTACTCTTTAAGCAATAAAGAAAAATTTGTGACTATTCACCAGGAACTCCAGCATATTCGCGATTACTTGACCATTCAATCATACCGTTTTGAAGATGAGCTGGCGTTTCGCATTGAAGTCCAGGTAGATGGAAACAAGGAGTACATTCCAAAGTTTATTTTACAACCTCTTGTAGAAAATGCACTTGAGCATGCATTTGTTCCAGGCAAGCAGCTGGTTGTAGTGGTTTTGATTAAGCGTGCTGGCGCTGAAATTCATATGAGTGTATCCGATAACGGGGCGGGAATGAGCAAAATTAAGTTGCTTGAAATAAGGCAGCTTTTGACCTTGCAGACGGATTTAAACCGTGATCATCATTTTGGTATTTTAAACGTAAATGGACGACTTGTGCTTCATTATGGGGAAGCGTATACGTTACAAGTCGACAGTGAAAAAAGCACCGGTACAACGATGCTGATCCGGGTGCCGGTAAACCAGGAGGAAACAGGAGTATGAGTGATCAACCAATTCGCGTAATCATAGTAGATGATGAACCAAAACTCCGGAGAGGCATCGAAAGGCTCATACGAGCGGATGGGGAAGAATGGGAAATTATCGGCAGTTTCGGTTCAGGAAAACAGTGTATTGATATCATTAACTCTATGAAGATGTCTTTTGATGTGGTTTTTACAGATGTCCGCATGCCAATAATGGATGGCCTAACCATGTTAAAAGAATTAAATAGTAAAACAAGCGCCGAATTTTTCACGGTGATTATCAGTGGTTACAATGATTTTTCCTATGTACAAACTGCTTTGCGCGAAGGAGCTGTTGATTATTTAGTAAAGCCCGTTGACCGCTCGGAGTTAAAGAAAAGGCTCACGCAGATAAAAGTAGATGTACAAAAAAAACGTGCGGAAAAAGCTCATTCCGAAGAAGATTTATTAGGACCAATTCAAACGGCGAGGCAATGGATTGATCGGCACCTGTCAGAGTCTATTACAATTGAAAAAATCGCCTCTCTCGTTTACATGAATCCAACTTATTTTAGCGAATTTTTCAAGCAGCATACAGGAGAAACGGTTCTCGATTATGTAACACGGCGACGAATGGAAAAAGCTCGAACACTTCTGTTTGCTTCTCCCATGAAGATTTATGAAATTGCAGGTGCAGTCGGGTACGCTGATACAAAGTATTTCAGCAAGCTATTTAAAAAACATTACGGAGAGCTTCCCTCCAAATACAAGCAGGATCATTTATAACCTCCAGTTTTGGAGGTTTTTTATGTTACTCTCCCGAAAAATGCCCCCCTTTTTCCGATATTTGTCTCCTTATGAAAGCGCTTCTAAAATCATAAAATATAGATAACAGCAATAACAAAAGGGGGAATGAGCATTGTCTGAGTACGTATTGGAATTAAAGGGAATCACAAAGCGATTTCCTGGTGTGACAGCACTCAATAACGTTCACTTTAAGCTGAAAAAAGGTGAGATTCATGCATTAATGGGCGAAAATGGCGCTGGAAAGTCTACATTTATTAAAGTGATAACCGGTGTTCACTCACCAAATGAAGGAGAAATTTTTCTAGACGGTAAGCCGGTTACTTTTACAAATCCGATAGAAGCACAGGATGTTGGCATTGCAGCTATTTATCAGCATGTTACAAATTATCCCGATTTAAGCGTAACAGAAAATATTTTTATAGGACACGAAAAAGTGCATCCAAAAACAAAGCGGCTTCTCTGGAGGGAAATGTACCAGGAAGCAAAATCGATTTTAGCACAGCTTGGTTCTTCGATTGATCCAAAGCGTGAAATGGGTACACTTAGTGTCGCACAGCAGCAAATCATCGAAATTGCCAAGGCGATTTCTACTAATGCCCGGATTATTATTATGGATGAACCGACGGCGGCCTTGACAGCACGTGAGAGTGAAGAATTGTATCGAATCGCAGAGGGTTTGCGGGATCAGGGAACATCGATCATTTTTATTTCTCACCGTTTTGAAGATATGTACCGGCTTGCCAGTCAAGTGACCGTATTTCGTGATGCGAATTACATCGGTTCATGGGGTGTGAACGAAATTACAAACGACCAACTGATTGTTGCCATGGTTGGACGCGAAATTACACAGGTATTTCCACATAAAAAGCATCCGATTGGAGAAGAAGTGCTCCGGGTTGAGCGTTTGGGTAAAACTGGATATTTCGCTGATATCTCGTTTTCATTGCGCCGTGGTGAAATTCTTGGCTTAACAGGACTTGTCGGGGCAGGGCGTACAGAAATGTGTGAAACGCTTTTTGGCATTACAAACTATGATACCGGCAGTGTCTATCTAAAAGAGGAAAAGCTTCAAATCCGCCACCCGAAAGATGCAATGAAAAAAGGCATTGGCTACTTGTCTGAAGACCGGCAAAAGCAGGGGCTGATTCTGCAATGGGGGATTGGACGGAACATCACACTGCCAGCGCTAGAACGCTTTTCAAAACGAGGCTGGCTCAATGAACGAAATGAAGGACAGCTGGCTAAGCAGTTAGCGGAAAAAGTTCATGTCAAAGCGAAAAGTGTTTTTGATTTGGCAAGCTCGCTGTCTGGCGGGAACCAGCAAAAAGTAGCAGTAGCCAAGCTTTTAACTGCTGATCTCGATGTTATTATTTTGGATGAGCCAACAAAAGGAGTAGATATTGGCGCTAAGTCAGCGATTTATGAAATTATCCAGGACCTGGCAGCGCAGGGCTACGGCATTATAATGGTATCTTCTGAAATGCCGGAAGTGATTGGCATGAGCGACCGAATTGCTGTAATGAAAGAAGGCCGCATAACCAAAATGCTCGAGAGGGATGAGTTTTCACAGGAAGCAATTTTGGCGGCGGCTATGAGTGAAACGCCAGATAAAACGAAAGCAGGATAAGGAGGGTAACATCATGGCTGTTCAAACAGCAAATGTACCGCCAGCGGAGCCGGTTGTAAAAAAAGAATCAAAGCTTGCGAGTGTAGCTAAATTTCGTGAAATAGGCCTGCTGATATTTATTATCTTACTGGCAATTGGCGTGCAAATTCGCAACTCTAGTTTTTTAACCGTTGAAAATGTGATGGACATGGCGACCAATACTGCTATTTTATCCATCTTAGCCGTTGGTATGATGCTGGTACTTGTGACAAGGGGAATTGATTTGTCTATTGGGGCCACACTCGCTCTTTCCGGCATGCTTGTTGCCCAAATTGTAAGCATAAATAGCGGCTTTTCACCCGTTCTTGCTGTTATAACAGGAATCGGTATTGGTATTTTCTGTGGACTAATCATAGGCGGGCTTGTCTCATGGCTTGGGGTTTTGCCGATTATTGCGACACTTGCCATGATGAACATTTATCGGGGTTTTACTTACATGGTTAGTGATGGGAAATGGATTAGCTCCTATCAAATGTCCGAAAGCTTCGTAGGCATTGCGACAAGCAGCATATTAGGCATTAATACACTCATTTTGATTGCAATCTTTATTTATATAGCTGCTTATTACTTTATCAGCCATACCCGGACAGGCCGCCACATTTATGCGGTCGGCAGCAATCCTGAATCCGCTAAAGTAACTGGTATTAATGAAAAAAAAATCTTAATGCTTGTGTATACGTTAATGGGCGGATTGTCTGGGTTATGTGGTGTACTTTGGGTTTCCAAATTCGCTTCTGCCCAGGGAGATACTGCGTCGGGGTTTGAACTTAGTGTTATCGCGGCATGTATCCTGGGGGGTGTTAGCATCGCAGGCGGCTCTGGGAAGCTGAGTGGTGTGATTTTAGGTGCAGTGTTAATCGGTATTTTAAACAATGCGCTACCTTTGATGAATGTCTCACCATTTTGGCAAAAGGGTGTTGAAGGCACCATTATCTTAGTCGCTGTGTTATTGAATGTGGCAGTAAAACGCGGTGTAGAACGAAACCATTTACTGAGAAGGAGAATTTAGCCATGGCGCAAAAAAACATACAGCCTTATATGCAGCGGACGCTGTCAGCCGATCGTCCTTTTTCAACCAGGCAGTTTTTCTTCCAGTGGGAGTGGCTGCTTGCGGCGATACTTATTGGTGTTATCGCTCTGAACACAAGCCTTTCCCCTTACTTCTTAAATATAAACAGTCTCCGGGATGCGACGATGGTGTTTTTAGACAAAGCATTTATCGTTTTTCCAATGGCCTTCATTATGATCATGAGGGATATCGATATTTCAGTCGGTTCCACTGTAGCACTATCGTCTGTTGTAATGGCAACTGTGTACAACAGCCTTGGGGCTTCAATGGAAATGGCGGTTGTGACCTGCTTGCTGGTCGGGGCGATCTGCGGCTTAGTCAACGGACTATTGATCGTAAAATTTAAAGAACTCTCAGCGGTTATCATTACGCTTGCTACGATGATTCTGTACCGCGGCATTGCCTACATTATTCTAGAGGATCAGGCCTCCGGAAATTTTCCGGAATGGTTCGGTTTTTTTGGATGGGGTTATATATATGGAATTCCTTTTATTTTGATTCTGTTTGTAATAGTGGCATTTCTGTTTGGGCTGCTGCTTCATAAAACAACATTCGGTCGCCACATTTATGCGATCGGTCATAATGATGTCGCCAGTAAATTTTCCGGAGTAAATGTGGACCGGGTAAAAGTCATTGTTTTTACACTAGCCGGATTAATGTCGGCAGTTACCGCGGTTTTCCTCGCATCCAGGATGGGCAGCACACGGCCAAATATAGCCAGTATGTACGAGCTTGATGTGATCGCCATGGCAGCCCTTGGAGGAATCAGCACAGCAGGCGGAAAAGGCCGCCTGATTGGTACCGTGATTGCCATTTTAATCGTCGGTTATTTGCAGTATGGCCTAGGACTTATCAACATTCCATCGCAGACACTGCTCATCGTGGTAGGCGCACTGCTTTTGTTTGCGGTTATCGTACCCAAATTGAACCTGTCACGTTTTAAAAAGTAGGTATTACCAGGCACTGCCTGTTTATACAGTACAAAAAAAGCAAGGGGGAGCAGGTTATGAAAAAATATTGGACATTGGTCTTATCATTGGTACTCGTATTCTCGATTTTATCGGCATGCAGCCAGGGCAGCCCAGGCGGCAATGCATCAAACGGTGCTGACGGTGATTCAACGAGTAAAAATGACGGCCCTAAAAAATATGCATTTATTTTTAAAAACACGGGGAATCCATATGGGGAAAAAATGATGGAAGGATTTGAAGAAGCGATCAATGAAATTGGCGGAGAGGCAATTCTTCGTGCACCTGATCAGCCAACGGCAGAGGGGCAGATTCAAATTATTGAGCAGCTAATTACACAGCAGGTTGACTCTATTGTGATTTCAGGAAATGATCCGGATGCGCTTCAGCCGGCCCTGACAAAAGCAATGGACGCCGGAATCGAAGTGATTTCAGTAGATTCAGCGGTAAATACGGACAGCCGTGTTACACACGTCAACCAGGCGGACCCAGAAGCGATCGGCCGTATTCAAATAGAAGCGGTTTCTGAAATGATCGGCGGCAAAGGCCAAATTGCAGTGTTGAGTGCAACATCACAGGCGACCAACCAGAACCTTTGGATTGAATACATGCAAAAAGAACTTGAAAAACCAGAATACAAAGACATTGAGCTTGTCAAAGTAGCATACGGTGATGATCTGCGTGACAAAAGCGTATCGGAAACAGAAGCACTTTTAAAAACATATCCGGATTTAAAAGCGATTATCGCACCGACAACAGTTGGCATCGCAGCTGCAGGGAAAGTGTTAACGGACAAAGGACTTGGCGGGAAAATTGCACTTACCGGCCTTGGACTGCCAAGTGAAATGGCTAGTTATATCGAAAGTGGAGTTTCACCTTGGATGTATTTGTGGAACCCAATTGATGTCGGCTATTCCTCGGGCTTTACAGCGGCAGCACTTGTAGAAGGCGACATGGAAGGGAAAGCAGGCGATACATTTGAAGCTGGACGTCTCGGTGAAAAAGCAGTGGTAGAGGATGGAGATGGAACACAGGTTATGCTGGGTGAACCATTCAAGTTTGATAAAGAAAACATTGGTGAATGGAAAGATGTTTATTAAAAAATGGGACCAGACTCCTTTTGAGTCTGGTTTTTTAGTTGAGGAAAATGAGGGAGGAATAGTTAAGGTAAGCATTTAATCAGCTGTTTAGATTATAATTGCTAAAGGTAAAGCAGAAAGTATATACAAATACGCAGAAGACAGAAGAACTGCAGTATGTGAACGGTTATATGGCTTTTACTTTAATTACCGACTAAAGAGATTCAAAGAAAGGATGAAGAAAATGATTAAAGGCGTTATTTTTGATTTTGACGGGCTGATTTTGGATACAGAGCTTCATGAATATGAGGTGCTTCAGGAAATTTTTCAAGAGCATCAATGTGACCTGCCGCTTGGTAAATGGGCTGAATTAGTAGGAACAAAATCTGATTTTGATCCTTTCGTTTTCATGGAAGAGCAGGTTAACAAACAGCTTGATCATGAAGCACTAAGAAAACTTAGAATAGAACGGTTTGATCAGAGAATTGCTTCTGAGAAAGCACGGCCAGGAGTGGAAGCTTATTTGGCTTCTGCTAAAGCGCTTGGCTTAAAGATCGGCCTTGCTTCGAGCTCTGATTTTAAATGGATCTCTACCCACTTAGGAAACTTGGGCCTTCTTGAACATTTTGAATGTATTCGAACAGCGGACGATGTGGAAAAAGTAAAACCAGATCCGGCTCTGTATGTACAAACAGCAGAATGTCTTGGGCTAAAGCCGGAAGAGTGTCTTGTATTTGAAGATTCTGCTAATGGTGCACTGGCTGCTAAAAGAGCAGGTATGCGCTGTGTCATTGTACCAAACCAGGTAACAAGCGGCTTGTCTTTTTGTGAAGTGGACCATCGCCTCACTTCGATGGAAGAAATGCCTCTTGATGAACTCATTCGTTTCCTGCGTCTATAAAACAAAAGATCTCCGTTTTTGTAAAAGCTTTATGGCAGCAGGAGCTGCCATAAAGCTTTTTTGTTTACGAGTATGTATTGCATTAGAGGCCAGAAAACTTCTTCAAATTACCTTGCAATTCGTTGGAGAGGTTCACTTAAGACTCACTTTACTCGAAATATACGTTCTTTTTAAGTGTAATATAAAACCCCATCCAAGGGGGTTGAGATTTTAATGTTACGGATCATATTTTTCGCACAGCATGTTTTTTATCCAGGGCTCTCTTAAGGGCTCTCTGTTAACGAGACTGTCGAAAAAGTGAATATATTTCACGTTTTTTGTATAAATTTCCGTTTTTGTAGAAAAGATAGGAGTTACGGGGAACGACGCCTTTGTTTTACGAGAAAGCAACAAAGCAAAAATCCTCGATAACTATTTACATTGGGACACCTGGCACACTACGTAAAAAAGGAGGTGCCTATCATGAAATACGTACTTATGTTACTGCTTGCGCCGGTTTTTATGGTATTACTAGGTGTTGGTGCAGGGTTAAGCTTATCCGCTATATGGGAAAAAGGGGCTGATTCCAGTTTGTTTGGGAATATAGAATCCCTTGTTGCTTCCCAAAATACAGGTGGGGAGGAGCCCGGTTTTGGGGGTGAACAGGCCATCAGCAAAGAAACTCTTCACTCGTTTTCCGTGACGGATTGGGACAACTTTACCCATCACGAAAAATTACGTTTTGTTCAAACTGCGCTGCCTGCTTATGAATTAACTGGGCAGACTGTTTTAGACAAACCGGAAGGATTCATCGGTATGATGGACGCACGTTATGAAAGTTACCTGACCAACAAAGTCGACCCTGACAAACACACTGATCTTTCTGAACTCTCGCTTTATCATGAAATGGAATTAGCGGGGCAGCAAGACGGCCGGCTTGAGCAGGAAAACGATCATTGAGCCAAGGATATGCCTGCGGCCATCAAAAAAGACCTTGCACAGATACTTTTATCGAAAGTACCATAAGGTCTTTTTTGCTTTTACAATCCCATTAAACTTTAAAATAAACCTTCCTCATAAAAGTGAAGGGCAGTTCAGTTAACTTGTCCGAATGCCTTGAAAAGGGCAAACTTTATACACCCATTTCCCCCATTGCTTTTCTCCAGGTAAGTTTTCATTAAGTATAATGATACAATGGCGCTGATCTCTGTATATACTGCTTCAGCTGGAAATGTATGATAAAGCACTCGAGTACTTAACCACTCTTTCCAAGGAAGTTTATTTGATTGAATCCATACCATTAAGCATGAGTAATCCAAGGTTATCCGCACTTTTGCAAGCCAAAAAGCTGTCGGCTCAAAATCATAAAAAAGAACATATTTTTAAAAGTGGTTTCTTAACTAAAAAGTACAACAGGGAAAGGTGAGGAGCCAGGGCATATTTATCGTTAAGAAAATAGTAAATAGGTACGGTTGGGAATATCAGTTGAACCAGAAAGTTGTGTGTTTGGAAATTCCAATAAATAAAAGAAAAACAATACCTTTTAATCAAAAGAAGCCGTATCAGTTGTCATACTGGTACGGCTTTTTGCTGTATAAACATAACCTTTAGAGGATCCAGAAGAAATACTTGTTCAGTTCGCAGGCGTTGTGACAGCACAAAGCTTGAAAGGGCATCGAATGTTCAGCCGATATGTGGATAATCTAAAGGATAAACAGGTGTGAATAAGTGCAGTGGCAATGGTGCAGAGGATCTGGAGGAACAAAACGGAAGGCGAATAATCTTAGAAAGGAAAAAAGAGGTATGAAACCAGTTGAAGGCTATGAAAATTTAAGTGAAGTCGAACGCAAAATATTCATTTTGGCTCATAACAAACATTTGAGTTCGCTAAAAGGTAACGAGCGTGACCAGTATGGGCTTGGAAGTATTGTTGAGGTCAAAGCTAATTTGCAGCAAACTGCTGTTGCTGTTCGATTTCTTAACGGAGAACAGTGGCAATTTACAGCAGGGGAATATGACATTGATAAATGGTATGGCTGATTTTAAACGTAGTTAACATTGTGTAAAATTCAAAAAAAGTAAAAACCGATATATTTCTACATCGGTTCTTCACATTGCATAAGTGCTTCATTCAAAAGTTGGATGTCACTTTGAATTTGTTCTCTAAGATGAGCATGAGGGCACTTATAATAATCGTCTATTAAACGACCCAGTTCAGCAGAAAGAATTACTGTTATTTCTTCCAGAATAACCACTCCTTTTTTGAGTAGTTTATCTTGGTTCAAATGTGTTATACGTAAAGGCTTACGGTATTTTATACAAAAAAAGTTAGGTATTAAAATGAAATGCATGGTGGGGCGGAAAAGAAGGATTTGCTGGGTGATTGAATTTCTTGTATACGGGAAACCATGCTAAGGGGCTTCCACGTGCAGGAAAGGACCGGTGTGATCCATGATCCGGCAAAATCGAAAAACGTTAAGCAATACGTAAAGATGGTAGTGGGACAGCACCGGCCAGAAAAGCTGTCAGAAGGATCACTATCGTACCTACAAGCCGATGCTCGAAAAGCTCAGCAAAAAGAAGCAGGCTGCCGAAGATGCCGAATTTGAAAAAATCCAAATTAACATATTCGACGTACTGGGAAGCCAGGACGCGGGGGAAGGACGAATCAGTGGCAAAACGATCATATAAGCCGAGAACGACACGCCCAAAGGTCAGCCATGCCAACCGGGGCATGCAGCTGCAGAACATTATCAATAAAACAAACGAAATATACGATCTTGCTGGTTTAGCATCCGTCCAGGAAGTGCCTACACCAACAAAGGAAGGCAGAGACAAAACAATAAAATACATCAAAAAAAGCACCGTTGATTATTACGGCTGCGCGAATGGACGAGCCCTTGCCTTTGATGCAAAAAGCACGCTGGAAGAGAAGTATTTTCCGCTCAGTAATGTGCATGCGCACCAGGTCAGCTTCTTGAAAAATTTTGGCCAGGAACATAACGGGATCGCCTTTCTGATTGTGGAATTCGCTTCCCTGTACAAAACGTATTTTGTGCCGATCGACTTTTTCAACAAATACTGGTTTGCATCGAAAAACGGTGGACCAAAGCACATTCCTCTGGAAGACATCGATAAACATTGCCCACGGATCATGCCGACACGCGGCGTTGCATTAGACTACCTGGCCCACTGCCAGACAGGAGGAAAAAACGATGAATACAGCGTTAAAAGTGGAGGTCTCACCATCCCTGTTCAATAAAGAGCATGTGACCTTTTCAGGCGGTTGGTGCTGGGAAGATCGCCCGTACTGGGGGCAAGTTGCAGAAAAGTGTCCGGAATCATCCCGCCAAGCGTCCAAATTAATGCTCCGCACGATCAAAGAACAACAGAATTTTGGTTCTACTTTGCGGCGGTCAGTCGGTTTGTCAGCTATGCCGCCACGATGAACGGTGAGATGGAGCAGCTGCAGGATTTCCACCAAGTTTGTAACAAGCTTACAAAAGAGCTCATGCAGAACTCAATCACAAATGGAACACCAGTCAATATGCTGCTTACAGAGTATGACTTGAATGTGGCAGCCCGCCAGCCAGACCTATCCGATTTTTATGTGGTCGAATACAAAAGTGCTGCAGATGCTGGGAAAACCCTTTTCGAACGTCAGCAGTCGCATAAATGGATTATGAGTTATATGAAAGAACAATTAGCTGAAAATGTGATGTGTGAGCGTTGTGGAGAGCGTGAGTATGACGTAAATGCTCATTTTAATGACGAGAAGGGACTGGGCAAGGACGAGCAAAAGCTTTGCTGGGGCTGTTACGGGGAAGTGACAGCGATTGAAGCTGCGTGGCCATTTACGGTTTGGTACCATCATACACAGCAGGAGCAGTGGTCAGTGAAAAGCAAGCTAACGGAAAGCCTGAGAGAAGGCTATAAAGCATACTGCAAGCATGAAGGCGTTGTTCCTTTCTGGGACGCTGCAGAAACAACACAAGAAGCACTAGAAATCGGCGATTATGT
Source organism: Domibacillus robiginosus (assembly GCF_000966195.1). Taxonomy (GTDB): domain Bacteria; phylum Bacillota; class Bacilli; order Bacillales; family Domibacillaceae; genus Domibacillus; species Domibacillus robiginosus. Next base: position 42,108 of record NZ_LAHL01000041.1, on the reverse strand, counting down.
AGAGGTATCGATTCCGTTTTATTGGTATAGAGATGATCGTTTTGAAGTCGGAGAACGTTTTGTTATCAAAGAGGAGCACATTGGCCACGGTTTTGAAAAATGGGTTAAGAAGGCCCGCTAAACCGGGGGAGGGGTGCTTCCTCCTCAGCAATTGACCAAAGCAATAGTAAGCATTATTGCTTTTCCGATTCTCTTGATTGATTGCTCTCATCTTCTGGTTCAGGTCTGTTGAGCTTGCTGTTAGAGCTGAAGCCTTGATAAAAAAGCCAAGTTATTGCGATACCAGCTCCAGCAAAAAAAACAAGGAATATAATTGTATTCCAAATAGGAACCACTCCTAGGACGTTTGTTTATTATGATAACCATTTTCGAAAATAATATTACTAAAATAGCTCAACAGTTACGTCCGTATAGGAAAGCAGTACTTATGCCTGCTTAGGCAGTAGACCGATACTGTTGATCACCCGGTCTTTACTAAAAACAACATTATATTACTTAACTTTCATAAACCCTTTTCCAACCACTGTTTTTTTGTCGACACCTACGAATACAATCAGATTCTCTTGTGTTTCAGTCGCTGTTTGATTAAATGTGATTTTATATACTTTATCTTTGTTGTAGTTTTTATCAATCAAGGACGTAATCTCATCATTGACAACTACCTTCTCTACTCGTGAATCTTTTGGGCTTACAGGAATTAAAGACTCTTCCGCTTTCGTTAAGCTATTGTAAGCTACCATTAAAATTGACTTCTCAGAACTATCCTGCTTTGCTTCAAACACTGAACAACCAGCTAGAGAGACTAAAAAAACACTAATAGTGAGTTAACAAATATTTGTTTCAAACTTTCTCCTCGTTCCATTTTTCGCTACTGTAACTTTTTTCTAATTTTATCTCACTAATATATAAGTAACAATAAGAAAAGTTACTCAACAGTACATCCAAGCTATTAAGCAAAAAAAAAACAACTATTCTGGTCAGGAATAGTTGCTCTTAAATAACCACTGCCTTTTAAGTCATGGAATAGGAGAAGTTCTATCTATTTCATTGTATTCAGCAACGACTCAAACTGTGCAAATATAATCCTTTAAGCTAACAGTGACGTCAAACTAACTAATTCAAAAAAGAGCAACTATCCGGGGCAGGGATAATTGCTCGAAAACGAACTGCCTTCTGATTACAAGGTAAGAGAAAGGTCTTTCAATTTTAGCTTATTCAGCCATGAACAAATGGTGAAAATGTAATCCTTTATCAGCAGTTAATCCATAAAGACTACTGCTTAGAAAATAGTGGAGCCCCGCTATAAAAAGCGAGGCTCATCATAACTCTTTTGTTCGATTGTGATTTATCCACCAATCAATTTGATCTAAATCAAAAATGATGATGTTATTTACTAGTTTTTTGTGTGGAAGCTTCTTATTTTCAATTAGATCATGAATTTCCTTCTCGGTAAGTGGATAGTTTACTGCTTTCAGATAGGAAGTCAACTTTGATATTCCCTGAATTCTTCTCATTTCATCACCTCCCACCAAAATTTCTCTTTGCCTTGAAAGGGATTGAGAAAAATTCGTGTAAAGGATCAAATAATTAGAATCTAAGGCTATATATACCCTTTCTAGTAGAAATAAACACTTATTCAATAGAGACAAAATTTCATAGAAAAGGTGGCAGCTGTGCAAGTAGGAGAGCGTTTCGTAATCAAAAAGCAGCATATTAACCAGGGCTTTGAAAGATGGGTAAAGAAGGTCAGTTAAAGCGAAGGAGGCGTGATCCTTCCTTAACAGTTGACCGATACTGTTGAGGCGAGAAAATTATTGTTTTTCAGTCTTCTCTATGTCCTTTCGCAACAAATCAAGTTTTTCATTAAGTGCGTTTAACTGGTCAATTACGTATAAGAGTAATCCGCCAATCAACCCAATTAACACACCAAGTGGACCACCGAATATGAAGCCAGGGATGGCCCCTACTATTAAATAAAAAAGTATTCTCATTTGTATCCCTCCTCATACAATTTTACCAATAATTAGAGGGGAAGACAGCGAACTAAGCAGGATAAAACTGCTTAATCAAGGAGGAGCTTGTGCCCTTCTTAACAGTAAAAGAGTTATCCTTTACTTATTTTTTTTGGGGAGTCAGTGTGTATCCATTTAAACAACTGATACATGACAATATAAATAATTAAAAATGGAAGCGGGCTAGTAAAAACGGCAATTCCGTCATTATGATCAATAACAAAGCGAAGCGAGTTCAAATCGATTAATTCTGCAAGTCCACCGACGATTATAAAAAGAAGATAAAAAAGAAAAAAACCACCAATGAATATAGAAATGCGAAACTTTTTATTCACAATGATTAACCGCCTTTATAAATAATTACAATTATAACATAAATAACCTTTTAGAAGTGTGTTCGCCTTTGTGAAAGGTAGTTTAAAGAATTGAAGGGAGGAAAATAAAAATGACATACCATGGAGCAGTAATGGTGCAGCAGTTGACCGAAACTATTTAATAAAAAGGATGTTGAAAAGCGAAAAGCCCTTAGTAAAAGGGCTCTTGCTTAGTCCTCTCTGTATTTATAGGCGCCGTAAGACGCTCCCAGCTTGCTCTCAATGTAGTCTTGTGGGTTTGCTGTGAAAATCTCTTTATCCCTGACAGCTTGGATTATAACATCATTATACATGTTTGCAACTCGGCATAGCCCATCAATTATATCGTAAAGCTCTTGATTGTCGTTTGTTTGAACAACGGACCATTCTTGAAGTTCATGTAGTTTTTCTCTTACATCGTAAAGAGCTTCTAATTCGAATTTTTCATTAAGCATTTGATGCACCTCCAAGTTGTTGTAATAACCTAATCCTATTGTTTAGTCGATTAAATTATTACAGGAGCAAAGTAAATCGAAGCAGCTTCTCCATTTTGAAAAGTTAAGTGAAATAAAACGACCAATTGAAAAGAATTAAGTTAGAGGGTTGGAGTGAAAAATTAATGGCATACCGTGGAGTGATAATTGAACAGCAATGGATATTGAAAGAAGTACAAGCCTATTGTGTAGAAAAGTTTAAATCGAACTGCTTTCCTTATTTAAGAAAACAGAAGAAGCAAGGACGGCTGAAACGCACCGTTAATTCAAATGAAGGATTAAGCAAGGCACAATACACATTCGGTTTATAGAAAAAGGTATCAAAGATGAATACGTCCTTGCCCGGTACCAGAATCTGACGCCGGAACATTTGGAAATAGCGAAGAAGCGATGGGGATTTGCATAAAAAAGCAGTCAGAGGGGTCTTAACTAACTTTTTTATAAGAAAATTAATGTTCATACCTTATAAGCAAGTTAGCTATTAAACATAAATAGATAATTACAAAGCTCAATATTGACTTGTGAAACAAGATGGCATGACATGCTGAATGGGAGTACATACCTTTGGGGATAAATAGAACAAACACAGTTATACAAGGAAAAACTAAACGTGAAGCATCGGAGGAACAATTTTGAAAGTGATACACTGGTCCTTCGTATTTGCAGTTGTTGCTTTTCTCGCAGTAGCCGAATACGCAAAGACGGATATTAACCCCATAGGTATGTCAGCGTCAATCGTAACCGCCATAGTAATTGGATTATTTATAAGGCCATTAATTAAGTAACAACAGTATGAGAAGGAAACTTGGCTGCCGATCGGGTGACAGTAAGAAGTAAAAAACGATGAGGTTTTGTATAAAAATGCAGCTAAGCTTACGCTAGGCTGCCATAGAAAGTGTTTCATCTATGATTGTGGGTTTAAGCTGACTGTAATATGATGAGCTATTTCAAAGGAATTATTTAAAAAATTATTACTTTAGGATGCCTAAAAGTTGAATAAAGGGGCAGCTGCTCCAATTATCGAGTTGAGACGACCTTTATAGGACATACTAAGAAAAACTTTTTAGATGGTGATGGCTTGAAAAAGAAAGTTATTTTGTTCCTAAGTATCACATTTGCTGTCCTAGTAACAGTAGTGGTAATCCGAGACATGTTAAATGGAAATTTCTCTACCTGGCCGGCCGGACTTGGTATGGTTTCTTGCAGTGCGCTGCCTATTTTCCTTTTATTTTTAAAAAAGCATCCTTTTAACCTGCCTTTGATTATCAGCTACTACCTTTTCTTATTTATTACGCTTTTTTTGGGAGCCGTCTTAAAATTTTATGATCGCTTTTTATGGTGGGATACAATGCTTCATTTCTTTGGAGGTTCCTTTTCAGGCTTCATTGGCACAGCGATTTACAATTTTCTTCTGCCAAAGAGGTTACAAAGAGGAGTTTCACGATGGATGATCTTTTTGTTTGCTTTATCATTTTCAGTAACGATTAGTGTTCTGTGGGAAAGCGCTGAGTTTGCCGGGACTGTTATAGGTTTTTTGCAAGGAGAAAGCAATAAGGATACGATGAAAGATATGATGGCTGGTTTAACGGGAGCACTAATCGTAGCTAGATATGCAGGGCTTAGAAAAAAGTCCAGCTGAAACAAATAAGTTTTGTTTTGCAAGAATACGAATGTGACATTATGGATATTAAAAGCTACTCAGCAGAGCAAGCGAAAGGATAACTAAAGGTAATGGCGAACTTACTTTAATCTACAGATAATGATAAGCGTTATCCTAACTTGGCGATTGGATGGCTTCAGGAAGCGAAGAAGCGGTGGAGAATTCAATAAAAACCCAGAAGCAATACTCTTGGGTAATCAAGCTTAAACCATAGGGGGTGGATAGCTTGACACCGTTTATTATCCTTTAATAGTTTAAAAGTGCAAATTTAGATGTGTTGCAATAAAAAAGCAGCCAGACGAGGGAGCCTGACTGTAGAAATGATTACCTTTATAGGAGTTGGGTTGGAAACTGACAGTATCATGATTGACTTTTAAAGAAAATTTTATACAAAAAGCGAAAAATCTTTAAAAATTTATTATTTATCTTGAAGCTGGAATTGGATAATTAATTCATCTAATTCCTGGCTATAAACCAACACTTCTTTGCTTTCCAAACCATAGACTGAAGCAGCAATAATCATTAAGTGTCGAATCCTTTCAATTTTAAACGATAACTTTTCAAAAGTTGGTTGGTCGTTTTCCATAAAACTTCTCCTGTATAAAATGTAAAACTAGTTAAATTATAGAATGTTTTATACAAAAAGAATATATATGTTCGCTTAGTAATTTATACCAATAAAAAGACCGGGAAGCTCCCTAGCTCTTTAAAACATTATAAAATGTTTTATTTTGACCTAATGAGGAACAGAGACTTGTTCGTTCAATAACAAAAGGAGGGAGCAGGGACGTTCGTTTCTTCTTATAAAGAAAATCAGATAGCAACTTACAACAGGATAAAGTCCTATGTTAAACGGGAGAGCCGAAAGCGTTTTCTGATCAGGAAAAGGATAAACTTCTCCAAAATTGAAATGAAACCATAACTCGTTTATCAAGAATGCAACGGCTGAAGCCATTGGGGCGATCAAAGGAATGAGCTTTTTATTTTTTGAATTGAGATGCAAAATAGCAATAAATCACGGTATAACTAAAGCTGCAATTATAACAAACATACTTTTAACCGCCTTTTAAAAATGGTAATTAGGACTATTTCCCCTCTAAACAAGTATACAGTAAACGAAAACTAAACTCATTGAAAAGATACAATACAACATAATGAAATTATGTTTTTATACTGTCGCGTTGGGTTGGTGGTAGTATATCGAAATTTGTAGAATTTTGTTTTATATAGTAGTATTTAATGTATACACATTTTTGTTTTGCCATGGATCTTTCTCCGTGGCTTTTTTTATATATAAATTTAAGAAATACACTGAACTAATGCAACATATTGGATACTTATATTATATTTAATGTAACAAAATGAATGAAAAATGGGTTTTTTTATGGTTGCTAGACAAGGGCAAAATAGCGTGGATTCGATTTGAAGGTTCTCTACCATAAAAAGTTTGTGAAATAATGTACTTAAAGTAACGGAGGCTTTAGTGGGACAATGCCTTATAAAAATAATCATTATAAAAGAAGCACTGGATCCGCTGCTGCATCTGCGTCCGGGGCTTCTTTTTTATTCCTCATCTTGCTTCAGTGCCGCTTGACGTTCAGACATCAATTCCCGCAGCTCTTTCAAATCCAAGAAGTGTATACGGTAATAAAAAAGCCCTAGCATAAGCTGGGGCTATTTTATTTTTGACCACATCGTGACCGCTGAAAGTATATAACTTCATATCCACTCAGGTCTATATTTTTTGTTTTCAGTAATGATAGGAATGATTTTACAATTATCAGAGCCACTCATATCCATTGGTATAAGTAGATGGCATTATAAGTTGTAATTGATAATTGATCAAAACGTTTAATTAATTTTTTTGTTGAATATTGTCGAAAATTGTTTAGGGATAGTATATAATAACTAGAGAAGCAGTTGTATTTTAACCTAGTCAAATGAGCAAATAAAATAATTCTTTAAAGAAAAAAACGATATGAAAAGCTAAATAAACAGTTTGTTCAAAGGAGGTAAACCTATGAAATACTGTACACCATGCAATAACAATGGATGTAAGCATTGCCGGAAAACAAAATAATTAATATTCCTTCTAAAAATTAAGCTTAGGGGGATCTCAAGGGCACTGAATCAATACATCCGTGATATTGATTCAGTGCCCTTTTTGGGTTATTTCAGCAGTTCCTTGCAAATAAAGGGAAATAAATTATGATGAAACGGACAAAGCCAGCATTTAAGCACCTTGAAATTTCGCTTCATGCTTCGAAATGATTCGCACTCATTGAGGTACTATTGTTAATGGATTTTTTGAACTGGGCATTGTCACAGCTGTCAAAATGCCGCTTCTCATATTGGGGTGCTCACGAATATTTTTCAATCAATCTATTGCTGTATTTCCATGCTGGACACTCTTTTTGATTCACTTGAACAGAGAGGGCAGCCAAGAAAAAAGGGAATCATCCCTTTTTGACGAAATGTAAGGAAAAGGGGGAGCACGTAATGGATAAAATCATTTATAAAGTCAAATTACAGTTCGATAAAGACAATAGTGAGATTATCGAAGTCAAAGGCCCGCCCGGTAAGGAAGAAGTAGTTTTGAAAATGTTTACCGACCATGAAGAAAAATGGATTATGGACGAGAACCACCAGGCGATTAACTTGAATTTAGTTACGAAAATTTCAATTGTAAAGCCGGCCAGTACTAAAGCTGAACCGGCAGACATGTGATAGTTGAAAAAAGCATCCTGCGAGGTGCTTTTTCTTTGCTTAAAAAACCATTTCGAAGGTTGTGATAAAGACAACCAGAACATGGAGAGCAAGGTGTCGTTTTTATATTCAGGTGTAATGTCGCCTTCAGGTTTTTTATAGAAAATCATAAAAAGTGTAAATAAGCGTAAAAAAATTAGGTATATAGGACGATAATAAATGTATAACCAACTATTGTACGAAAAGGCAAAACTATTAAAAAGTAGTGACGCAAAGCTATAGGGGCTAACGTAACCAAACTATGCCAGCCAGTTGTCGAATCCGATTTGTTTATCATTTTAAAAGGGAGGACATCTTATGCCGCTATGTATCGTAGTAGTAATTTGGAAACCTTTCAAGAGGGGTAGAATCAAATTTTTTACATTGATGAACAGCGCTAGAATTTGTTTTATCAAATTTAGAAATCTTGGAGAAAGCATAAACTAATGGGAATAAGAGCGGAAAGAACGGAACAGCTATTGGTAAAAACCAGCAAACCCGCCCCAAGACAGAAATTCTCAGAAGAAGAAAAAGCCTTTATTCAACACCTGGTTTGCGAAAGAAAGAAAAGGAAACTTACTCAAGGGGGTCTTGCGAAAATCATAGGAGCAGATCAAGCTGCTATTGCCAGACTGGAAACCATGAGAGTAAATCCGACTTTAAAAACAATCATAAATATATTAGATGCAATGGATATGCAGCTAGTAATTGTAGAGAAAGAATAGAAAGGCTTGTTTCTTCTTGATATAGTAATCAAAACGAAATAATTTAAATAAGAGCATCCACCCAGGTGCTCTTTTTGGGGCAATACACTCTGACAGCGGGGATAGTCTTTTATTTAACCTGGAAGATGAAAAAGGAACGCGGGATACCTGCTTAATTGCGCAGCAGCGAGAAAACGCAACAAAGGATGCTTCTCAAACAATGAAGTCTTATGATCTAATGGGCCAAGTGCAATGGGCTATAGCTGCTTATGGAAAATGTCCGTTTTTTGCAGCTATTTAATACGCTGAAATACCAGGCTTTGAATCGGGCTATCACTTGAGACGGGGTGTGCCCCTGGCCAGGATCGATCACCTGCTTGAAGAAAAATCGCTTGTTGGAGCGCCGCGTATTTTCCGTATTGTTACAGCTGCATTTAAAATGCGGAAAGTGGCTGAATTAGCTGCAAAAGAGATTGGCTTTGATGCCTCAAGGGAGCAAACAATAATAAGGAATATACCGGCGTGTTCACGTTCCTTGCGTCAGCAGAAGAAGCAAGAACAATTATCGAAGTCGAATATGGATATAGCATCCGACAATCAAATTCTAAAGCAAGGCTGCATAAAAAAAGCCCCGGTTTTAAACTGCACCTCCAGTCGTTATTTGTGTCTAACAATGGGGGTGCAGTTTATTTTAGGCGGGGTGTAAACAAAATTGACTTGAGAAAATGGGAAGACTGGGAACGACAGTTGACCTGGAAAAGTCACACCAAAACCATATTTTAACGGCATAAATGCGAACCCGTGCCCCATACTTACTCAACACAGTCAACGTTACAGCAAATAAAGGCTAAAGAAGAAAGCTTAAAAGGTTTAATGATCAATATTGAACACTTAGCAGTATCCGCCTCCTACATAAGAGGCACCAATGATAATTAAAAGAATAAACAAAACAACAATTAATGCGAAGCCAGATCCGTATCCGTTTCCGCCAGTGTTTTCACAGCCCACGATGATCACCTCCACCTTTACATAGTATGAAGAGGTTCAAGCGAGGACTGTATAAATGACCATGTAAAAATAAAAATAATGAGGAAGCTAACAATAAAATTGTTTAAAAAAACAGCCAGGCGGGACCTGGCTGCAGAAATGGTGACGAGTTGTAGGAGTTGGGTTTAACAGTACTAGTATGACCGTTTAAATAAAACCTATACAAAATAGAAAATCGAGTAATGACCGGGTTAAGTCACATGATCCTTATCTCATCTTTCGGCTAAAAATACATGCAATAATACCAGGACTTAATACGAGGAACATAAAAAAAGCTGATGGTCTTCTTTTCTCCTCTATTTCAGATATGCCCATACTTACAAACATAATGGCTAAAAAATTGAGCATAGCTGGCTATCGTAAATAACTTTTCCGTTATTAAACCATAGACAGATAAAGCAGCAGCAATTAGGCCACAAATAATTCTGCATGACTGTAATAATGTAATGATCTCCTAATTCTAAGGTTATGAACACAAATGTATGTAAAAAAAGAATAAAACCTGAAAGCCGGCTGTTTTTTTAATTATATAAAGTGGTGATTTACCCTTGTTAAAGTAGACTTATAACCGTATAATGACCCATATTGAATTGAACAATGTTAAACCGGCATTTCCAAGCTGCAGAAGATATGCTTAGTCGGCATATTTTTTGGCAGCTTATTTTTTTTACTAACGACGAAGGAGCTGACAAATATGAGTAACATACATTCAAAAAAACAAAAAAATATGTTTGCTCATTCCCTATATTTATTTTTGGATAAGTTTTTTAAGCTGTCTGAGCGCAATACAAATGTAAAAACAGAAGTTTTAGCTGGCGTTACGACATTTATGACGGTCAGCTATATTATCTTAATCAATCCAATTATTTTAGGGGATGCAGGCATGCCGGTAGAAGCTGCACTGGGTGCTACCATATATGCCGTTATGTTTGCTACACTCCTTATGGGTCTATGGGCGAATTTTCCTATTGTGCTGGGGCCGGGGATGGGGCTGAATGCATTTTTTACTTATTCGGTTGTTTTAGGGCAAGGTCTCACCTGGCAAACAGCACTGGGTGCTGTTTTTATTTCGGGCATTGTTTTCTTTCTACTGACGGTTACAGGCATCCGTGAAAAAATAATCGATGCCATACCCGAAGTGTTAAAAGCTTCTATTACAACCGGAATTGGGTTGTTTATTGCATTTGTTGGATTTAAAAATGCTGGATTAGTGGTTGCGGACGAATCCACTTTTGTTTCTCTTGGGGATCTTTCCCAGCCGGGCCCGCTGCTAGCTTTGTTTGGGCTTGTTTTATGTGCTGTTTTAATGGCAAAGCGGATAAAAGGAGCATTGATTATCAGTATTTTAGCCACCACTGTTTTAGCCATGCTTGTTGGAGCTCAAGAAGTGCCTCAAAAACTGGGTCATGTCTTTTCCCTGACACCGCCTAGTATTTCGGATACATTTATGCAGCTGGATTTAAAAGGAGCAATTGCATATGGCCTTTTTTCGGTTGTTTTTTCATTTACGATTGTAGAGCTGTTTGACACATTGGCGACTTTGATTGGTTTATCGAAAAAAGCTGGATTAGCGGATGAAAACGGGAAAATAGCAGGAATCAACCGTGCTTTAACGGCAGATTCTATTGGTACGATGGCAAGTGCCGTGTTTGGAAGCACTGCGTTAAATACGTATGTTGAAAATGCCACTGGAATTGTAGAAGGCGGGAGAACAGGACTAAAGGCCGTAACAGCAGCTGTTTTATTCGGCCTTACACTATTTTTGGCTCCTCTCATTCACTTTATTCCGAATGCAGCCACAGCGTCTGTGTTGATTATAATCGGTTCGATGATGCTGAGTGAAATTAAAAAAATAAACTTTGATGACTTCACGGAATTTGTACCGGCTTTCTTGACAATGATTTTAATGCCTTTAACATACAGCATCGCAGAAGGACTGGCATTCGGCTTTGTTTCTTATACAGTATTAAAACTTGTGACAGGTCGGGCGAAAGAAGTTCATTGGATGATGTATATTGTCAGTGCTGCTTTTATCATTAATTTTGTGCTGATCAGCCATTAATAAAGTAAACAAGCAGAATTGAATAGAGTGGAAAAATAAAAGATAGGTTGCGTCTACAAGTAAATATGTATACTAAAGCTTTATGTCTAGAAGCATGGCTTTTTCTAAATAAGAAAAAGTGAGTGGTTTCTGACATAAAGCTTTTTTTGGCATTCAAAAAACCGATGTGTCTGAAGATGAAGAGAGCCTGTTCTTTACTTTTTTATCATCATTTAAGAATGGTATGGTAGAATATTGCTTAACGATACATATGAGGTGAAAGACATGTCAATTTACGATGATATTGAAAAAATAAAAAAGCAAATAGAGGAAGAAAACAGCGAACCATTAAAAATTGCCCTGTTTGGCCAGCCGGGTGCCGGGAAATCCTCGATTATCAATAAGCTAGTCGGTGAACGGGTAGCCGAAACGGGTGCGTCAACCGATATAACGGTTGAAGCTGATTTTATTCCGTATGAAGGCCTACTGCTGGTGGACCTGCCAGGGTATGGAACAAGCAAATTTCCCCCTAATGAATGGATGAGCCAGTTTAATCCGAAAGAATTTGATTTATTTTTATGTGTGTTCTCTGGAAAATTCCATGAGGCAGATACGCAATTTTTTAAAGAGCTGAAGGAAAGCGGCAAAGTGTGTTTATTTGTCCGCAATATGAGTGACCAGCTATGGGAAGATGGAAAAACACTTGAAGAATTGCAGCAGAATATTATTGGTGATGTAGAAAAGCAGGTTGGTTCAAAACAAAATGTATATTTTACGAGCTGCCGAACTTCTTCTGGCTTTGATCTTTTACAGAATGCGATCCAGGAATCACTTGAGCCGGCGAAGAAAGAAAAATATATCCGCTATGCGAAAGCGTATACAATGGAGCATCTTGAGCAAAAAAGAGAAGAATGCAAAAAGCTTGTTGCAAAATATGCGGCGATTGCAGCAGCAAATGGAATTAACCCGGTCCCGGGAGTCGATATTAGCGTTGACCTTTCTGTCATGTTAAAGCTGTTCTCTCAAATTAATAAAGCATATGGACTAAACGATGCCAAGCTTGCTTTATTAGAAAGCGCACTGCTCCCGGTGGCTAAAAAAGTGCTCGATTACGCGACAAAAGAAGGACTGTCTCTGCTATTAAAACGCTTTGCGACAAGGTCAGCACTTAAAAATTCATCTAAATATGTTCCGATCGTCGGCCAGGTTATCGCAGCGTCAGCCGGATACGCAATGACGTATAAAGCGGGCATTCATTACCTGGATGACTGCCATGAGTTGGCGACTGAGGTTTTAAAGAGGGAGCTGCATTAACCGCTTATGGTGAGCAATCCATTTAAGCGAACAAAAAAGGATACGAATTATGACTTTTCTTTTTATAAATCGGCGCCTCACCGAAGAAAAAGCAGGCTGGAAGAAAACTTTTCGCAGCTGGAGACACTGCTGAAGAAAGCAGAGGGCAGGAAAATTGCATTAATTGGCCAGCCGGGTGCGGGGAAGTCATCTCTTCTTTTAAAACTGACGAACGGAAAGTGCGAGCCGAAACCAACTATTGGCCAGGGAACCGATACAACAGATTGGAGCAGCAGTTCAAAGCCTATATTGTGTCATCAATACGATAGAATATACTTTATCGACACACCTGGTTATGATACGAAAGCACATCCTTTGAAAAGCTACCATGAATATTTTCCTTTCCATTGTTTCGATACCGTTTTGTTTGTGATAAAAGGAAAAGTTCATCAAAGTGATGAGGAAATGCTTCGGCTGGTTATGAATAAAACCAGGCGTACGTCCACTGTTGTGCTAGTAAGAGGCTACGCTGAAGATCTAACCGAGGAAGATAGAAAAAGCCTCGAACACGAGTACAGCATCAAATTTAAAACGGAAAAACACAACCTCCCTTTCTTTTTTGTAAGCAATCGTTTCGGAGAAGGGATTGCTGAGCTTCAGGCTTGTTTAAATATAAAATGATCCTATCTGTTCCATTTTTTGAAGTGTTTCTATTTTTTATTAAAAAAGATAAAAAAGAATTGAAGAAACACTGGCTGCATCACCAGAGAGAAATCAATAAAAAGCATTTGCAGACAATACTTTGTTTTTTACCTGTTTTCGCTTGTGGAAAACAAAAAAGCCGGGCATATACCCGGCTTTTTTAAATCACTGTATGAAACTGGTTATTTTACTAATTTGAGCGCTTGCTCAGAAATATAAAAGTCTTTTCCATTGTATACAGTAACAGCGTTCACTTCATTTTCTTTAGTCGACTTACCTGCTTTTTGGATTACAATATTTTTGTTAACCGGAAATTCGACCGTTTTATTCCCTTTTACCGCCACCAAAACAGGGTTGTTTGAATCTGTTAGATCAATGCGGGCTGTATAACCTTTCTTCGCTAAAGCTTCTTCGGCATTTGTGTACAGTTTATCAGATACCTTCCCAAGATCGAAGTTCATCACTTCTGCCATTTTTTTCGCAATATCTGTGTTTTCAACTAATCCAGTTGGTCTTGATGGGCCGTACGAGTACAAGAAAACATCTTCACCGGTATGGCCGCCAGTTGTAAAGCCGAGATTTGCGCGTTTAGCCAGCATTTTTGACATATCGGAACCAATGTTTTTGGAAGCAGTAAGGGTTTTTAGTTCTTCATCTGTCAGGTCTTCAAGGCCGTAAAGAGTGGCTACTTCCTTCAAATTCGATTTATCTTCTTTCAGCTGGCTGAGAGCACCTTCAACGGTCATCTTTGCTTTTTTCAACGGGTCAATGTATGTAGAGACCGGTGTTGAAGGATAAGAGGAATTTGTATTTGTATTCCCGATTGAGATACCGCTGTTACCGTGGTCAGTAAGAGCGATAACCATTGTGTTTCCATCTTTTTTTGCAAACTCAACCGCTTCTTTTACAGCATCGTCAAAAGCAAGCGTATCGCTGATCATTCCGATTGGGTCGTTGGCATGAGCTGCCCAGTCAATCTTGCTTCCTTCTACAAACAGAAAGAATCCATCCTTGTCTTTGTTTAACGTATTAATCGCTTTTCCTGTCATTTCCGCTAGCGTCGGCTGGCTTGGCTGAGTGGTTCCGCGGTCAAAGTCGTAAGCAAGAGCACTTGGCGCAAAGCTTCCCCAAATTTTGTTATAATCGGAAGCCAAAAGTTCATCACGATTTTCGACGAAGTCATATTTTTTCTGCTCTAAAACATCTAAAAGGTTTTCGCCGTCAGTTCGCGCGTTTTTCGTTGTTCCTGGAGCAAGAGACTCTTTTCCTCCACCCAGTACAACATCAATGCCCTGATACACCTGCTGTTCAGCAATGTCACCATAGTTGCTCCGATGTGCAGCATGAGCAGAAAAACCTGCTGGTGTGGCGTGCTGAATTTCAGAAGTGGAAATGATACCTGTTGCTTTTCCTTGCAGCTTAGCGCCTTCTAAAACATTGGCCACAGGCTTTTGAGCATCTTCCGGTTTAACAGACTCCAATCCAGGCGATTTTACGACGGAGGGCAGGATGCCAACATATTTATCATTTGATTTATGGCCTGTCGCAAGTGCAGTGGCTGCGGGCGCCGAGTCTGTAATAGCAGATTCAGCTGAGTATGTACGAACGCCTCCTGACATCATTTGATCCATAGCCAAGTTTTCACCTTTATACCACCTTGAAAGAGTAGTTGTGCTGGCACTTGTCCCATCCATGACCATCATAATGACATTAACTGGCTCTTTTTTCGGGTTTTTCGCCTGCGCGTCTTCTTTAGCAGCAGAAAATCCAAGCGAAGAAAGAGCGACAGCTCCTGCCAATGTAATTCCTGCAGCTTTTTTGTTTAACTTTTTCAACGTAATCCCTCCGAATAACTTAATAAAGCTAAGAATAAAGTAGATTTATTAAGAAAATAAAACAACAACGTAAAGATCATGTTTAAGTATTGTGAAGCTGTTTAAAGTTTTGCAGAATGCATGAAAAGTAAGAAATAAGGAACTTGAAACAAACTACTTGGTTTGTTTTGAGTAAAATATTAGAAATTAAAAAGTGATAAAGAGGAAGAAGGACATACATTTATTCTGTTAATATGCACTTTTATACGTCAAAAGATGTAACGTTACATAAAATAATTGAAGTGACTGCTAAATAAATAAGACCATTATTTTCAAATGCTTTCTGAGAGTTGATTGTAAGAAAGGAATGATGTATGATAAAAATCGTAATCATTACGATTTAAAAAGAGAATCAAAATGGAGAAAGTACCTGTTACTGTTTTAAGTGGCTATTTAGGGTCAGATAAAACAACGCTGTTGAACTATATCTTGCTATCGGAATGAATATGAAGTAAGGGCTTTTCTGGATTTTTGCTTGCTCTCCACAGAAGAGGAATCATTGGATTGGACTCAATTTTTTCACCCAATTTCAGCTTTTACTGTCTATTAAATATAGCAAAAGTCTTACGCAAGCTGGAGATATAGAGCAAGAATGTAGAATATAAAACGTAATCATTACGAAAAATGAATGGAGTGTTAAGAAATGGCGAAAAAATCAAAAGTGGTAAAAGAGAAAAAAAGACAGGTAATGGTCGCGAGATATGCGGAACTGCGCTGGGAGTTAAAAGAAAAAGGGGACTATGAGGCACTTCGTAAATTGCCGAGGGATTCGTCTCCCACAAGATTGAAAAGTAGATGTGAGATAACAGGGCGTCCAAGGGGGTATCTGCGGAAGTTTAAAATGTCACGTATCGCTTTTCGGGAATATGCTCATAAAGGCCAGGTTCCCGGTGTAAAAAAGGCAAGCTGGTAAGCCAATGAATGAAGCACTGCTGGCGTGCTGCTAAATAGACTCGTTCAATCCCTGCCGGAATAAAAAAGGAAGTTATACGAATATGTAGTAAAGATCGAGGATATGCTTGCCCGGCAGGCAAAAACATCGGAGCATTTTTATAGCTTTTGATAGAGCATACTCCACACAAACAAGCTGCTGCGCATTTAGGCTGTTCTTATCCAGAAGTCATTCAGAGGATGAGGGAAATTGAAGAAGAGCTGGATGATGAGCTGCATGCTATATTAAAAAGGGCGAATTGGCTGAACTACACTCCTTTAACAAGGAAACAAAAAGAAGTTAAAGCGAAAAGGACTGCTCTTTACCTATTTGTTATTTAAGGGATCAGCTCATTTTGAGTGTAATAAAATGATTGATGAAATGAAAACACATCTATTGAAAGAATTCCCTTGTTTTCGATCATTGTTTTTTAAAATTAAATAGTTTGGTTTAAAATCGCCTGTAAAAAGGTGATTTTTTATTTTTTAAACTAGTTACATATGCCGCTACAGAAGGAACACTTACCTCATACAGTATGGTATACCATGAAAAAGGAGGGGTAAAGTTATGTCAAGAAGTTACGAAGAAGAAAGCGAGAACAAAAAGCGCAAGCGCAAGCACCGTGAAGACAGGGAGCGCGAAGACAACAACCGGAATAATGATGAAGAGGTAGCACAGGATGGCGTTCAAAAATCGATTATCGAACAAGAATCGGATGAACTAGTATGGATTAAAGATTCTTGTAATGTTGATGTTCAGTCAACAGATACGCAGGCTGCCGTTTCTCTTCAAGTAGGCTTGCAGCTAGCAATTGCGCTGGTTATCAGCATTACGATTGGCGATTCAGATGAGGGTCAGTCGGTAGCACAGGAGCTTTTCCAGCAGTTTGATGCGGAGCAGACAAACAAACAGAAAATCTTTGTTGAAAACTCTAAAGATGTTAAGATCACAACAACTGATACAGATCTCTCAGTAAACATTCAAGCGCTTCTGCAAGTGCTGGTTGCTTTAGTGATTAAATTAGACGTGTTGTAATCCGTTTTATTAAAAATGAAAGAGGTGAATCATATGAGTGAGAAAAAGTGGAGAGCACTAGACCATTGTGATAACAATAACGGCCGAAACGATGATGATATTTCACAGGAAGCAGACCAATTTGTTTCAACCGAGCAGAAATCGTTTGAATGGATTATTGTAAAGGATTCAGAAGACGTAGATGTGAGAACAACAGATACGCAAGCAGCGGTTTCTCTGCAGCTTGGCATCCAGGCAGCCATTGCAGTGGTTCTCAGTATCACAATTGGCGATTCCGATCAAAGCAAGTCAGTGCTTCAAGACCTTAAACAATTTATGAAGACAAAGCAAAAAAATACGCAAAAAACAGTTGTGGAAGGATCTAAGCACGTAAAAGTAACAACAACAGATACTGATTTGGCTTTGAATATTCAAGCATTGCTTCAAATCCTGGTTGCCATTGTCGTTAAGCTTGATGTTCTTTAAAAGATAGATCAGTTTAAAAAGAGGAGAGAAATGTATGGATAATACAGGTAAAGACCTGGTTGAACAATTGCGTAAAATGAACGAGAAATCTCTCCAAAAGCTAGTAAAAGATTCTCGTCAGAAGCGTAGTAATGCTAAGCTAAAAGAAGATTTTAAGAAAAACCAGGCTAAGGCGCTGGAAGAGCTGAAAAAACAACATACTCCAGCACCTGATTCAACGAATACGTCTTTAAAAGATATGCTGGACAAATTATTCGAATAATTTGTAATGGATTCATTACGGCTGCATGGAGTTATAAAAAATTTAGCTAAGTTTCTTTAATTCTCTTTACTAGAAAAGGAATTTGAATGAATATAAACAATGAACGCCCGCTGCTGCTTTAAAGCACCCGTCTATTTTTATAGGCGGGATATTTAATTAGCCCTCGTAACTTAAATAGTAGTACCTGTTTCACGCAGTTATAAGTGGAATACATAGGCCGGAGAATAGCTCAAAATTCATTATATTGTCACCCATTTATGTGCAAATCGTCAGACGCTAAAAAACAAAGCATGTTATACTAACATGAACCAATTTAAAATTTATGGCTTCCTTTGATTTTTCGCTATTGGGTCAAGAGCTACAAAGATATTGCCGAAATAAACTATACTTTTTCAAAAGGATGATGAAGATGTTACTAGATAAATCAAGAGCACAAGTAGTGGTAGAAATTAATCAAACGGCCAGCCGATTCAAATCAAGTATTGTGATTATTACAGACAATCAAACGATCGATGCCAAAAGCATTTTAGGGCTGACATACAGCATTTTAAATTCAAAATCCTTCAAGCTGGAGATTCACGGACCGGATGAGGACGAAGCAAAAGTGGCAATGTCCAGTGTATTTTGGAAACACAGCCTGCCGGTTGAAGTTGTTTAATAAAGCATTTGCTGAAAGTGCAGACCTTCATTCAGGGCTGCATTTTTTATTTTTGATAAAAATAAAAAATAGACAATGGCTCAAACAAGCATTAATGAGCGGATTTTCATATGAGTAGGAGCATGTATATATTTTTTAATACACTATGTGTAAAATTCAACAAATAAGAATTTTTACACCAAAGAAACTATATGAAAAAATGACAAAAATGAAGTTACTTACTTCTTTTCTATTTTTCATTCCTATTTTAAAATACTAAAGGATGCTTGAAAGCGAGTTAACTAATAGATCGTCTATATAAAGAAAGAAGGTTGATGTTTTGAAGAAATATGGTTACACCACTACATACGTGACAAAAAGTGAAAAAGCAAGACTGAAAAAAATAGCAATCCGTACGATAATTGCAAGTATGCTGATCCTGCCAGTAACACCATTTTCTCACCTTAATGGTTTTCCAACAGCTGCGGCATCACAAGAAGCAAAAGAAACAGAAAATACCTCTATAGAAAATAAACGTATTCCATCAGTTGATTCTCTTAATCTACATCTTAAATCAGCAGTACTGATGGAGCCGACGACTGGAAAAGTCCTTTTATCCGTGAACGCCGATACAGCTTACGCACCGGCCAGTATGACCAAAATGATGACAGAATATATTGTGATGGACAGGGTGAAAAAAGGGGAGATCTCCTGGAATGATTCTGTCACAGTGAAGGAAAATGCAGACAAGACGATTGGCGCTACTGTATATCTCACAGCAGGAGAGCAGTACACCGTAAAAGAGCTATATACAGCCATGGCTCTTCATTCAGCCAACGATGCAGCCGTAGCGCTTGCAGAACACGTGGCTGGTTCAGAGGCAGCATTTGTTAAGCTGATGAATGAGGAAGCTCAGCGGATGGAAATGACTAAAACCGAATACATCAATGCCACAGGATTAGACCGGTTAGATATGCCGGCAGCATTCCGTCCAACCCATAATAAAGAAACAAAAATGTCGGCAATGGACGTGGCAAGGCTTGTTCAGCACATCATTCAGGATCAGCCAGAGTTTTCCGATTTCACTTCTCTTCAAACATACCAATTCCGTGATGAGGATCCAGAACCTCTTGTAAATTCCGATTGGATGCTTGAAGCCAATAAAAGTCACCCGGAGCTAAAAAAATATGCTTATGAAGGGCTGGATGGGTTAAAAACAGGCTATACGACCAACGCAGGGTACTGCTTTGCCGGTACAGCTGAACGCGATGGAATGCGTTTGATTAGTGTCGTCATGGGCGCAGAAACGATGGGTAGCCGCTTTACTGAAACGAAGAAAGTGCTGGATTATGGTTTTGATCACTTTGAAATCCGACAAGTAGTTACAGCGGGAAGTCCATCAAAAGAAGAAAAAGCGCCCGTCTTAAAGGGGAAAGCAACTGAGGTTGCGGTTGTGCCGGAGCAAACGGTTGCTTTTCTCGTACCAAAAGGAATAGCATCTCCAAAACTTGACGCCAAAACGGATTTTACAAATGATGAACTTACAGCTCCTGTAAAAGAAGGTATAAAAGCTGGTACCGTCACATACACATATCACATTGATGGAGTGGAAGGGGCGCAGGAACAAACGGTAAATCTAGTTACGACCGAAGAAGTTGAAAAAGCAGGATGGCTTCGTTTAATGTTCCGCTCTATTGGCAATGTTTCAGCTGCCATTTTTTCTGGTGAAAAAGAATAATAGATTGCATATTGTTTCACAGATGCACTTTTGAGTAAGAGAACAGGTTTTTTGAAAATTATGGTTTTCACATTAAAGTAGAGATGATATAGTATGTAAAACATAGAGATGATTATATGGGGGTAGCAAAAATTGTTAGCTAGTTGCAATTATTGTCATCAAGGAGTTTTGTTGCCGTCTCTGGATATGTCCTCCCTTTATTACCAGGGGAAAATACTGTTTATTCATAACGTGCCATATGGCCACTGTACACACTGTAGGAATAGGGAATATAACTCTCTCCAAGAAAGCAAAAAAGTGGCTCAGCAGGCTTATGAACAATATGGAATTACGTCAATTGATTTTATTCAAAGTGCTCAAACCAAATAGAGGATTAAAAAGAACCGACAAATTTATTTTGTTGGTTCTTTTTTTTTTTGAATGCAAGGAGTTATTTAAGTAAGACTATAATACGTTTATAAAATAAATTGGATAATTTTTATTTAGTTTAAAAGAGAGGATACGAACAATTTCCCTGGATCAGCGGGTGTTTTAAGAAAATAAAGCGTTTCAAAAATGGTTTATTTTAAAAACATTATGTGCAAAAATCAAAGGATATTTTAAAAAAACATATAGCAATAACCTCGTTTTTGCCAAAAACAAAACCCGAGCTAATAAAAGCTTTATCAAAAGCTGGGAAGGGTATAATAAAAAAAGTAGCGCAGACATTAATTAAGTCTGTTGCATGATAAACTAAAGTGCATTATTTAAATGTGTTGAAAAGCAAACCAACATATAAAAGACACAAAAAGAAAAGGGGATACGATGACAAAGGAAAACGAAACAACCCAAACTGGCTGGAGCCTTGACAACAGTTATACTCAGCTGCCAAAAACATTTTTCTCAGTTATTGACGTAAATCCTGTACGCTCGCCCAAACTCGTCGTTTTAAATGATACGCTTGCTTCCTCTCTTGGACTGGATGCACAACAACTAAGAAAAGCAGAAGAAATAGAAGTGTTAGCGGGTAACCGGGTACCTGAAGGCGCCGCAAAGATTGCTCAGGCGTATGCAGGCCATCAATTTGGGCACTTTACCATGCTTGGCGACGGCCGGGCACTGCTTGTTGGTGAACAGATCACGCCTTCTGGAGACCGTTTTGACATCCAGCTTAAAGGCTCGGGGCGAACCCCTTATTCGCGTGGAGGCGACGGCCGGGCGGCACTGGGTCCAATGCTGCGTGAATACATTATTAGCGAAGCCATGCATGCGCTTGGAATTCCGACTACTCGAAGTTTATCCGTTGTCACAACAGGGGAAACCGTTAACCGTGAAACCGGCTTGACTGGTGCAATTATGACACGTGTAGCGGCCAGCCATCTGCGTGTCGGCACATTTGAGTTTGCAGCGCAATGGGGTTCTGAAGAAGACCTGCGCAGCCTCGCTGATTACACGATCTCGCGTCATTATCCACATATAGAGGCAAGTGAAAACCGCTACCTCTCACTGCTTCGAGAATTGATCAGGCGTCAAGCATCTTTAATAGCCAAATGGCAGCTGGTCGGTTTTATTCATGGAGTTATGAACACTGATAATATGACGATCAGCGGTGAAACCATTGATTATGGTCCTTGTGCTTTTATGGATGTATATGATCCGGAGACGGTATTCAGCTCCATTGATGTTCAAGGGCGTTATGCGTATAAAAATCAGCCGCCTATTGGAGGATGGAACCTGGCGCGACTTGCTGAAACGCTGCTGCCACTTTTGCATAAAGATCAGGATGAAGCGGTAAACCTGGCTCAAAAAGAACTAACAGATTATATTGAAGTATACCGCTCGAACTGGCTTGCAGGAATGAGAGCCAAACTCGGTATTATGAATAAAGAAGCAGGAGACGAAGCGCTTATTGAAGATTTTCTCAGCCTGATGCATAAATATCGTGCAGACTACACGAACACGTTCCGTGCTTTAACAGCTGACCAGCTAGAAAACATGGACTTGTTTAAAGCACCGGAATTTGCCGAATGGCAGAAACGCTGGCACGATAGACTGGATAAACAGTCAGAATCAAAAGAAGCTTCACGTGACTTAATGCGAAGCAGCAATCCGGCTGTGATCCCGAGGAATCACAGAGTAGAAGCAGCATTAGAAGCTGCCGGACAGGGAGACTTTATTGTAATGGAAAAATTGCTTAAAGCTCTTTCTGACCCATATGCGTATTCTGCAGAACAAGCGGAATATGCGGATCTTCCTGAGCCAACACTACGTCCGTACCGAACATTCTGTGGGACCTGATAAAAGCTTTTTGTATGTTGAATCAAAGATCGGTTAAAAATAAGGAGACCTTTTTTAAAGGCATCCTTATTTTTAAGTTTAAGGAGAATCGTGATGATGGCAGATAAAAAATTTATCTATGTTTATTATGAAGAACAAGATTTGTTATGGAAGATCAATGAGTTAAAACAAGAAGGTTATAAAGAAGAAGATATGTATGTTATCGTAAAAGATGAAGAAGAGATGTTAATGAGAAAAGGTCAGATGGATATAAAAGTAGAGTCTGCGCGACTTGAATCGTGGAGAGACCGATTTGCTGCTTTTTTATTGGGGGATAAGCCTGTACGTGATGCTTTGCTTCGTATAGGAATGTCAGCTGGCATGTCGGAGGAAGAAGCAGACAAGCATTACACAGATGTGATCACAGGCGGTATGCTGCTATATGTAGATGCAAAGCCAAAGCCAGAAAACAATGAGCCTTTTCATACAACAAGCCCATATACAGATCCGGGCGTAGAGGATTACTTTATTTAAAATAATAAACGACAGAATAAGCCTGAATAAGTCTTATACTTATTCAGGCAAATACTATATGGAATTACTTTATTAATCCTGCTGTTCCTTTTTTTTAATTTCCTCAATTTCTTCCATATGCTGCTGGTATTGTTCTTCTATATCCTTTGTTGCAGGAATGATCGGTTCTTGATTGTAATCAGTTCTCCTTCCATATCGAAGCATGTCATAAATAATTAAACCGTTATTGGGCTTCCCGTTTACTGTCTTCATTGGCACAGCATCGAACAATACGTAGTAAAATGCATAAAAAATAAATCGATCCCAAAATGTAGCGTATTCCTGCCAATAACCATTTGCCAAAAGAGAATTAATGATTAAAGCAGTAATGACATTCGTTAAAATAGGCCCTGCATATACAAAAATATAAACCCACTTGTTTTCTTTGTTTAAAGAATCATAAGAAAACCAGCTATAGAGGTGATAATACTTTCTCACGTCCAGTATGCCTGCCTTAAATATTCGAGGGCCTGAACCGATTGTAATTCTTGGATTTTCGACCCCGAAGAGGAAACTCACAATCAAATAACCCATTTCTCGCAATAATACAACCACTGGCAAAATAATAAAAGCTGAAATCACTAACGATAGTAAATCGGATAATCCAAACATCAAACACTCACCTTAGTATAAGTCTTTAATTAACAGCTACCCGTCTTTAAGATGAACGAACCGTTTTTTCTTCCGAAGGGTGCAATTGGGAAAGTACTCAAGGAAATCGATTTGCGCCAGATATGATAGCTACGCCTTCAGTCCTTTTAACAGAGGAAGAGCTGGAAACTTACAGTATGAAGACTATCCGTGAAAAAACTCGTTCTCGTTTTATTGTTTGTTCGGATGGATGATTTTTAAGCAGTTTTATTCAAAGCTCCAATAAATAATCCTGTTTATTTGTTGATTTAAATATTTGCTTGTTTAGAGAAATGCGGCTTTAGCTTAAAGCCTGTTAAAGCCATGCAATAATGAAGAATCAAGCATTCTAGACAAACAGCCAGTATCATTCCCGCGCCAACAGGTCCGTGGAATAAAAGGGATAAAGAAAAAGAACATAAATACCTATTTTTATGAGCCATATATTCATTTTTGTTAATTCTTGAATAATCAACATAAAACGATCAACAGGGATGGGGCGAAATTGGTATGTAAATAGATAGCTGTGCCCAGCCCTATTATGATGAAGCGTGCACCATCACATAATAATTTATTCATAAGACCATAACTCTGGTGTAGCGAAAGAGCCTAATAAAAATGCCATAGATCTATACTAATTTCGGTGACAAAAGCCATTACAGCCCGGAAAACTCTAATCTTTATTGTTTTCATATTGAATTGCAGCAAATAAAAATGCAAGCAATAATAACTTCCCAGCTTCCCACTGTAAGCCCTGAATGGCCGGCTCATCCGACTAACAAAGCGTCAAAAGGAGATCGAGGACTGACTGTATTGTTAAGGTAACACCAAACATAAGCATAACGATCCAGTTGAATAAAGGGTGTACTTTGTCATACTGAGACGTCTCATAAAAGTTCAGCAGTTAACTCTTTTTTCATCAAAAGGTGGGGAATACCATCCTCCATAAAAACATCTGATGAAGCATAATAGCCAAGTTTCTTATAAAAGCCCTCTGCCTGTACCTGTCCATGTAGCTTGACCTGAGAAGTTCCCTGCTTCCTCGCTATCGTTTCTAACGCCCCAATGATCACTTTTCCGAGGCCGAATTGACGGTAAGGTTTTAGTATACAAATTCTTTCCAGCTTGCCAACATCATCAACCCATCTTATCCGTCCTGTTCCGACCGGCTCATCCTCATAATAAACCAGAATGTGCTGAGCAGGTCCCTGAAGAGTATCAAACTCATCAAATTCATCTTCTAAAGATACCTTTTGTTCTTCAACAAACACTTCTTTCCGAATGGAAAAGGCTTTTTTTAATTCACTGTCCAATGTTATGATTTTAGCATGCATGTTTCTTCAATCCTTTTCTAGATTTATTAAAATCGTCCAGTCATCGTACATGTATATGACTCATTATGATATCAACTATAATGCATTTTTGTTGCAAATACAACGAAAAACAAGGAGTTTACACATGAGGGAGATTCTCAGAGAAATTGGAATGATCGCCAGAGCGCTCGATTCAATCAGTAACATTGAATTTAAAGAGTTTAACCTTACGAAAGGTCAGTATTTATATCTGATAAGAATTTGTGAAAATCCGGGCATTATTCAGGAAAAAGTTGCGGAAATGCTTAAAGTAGACCGCACTACAGCAGCTCGTGCCATTAAAAAGTTGGAAATTCAAGGTTTTATTGTAAAAAAAGAGGATGACCATAATAAAAAAATCAAAAAGCTATATCCAACCGAAAAAGGCAGAAAGCTTTACCCTTTTTTGAAAAGAGAAGGAGACCATTCTAACCAGATAGCACTGACTGGACTTTCAGAAGAAGAAGCAGCAATGCTTTTTGATCTTCTTCAAAGAGTAAGGAAAAATGTGGAGATTGATTGGGAGCTTGTTAAAAAAGGAAACAAACGAGAGTATTGAGCGGATCACCTCGCAGACTGCTTTTAATCTCTGGACCGTAAGTAGTCCAATCAGTTGGGCAGTACAAGGGAAGCCAAGACGATAAGGCTTTCCCTTGATTACGATGTTATTTACCCCGCAATTTCTGAAGGTCGTTCACTGTGACAAATGTATAGCCTTCTTCTGTTAATGAATGTAATATTTCTTTTATCACTTTCAGCTCTTTACCGGTTTCGTCATACATTGGATGGAGCAAAATGATAGAGCCATTTTCTATATTCTTCTCTACAAAACGAACCTTGTTAGCAGCACGATCGGGTTCAATGCTCCAGGTTATTGTGTCTCTATTATGTCTGTTTAAATAGAAGGGTAGCATTAAAATTTTCTTCCCATTTGGAGGACGAAAGTCTATTTCATCTTCATAGCCAATTTTTCTAATTAACTGGTCAGTTCTTTCAATTTCTTCTTTGATAAAAGAATAAGATTTCAAAATCATTCGCTGATGCGAATAACTATGGTTTCCGATTTGATGGCCAGCAGCTGCAATTTTTTTAGCTTCCTCAGGATTTTTTTTAATTTCATTTCCAATTAGAAAAAAAGTGGCTTTTGCATTGTACTGTTTTAATAAGGGAAGAATGTCATCTGCCTTTTTTGTTGGTCCGTCATCAAAGGTTAACGCAACTACCTTTTGCTGGGTTTCTATGTGATTAGTCAATCCCCCAAACAGTTGAAAATCTCTAGCATTCATTAGCTTATAAGTCCCCCATAATAAAAGGAACCCGATTAAAATGGTTATTCCAATCATTATTAGTGTTTTTTTCATGGAAATTACCTTTCTTTTAAATGTCATTAACTATTCTTTTATTATAAAATACTTTAATAAAATCTTCTTGCTCCTTTGCGGCGGAAGAAAAAATTAATTTTGATGTTAATACACTATTTGCAAAATTCAAAATAAAATCAAAACATCCATAACTATAAAGTCTAACCTGCCTTTTTTTAACTTGTTTTGCATATGTAAAAAAGATATCAGGATACACTCCATTGATTTATAATAATACTGTTTTTTCTTCTTCCAGGGCACTCTTATATTTTAAAAAAACAAATGATTATATTTTTATAAAATGATACATTCGGAATGTGGCCAATACTCTGTGGAAAGAAGAAAGAAAACATGACTAAGAAAATCGAAACGCTTCCAAAATCTCGTATCGCCTATGTGCGGCAAGTAGGTCCATACGGCTTTGCTAACATTCAAGCTATGCAAACATTAAAGAAATGGACAGCGGAAAACGATCTGCTCTCCGAAACATCTATAGTTCTTGAAGTTTCACAAGATAACCTCGAAACAACGCTGCCTGAAAACTGTCGCGACGATGCTTGTATCGTTCTTTCGGAAGATGATCAAATTGACGATTTTATGAGCGAAAGCGAACTTTGCGGTGGGAACTATGCCATTTACAAAGTAAAACACGCAATGGAAGACATTCAAAAAGCATGGGGCTGTATTGTTTCTGAATTGTCCAACAGCGGTTATCAGATTGATGATCGGCCTTCTTTCGAAAGATACGAGAGAAAACTGGTTTCTAATCATCAGTGCGAAATTTGTGTGCCCATCAAGTAATTATAACTTGATTCTATAGGCCGTGTTTTCAACTATTCACAGAATGTTTTCTATATACAAATCTTGCTGTCGTAAGAAGTATAGACTTTCTTCTTTAAGCCGGAGGTGAAAGATTGTGCAGACAACACGGGGGAGTCGCTTACATAAGGATAAAAGCCAGGAATAAGTTTCTGAGTATCAAATGCCCGAACATTTCTTTCAAAGGTCCATAAACTAATAAAAAAAGCGGCGTATTCAAAATCTTTCTTTTAAGCGGACTGCAAAATGCAGCCGTTTTTTTTATTGAGATCAGATACAGATAATATATACGTATAACGTAATGATCAATTTAAGTATTTAGCAATGAAATGTTTAATTTTAATAATATGGCCCAGATTATGTTGAAATTTTACCGAGATAAAAGGGGAAAACTTATACAAACAAAAAGATTAGATAAAGAAAGGAGTATAATCAATGAGCGCTCTTTCAGTCATTTCTTTTTTAACGACGGCCAGTTTTCTTACGCTTATGCCAGGACCGGATAACCTATTTGTTTTGGCGCAAAGCATAGCGAAAGGGTAGAAAGCAGGGATTACGGCTCTCGGCCTTTTTTGAGGGCTTCTTGTACATATCACAGCTGCTACAATCGGTATTTCCGCCGTCATCTATCAATCGTCTGTCGCATTTGCCATCATTAAATATGCAAGAGCCTTGTATCTATTGTACTTAGCGTATAAATCATTCCGCGATACAGGCTCTAATTTTTCTGTGGAAAAAAGAGATTCATTAAGCTACAAAGCACTTTATCAAAAAGGGATTGTCATGAATGTTTTAAACCCAAAGGTTTCTTTGTTTTTTCTTGCCCTGTTTCCACAATTTATCGATTATGCAACAGGACGTGTGCCGCTGCAGATGGTTATGTACGGATTTATTTTCCTGATTCAGGCTTTCGTTCTTTTTATGCTAATCAGTGTATTTGCTGGAGCAATTGGAGAATTCTTACGCAAAAGTTCATCTTTATCCCGGAAAATGAATCTTATACAGGGCGCTATTTTTACTTTGATCGGTATCAAAATAGCTTTTAGTCATAAATGAGGGGTGACGTATAAAGCCCGAGAGCGGCCGGCGCCTATGCCTGCCGCTCACAGGAGAGAAGATATGGGACAATATTTGACTGTGTTAACTGGAACGAGTCGATGATGAAACGACTATATACGAGTCGTTAAAGCTGCGCTAACTCTCGCTGAACAGGGGAGTAAAAAAGGAGAAGGAAAAGTGGTGAATAAATGGGGGATTAAAAATAGCCACTTTGTTCCTGATAAGCTACAATTGGTTTAGTATATTTATTTTGGCTGTTGGAGGATTAAAGATGTATAGAAGCAGAGAATTACAAGAGTTTATGCTGCAAAAAGCTCGTCAATTAACAGAAGACTGGTACGACTCTTTAGATAAAAGTGATCCTACAGGTGTTTATAGTAATACAGATCCTCAGGCTGTGCAGGTACTAAAAGAGCAAAACTATGAATTTCATATACAGTTTTGCCGTTTGTTTGTTCAAGAGGAGCCTGCTTTCTTGAAAGAGATGGAGAAATGGGTGTTAAAAGTAGCTTCAGATGAACAACACTTAGTAACGCCTGTTCATTTTATTGTAAGGGAATTTTTTAGAACTCGTGATCAGTATTTAACTTTTATTCAGGATTTTGCGCAGGATAACCATGAAAGGTGCTCACAAGATACCATCCAGATGTGGAACCAGCAAATTACTGTTGCAATTGATAAAATTGTTATTTGGTATATGGAAAAATATCATGAATTTGCATCGAAGAGGCTGCAGAGCCAGCAGGAAATGATTAATGAAATAAGTTCGCCGGTCATCAGCCTTAGTCAAAATGTAGCCCTGCTCCCCCTGGTAGGAGATATTGATACAACAAGAGCAAAATACATACTTGAACAAACACTTGAGCAGTGTCATGAAAAAAATGTGAATCAGCTTTTAATCGATTTGTCAGGAGTAGTTGTGGTGGATACCATGGTAGCCCAGCAGCTTTTCCAGCTGGTAGAGGCATTAGGGTTGATTGGCGTAAAAACATCTTTATCAGGGATTCGACCTGAAATAGCCCAGACAGCTGTTCAGCTTGGTATAAATTTTGATCAAATTTCTATTTCAGCTAATTTATCAAGTACAATTCATGCAGCCATATTATAATTTTTTACTTTTCTAGATAATCGATGTATATTATGAGGTGATTTTAAACCCAGTTAGATATAAACTGGGTTTTTTGATTTTAAAGAGCCGCGGATGGGCTTTTCATTATACTGATGATGTTTTAGTATTCGGGGGAAAAAGATGCCTGAGGCCAGATTCTGAATCTTTGGGAATGAAAGATAGCAAGTTCTTATCTACGATCATACCAACGACAAAAAAACACTAAATGAGATTATTTGTACCAATTCTTTAACAGAGGCAACCAAATAATTCTGAACTTCAGAAAGCCCCGGCTTTATTTAAGTAATATTGTCGTTCGTATTTTACGACCCAGCCTGGGTTTTGCGTGCTGCATTTTGAGTTGATAAGTTTTTCAAGGTCTCACCAGGCATTGTCACACGGTATGGATTAATCCAGACATGCAGCTCCATGCCACGGCTATGCGCCTCCGTAATCATAATTTAACCAGGGCTTGTCCCTCGCTTCTTCCCTGTAATATAAGCGGAACACGGTGCCAGCTTAGACGGGTACAGTACATCGCTTGTCGGCTTTACCTGATAAATCACGGCATTAAACTTGCTGGCCTTTAATTGATCGAGCGTCTGCCGTATCCAGGTTGTATATTGTGTTTTATTCATGCCTGCCTTTATATCAATGTTCTGAGCCGATGCAATCCATACTTGCCCGAATTTCTCTTTTAGGTGCTGTAGTATTTGAAGCATAGGAAAGCAAAGGAACCAAAGACATACATAAAACAAACATTAAAATCCAAATGAACCAGCTGCCTTTATCCATTCTCCATTTTCTTTTACTTGCGGTATAAATCATTAGTTATTTAACTACAATCTTCGCGGTGAAGGGAGCTGACAGGCTGATTCTATCTTTTTTTTAAATAAGTGAGACAATAAAGTAACATCAATCAACGTTAGAAGGACGGGAATAGATTATGAAGCAGACTTTTACGATCAAAAAGGTGGAAGGAGAGCAAGCTGGAAAGGTAATTGACTTTGTAATGAGTATGCGACAAGATCTTTTTCCTATGCTGTCTCCTAAACAGCTTCCGGCTGACCTTCTTCATTTTGACCGGCACTACCAGCACTCGGAAAAATCTTTTTTTCTCGCTGCTTTTGCAGAAGATGATACTGTATTGGGCACGATCGGTATTTGTCCGTACGATGGTCGATTCGATCAATTGAGCGGCTGTTATGACCTATCAGCAACTGCCGAAGTAGTAAAATGCTACATAAACCCTAATCGACGACGTTTAGGTCTGGGTACGGCTCTATTCCAGGAAGCAGCCCGTCTTAGCATTAAAGCCGGATACCGGACACTATATCTGCATACACATCCTTTTCTGTCTGAAGCTCTTCCATTCTGGAAAGCCAAAGGGTTTGAAGAGCGGTTAAGAGAAGCAGACCCAGTATGGGGCACTATACATATGGATAAGCCATTGTAAAACGAGTAAAAAAAGCGCAGCTTAGCGGCTGCGTTTTTTTGTTGCTCTTTACCTGCCCCTTTATATAGCCATCAAAAATATGCTGATTACACTTTGTTTTTTTTCCATACTCTCTCACAAAAACCAGAAAAAACGCAAAAAATAAGAGAAAAGAACGGACTTATTTTTTTAACGAAAGGGTATACGGTACGTATGACTGAAAAGAAAGTGGGTGAAAAACGTATGAGGTCAAAAAGCGGATAAATAAAAATGAAATATTTTCTTAAAGCAAGCAGGATCATATTGCCTGTTTTTGTTGAGGAAGAGGGGGAGTCAGCATTTATGTTTAAAAAAAACAGTTTAAATAAAGATCGGTACGGCTACTACTTTGTTGCTCCGTTTTTCCTGAGTTTTTTTATTTTTGGCCTGGGACCGATTTTATATTCATTTTACTTAAGCTTTACAAGCTGGAGCGGATTCGAGGAGCCAGTTTTTGTTGGACTAGCCAATTACGAGCGCCTGATTCACGATGAAGTTTTTTACCAATCTATCCTGAATACCTTAATCATTTGGATCTTCTCTATCATTCCTCAGCTTTCGATTGCCCTTATCTTAGCACTCGTTTTGCATGAGAAGTTCATTAAAGGCAGTCATTTCTTTCATGCCATTTTTTATTTTCCAAACATCATTACTCCAGTCACCCTTGGTGTTATGTTTGCCCTTCTTTTTGATTGGCAAACCGGAAGTATTAATAAAATTTTGGAATACATAGGCATTGTTGATGAGCCAGTCAATTGGATGAATGACCCATGGATGGCCCGTGCCATTGTAGCGCTGGCTATTATGTTTCAAAACTTTGGATTTAACATGCTCGTATTTTTGGCCGGTCTTCAGGCAATTTCAAAGGATTTGTATGAAGCAGCTGAAGTTGATGGAGCCTCAAGACTACAAATTGCTCTGAACATTACGATTCCTTTAATGAGACCGGTCATTATTTTTACTTTGATTACTTCTGTAATTGGCGGTCTTCAAATTTTTGATGCGCCATTAATGCTTGGAAAAGGGCCGGATAACTCTACGCTTACTATGATCATGAACTTATATGAGACGGCTTTTGTACGGTACGATTACGGATACGGGGCCACTATTGCTTACGGAGCTTTCGTCGTCATTGCACTTGCTACCATTATTACTTTTATGGTTCCAGGGGTACGGAACAAAAAGGAGGTGTGAAAAATGAAAAATGCTGCAGGCACCCTGCCGCCGTACGAAAGAGAATGGAAAAAAACTAAGCGGAAAAGTTTATTCGTCAAAACCATTATCTGGATCTTTTTACTTGTGGCGGCCATTATCTGTTTAATTCCTTTTTACAGCATGATCATTACGTCTACTCATGCAAACGCTGATATCACGAGAAAACTCCTTCTTCTGCCGGGAGATCATTTCCTCAGTAATTATGAAAGGCTGATAGATGTAGTGCCTCTATGGCGCGGTGTGTTTAACAGTTTGTTTATTACCATCGTATCCACTGTTCTTGGCTTGTATTTTTCAGCTTTATCCGGTTATGGATTTTCAAAATACCGATTCAAAGGAAATTCCTTTTTATTCGCGGCTGTTCTGGCTACGATGATGGTTCCGGGCCAGCTGGGCATTATCGGTTATTTCCGTCTGGTAAACGAAATGGGTTTAATTAATACATATTGGCCGCTTATTCTACCATCCATCAGCGATGCTTTTGCTTTATTTTTCTTTAAGCAGGTGGCAGACGGGGCCGTCCCAAAAGAATTACTGGATTCTGCCCGCATTGATGGCTGCGGAGAGCTAAAAACGTTCCACCGCATTGCTTTGCCCCTAATGGCGCCCGCTATCGCCACATTAGGCATCTTTTTATTTATTGGTAAGTGGAATGAATTTCTGCAGCCGATGATTCTGATTTTTGACACAGAACTGCAGACGCTGCCCGTCATGATTGCCAGCGTAAGAAGCCAGTTTAATGTCGATTATGGGGCCCAGTATGTTGGAATCGTTATATCCATTATTCCGGTTCTGATAGTTTTTGCTATTTTTTCAAAGCAGATTATCGGAAACGTGATGTCCGGCGCCATAAAAGAATAAAGAAGGAACAAAATATATAAAGCAGTTTTCTTTAAAATAAAGGGGGAAATGAAAATGAAAAATGTAAAAAGGCTGTATGTATGTTTATTGCTGCTCTTAGCATTCAGTATACTGGGGGCCTGCTCTTCAAACTCAGAAAAGGAAAGCAGCGCTGCTAAAAACGATCCAAATGCAAATGCTTCTGCACCGGAAGATTTTAAAGGCACATTAGAAATTTGGACGTTTTTTGCTGATGTAGAAAAAATGGCTGTAAAGTTTGAAGAAGAATATCCTAATGTTAAGGTAAATGTAAGCGTATTTCCGGGTGACCAATACCAAACGAAGCTGATGAATGCTATTAATACGAAAACAGATGTCCCTGACATTTTTGATTTAGAAAAAGGATATATGGGCAAATTTATGAATCAACCCTTTGTTGCCGACTTGTCTGCTATGGGTGCAGACGACCTTGTAAAAGACTACGTTCCATATGTAAAAGAGCTGGGTACAGGAGAAGACGGATCGATCCGTGCTATTTCGGATCACTCTTCCCCAGGCGCTTTTTGGTACCATAGAGACTTAGCAGAAAAATATCTCGGAACAAGCGATCCCGCAAAGGTATCAGAGATGGTTAGCAGCTGGGATAAAATCATTGCATTGGGCAAGCAGGTAAAAGAAAAAAGCAATGGACAGGTCAGCTTAATCTCTCACTACGGTGATGCGTACAATTCAGAAAAATCCCATCAGGAAATGTGGGTAAAGGAAAATACCTTGAACATTGATCCTGCCTGGGAAACGGTTTTTAACAATATGAAAGCCATAAGAGATGAAAATGTGGATGCGAAGCTTGGATATATGTCAGGCGGCTGGGGTGATGCACTGAATGAAGGTGGCGTCATTATGTTTGCCAATCCAGCATGGGCCGGCTTTATGATCGACAACGAAAACGGAGCAGCAGCAGGAAAATATGGGCTTGCCAAAACACCGAGCGGCTACTTCGAAGGCGGTACATATCGCGCGATATATGAAGGTTCAGAAAACAAAAAGCTAGCTTATGAGTTTCTTGCATTTATTGCGGGAGAAGAATGGCAGCAATATAACTTAGAACAAACAGGAAACATGCCGGCCCTGCAAACGGTTTATGAAAAAAATAAAGATACCTTTACACATGAGTTCTTCGGAGAGCAGAAAATCCTGGATACTTATTATGATCTCGTAATGGATATTCCTGCAGTGAAAGCAACAGAAAACAATGATGAAATTACCACTCTTTGGTATGATGCCGCCTCTGAAGCCATTAACAGCGGTGAATCCTATGAGAAAGCATTAAGTGATTTTAAAGGATTTGTTCAAAATCAATATCCCGACATTGAAGTAAAATAAAAGGTGAAACAGCTGCCGCTTGTGGCAGCTGTTTCACCTTTTAGTAGACAGTTGGATAAAGGGAAAGGAGCAATGGGCAATGAAGGAAGACTGGATAAATGAGCTTTTGGTGTTTTTTGAAAAAATAGCCCGTCTCGCTTATATTAATGTGCTGTGGATCGCATTCACTGTGTTAGGTCTTGTGATTTTTGGTTTTATGCCAGCAACCGCCGCCATGTTTAGCGTACTTAGAGCTCAAATAAGAGGGAAACAAGATACCACTGTCTTTCAGCATTTTTGGAAGGTTTATCGGAAAGAGTTTGTAAAGTCGAATGTATTGGGACTTCTGTTAAGTATACCAGGGTGGATTATTTATATAGATTTGTTTGTGTTCAACTTTGGTTCAACCGCAGGCATGCAAATGCTGCATGCCTGCTTGTATATAGTCGGATTGTTATTTTTAATGGGACTTGCTTTTATTTTTCCGCTGTATGTGCAATATGAATTAAAGACAACCAAATATGTTGGCCTCGCATTTTTACTTGTATTTGCGGCACCTTTTCGAGCGCTTTTACTTTTAATCCTTGGATACGGTATATTTTTCTTCATGTCTAAAATGCCCATACTAATTGTTTTTTTTCTAGGAAGTACAGTCAGCTCCTTGTGGTTGATGATTACACTGCCGGCATTTCAAAAAATAGAGCGTCAACATAGGAGGCCAAACCAAAAGTCTCAACCGATTATCGAGTAAGTAAAAAATCGTTCTGTTAAGATAAAGAGTCCACTACTCTCTGATGGTGGACTTTTCTTTTGTGGAAGAAATTCTTTTTATATGATTATAAAAAAGCCAATATAGAGGTATAACCTATAACGAAGGAAAATTTCGATCTCAACTGCCTTCCCGTTTTTTTAGGTGTGTCTATTTTTATAGATAAATCGATTTTGCGCGGAATCACTAAAACTATATATAAAAATACCGATAGAAAAAATAAGGTACAAAAATAGGGCGTAATATCTATAAAGTGAACGGGGGCGCAGTCATGATTTATACAGAACAGCACATCTCTAAAAGCTATGCAAATCAAGAGAATCAGCAGAAAAATGAAAAAGACATAGAGCAATTAATTGCTCGAAACATTATTCGCCGGAGAAAAAAGCTCGGTCTTACGCAAAAGCAGCTTGCTGATCGGCTGAATACGCAGCAAAGTGTCATGTCAAGAATTGAAACAGGAAACCATAATTTAACCATTGCGAATTTGAAAGGGATTGCCCAAGTTCTCGAAACAGATCTCAGCTCCCTGGTAGCAAAAGAAACAGGACTGACACACAAACGGTACAAACTTGTTAAAAGGTGAAAAGCCGAGTTGGTATTGGCGTATTGAACGAAAAATAGGTGAATGTTTTTCCTTGCTCTTTGTGAAAATCAAGGCAGCCTTTCTTATAAAATGATATAATAAGAGAACAATAGAACAGGTTTTCTCAATGGTGGTCAGCAAAATCCCCTTTATAGAAAGGGGGTGGCGCTGTGACAACATTCGAATCTCTCATGTTTGCAGTTAGTTTTGCAAGCCTTGTTGTAGCGATTTTGTCATTTAACCAAAAAAAATAATCCACCATTGAGTTGAGCGCTCTGGTGGATTATCCCCTTAGACTGCTGACTCCCCATAAGGGAAGCCTGCTATTGGTAGGCCGATTTGATGTTACCAGCATCGAATCGGCTTTTTTAATATAGCTGTTTGTTACCTTCAGTATACACGATTTTTTGAGAAAAGAGAAATGGAATACGCTTTTCTTTTCTTCTGAGTGGAGCATAACTGCTTCGGCAGCTGTGAAAGAGGAAGCTGATCATTTCTACTGCTTTTAATTAAAATAGGACAAGTCAGCTCTTTTATGACTTTTTATACCTCCTGAATATAAAATTTACTCGCAAGCCTGGTTCAATCCGCTATAAGATATATATAGATAATCTGCGAGGGAGGGGAACGATATACATAATGCCTTTTTGAGAAATATCATTTTATTATCCTTATTTATCTCTCTTCTTATTTTCATACAACTTCATCATTATTGGGGTATTGGACTGTGGGCCGCTGCGGCTGTTTTTTGTTTTGCGGCATTTGACCAATCAGCGAAAAGGTTTATGGTCACAACCCTTTTATTTGGAATCGGTTTTTATGTATATCTAATGTCAGCTTCTCAATGGGTGGAACAGTTTCAACCAAGGGAGCTGCAGATCTTGTTTAATAGAGGATCATTGGTTTTCATTTTAATTCCCTTGTTCTGTTTGTCTTTTTTTTCTCATTCTCCTTTTATAAAGCATATGAGAAAACCAAATTGGCAGGAGTCAATTCATTTTCCGTTTATATGGTCAGGGTTTCACCGGACAAGCATCAAAGTCTTTTTAATCATTGCCTTGGTGGTCAATATTGTTTCCCTGGCACCTTTTATGGCTCGAAGCGGCTGGGCTTATTTTGAAGACATCTGGCTTCTATTGATCATTTTTTCTGTTACAAACGCTTTGCTTGAAGAACTCATTTGGAGAGGGGCTCTGCTAAGCCGCTTTTCAGAGCAACTAGGCGAGAAATGGGCCGTTATCGTAACGAGCATAGGCTTTGGCTTGCAGCACTATTCTCTTGGAATTCCATGGGTGGTATGTATAGCTTTTGCGATTGGCGGCGTATTTTATGGAGGCATTACCGTTAAATCAGGAAGCATCATTCCTGCAATGATTTGGCATTTTGTTTTAAATATATTGATGGTTTCAAGTGGTTTCATTCTAAATTAGAGAGACCTTGAGATCTTATCTCGGTGATTTCTGAGCCAACAAGGTTAACATCCAGTACTTGATAATAATTAGTTTAGTACACGTATTTTAAAGGAGAATCATAATGAACGTGGCTGCTACTATTGATAAACTACAAAAAAGATGTATTTACCTACAAGGAAAGAATGTCTCATTTCTCATCCATTCTTGGGGGGCACATCCCAATCATCCAGATAATCCACTTCATAAACACTCCTTTTTTGAGATCTGTTATGTGTTTGACGGAACGGGTCTTTACTTTGAAGACGGTCAAAGCTATCCGCTGCAAAAAGGCGTATTCTTCTGTTCACGCCCTGAAAAACTTCATAGAATTCATAAAGGGAAAAATCTCTCCCTTTTCTGGGTTGGTTTTGAGGTAGATTTATCCTCTTCAACAGAGAAAGGCGTCCATCTCTTTAAATGCCTTTCTCAAATGAAAACCATGCCTATTCAGCGTGCAGAAGATTCACTGTCTTCCCACTTATTAACAACATTAATGAAGCACGGGAGCCTATCCTGCCCAACCGAAATCTTGAATTCACTTAGTCATTCCTTTTTGCTTTCTCTCCAGGTTTTATTTTGTGGAGCTGATGAGAAAGAGGACGAGAGCAATATTAATAATGAAAACAAAGGCCGAATGCTAGTCAACCAGGCTCAATTATTTATTAGAGACAATTTAAACAGGCCTCTTTCAATAACAGATGTAGCGCAGTACCTCCATATATCAACCCGGCACCTGTCGCGCTTATTTACTCACCATTTAGGAGTATCTTACACGGCTTTTATACGCCAAGAACGGATTGACGCGGCAGCAGAGATGCTCCGGATGACGAACTTGGACATTAAAACCATCTCGGAGCAATACTGTTTTTCATCAGTCCATTATTTTACTCGTGTGTTTCAAGAAGAAATGGGCTTAACCCCGGGAAAATACAGAAAACAAGCAAGCCTCTAAAAACACTTTAGAGGTTTTTTGTTTTCTGTATGTCCTTAGATTACAAAAAAACAGTCCTTTCAAGATAAATACTTTGTAAGCGCTTTTCCGTATACTCAAGTTAAGGTAAGCCCTTAACCATTCCAGAAAAAAGGGGGAACATGAAAAGTACTGTCTTTGAGTCTATAGCCTATAAAGGTAAGGGGTACTGAGGGGGATGATGTCTTTCAAATGCAAATAAGAGGACAGGAAACTGCCTAATGCACAAACAGATGAATACCTAAAAACAAGTCAACGTAAATTCTCAAGTGAAAGAGTATCTACTACAACGCAGCCTATGGAGGTGGTTATACATGAGTAATCAAGTGATGAAGAAATCTATCAATCACAAAATGTATTTACAAATTATCATGGTTTCCGCAACATTTGGAGGGCTTCTTTTCGGATATGACACGGGTGTGATCAATGGTGCTTTACCTTTTATGGAAAGACCTGATCAGCTTCATCTCACACCCGTTACAGAAGGCCTTGTGACGAGTTCACTCCTATTAGGCGCAGCATTTGGTGCCTTAATATGCGGAAAATTAGCAGACCGCTATGGACGCCGCAAAATGATTTTAAATCTATCCTTTTTATTCTTACTGGCATCACTGGGTACTGCATTTGCTCCCAATGTTCCCATCATGGTTGTCTTTCGATTTTTACTTGGTCTTGCTGTTGGAGGAGCTTCGTCTATGGTCCCGGCCTTTTTAGCAGAAATGGCACCTCATGAAAAAAGGGGCCGAATGGTTACTATGAATGAATTTATGATTGTGGGCGGGCAGCTGCTGGCTTATGTTTTTAATGCCATTCTTGGTGTTACAATGGCGGATACCGGTCATGTTTGGAGGTACATGCTTGCTCTCTGTGCGGTCCCAGCTGTAATCTTATTTGTCAGTATGCTGGCGGTTCCAGAGAGTCCACGGTGGCTGGCTTCAAAAGGAAAAAATACAGAGGCGCTCCGTGTCCTTAAACAAATACGGAATGATGAACGAGCAAAAGCGGAATTTTATGAAATTGAAACAGCCGTAAAAAAAGATTCAGAGCTTGAAAAAGCCTCTTTGAAAGACTTTTCTGCTCCATGGCTGCGTCGTATCTTGCTTATTGGGATTGGAATTGCCATGGTAAATCAAATTACAGGTGTTAACTCTATCATGTATTATGGGACACAAATTCTTGAAGAATCTGGGTTCGGTACGAAAGCAGCCTTAATCGCGAACATTGCGAATGGACTTATTTCAGTCATTGCAGTCGTAGTAGGTATTTGGCTGGTTGGGAAGGTTAACCGGCGTCCCCTGTTGATCATTGGTTTATCTGGAACTACAACTGCTCTGTTCTTGATTGCTATCTTTTCTATGGTACTAGAGGGATCGGCTGCACTTCCATATGTTGTACTTTCTTTAACCGTTCTGTTCCTTGCGTTTATGCAGGGCTGTGTGGGACCGGTGACATGGTTAGTCATTGCCGAGATATTTCCGCAAAGGTTAAGAGGCCTTGGTTCTGGTATCAGTGTCTTTTTCCTCTGGATTGTCAACTTTATTATTGGTTTTGCGTTTCCAATATTGCTGAGCACTGTAGGTTTATCTGCTACATTCTTTGTTTTTGTCGCTTTAGGCTTATTAGGAATTGGGTTCGTATATAAATTCATGCCCGAAACAAATGGGCGGACACTTGAAGAGCTGGAAGAACATTTCCGTTCACAATCTGATAAAGGTAATAGAAAGGCATCAATTGTTAAAGCTCGATAATTATAACAGTTTATTTCAAAGAATAATTGAAAGCGCTTCTAAATGATGTAGTCTTAGTATAACGAACAAGAGAGGTACTTAATATGGGAATTAAAATTGCAGGGGCACCCTGCTGCTGGGGAGTGGATGATCCGAAAAATCCATATCTTCCGCCATGGGAACGAGTATTATACGAAGCATCACAAGCAGGCTACAAAGGCATTGAACTTGGCCCATACGGATATATTCCAATGGATATTGAGCGGGTACAGACAGAGCTGTCTAAAAACGATTTAAACATCATTGCAGGGACCATTTTTGACGATTTGGTCTCACCCTCTAATTTAAAGAATTTATTGAGCCAGGTAGACGATATCTGTTCTCTAATTACTAAACTTCCACCGTCACCCCAGGAAGAGGGGCAGAAGTTTCCGACTCCTTACCTGGTGATTATTGACTGGGGACATGATGAAAGGGATTATAAGGCCGGCAAGCCGGATGAAGCAGAGCGATTGTCTCCGAATGCCTGGAATACAATGATGACACATATCCAGGCACTTGCCGACCGTGCCTGGATAAAATACGGCGTCCGCTCTGTGATTCATCCTCATGCAGGCGGATACATTGAATTTGAAGATGAAATTAAACGGCTTTTAGAAGATATCCCTTACGAAACAGCCGGTCTTTGTCTCGATACGGGTCATCTTTATTACTCCAAGATGGACCCATACCAGTGGATTCAAGACTATGCAGACCGCTTAGACTACATCCATTTTAAAGATATTAACCTCGATATTTACAATGAAGTGATGGGTGAGCATATCCGCTTCTTTGAAGCATGTGCCAAAGACGTGATGTGCCCGATTGGACAAGGCATCATTGATTACAATTCCATCCACAAGCTGTTAAAAGACATTGGCTACCAGGGTTATATCACAATTGAGCAGGAACGTGATCCCCGCAATGCCGATACGAGTCTGCGGGATGTGAAACAAAGTGTCGACTATTTAAAAAGCGTAGGTTATTAACGAAAATATAGATGAAGGGAAGAGTGACAAATGATTAACGGCGAAAAAGTAATTCAGCAACCAATCCGCTGGGCGATGGTAGGAGGCGGGCGGGGAAGTCAGATCGGTTATATCCACCGCTCAGCTGCACTGCGTGATCACAATTTCGAACTTGTTGCAGGCGCTTTTGATATTGATGCAGATCGCGGCAAAGACGTTGGGATCAAATTGCACGTTTCTCCAGAGCGCTGCTATTCTGATTATAAAATAATGTTTGAAAAAGAAGCAAAACGTGAGGATGGCATTCAAGCGGTTTCTATCGCTACGCCGAATGGCACGCATTATACGATTTCTAAAGCAGCCCTGGAAGCAGGCCTGCATGTGATCTGCGAAAAGCCGCTTTGCTTTACGACGGAAGAAGCATTAGAGCTTGAAGCATTAGCCAAAGCAAAGAACCGTGTTGTCGGAATTACATACGGTTATTCTGGTCACCAAATGATTGAGCAGGCGCGCCAGTTAATCGCAAACGGTGAGTTAGGCCAAATCAGAATTGTGAATATGCAATTTGCCCACGGCTTTCATTCTGGAGAAGTGGAGGAACAAAATGCCAGCACAAAATGGCGTGTCGATCCTAAAATGGCAGGGCCAAGCTATGTACTTGGTGATTTAGGAACACACCCGCTTTTCTTGTCAGAAGTCATGCTGCCAAATATGAAAATCAAAAAGCTAATGTGCACACGCCAAAGCTTTGTCAAAAGCCGTGCGCCGCTTGAGGATAACGCTTACACGATCATGGAATACCAAAATGGCGCAGTAGGCATAGTCTGGTCTTCTGCTGTGAATGCAGGCTCGATGCATGGACAAAAAATACGAGTGATTGGTTCTAAAGCAAGTATTGAATGGTGGGATGAACAGCCGAACCAGCTGCGTTTTGAAGTCCAGGGGCGGCCGGTACAGATTTTAGAGCGCGGAATGGACTACCTGTATCCACAAGCATTAGCAGACGACCGGATTGGCGGCGGCCATCCTGAAGGGTTATTTGAAGCATGGTCGAACCTTTATACGCGTTTTGCTAAAGCAATGACAGCACTGGACAATGAAGATGAGTTGAATGACGTTTGGTATCCAGGAATTGAAGCGGGTGTGGAAGGCGTTCGCTGGGTAGAGAACTGTGTACGCTCTGCGGATAATGGTTCTGTCTGGGTTGACTACCGGCATGAATTAAGCCCATCCAAATAAGAAGAGTAAATCAAAAGCTGCCTGACAGTAAAACGGGACTTCAGGCAGCTTTTTTGCTGCTGTTTTTGGAAATGGGACAGGATAATTATTCATAAAAAGGGATAATTATTCATATTTGCGTAAAATATTTATTTAACACAAAGTTTGATCAAATTTGACCTTTGAGTTGAAAGGACAGAACACGGCTTTCAAGACAAAAGAAGCGAATAGCATAGTGTACGGGCTGCACATTTACTTGAAAGTCTTTTATTAATCATTGTAGAGAACCGGCTGAACACGATTGTGATACAAAATAATCATTTTTCTGCAGAAAAATG
>NZ_LAHL01000040.1 GCF_000966195.1 Domibacillus robiginosus | reverse complement strand
AGACTCCTATGGGACTAGCGGGCAGCTGAGATCGGAGGAGCCGCCAGGCGAAATCGAGCTCAGCGCCTGCCCCATGGAAAGCGGAGCTGCCCGGACGCTGTGACCTATCCCATTCATGTGCACACACGCTCATCAATATAATTTGTCTACAGTTTGACAGGACCAGCTCTTTGAGCTGGTCCTGTTTTGTTATGCGGTATTTTACTCGTACTCAGCTGTCATTTCATCTATCGTCATTTTCAATAGATAATAAACGTATAAACCGGCAATGGGAGAAGGGAATCCTGTCCGGCCGCCTTCTTCATCCGGCAGCAGCCCTTTTGTCAGGTGCAGATCAATAAAAACGTCAGCCGATTCTTCGATGCCGGCTGCTTCTCTTTTAGAAGCGATAGCGGCAAATGGAATATGATTTGACAGTAGTTCATCGGCCAGCTTGAACGCTTCCGGATCGTCTGAAAAGCGCGTCGCAATCAGCACGCGGTCCGCTTCGGTTAGAAGGGCGTCTTTTGTCCAATTTTGAACACCGGCTATTGGTTCGGCACCATGAATGGCTTCTGCTTCGAGAGCCGCCATTTCACCAAATCCCTTCATATATAAAGTGCCCTCGCCCAGCAGCCCTTGAGACAGTAATCGTCCCGCATCCTCGATTGCGAATTCCTCTTTTTCACTAATTCGTTTCAGCAGGCCGCTTAACTGTGTTGTAAACATTTTTGACAATCATCATCACTTCTTTCGTTTTCTTTATTATAAAGGAAGTTCTCCTAAAAACGCACACGTCCTGCGTGCAACGGAGAACCCAAGCATCCTGTTCAAGTGAAGTTTCACACGTCCTGTGTGCAACGGAGAACCCAAAACATCCTGTTTAAGTAAATGAAAAAAGGAATTTGCAGGGTTCTGTCGAATGTAAGATAAAGACAAAAACGGAAGGCGATACATTTAGGAGGAAGATGAAAATGGCAGCAACAATTCTTATAGTGGACGATCAATATGGAATCAGAATTTTGTTGAACGAAGTGTTGAAAAAAGAAGGGTACCAAACTTTGCAGGCAGCCAATGGTCCCGAAGCGATCCAGCTGGCTAGAGAAAATGTTCCAGACCTGGTGCTGCTCGACATGAAAATTCCAGGCATGGATGGCATTGAAATTTTAAAAAGGATGAAAGCAGAAAATCCGAATATCCGCGCCATTATCATGACAGCTTACGGAGAACTGGATATGATTCAGGAAGCAAAAAATATTGGCGCCATTATGCATGTTCCAAAACCGTTTGATATCGACGACATTCGCCAAACAATCAAAGAGCATTTAACGGTTTAAGACAATCAGTAAATTCTGTTGGTAATAAAAAGATGAATTTGATATGATACTAATGTGGTTTTTTTCATGAAGCAAACATTTCCCTTAGAGGAGGACACAAAATGCCATTAGTATCAATGAAAGAAATGTTAGACACTGCGAAAGAAAAAAAATACGCAGTAGGCCAGTTTAACCTAAACAACCTTGAGTTTACTCAAGCGATTCTTCAAGCAGCTGAAGAAGAAAAATCACCAGTTATCCTTGGTGTTTCTGAAGGCGCGGCTCGTTACATGGGCGGATTCAAAACAGTTGTGAAAATGGTGGAAGGATTGATGGAAGACTACGGTACAACAGTACCTGTTGCCATTCACCTTGACCATGGTTCAAGCTTTGAAAAATGTAAAGAAGCGATCGATGCAGGTTTCACATCTGTAATGATTGATGCTTCACACCACCCATTTGAAGAAAACGTAGCGACAACTTCTAAGGTTGTTGAATATGCACATTCAAAAGGCGTTTCTGTTGAAGCAGAACTTGGCACAGTTGGTGGACAAGAAGATGACGTTGTTGCTGAAGGTGTTATCTACGCAGATCCAAAAGAGTGCGAAGAGCTTGTAAAACGCACAAACATCGACTGCCTTGCACCAGCACTTGGTTCTGTTCATGGTCCTTACAAAGGTGAACCAAACCTTGGTTTTGATGAAATGGAAGCAATCGGAAATGCAACAGGTCTTCCACTTGTTCTTCACGGTGGTACAGGTATTCCGACAAAAGACATTGAAAGATCAATTTCTCTTGGAACAGCTAAAATCAACGTAAACACAGAAAACCAAATCGCTTCTGCGAAAGCAGTTCGTGAAACACTTGCTGCAAAACCAGAAGAGTATGATCCACGTAAATACCTGGGTCCAGCTCGCGATGCAATCAAAGCGACAGTAATCGGGAAAATGCGTGAATTTGGTTCTTCGGGCCAAGCGTAAGGCCTACAAGATGTAGGTCACAAAGGCGTTGCGACAGGATGTCGCGAATGTAGCCTTTGATCCTTAATTCTGCATGCCTATAACAAATCATATAACGACAAGAACCGCCTTTTTTAACGAATAGGCGGTTGTTGTTTATATAATAAAATGAACTGAAAAGAGGGAATATTTAATGAAATTCTTTATTGACACAGCCAACATCGATGAAATCCGTGAAGCGCACTCCTGGGGTATTCTCTCCGGCGTTACAACAAATCCATCACTAGTTGCAAAAGAAACCATTCCATTCCATGACCGTCTTCGTGAGATTACGGAGCTTGTTTCAGATTCAGTAAGTGCAGAAGTGATTGCGCTTGACGCAGAAGGCATGATTGAAGAAGGTCGCGAATTAGCGAAAATTGCACCAAACATTACAGTAAAAGTACCGATGACGCCGGAAGGATTGAAAGCGGTCGCAGTATTCGCGCAGGAAGGCA
Source organism: Domibacillus robiginosus (assembly GCF_000966195.1). Lineage (GTDB taxonomy): Bacteria > Bacillota > Bacilli > Bacillales > Domibacillaceae > Domibacillus > Domibacillus robiginosus. Next base: position 111,400 of record NZ_LAHL01000040.1, on the reverse strand, counting down.
TTAAAACAAATGTAACGCTGATTTTCAGTGCGAACCAGGCATTGATGGCAGCGCGTGCTGGTGCTACATATGTTTCGCCATTCCTTGGCCGTTTGGATGATATCGGACAGGATGGACTTGAATTGATCGAAACGATTGCGGATATTTTTGCTATTCATGATATTGAAACTGAAATTATTGCAGCATCAATCCGTCATCCGCAGCATATTACAGCCGCGGCACTTAAAGGTGCGCATATTGCGACAACACCTTACAAAGTACTTGCTCAGCTGTTTAAACATCCGTTAACGGACAAAGGGATCGAAGGATTCCTCGCTGATTGGGAAAATCGTAAAGCAAAGTAAGAATTGTACATGAGACGATTGTTATCGGTTAAACTACGACTACCAAGAAAGCTTTCCCGCTTTCCGTTTACGCAGAAAGAAGGGAGTACAACATAATGGAAAAGTTAAAGATTGAAGGCGGCCATCCTTTAAAAGGCACAATTAAGGTGGACGGCGCAAAAAACAGCGCTGTTGCCCTTGTGCCGGCTGCTATTTTAGCGGAGTCCCCGATTACAATCGAAGGATTGCCGGACATATCCGATATTCATATGCTTAAAGGCCTTTTGGAGGAAATTGGTGGGGATGTTACATTTGAAAACGGGGAGATGCACATTGATCCGACAAGCATGACCGCTATGCCGCTTCCAAATGGAAAAGTAAAAAAGCTGCGTGCTTCTTATTATTTGATGGGTGCGATGCTTGGCCGCTTTAACAAAGCGGTCATTGGGCTTCCTGGAGGCTGCCATCTTGGCCCTCGCCCGATCGACCAGCATATTAAAGGGTTTGAAGCGCTCGGTGCTGAAGTAACAAATGAGCAGGGTGCCATTTACCTGCGTGCAAGTGAACTGCGCGGTGCCCGAATTTACCTGGATGTAGTTAGCGTTGGCGCCACTATTAATATTATGCTGGCAGCAGTCCGGGCCAAAGGGCAGACCATTATTGAAAATGCGGCCAAGGAGCCGGAAATCATTGATGTTGCGACACTTCTTTCAAATATGGGCGCAAAAATTAAGGGTGCCGGTACAGATGTCATTCGGATTGATGGCGTAGAGCAGCTTCACGGCTGCCGCCATTCGATCATTCCAGACCGTATTGAAGCGGGAACTTTCATGGTCATGGCAGCTGCAGCGGGGGAAGGAGTCATTGTTGACAACGTTATTCCGCTGCATATGGAATCACTAACTGCTAAGCTGCGTGAGATGAATGTACCGATTGAGATTGGTGAAGATCGTATTTTTGTCGGAAAAGCCGAAAACCTTAAAACAGTTGATATTAAAACACTCGTTTATCCGGGGTTTGCGACTGATCTGCAGCAGCCATTCACTTCACTTCTCACAAAAGCATCCGGTTCTGCGATTGTGACTGATACCATTTATCCGGCACGTTTCAAACACATTGACGAGCTGCGGCGCATGGGAGCGAATGTGAAAACGGAAGGGCGCTCTGCCATCATTAACGGGCCTGTTCAGCTTCAAGGGGCAAAAGTGAAAGCCAGCGATCTGCGTGCTGGTGCGGCACTTGTCATCGCCGGTTTAATGGCGGACGGAATCACAGAAGTTACCGGTCTTGAGCATATTGACCGCGGCTACAGCAAGCTCGCCGAAAAGCTTACAGCACTTGGTGCCAATATTTGGCGGGAAGAAATGACAGAAGAAGAGTACAGTGAAATAAAAAGTTCATAATATTAAACGAAGCAACTGGTAAATGTGTTACAATATATAAAATAATGTGTGGCATAAAGCCGCTGTTTGTTCGTCGCATGGGAGGTAGGAGAGTAATGGAGAGAAGCTTATCAATGGAACTGGTTCGCGTTACAGAAGCGGCTGCACAAGCATCAGCACGCTGGATGGGCCGCGGCCTGAAGGATGAAGCCGATGGTGCCGCAACATCTGCAATGCGCGATGTATTTGATACAATCCCGATGAAAGGCACAGTTGTAATCGGTGAAGGCGAAATGGATGAAGCCCCGATGCTTTACATTGGGGAAAAGCTTGGAAATGGGTATGGCCCTCGCGTTGATGTAGCTGTTGATCCTCTAGAAGGAACAAATATTGTCGCAGCGGGCGGCTGGAATGCGCTGGCTGTTTTAGCAGTAGCAGATGCCGGAAACTTGTTGAATGCGCCTGACATGTACATGGATAAAATTGCTGTCGGACCGGAAGCGGTTGGCATGATCGACATTAACGCCTCTGTGACGGACAACCTGAGAGCTGTTGCCAAAGCGAAGAATAAAGACATTGAAGATGTTGTGGCCACGATTTTGAACCGCGAACGCCACGAGCATATCATTGCCGAGTTGCGCGAAGCCGGCGCTCGTATTAAACTGATTAATGACGGTGATGTTGCTGCGGCAATCAACACGGCCTTTGATAAAACGGGCGTTGATATTTTGTTTGGCTCAGGTGGTGCACCAGAGGGCGTTATTTCAGCGGTTGCGTTAAAAGCGCTCGGCGGTGAAATTCAAGGACGTCTTCTGCCGCAGTCTGATGCTGAGATTGAACGATGCATAAAAATGGGTCTTGATGTCCATAAAGTCCTTCGTATGGAGGACCTGGTCCGCGGCGATGACGCTATTTTTGCCGCAACCGGTGTCACAGATGGTGAATTGCTGCGCGGTGTACAGTTTAAAGGTACATATGCAGAAACACAATCTGTGGTTATGCGCGCGAAATCAGGCACTGTCCGCTTTGTGGATGGACGCCATAGCTTAAATAAAAAGCCTAATCTTGTCATTAAATCATAAACATGCCAACAGCGGTGCAGCCGGTCCGGTTCTCCGCTGTTTTGTTTGATTTGTCCACTTGTTAATTATGCTTCATCGTCATCCCTCCCTTCTATCAAATCAATTTAATAAAGTGTGGTGCCATAATGGAAGAACTTACAATCAATCATCTTGAAAACTTAAAACTAAAGGAATTATATGAACTTGCCAAAACATACAAAATCTCCTACTATAGCAAGCTCACTAAAAAAGAGCTTATTTTCGCGATTTTAAAAGCGCGTGCTGAGCAACAAGGCTTCTTTTTTATGGAAGGGGTCCTTGAAATTATTCAGTCGGAAGGTTTTGGCTTTCTTCGTCCGATCAATTATTCAGCGAGCTCGGAGGATATTTATATTTCCGCTTCCCAAATCCGTCGCTTTGACCTGCGGAATGGGGATAAAGTATCCGGGAAAGTCCGGCCGCCAAAAGAAAATGAACGATACTATGGTCTTTTGCATGTAGAAGCTGTTAATGGAGAAGATCCAGAAACAGCAAAAGAACGCGTTCATTTTCCCGCTCTTACACCGCTTTATCCTGACCGTCAAATTGAGCTTGAGCTTGAATCGAGACACTTATCCACTCGCATTATGGATCTTGTATCTCCGGTCGGATTTGGACAGCGCGGCTTGATCGTTGCGCCGCCAAAAGCCGGTAAAACGATGCTGTTAAAAGAAATTGCCAATTCCATTTCGGCGAATCACCCGGAGGCAGAGCTTATTGTGCTGCTTATTGATGAGCGCCCGGAAGAGGTAACCGACATTGAACGGTCTGTACAGGCGGAGGTCGTTAGTTCGACATTTGATGAAGTGCCGGAAAATCACATTAAAGTGGCAGAACTTGTATTAGAGCGTGCGATGCGCCTTGTCGAGCATAAACGGGATGTTATCATTTTGATGGACTCGATTACACGCCTGGCTCGTGCATACAATCTTGTTATCCCTCCAAGCGGCCGGACGCTTTCCGGTGGTATTGATCCAGCTGCTTTCCACCGTCCAAAGCGCTTTTTCGGTGCAGCGCGTAATATTGAAGAAGGTGGCAGCCTGACTATTCTAGCGACGGCTCTTGTTGACACAGGCTCACGGATGGATGATGTGATTTATGAGGAATTTAAGGGAACAGGCAACATGGAGCTTCACCTTGACCGCTCGCTTGCTGAGCGCCGCATTTTCCCGGCAATCGATATTCGCCGTTCCGGTACGCGCAAAGAAGAGCTGCTTATTGGCAAAGAGCAGCTTGATATGGTCTGGGCTATCCGGAAAACGATGTCAGACGCACCAGATCTGGCAGACAAAGTACTACGCCGGCTGCGTCAAACAAAAAGCAATGAAGATTTTATTGCCCAATTACTCGCCGAAACAAAGAAAAATGGTGCATCGAAAAAAATGCTGTAATGCATTTGCAATTTTTAAAAGTGCCTGCTATAATGTAATTTGTGTGAATGAAATAAATAATTAGGAATACCGCCTAATTATATTTAACTCTGTTTCGGAATGACTCAGGGCGGAAGGAGAGAAAAAGATGCAAACAGGAATTCATCCTAACTACAAAACTGCACTTGTTAAATGTGCATGCGGAAACGAGTTTAACACTGGTTCTGTAAAAGAAGAAATTCGCGTAGAGGTTTGCTCTGAATGCCATCCATTCTACACTGGTCGTCAGAAATTTGCTGACGCAGGCGGACGTGTGGATCGCTTCAACAAAAAATACGGCCTTAAAGATCAAGCAAGATAATGATAAAAGGGACAGGCAAGGAGTGCAAACTGCTTGCCTGTTTTTTTGTATGTAAAAATAAGAAAAGGTAGCATTTTTAGGCTGTCTAGCTTCAGGTGGACAGCCCCTCTGTCATAAGCCGCCACGGCTATGTGGGAAAGAGTGCCGCTTCGCCGCCGGTTCGTCTTATGCCTGCCGGGCCTCAATGGCCGCCTTACGCTTGGACACGCAGAATGCGGGTCATAAAGACGTTACGACGATTGTGATGATCTAGTCGGGCGTCTGCCACAGGACGTGGTAGACTTGGGCTCGGCGGTACGATGCCGTGTTTTTAGTCTTTGATCACTGATATAAATGGAGGGACAGGCAGGATGGCCCAGCTTTTTTTCAAATATGGTGCAATGAATAGTGGCAAATCGATTGAAATTTTAAAGGTTGCCAATAATTATGAAGAACAAAATAAGGGTGTACTTTTGTTTACATCCGGCCTTGATACGCGGGATGAAGTCGGCTACATTTCAAGCCGTGTAGGCCTGCGGCGCCCCGCACGGCCGATCTTTACGGAGACGGACGTATTTGAAGAAGTGCGTGATGATTCGTCAAACCCGTCTTGTATTTTAGTGGATGAAGTACAGTTTTTATCAAAGAAGCATGTGCTGCAGCTGGCTCGAATTGTAGATGAACTGAATATTCCAGTCATGGGGTTTGGCTTGAAAAATGACTTTCAAAACGAGCTGTTTGAGGGCAGCCAGTATATGCTTATTTATGCAGATAAAGTCGAAGAGATGAAAACGATCTGCTGGTTTTGCGAACGAAAAGCAACGATGAACCTGCGCGTAGATGAAGAAGGAAAGCCTGTCTACACAGGGGAACAAATTCAAATCGGCGGCAACGATGCTTATTATCCGGTTTGCCGGAAGTGCCATCAAAACCCGCCGCTTTAACGAACGAGGTGGAGACAATGTTTGATCGATTGCAGGCAGTAGAAGACCGGTACGAAAAGTTAAATGAATTGCTCAGTGACCCGGATATTGTAAATGACCCGGCCAAGCTGCGTGATTATTCGAAGGAACAATCGGATATTCAAGAAACAGTAGAGGTATACCGCCAGTATAAAGAAGCAAAAGAACAATACGCTGATGCTAAAATGATGCTTGAGGACAAGCTCGATGCGGATATGCGCGAAATGGTCAAGGAAGAAATGAGTGAGCTAGAAGAAACACTTTCCGACCTCGAAGCCCGTATGAAAGTGCTGCTCATTCCAAAAGATCCGAATGATGATAAAAACGTCATTATGGAAATTCGCGGGGCAGCGGGCGGTGATGAAGCAGCTCTGTTTGCGGGTGACCTATACCGGATGTATTCACGTTATGCAGAAACAAACGGTTGGAAAATTGACGTAATTGAAGCAAGCACAACGGGTGTTGGCGGCTACAAAGAAATTATTTTCATGATCAATGGACGCGGTGCTTACTCCAAATTAAAGTACGAAAACGGGGCTCATCGTGTGCAGCGTGTGCCGGAAACCGAATCAGGCGGACGAATTCATACCTCTACGGCAACTGTTGCCGTTATGCCGGAAACGGAAGAAGTAGAAGTAGAAGTGCATGATAAAGATATTCGTGTAGATACATTTGCTTCAAGCGGACCAGGTGGCCAGTCGGTTAATACGACGATGTCTGCGGTCCGGCTGACGCATTTACCGACTGGTATCGTCGTTTCCTGCCAGGATGAAAAGTCACAGATTAAAAACAAAGAAAAAGCGATGAAGGTTCTTCGTGCGCGTATTTATGATAAATTCCAAAAAGAAGCGCAGGCAGAGTATGACGCAGTCCGCAAATCAGCTGTTGGGACAGGGGATCGCTCTGAGCGGATCCGCACATATAATTTCCCGCAAAACCGTGTAACGGATCATCGTATTGGTTTAACGATTCAAAAGCTTGACCAAATTCTTGAAGGCAAAGTGAGCGAAGTTATTGATGCTCTTATTGTAGAAGATCAGTCGAGCCGCCTGGAAAACCTGGAGGATTAACGAGTGGAACAAAAAATATATGAAGCCCTAAAATGGGCTTCTTCTTATTTAATCGAGCATGGCCGTGATGCAAATGCAGGGGAACTCATGATGAAACATGTAATTGGCGTAAGCCGCTCCGCTCTTTTGGCGCGCTTGCATGATCCGCTTACACAAGTGCAGTCGGCTGCTTTTTCAAAAATGGTCAAACATCATGCAGAAGGAGTGCCGGTTCAGCATTTAATTGGCGTGGAAGAGTTTTATGGACGTCCTTTTATTGTAAACGGCAATGTATTAATTCCGCGTCCAGAAACGGAAGAACTTGTGTATCATACCCTTGAAAAAATAAAAGGGCGTCAGAGTCCGGTCATTGTAGATATTGGAACAGGGAGCGGCGCGATTGCTGTGACGATAAAAGCTGAACGGCCGGATGCATCTGTTTATGCAGTTGATTTGTCAGCGGAAGCTCTTCAAACCGCCTCCGAAAATGCAAAAGCTCTTGGAGTGGATGTGACGTTTTTACACGGTGATCTGGCAGAGCCTCTTATAGAGCAGGGGCTGCTTGTTGATGTGCTGTTATCGAATCCTCCCTATATTCCAGCAGGAGAACGGGAAACCTTATCCACTGTCGTTGTGGATCATGAGCCACATATGGCGCTGTTTGGCGGAGAGGATGGGCTGGATCTATATCGGAAGCTGGCCGGTCAGCTTCCGGTGGTGATGAAGCCCGACGGACTTGTCGGTGTAGAAACAGGTGCTGGACAAACGAAAGATGTAGCCGCACTTTTTGACTCTGCTTTTCCAAACGGGAAAACGAGTATTCTATACGATATTAATAAAAAAGATAGAATGGTATTTTTATACGTTTAAGATGATTCCTTTCCGGTGATACTGATTGCCGGGAGGGATGATAAAATGAAAACAAAAATTCTTATTCTATATGTATATGGACTTTCAGCAGCAGTTTGCTTTATGATGTATTTTGCCCCGTCTGATCCAGCGGCGGGAGGCATTCCCGAGGAAGCGATCCGTATCCGGGTAGTAGCACATGATAATAGCCGGGTGGAGCAGGAAAGAAAAGAACGCGTTCATACAGCTGCTGCTGCTCAAATCAGCAAGTGGGCGGTGGACGCACACTCACCAGAGGAAGCACGCAGCTTAATCGGGGACAATATAAAGCAAATTAAACAAATTGCATCAAAAGCGGCAGGTGAGCCTGTTGATGTGTCATTGGGCCAGGAAGCATTTCCGGCTAAGCAGTATGGACGTTATGTATATCCGCCGGGTGAATATGAATCGCTTGTGATCACCATTGGGGATGGACATGGGGATAACTGGTGGTGTCTGCTTTATCCATCGTTTTGTTTTCCAGAAGAAAAAGAGGAAGAGCCAGAATACAAATGGGCTGTTGTAGAATTGTGGGATGAGCTCAAGGAAAACGGCCACCCGGAACAAAATGAAAAAGTTGTAGCGATGGAACAAGAGCTTGAACTTCTTTGTGCAAAGATAGCCGAACAAAAACAATCATCCACACAGTTATACACAAAAGGGGATAAGTTGTCCACATATTGTGAATAACTCTGTTCATAACGAAGCTGAAAGTCGATTTATGTATAGAAATAATAGGGCTGTGAAGAGATTATATAAATAAAAAAGCAAAGGTGACGAATATGGAGACGAAATACTGGTTTGTGGATAACATTGAGCAAATTCATCAACATTATCCACAAATAAAAGAAGCGGCTGACCTTATACGCAAGGGAGAAGTAGTGGCTTTTCCTACAGAAACCGTGTACGGGCTCGGTGGGCAGGCAAAACTGGATAAAGCTGTGGATAAAATTTTTGAAGCAAAAGGGCGGCCTTCCGATAATCCGCTTATTGTCCACATTGCAGATCAGAAAGATGTGGATGAACTAGCTCATTCTGTTCCCGTTTATGCGCGTAGGCTGATTGAAAAGTTTTGGCCTGGCCCGCTGACGGTAATCGTTCCTAAAAAAGCAGGTGTTTTATCTGAGCGGGTAACAGCCGGCCTTGACACGGTTGCGATTCGAATGCCTGATCATCCGGCGGCACTTGCGTTGATTAAGCAAGCAGGTGTACCAGTGGCAGCACCGAGTGCAAACCGTTCTGGTAAGCCGAGTCCAACTACAGCTCAGCATGTGCTCGATGACTTAAGCGGGCGGATTGCCGGCGTTGTGGATGCAGGTGAAACCGGAGTTGGCCTGGAATCTACAGTAGTAGACTGTACAGGGGATTATCCGATTGTGCTGCGGCCAGGTGGTGTAACAGAAGCCGACATTGAAGCAATAGCCGGAAAAGCGGCTACGAACACCTTTCTTCAAAAACAAGAAGACACCCCGAAAGCGCCGGGAATGAAATATACACATTATGCGCCAGAAGCCCCTCTTTACATAATGGAAGGAACAGCTGAATCCATTCAAAGAAAAGTGAATGAATGGCAGGCAGAAGGAAAAAAAGTCGGTGTGCTTGCGTCATGGGAGAATGTTCCCTTTTACAAAGCAGAAGCGGTTATTGTTTGTGGATACCGCAGTGATTTAACCTCGGTTGCAAAAGGGCTGTACGGTGCACTCCGGGCATTTAATGAGGAGTCAGTGGATGCGATTATTGCTGAAGCTTTCCCGGCAGAGGGTGTCGGTGCGGCGATTATGAACAGGCTGGAAAAAGCGGCCGGACACAAATGGATTAGCACGAAATAAGCAGGCTGCCCCGGGCAGCCTGCTTATTTAATTTATTTTATATAAAACAGAAGCGTGCGGAGGAAGAGCGGCGGTTAAACAATCTTTCGTTAAAGACTCGTCCTGTCCGCTCCATAAATCTGTTTGGCGGTGAATACCTGTAAGACCGAGCTCGCTGAGAGAAACGGTAATATCTGCCGGCTCGTCTCTCAAATTAAACAGCGCTGCATAAAGGCCGCCGTCTTCTGCCTCCGCTTTCCAAACAACCCTGTTGCCGCGGCGGAATACCTGTTTCGCGTTTGACGAGGTACGAAGCATATGCAAAACATGCGGATTGGTCAGCAAAGAAAGGGTCCAGTCGTCATTGTCTCGCAGTTCACCGCCAAACATAAGTGGGGACCTGACAATGGACCAGAGCGTCATCATCGTTCGCTGCTCGTCTTTTGTAAATCGAGTCCAGCGGTCGGTGGCGCCGCCGTCTACAGACCGGATACCGATATGGCCGAGCGGCAGCATGTCACAATCCGGCCAATGACCGGCATCAGCATGCTCGGCCCATTTTTCACAGCGCTCAAACATGTTATAAAGAAGAGGCCAAAGATCCCAAAAATCATCGGTAATCCGCCACATATTGGCTGTTTCCTTGAATAATCCGGCTTGTTCGAGCGGAGCCGGACCTGGAGACAAACTAAGCACCATTTCGCGTCCACACTGATCAATCGCATTTCGGATCAGCCGGATTTCTTCAGCGTGCATACCATACAGACGAGAAGCGGCAATATCATCCACTTTCACAAAATCCACTCCCCAGGAAGCATAAAGATCAAAAAGAGAATGGTAGTATTTCTGTGCCCCTTCTTTGGAGACGTCTATGCCGTACATATCTGTATTCCAGGGACAGATAGAATTAGGGTGGGCAATATCACGCGCGCGTACGCTGGTTCCCAGAAGGGGCGTGTTGGCATGAACCGCCTGGCGCGGAATACCTCTCATAATATGAATGCCAAACTTTAAGCCAAGCTGATGGACATAGTCACTCAATTCTTTGAAACCGCCTCCATTTTGAGCGGAAGGAAAGCGATTTACCGCTGGGATAAGCCGTGAATATTCATCCATCTCCAGTGGCACAAAAGGACGATAAGCGGAGGAAACGGCCCCCGGCTCGTACCATTGAATGTCAACTACAACGTATTCCCAGCCCGCCTCTTTTAAATGCCGGGCCATATATTCAGCGTTGCCGCGTACCTCTTTTTCTGTGACCGCAGCGCCGTAACAGTCCCAGCTATTCCAGCCCATCGGTGGAAGAGATGCTGTTTTTTTCTCCAATTTAAACACTCCTTTCTTGATAGAAACTTGTTGCTTTCTATTTTTATTCTAAAAGGCTCAAGCAGGGGGCGTCTATGCAAACATATTGCCTGATATTGTACAATGTTGCTCCTAGTCGAAGGTGAAAAAACTGAAATCTGTCACAGCGTGGCCGGAGCGAAACTCCCCTGGTGAAAAGCCGGTCCATTTGCGAAAAACTTTAATAAAATAGCTACTGCTTGAAAAGCCAATTTCCCGGGCAATATTTTCTATCGTTAAAGAAGAGTGCAAAAGAAGAGAAATGGCTCTTTCAATGCGGATTTTTGTTAGATACTCAATCGGTGTACGCCCGGTGGACTGATGAAACAAACGAGCAAAATAAAATTTTGATAAACTTGACAGTTGGGCAATCTCATCTAAACTATGCAGGTTTCGATACTGCTGCTCCATTTCGTCTGCAGCCTGCTGTACGGGTTCGGGCCAGTTTGTTTTTAAACGTAATGTCGAGCAGCTATATTGCTGAAGTGCCATCACAAACTGATAGACAAGAGTCGAAGCGCGAAAGCCGTCTGTAATTTGTTTTTGCTTGGCTGCCTGGTATGCATGCTGCAATAGCTGAACAGGCGCACTATCAAATGGAAGAAGAGGAGAGGGACCGAGCTTTTGTGTGATTTGGTTCCAGTTTGCTTGAATAATAGAAGGACGGAACAAAATAAAATAAAATAAAAGGCCCAGTGACTGCTCGCCTCGGGAAGGTAATAACGATGGTCGCCTGGTATATCAACGAGTATAGCCTGTCCTTTTTGAATTGAATGCGTAATGCCGCCTGCTTCAAGCATCCCTTTGCCAGAGACAGTGTATTGAAACAGGCAAAGAGGGCCATCAATCCGTTTCAAACCGTCCCAATGATACGTATGAGCTGGTGTAATCCAGTCATATCCGATGGCGAAAAGCTGACAGAAGAGATCATTTTGTGTATCTGAAAAGCGAAAACCAAAAACCAAAAACATCGCTCATCCTTGTCATTCCTCCTGTACATGGGGTATAGAAAATATCACTCTGCATATAAATAAGCATGGATATTTTTATTTTATCATTAGCGCTGTCGGCAGACGCATTTGGTGCAGCATTGGCTATCGGAATGAGGCGGATGGGATTGTGGGACAAGCTCCAGCTGAGTGCAGCAGTCGGCAGTATGCATATTCTTCTGCCCGCCGCCAGCATGACAGCCGGGAGTTTTTTACACGGAAGATTTGGCGATATTCTTGTTTCAGCAGGCGGCTTGGTTCTCGTTATTACGGGACTGCAAATGATGCTTTCGTTTTTTAGAAAAGAAGAACAGGACAAGCCGTCAGGTATTGGGATCGTCCTGTTCGCATTTGGAGTCAGCATGGACAGCTTCTCAACAGGACTATCGCTTGGCGTGCTTGGAATGGACAAGTCAATAGCTGTAATGAGCTTCGGTATATTTTCAGGGGTTATGACTATGATTGGCCTTCTGCTCAGCAGTCGGATCAATGCAGCAGCAGGAAAGGCGGGAGAAGCAGTTGGAGGGCTGTTTTTACTCATCATCGGATTAAAGTGGATCATTGCGTAATGAAGTCCTTTTCAAACAGAAAAGGACTATTTTCCTGTTATTCATTCCTTTATAATGAAAGAAAACGTATGCAAAGGTGGTTACTATGAACATTTTATTCGTATGTACAGGCAATACGTGCCGCAGTCCGATGGCGGAAGCTATTTTACGCCAGAAAAAGCCGGAATGGAAAGTGAAATCAGCGGGACTGTATGCCAGCCCAGGCGCACCTGCTTCCAGAGGAACAACGGCTATTTTGAATGAAAAAGGAATTCCGCACAATCATGCTGCGGCTCAAGTAACAGAAGACCTGCTCGAATGGGCGGATCTTGTAATGACTATGACTGCTTCTCATAAGCAGCTGATAGACGTTCACTTTCCGCAATTTCGTCATAAAGTAAGGCCACTGAAAGAAGCGGATGGAGATGTAGCGGATCCATTCGGCGGGCCGGATGCCGAGTACCGAAAAACGTATGAAGAACTGGATTTGTACATAAGCAGGTGGCTGGAAAGAGAGACAAGAAAATGAGAGAGAAAAAAACCTATTCATTCGGTATTCGAAAAAAACTCGTTCTGCTCGTAACGCTGCTGGCCGTTATTACGTATACATTCAGTGCCCTATTTATGTATTTTGTTTATCCCGCTTATTTTTTGCATTTAAATGAAATGGCTTTTACGATTGCTACGCTTGCGTTCGGGATTTTTTGGTCAGCTGTGCTGGCGTACTTTGCGGCTTCTTATTTTGTAAAGCCGATGGTTCGGCTGGAAGCAGCTGCCCGGGAGGCGGCCTCTGGAAGAATCGAGCAAGAAGTGGCCCTTCCTGAGAGCGATGATGAAATCCGGGCACTCGGTGTCGCATTCAACGAGATGCTTTTGAATTTACGGACGATGGTGCAAAGCATTGAAAGTAACTTTGCTGTGACAAATGAAAGTGTCGGCCATATTGCAAAAATTAGCAGTCAGGCTGCACAGCAGGCGGGAGGCATGGCACAAACAGCTGAAGAAATTGCCAGTGGAGCAGAGAGCTCAGCGTATGCTGTTCAAGCAACAGCAGAAGCGATGGAGGAAGTAGCGGGCATTGCCGGCTCTGTTCAAAAAAAAGCAAAAGAATCCGCTGGCAAAGCCGACAGTATGGTTCGAGAGCTGGATACGAGCCGGGAGGCATTCCAACTGCTTATTTCCGGTATGAATTCCCTTGCATCCGATAATGCAGAGTCACTGGAAGCGGTCCGGTCGCTGGAAGAAAACGCACGTAAAGTAGAAAGTGTCATTGGTCTGGTGGGAGACATTGCCGCGCAAACAAATTTACTTGCACTCAATGCGTCGATTGAAGCAGCGCGGGCTGGAGAGCATGGAAAGGGTTTTGCCGTCGTTGCAGAAGAAGTACGCAAGCTTGCCGACGAAAGTGCCACAGCGGTAAAAAGTATCTCCGGGCTTGTTAAACAAATTCAGTTTGAAGTCAATCACGTTGTACGCAAAATCGCTGACCAGGCACAGGCAGCAGAAGAAGGGGTTCAAAAAGGGGCATCAGCTCAGGAAGCTGTTGGACAAATTGGGGAAAATATTATGAATATGGCTGCCGAGGTAGAAGAGATTTCCTTTTTGGTCGACAAGCAGATGAACAAAATCGAACAAACGACACACCAGTCTCAGGAAGTAGCGGCGATTGCAGAAGAAACCTCGGCAGGAGCCAATGAAGTAACATACGCAGCGCAGGAGCAGTCCGATGTGATTCATGAAATCGGCAGCACCAGTCAAAAATTACAAGAGCAGGCTGCTGCGCTTAAGTCCGTGATTACACGTTTTAAACTGTAGTTCCACAATCAAATATGAGAAAATAAAAACAGCAAAGCTTGAAAGGAGCGCTTAGATATGAAGGTAGCCATTGCATCAGATCATGGCGGAATGAATATTCGCGAAGAAATCAAAACATTAATGGAAGAACTAGGTATTGACTATGAGGATTTCGGCTGTGAATGTACCGCATCCGTTGACTATCCTGATTACGCTCTTCCGGTAGCGGAACGGGTTGCAGCAGGTGAATTTGACCGGGGAATCTTAATTTGTGGTACAGGCATCGGTATGTCCATTGCCGCCAATAAAGTAAAAGGAGCTCGCTGTGCGCTTGTTCACGATGTGTACAGTGCGAAGCTTACGCGCCAGCATAACGATACGAATATTATCGCAATGGGTGAGCGTGTTATCGGGCCCGGACTTGCACGAGAAATTGCCGAGATGTGGCTGACAACCGATTTTGAAGCCGGCCGTCATGCTGTTCGGATCGGAAAAATTGCTGATTATGAAGAAAGAAGCGGACAGTAATGGACCAGCTTGCTGTGTGCAAACGAGAACTGGAAGCTCTTCTTTCGGAACTGCAGGAACAGGCGCAATTTAAAAAAGGACAGCTGTTTATTGTCGGGTGTTCCACCTCAGAAGTAGCCGGCGGCCGGATTGGTACAGCCGGTACAAATGAGACAGCGGCTGCTCTTTATGAAGTGCTGCATGTCTTCGCGGAAAAAACAGGCGTTCATATAGCTTTTCAATGCTGTGAGCATTTAAACCGGGCAGTCGTAATTGAACGAGAAGTGGCGCAGCGATTCGGCTATGAAGAAGTGGCGGCCGTGCCGGTGCGAACGGCAGGCGGAGCCATGGCTGCTTATGCGTTTGGGCAGAAGGATTGCGTGCTTGTTGAGTTTGTGAAAGCAGACGGCGGTATCGATATTGGTGATACCTTGATCGGTATGCATTTAAAACACGTAGCTGTGCCAGTGCGTACATCTGGAAACTCGGTCGGCGCTGCACACGTTACGATGGCTAGAACACGTCCTAAATTGATCGGCGGCCCGAGAGCTGTATATGAAAAAACGAATGTAAGTGATTTGAACGGTGAAGAATGTTAAGAAATGAGCCCGTTTTTAAAATAAAAAAGCATGTTTTTTAGCGAAAAAGCGTAAAAAAACAGAAAATGCAGTTGAAAGATTCGGAAAACATGTTATTATGAAAGAGGATTTTTTAACGACAACTTGCATGACTATTTTATAGATTGGGAAGGGGAACAACGATGAGCAAAATTCAAGCGCAGGACCCGGCTGTATTCGCAGCAATTCAGGACGAATTGAAACGCCAGCAAACAAAAATTGAACTGATTGCTTCAGAAAACTTTGTATCAGAAGCAGTAATGGAAGCACAGGGTTCAGTTTTAACGAATAAATACGCAGAAGGCTACCCAGGCAAACGCTACTATGGCGGTTGTGAGCATGTGGATGTAGTAGAAGACCTGGCACGTGATCGTGCAAAAGAACTTTTTGGTGCAGAATATGTAAACGTTCAGCCGCATTCAGGTGCCCAGGCAAACATGGGTGTTTACTTCGCGGTATTAGAAGCAGGCGACACGGTTCTTGGCATGAATTTATCTCATGGCGGCCACTTAACACACGGCAGCCCGGTTAACTTTAGCGGTGTGCAGTACAACTTCGTTGAGTACGGCGTAACAAAAGAAGAGCAAGTTATCGATTATGAAGATGTCCGCCAAAAAGCGCTTGAGCACAAGCCGAAATTGATCGTTGCCGGTGCAAGTGCGTACCCACGCGCTATTGACTTTGCTAAATTCCGTGAAATCGCGGATGAAGTGGGCGCTTACTTAATGGTGGATATGGCACACATTGCCGGCCTTGTGGCAGCAGGCCTTCACCAAAACCCAGTTCCTTACGCTCACTTTGTAACAACAACAACGCACAAGACACTTCGCGGTCCACGCGGCGGTATGATTTTGTCAACAGAAGAGTTTGGCAAAAAGTTTGATAAATCAATCTTCCCTGGTATTCAAGGCGGCCCGCTTATGCACGTAATCGCTGCAAAAGCTGTTGCATTTAAAGAAGCACTCCAGGATGATTTCAAAACATATGCGCAAAACATCATTGACAATGCGAGCCGTCTTGCAGAAGGCTTGAAAGCGGAAGGTATTGATATCGTATCAGGCGGAACAGATAATCACCTTCTTTTGATCGACCTTCGTTCACTTGGCTTAACAGGAAAAGTGGCAGAAGCAGTGCTTGATGAAGTTGGGATTACGGTAAACAAAAATACAATTCCATACGATCCAGAAAGTCCATTTGTGACAAGTGGTATTCGTATCGGTACAGCAGCTGTTACATCACGCGGATTCGACCTTGCTGCAATGGATGAAGTCGCTTCAATCATCGCAAAAACATTGAAAAACCACGAAGACGAAGCGGTGTTAAAAGAGTCAGCAGAACGCGTTGCTGCTTTAACATCAAATTACTCACTTTACCAGCAAGCATAATTCAACAAAAACTGCCGGCATTTTTGCCGGCAGTTTTTTTGTGTGTAAAGATCGATATGGCCCCTCGGTTGCCGGTCCCTTTCTTTTGGAGTAAAATAAGGAATGATTTTGTATGACCGTATAAACAAGGAGTGAACATAATGGGAAAAGTTTATGTGTTCGATCATCCGCTTATTCAACATAAGCTGACAATGATTCGCGATAAAAACACGGGCACGAAAGATTTTCGTGAACTAACAGATGAAGTGGCCACGCTGATGGCGTTTGAAATTACGCGGGATTTGCCGCTTGAAGAAGTAACTGTACAAACACCGGTTTGTGATGCAAAAGCGAAGGTGCTTGCCGGTAAAAAACTTGGAATTGTACCGATTTTACGTGCAGGCATTGGCATGGTAGACGGTGTACTTAAGCTTATTCCTGCTGCAAAAGTAGGCCACGTTGGTTTATATCGTGATCCGGAAACGCTTCAGCCGGTTGAATACTATGTGAAGCTGCCATCTGACGTAGAGGATCGCGACTTCATCGTGGTGGACCCAATGCTTGCAACGGGCGGTTCTGCTATTGAAGCGATTCATTCCTTGAAAAAGCGCGGCGCAAAACACATTAAATTTATGTGTCTGATTGCGGCTCCTGAAGGGGTAGAGCTTTTGAAGGAAGCGCATCCGGACGTTGACATTTACATTGCGTCACTGGATGAGAAATTAAACGAAAAAGGCTACATTGTACCGGGGCTCGGCGATGCCGGCGACCGTTTATTCGGAACAAAATAAAGAAAAGCAGGTGGAGAAAATGGATCGCCCGATTAAAGTAATGACGATTTTCGGCACGCGGCCGGAAGCGATCAAAATGGCCCCGCTCGTTTTGGAACTAAAAAAGCGTCCAGACGAATTTGAAGCCATCGTTACTGTAACAGCCCAGCACCGACAAATGCTTGACCAGGTGCTGAACATTTTTGATATTACACCCGATTATGATTTAAACATTATGAAAGACCGCCAGACGCTGATCGATGTAACAACGCGTGGACTGGAAGGACTGGATGGAGTCATGAAAGAAGTCCAGCCGGATATTGTGCTCGTTCACGGTGATACAACGACAACGTTTGTGGCGGGGCTTGCTGCTTTTTATAATCAAATTGCAGTGGGCCACGTGGAAGCGGGCCTTCGTACGTGGAATAAGTACTCGCCGTTCCCTGAGGAAATGAATCGTCAGCTGACAGGTGTCATGGCAGATCTTCATTTTTCACCAACGGCACAGTCTGAACAAAACTTATTAAACGAAAACAAAAAGCCAGAGTCTATCTTTGTAACAGGCAATACAGCGATCGACGCACTGAAAACAACGGTGAAGGAAGAGTACACCCATGAGGTGCTCCAGAAGCTGGGCGATGACCGCCTTGTTTTAATGACAGCACACCGCCGTGAAAATTTGGGTGAACCAATGAAAAATATGTTCCGTGCGATCAAGCGTCTTGTCGAAGACCATGAAGGCATTCAAGTCATTTATCCGGTTCACTTAAACCCGGTTGTGCGTGAAACAGCGGACGCTATTTTAGGGGACGATCCACGCATTCACTTGATTGAACCGCTTGATGTAATTGATTTCCATAACTTTGCTGAACGTGCTCATATTATTCTGACAGATTCGGGCGGCGTTCAGGAAGAAGCTCCTTCCCTTGGGGTGCCGGTTCTTGTACTGCGTGATACGACAGAGCGTCCAGAAGGCATTGAGGCAGGAACATTAAAGCTTGCCGGAACCGAGGAAGAAACCATTTATTCCCTTGCTTCAGAACTGTTAACGGACGAAGAAGCGTATGAAAAAATGTCAAAATCCTCCAATCCATATGGAGACGGGGAAGCGTCACGGCGGATTTGTGATGCGATTCGTTATTACTTTGGCGCGGATCCAAGTCAGCCAGAGCGATTTGAAGTGAAATAAGAAGAAAAAGTCGTCCAAAGAAGCGGACGACTTTTTTTATATTTACGTAAATGTTCGGAAAAAAATGAAAAAAGTATGAGCATTTTGTGAAATATACGTGTTTCGACCTGAGGTTTTCGTTCCCAACACATTGACATTGAAAAAGCCCTATTGTATGCTAACAAAGGGTAAGGAGAATGGCTTTTATACATAGTGAAACCGTTTTTTTACTGGTGTTTTTTTAGGTAGTCAAGCCTACGATTGAGGTGTGAGATGAACCGGAATCAAGACAACCGTGCTTTTCGGGCGATGGCGCTCTACAGTGCCATTTTGGCTCAGCTCGCCGGCTCGATGATTGCCGGTATTTTTGCAGGTTTGGCGCTTGACAGCCGTTTGAACACAAAACCTCTTTTTTTAATCATCGGACTGCTTGGAGGAATCTCGGCAGGAATTTACGCCATGATGCGGACCATTCAACATTTCAATTCAGGAGACTAGCACCCTATGCCCGAACTCCAGTATTCCATTAAAAGACAGCGGAAATATTTATTTTACTTGCTTGCCATCTTTGTACTTGGCTGGGGATTTGGCTCTGCTCAAAGCGTTTTTGCAGGCTTGATTCTCGGAACGTCGCTCAGCCTTTACAACCACTGGATCATCGGCAAAAGAATCGAACGGTTCAGTAAAGCAGTAGCTGATGGAAGGAAAACCCCTTCACTGGGCACCATTTTGAGAATGGGTTCTGCCGCACTTGCAGCGATGATCGCTCTCCAAAACCCCGATCAATTCCATTTGATCAGTACCGTTATTGGATTAATGACTGCTTATGCAGTGATTATGATAGATTTTGGAATCCAACATTTTATAAAACGCACGAACGGGAAAGAGGTGAAATAATTTGGATCATAAGTCTCCATTAATTCACCCGGAAATTTTCGGGGTGACATTGACGTTCAATCTGGCTAACATGCTAATGATTACGATAGCCAGTGTGATTGTATTCCTTATTGCGCTGCTTGCTACAAGACAGCTTGCAATGAAGCCAACAGGGATGCAGAACTTCTTTGAATGGATCATGGACTTTGTTAAAGGAATCGTTAAAAGCAACATGGACTGGAAAACAGGCGGTCGTTTCCATATTCTTGGAATTACACTTATTATGTATATCTTTGTTTCAAATATGCTTGGACTTCCGTTCGCGATTGTGTATAACGATTATCTATGGTGGAAATCACCAACGGCGGATCCGGCTGTAACACTTGCGCTGGCTGTCATGGTAGTGGGCTTATCTCATTATTATGCAATTCGCATGAAAGGCTTTTCTGAATATGGAAAAGACTTTTTCCGCCCAATGTGGTTTATGTTCCCACTGAAAATTATCGAGGAATTTGCCAACACGCTTACGCTCGGTCTCCGGCTTTATGGTAATATTTTTGCCGGCGAAATTCTTCTTACACTGCTTGCGGGTTCGCTTGCAACTGGAGTTGGCGGGCATTTAGCGGCAATTATTCCAACGATTGCCTGGATGGGATTCTCTGTTTTTGTCGGAGCCATTCAAGCCTTTATCTTTGTTATGTTAACGATGGTTTATATCTCTCACAAAGTGAGTCATGACCATTAATATATTAACCTGTTCAGCTTTTGGACAAACATTTATGTAGTAAATCATGCTTTAAAAATAAGGAGGAAAAGTAACATGGGTCTTTTAGCAGCAGCAATTGCAATTGGTTTAGCGGCCATTGGTGCCGGTGTAGGTAACGGTCTAATCGTATCGAAAACAGTCGAAGGTATGGCTCGCCAGCCAGAAGCACGTGGTATGCTTCAAACAACAATGTTCATCGGGGTAGCACTAGTAGAGGCGATTCCTATCATCGCCGTAGTTATCGCGTTCATGGTACAAGGTCAATAAGAAAAGTGCAGGGCGTTCGTTCAGAGGCGAAGTGCATAAGACGGGCAGGCGGAATGGCGTTTTGTGCCATGCAGCCTGGCTGACTTATGACGCGAGCCTCTAACGCCCGGAACTGGACATAATAGAAACACTTTATGGCGAAGATCTCATTCTTATGCGAGCCTTCGCCATTGCTTTATGTATAAATAGACAGAATCGTTGTTTTATAACAACCGGAACCTCTTGAAGGGAGTGAACTGATCGTGACGACAAACGCATACGCGCTTGGAGCGGGAGCCGGCTTTAATGGCGGAGATATCCTTTTCCAATTAGCCATGTTTATTATCCTGCTTGCACTGCTGAAAAAATTTGCCTGGGCACCACTAATGGGCATCATGACACAGCGTGAAGAGCATATTGCATCTGAAATCGAAGCGGCAGAAAAAAGCCGTGTCGAAGCGAATCAATTATTAGAGCAAACACGAGCGGAAGTTAAATCTGCCCGCCTTGAAGCACAAAATACAATTGAAAATGCTAAAAAGCTTGGCGAAGAACAAAAATCAGAAATTTTAGCAGCTGCCCGGGCAGAGTCCGAGCGCTTAAAAGAAGCTGCCAAACTTGAAATAGCTCAAGAGCGTGATCAAGCAATGAACTTGCTGCGTGAGCAGGTAGCTTCATTGTCTGTAATGATTGCGTCGAAAGTGATTGAAAAAGATCTTTCAGCAGCAGATCAAGAAAAGCTGATTAATCAGTATATTCAAGAGGCAGGCGAGGAGCAATGAGTAAATCCGGAGCGGCAAAACGCTACGCGATTGCGCTTTTCGAACTGGCAAAAGAACACAACCAGGTAGCCAAGTTTGACCAGGAATTGCGTGTGATTCAGCAAGTGCTGGCGGAAAACAATCAGCTGTATAAAGCATTGGAAGCACCGGGTATCTCACTAGCAGATAAGCATGCGATGATCAATACGCTTTCAGCGGGTGCTTCTGCAATGATTACCAATACACTAAAGCTCCTTGTTGAGCGTCGCCGCACAAATGAAATTGCAGCTGTATGTGATGAATTTATTAAGCTTTCAAATGAGGAGCGCGGTGTAGCAGATGCACTTGTGTATTCGGCCCGTCCTTTAACGGAAGAAGAGCAAACAAATGTGTCTCATACGTTTGCACGAAAAGTCGGCAAACAAACGCTGAACATTGAAAGTATTGTAGATTCCAATCTGTTAGGCGGATTGAAAGTCCAAATCGGCAACCGCATTTTTGATGGAACACTGCGTGGCAAGTTAGATCGTCTTCAAAAGCAATTAACGACGAATTTATAAACGAAAAAAAAGCAAAATACATTTTAAAGAAACTGAGGGGTGACATGCATGAGTATCAAAGCTGAAGAAATCAGTGCGCTGATAAAAAAGCAAATTGAAAACTTCCAGTCCGATATTACAGTTAGCGACGTCGGTACTGTCATCCAGGTTGGGGACGGTATCGCACGTGCTCACGGCCTCGACAACGTTATGGCAGGGGAGCTTCTTGAGTTCTCAAACGGCGTTATGGGTATGGCTCAAAACCTGGAAGAAAACAACGTAGGTATTATCATTCTTGGTCCTTACACAGGCATCAAAGAAGGCGATGAAGTGCGCCGCACAGGCCGCATCATGGAAGTTCCGGTTGGCGAAGAGCTAATCGGCCGCGTTGTAAACTCGCTTGGCCAGCCAGTCGATGGTCTTGGTCCAATCAATACAACAAAATCACGTCCAATTGAAAGCCCGGCAACAGGCGTTATGGCTCGTAAGTCTGTTCATGAGCCGCTTCAAACAGGTATTAAAGCGATTGACGCGCTTGTACCAATCGGCCGCGGACAGCGTGAATTAATCATCGGAGACCGTCAAACAGGTAAAACGACGGTTGCGATCGATACAATCTTGAACCAGCGTGATCAGGATATGGTTTGTATCTATGTTGCGATTGGTCAAAAAGAATCAACAGTTCGTAATGCGGTAGAAACTCTTCGCAAACACGGTGCGCTTGATTACACAATCGTTGTAACAGCATCAGCGTCTTCGCCGGCTCCAATGTTGTTCCTTGCGCCATACACAGGCGTTTCTATGGCAGAAGAATTTATGTTCAACGGCAAGCATGTTTTGATCGTATACGATGATCTTTCAAAACAAGCAGCTGCTTACCGTGAGCTTTCCCTTCTTCTTCGTCGTCCTCCAGGCCGTGAAGCTTATCCTGGTGATGTATTCTACTTGCATTCACGCCTGCTTGAGCGTGCAGCAAAGTTGAATGATGAACTTGGTGCAGGTTCGATTACCGCACTTCCATTCGTTGAAACACAGGCAGGGGATATCTCCGCTTACATTCCGACGAACGTAATCTCGATCACAGACGGACAGATCTTCCTGCAGTCTGACTTGTTCTTCTCAGGTGTTCGTCCGGCGATCAACGCGGGTCTTTCTGTATCACGCGTTGGTGGTTCAGCGCAAATCAAAGCGATGAAAAAGGTAGCAGGTACACTTCGTCTGGATCTTGCTGCGTATCGTGAGCTAGAAGCATTTGCACAATTTGGTTCCGATCTTGATGCAATTACGCAGTCAAAATTAAACCGCGGTGCACGTACAGTTGAAGTATTGAAACAGGATTTGAATAAACCACTTAAAGTTGAGCGCCAGGTTGTGATTCTTTATGCATTAACACGCGGCCACCTTGACGATATTCCGGTTTCCGATATCACTCGTTTCGAAGATGAACTGCTGCACTGGCTCGATAAAAACCACACGAATGTGTACGATCATATTCGCACAACGAAAGAACTTCCGTCTGATGATGAGTTGAAAGCTGCAATCAGCGAGTTTAAAAAGTCGTTTGTGAAATCCGAATAAAAGCAGCAGAAGGGCGGTACCGTCTTATCGGACGTCCGCCCCTTCCTGCGTTATCAAACACAAAAGGGTGGTGAGAGAAAGTGGCATCGTTACGCGATATACAAACACGTATTACATCGACTAAAAAGACGAGTCAAATTACAAAAGCCATGCAAATGGTATCTGCTTCTAAATTAAATCGTGCAGAAATGAATGCGAAGTCATTTGTTCCTTATATGAATAAAATTCAAGAAGTTGTTACGTCAATTGCGCTCGGCAGTAAAGATGTAAAACATCCGATGCTTGTCTCCCGCCCCGTTAAAAAAACCGGGTACCTTGTTATTACATCGGACCGTGGTTTGGCGGGAGCTTATAACAGCAGCATTTTGCGTTCTGTTTATAAACGCATTCAAGAGCAGCACACGTCCCAGGATGAATACGTCGTTATTGCCATTGGGCGTGTTGGACGGGATTTTTTCCGTATCCGGGGCATTGAAGCAATTGAAAGTATCACAGGTCTTCCTGATCAGCCGTCATTTGCAGACGTAAAAGAGATTGTACGCAAAACAGTTGATCTTTTCTCTGAAGGTATGTATGACGAACTTTACATGTACTACAGCCATTTCGTCAATGCCATTCAGCAGGATGTAACAGTAAAGAAAGTATTGCCGCTGACAGAGCTTGAATCGTCGGGTGCAAGCCTTTCTTCATATGAATTTGAACCTTCCGCAGAAGAAATTCTTGAAGTCTTGCTTCCTCAGTACGCAGAAAGCTTGATTTACGGAGCCCTTCTTGACGGAAAAGCGAGTGAGCACGCAGCGCGTATGACGGCGATGCAAAACGCAACCGATAACGCAAAAGAGCTTATTCGTAATTTAACACTTCAATATAACCGTGCGCGTCAAGCCGCCATTACCCAGGAAATTACGGAAATCGTCGGCGGGGCAGCAGCACTCGAGTAGGATGAAAACGGGCGGTTTACGGCCCATCATAGAATCAAGCTAACCAAACAGGAGGGAAAAAGATGAACAAAGGACGCGTTCTTCAAGTTATGGGTCCGGTTGTTGACGTTAAGTTTGAAAACGGTCAGCTTCCTGCCATTTATAACGCCTTAAAAGTTCAAATCGGTTCTGAAGCCGGTACGGAGCTTACGCTAGAAGTCGCTACGCACCTTGGCGACGATTCTGTTCGTGCGATCGCGATGGCATCTACAGACGGCCTTCAGCGTAACCAGGAAGTAATTGATACAGGAAGCGCGATTTCAGTACCGGTTGGAGATATTACACTTGGCCGCGTATTCAACGTGCTTGGCGAACCAATTGACGAGAAACCAATGGAAGCAGGAGCACAACGTAATGCGATTCACCGTGCAGCACCTACTTTCGACCAGCTTTCAACAGAAGTTGAAATTTTGGAAACAGGTATTAAAGTTGTTGACCTTCTTGCTCCTTATATCAAAGGCGGTAAAATTGGATTGTTCGGTGGCGCCGGTGTAGGTAAAACCGTTTTAATCCAGGAATTGATCAACAACATCGCGCAGGAGCACGGCGGTATTTCTGTATTCGCCGGTGTTGGTGAGCGTACACGTGAAGGAAATGACCTTTTCCATGAGATGAGCGATTCAGGTGTTATCACGAAAACAGCAATGGTTTTCGGCCAGATGAACGAGCCGCCGGGCGCACGTATGCGTGTAGCTTTGACGGGTCTGACAATGGCAGAATATTTCCGTGATGACCAGGGGCAGGACGTACTGTTCTTCATCGATAATATCTTCCGTTTCACACAAGCAGGTTCCGAAGTATCAGCCCTTCTTGGACGCCTTCCGTCTGCGGTAGGTTACCAGCCAACATTGGCAACAGAGATGGGTCAGCTTCAAGAACGTATTACATCAACAAATGTTGGTTCCGTTACATCTATCCAGGCAATTTATGTCCCAGCCGATGACTACACGGATCCAGCTCCAGCAACAACGTTTGCTCACCTTGATGCAACAACAAACCTTGAGCGTAAGCTTTCTGAAATGGGTATTTACCCTGCGGTAGATCCGCTAGCTTCAACGTCACGTGCTCTTTCACCAGAAATCGTAGGCGAAGAGCATTACAATGTAGCTCGTGCGGTTCAGCAGACATTGCAGCGCTACAGAGAATTACAGGACATCATTGCGATCCTTGGTATGGATGAATTGTCTGAGGATGATAAACTGACGGTTGCGCGCGCGCGCCGCATTCAGTTCTTCCTTTCACAAAACTTCCACGTAGCAGAACAGTTTACAGGCCAAAAAGGTTCTTACGTACAAGTAAAAGATACAGTACGTGGATTCCGTGAAATTTTGGACGGTAAGTATGATACGCTTCCTGAAGATGCATTCCGTCTGGTCGGCGGTATTGAAGAAGTAGTAGCGAAAGCACAAGAAATGGGTGCCAACGCTTAATATAGGGATCAGGAGGTTAAGCTATGAAGACATTTAACGTCAATATCGTCACTCCTGACGGCCTAGTCCTTGATACAAACACAGAACTCGTTAGTGCAAAAGCGCAGAGTGGTGAGCTTGGTATCATGGCTGGCCACGTCCCGACAGTCGCTCCCCTGCAAATCGGCGCAGTTCGTTTGATAACAGGCGGCAAGCAAACTGAATTGATCGCTGTCAGCGGCGGCTTTCTTGAAGTTCGTCCGGATCAGGTAACGATATTAGCACAAGCTGCTGAAAAAGCGGAGAGCATTGACCTTGCCCGTGCAGAAGAAGCTCAGCGTCGTGCTGAGCAGCGGCTGCAGGATAAAAAGGATGATGTTGATTTTAAACGTGCCGAGCTGGCATTGAAGCGTGCGATAAACCGCGTCAATGTTTCCCGAGGCAATTTATAAGAAAAAGCTGTCCGTCGCCTGGCGATTGGACAGCTTTTTTCATATTATAAGGAAGAAAAGCATCTTTATTTGTGATGAATGGCTCATTTTGGAGTAAAATAGCTTCCTTCTATATGAAAAGATAATAAGCTAAATAAGGAGAACTCCCTATGATTGAATCGTTTGGGCAGGAAGCGCTGTTCAGTATGTTTCTCAGCCTTTTTTGTATTGGCCTGGCATTTTGGGCGCTGCAGTCGCTCCGGTTAGATCAGCTTTTTCGTAAAAATCAGGTGGCAAGGGCGCGCATGCTGTATTTACTGCTTTCTATTGCCATTGGATCGACTGTCAGCAGCTTCTTTTTAAATTATCTGCAATGGGCCCGCCAGCTGCCTTTACTGTTTTAACTAGACTCTATGCAGTAGCATGCTTGCCTTTTTTGGGGAAATCATTTAAATTGGATAAAGACAATTTGTGAAAAAACATTCAATTTTGGTTTGCTCATCCATTGGGCGGGGAAACAAAAAAAAGGCGCCTCTTTTGAAGTTTTTCACAAAGTCTTTACAAATTGTGCTGAATTTCACTTGTGAAACAAATGATTTGAATGTTAAACTTTAAGAAGTTTTGTCGAAGGAACGAAAAGACATTGGACAGGACTGGAACGTCAGTCCACTGATTTGAATATGTATAATAGAAAAGGACGCGGAGGGGAACAGTTTGGACAAAATTATCGTCCGCGGCGGACGTCAGTTGAACGGTACCGTCAAAGTTGAAGGAGCAAAAAACTCGGTGCTGCCTGTAATCGCAGCAACTATGCTTGCAGGAGAAGGAAAGTGTGTCATTCGTGACGTGCCTACTTTATCCGATGTATACACAATTAATGAAGTACTACGCCATTTAAACTGTGAAGTAACATTTGAAAACAATACCGTAACGGTTGATGCGACAAAAGAACTTCTTATTGAAGCACCATTTGAATATGTTCGTAAAATGCGCGCCTCTGTATTGGTTATGGGTGCACTTTTAGCACGAAATGGAAAAGCCCGTGTGGCACTTCCGGGCGGCTGTGCAATCGGCTCACGTCCTATTGATCAGCATTTAAAAGGGTTTGAAGCAATGGGCGCCCGTGTGAAGGTAGAAAACGGTTTTATCGACGCTGAGACAGATGGCCGTTTAAAAGGCGCAAAAATCTATTTGGATTTTCCAAGCGTTGGGGCAACAGAAAACATCATGACAGCCGCTGCACTTGCAGAAGGTACAACAATTCTTGAAAATGCGGCAAAAGAGCCGGAAATCGTGGATCTTGCAAACTTGATCAACAAAATGGGCGGCAAAGTAGTAGGCGCCGGTACAGAAACAATCCGCATTGAAGGTGTTGATGTGCTTACAGGTGCAGACCATGCCATCATTCCGGATCGTATTGAAGCAGGAACATTTATGGCTGCTGCAGCAATCACGGGTGGAAACGTGCTCGTCGAAGGAGCTGTGGCTGAACACATGTCTTCTTTAATTGCCAAAATGCGTGAAATGGACATCCAAGTAATCGAAGAAAGCAATGGTCTTCGTGTAATCGGTCCTGAGAAAATGAAATCAGTCGATATTAAAACGATGCCGCATCCTGGATTCCCAACAGACATGCAATCACAAATGATGGCTCTTATGCTAAAAGCGGAAGGAACTGGTGTGATTACGGAAACGGTCTTTGAAAATCGTTTCATGCATGTAGAAGAGTTCCGCCGTATGAATGCAAATGCAAAAATCGAAGGCCGCTCTGTTATTATTGACGGTCCATCTGACTTGCAGGGAGCAGAAGTAGCAGCAACAGACTTGCGTGCCGCAGCAGCGTTGATCATCGCTGGCCTTGTCTCTGACGGCTATACACGTGTAACAGAATTAAAGCATCTTGACCGCGGATATGTAAACTTCCACGGCAAGCTTGCAGCGCTCGGTGCGGATATCGAGCGAGTGTCTGAAGCAGCAGAAACACCAGTCGCGGTGAAAAGCTGAATTCATTTTATTCCTATTTTTATCAAAACCGTCTGCTAAAGCAGGCGGTTTTTTATATTCGGTCATAATCAGTATAGTACCGCATATCCCTTTTTATACAGCAAGGAGGGAAATTTGTTGAAAAAGCCGTTTTTCGCCTTTTTATTGATTGTCATTACAGCTATTGCGATTCCGGCTGCCGGCCTTTGGCTGACAGACGGGCAAAAGGCGGCACCGACAAAGCAGGAAAAAGAGCCGACAGTGGATGTTGTCCGGTCTGACACTCAAAAAACTGAATCTGTTCCGCTTGAAGAGTATGTAGCAGGAGTAGTAGCAGCAGAAATGCCAGCTTCATTTGAAAAAGAAGCATTAAAAGCACAGGCTGTAGCCGCACGCACGTTTATTTTAACTCAAACGTTAAATGGAGAAGATGTGACGGATACAGTGGATGATCAAGTTTTTAAAGATGAGGATGACCAGGAACAAATGTGGGGAGCCGATTTTGAAAAAAACAAAGCAAAGATCGAGGAAGCTGCAGCTCAAACTGAAGGAGAAGTGCTCATTTACGATGGACAACCCATTACAGCCGCTTTTTTTTCCTCCGGTAACGGCCAAACAGAAAATGCGGAAGAATACTGGCAGTCAGCTACTCCGTATTTAGTGAGTGTGGCGAGTCCGTGGGATGCATCAGCACCTAACTTTGAGCAGGAATTGGTGCTAACGAAACAGGAAGTAGAAGCGAAGCTAGATGTGGCTTTGCCTTCTGCAGGAACAGTGGGCACTGTAACGGACAAAACAACAGGTGGGCGTGTCGGCACCATTTCAATTGACGGGCAGTCCTTTACAGGCCGGGAAGTAAGAGAACAGCTTGGCCTGCCTTCTGCTGACTTTGAAATGACCGTAGCAGGAGAAGATGTGATTGTGACAACGAGAGGATATGGACATGGGGTGGGCATGAGCCAATATGGAGCGAATGGCATGGCAAAAGAAGGAAAAAACTATCGGGATATTACAGCTCATTATTATCCAGGAGCCGAAATAGGGGATGTACAAAGCTTTTTAAAATAAATAAAAACACGCCCGCTTTTATTACTGCGGGCGTGTCCATTCACTGAAGCCAGCCATCCAGCGGCCTACACGTGATTTACGCTCAAAATACATATAATTAACTGCTAAAAAAGCAATCGTAACACCCGTTACATCCTTGACTGCATCAATAAGCGTAGCAGAGCGGTATGGAACGAATGCTTGATGAATTTCATCTGTCAGTCCGTAAAAAGAAGCAAACATCGCTGCAGCCAGGCTGGCAAGCGGCGTTAACTTTCCGTTAGCTAAAAGGGCAAGCACAATAAGGCCATATAAAATGGCAAATTCAACAAGATGCAGTGCTTCTTTTATAAACAAATCCACTTTGTTATTCGGCAGGTCCATAATCGTATCGTGCGGAAGTCCTGACATGATCCAGATAGCAATCATGTATATAACAGGCAGCGCCATTACTAAAAATCGAATTCCTTTTTTCACTTCCACACCTCCATCTTCCTCTTTGATTTTATCATCCCGACGCAGTGAGAACCTCCATGATTGTGGCATTTTTCGTACGATTTGGGGAATTTTATGGAATAAGTGTATAAAAAAACATCTGCCTGTCCAAAATGGTTGTCGAGGTGATGACAATGAAAGAGGGCGGCAAAAAAACACTCCCCCCAAAACTGAAAGACTTTTTTATGAAACGCCGGGCACTGCCTGTGATTTACCTTGCTTGTGCTATTTTACTGATTTCAAGTCTTATGTTTTATGAAGTAATGAAGCCAGAAGAAAAAGAAGACGCGGCTGTTTTTGATGAGCCGGCAGAAAGTGTCAACGGAACAGTTGAAGCGGAACAAATGATCATGCCGGTTGTAGAAGGAGCGGTGGCAAAAACTGCTTTTTACGATTCAAAAGCAAAAGCGGCCGAGCAGGAAGAAGCACTTGTTGTATTTAACGATACGTATTATGAAAGCACAGGTGTAGACTATGCACTTGAAAACGGAAAAACCTTTGCCGTATCGGCCCCGCTTTCTGGAACGGTGACAGATGTACGTGAGGATGCGTTCCTTGGGAATTACATCGAAATCGACCACGGGGACGGAGCAGTCAGTACATTCCAATCCATTAAGGACATTCAAGTGAAAAAGGATGACAAGGTCAGCCAGGGACAAAAAATTGGCGAAGCCGGACGCAGCATCTTAAACGAGTCAGCTGGCATCCATGTTCACTATGAAATGACCAAAGACGGACAGCTGTTAAATCCATCCGCGCTCTATGGAAAGGCTGTAAGTGAATGGAAATGAATATTTCCCAGGGAATGCGCATACTGTTATTAAAAAGAAATGGGTCTATCTTCATTCGATGAAACCTATGGCCGAACCATTCGACACCGCTCATCCCGTTTCCGCTGAAGGAGGCGTGTGCGTGCGCGAATACATCAAAGAAAGAGCGCTGAAGGCCGGGAAATATATCGTAGAAACAAACAAAACTGTCCGGGACATTGCGAAGGAATTTGGCATTTCTAAAAGCACCGTCCACAAAGATTTAACGGAACGGCTGCCAAACGTAAACCCGGAACTGTCCGCACGTGTCGAGCATATTTTGCACTATCATAAATCTGTGAGACATCTGCGGGGAGGAGAAGCGACGAAACAAAAGTGGAAGCGCCCCGTTTAGGCTCGACGCGCATAAGGGGCAATGGTGAAGGGGCGATCTTTGCCACTCATCCATTGACACTTATGACCTCGAGAGCCTGGGTGCTGCAACTGAACAAAACAAAAGTGGAAAAGAACCGTTTAGCGACTGCCCTTTTCCACTTTCAAAGATCAAATGCTAAAACCGCCGCTTCCTGCGGCAACGCATTTGTGACCCACATCCTGTGGGCCCGCGCCGAATGTCGTTTTAGTCAGTGATGTTTTCAATTTCAAACACGTATGTTGTAAGTGAAAAAATTTGCTGCTAAAAGATTAAATGCTAAAACCGCCGCTTCCTGCGGCAATGTGTGTGATCCGTATCCTGTGGACTTGTGGTCTGTGTCGTTTTAGTCAGGGATTTACCCAATTGAGAACGCATAGGCGTTGCTTGATAATATCTAGTATGAAAAAAGGACGACTCAGTTTCGAGCTGAGCGTCCTTTTTTCGTGGTTAAAAACGAATATTCGTTGTCCATACTTTCCTAAATATATGGTAAAATAGGTATTTGGAACAAAAAAGATACGAGTATATAAAAATAGATAAAGCATATTCAGGGGGAATAGAGCATGTTATCAAGGGATATTGGAATTGATCTTGGCACAGCAAATGTTTTGATTCATGTAAAAGGACAAGGCATTGTATTAAACGAGCCTTCTGTTGTGGCGCTGGACCGCAGTACAAATAAAGTACTGGCAGTAGGAGAAGAAGCATATCAAATGGTTGGGCGGACACCGGGCAATATTGTAGCGATTCGTCCACTTCGTGATGGAGTTATTGCCGATTTTGATGTAACAGAATCAATGCTGAAGCATTTCATTAATAAACTAAATGTAAAAGGCTTTTTATCCAAGCCGCGTATTTTAATTTGCTGTCCAACGCAAATTACGGCAGTAGAGCAAAAGGCGATTCGTGAAGCAGCAGAGAAAAGCGGCGGCAAAATCGTTTACCTTGAAGAAGAACCAAAAGTAGCGGCTGTTGGTGCCGGCATGGATATTTTTGAACCGAGCGGCAATATGGTCATTGATATTGGCGGCGGTACAACAGATGTAGCGGTTTTATCGCTGGGAGCTATTGTGACAGCAGAATCCATTAAAGTAGCCGGCAACACATTTGATGCAGATATTATGAATTACGTGAAAAAGCAGTACAAGCTGTTGATTGGTGAGCGGACAGCCGAGGCGATTAAAATAACTGTCGGTACCGTTTATCCAGATTCACGAAATGAAGAAATGGAAATTCGTGGACGCGATATTATGACAGGCCTTCCAAAGATTTTAACAATTACCTCTAAAGAAATTGAAGGAGCATTGCGTGAATCTGTCGCGCAAATTGTCCAGGCATCTAAAAATGTGCTTGAGCAAACACCTCCTGAATTATCTGCTGATATTATCGACCGCGGAGTAATGCTGACAGGCGGCGGGGCTCTTTTGCACGGCATCGACCAATTGATGGCGGATGAATTAAAGGTACCGGTATTTGTGGCCGAGAACCCAATGGATTGTGTAGCTATTGGCACGGGCGTCATGCTCGACAGCATGGACCGGATTTCTTCCAAAAAAAGAAAAATATGAACGAATAAAGCTGCTTTTTATAAGCAGCTTTATTTATTTTCCCTCAAACTGTCTATTTTTCTTATTATTTTCTGTTAATGCAGAGGGTGCCATTGTATAATGGAGACGGCATCTATTGCTAAAAAAATTGAGGTGAAAAAGTTGTTTAAAGGTTTTTACACTGCTGCATCAGGCATGATTGCCCAGCAGCGGCGCACTGAAATTTTAACAAACAACATGTCAAATGCGAACACACCGGGCTACAAAGCAGACCAAACAAGTGTAAGAGCGTTTCCGGAAATGCTTTTAAAACGGATGGATCAAACATCTATACCGGTTGAAAATAAATTAAATGTGCCGCTTGAGCCGCAGATTGGAGCGCTCAATACCGGTGTTTATTTACAGGAAACGATGCCGAATTTCCGTCAGGGTGACATTCGGGAAACCGGCCTGACAACCGATCTGGCCCTGCAGGGAGAGTCGGTTTTCTTTGCTGTTCAAAACGGTGCAGGAGAGCCGCGTTATACTCGAAACGGTAATTTCACCCTGGATCTGGAAGGCTATTTAACAACGGCCTCCGGTTTTTATGTGCGGGATACAGAAGGGCAGCGGATTCAACTCGCGTCCGATCAGTTTGAAGTAGACAGTTCAGGCCGCATTGCGCAAAACGGGCAGCAGGTGGCACAAATTGGTGTAGCATATGCCCAGAATGCAAATGATTTAATCAAAGAGGGAGATGGCCTGTACCGGATAGACGGGGCGGCTCTTCCAAGCGCTTTCGAGAGTGAGGATGCAGCATTTTCTATTCAGCAGTCAGCTTTAGAGGGGTCTAATACCGATACAGCTCGAACGATGACCGACATGATGACAGCGTATCGTTCATTTGAAGCAAATCAAAAAGTATTAACGGCTTATGACCGCAGTATGGAAAAAGCGGCAAACGAAATCGGACGCGTAACGTAAAGGAGAACGCAGTATGAACAGAACTATGATCAATGCGGTCAATACGATGTCACAGCTTCAGAAAAAGATGGATGTAACGAGTAATAATGTTGCGAACATTAATACAGCAGGATATAAAAGAAGCGAAGCGACGTTTGCCGACTTGATTCATCAGCAGACAGTCAATATGGAGCGCCGGAATGAAGACATAGGCAGACAAACGCCGTACGGTATTCGTTTAGGTGCGGGTGCGATGATGGCGCAGGCGCAAATGGTGGGCGTACAGGGCACATTGCAGCAGACGGGGCGCACGCTGGACTTTGGTTTGTCCCAGCCAAATCAATTTTTTAAAGTGCTTGTAGAAGACGAGCAGGGTAATAACCGTGTTCATTATACGCGTGACGGCTCTTTTTCCGTTACACCGGCTGGTGAAAACCGTGTCATGCTTGTGACCTCGGAAGGGTATCCGGTGCTTGATGAGGGGGATAATCCGATCGTGCTGCCGGAGGATGAAATGGAAAATCAGGCAGCCGGGCTGCTTGGTCTTGTTCAAGTGGACAAGCCGCAATTTCTTGAACGGGCATCCCAAAACCTGCTTGTGCTGCCGGAAAATCCGGCTACAGCCGAAAACCAAATTCTGCGTAACTTGGGTGCTGCTGAACGCCAGCAGGCCGGTATTCAAACAGGTACACTCGAAATGTCTAATGTTGACTTTTCAAAAGAAATGAGTGACCTGATGGTTACTCAGCGCTCTTATCAATTCCAATCAAAAGCGATTTCAATCGCTGATCAAATGCTGGGCTTAATTAACGGGGTCAGATAAAGGGGAAGGATTAATTGTGACAAATGGACAGAAGCGGAAGAAACAAACCCGCCTCACCCCCCTCGGCAGATTTATCTTATCATTGTTTTTCATTGTCCTGACTGCCGTCATTGGCGCGTTGATTGGATACAGTATTATCGGTAAGGGAAACCCGATCGATGTATTTAAATTGGACACATGGATTCAATTGTATGAAGTAGTCGTAAATAGTTTTTTTTAAGGTGGGTGCTAATATGGATATTCGTGAAATTAAAGAAACAATTCCGCATCGCTATCCGTTTTTGCTTGTCGATCGGATTCTTGAAGTGGAAGAAGGAAAGCGTGCGGTTGGTATTAAAAACGTGACCGCCAATGAAGAGTTTTTCAATGGACACTTTCCGGATTATCCGGTCATGCCGGGTGTGTTGATCGTTGAAGCACTGGCACAGGTCGGCGCGGTAGCGATGCTGAAAAAAGAGGAAAACAAAGGCCGTCTTGCTTTTTTTGCCGGCATTGATAATTGCCGTTTTAAACGGCAGGTTGTTCCGGGCGATCAGCTTCGTCTTGAGGTGGAAATGACACGCCTGCGCGGATCAATTGGAAAAGCAAAAGCAACCGCAACAGTAGACGGTGAACTTGTCTGCGAAGCGGACTTGATGTTTGCACTTGAATAGAAAAAAGCACTGTCGTCCTGTACAAACGGGCGCCAGTGCTTTTTTGTTTGGCGCCCTATTCCTTTTTGCGAAAAAAACGGATATTTTGACCAATTGCGGGAAACAATACATCACGTAAGCGGATAAATTTCAAAGAAATGAAAGGGGCTTTTCTATATGAAAGCAAAGTTATGGAAGTTAGCAGGCGGTTCATTGCTGGCGGCGCTCGTTTTAGCAGGATGTGGCGGCGGACAGGAAGAGGAGCAGCAAGAGCAGCAACAGGAGCAGCAGGATGAAAACAACGGCACCGAGACAGAAAATGAGGTAATGGATGGCGAGCAGGATGTAGAGGAAGATTTGAATCAAGGCGAACAGGACATGGAAGAAGATATGAACCAGGGTGAACAGGATGTAGAAGAAGGTGTTGACCAGGGCGAGCAGGAGTTAGAAGAAGGCATTAATGAAGGAGAACAACAGCTAGAGGATAATAATAATCAAAACCAGTAATGGAAAGGAAGCATCGGGCATTCATCTGCTCTGGTGCTTCTTTTATGCATAAAAATTTTGTCACCGGTTCAAAAGTATGATAGAGTATAAGAGTTATTATTTTAAAGAAGTCAATGAGGCTATTTCCAGGAGGTACCTATTGGCAATGTCCATATTAAGTGGTTTATCACACGGCATCAAAATTAGTATCACCCGTTCGATTACGACGGCGTTTGAACAATATATGGCAAACATTATGTGGGAAGAAGAGGCCTACAGCCCCGCTGACTTTATGAAGGAATGGCAGAGCTATATTCAGCAGCATGCTTCCTGGTATCATGATGTGCCGGACGATGTGAAAAACGATCCGAGGTTTCATGAAGAGCTGGCGGGAAAAATTAATCAAGTGGTCGCGAAAATTTTCTCGGAAGAACCGACAGCCGAGCAAATCGAAACGCTGAACGTAAAGCAGGAACAGCTCGGAACGGATTATGACTTTTCGTGTAAAGCCGAGGCGCGCTTTTATATTGATTTTTTAAATGAATATGAAAAAAAAAAGCCGAAGCACTAAGTCCGGCGGATGAACAGGAGCTAGCGCTGGCTTCACTGCTGTATGCCCAGGTGTACGATAAAAACCTGCCGATGCAGTCCTACACAAAACAGGATATCTCCTACATTATCCAGCTGCTTCAACAAACTCTTCAAACGGGTCTTGATGGCCTGCAATCGGATATTATCCATTAATGAAACGCTTTTCCTCCAAAGGGAAGGCGTTTTTTTATTAGGTTACTTTTGGACGGCTTCTGTAAACGCCTTTAGCAGTTCCTCTCCAGAAAGTCCTTCTTCTACAAGAGAATGAAGCACCTGCTTTGCGTATTCATTCCGCATCTGGCGCAGCTGTGCGTCGAAAAGGACACTTGTGCCTTTTTCTAGAAGCTGAAAGGAACGAATAGAGACTGTAAACATAGCCGGGTCATTTCCACGATGTGAAATCGCGACGTGTGCTGTTAATGGCTCCTCCTGCTCAAAGGCACGAACCGTTTGGACACCCTCTTCCTCCAAAAACAGCTCAATCAGCCATGAGCGCTGTTCATCTTCACGGTTGACAATCAATCCATCCTGAACAGGGACCGAAATGAGCTCTCCTTTTTTCTCGAATAAAAAGGTAGCGACTTTAAAGGTTTTCAAGCACTTCACGCTCCTCTCATGAAAGCGATTTATAAAAAAAGTATATCAATAATTAAGCGAAAAATCATTTTTTGACCATAAGAGTCTGCTCTCTGCCGGGCAGAAAGAGGAAAAGTATTTCCATTTATTGTCCAAAAATGGGTAAAAGCAAAGAGAAGTAGCTTTGTTTAAAGCGCTGCCTGCCCTGTATGATAAAGTCAGTTCAATGGAAGGAGGGGAGCGAGCTGATTAATCAAGTGACGCTTGTCGGCAGGCTGACAAAACATCCAGAAGTGAAGCATACAGCTGACGGAACGCCGCTTTTACAGACAACGGTTGCAGTCAACCGGCCGTATCGGAATGCAAAAGGCGAGACAGACACTGACTTCATTTATTGCACTGTCTGGGGCCGCCTGGCGGAAACGGCCGTCAAATACAGCGAAAAAGGGTCATTGGTCGCTGTACTGGGCATGATTCAAACACGAAACTATAAAGACTCAGACGGCAAAACCATTTACGTAACGGAAGTGCTTGTCCAGACCATTCGTTTTCTCAGCAAAAAGCAGCACGATGCACAAACGAACGAACCGCCCGGCATCATTCAAACTGTACCGTTAATTTAGAGGTGAACCTATGACAGAGCAAGTTGAACGTGTAATGGAAGATGTCATTTTCCAGCTTGGCAAAGCAAAAGCCGTGATTGATCAGCTTGAAAAAAGAATTGAACAATTAGAACAGGAACGTCAAAAGTAAAGGGCAGCCTGTTCTGGCTGCCCCAATTCCCCACCTATCCTCATACGGCGCCCGCCGCTGCCCCGCCCGCCGCTGCCCCGCCTGCCATTCCTCTAGCGCAGGGCGGGGCTTTTGGAGTCTAGCGTAAACAATTCTGTCAGCTCTTGATCCGTCATGCTGGCAATAAAAGCACCGCTCTGAATAATTTCACTGCTTGCAGCCTGCTTGGCTTCAATCATCGCATCAATTTTCTCTTCGATAGTGCCCGTCGTAATAAATTTATGAACGTGAACAAATCGGCTCTGGCCAATTCGATAAGCCCGATCGGTTGCCTGGTTTTCAACGGCTGGATTCCACCAGCGGTCATAATGAATTACATGATTGGCGGCTGTTAAATTCAATCCCGTGCCGCCGGCTTTTAAGGAAAGCAGGAAAAAAGGAAATGCTCCCTCTTGAAACTGCGTTACAAGCCTGTCACGTTCCTGCTTCGGTGTAGATCCATTTAAAAATGGCACGTGAATGCCAAATGTCTCAGACAGCTCCCGCTGGATCATTTCCCCCATCCCGATGTATTGAGTAAAAATCAAGCATGCCTCGCCCTGTTCATAAATATTGCTGGCAAGCTCCATCAGCTTTTCCATTTTTGAAGCGCGCTCCCGCACATCTGCCGGCTCTTTTTCTTTTAAATAAAGAGCAGGGTGGCTGCAAAGCTGCTTTAATTCATTAAGCAGCCGGAGAATCAGGCCGCGGCGTTCAAAAGCAGACAGCTGGCCAATTTGCTCCATTGTGTCACGAACCGTTTGCTCATATAAAACCGCCTGCTCTTTTGAAAGAGGGCAGTATTCTTTTTGCTCCACTTTATCAGGCAGCCCAAGGGCTGCCTCCGGATCATTTTTCGTTCTCCGCAGTAGGAACGGACGGATTTTTGCCTGCAAAGCAGCAACCCGCTGGGCATCATGGTCTTTTTCAATCGGCGCCATATATCCTTTTTGAAACTGGGCAAGTGAACCGAGCCAGCCGCGGTTGGTAAAATCGAAAATGGTCCACAGCTCAGACAAACGGTTTTCCATCGGCGTGCCGGTCAGGGCAATCGCATGGCGGCTGTGAAGCTTGCGGACCGCACGCGACTGCTTCGTGCCCGCGTTTTTAATGTTTTGTGCTTCATCAAGCGCGGCGGTGCTCCATTCTACTTTTTCAAGCGTGTCAAAATCGGAGTGGACAAGCCCGTACGTCGTCAGGACAACATCCGCATTTGAAATATCTTCCGAAAAAGCCTCCCCACGCGGCCGGTCCTTGCCATAGTAAAGCATCACAGATAAATCGGGAGCGAAGGCAGCAAGCTCCCGCTGCCAGTTGCCAAGAACAGAGGTCGGGCAAATAATAAGCGCCGGCGTTTCGGGCCGCTCTTTTTTTTCCACATGCAGCAGATAAGAAATAAGCTGTACCGTTTTACCAAGCCCCATGTCATCCGCAAGGCAAGCGCCAAACCCGCATTCTCTAAGGAACAAAAGCCAGCTCATGCCAGCGATCTGGTAAGGGCGCAATTCACCATGAAGCTTCTCTGGCGGCGGCAAAAGAGGAATATCGGCGCCGCTTCGCAGCCGTTCGATCATCGCCTGCAGGGAGCGGTTAAGGCGAATGTGTACACGTGCGGCATCATCGGGATCTGTAAATTCCTGATTCAGCACATCCACCATCGTCAAGCCCTCTTGTTTTGCTTGTTCCATCAGCATTTTAATTTTTCGAATAACATCCGGGTCCAGATGAACCCAGCGGCCATTCGCTTTTACAAGACGGGAGCCGGCTTCAGCAAGGGCTAAAAATTCTTCCTCCGTCATTTCCGCTCCTCCAAGCGCTACTTTAAAATCAAAATCCAAAATCGCGTTCATGCCGACAAACGACTGCTTGTTGCCCTCACGCACATCAGCGGCGACAGAAACAGCCGCTGAGCGAACGGATTCCCACCAGGGCGGCAGCAGCACAGGGATGCCCAGTGCTGTCAGCTTTTCGCCCCGGTCTGTTAAAAAAGTAATCGCTTCTTCTTCTGATAAGAAACGCTTGATGGATCCTCCTTCATCAAGCTCCGGAAACAACCGGAGCCAGCGGCTGATTTCTTCGAGTGCTGCGTCCACAAACGGTTCGGCCGACTTCGGCAGTTTTTTGCCCAGCTCATATACTTTTTCAGAAGGCTTCCGCCGTAATAAAATGGCTTCCAGTGTCCAGCTGTCGTCTTCAGACTGCGGTTCAGATAGCCGCAGTCCCGTTTCATAAGCAGCCGGCTCCTCATCGGACAGATATTCCCGAAGTCGTTCCGCATCAAAATATAGATTTAATTCAGCTGCCGTTAACCGGGCACCGACCGCTTCTGCGACGG
Source organism: Domibacillus robiginosus (assembly GCF_000966195.1). GTDB lineage: Bacteria > Bacillota > Bacilli > Bacillales > Domibacillaceae > Domibacillus > Domibacillus robiginosus. Next base: position 72,078 of record NZ_LAHL01000040.1, on the reverse strand, counting down.
CTGTAATGTTTGGATGGGCTTCTGCTGCAAGAGCAGGAAAAATCCGCTCTACAAATGACCGGCGGCTTTCTCCATAAATAGGCTCCTGCCAAAATGATTCGGCAAACTCATCATATACATCTTCAGGTACAGGCCATTCTACGCCTTCCTCCTGAAAAGAAGGCATTGCATCCCAAACAGCTTCATACAAAACAGGCGCACAGGCGAGACTGAAGTGGCCTGCTTCATCCCATTCAAAGCGGGCAAACCGGTTAAAATGCTCTGCTTTAAAAAGGGACGCCCACTCAAACGGCGTCAGCCGGACAGCTGGTTCCCCGTCCAGCTCGCTAATGGTTAGTTTCGTCCCGTAAAAACTTTCTGCATGTCCGCTGAACAGGAGGCGTACCCACGAATCAAAAAGCAATGGCGCACCGTTTGCATCCATTGCCCGCAAATAAAAAAAGCTTTGTTCAAATTGTGTAACAAGATGAACCGTTTTAAGGTTAATCATCCAACAGCCCGCCTTTTCTACATTCTTCTTGAAACGCCCGCAGCCGCCTGGTTTCACCAAGGGTCCATTCCAGCCAGCGGTCAAATTCGTCTGTCTGTTTTAGTTTTTTATAAATTGTGCGCATCCGCTTTATAAACCGGACCGCTTTTTTATAGGAAGCTCGATTTTTTTGGGCAATAAAAGCGGCAATCCCATGGTGAAGAAGGGGAAGAGCCAGCTCAGGTTCTTCTTTTATAACGCTTTTTAAGCCAGCCCGGTCTAAATCTGTTATATCCGCTTCGACAAGAATCTGCAAATCGACCCATTCAGCATAATCACCCCGGCCGATTAAAAAATAGCTGAGTGATACGTAACTGAACGGCAAAAGGCATGTATACAGCTCTTTTACAAGCAGAGGCGCAAGCTCAATGACCTCATCTTCTTCTACGAGCCGAATCACCTGCCGGACGAGCAAACGCCGGCTGTATTCATTTTCAATCGTCAGCAGGCCGTCTCGTGCCAGAGAAACAGCTCCACGAAGAACGGCTGTAAAGCGGCCGGATCTTTTGGCTGACTGCAGCCAGTGAAGAAAATAGGGAAAGGTGTCCCCGGGAGCAGACGCAGCGGAGGTGACAAACTGGTCCATGTCACCGAGCAAATACAGCTGGTGCAAAAAAGCAGCATGCTGTACGGCGTTGCTGCCGGGCGTGGGCACAATCCACTCAAGCTCTGCTGTTCGCCATTCTGTTTTAATAAAAAGGGACTCCCACAATAAACGGTACATATCAAGTCGTGCTGCTGGAAATTGCTCGAACGGGAAGCTGAGCAGGCGGCCCGCATCTTCCCGCAATTGTTCGATATAAGACTCAAAAGCAAACGGCAGTGCAGTGCCTGTCATTTTAGCCGCATCATATGCTTCATCTGCAAAGTAAAAAAGGACATCATAAGCAGCCCGCTCGGCCACTTCTGGTGCTAGATCTGCTTCTTCAAGCCCATCTGCAAGTGCCGAAAAGGAATAAAAGGATGCAAATAAACGAAAAAGGACAGCCCATTCCCGGTCCAAGGGTGTTTTTTTGAGAAGGGACTGGTACAACTCTTTTGCCGCATACTCTGTCTGGTATGGCTCGGCCTTGATTTTTTCGGCTGAGAGACGGGTCCGAAAAGCAGACAGCACAAATTCTTTCCATTCACCGGCAGAGGTTCCGCTTGAAGGAGCCGGCTTTAAATCCGATGCCCGCATCACACCCGGAATAGAAAATAAATCTGCCCGCTTGGGAGAAGATGAATCAGTAAACAGCGATTTCGCCTTCGTCAAAATAGATGGCACCCTTTCGATTCTGTAAGATTTCTTCATTATAGCATGAAATGGTCCCCGTTAGGCAAGAAAAAAGAACTTATGTTCTATTATTTCTCTTCAGTAACAACTATTACAGAAAAATTACATTTTTAGGGTAAATCTAATAAAATAGCCTTTTTTCACTAAATGTTAAAAAAGAGATGTTTTTAGATTATATTTTCTGTGCTAGACTTAGGTGGTAAATTTTAAGAAAGGAGGCAGAAAGGTGAAGAAACGGTTTTTCTTTGTCGTATTAGCGTTTATTTTGACGGTTCCTCTATTTAATTTCGGACAGAGTGCCAGCGCAGCAGGCTTTAAGGATGTTCCATACCGGGCATCAAAAGAAGTCAATTATCTGGCGGAAGGGGGAATTGCCAACGGATCGTCCGCGACAACTTTTGATTCAGAAAAAACGGTCACACGGGCCGAAGTAGCTGCTTTTATCGGGCGGGCACTTCAGCTTAATGGCACAAAACGTGAAACAAAATTTGTCGATGTCGGTTCAGGCAACTTCGCTTCCGGCTACATTCAGTCTGCTGTAGAAAAAGGCGTTCTTTCCGGATATGATGGCGGACGGTTTTTACCATATAAAGAAGTAACCCGCGGAGAAATGGCGGTTATGCTTTCAAAAGCATTCGGCTATTCATTCGGCGGCACTTTGTCAGGTGCGGCAAAAGCCTTGATGTCCCGTGGAGTCGCAGATGGAATGGCGGACGGTTCGTTTGGTGCATCTTCTGAAATTAAACGGGTGGACTTTGCAGTATTTCTTGCCCGGGCGATTGCACCGACTTTCCGTACGGTTCAAACAGACGAATTTAAAACAACGATGTGGACAAACACGGGCGACCTTAACGTTCGTTCAGGCCCATCAACAGCGTATGCATCACGCGGAAAATTGGCGAAGGATGCACGTGTAACAGCCGCTCATTCAGTCGGCAGCTGGACGTATATCCGTTCCGGCACAACAGTTGGTTTTGTAAACTCTTATTACTTGCGCAGCACAGAAACAAACAGTGCTACGACGGCAGATCCACGTTTAGCTGAACAAACCATTATCCTGGATCCAGGTCATGGCGGTTCAGATCCCGGTGCCGTTGGATTTGGCCTGCATGAAGCAGATGTAGTCCTAAAAACAGGCTTAAAAGTAAACAGCCTGCTTAAAGATACACCGTTTAATGTAAAAATGACGCGTTCGACAGATACATTTATTACATTGGCGAACCGCGCTGCTTTTGCGAAACGTAACAACGGTGACATCTTTGTCAGCATTCATGCCAATGCTGCTTCTCCAAGCGCATCCGGCACAGAAACATTTTACTCGGCAGCAGCAAACAGCCAGAATGCATCAGACAGCAAGCTGCTGGCAACAAAAATTCAAAGCCGTATGATCGCTGCGTGGGATTTGAAAAACCGCGGCGTAAAAACAGCTGGCTATTATGTGCTGAAAAACAACACAGTACCGGCTGCATTGCTTGAGCTCGGCTTTATTACAAACAAAGGCGACAATGACAAGCTTAAGTCAGATTACTGGCTTAACGTAATGTCTAAGGCTATCTATAACGGTATTTTGGACTATTACAAAGCAAAAGGTTACAATGTAACGTCGCTTTATAAGTAATAAAATAGGCCAATATATAAATAGAATATTCAACACACGCCGTGTACAATAAAGAGGGGATCCCAAACAGGGCCTCTCTTTTTATTTTTAGTTTCAAAGAAAGAGGTGACCGAAATGAATGCTATAAAACTACCTGCCTTTGTTTTTACAGCTTTCTTTTTATTTTTCCATACACCTTCCTCGCCGGAAGCGGCAGCAATGGACGGCAGGCAGGCTGTAATTATGTTCAAAGACGAGGTAGACAAAGAGCTCCTGGAACAGTTTTCCCAATCGGTTGACTACATATTTCAAGAAATACCGGCAGCGTCGATTACAGTAAGTGAAACGCAGAAAAAAGCGCTGCAAATGTCACCGGAGGTTGAATCCCTTTCCTATGATATGCCGGTTCAATCGTCAGCACAGTCTCCTTCCTACGGCTATGAAAAAGTAGGGATGAAAAATTTAGTGCCGTCTACACTGACAGGAGCCGGTGTGAAAATCGGTGTCCTTGATTCAGGCATTGACGCAAAGCATCCTGATTTGCAAAAAAGAGTCGTTGGCGGCACTTGCACGATGGACATTATCTATGGGGAGGCCGGATGCCCAAATTCTTATTATGACGATGCGGGGCACGGAACGCATGTCGCCGGTATTATTGCCGCTAATAACAATACATTCGGTACAATTGGCGTTGCGCCATCGGCCAGCTTGTATGCCATTAAAGTGTTGGATGAATACGGCGAGGGCTCAACCAGCACCTTGATTGCCGGCGTAGAGTGGGCGATTAAGCAGAAGCTGAATATTTTAAATATCAGTATTACTTCTCCTATTTATGATCCGGCAATGGAAGAAGTGATGAAAAAGGCCTATAGCGCCGGTATTTTAATCGTTGGCGCAGCTGGAAACACCGGCGCACCCGTTTCCGGAAGCGATTCATCTGTTGAATACCCGGCGAAGTTTGAAAGTGTCATTGCCGTTTCATCGATTGATCAATATGACAAAATAGATCGCCAGTCGTCGCTTGGAAAAGAAATTGAACTAGCGGCCCCGGGTGTGAAAATCTACAGCACATATCCGGACTCAGACTACACAACCTCAAGCGGCACGTCTATGGCTGCGCCGTATGTATCTGGAATAGCCGCACTGTATAAAGAAAAGTATCCTGAAATGACGAACAAGCAGCTCCGGGCACTTCTGCAAAAAAATGCGAAGGACTTAGGCGCAGCAGGCCGCGACCGTTATTTCGGCTTTGGTCTTGTGCAGGTGGACAAAAACCCGGTCAATCATGATATCGAGCTTCCATACACAACAGACAGCAAAGGAAAGCTCACGGTTGATACAAGTGATCTTGCCGACCGGTTCGGCACATACAACGTATACCGCGAGGATCATTTGGTCGGCAAAAATGAAACGGCCGCAGAATGGACAGATTATGCTTCAGCAGGCACGATCAATTATTATTTCCACCCGGTCGTAAATGGGGTAGAGGACGAAACATCGTTTACAACGTTAAAAGCAGAAGTTGCGTCTCCGAAGATAAAAGACCTGCTCGCTTCGAAATGGTATGACCGCTATATCACGTATTTGAATTATCAAGGGATTATGACTGGATTTGAGGACGGGACGATTCGTCCGGAGTCCAACATAACGCGCGGAGAAGCTGCTATTTTAATTGGAAAATCACTTGGCTTAAACGGCACCGCGCGAAATACATCATTTAAAGATGTAACCGTCAATGTCAGCTCATCCGGCTACATTCAAAGTCTGGCCGATGCGGGTATTACAAATGGCTTCACGGACGGTACCTTCCGCCCCGGACAGCTTGTGACACGGGCGGAAATGGCTATTTTAATTTCGAAGGCGTATGAAATCAACACAGCTTCAACCAGCCAGCTAAAAGATATTACAGCGAAAATTACCGGCTATCAATATATTAACGGAGTAGCGGCAGCTGGAATTGCCGGCGGCTATGAAGACGGTACCTTCCGTCCGCATACACATATGAACAGAGCACAGTTCGCAACATTCTTAGCACGTGCTATCAACAGTGAATTAAGATAAAAACCAAAAAGCACCGGTCCATCATGGGCCGGTGCTTCTTAGTGTTGAAAAACAAAGAGGTTAAGAGAAAATGCGTTTTTTTTTTAGCCTGCCCGAAAGCCTTCCTTTTTGAAAAACAGTGTCAGTGGGCTGGCGGCTGCGCTTTCCTGCGGGGCGAACGCTGAACCAGCCACCACTTCGCGCTGCCTGTTTCACCCTGTCCGCTCGTCCCGCGGGAGTCTGCGCCGGCAGCCCTCCGCCCGTTATACTTCTGAAAAACAGAGAGATTAAAAAGTTTTTCTGTTCTCTCCAGCAAAGAAAGGAAAATATAATGAGTTTCACCAGCTTAGTTCCCTCCCCACAAAGGCGGCAGGCGCGGGGCGTAGTCTCCTAAGGGACTAGCGGGACAGGTGAGATCGGCTTTGCCACGAAGTGTTGAAGACGAGCTCGCCGCCTGCCCCTTGGAAAGCGGAGCTCCGCGAATGCCGCTCTTTCTATGCTGCGGCTAAGAACGGTCACTGCACATATAGGTTTTGATGATGTAGGCCGACAACATTATATTTCAACAGAATGAGCACCGGTCCACCATAGGCCGATGCTTTTTTGTTACACACAATCTATCAGTTTATTTATTCAGCAATCATAAAACATCCTATTTACCCTCAAAAAGCTATATTTAATAGAATTTTCAGTTTTATTTCAGTAGTATGTCAATATTACACGATGATAAAAAGTACAACAAATATACATGAAAACGGTCCGTTTTCCTCCTATTTTCTGGTTAAAAGTCTATAAAAACCCCGTGATAGCAATGTCATGAAATGATATTTGAATGTAATAGAAACGTAACCTAATATTGGGTTTAAATTTGCTACAATAGCTTCAGTGAGAAAAACACGAGAGAAATGAAAGAAAGAGAAAAACTGGAGGTTTGTAGTGAACAGGTGTAAAAAAGCAATAACGGCTTTGCTTGCCGCGGTCATGCTTTTGACTCTTTCCCCGCTGACATCGTTTAAAACCGAAGCGGCGTCTGTCGGAGAATCGATCGTGACTTATGGCAAAAAGTTTATGGGTGTCCCTTACGTCTTTGGTGGAACAACACCAAGAGGATTTGATTGTTCCGGCTTTACTCAATATATTTATAAAAACGCAGCAGGTATTTCACTGCCAAGAACGGCAGAACAGCAGTACAATGTTGGTACAGCAGTTTCAAAAAGCAATTTAGAAGTAGGCGATCTTGTATTCTTCAAAAATACATATAAAGCAGGAATTTCACACGTAGGTGTGTATGCCGGCGGAAATATGGTATTGAATGCAACATCAAGTCAGGGAATCGCACTTGTGTCTCTAAGCAATTCTTACTGGGGGCCAAAATACGCTGGTGCAAAACGCGTTGTGAAAGCGCCGGTTGTTCCAGATTGGTTCACGGATGTACCGAAAACAGACGCAACATACTCAGCGATCAAAACGCTGACAGACAAAGAAGTCATCAATGGATTTGAAGATTATACATTCCGCCCGGATGCAAAAGTAACACGCGGACAGGCAGCGGCCATCATGAACCGCGTACTTGAATTGAAGCCAGAAGTCATGAGCCACTTTAAAGATGTACCGAAAACATATCGCTTCGCTTATGATATTGCAGCGATTCGTGAAGCGGGCATCATCAACGGATTTGATGATAAAACATTCCGTCCTGAAGATGAAATGACACGTAACGAAATGGCTTCCATTATCCAGCGTGCATTTGAATTGAAAATGTCACAAACAGCAGCCGCAAGCGTTAAATACTCTGACATTCGTGCAGATCACTGGGCGTACGAAGGTATTGTAACAATGGCTTCGATCGATAAAACAGGTCTTTTCAAAGGTGAAAAGTTCTACGGAACACACCTTGCTACACGCGAAGCATTTACAGTTGCAATCTACAATGCAATGAACGCTCAATAAGAAAGAAAACAAACAGTCCTGGGCCCTTAACCCGGGGCTGTTTTTTCTATATAAAAGAAAACTAGATACCAAAAGGCCACCAGCCATTGAAGGGAGTTTCAATCTAGGATGAAAAAAGCATGTTCAATAGTGATGGCACTTATTTTATTATTCCCCATTTTGCCATTGCTAAACAACGAGGCGCATGCCGCGGATGATGTAACCGGCATTACCCTTGAGAAAGAAATTCGGGCGGTTATTGCCGCCGGAGTGATGAATGGATATGAGGATGGTACATACAAGCCTGCCAATTATGTAACACGCGAGGAATTTGCGACTTTTTTAGCGCGTGCTCTTGAACTGCCTGCGGGACCGGCGATTTTCAAAGACGTTTCGCCTTCTGCAAAGCTGGCGCCTTACATTAACGCGGCAGCAGCGGCTGGAATTGTAAACGGCGGATCAAACGGCAATTTCTCTCCGAAGCTGACGATTACGCGTAAAGATATGGCGCTGATGATCAGCAATGCACTGGATTATTTGAAAAAAGAAGCGACATACGTAAAGCCTGAGTTCACAGATGTGGCAGCTTTAAGCTCTGCTCACCGCATTGCGATCGGCAAAAGTGTTCATCTTGGCATTATTAACGGATACGCGGACGGACGGTTTGGTCCAGAAGACAATGCAAGACGCGACCAGGCAGCTGCATTCATTTACCGCTTACTTAATGGCGATTTGCCGGAGCCGCCTGTAAAAGCGTATCAAACAGCGAATATCGATGGGACAGGCCAGATAACGCATGCACCTATGCAGTATGAATCATTTGATCTGGCGAAGCAGGCGATGGACAAAAGCGGTTCGGAGCTTGTTTTAAAAGATGGAAAGATTATTTATATGAAAGAACATGCGGGCCTTGTGTTTGCCAAGCCTGCAAGCAAGGCAACGACTGTTAATTTATACACAGATACAGCACTGAAAAATGCGAAAACGTATGTAACAGCTTCTGCGATTGGCAGCAGCGGTATTTCCACAGAGCTTCAATACATTACAGCAACCGATTCTTACGTAAAAGTGTACCTGGGCGGCGAATATTATTATATGAAGCAAGCAGATGTCCGCCTTGTACCATATGAAGGAGCAGAAGGGCGGAGCTATTATGCGGTTTCCGGCGGTATGCTCGTTCACTATATTTATAATGTAGATACAAATCAAACTGTTTCATACACAGCCGGTCCGGCGCCTTCTTTTATGAAGGCAGGAGCAAAGTATTACAGCTGGGACGGCTTCTCGTTTTATAACGCAAACGGAAAAGCAGTCGGCCGTGAGTACCAGTATTTCCAATTCCTATCCGGCCGTTCAAAAACAAGCTACACAGCTGCGCAGCTAGATAACTATATTAAAGAGGCGCTTGCTGAACGCCAGGCAACAGGTCTTGCTAAATATCGCGATGCCACAACGAAAAGCAAGCTGATTGGTCTTGGCACGATTGCGAAAAAAATAGAAAATGAGTATCACGTAAATGCCCTGCTCATTGTCAGCATGGCGATCCACGAAAGTGATTATGGCATGAGCGATAAAGCACAGCGGTTAAACAATCTGTTTGGCATTGCCGTGTATGACGCTGACCCAAGCGGCGGTGCATCCTTTAAAACAGTAGAAGAAGGCGTTGTCCACCTTGCGGATGCTTACTTGAAAGGAGCAGCGGGTGACTGGCGCGGCGGCTACTTTACACCAAACAGCTGGCGTGCATACGGAGCGGCACCAGGAAACAAATCAAATGGTGTGAATGTCAAGTATGCTTCTGATCCAAACTGGGGTGCAAAGCTGGCCGGTCATATGTACACGGTTGACCATGAGCTTGGCGGACAAGATTTTGGCCGCTATACGCTCGCTTTCACAAACAAAGCAGACGTTACAGTGCGTACCAGTGCCGGCGGAAGCGGACTGTATACGTATGGATTAACAAGAATGCCTGTTACCATTGAACAAACAGGCGACTGGATGCAGGTTGTTTCTGACATTCCAACTCACACATCTGGATACCTTCAGCGAAGCGAAGTGAATATTCTGCCGGTTGCAGAATAAAAAAAGCCCGCTCCGGTCATTGGCCGGGGCGGGCTTTCTTGATCAGTCCCTATTTAGAGGAGGGAGCCCAGTACGATTCAATTCCTGTAAATGAATCTGTTAAGTGGTGAGCTACCTCTTTGTCTGCGTCTCCGTGAGCTAAGAATCCGTATAAGAAAGTGATCATTTTCATGTAGAAAACTCCTTTCAAAATAGATGTATTTAGAATGTATCTTCACTATAAAGGACAATCGGAGAAGAATCTTCTTTTTTGTCAGCTTATCTTACAGGCTTTCTTTCTGGGACGTTTTGGCAGGCTGTCGCGCAAAAGAAGGAAATGGGGTAAAATAAACAAGGAATTTAATAGAAAACTGGGGTGTACGACGACTATGTCTTTGAAAAAAACAGCGCTGTGGCTTGCCCTTTTTGCGCTTATTGTCAAACTGTCCGGATTTGTGCGTGAAAGTATCATGGCTTACAAATTCGGGGTTAGCCATCAAACCGATGGATACCTGCTTGCATTCTCTTTTATTACGCTGGCCATTGCTATGATTGCCGGCGGGTTCAACAACGTATTCCTGCCGCTGTATGTGAAAAACAGGCAGGCAAATCCAGAGCGGACTGACCGAACAGCCAGCGCCATTATGAATGTGACATTTCTTCTATTTATACTGGTGTCTATTGCAGGCTATCTGTTCGCTCCCTGGTTTGTACCGCTTATCTATGGAAATATGACGGAAGCAACGGCAGAAACCGCTATTTCGATCACACGGTTTTTCTTTGTGTTTATGTCTTTTATTGCTTTAACGAGTATTCTAGATTCATACCTGCAGGGACGGCGTATTTTTGTCCCATCACAAGTAGCCAAGCTGCTGCAGACGGTATTTGGTGTTTCCTTTGCGCTGCTTTTTGCCGACCAGTGGGGGATTGCCAGCCTCGCTTACGGCTTTATAACAGGGACAGCACTCGGGATTGTTGTTCAATTTTATTACTTATTCAAGACAGATTATCGCTGGAAGCCGGTTCTGTCCGGAGACAAAGAATTTCAGCATTCGTTTCTTGTCCTGCTTGCACCGGCTATTCTCAGCTCCGTTGTTGGGCAGATTAATGTTTTTGTCAACAAAAGCTTTGCATCTGGAATTGGAGAAGGGCCGGTTACGTATTTAAACAATGCGCAGCTGCTTTCTTCGATTCCGCATACAATTTATGCAACGACGATCGCTGTCATTATCTTTACGCTTCTGGCTGAGCAGATCGATGACCGTCCTCGGTTTCAAAATACGTTTTTCAGCGGCATGCAAATCTCACTCATGACCCTTGCACCGATCGCAGCCGGTCTTTGGATCGTCGGTGAGCCGGTTCTATCTTTTATTTTCGAGCGGGGGAAATTTACGGCGACAGATACACACAATACATATGTTGCGCTTGTCTATTACCTGCCGACCATTGTCACACAGGGTATGCAATATATTGTGGCGAAAGCCCTGTATGCACAGGGGAAAACCAAAACTGTGTTCCGTATCAGTGTGTTTACGATTGCTCTTAACGCGCTGCTCAACTGGCTGTTTATCGGGCCGTTTGGCTATCCGGGACTGGCACTAACCACGTCGATTGTTTCTCTTTACTATTTAACAACCTGTACCGTGTTTGTGTACAAAGACTTTGATAAATCAGAACCTGCACGCCTGATCGGTCTTTTGATCCGGACAGCTGTTGTTACAGCTTTTATGGCCGTTCCGCTTTTCTTTGCACGTCCGCTTGTGGAGGATTTGTATGCGCTGTGGCAGCTGGTGATTCTTGTCCCAATCGGTGCGGTTTTGTACGTAATTGGCCTGTTTCTCTTTTACAAAGAAGGATTCCGCAAGCTGCTTAGCCTTGTAAAACGAAACAAAGGAGCATTGTCGTGAAAAAAGCATTGCTTCTGTTAATGGCTGTGATGATGATCATGGCTGGCTGTACAGAAACGATAGACGAGGAACCGACATCAGATACGGTAAGTATTCCGCTCGGCAGCCGAACGCTTATCTTAGAAGCAGAAGGACTTCAGCTCGAGCAGGAATACGAGACAGAGGGGCTAGATGCCCTTTATAAAGACACGGTGTATGAACTGGGCGCAGGCAGTGCCAGCATCACCATACGGGTCCGCAAGCTGAATAACGGCGACCGTTTTGTGATGACACGTTTAGGTGGAAAAGGAACAGTCAAGGGAACGGTTTCGATTCCGGGTGCTGATGATTATTATATGGTAGACTGGACGAAGGATATGCCGGTGCGGGAGCATAACAAAGTCACCGGCGTCGATCCGACCAGGCCGCCAGTAGGGCTGTTCCGCTATACAAAGGAGCACCAGTTTATGAATGAGCTTGTCATGAGCCATTCGTTTACATCAAAAGTACTGACGCAGCTGTATGGAAGCGGAAGGGAAAGCCGCCTTCACGAGCTGCTCGCTGAAAGAAACACCGTGACTCATTCCCAAAAAGGAGTTCAGTTTGAGTTAGCATCGGAACGTGACCAGCTGACCGAGCAGTGGTTTTTACTGGCAGAGAAGCCGCTCTTTGATGAAACAAGCCATTTAAATGATTGGATTACCTTTCAAAAAGAGCACTACAAAGAAGTGAACAACTGGTTTACGGTAGATGGGCCGATGAAAAAGCTGCCCTGGTCTGTTGAGCCATTTACAAAAGATGGCTATGGTCTTTATCTGGGCACGATGATGGAAAAAGAAGCGGTAGACCGCTTTTTTAGAGATCAGGACCGCTATTTTTATAATTTAACAGTCCAGTCTGCAGCCAATCTATGGACGTACCGGACAGAGCGGAAAGACGTTATTTGGAAAACAGAGTTTACCAGTACATGGCTGAAGCAAAAGTATGATATTACCGCACCATACGTAGATACCCGGCATAATGAACTGATTGCTCTTTATTTGCACCGGATTGGCAAAGAGCTGGGTGTGCCGGAGCTTGAAGCCGCCCTGCCGGATTACAGCGATTATTTGCTGAAGCTAATTAGCATTGATAATGTTGTGCCGGCGGAGAACGGCTACTATCCAGCCGATTATTATTCACCGCAGCAGGGTAAACAATTTATTCACGCCTCGCTCAACCATGCGCTCGGCGAAGCAAACATGTTTATTCAGGCGTACGAAGAAACAAAAGAAAAAAAATATTTGTTTGCGGCCCGGGATATCCGGCGGGCGGTGGAATCCACTGGTGAAAAGTGGATCCGTCCGAACGGCGATCTCTGGTACCAGATCAATCGGGACGGCACATTCGACGGCGGAGACTATGAATTGTTGACGCTTTACGACCTGCGCCGACACGAAAAAAACTGGAAAGAGCTGGGCGGAAAACCGAGTCCTATTTTGCAGAAATTGATTGAAAGTAAAGAACAGTATTTAAATTCAAAATAAGTTTCGCTATAATGCTTAATTAAGGGGAAAAAAGAAAGGATGGATTTCTTGATGACAAAACAACAAATCGGCGTTGTCGGCCTTGCCGTAATGGGTAAAAACCTGGCGCTTAATATCGAAAGCAGAGGCTACTCAGTAGCGGTATTTAACCGTTCTGCAGATAAAACGACCGCTTTCCTTCAGGAAGAAGCAAAAGGAAAAAACTTCAAAGGCGCATACAGCGTAGAGGAATTTGTGAACTCACTTGAAAAGCCGCGCAAAATTTTGCTGATGGTCAAAGCAGGTGCCGCAACAGATGCAACGATTGATTCCTTGAAGCCATATTTGGACAAAGGTGATATCATCATCGACGGCGGAAACACGTTCTTCCAGGACACAGTACGCCGCAACAAAGAGCTTGCCGGCCTTGGCTTTAACTTTGTCGGCACAGGTGTATCCGGCGGTGAAGAAGGAGCACTTAAAGGACCTTCTATCATGCCAGGCGGCCAGCGTGAAGCGTTTGAGCTTGTTCGTCCAATCTTTGAAGCAATCGCGGCAAAAGTAGACGGCGAAGCATGTACAACATACATCGGTCCAGACGGTGCTGGCCATTATGTAAAAATGGTGCACAACGGTATCGAGTACGGCGATATGCAGCTGATCTCAGAAGCATATTTTATCCTGAAGCATGTAATCGGCCTGTCGACAGAAGAGCTGGCTGACACGTTTGCCGAGTGGAATAAAGGGGAGCTTGACAGCTACCTGATCGAAATCACAGCGGACATTTTCACGAAGAAAGATGACGAAACAGGCAAGCCGCTTGTAGATGTGATTCTAGATGCAGCCGGCCAAAAAGGAACAGGCAAATGGACAAGTCAAAACGCGCTTGACCTTGGCGTTCCGCTTCCAATCATCACAGAATCTGTTTTTGCACGCTTTATTTCTGCGCTGAAAGAAGAGCGCGTAGAAGCAAGCAAGCAGCTGAGCGGTCCTTCTCCGAAAGAAGTGGATTCCGATCAAAAGAAAGAATTGATCGAAGCTGTGCGCCAGGCGCTGTACATGAGCAAAATCTGCTCTTACGCACAGGGCTTTGCCCAAATGAAAGCTGCATCAGAAGAATACGAATGGAACCTTCGCTACGGCGACATCGCGATGATCTTCCGCGGCGGCTGCATCATCCGTGCGCAATTCTTACAGAAGATCAAAGAAGCATTCGACCGCAACGCAGAGCTTCCAAACCTGCTGCTTGACGAGTACTTCAAGGATATCGTTCAAAACTATCAAACATCGCTTCGTAAAGTGGTTTCTCTTGCGATTGAAACGGGTATCCCGGTTCCATCCTTCGCAAGTGCTGTGGCTTACTACGACAGCTACCGTACAGAAACATTGCCTGCGAACCTGATCCAGGCGCAGCGTGACTACTTCGGCGCCCACACGTACAAGCGTGTTGACAAAGAAGGAACATTCCACACTGAGTGGATGAAATAAGACATGAAAGACCCCGTTGAACCGGGGTCTTTTTTTATGTCTGGTCAGCTGGTCGATGGGATGGCGCAATTTTTGTTATATTTGGCGCGTTTACATGGTTAAACGGCGCAATCAAGAGAGATTTTAGCGCAATAGCTCCTTAAAAGTACCAAAACGCGCCATGCCAGCCATAAAATGCGCCACTTTTCTTGAAAATTGCGCCGCTTTTTTTAAAATCTTTTTGGTTTAGCAGGAATTTCAACAAAAAAGTGTAATGTCTGTTTATAGAAAGGAGTGAGCAAAATGAAAAAATCTTTATGGCATCGAAAGTTGGAAGTGCTGGAAAGCAGGCTGAACCCGGCAGCTCCTCAATACCCTTCAGTGAAAGAAGAGCTAAGAAAGTGTATGGCAGGCATGGAAGGGGAAAAGCGGTTGTATTATTTTTTATCTGAGCTAAATGAATCGTTTCGTCTTCTTCATGATATCCGCCTTCCATCCCCCAATGGCGTGACTCATTTTCAAATGGACACCGTTGTCGTTTCCCCATCCGTTATTTTTATTTTTGAAGTAAAACATCTAACAGGCCACTTGATTTTCAACCGATACACCAATCAGCTGATTCGGGGAAATCAAACCTTTAGTGACCCTATTACGCAGGTGCACCGGCAAAAAAGAGCGCTCGAACAATGGCTGGTTAAACCTGTCCCCATTTTGCCAGCGGTTGTGGTAAGCCATCCGAATGCAAGAGTAGACATCATTCCACCCGACTCAGCAGACCGGGAATTTATTGTGTATCCAATGGAAATAACCAGCCTGGTCGATGCGAAAATAAATGGCAGATCTCCGCTGCTGACCGCAAAAGAAGTCCACGAAATCAGTGGCGCTCTCCTAAAACATCACCGCCCTTATGACCCCGGTATTTTGAAAACATTCAACATCCATCCCGATCAAATCCAAACTGGCATTCGCTGCACCGCCTGTAAAACATTCACTGTTACAAAAATAAACAAAAAATGGACTTGTGCGTCCTGTGGTTCTTATTTTAAAACCGCCCACCTTGCTGCTTTGCAGGAATATGTGCTGCTTTTCGGACCAAAAATAACAAACAGTGACCTGAGGGCTTTTTTAAAAATAGAATCAAGATCCATTACAGAGAAGCTTCTCAAAAAGTGGAGAGTTGATTTTGAGGGCACGACAAGAAACTACGTACACATTTTGCCAGATGCGGACAAGCAGTAACGTTTAGAAATCATTTTGACTGTGGCCGGCGCAATAAGAAGGAGAACTGGCGCAATACATCCTTAAAAAGTTCAAAACACGCCAATTTAGTTGAAAGTTGCGCCGTTTTCCAGGTGAATTGCGCCAGGCTCCCTCTAAATCGACACACAAAAAAAGCCTCCCTTAAAGGGAAGCTTTATAAATTGACTCATATTTCTCGGCAGCAGCCGTATGCGAATATTCGTCCTCGATTTTTTTCCGGGCAGCCGCGGCGTACTGGGCACCTTTTTCCGGATGATCGAGCAATTCGATCATGGCTTCAGACAATTCTTCAACATTTTTCTCTTCAACTAAAAGTCCATCTACACCGTGATCCACGATTTCTTTTAAGCCGCCGACTGCGCAGGCAATAAGTGGTGAGCCGGAGCCCATCGCTTCAAGAGCGGAAATGGAAGTGGCTTCTTCAACACCGGCGGAGAATACGCTCGGTACAAGCACCACATCAGCCAGCGCGTAGTACTCTTTAATGACACTATGATCAACAGCACCTAATAAATGTACATTATTCCCAATGCCGCGCTCAGCGATCAAACGCTTCATTTCATCCATCGCTTCGCCTGTTCCGGCAAAAATAAGCTGGGCATTTGGATATTTCTCCAGTACCGGCGGGAACGAAAGAATCGGATAAATAACCCCGTTTTTCTTCGTTAAGCGGCGCGGTACAAAGAAAACAGGTGCCGTAGCATCCACACCGTGCTTGGAACGGTAAGCGGCTTTGTTTTCTGAATCCGGCTTGAAGTCGTCGACATTGATAAAGTTGCGGATCGCCGTTCCATCAATGCCGGCTTCTTTTTTCACGTAATTTTTAATGCGGGTATCGACGGTAATGACCGCGCGGGTTTTCCGGTAGCCTTCACGCTCGACTTCCATCAGCTTGTCCGCGTGCTTCGAGCTCTCTGCCACCGAGCCTTTTGAAATGCCTTCATACGTTAAATAGCCGTGAACCGTTGTCACGGTCGGGAAGCCTGCATTCAGGGAAGCGCGTGTTGCGAATACATCCTGCGCATTCACAATGTCATACTTCGGGCAATTCGGGCTTTTCAGCATTTCCTCTAAAAAAGCCTGGCGGCGCTGCAATGTCCATACGTAGCCAGCGCCAAGGGATGTTTTATTTAAAAGGAATGATGGGCCGCGTGCGATAAAGTCCCGTTTCCATTTCGGCACATCGCTGAAAGAAAGCGTATCGACTTCATGACCGCGTGCTTCCAGGCCAATTTTCAATGTCGCCATATGCGTCGACAATCCGCCAAGATGCGGGTAATCATACGAAGTAGCAAGTAAAATTTTCACGTTTATGATCTCCTTTTAGAGCCGAACTTTTCTTTTAATAAATCCAAATTCCGTAGCGCTTCGCGGCGAAGCTCGGCTACGTTTGGTTCGATCACTGCCTGTGCCTCTTTCTTATGGTCAAGCAGATACAGCGCGTTTTCAAGCATTTTTTCCTGATCAATTTCACCGAGGCGGAACGAATAGTCCCACATGCCGGAACGCTTCAGGAAGCTTTCCACTTTTTTATCATAGCTAAGGCCAAGGTGCGGCACGTTTGACAGGGCAGCGAAAATGAGCGCGTGCAAACGCAGGCCGAACGTTAAATCCGAACGGCGGATAAAGTTTAAAAATTCCTCCGGTGAAAAATCGGAGCCAAGCATCATCGTTTTGTCCGCATGCTTCATTTTAGACATGACATCCTCAGAAGCCGGCACATCGTATTTTCCTTCCATCGGCACAAATACCGGTGTCACGCCGCGGCGTTCAATCAATTCATCGAGCACATACGCCATTTTTTCAATGTAGTCCGGATGGTTAAACCAGGGACGCACGGTTACGGCTACAATTTTCTCATCGCCTTTTAATGGAAGCGTATTGTAGGCAATGTCTTCCTGCTTCGATTGAAACGCAAACACGATATCGGCTGTTACAACAGATTCCGGGCGATTAACACCTAATGAATGAAGGTAATCCTTTGAATACTGGTCGCGAACAGTGACAAAGTCGGCCATGTTGGCAAATACCTTCATTAAAATTTTGCCCCATGTTGAGGTAACCGGTCCAATCCCCTGGGAGAAAAACATCACTTTTGCCCCGCAAAGTTTAGCCAAAAAGACAATAAGTAAATAATAAGGAAGCGGGCCGAATAAAAACTTCGTCGGATACGAATCCTGAAGCAGACCGCCGCCGCCTGAAATCAGCAGGTCAGCTTTTCGGAGCGCTTTTACTTTTTCTTTATTGTCATGGCGCCAGCCGCGGTAAAACGACTTAACGTTATGTTCTTTCGACGTTTTGTCTGGTGATAGGGAAAACACCGTAATATCAGGATTGTCGAGCTCTGTGCGCAGGTTATCGACAATCGACTTTAAAATCGCTTCATCGCCGGTGTTGCCAAGGCCGTAGAAGCCGGAAATCACAATTTTCAAAGGTTCTTCCTCCTCGAGAATATATCTTGTAAAATTCTATCACTTGTGGCGGGCAGAGTAAAATGTTTCTTGGAGCGGCGCAGGATTAATCGGAAATCAACCGAAAAGTCCTATACCGCTGGCCCAAAAGAAAGCGATACCCTTTATCCGACAAAAAACCAGTCCATTCCACAGGATGCACCCTTTCCGAAAATCTGCTATACTAAGGAAATTGAAAGCATACGAATAGAGGCTGGTAAGAGAATGAAGGAAACGTACCTTGGCGTAGATGTCTCGCCTTTAACATATGACCAAATTATCACATCACTTCAGGAGCGGATGGCCGAAGAACAGCAATCTACCATCATCGCTGTGAACCCGGAAAAAGTTATTACTGCAAACCAGAACAATCAAGTAAAGCAGCTGATCAATTCGTCCACCTTCCAGATTGCAGACGGTGTCGGCATTCTTCTGGCGTCTAAAATAAAAGGAGGGCGCATCACGTCACGTGTCACAGGCGTGGACATGATGGCCCGTCTGCTCCGATTTGCCGCAGAGGAAGGGCATCCGGTTTACTTTTACGGGGCAAAAGAAGAAGTGGTCACAAAAGCGATTAGCAATATAAAAGAAACAAACCCGGGACTGATCGTCGCGGGGTATACGGACGGCTATGAAAAGGATGAGCAGGCTCTGGTGCGCCGCATTCACGAAAGCGGTGCGCGCCTGCTGTTTGTTGCGCTCGGTAGTCCAAAGCAGGAGCTGTGGATTCAGCGCAATATGCCGAATCTGCCGAATGTCCTTGTGTTTCAGGGCGTCGGCGGCAGCTTTGATGTATTTTCCGGCATGGTCAAGCGGGCACCTGCTGCATTCCGCAAAGCCGGGCTTGAATGGCTGTACCGTCTCGGATCAGATCCGAAACGAATCAAACGCCAAATGAATTTACCGCGCTTTTTAGTGCGCGTGTTATTAACTAAAGGGAGATAAGTCATGAAAAAATCAATCTGTGTTGTCGGCCTTGGCTACATCGGGCTTCCGACAGCGGTTATGTTTGCGAACCACGGCCATACCGTTTATGGCGTAGATGTGAATGAAAAAGCAGTCAATATGATCAACGAAAAGCAATTGCATATTGAAGAAAACGGCTTGCAGGAACGCCTGGAAAAAGCCATTGATGCAGGCCTGTTCTCGGCTTCCA
The DNA here is from genome assembly GCF_000966195.1 of Domibacillus robiginosus. Lineage (GTDB taxonomy): Bacteria > Bacillota > Bacilli > Bacillales > Domibacillaceae > Domibacillus > Domibacillus robiginosus. The sequence goes on along the minus strand of NZ_LAHL01000040.1, from coordinate 52,922 downwards.
CAAAGCCGCAGAAAGCAGACGTCTTTATCATTGCCGTTCCATCTCCAATTATGCCGGACAAAACAGCGAACCTGGAGTACGTACGCCAGGCGACCGCTTCTGTTGTACCGTACCTTGAAAAAGGTAATTTGGTCATCTTGGAATCAACGGTTCCGCCGCGTACCGTACAGGATATCATGCTGCCGGAGCTTGTGAAGTCAGGCCTTGAGATTGGCACAGAATTGTTTGTTTCTCACTCTCCGGAGCGTGTTATTCCAGGCCGTGTATTTGAAGAGCTTGTATCGAATGACCGGATTATCGGCGGCTACACGCCGGAATCGGCTCATCAGACAAAAGAGCTGTACAAATCATTTGTAAAAGGGCAAATGCATGAAACCGATGCGACAACAGCGGAGCTTGTGAAAGTAATGGAAAACACATACCGCGATATTAACATCGCGTTTGCGAACGAGCTGGCAAAGCTGGCAGAGACGCTTGGCGTTAACATCTGGGAAGCCATTAAGCTTGCCAACTACCACCCGCGTGTAAATGTACATGAGCCGGGTCCTGGTGTTGGCGGCCACTGCATCGCGGTTGATCCGTGGTTTTTAGTCGAGCTTGCGCCGGAAACCGCTCAAATGATTCACCTTGCGCGCAAGACAAATGATGGTATGCCAGGCTACACGGCTCAAATGACAGCCAGCATTTTGGATGCAAAAGGCATTAAAGATCCGAAAGTCGCTGTGTTTGGCCTTGCGTTCAAAGGCAATATTGACGACATGCGTGAAAGTCCGTCTATGGACGTCATCGAAGCACTGCGTGAACGTGAGATTCACTTAAGCGCCTATGACCCGCATATTAAAGAAAACAATATTGACGAGCAGGTGCAGTCACAGGAAGAAGCGCTGGAGGATGCTTCGGCGATCCTCATCCTGACGAACCATAATAAATTCAAAGAGATTTACCCGACTACCCTTAAGAATATGAAAAACAAAATCGTCATCGATACGAAAAACTGCATTGACCGTGCAACGTGGGAAGCAGCTGGCTTTGACGTGTACGTGCTCGGCGATTCAAAAAACTAAGGGGGAGGGTGCATGATGAAAAAAGTACGTAAAGCCATTATTCCGGCAGCGGGTCTCGGCACCCGCTTTCTGCCGGCCACAAAAGCGATGCCAAAAGAAATGCTGCCGATCGTGGACAAGCCGACGATTCAGTATATCGTGGATGAAGCAGTCGCATCCGGCATCGAAGATATTATTATCGTAACGGGCAAAGACAAGCGTGCCATCGAGGATCATTTTGATTCTGCACCGCTTTTGGAACACACGCTTGAGGAAAAGCAAAAGTTTGAGCTGCTGCAGGAAGTGAAAAACTCCGGGAAAGTCGATATTCACTACATTCGCCAAAAAGCGCCGCTCGGTCTTGGCCATGCGGTCTGGACAGCGCGCAAATTTATCGGTGACGAGCCGTTTGCTGTGCTTCTGGGCGATGATATCGTGCAGGCGGACAAACCATGTCTCGGACAAATGATCGAGCAGTACGAAGAAACCGGCTCATCCGTGATCGGTGTGATGGAAGTACCATCGTCTGAAACACATCGCTACGGCATTATCGACCCGTCAGAGCAGGCCGGTCGCCGCTACAAAGTAAACAAATTTGTGGAAAAACCGAAGCAGGGCACAGCGCCATCGAATATGGCGATCATCGGCCGCTACGTGTTTACGCCGGAAATCTTCAATTACTTGAGCGAGCTTGAAATCGGTGCGGGCGGAGAGATCCAGCTGACGGACGCCATTGAAAAGCTGAATACGATTCAGTCTGTATACGGCTACGAAATTGACGGGAACCGCTATGATGTCGGTGAAAAGCAGGGCTTTGTGGAAACGACGATTGAATTTGCTCTTCAGCGTCCCGATCTTCGTGAAGGGCTGCTTGATTATATGGAAGAAAAACTGCGGGAGTACCGAAAATGAAGCGGATTTTACTGGCTGCCAACATGTATCCGAACGCTCAGTTTCCAAGCTACGGCGTATTTGTGCAAAACACCGAGCGTATCCTGAAAAACGGCGGCTTTGACGTCGACCGTGTCGTAATGGAAAAAAAGACCTCCAGGGCCGCAAAAGCGATTGGCTACGCTTCTTACTATGCGAATCTGGTGCGCAAGGGAATGTCCGGCCGCTACGATGCCATTTATGTTCACTACGCGTCTCATAATGCGATGCCGCTCCTTTTGTTAAAGCGGTTAAAGCCATCGGTCCGTATTGTGACGAACGTGCACGGAAGCGACGTTGTACCGGAAGTGCCGTCCCAGGAAAAGTACCAGCCGTATGTGAAGCAGCTGCTCGAGCAGTCCTCGCTCATTATTACGCCGTCGCATTATTACGAGTCACTCGTACAGGAAAAATATAACGTGCAGACACCCATCGCCGTTTTTCCGTCCGGTGGTGTCAACAAAGATGTCTTTCATCCGAAGGAGCGGGCACAGGCGCTGGCCGAGCTCGATTTAGATCCGTCTTACCGCTACATCGGCTACGTCGGCCGCCTGGACGTCGGCAAAGGCTGGGATCATTACCTGCACGCGATCAAACGGTACATAGATGAAAAGCCGGACCACGGCACGAAATTTATTGCCGTCGGCTCCGGTAAAGACGAAGCGGCTTTTAAAGAGCTGATCGCCGAGCTTGGTATTGGAGACGTCGTCATTCATTATCCATTAATGAAGCAATCCGGCCTGGCAAATGTGTACAATGTCGTAGAAGCCTTTGTTTTCCCAACAACGCGTAAAGGCGAAAGCCTCGGTTTAGTTGGTCTGGAAGCGATGGCCTGCCGTACGCCCATTATTGCAAGCGCCATTGGCGGTATTTTAGATTACGTGAAACCAGGTGAAAACAGCTGGCTGTTTGAGCCAGGCAATCCGGAAGAGCTGAAAGAAGCCCTTCTTGCGTTTGACGACCTGCAGCAGGCGGAGCGCGACCGCGTGGCCCAGGCTGCGTATGAAACGGCACTCCAATACGAAGAATCAGCTGTACAACCAAAGTTAATTTCTATATTTAACCAATTGTAAAAACCTTCATCCGGTGCGTCCGGATGAAGGTTTTTTTTATATTACAAAAATGGCAGAAAAATAACGTGTGAAAAAAATAACAAAATCAATAAAAATAGGAAAAAGGAAGCGTATTCATTATTCGTTCGATGGACCAAACAAAGTGTTTTATATATTGGATTTATGGAGATAAAAACCATAAACCTGGATAAATAAGGAATGTATAAATGTCGAAAAAACAGGTAGAAATGGATTATTTTGTATATAAGAGGTTATTTTTCTTGTAACAAAAGGAAATATATTGTTAGATAATTGTCATTTTTCTGTCGCAATTATGTGATTCCCTACTCAAAATCTTTTACAAAAATGGAGGAACAAGATGAAAAAAAACCAGCATTCTTACAAAAAAGCAGCAATTACAACAGTGGCGAGCGGCCTCGTAGTCAGCCTCGCTGCTCCTTATGCCCAGGCGGCACCCACCTTCACTGATGTTCCCTCACGCTACACGGACGCAGTTAACTATTTAATCAGAGAAAATATTACAATTGGAACGACTGAGGAAAAGTTTGGCACACAGCTTCCGATCAAACGGGTGGATGCTGCCATTATGCTGGCAAAAGCATTGAAGCTAGGGACAAATAACGTACCGGCATCGGGATTTAGTGATGTGCCGGGCCGCGCCGAGCCATTTGTAGCAGCGCTTAAAGAAGCGGGAATTGTGCAGGGGAAATCCAACAACCAGTTCGGCTCCCAGCAAAACATTACGCGCGGGGAAGCAGCCCTCATGCTGGCACAGGCTTACCGCATCGGTTCTTCTAACCAGGATAACGTGAAATTCACCGACGTACCGGATCGATACTGGGAAGCGGTCGATGCCCTGCTGGCTAACGGCATTACAACCGGAAAAACAGCCACCACATTCGGAACTTCCGACGACATTACACGGGGCGAGTTTGCTATTTTCCTTTATAGAATTTCAGAATTCCCGGTCAATGACGATGGAAGCGGCAGTGGCGGCGTAGATGATGGTGATGGAAGCGACTCCGGCGGCGGAACAGGCGGGGATAACGGCGGCGGAACAGGCGGGGATAACGGCGGTGGAACAGGCGGAGATAACGGCGGTGGAACAGGCGGAGATAACGGCGGTGGAACAGGCGGAGATAACGGCGGTGGAACAGGCGGAGATAACGGCGGCGAAAGCGGCGGAGATAACGGCGGCGGAAGCGGCGGAGATAACGGCGGCGGAAGTGGCGGAGATAACGGCGGCGGAACAGGCGGAGATAGCGGCGGCGGAAGTGGCGGAGACAACGGAGATGGAACAGGTGGAGGCCCAATCACCGTATCTGACCTGCAGGACTTGATCGATCGTGTAGGCAACTATGATGAAAGCTACTATACAGAGGAAACATGGCAGAACCTCGAAGAAGCACTCGAAGCAGCCGAAGGTGTGGCAGGTAACACGGAAGCTGTTCAGTCAGAGATTGACCAGGCGGCAGAAGACTTGACTACTGCGATCGACGATTTGGTTCTAGAGCCGATTTCGTACACAACCGGTCCGGATGAAACATCTAACGGCGTTGTGCTGACCTTTACAGATTCTGTCGGTGAAGACGGCGCAGTTGATCCGGTAGAAGGGACGATTGCAGATGCCGAGGTAACATTGGGCACCGACGGAACAACGTTAACACTTGAAACAGAAGAAGGAGCCGAGCCGGGTGAAACGGCTGAATTTGACTTGAATGTTGGCGGCACAGAAGTTGAAGTAGATCTTACATGGGACGGCACAGAGTGGGACGTTGAAACCATTCCAGCCGATGTATTTGAAGAAATAACGGCCGGGGAGAGCGAGATTGACGGCGTTGTTGACCTGGACTTGTTGAACGATGGCCTGTTAGACGGGTCGATTTCCCTTGACGACCTGCTTAGTAATTCAGATTTATTGCGCTTAAACCTTCTGCCTGGCAGCGCTGTTGCAGCTGGAGATGTTATTTCCATCCGCAACGGTGACTTTGATGTGCTGACAGTCGAGCTTACAGAAGACCACATTGAAGACGGTTTTGTTAATCTCGGCCTGAGTACAGACGTAATTCGTGCGCTTGCAGGCGAGGGTGGAGTAATTGACTTAACGGCTATCGTAGACCGCGGAGAAGGTGATACAGTAACGGGCACAATCGGCAGCATCCAGCTTCCGGACCTGCCAATTGTAGAACCTGTTATTGATCTGGCTGAAGGCGCAGTAGAAGATTTACTGTACATTCTGTCTGGCGAGCGTCCGCTGCGCATTAACATAGAAGGAAATGAGTTCCAGGATATTGAAGCAGGCAGCACGCTGGAACTAACGATCAATGGGGCAGAAGAGGACACAGTTACACACATTATTACCGAGGCAGAAATTGAACAGGGCTTCATTAACTATACATTTGACGATGAAGACTTACTTACACGCTTGTTAACAGGACTAACAGTAGGAACCGACATTACAATTACGCCAGAAATCACATCGGGTGAAGAAGTCTTTACAGGCGATACAGCGACGGTAGAAGTAACAGAAGGCCTGCTTGAACAGGTTGGCAACCTTCTGGACGACCTTCTTAGAGATGTAATTAATCTAGAATTGCTAAACGATGGCCTGCAGGATGGATCTGTTCCGGTTGATGAGCTCGTCGATAATCCGGACTTACTGCGCGTAACACTGTTAGAAGAGGGCGGCCTGGAAGCAGGAGATGTGATCTCAATCAGCGCGGGCGACCTCAATGTTTTGAGTGTTACACTAACAGAGTCAGACATAACGAATGGATTTGTAGACCTGGGCTTGAGCACAGATGTGATCAGTGCCCTTGCCGGTGATGGCCCGGTTGACTTAACTGCTGTTGTAGACCGTGGTGAAGATGGCACCCTGACAGGTACAATTGGCAGCATCCAGCTTCCGGAACTGCCGCTTGTAGAACCGGTTGTAGATTTAGTGGACAGCACCGTACAGGATGTTTTATACATTTTGTCCGGAGAGCAGCCGCTGCGCGTTAATTTAGATGCAAATGCACTTCAGGAAGATGCGGTGGCAGGCAGCACGCTGGAAGTAACAATTGATGGAGCAGAAGAGGAAACTCTTGTCCACACGATTACAGAAGCGGATATTGAACAGGGCTTTGTTGAATACACAATTGATGATGAAGGTCTTGTCGCACGGTTATTGAATGGTTTAACAGTGGGTAGTGACATCACGATCACACCAGAAATCACATCAGGTGATCAAGTGTCTACAGGCGATCCGGCGACAATTGAAGTAACAACAGGCTTGCTCGAAGGTCTTCTTGACGGCGGTTTGCTTGGGGAAGGGTCATTGGTTGACGGTGTACTTGACGGTATTATAGGCGATGGCGGTCTGATCAATATCAGACTGTAAAAATGCTTGAAAAAAGCTGTTTTGACAAGACATCTGTCTGGTGAAACAGCTTTTTTCTAGTTTATAAAAATATAACTAAATAATAATCAATAGGTGCCGATAATAAGGGAGAATCATATGCAGAAGTTTGTGAAAATTGCAATCTGCCTGTAACGGCAGAAGCTATATCCCCGCTGGTTTAGAAGGAACTCTGCAACAAAAATGACAAATATTATCGGGGAAAAAACTTTAATTTCACCTAGCATATGGTATATAATGAATAAGCTATAAAACAATCTGGGTTTATTCAACAATTTATTTTCATTGTTTTTACAAGTGTTTTTCAAATATTACTTTTTGAATAAATTCTGGAAATAATGAAAAACGGGTTGAAAAAACTTTCTTGTTTGATAGAATGTTACTTGAGTTACAAACCTGTTAAATTCTCCTTGCACTACATAACGTTTCATTAAAAGAGAAAAACAGCCAAAAACTCAACATTATGTTATACGGAACAATCAGCTTATCCGCTGTTTGATTTCATAAAAAAACCACAACCACACAAAACGGGAGGAAATTATTACATGGCTTACCAACCAAAGTCTTATCGTAAATTCGTTGCTACAGCAGCAACAGCTACTCTAGTAGCAACTGCAGTTACACCTGCATTCGCAGCAGAAACTGGTGCAGCAGCATCTTTCACAGATGTACCACCTCGTTATAAAGAAGCAGTTGACTACCTAGTAGATAACAAAATCACGCTTGGTATTTCTGAGGATAAATTCGGTACAACTCAATCAATCAAACGCGTTGATGCGGCAGTGATGATCGCGAAAGCACTTGAAATTGATATCGCTGACCGTCCAGATTCTGGCTTCACAGATGTTCCTACTCGTGCAGTAGCTTATATTGATGCACTTAAAGCAGAAGGCATTATCAATGGTAAAAGTGAAACTGCTTTTGGTTCAGAGCAAAGTATTACTCGTGGCGAGATCGCTTTGATTATTGCTAATGCATATGATTTAGATGGAACTTCTGACAAGCAGTTCTCTGACGTTTCTTCACGTTATGCAGATGCAGTACAGGCATTAGTAGCAGCTGGTATTACTGAGGGTAAAACAGAAACTACTTTTGGTACAACTGATGCAATCACACGTGGTGAGTTCGCAATTTTCTTACACCGTGCAGAATTACTTCCTATCGAAAAAGTTCCAACAGTAACGAGTGTAAGTGCTGTTGCTGGACAAGAAGCCGTAACAATCTCTGGTAAAGTTGCAAACGCATCAACAGCTTCTCTCGTTATCGTAGACAGCAATAATCAAGAAGTTTACGATCAAGATGTAACAGTATCTGCAGATGGTTCTTTCTCTCGTACTGTCAATCTTCCTGCGGGCAACTACGCATATGAAGTGCATGCTATTGAAGGCGAAAAAGTATCTGCAGTAAAAGCAGGTAACTTCTCTGTAGCAGCAGTGAATTCTGCAGTGGTAAGTGCAAGTGCGGCTAATGCTAAAGAAGTAAAAGTAGTCTATAGCACACAAGTTGATAAAACAACAGCCGAAAATGAAGCTAACTACACAGTAAATGTAAGTGGTACTGCTTTAACAACTGCAAACATTGAGGCAGATCTTCAAGCAGATGGAAAAACAGTTCTTATAAGTAATAAAAATGGTTCAGATATCTTCACAAATGGTAACTACTATACTGTTGAAGTGAAAGATGTTTTATCAAAAGATCTTTCTAAAGTAGCAAACTACAAAACTGGAACACTGAACTATTTTGATAATACAATCCCAACTGTATTGTCATCTGAACTTGACGGTAATAAGGTACGCGTCTACTTTAACGAGCCTGTGTCACCAGCTCCAGCAACTTCTGGTGCTACGCCAGCTGCGGGTGTTCAAGTGAAAATCGATGGTGGGGCAATCCAAACTGGAACTTCTGTTAACCAAGATGGAAAGTACTATGTTGAAGTACCAACAACATCAGATGATAGAAAAGCTGGAGTTCATAACGTTACTGTCTACAATGCACAAGATGGCGACGGAAATATCCTAGCAGTTTCAGCAACTCAGTACACAGTACTAGCTGATACAGTAGCTCCTTCAGTAGTAAGTGTAACACCTGAATCTTCAAATACATTTGATGTGAAAGTAAGCGAAAAGCTTGCTACTGGATCACCAACGTTTGAAGTTAAAAAAGGCGGAGTTATCTTCCCGATTAATCCAGCAACTGATGTTGTTGTAGACCCGGATGATCCAACAGGCTTAACTTACGAAGTAACTGTTCCAGCAACTGGTACAGGTGGCTATAATCTATATGGAACTAATGAAAATACAGCAACATTGTCTGTAAAAGTTACAAATATTAAAGACAATTCAAATCTAACAGGTGCTGAATTCAACGGCACTGTAACTTTAACTAAAGATGCAACAGGACCAAAAGTATTAAGTGCTAATACTAATACAGTAACTGTTACTGGCACCGGTGCATCTGCAACTGGAACAATTAACGTTAAGTTTGACGAAAACATCAGAGTGCTAGCTCCTTCTAAAGTTAAAGTTTACAACAAAGATGGGGTATTGTTGACAACAGTTGGAACAGCAACAGCTGCAACGGGTACTGATACATTATCTATCCCACTTACTGTAGTACCAACAGCTGGTACGACTTATACGGTACAATTAGAGGCAGGCGCTGTCGAAGATTTATCTGGTAATGACAATGTTGCTTTATCAACAACAGCAGCTTACAGTGTATCGTCAAATATTCTTGCAACAATTTCAAACTCTGGAGTTAACCAATTCCTAGTTGACTACAGTGCTTCAACAACAGACATGACTACAAGTGCAACAACAGTAGCTAACTATACATTGGATGGTAAGCCGCTACCAACTGGTGCGACTGTGGAATTTGTTGGAAATAAGAAAACAGTTCTTGTTACATTACCAAGTGAATCAGTAACTAAGACAACACAAGGCTCTTTACAAATTTCTAAAAATGTTGTAAATACCGCTGGTCAAAGCGTAGCGAATGCTAATGATACAGCCGTGACTAATCTAGTAGCGCTTACTGACAACGTTAAACCAGTATTAACTTCTGGTCAGTATGTCAATGCTGCTGGTAACGATGACTTGGCTGAATCTGCAGAATTGACATTCAGCGAGAATGTATCAGCAACAGACCTTAACGATTTCGAATTTACTGTTAATGGTGCGAAAATTACACCTAACAGCATTAGCGTTGTTGGTGGAAAAGCAGTAGTACAATTTGCTCCATCAAATTCAACAGCTGGTCAAGTAAACGTAGCTCAAGCATTGGTAGTTAAAGTACTTCCAACTAATGAGCAAACAGGCGGAACTGGTCAAGTAATGGATACTAAAGATGCTGCAGGTAATACACTTACTGCAGGTACTACAATTACTGTTAATACAGTAAAATAAGTTTAACCCGATAGAGTAGCGGTAAAGAATCCCGTTTATACTGAGGTGTTAAATTTCGAAAATAAGAAGCCCTTAAAGGGCTTCTTATTTTTTTATGAAAAGAGATAATGAGGTTTTTATATACTATTTAAAAGAAAACTACTAGTAAAGTTGATAAAGATAGATTTTTAAGCAGAGGTAACCTGTTGAATAAGCAATTAAATTATATTCGGGGAAGTCGATTTATAATACATGTGGATTATAGTTTCACTAAAAAAAGAGTACTAAGGTCATTGGTGACAGGAGAAATAAAATTTTAAAAAAGTATAATATTTTCGATACCTTAATCAATGTATTGATTATATCTTAGGTGGAATACAATTCATTAGTTATCGATGACGAAGTGTAACATTGAGTGCAACACCTAGAAGGAAAAATTGTTTAGAGAAATATTGATAAATGGGATTGATTTGAAGAATACAGTTGAATTAAACAGGCAGGGAAAAAGGCGACATGAAACTTCTCTAAAATACCGGCTCATTTTCCTGAGAAAAGTAAGAAAAAAAGAAGGGAATAGAAGGAAGATGCCGAATAGCACAATTTAGGATGTTTATCCTATACATATGCATTAAAAGGAGAGAAACAAGTGAAAAAGTTTTTATTGACGCTAACGATTTGTTTTTGTATCGTTGGCGGGTTCCAAGTAAACGTGAAAGCAGCGGCCTTCAATGATTTAAGTGAAAGCCAGCGTTTTTACAAAGAAATGATGTATTTAGAAGGCAAAGCAATTATTTCCGGCTACCCGGATGGAACGTTTCAACCTGATGGACAGGTGACAAGAGCAGCCGCGGCCATTATGATTGGACGGGCGTTAGGGCTTGACGGCACGCAAAAAGCGACGAAGTTTTCAGATGTAGGGGCTGATCAAAAAGCGAGCGGCTATATTGCTTCGGCGGCAGCCCGCGGAATTATTAGCGGTTATCCAGATGGGCGCTACCATCCGAATGAAGCGGTCACACGCGGACAGATGGCGATCTTTTTATCAAGAGCGTTCGGCCTTACAAAAGAAGCAGCGGCTCCTTTTACGGACGTTTCGTCTTCCATGGCCAGCTATCCGCATATTAAAAGAATCATTGCGGAAAACCTGACATCGGGCTATGAAGACAATACATTTCGTCCGAATGTGAAAGTGACACGTTCTCAATTTTCTGCTTTTCTGGCAAGAGCGTTAAATGATGACTTTAAAGTAGAGTTACCGCCAGCCCGGGTGAGCTATGTAAAGGATAAAAACAAAACCTACTATTATGATTCGGATGATATGGGCAGCTACTCGTATAAATTTTCAGGCAAAAAGTATTTTGAATGGAATCTGTGGAATGTATATGAAGGAACAAAAAACACATATTCCATTGTAGAAAAGGAAGACAGCAAAGGGTATTACTTCGGCTACCCTGAGTCAGAGTCATGGATGATGTTGAAATATCCGGTAAAAGTAGGCCAGAGGTGGAGTATCGGTTACCAGGGGTTTGTACATACGTATGAAATTACGTCTACGAAAAAAACAATCACAACAAAGGCTGGCACATTCCGTAACGTCATCGAAGTAACCGCAGATGATGGAGGCGTGGATTACTACGCGCCAAACGTCGGTCTCATTAAAGTTATCTTTGAAGGTATCACGAAGGTCGAACTGACGAAAATTCAATAATGCATAGTAATAAAAAAGCAGCTTTAGTGTGGCGAGTCCAGATGGCAACACTAAAATTTCCGTAAAATCAGGTCTTGCTTCATACGATGAATCTGTTCTGATTGGTGGAAATACCAAAGAATTTTCGGGAAACGCAAAATAATCAAGTGAACAAAAGCAGGGAGCGCTATGCGTTCTCTGCTTTTTATTTTCGTATTTATATGAAAGAACTATTCTCTTCCTACTAACGAAGAGAAAGGTTTTCCTATTTGTGAACACCTTCTTACAATTTGAAACTATTATCATAAAAACATATAAAATTCTCCAATTTTCCCTTCATTTATCGTATGATAGAAAAGGTTAAATGGAGGAAATAAGTTGAAAAATATACTAAATACAGGGGTGCAAACGAAGAAGTGAGAAAAAATAGTTTTAAAGTAATACTATCCATTTTGATGATGGCAGTCTTGTGCATTTCCATGCTTCCGCAGAAAAGCGAGGCAGCATCAGCACCGCTTCCCAAAAGAGAAATGCGGGCAGCATGGATTGCGACGGTTCAGAATAGCGATATGAAGGCAGGAATGACGGCGGCGCAATATACAGCATGGGCACGCCAGACACTTGATCAGTTAAAAGCAAGCCGTTTTAATACGGTCATTTTTCAGGTAAAGCCGACGAGCGATGCACTGTATTCATCAAGCCTCGCGCCATGGTCTGCTTATATAACGGGGAAAAAGCAGGGAACAAATCCCGGCTATGATCCGCTGAAGATTATGGTGGAGGAAGCCCACAAGCGCGGCATGGAGCTGCATGCCTGGATGAATCCGTACCGTGTGACGATGCCGAGTCAGGATCTAGCAAGCCTGTCACCGAATAATGTGGCACGGAAAAATCCGGGCTGGGTCGTGAAGTATGGAAAGCAATATTATTTAAACCCGGGTATTCCGGCTGTGCAGAACTACCTGGTGGACTCTGTGAAAGAACTGGTGTCAAAGTATGATATCGATGCAGTTCATATGGATGATTATTTTTATCCGTACAAAATCAAAGGTGAAGAGTTTCCGGATCAGGCTGCGTTTAAACAGTATGGCGGTTCATTCAAAAATGTCGCTGACTGGCGCCGGAATAATGTGAATCAGCTTGTGAAAAATTTGTATTCGGCGATTAAAACAACAAAGCCGCATGTACAGTTCGGTATTTCTCCATTTGGCGTCTGGCGCAATCAGTCTCTTGACCCGACCGGCAGTGCGACAACAGCCGGTGTAAATAACTATGATGATTTATATGCAGATACAAGAACCTGGATCAAAAACGGGACAATCGATTATATTACGCCTCAGGTTTACTGGTCGAAAAACATGGCGGCTGCCCGGTACAACACGCTGTTGAACTGGTGGAGCAAGGAAGTAAACACGTACGCGAAGACGCATCCGGTGAACCTTTACATTGGTATAGCGGATTACAAAGTCGGTGTAGACACGGCAGATGCGACATGGAAGGATAAAATGGAGCTTCCAAATCAGATTTCATCCAACCGCGCAAACGGCACAGCGGATGGACAGATGCACTTTTCACTAAAGAGCATCCAGAAGAATACACTTGGTTACGCAACAATTGTAAAGCAGAATCTTTATAACTATACGGCAGTAACACCGGCTGTACCATGGAAGGATGGGTCTGTGCCGGCAAAGCCGACAGCCGTTAGGGTGAAAAAAGAAGCGGCAGGCAGAACCATTTCGATCCAGGATCAAAATGCAAAGCAGCCGCGCAAATATGTGATTTACCGTTTTACTGGAAACACGGAAGGCTCTTATGAAGATCCACGTAATATTGTAGATGTTGTTTATAATACAAAAGGCAATACGGTATTTACGGATAAAACAGCTTCTGCCGGCAGCACCTATACGTATGGAGTGAAGGCAGTTTCGGCGACGGGTGTGGAAAGCAGCTCGGCGTTTGTCGTGAGAGAAGGCAGTAACGGCTCTTTTGCCGATGTGCCAGCTTCCCACCGAGCGTACAAAGAAGTGTCTCTTTTAGCCAAACGGGGCATTACACAGGGTGATGAAAACGGCTATTTTCAGCCAGGCCAGACAGTGACACGGGCAGAAGCAGCGGCGATGATTGGACGAGCGCTGAATCTCGATGGAACAAAGCGGGCAAGTATGTTCACAGATGTTGGTTCAGGCATGTTTGCGTCGGGATACATTCAGTCAGCCGTGGACCGGAAGATTTTTTCTGGCTATAAGGATGGCTCGTTTAAGCCGTACGGTCAGGTAACACGTGGAGAAATGGCGCTGATGATCAGCCGGGCGTTCGGGTATGAGTATGGAAATGCTGCTTCCCAGGCACAGCGGGCGCTTATAACAAGAGGCATTGCACAGGGGATGGAGAATGGCCAGTTTGGCTCACAGCTTAGTATCATTCGTGCTGACTTTGCGGTCTTTTTAGCGCGGGCACTTGATCCAACGCTGCGCATCGGATACGAAGCGGCTTCAGTTGAAGAAGAGTATTCAGAAAAATAATCAAACAAAGGGCTGTCGGGGGTTTCCTCGGCAGCCCTTTAGCTTGCTTCATTATGATCATGCTTTTTTATATGGGGAAGTCAGCGCGGTTTTGAAAACAAAGCAGCTTTGATAATAATGAAGCAGGATTTAATCCATTTTTTAACAAAATGGATTAAATTACCTCAACGGGTTTTGTAAAAGAAAACAAGAAAATAGCAGGGGATAAAGGAGAAATGACGAATTTATATTAAGGATATTTATCCCGCATACATAAGTTTAAGGAGAGAAAAAAGTGAAAAAGTTTTTATTGATGCTAACGATCTGTTTCTGTGTCGTTGGCGGGTTCCATGTAAGCGTGAAAGCGGCATCCTTCCATGATTTAAGTGAAAGCCAGCGTTTTTACAAAGAAATGATGTATTTAGAGAGCAAATCAATTATTTCTGGCTACCCGGATGGAACATTTCAGCCGGACGGACAGGTAACAAGAGCAGCAGCGGCCATTATGATTGGACGGGTATTGGGACTTGATGGCACGCAAAAAGCGACGAAGTTTCCGGATGTAGGAGCTGATCAAAAAGCGAGCGGCTATATTGCTTCGGCGGCAGCCCGCGGAATTATTAGTGGTTATCCGGATGGACGCTATCATCCGAATGAAGCGGTCACGCGCGGGCAAATGGCGATCTTTTTATCAAGAGCATTCGGTCTTACAAAAGAAGCAGCGGCTCCTTTTACGGACGTTTCGTCTTCCATGGCCAGCTATCCGCATATTAAAAGAATCATCGCGGAAAACCTGACGTCGGGTTACGAAGACAATACGTTCCGACCGAATGTGAAAGTGACACGGTCTCAATTTTCCGCTTTTCTAGCAAGAGCGTTAAATGACGACTTCAAAGTAGAATTACCGCCAGCCCGCGTGAGCTATGTAAAGGATAAAAACAAAACCTACTATTATGATTCCGATGATATGGGCAGCTACTCGTATAAATTTTCAGGCAAAAAATACTTTGAGTGGAACCTGTGGAATGTATATGAAGGAACAAAAAATGCGTATTCGATTGTAGAAAAAGAAGACAGTAAAGGATATTACTTCGGCTACCCCGAGTCAGAATCATGGATGATGTTAAAATATCCGGTAAAAGTAGGACAGAAGTGGAGCATCGGTTATCAAGGGTTTGTACACACGTATGAAATTACGTCCACAACAAAAACGATCACAACAAAGGCCGGAACATTCCGTAACGTTATTGAAGTGACTGCAGATGATGGCGGTGTGGATTACTATGCACCAAACGTTGGTTTGATAAAAGTCATCTTTGAAGGCATTACGAAGGTAGAGCTCGTTAAAATTCAGTAATCGACGGCTGTAAAAAAGCAGAAGGGACACCCCCCTTCTGCTTTTTGCTTTGTTTTATGCACAGGTGAAAAAAAGGCAGGTAAAGGGTTTTCCAGGAGAGGGTTCCCTGAAAAATTGTATCCAGATTGTGCTATAATGAAAGGATGGAAGAACAAGCTTTTATATGTAATGAAGCAGGTGAACCAATGATTCAAACAAGCTTGAAAACATACAGATGTCCATTGACGCTGACGAATAGAGCAAAGGATAAAATGCGGGAGCTCGGGCTGGAGGAGCGCTCGTTTTTTTCGTTGGAGGCGTCGTTTACGGTTTATATAGAAAAATATCCGCCGTCTGCGGACCGGCTTCTTTCTGTTGCCCTATTTTTTGATAATCAGGCAAACAAACGGCTGGCGGCAGCGAGCGGCAATGCGGTCATTGTGCTGCACTGCGTGGCGGAAAAAGACCGGTTTATTGCGACAAATGTGACCGCACGTGCAGCACACACACCGGTGCGAACAAACTGGCGACGTCCAGCTACGATCACGTTTCAGGAAACACGAAGAGAAATGCCGCTTGATCTGCTTCGAGCGATTCATGACATGCCGGTTGCGAAAGAAAGCTCGGACTATGTGAAAAAGCGGATTGCCAGCTGGGAAGGGTATTTGACGATCCAGGAGCGGGATGCGGATATTCCGGATATCACCGCAGCTTATGCGGGCATGACCTTTAACGGAGACTTTAGCCGGGTCACGCTGACAGGCTGCCGGCTGAAGGAACCGGAATGGAAGCTGCTCAAAGACCTGAGTGTAAAGTTCAGGGGAATGGATCAGGATGCAGGGAAGGTATTAAAAGCAAGCCGCGGTGCGGGAACGGTTGAAATTGAACTGAGCGGCCCGATGGCGGATCGCGCGCGAAAACAGCAGTTTCACACATCGCAAAAAGAAGTGATTTTCAGCAACTTTGCGACGCTGAGCCAGGTGAAGCGTCTGCGCCAGGGGTTTAAGCATTTAGAAGACGGGCTGGCGGCCAATCCGGATTTGGAGCGGATTTTATTTGAGAAAAAGCCGCCGCTTCGTCCGCCTAAAAAGCTCGGTGCCCTGCAGTTTCATAACCGGCTGAACGAATTTCAACAGCGCGCGGTGACAGGGGCGATGGAAGCAGAGGATCTCTATGTGATTCAGGGACCGCCGGGCACCGGGAAAACAACAGTTATTTCGGAAATCTGCCTGCAAAACGCACGGGCGGGACTGCGGACGCTCGTCGCCTCCCAGTCGAACCTGGCAGTCGATAATGCGCTCGGACGGCTGCTGGCCAATAAAGATATCCGTATTCTCCGGGTTGGCCGCACCGAAAGCATCGAGGAAGAAGGCAAAAAGTTTATTGAAGAAAATGTCGGACAGTACTGGAAGGACCATACGCTCCAGGAAGTGTCCACGCAATTTAAAGCGCGTAAAGCAAGAGAAGCAGCACTTGAAGCAGAATGGGCGGAAAATGAACGGGAGCAGGAACGGCTGAAACCGATTTTGGTCGAGACAGAAGCCGCGGTAGCAGCAAAAGCAGAAGCGGCTGGTAAATATGAGGAAGGCCAGGCCGCTCTCCAAACTCAGAAGCAGCAGCTCCGAAAAGTGGAGGAGGAGGAGCAATCGCTCCAAAAGCACGAGGAAGAAATCGATCGAGCTTTGCAGCCGTTAGCAGCAGCGATCGAACAGGACGAAGCTTTTCTCGAAAATGAGCCAGGCATTGAAGATATTGAACGGCAATGGCATGATCTTCAAAAAGAAAGGGAAGCACTCCAGCATTCTGTTGCCTGCGAGGAGCTTGAGGAAAATATCGGGCGAAAACAGCAGGCGATTCAGGAAGCGAAAGCAAAAGCAGAACAATTGTCACAAGTATTAGAGAGGGCAGAGGCTGTATACGAGAAAGCATCGGCGGTAAAACGCATTGACGCGCTGAAATGGATGATGCTGGAGCAAAATTTGGAAAGATCCGCCCGTGTGCTGCAGCTGTTAGAGGAGCTGGATGATCTTCGCGGGGAAATGGACCAGATCACAAAGCTAAAAGCTTACAATGACCAGTTAAACAAAGCGATTTCGTATATGGAAGGGCTGCTGGCGCGATACAATGTGCCATTTGCCGAACTGCAGCAGCGCGCCGGCCGTGCTTCTTCCTCGCACTCCGCGGATGAGATTGACCAATTTTTAAACGGATTAAGATCGGCACTAAAAAGTCAGCCAAACCTGGAGCCAGGGCGGGGAGCGAAGTTTTTAGAAGGGCTGTACGTACGGCGGCAGTCGATCTGGCGAAGAGCCAAACGCTTCCGGCCTTATGAAGAGTACAAGCAAAGGGCACAGGACGCGTTTTTATTTTTAAAAAGAAACGTGATCGAGCAGCTGCGCCAAAAGCATGCGGATGAGCGGACTGCTTATGAAACGATGCGAGGGACCATCGAGCAGCAGGCTGAACTTGATGCCCTTCAGCAAAAATATAATCAAATGGTATCGCTCGCTGCACCGGTTCCGAACGCAAAAGAAGCGCTCGATCAGCAGGAAACAAAGGCACTTCTTTTGGAAAAGAAAAAGCGTCAGCTCGAAGAAACACAGCAACGCCTGGAAGAAAGCCGGCTCGAGCAGGCGCAAAAAGCCGCGGAAATGGAAGAAACAGCCCAAAAGCGTGCACAGATCGAAGCGCAAATAAAAGAGCTGCAAAACACGATTCATGAAAAAGAAAAAGAGCTGGCGCCACTTGAGGAAATTCTCGATACAAATCCGGAAGCGGAGCATGAAGAAGTGCTCAAGCAAATGGCGAGCCTGTCTTTTACGCACGAATCACTCAAGCAGGAACGGCAGCGTCTGCCATTGTTTCAATCGATTCAAGGAGAATGGCTGTCGCTTTTGCAGGAAGCGAGCGAGCACGATTTAGATGAAATTCGCAAGCTGTATGTGAAGCATGCGAACGTGATTGGCACAACCTGTGTGGCATCCGCACGCAAGGATTTTATCGACAACTACCCGGTTTTTGATGTGGTGATTATCGATGAAGTTTCCAAAGCGACACCGCCGGAGCTTTTACTGCCTATGCTTAAAGGGAAAAAAGTCATTTTGGTCGGTGACCACCATCAGCTGCCACCACTACTCGGAAATGATACATTGGAAGAAACGCTTCAGGAGCTGGCAGAAGCGAACAAGGAGTTTGCCGGGAAAACGGAACTAAAGGGACTGCTTGAGGAATCGCTGTTTGAACGCTTGTTTAAAAGCGTGCCGGAAACCAACAAAACGATGCTTGCCATTCAGTATCGGATGCACGAAAGCATTATGGAAACGATCACGCCGTTTTATGAAAGAGAAAAGGACCGTCTTCAATGCGGCTTGCCAGATTCAGATGCAGCGCGGGATCATAGGCTGGAGTCACCGCTCGTCCGGCGAGAAAATCATTTGTTATGGATCGATATGCCAAATGAGCCAGCGTTCTTTGAGGAACGGATGAAGGGTGGTAAAAGCTTATACAATCCGGCCGAGCTGCGGGAAATCGGCTCTCTTTTAAAAGAACTCGATGAAGCAACGGCACAGGCGAAGGAAGCCGGCCGAATGAATGCGGATGAAAAGAAAAGCATCGGCGTCATCAGCTTTTATGGCGAACAGGTGAAAAAGCTGAACCGCTTAATTGAGCAGGAGCTCGGCCTTCACCACCTGACCATCCGCACAGGTACGGTTGACCGCTTTCAGGGCATGGAGATGGACGTAATTATTTTAAGTATGGTGCGCAACCATCAAAACAAGCATGACGATATCGGCTTTGCTCGTGATTACCGCCGGCTGAACGTGGCGCTCTCAAGAGCAAGAGAACTGCTTGTATTAGTCGGCAGCACAACCATGTTTACCGAGCGGACGAAGCAGGCCTCAACAAAAGGGATGTACAAGCACGTACTCGATACAGCCAAACGACAAAACGGCGTACGTATGCTTGAAGAAAGCAGGGGATAAGCAGAATGGAAAAAACAATCGAAAAGCTGCGTGCGAACCTGCTCGAAAACCCGGCAGTCGAATTGAAAGAGTCAGCCGTCTGGCAGCTTCCAGTCGTAACCTATACTGTTACATTCAAGCGGGTAAAGCGGCTGAAGATGGATATTTTAATGAAAATGCTGCTGCTCGCGTTTAATCAAACCGACATCCGCCGGGCCGCAAACCTGGCAGAAATGCTTCTCGTCGAAGAGCTGTTTATTGAAGACTTAATTCAAAAAATGCTGCGAACAGGATTAATCCAAATTGAGAAGGAAGGCTATAAGCTGACTGGAAAGGGCAAGTCGCAGCTCGCTGAAGGCATCGTGGAAGAAGAAATGGACGAGGAGGAAACGTCCCTCACGTATAGTCCGGTTCATGATGCATTTTGGCCGGAGATAGAAGAGCGGGAAGAAAGAGAGCCGCTTTACCGCTATCCGAGCGAGCGAAGGACTACAGGAGAACAAATTCTGCAGGCACTCACCGAAATGGATGCGGACCGCACGGATGAAGAATTCCAGACACCGGTATCAGAAGTAACCAATTTTGAAGAACAGTCGACTTCATATGTTCCGTGTCTGGAATTTCGGCTTTATAACAAGGAGCAGGATGTGTTTTACGCACGTGTCTGGAACACGCACCTTGAGCACTGGGACGAAGTGCTGGAAAAACAAATTGAAGAAAATGAACGGCTGGAGTGGCGTGAAAAGTGGCTGCCAGCCGATAAAAAAAGAGGGCGTCTCTAAGACAGCCCTCTTTTTTATTATGGCCGGAAACTAGCATGTAGGGCCGGATTCTCAACGTACATGGCCGGAAAATTTAAACTAGGGCCGGATTATGTTCCATCATGGCCGGAAAAATGAAAATCCGGCCATCCAGCGAGATATTCCGACCTGAATTCTTCTTTTCCGGCCCAAACAAAGAGGTGCCATCCTTACCTTGTAATAAATATCTACGTATAATATCTGAAAAGAGAGTGTCTCTATAAGAGACAGCTCTCCTTTTTTATGGCCGGAAAATAGCATACAACGGCCGGATTTCTATCATGGATGGCCGGAAAAAGCTGATCATGGCCGGATTATGATCTGTAATGGCCGGAAAAATGAGAATCCGGCCATCCCACAAGCTTTTCCGGCCCAACCAAAGAGGCTGCCATGCCTTACCTTGTCACAAACATCTGTGTATAGTATCGGTTATACACACCAACACCGATTTCTTTAAACTGTGGATTCAGGATATTGCGCCGGTGTCCGGGACTGTTCATCCAGCCTTCCATCACAGCTTCTGCATCCACATAACCTGAGGCAATGTTTTCACCAGCGGTTGAGTAGCGAAGTCCAAAGTCCGTCAGCATATCAAACGGGCTGCCGTAAGTCGGAGACGTGTGGTCAAAATAGCCGCGGTCGTGCATGTCCTTTGATTTTGTCCGCGCCACAAAGCTTACGTCATTGGCCAGTGTAACAGGAGCCAGACCCTGATTTGCCCGCTCTTCGTTCACAAGCTGTCCAATCTCTCTTTCAATGGCACTTGGAACAAAGGAAGGATCAATGGTATAGCCGGGGTTCTCATCTGTACCAAGAAAGTCATCAATATTCAGCATGAAAATAGCCATTTGTCCGCGGGTAACAATACCGTTTGGATCATATCGGTTGTTGCCAACGCCGTTTGTCAGGCCATTGGCTGCCAGTGCATTGATATAGGAAGCATAAGGATGAGAGGCAGGCACATCTGTAAACGGCACATCAGGCGTTCCGCTTAAACGAAGAGCTCTTACAACTGTGCGTGCCAGCTCAGCACGTGTCACGATCGTGTCCGGATAAAAACGATTACCAAGCTCAAATACGTTTTGGGAGGCATAGTAGGCGATATACGGAAAAGCAGCCTGGCCCGGGGCGACATCAGAATAAGGAAGCCGGGCATTTGGATAGCCGTCAATACCTTGAACACGTCCGAGAAAAATCGTATTCTGGGCGCGTGTTACCGGGTCGTTTTGGCGAAATGTTCCATCAGGAAAGCCAGCAATAAGTCCGCGGGAGGCCATTTCTTCTACAGCTTCATATGCTTTTTCATTAGGGTGCACATCCGGGAAGGCAGCAGCATCTGCCGATGGGTTCCAAAGGGTGGTGGTCAAAAGGAGTCCGGTCAACAAAGCGGCTAATCGTTTCACTTTATTCCCCCATTTCATTAATAGTTACCATTTTATAGGTCTATACCCATATTGATGAAAGATAAAAGCCGTCCAGTTTACAAAATGAAAAAATTCTCTTTTTGGATTTAATACCTCTTAAAGAACGAAAAAAGAGCTGTCCTCCACATTCAGGACAGCTCCGTTCTGTTTATTTTGTTGTTACCTTAATCAATTCAGAAATTGTTTTTCCATTGTACGTTTGCTTAATAATTCCGGTATTGGGTGCGTAGTAGGCGATAAAGCCTTCACTTGATTTAACGGTGACAACACCTCTGAATCTGCCGGCTGCCGTTGTAAGAATGCCGTCAGTGCCAGTGATTTTATAAGTAACCCCGCTGCCCTCGAAGCCATCACTCCACGTTTTTCCTACTTTAATTGGATAGGCGATTTCCGCGTAGTACTCAGACTCCCGCCAGCCAATGTAAAGCCCTTTGTTGTTCTCGTATAAAAGATAGGTGCTGCCGGGAGATGTTGACTGCCACTCGTCCCAGCCACTGTACTTGCCTACGTACATGCTTTTAAATGTCTCGCCGTTTGCTTTGTACGTATACACCTTCTTTTTGTCCATCAAGTAGCTGTACATGCGCAGGTACTTGGACGAAACGTAAGCTCGCTTGCCTTTAAAGCCAATCTGGCTCCAGCCTGACTTCGATTGTGAATACACAGAGACAGACACATTATTCTTCAAAGAGCCAATCACTTTATAGTTCGTTCCTGGACCGCTGCGAACATTCAGGACACCGCTGTCAATGCTGACATAGCCGACCTTTGCACTCGTGGCGGCTTCCGACTGGGCGGGATGAAACCCGAACAGGGCAGAAATGGCTAAAACAAAAGCAAAAGCGAAGTAAACTAATTTTTTCTTTTCCATCCTTTATTCTCCTTTACGATTGATAGGTACATTATACGTCAGAAGAAGCAAAAGGAGTTCAGGAAAATAAAAGAAATACAAGGCATTGGAAGCAGTGGAAAGCAATAAAATATCCAATAATATCTCTTTATGGGTAAAAAATCATGAATTCGAGAATTTGTATTTGCAGACTTTTTATCTACATATATAGTAAAAAATGAAAGATCATTATTTGGTAAAAAGTGGTCTTATTTTTAATTCTAGGAGCTGAGCCATGTTGAAGAAAAGTCACATCTTTTTAGCTTCTGCGGCCGCTGTTACCGTTACTGCCGCAGCGTTGCCCGCAGAAGCAGCAAGTGCACCGTTTTTTACGGATGTAAAAGAAGGGAATACTCTTTATCCGGAAATTAAAGACCTGCATTCACAGGGGAAAATTAATGGGTTTAAGGACGGGACATTTCGTCCGCAGGAATCGGTGACGCGTGGCCAGGCAGCGAAAATGATCGCGGACATCCTCGAGCTTGATACGGCTTCTCCAAAAGCGCCGGGCTTAAAAGATGTAAAAAAAGAAAAATGGTATTACGGTGCGGTCGCGGCGCTTGTGGAAGCAAAAATCATGGGTGGATTTAAAGATGGAACCTTCCGTCCTGACCAGACGCTAACGCGGGCTGAAGCTTCCCGGTTAATTGGTGAAGCATTCAACCTATCAAACGGCGGAAAAACGGTATCGTTTACCGATGTAAAAAAAGAAAAATGGTATTACACATACATCCAGGCTCTTGTACATAACAACGTAACAGCAGGAAAAACCGCTACAACCTTTGCACCAGATGCGAATGTCACACGTGGTGAACTTGTAGCATTCGCCAGCCGTGCGAAAAAAGCAATAGCTCCAGCCGAACAAGTAAAAACGATTGAATCGGTTCAAAATGGAAAAATCATGATAGATGGAAAAACCTATACAGCTTCCGAAAGTGTAAAAGGCTTGCTACAAAGTAACAACAGCAAAGCGCTAAAAGGAGCAGAAATCGAATTTGAACAAGCGAACGGCGTAATCAATACCGTTTCCAGCTTAGTTCTGAAAGAAGCAGGAACAGAATCTGCACCGCTGGTTTTAGATGGAAGCGGAGCGGAAATCAAAGGCAATGTCACAGTTGCCGGTGACAACGTTGAATTGAAAAACATGACGATCAATGGAAACCTAACTGTTACAGCTGCAGTGAAAACAAGCTTTTCAACGAACAAGCTTACAGTAAAAGGTACGACATCTATACAGGAAGAAGCCGTCACAAAAGCAGCTTCTGTAACAAAGGCAGCAGCTGAAGATCCAAAAACGCGCATTAAAATTACTTTTAAGGATTCTTCAGTTGCTGTCATTGAAATTGCCAAAAAAGACGTATACTTCTCAGCAAGTGGCAGCACAACAGTAACGGCCCTGTCTTTGTATGCCAATGCTGATATCTTTGCAGACGAAGATGTGATTATCCCAAAAGTAGACATTAAACAAGGTGTTACGCAGATCGAGCTGAATGCGACAATTCAGGACGTAGTCATTGACTCGAACGATGACATTCAAGTATCCGGTAAAGGCAACTTCTCCAATGTAGTCGTAAATACGGACAAAAAAGTCACATTGGCCACAACAGGCGCGATTAAAAACCTGGATATGAAAAATGAAAATGCCACGCTGAATGTCGGCAGCAATGCCAGGATTACAAATATCTCGGTGCCAGCCGGGCAGGATGTATCCAAAATTGTTGATAACTATAATGAAGTAAAAGACAAAATTGAAACGGTTGGCGGCGAAAAAAATCCAGATTATACACCGCCGGCACCAGTTAATCCGCCAGGCTCAGGCGGCGGCACGGAACCCGTGATTACACCTCCATCAGATGGTGGCAATACAGGAACGCCGGGTTCAGGGAACGAAACGGGAGATTACTTTGCAGCCGGTATACTGAAGGCCGGAAATGACTATGGATATGTAAAATTAAATCTCCATAACGAAGGAACGGGGAAAGTCTTCTACCAGCAGGTTTCAAATACAGACACTCAATTTGTCCTGCCAGAAGAGGGAGATACAGTCCCGTCAGACGCAATTGAATATAAAAAAGACGAAAAATTTATAAATTGGTTCAACCATAATCTTGTTGTATATCGAATTGATGCTTCTAATAAAATCACAGACGTCGTTGATGTGGCGGAGCAATGGTATTGGAGTCCGTATAATTTAATTTTCAATGACAACGAGACAGTTACGGTTCAAATGGCACTTAAAGCAGACGGTCGTTCTGTTGAGGAGTTTATGGATTATGTATATGTATATCAAGAAGATGCCCAGCAGAAGACAACAGAGTTTACCGGGCTATCCTGGGAAACAAAAGACGGTCTTCCAGCTATTACTTTAAGTTTGAAAGACCTAAAAGCAGATGCTCCGTCAATGCTTCTTATCGCGTCAAAGGGCATGCTTTCCTCAAGCTTTATGAACGATGGCTATGACAACGATGCGATAAAAATAAGAGCTCTTTACGACCTTATCCAGGATCAAAATACAAAACTTGACGGACATGAATTCTCACATATTCTTGGCTATATTGCCTATGAAAGAGTAACAGAAGAAATTCCGGGTGGGGGAACATCTACAAGCAATGAATCCTTACTAGAACAAGACTCGCTTAGCATGAAAACATACAAGGAGCGCTTGATTGCCGAAAAAGCGAATTTGCAGACAGCCGAGGCGATTAAAGCTATGGTTGTAGCTGTCAATGAAGAATTAAAAGCAAAAGTCGATACGTTTAAAACAGCAAATGAAAAAGTAAGCGCGTTGTACAAGGAAGATCGTTACTCGTATTCTTATGAGGAACAGCTTCGTGAAGGGGTAACCCTTGCACAAATGGAGGAAGCTTTAGCAGCTGTTGAAGCATTAAGTGATGAATTCCAGGAGAAAAGTCGCTTAAAAGAAGATGTTGTGCACGCTCAAGATATATTTTCAATCAAACAAGTAAACGACTACATCAGCGCGTTAAACATCACAGTACCCGCTAATCTTGAAGCTGGATCAGACTTAACAGCATACCTGTCAGCTGAAGGAAAACCAGCAGATCTGACATTATTTCCAATAAAAACGGGTCAAACGTTCACCGAAGATGATAATTTTCTCGACGTACAAGAGGATTCCAGTTATCTGAGAGCAGACAACAATGAGCTTACATTAATTCGACCAAACAAAACAGGTGAGACTATTACAGAATATGTATTGGTAAATGTAAAACTTGGCAGCGGCTATTTGGACAGCAAAGTCATTCCAGTTACGATTCAATCTTCTGACCGGGACGAAGCGGCATTAAGCAGCAACACAGGAATAGACATTTCCTCAGGTGAACGCAGAATTGACCACATTCACGATGACTATAAATTTGTCACGGTTTACCGCGGCACATCTGTTGAACAATTAAAGAAAAATGTAAGGTCAACCGATCTTTCTGCCCAAACGTATACCGTGAAGGATGCAGAAGGCCAGGTGAAGGCGTCAGGCCGGATCGAAGAAGGCGATACACTAACGGTTACCGCTGAAAATGGGAAGGATTTCGTTGACTATACAATTCACACAGCGCTTTACCTGGCTGGCATGCAAGAACAGGAGCTGGGCAGCCTTACATTTAATGCGGATGAAACAAGTGTGAAAGAATTACAGGAGACGCTCTATATTTCCTCAGAAGACGCCAGCGAAAGAAACAGCGTCACTGTGACGAAGCTGGAGGAAGAATCAAACAAATACAAAGTAACATTTGAAGGAGCAGAGCTGGATAAGCCGTATCGCTTATTGAGTGACCAACGTCTGGCGCTTGATACCGGCGACGGGGTTGTGTGGAGAAGTTATTCACTTGCTTATACGAGCGAATCACGTCCGAGACATTCGCTTCTTTTAAAAGAAGAATCGGATAAAGTAGACATCACGTCAAAAGATGAAATTGATATTACCTTCTCATTATTTGGGCAACTGCCAGCAGAGGAGATTACAGTGGATGGCGTAACAATCCGTCCGGTGCTCGCTGAACAAGCAGACGGATCATACAAAGTTGATTTTGTTTCCGAAGGGACAGACGAAGGTAAAGTAGGTTACCAGATATATTATATGACTGTGACAGTAGATGGAGTTGAAAATAGCCAAGTACGAGTCGGTGTGCAGGAAAATGGAGAATTTGACGTTCAAATCCAGCGATAATAAAAAAGAAGCTTGCCCATGCCGGGCAAGCTTCTTTTTGTATCGCCTTTATAGAATTTCAGCAATCAGGTCATCTCTCATTTGCTTTTTCGCTGCATCATACGCCGTTTTAAAAGACTGTGCTTCAGTGGCACTGAAGCCGGCTTTTGTTAATTCTGCTGTAAGTTTTGCGTAAAGCGCGTTAAAGTCGGCATCTGTTTCAGCTTCCATTTTTGAAGCAAGTGGGAAATATTTATTGTATACCGTCATCAAGTCTTCTCCGGCATTAAGTTCTGCTTTCGCCTGGCCGGCCAGAACATCCAGGTCAGCTTTTGCTTGAGCTTGCAGATCTGCAAAATCGTCCGCATATTCTGCTTTAATATCAGCTGCCGTTTGAGTACCAGGTGCCGGTGTTCCTGGACCAGGTGTTCCGCCACCGCCCGGAGCTGGTTCTACATCTTCGCCAGGTGCTTCAAACTTGCGGGCATTGTTTAAAAAGATCGCCATCTGTCCGCGTGTAACAGTACCAGTTGGATCATATTTGCCATCGCCTACACCCGTTGTAATGCCAGCGGCCGCCAGTGCACGAATGTACGAAGCAGCACCATGTGTAGGAGATACATCGGTAAACGGCATCGCAGATGAAGCAGGAAGCTCAAATGCGCGTGTTAAAATAATCGCCATCTCAGAACGGGAAAGCGGACGCTCTGGATAAAAGCGGCTGCTGTCACTGAAAATGCCTCGCTTCATTAACTCGGCAACGTATGGGTACGCACGTGAAGTAGAAGGAAGGTCCGTAAAGGTTTTCGTAGATGAGCTCACTTTAATACCAAGAGCGCGTCCAATTAAGATCGCACTTTCCGCCCGTGTGACAGATTGATACTGCTTAAATGTACCATCAGGAAAGCCGGTAATAACGCCTGCTTTTGACATGGCTTCAACCGCTTCATAAGCGCGGTGGCTCGTTTTTACATCGGGAAACTGTGCAGCAGAAACAGAGGAAACAAAAATAGACGCAGCAAGCACAGGTGTCAAAGCAACCGCAGCTGCTTTCTTTTTGAAAGTCATTGGTAAAAGCTCCTTTTATTTGTAGTAAAAGAATTATAGCATGCTCAAAGAATTCCGCCCATCCCTTTATGAATCTTTTATCACTTGTAAATAAAAAATAAAAAGACCCGCTGACCGCGAGTCTCGTTATTTCTTATCCACCTGTTACTTTACTCATTAACTCGTTGCGTAAACCTTCTTTTGTCGCTTCATACTGCGCTTTATACTCATCCGCAGCAGATGTGCTAAGACCATTTGCTTTTAATTCGCTCGTCATAGACTTGTAAAGGGAATTAAAAGCAGCATCGGTTTTGGCTTCAACACCGGATGCGGCACCGTTATACTTCTGGTAGAAGTAAGCAGGGTTGATTGTTTCACCGGCGGCTTTTTTCGCTGCATATTCGCTTTTAGCCTGTCCCACTAACGCACCCAACTGGCTCTGCGCCTGACCCTGCAGGCTGTCAAAGGAACCGGAATAACGTGATTTGATTGTGGCAGCAGTTGAACGGTCGCTTGATCCGCCGTTATCACCACCAGCGGATGTACCGGACCCAGAACCGCCAGATGCACCGGAACCAGATGTACCGGAGCCGCCAGAAGTTGAAGTGTCCCCAGATCCGGATGAATTTGAAGTCCCTGTACCAGCCGTTTCTGTAGAAGAAGTGGAACCTGAGCTATTGGTATTAGAAGCTGTATCGCCTGAACCAGACGCACTTCCGGTATTTCCAGCTGTAGGACTAGCTGTATTTGAAGTGATTACTTCTTTATATTCCGGTGAACTAAACCACTCATCCGTTGTCATAGTGGAGCCATCTTCCAATACAAAGGCACCGTCCTTATCAACTACAACAAGACCTTCTTCGTCCTTTTGCACACCCTCAGGAAGCGGTGTACCTTCAGGGAATGAAATCGAGTATGGATCTTCGACAATTTGGTCCACCTGCTCATCGGCTACATCGTACTTTTTAACCTTCGTAAAATAGTACAATGCGCCGCCTCCTGCCAGTGCGAGAAAAAGGATCGCAACCAGGGCGATCTTTATAAACTTACGCAAACAAAAACCCTCCTTTAATATAAAATTGCTATTTGTAGTATACCATGCAAAATTTAGAAATAAATAGAATATGAATAATCTGACAAAATAAGAATTTAGTCTGTAACATAGGACAGATTTGTAAAGTTCTCTTGCTTTTGGTAGCATTATTCTGTATGATTTTACCTGTGATTACATAAACATTCCGCAACTGTGGAATTATATAAAAATAGACTAGAAGAGGTGACTAATTTGGTGAAAAAGTATCCATTTAGTACAAAAGCAGCGAAAGCTATGATTGCTGCAACAATCGCATTCACACCAATAGCAACAACAGCAGGCTTGTTTGGAGCAGACAAAGCAGAAGCAGCAACAGTTTTAAAAACACAAGCAGATTGGCATTTTGACAGCACTAAGAATGTAGCCGATTACTCTAACGCTATTTATAATGGAATCAAGACAAATTCTGATGTAGCCAAAGTATCAGCCGCGCTTGATCAAATTACTCCTCAAGAGTGGTATACGATTGTTTCTCCAATCCTTGAGCCGGGTGTAAAAGCAGATCCGAATAAAACAGCGGAAGTACAAGCGGCAGCTATACTCCTTAAGTCATATATTGGCATTTACCTTCAAGGACTCGATGAATCAGAAATCAATGAATTTATTAATGATACAAGCCTGAACTTTTCCAACGCGGTGCCAGCAGACTACCTTTCTTATTTAGAAAATGCTGAAGAACAACTTTATGAAGAGTACAAAATTCAAACAACAGACAATGAAAATGATACAGCATTTGAACTGTATACAAGTGCTGTTCAGTCGTTGAAATCAGCTGTTGATGAGAGCGGCAAAATCAAAGGGAAAATTCAAGAAACGATTTACTTGGGTGATGGGCAGAAAGTCAATGACTCTGCATTAGCTTTCCTAACTGCTCTACACAGTAAAGACAGCACCATTAAAATTTCAACGTTAAGAAATGCTACTTTAACGGCAGCTGGCCAGTGGGACTCTCTCTATGATCAAACAAATCCTAATAACGGAAACCCTAATCCTGGCCCAGGTCCTGGTCCTGGTCCAATCCCAGGGAAAGATCCAATAATTATTGATGGTGGCCTTTTAGTCACACCAGGCGTAACTGAAGGTTCAACTGAAGTGCTAGTAACAATTCCGACAGATCTTCAAGGGAAAATTTCAACTACATTGCCAACTGACGCAGAAGCAGTAGTGATTGAAGTACCAAACCGTGAAGACGGCAAGCCGGTTGTGCTTGACCTTCCTGCTTCTCTTGCAGCAGCAATCAAGGCAAAAGCACCAGCAGCAGATATCGTGATTAACGCAGGAGATGTAAGATATGTGATTCCTCTTTCTCAAGTAGATCTAACTGCACTGGCAGCAGGTCTTGGCGGTAATCTTTCTGCTCTTACATTACGCATCAACATTGATCAGCTGACAGATGCAGAAACAACTAGCCTGGAAGACTTAATCCAAGCAAAAGCAGCAGGAGCATCAGCGGCTTCTTCTGAAACAAAAGCAGCAGCAATCGTAAGTGATATTGAAGTAAAAGCACCGGCTGTAAAAGTAAAAGTAGAATTGGCTCAAAATGGAACAGTACTGAGCGAGCTTAAATCGTTTGGTAACGTATATGTAAATCAAGAACTTACCATTGATGGAAGCGTAAATACAAACAATGCAACAGGTGTTGTGGTAGCAGCTGATGGATCACTAAAAGCTCTTCCAACAACATTTAAAACAGTAGATAACAAGCAGGTAGCTGTCGTTGGTACACTTGCAAATTCAAACGGCACGTACACAGTGATCGAATCTTCCGTTACATTCCCAGATGTAGATAACGGCGAGAACTGGGCTGAGAAGTACATCGAAACTCTGTCTTCTAAATTTATCATCGCGGGTACAACAGCTGGCACATATAAGCCGGATCAAGACATGACTCGTTCGCAGTTCGCTGTACTATTAAGCCGTGCGCTTGGTCTACCAGGCACAACTGCTTATGATGGTCGCTTTAAAGATGTAAAAGGCAACGAGTGGTTTAATGCAAATGGTGAATTCATGGCTGCTGTGAAGTACGGCATTATCGCTGGTAAGCCAAACGGCACATTCGCACCGGACGATAAAGTAACACGCGCAGAAGCGGCAGCGATGATCGGCCGCGCGCTTGAGCTTGATTTCATCGACTTTGATGAGTCTCAGTTAAACAAAAATAAAAAGCTGACTGACTTCAAAGATGTAAAAGAAATCGGCGCTTCTACTCGTGAAGAAGTATTGAAAGTGTATCAGGCAGGCATCATGGAAGGCGCCGGCAACAAAGAATTTAACCCGAATGACAACACGAAACGTGATCAAATGGCAAAAATTCTTGCCGAGTTCCTGATTAAAGCTGACTTAATGGATAACATTAAATAAGTATGTAATATAAAAGAGGCAGTCTCTCATGGAGACTGCCTCTTTTTGTTGCTTTCCTATTAAACTCGTACTTCTTTTTTTAATCCATAAAGCAAAAGGGTGACAATGTCGTTTGCCAGCTCAGCAGCTGTTTTCGCACCTGTCCACAGCTTTGTAGTCGTAAGCCGTTCAATCATGCCGACGAGCCCATTTGCGACAAGGGCTGTATCCACGTTTGAATGGAAATAGCCAGCTATCACTTCTTTATCAAGGTTAGACTCAATTTGCGCAGCCATTTGCGCTTTTACGTCTGCTGCATGAGGAGATACATAAAATCCAATTCGGACCAGGCTGCGATGATCGGTAAAAAACTGAAGGATCGCCGTTAGTCCTTCTGCGATCCGATTCGGCAATGTCTTATCATCAAGCCCCTCATCCAGCAGGCTATTTCTTGTGAGGCAGGCAAGCTTTGCGCGGAATAAGTCTTCAAGCTCCTCGAAAATGGCTTCCTTGCTTTTAAAATATAAATAAAACGTTGGCTGTGTGACGTTTGCTTTACGCACGATTGTACTAATTTTCGTTTCATGATAACCATGTTCAGCAAACTCATCGGCAGCGATTCGCAATAGAAGGGCACGGCTTACTTCTCCGTCAGAACCTTTTTTTCTTCCTCGTTGCGCCATCTTTTTCTCTCCTTAACCGCTTTCTTTTCTCACGTAGTATGTACGTGACTATCATACAATAGAGAATGACCTATTACAAATTGGGTTTAAAAGTAAGTGGTACTATAGGGGGAGAAATACTGTTAGCAGAAGAGATTGTTTCATATCTGCCACTATCTAGAGAAAATACTCGTCAGTCCAAAGTTCTTTTAAAACTAAT
Source organism: Domibacillus robiginosus (assembly GCF_000966195.1). Lineage (GTDB taxonomy): Bacteria > Bacillota > Bacilli > Bacillales > Domibacillaceae > Domibacillus > Domibacillus robiginosus. Next base: position 20,967 of record NZ_LAHL01000040.1, on the reverse strand, counting down.
TATTTCTTTATAAAAATGTAGACTGTTCTTCAAAAAATAATAAATTCGACAAAAAATGCGCTTGCAGACAGATCAACAGCGATTATAGTAATAAAGGAACTGGTTTGGAATTGAGTTTTATTTTTTCAGCGATGAATTCGTTTTGTTTGAGGGAGTAGACTTAGAGCGAACGTCTAAGGCCGCGCTATTGTACACTTATATGAAAACGTACTTGATGGGCAAGCAGAAGACGAGTGAGTTCAAACTTGCTTTACAAGTAGATGCGCAGCACCGTGTACAGGAAGCAGAATGCCCACAGATAAATAATTTAATAAAACATTATAAGACTTTCTCACCGGCGCCGTTTTACTAGAAAAGAAGCTTGTCTTCAGATGAATGATTACCTTCGTTGGACAAAACCTGTTTAATTTGGAATTATTGCCTCTAAATTTACAAAAATGATATTAAATTTGACAAATCGCTGTGCTATAATGTGCAAGACACTATTTATTAACAGGAGGAAACACATGGAAGAAACAATCAGCCTGAAAGAGTTAGCCCAGACATTGAAAAAGAGGCTGAAATTGATTGTGTTGATCACGGTCGCAGCTGCACTTATCAGTGGAATTATTAGTTACTTTGTTCTTACTCCTATCTATCAGTCATCGACGCAGGTGCTTGTGAACCAGGCAAAAACCGAACAACAATTGTATAACCCATCTGAAGTACAAACGAACCTTCAGTTGATTAGTACATATAACGTCATTATGAAGTCGCCGGCCATTTTAGAAAAAGTTGCCCAAAACTTAGATTTGGACTTAACAACAGAAGAACTCTCCTCTAAAATTACCGTTGCCAGTGAACAAGATTCACAGGTCGTCAATATTACTGTACAGGATGAAAATCCGGGTCTTGCAGCTGATATTGCAAATGAAACAGCCAGTGTTTTCCAGGAAGACATTGTAAAGATTATGAATGTCGATAACGTCAGTATTCTTGCAGCAGCTGAAATAGGTGAAAATCCATCACCAGTCAAACCACAGCCGCTTTTAAACATTGCCATTGCCATCGTTGCGGGCTTGATGGCAGGTGTTGGACTTGCCTTCCTTCTTGAGTACCTGGATAACACGATTAAATCCGAGCAGGACATTGAGAAAACACTTGGTATCCCTGTTCTTGGCGGTGTAACGACGATTTCCGCTGCAGCCGGACGTCCGGCAAAAAAAACATCGGCTCCAAAAGCCGTACGAGGTGAAAGCATTGGCTCTTAAGCGAAATAAAGAAAAAACAGCACCCGGCTCCGCCAAGCGGAAGCTCATTACCCATACAGATGCGAAGTCTCCGATTTCAGAGCAATACCGAACAATCCGGACCAATATTTTGTTTTCATCCGTTGATGAAACACTTCGCTCCATTCTTGTTACGTCAACAAGCCCGGGAGAAGGGAAGTCAACGACTATATCAAACCTGGCTGTTGTTTTTGCTAATCAAGGGAAAAAAGTACTACTTGTTGATGCCGACTTGCGCAAGCCAACGATGCATTATACATTTGGACTACAAAACAGCATGGGCTTGACGAACATACTGACAAAGCAGGCTTCACTTGGACAAGCCGTTGTTTCAACCGATATTGAAAACCTGTCGGCTCTTCCATCAGGGCCGATCCCGCCGAACCCGGCTGAATTGCTTGGTTCAATTTCGATGAAGGAATTTATTGCCCAAGCGGAGAATAGTTATGACTATGTGCTTTTTGACACGCCGCCCGTACTCGCTGTGACCGATGCGCAGGTACTTGCGAATCAGTGCGATGGTACTGTGCTCGTCATTAACAGCGGCAAAACGGAAATAGAAGCGGCGCAAAAAGCAAAAGAACTGCTTGAAGCTGCCAAAGCAAAATTGCTTGGTGCTGTATTGAATAACCAGAAGTTAGCGGAATCGTCATATTACTATTATTACGGATCAGAATAATATTGTTAAAAAAGTGTAAAAGCGGGAAAATTTCTCAAACAATTTATTTTTATTTATGCTATACTACGTTTAGAAAAAAATTGAAAGGGGGAGTAGCCCATGATTGATATTCATTGTCACATCCTTCCTGGGTTGGATGATGGTGCGAAAGATATGGTCCAAAGTATTCAAATGGCGAGAGCTGCCGAGCAAGAAGGCATTACTGCAATTGTGGCTACCCCGCATCACATGAATGGAACGTACAAAAATGAAAAAACAGCGATTGAGCAGAATGTTCGTCTTTTAAATGTACAGCTGGAGCAGGAAGGAATCAACGTTGATATTTATACAGGGCAGGAAGTTCGCCTGTATGGAGAACTGCTCGATGACTATCAAGAGGACAAGCTATTGACGGTCAATGACTCTTCCCATATGCTCGTTGAATTTCCATCCAGCTCAATCCCCGCATTTGCGGAGCAGCTGCTTTTTGACATGCAGTTAAAAGGCATCACCCCGATCATCGTGCATCCGGAGCGGAATGCTGCGATTGCTGAAAATCCGGATCGCCTGTTCAAGCTCATTCAAAATGGAGCGCTGTCGCAGGTGACCGCTGCTTCTGTGAACGGCTTATTCGGCAAAAAAGCAAAAGCCTTGTCTCTGCAATTGATTGAAGCAAACCTTACCCACTTTATTGCCACGGATGCCCATAACACAACGACACGCCGCTTTGGGCTGGCGGAAGCCTATCATTCAATCGACCCGGACTACGCTGCTTATTTTCAAGAAAATGCGCAGGCGGCCCTGTCCGGCCAGCATATAGAGAAGGAACCACCACATCATGTTACACGCAAAAAGAAATTCCTTGGACTTTTTTAATACTTACGAGTAATAGGAATGTATGTTTGTTCCGGTTGCTTTATCAGGTCATGTCTCCCACACCTTTATCAAATGGAGGCACTCGGCCGCGCGGTGGTGTTCCGGGAAACGGAACGCTTAGACGCCTGTCGTCAAGCGCGTGGTGTGAGGACGGGTTCAATGCCTGATTTTAATTGAAAATAAGGAAACAGAATGATAAATAGCGAATGAAAGCACATACATTTATTGTGTGTTTCCATTCGCTATTTAAAATTTAGAGGGGGAGGAATACATTTATGAAGAAAGTAAGAAAAGCTATTATACCAGCAGCGGGGCTCGGGACACGATTTCTCCCTGCAACAAAAGCATTGCCGAAAGAAATGCTGCCAATCGTGGATAAGCCAACGATCCAATACATAGTCGAAGAAGCGATCGCATCAGGCATCGAAGACATCATTATTGTAACCGGGAAAGGAAAGCGTGCCATCGAAGACCATTTCGACGGTTCACCGGAATTAGAGCGTAACTTGGCGGAAAAAGGAAAGGATGATCTACTCCAAAAAGTGCGTCATTCTTCTAACTTGGCAGACATCCATTATATCCGTCAAAAAGAACCAAAGGGGCTTGGGCATGCGGTCTGGTGCGCACGTAATTTTATCGGAGACGAACCATTTGCCGTTTTGCTTGGCGATGACATCGTCCAAAGCGATACACCATGCTTACGCCAGCTTATCAACCAGTACGAACAAACGCAATCATCTATCATTGGGGTTCAGCAAGTACCCGAACATGAAGCCTATCGCTATGGCATCGTAGATCCAGCGTCAAATCAGGAACGCCGTTATCAGGTAAATAATTTTGTTGAAAAACCAGCACCAGGTACACAACCGTCAAATCTTGCCATTATGGGACGCTATATTCTGCGTCCAGAAATTTTTATGTTCCTCGACAAGCAGCAAACCGGGGCCGGTGGGGAGATTCAGTTGACAGACGCGATCCAAGCATTAAATGAAATTCAGCGTGTATTCGCCTATGAGTTTGAAGGAAATCGTTACGATGTTGGAGAAAAGCTAGGTTTTGTAAAAACAACATTAGAGTTTGCTTTACAGGATAAAGAGATCAATGAAGAATTGATGCACTATTTGCTTAGGCTAGTAGAAAAAACAAAAGAGCCATCTAATATTTAATCAAACGGATTTAAGCGAAAGAACGTAAACTTCTTCTATGGTGTAACTCACTTTTATTTAGTCAAATGAATTAAAAAGAAGTAATGGTTGAAATAGAGCTGATAAACACAACGAAAAGAGGGGAATTAGTGTCTAAATCCAAATTAGAGAAAGATCCTGTATATGTAAGTGCTTCTGGAAGTGCGCCATTAAGCCTTGAGGATGCATCCAAGGCGTATGCCCTAGGGAAACGCTTCATAGATATCATAGGAGCGTTTGCTGGGTTATTATTAATGGCTCCTTTATTTTTAGTTATGAATATTTTTTATTTATATGGTGATTCTAAGGGGCCGGTGTTCTTTAATCAAAGCAGAATAGGCAAGAATGGTGAAGTATTCCAGATATATAAATTTCGTTCTATGGCCGTTAATGCAGAAGAAAAATTAAAGGCGGATCCGCAATTGTATCAAAAGTACATTGAAAACAATTATAAATTAGAGCCACATGAAGATCCGCGTATTACTAGATTAGGAAGATTTCTGCGTAAAACTAGTTTAGATGAGATTCCTCAGTTAATTAATGTAATTAAAGGAGAAATGAGTCTTGTAGGCCCAAGACCGGTAGTAACAGAAGAATTGCAAGAGTATGGAAGCAAAACAAATGAGTTTCTGTCCGTAAAGCCGGGACTTACTGGATATTGGCAAGTCAGCGGCAGAAGTGACGTTGGTTATCCAGAAAGAGTGGATCTGGAACTCTACTATGTATACAATCAATCACTACTTTTAGACATAAAAATTATTTTAAAGACAATCTGGATGGTTTTACTAAAAAAAGGTGCGTATTAATAGAAGGAGGAAAAAGGAATTGTACGATTATCTTGTAGTAGGAGCCGGTTTATTCGGTTCCGTTTTTGCTTATGAAGCAACAAAGAGAGGAAAGAAATGCTTAGTTATCGATAAAAGGGACCATATTGGCGGGAATGTTTATACTGAAGATGTAGAAGGAATAAATGTTCACAAATACGGGGCACATATTTTTCATACAAACAATAAAGACATTTGGGAGTATGTGAATAGCTTCACTGAATTTAATCGGTACACCAATACACCAGTGGCAAACTACAATGGTGAGATATATAACCTTCCATTCAATATGAACACTTTCAATAAGCTATGGGGAGTCATCACACCTGAAGAAGCAAAGCAAAAAATAGAAGAGCAAAAGAAAGAATCTGGTATAACAGAGCCTAAAAACCTTGAAGAGCAGGCCATCTCTTTAGTAGGAACGGATATTTATGAAAAATTAATTAAAGGATATACTGAAAAACAATGGGGCAGACCAGCCACAGAACTGCCGTCCTTTATTATTAAAAGGCTGCCTGTACGGTTTACATATGATAATAACTATTTTAATGATAAATATCAAGGAATCCCAACAGGCGGTTATACTACCATTATCGAGAAAATGCTCGAGAACTGTGATGTTAAGTTGGGCGTGGATTTCTTTGCTGACAGAGAACAGTTGGAAGGAATGGCTAAAAAGACTGTATTTACAGGAATGATTGATGAGTTTTATAATTATGAATTTGGTGTTTTAGAATACAGAAGCTTGATTTTTGAAAACGAAACATTAAATACAGAAAATTACCAGGGAAATGCAGTGGTAAATTATACGGATCGAGAAACGCCTTATACTCGGGTTATTGAGCATAAGCATTTTGAGTTTGGTACACAGGAAAAAACAGTCATCACAAAAGAATACCCGACCGAGTGGAAAAAAGGCGACGAACCTTACTATCCGATTAACAATGATAAGAATACCGTGCTCTATAAAAAGTATAAAGAATTAGCGGACAAAGAAGAGAATGTGATTTTTGGCGGAAGGTTAGCTACTTATAAATACTATGATATGCATCAAGTCATAGCAGCAGCCTTAACACAAGTAGAAAAGGAATTTGGGAAATGAAAGAAGATATAAAAATTCTTGTAGCTACACATAAAGAGTATCAAATGCCTGATGAAGATATGTATTTCCCTTTGCATGTGGGTAGAGAGGGAAAAAAAGATTTAGGATATCAAGGAGATAATACCAACGATAATATTTCTCTTAAAAACTCTACTTACTGCGAGCTTACAGGATTATATTGGGCATGGAAAAACATAAATAGTAAATATATTGGGCTAAGTCACTATAGAAGGTATTTTTCAAATGAAGGAGGTTTGACAGCGAATATTAATCATACAAAACAAGGAGAAAAGCTCGATAATATTTTGTCAGAGAAAAATGCTAGAGACTTATTAAAGCACTACAATATTATTCTTCCTAAGAAAAGAAACTATTATATAGAAACAGTTTGGTCACATTATAAAAATGCTCATCATATAAAAGATCTAGAGGAAACAAAAAGAATTATTTCAGAAAAGCATCCTTCTTATATAAATTCTTTTGAAAGAGTCATGAAGAGGAGAAAGCTTCATTTGTATAATATGTTTATCATGAAAAAAGAAGATTTCGATAAATATTGTGAATGGCTTTTTGATATCCTGTTTGAACTAGAAAAGAAAGTGGATATATCCGGATATGATGCCTATCAGAAGAGAATTTTTGGCTTTATTGGAGAAAGGTTATTTAATGTTTGGTTAGAAGAAAATCAATTGAAATACAAGGAACTAAATGTATTTAATGTTGAGAAAGTTAATCAAGTTAAAAAGGTAGTGAATTTTGTTTCTAGAAAAATAAGTGGAAAGAACAGGTGAATAGTAAAAGAAATGAATATATTTGTATGTTCTACCCTTTATCATGTATATGTAAGTTTATTAATATGCTGTGAAAAAGAAAGTGATAAGCAAAGTATATTTATTTTGACTTCCCACGATTCAGAGATGAAAAAGTCATTTCAGTCTATAAGTAAAAAGCTATCGTCATTAGAACAAGTGAAAAGCGTATATATTAGAGACCGGTCTCGTTTATTAGATAATTTAATGATTGAGCGAGTTAAAGATTTATTTATAAATAAAAAAATCTTTAAAGAAAATAAAGTAAATAAGAAGAATGGCAATTTCTATTTGTTTGGTTGGAATCAATACCATTTATATAGAACGAACGCTCCCTTTTTTCGCATAGCAAACAGTGTAATATTAGTAGAAGAGGGAGCAAGCGCTTATTTGGTTCCACCACCTAGTAAGAAGAGTTTATTACTAAAAAAACTATATGGTATGAATCCAAAGTTTTATAAAGACAGTAAAGTAAAACATATATTAGTTCAACTTCCTGAAAATTATTTGGCTGGTATTAAAAGAAAAGTTAACATGTTAGAGTTGAATGACATGGTTCAACAACTAAGTGAAATTGATAGAAAAATGGTTTTTAATATATTTCTAGAAGAAAAAGTTAGGAAACAGATTGAATACCAATTAATGTTGGAAAATAATAAGGGAGCTCAGAAGATTATTATATTAACTCAACCTCTTTCGGAAGACGGGTTTGAGAATGAAAATAACAAGATAAAGTATTACCAAGAAATCATTGATTCCTATTCAGGTGCGACTATATTTTTAAAGCCACATCCTCGAGAAAAAACTATATATAATTTTAAAAATGTAATAATTTTGGACAAATTCTTTCCAAGCGAACTACTTTCATTTTTTAGTTTTGAATTTGATAAAGCTATAGGAATATGTACTAGTGCTGTTTATCAGGTTAAAGCTAAAAAGCAATTAAATTTAAAAGAAGACTATTTCTCACGAAAATAAAAGTTAGTATTTTCTAAATTTGTATTTTTAAATCGAGTATGTAGGTGAAAATATTGAGTATTGAAGTTTTTGGCATTGTAACACTTGTGGTTATCTTGCTAACACCGTTTATAAAACTAAAAAATCACTTTTTTATTATGGTTTTTTTTAGTCTTTTTACTGCTACAGCAGCTTTTAATATAGAAAAAGGTGGACTTTCTTTATCTATTATTCCAGTGCATTTAATAGGTATGACGTTTGCTTTAAGAATGATGATAAATATTGTTAAGAAAAGGGCAATACATAAAAAAAGTATTTGGCTCACATTATTTGTGTTATGGAGTACAATAAGTGTTGTGTTATTACCGATTATAGATGACTATATACCTAATCATGTGACGGTGAGACACTACTTTTCAGGAGAAGGCTTTGATCCGATAGCTTTCTCGACAGGTAATGTTACCCAACTAGCGTATCTTCTATTTGGTTATATTATCTACTTTGTAACTGTCGAATACATTATGTCATCGAGAGATCCATTTAAATTAATAAATCAAACTATAACGGTTTTAGTAGCGGCCTCAATTGTAATCTGTTTTATTGGTATTTATGAAATGATAGCAAAGTTTTTGAACCTACCATACACAGAAATCTTTAGAAACTTTTCAGGGGTAGTGATATATACAAATTATAGAATATCATCAGTAGCCCACGAGCCTTCAATGTTTGCGTATTGTATAATAATATGTGCAGCTTTAATGTGTTTCCATAATTCTTCTAATACGCTTTTAAGAAAAAATAAAAATAAATTTTTCTTATTTATAATATTAGTTGGACTTTTTAGCACATCAACTACATTTTTGTTAGGTTTCTTAATTCTTTTATTTTATGCTTCTAATGATTACGTTAATACAAAAAAACTAAATATGTTTGCATCAGCTAAATTTTACTTTTCTATACTTGGGATAGCTTTTTCAGGTTATTGGTTGCTGAATATTCCTTTTATTAAAGAAAAGACTGTGGGAAGAGCAGTTGAAACATTAACTTTTAGTAACTTTTCTGGAGCTGACAGAATAGAAAAAGTAATACATCACCTTGATGCATTTACATATTCACCGATACTGGGGCTTGGATTCGGAACTACACGTTCATATGATGCATTTACTACTATTTTGTGTAATTTAGGGATCATTGGAATGCTAATTTTTATTTTATATGTTTTCACTTCGATTCGGAAAATTAATAAAGTAAAACGTGGAAGCAATAAAGATATAGCTAAAAGTTTGCAAGCTGCTTTTATTTGTTGGCTAATAATGTTCATGATCTCAGTTCCAGAAATGTATTTTATATACTTATGGATATTATTTGCGCTTATAGAAGTAACTATTGCTACTCAAAAGAAGCAGCCAGCTAATTCTTTTAATGAAAAGAAAATATAGATATGAATATACAGTTTAATTTTTTAAATAGCAGATTTATATTATATTTTTTCTTTTAATAAAAGTTTGATTGATAGCAAGGTGTAATTTTCACGAAAAACAATAGGAAAATAACAAATAAAATGAACTAAAGAAAGGATTTTATATATGAACAAACCATTTATTGAAATTGGCAAAAGAAAAGTAGGAGAAGAATACCCGCCATTGGTAATTGCAGAGATAGGGATTAATCATGAGGGGAGCTTAGAAGTCGCTAAGGAAATGGTAGATGCAGCGCACAGTGCTGGTGCAGAAATTATTAAGCACCAAACACATGTTGTAGAAGATGAGATGAGTAAGGAAGCTAAAAGCGTAATTCCTGGTAATACGGATGTATCAATATATGATGTGATGGAACGGTGCGCATTAAATGAGGCTGATGAAATTGCATTAAAGGAATATGTAGAATCAAAAGGTATGATTTATCTAAGTACTCCATTTTCAAGAGCAGCAGCAGAAAGACTTGAGAGAATGGGAGTTCTAGCTTACAAAATTGGTTCTGGCGAATGCAACAACTATCCATTGCTTGAACATATTGCCTCGTTTGGTAAACCTATGATTGTTTCAACGGGGATGAATGATATTGAAAGTATTCGGAAAACAGTCGATGTTCTAGAGAAATACAATGTACCTTACTCTTTGCTCCATTGCACAAATCTGTATCCAACACCAGCTTCATTAGTTAGACTCGGTGGAATGCAGGAACTTCAAAAAGAATTTCCTAATGCTGTCATTGGACTATCCGACCACACTGTTAATAACAACGCTTGTTTGGCAGCTGCGGCATTAGGGGCTTCAGTGCTTGAACGCCATTTTACTGATTCTAAAGATAGAAAAGGTCCAGACATTGTATGTTCTATGGATCCAAAAGAACTGAAGGAGTTAATTGAAGGAAGTGCTGAAATTGCCGAGATGAGAGGCGGTAAAAAAGAAGCAGCACAAGAAGAAAAAGTAACAATTGACTTTGCTTTCGCTACAGTAGTAACAACTCAGGATATTAAAGCCGGAGATATTTTAACAAAAGAAAATATTTGGGTGAAAAGACCAGGAACCGGAGAAATTAAAGCGGAACACTTTAATTCATTGCTGGGGAAAAAGGTAAATCGTGATATTTCAAACGATGAACACCTTGAGTGGAATCACATAGAAGATTAACTAGTGGAGAGAGTGCAGATGAAAAAGGTATTATTTTTGACTGGCACACGGGCAGACTATGGCAAGATTAAATCATTAATGAAACAAGTTGAGGTTAGTGAGCGATTTGAGCTTCATATATTCGTTACGGGCATGCATATGCTCTCTAAGTATGGATCTACCTGGAAGGAAATTGATAAAGATGGGTTTAAAAATATATACCACTTTATTAACCAGAAAAGTAATTCCTATATGGATACAGCTTTAAGTAACACAATTTTAGGATTAAGTAATTATGTGCATGAGTTGAAACCAGATATGATTATCATCCACGGCGACAGGCTTGAGGCATTAGCGGGAGCAATAGTGGGGGCATTTAATAATATCAAGGTTGCTCATATTGAAGGCGGCGAAGTATCGGGAACTATAGACGAATCAATTAGGCATGCCATTACCAAGTTCTCACATATACATTTAGTAAGCAATGAAGAAGCTAAAAAAAGAGTTGTGCAATTAGGTGAAAAAGAGGAGAGTATCTTTATCATAGGATCACCTGATATAGATATAATGGTATCAGATAATCTTCCAACAATAGAGCAAGTCAAGGAAAGATATGAAATTGACTTCGAAGATTACGCTATTTTAATGTACCATCCTGTCACAACGGAAGTTAGCAAATTACAAAATAACGTTAAGCACCTAGTAGATTCTGTCTTGCACTCTAATAAAAATTATGTGGTGATCTATCCTAATAATGATGAAGGCAGTTCAATCATTTTAAATGAATATAATCGTTTTCAGCATAATGTAAATTTTAAAATATTCCCGTCTATGCGGTTTGAATATTTCTTAACATTATTGAAAAACTGTGAGTTTATGATTGGAAATTCCAGTGCAGGCGTTAGAGAAACAGGCGTGTACAATATCCCTTCTATTGATATAGGAAATAGACAAGAAGGAAGATATGATATAAACAAATTGCGAAACATTATTCACGTTAATGAAGACAAGGATAAAATCTTGGGAGCCATCAGTAGAGTAGAAGATACAAAAAAAGTTAAAACGCTTGACCAAGCTTTTGGAAATGGTAAAAGTGATGAGAAGTTTATTGAAATGTTAAATCAAGAAAAGCTGTGGGACTTGAAGATACAAAAAAGGTTTATTGATGTCGAATATTAAGGTGAAATCGAATGTATAAAGAAAAAAAATTTTTGGCCATTATCCCAGCTAGAGGCGGGAGTAAAGGGATTCCTCAAAAAAACATAACACATATAGAGGGCACGCCCCTTATTGATTACACTATTAAAGCAGCCCAACGATCAAAGTATCTTGATAAAATAGTAGTATCCACCGATGATCTCAAAATAGCGGAAATATCTAAAAAATGCGGAGCTGAAGTTCCATTTTTAAGACCTAAAGATTTGGCTGGGGATCAGGCTAAGACAATAGATGCTATTATTCATGGCTTGGAAGAATTAAAAAAACAGGGAGAGCAGTATGATTACCTTGTGCTGTTACAGCCCACACAACCGTTAAGAGAAGAATGGCATATAGACGAGGCCATCCAAAAAATAGTAGATGAAGAAGAAGAAAGTTTAGTAAGTGTTTCTGAAGTTCGGGAGCACCCTATCCTGATGAGAACTATTAGTCAGGATGGAAAGCTAAATAATTTATTGCAACTCAACAGCACTGTAAGAAGGCAGGATTTTTCGAAAGTGTATAAGGTTAATGGCTCTTTGTATATTAATAAACTTAACGAAAATTTTAATAAAAATATCAGCTTTAATGATAATTCTTTAGCTTATGTTATGGATAAAGAATATGATCTGGATATTGACGAGCCAGCAGATTTGGAGCTTTTTAAGTTTTATCTTCAAAAAGGTACTAATCCTTTAAACTAGCTTAAAGGATTAGTACCTTTAAGCAGTTAGGAATTTTAAATTGATTTATAGAGAGGAATTTAAAACAGTTGATCGATAGAGCTGCGTTAAAAAGCCCTTTAAAAAATAAGTTTTTCCAAAAAATTATAGAATCCTTTTTTGGAAAAGCTTCCTTCGCGTTGTTTACGATGGTTTTCTCATTGGTAGCAACAAGACTATACGGCGCAGAAACTTTTGGGCAATATACATATGCTTTTTCCATTGTTACTTTATTAATGATTTTTGCGAAAGCTGGATTTGATAACAGCTTAATTTATTACATTCCAAAGCAAGGTACAAAATACATTAGTCTTAGCTTTTTAGTGAATGCGATTATAGCATTGCTATTAACAATAGGTGCTGGATTTTTTATTGAAGACTATTTTGTTAAAATGATGTTGCCGTTAATATGGCTTGTTTCCATGGAACAGGTCTTTTTTGGGATTTACCGATCAACAGACCGGGTTAAACAGTATTATTTGATTAATGGGTTCTTAGCAATATTGCTGCGCGTCATTTTAATAATTGTTTTTTATTTTTTATTTGGAAAAACTTTCACGAGTATCGCATTAGCCATATATGTTTCTTTTATTTTTGCTAATTTGATTTATTTTTATCAAAATAAACACATGTTTAAAAAGGTAGTATACGACCAAAAGTTTCTTAATTATTCCTACTCCCTTGTATTGGCAGCTGTAATGGGTGTTGCGATGGATAAAATAGATATTATTATGTTAGGCTCTATGAAAGATATGGAGAGTGTTGGTATCTATCAAATTGATGTGCAGATTGCTAATGTTATTCTTATGATATTAGTGATTTTTGATACAGTATTCGCTCCTCAAATTTCTAAATTTTACCACGAAGGTAAACATGAGGAGCTGCGTCGATTATATAAAAAATCAACCAGATTACTAGGCCTCTTAGCGCTAATAGCTCTCCTAATAGTTATTATCTTCGGAAAGTACATTTTATTAATGTTTGGAGAAGAGTTTGTAGAGGGATACCTGGCTCTTATTCTAAGATCGTTCGGACAATTTATAAATGTGGCTGTAGGAAGTGTATGGTTAATGCTTGCGATGACTGGAAGGCCGAAATGGCACATTTATTCAAACTTAATCGCTTTTTCTGTGAATATTTGTTTGAATTATTTATTAATACCAAAGTACGGGGTGAATGGTGCGGCATTTGCTACTATGATCTCCATGGTATTGGTTAATATACTAGGCTATATCTTGGTACGTAGAGTGTTTAAAGTTAAGGTCTACGGTATAATTTAAAATTAGAGCTTAGTTTTATTTATTGAAATAAAAATGAATTCAAGTTTAAAATATCTTCATTTTAGAGGGAGAAAAATTTATGATTTTAGTCGTTGGTGGAGCTGGTTATATCGGCAGCCATTTAGTAAAAGAATTAATCAAAACAAAAGAAGTAGTGGTTTTAGACAATTTATCTACAGGTCATCGCTGGGCGATTGATAAGAAAGCCATATTTGTTCAGGGAGATCTTGGATCAGAAAAAGATTTGGTAAAAGTGTTTGAAAAATATTCCATTGAAGCAGTCATGCATTTTGCAGCCTTCAGCTTAGTTGGTGAATCTATGCAGGCTCCACAAAAGTATTATGATAACAATGTCGGCGCCACATTAACGCTGCTTCGAGTTATGAGAAAATATAATGTAAACAAGTTTATTTTTTCGTCAACTGCCGCCACATACGGTATACCATCAGTTGATATGATTACTGAAGAGACTGCAACTAATCCTATTAATCCCTATGGCCGCTCAAAACTGATGATTGAACATATTTTGGCGGATTTCGCATTAAGTTATGGCTTGAAATATGTGACACTTCGTTACTTCAATGCAGCAGGTGCATATGAAACAGCAGAAATTGGAGAAGATCATGATCCGGAAACACATTTAATTCCAATTGTACTAGAGCATTTACTGGGACAGCGGGAACAAATATCAGTATTTGGCACGGATTATGAGACACAAGATGGCACATGTATTCGCGATTATATTCATGTGACGGATCTTGCGAAAGCCCATATTGTAGCAATGCAAGGATTGTTAAGCGGACAATTAAAAGCAGCTACTTACAATTTGGGCAATGGAAAAGGATATTCCGTAAAAGAAGTGATTGAAACTTGTGAACGTGTCACTGGACGAAGAGCGAAAGTAGAATTAGCAGAACGACGTTTAGGAGATCCAGCGCGTCTTGTTGCGTTGTCTGAGAAAATCGAGCGTGAACTTGGGTGGAAGGCAGAAATCGGACTTGAAGCGATTATTGAGAGTGCTTGGAGGTGGCATCAAAGAAAATCTGATACCTTAGCTTCTCAGTAAACGGGTATGAGTAAGGAGAGGTTTTCATCAAAAAAGTATTATTTTTCGGATCGATTTTCCTAATCCTGTACTTTACAATGCATAGTCATTTACTTTTAAAGATTGGTACTTGGCCAGGTGGTATAAATACCAAACTATTTTATTCTATTTATTCAGAGCTATCAAACGGTTCTTATTTAAATATAGTCGGAAACATCGTTTTGTTTTTACCTTATGGTCTGGCACTTGGCTTGATCTTTACCAGAGGGCGGTTAATCAAAGTGGGTGCATCTGGCGCTATTTTTTCTGTGGTAATTGAATTGATTCAGTTGTTTGTGCCAAACCGATGGACGGATATTGATGACGTACTGCTGAATACTTTTGGTTCCTTGCTCGGAGGTGCATTTGCTTTCTTTTTTGTGGATAGAAGTCCAAGAAAATTACAATAATCATGATACTTCTTTTCATGGGTAAAGGATGGTCCTATGAGTATTAATAAGATTCATCATACAGCGATTATTTGTTCAAATTATGAACGCTCAAAGAAGTTTTATACAGAGATTTTGGGTCTGGAGATTTTGGCGGAAACGTACCGGACAGAAAGGGACTCCTACAAGCTAGATTTGCGCGTAGGGGCCGCTGATCAAATTGAATTGTTTTCTTTTCCGGGTGCACCAAAACGCCCAAGCTATCCGGAAGCACAAGGGTTGCGCCATTTAGCGTTTGAGGTGGATGATATTGAGGAATTAGTTTGTGAATTGGAAGAGCAGGGAGTCACGGTAGAGCCGGTTCGAATAGACGAAGGAACTGGACTGCGCTTTACTTTTTTCAGTGATCCAGATGGTCTTCCACTGGAGTTATATGAAAAGAGCTGATCTTCATTTAAATTTCATTTTTTCTGGGTATACTAGTGAAAGCATATCCAGAGAGGTGAGGAAAATGAAGCATCAATGGAAAGAAGGATCAGTTTTGAAAGGGCTGCGATGGGGTGTTTTACTGAGTATCCCTTTATGGCTTTCTTTCTTCGGATGGCTGCAGCTTTTTCGCAAGTTTATTTAAAAAAAATTAAAATGTATATTACGCATTAAATAGGGTATAATAAAGAAAACGCTTTCATTTTGAAAGGGGTTGTATCCTATGAATCGCTATTACAATGAACCTGACTTATTTAACGGCTTGCGATGGGGTATTGGGCTCAGCATTCCACTTTGGATTTCCTTTTTCGGATGGTTAAAACTTTTTGGTGTTTTTTTATAAAAAGGACACTTTCCTAATAGGATATTAATGGTAAAATAGAATAAAAGTAAGACAGAGCTTCCGCAAAGAGGCTCTGTTTTTATTTTAAAAAAAGGAAGTTTGGTTTGTTTATAAGAGTTCTGTAAAGCCATTGGCCAGGAAATGGCCGTTTAACGGGACAAGCCCGATGAATGATCGAAAGAAAGGCAGTATCTCATGAGAAAGATAATCAAGTATGTTGTGTACACAGTGATAGGGTTTCTGCTTGTTCTTCCGCTGGCACGAATGTTTCTTGTCGTTGATGAAAAACCACTAGAAGCGGAGGTCATTATCACACTTAGTGGTGATACGGGACGACTAGGCAAAGCGGCAGATTTATATCATAAAGGCTATAGCAACAAGGTGATTCTGTCTAATGCGGCCGAACCAGGAACGACACCAGAGGAAGCCGTGGCGCTTGGAGTGCCAGAGGAGGATATTCTCCTGGAAAAAGAGGCTACCAGTACATATACAAATGCTCTTTATACAAAAGAAATCATGACTGAGCAAGAATTTGATTCAGCCATCGTCGTTTCATCTGATTATCATATGAGGAGGGTAAAGTTTACCTTCGATCATGTTTATAAGGACAGCGGGATCAAGCTGACTTATGTATCGTCATTGAGGAATGATCAGGCGTGGTATCAGGACAAGGAAAATATTCTTTTTACCGTGAAGGAATGGACCAAGCTGCCAGCTTATGGGCTTCGTCTATATAAATGGATTGATCTTTAAGGAGGATAAAAATGAAAAAGTGGATCAGTGTAATCGCATTTGTTGCAGTCTTGGTAGCTATAGCAGCTATTTGGTCGCCGGGCAAAGAAAAACAGGAGCAAACCGAGCAGGCTGTTGAAGAAAAAAAGCCAGTCACTGAACAAATTGACTCTGTGAAAGAGCATGTGGCCGATAAAGAAGCTGAGAGTAAAGAAACAACGTCTGATGAAACATCTGGTGAAACGTCTGAAGTATCAGCCGAAAAACCAGTGGAGGAGAAAGCTCCTCAGGTTACAGAAATCCCGGCTGAAGCCAACGAGCTGTTGAAGGAAGCGGAAAAAGCGGGGGCAGCTTTGGAAGAAACATCAGCACCAGAAGCGGAAGCAGATTCAGCGGGTGGTGATGCTGGAACTGGCAATCTCCATTTTGCATCTCGAGAAGAAGCGATGCAATTTGTTTTTAGCCGCTTCTCGCAACAGGAAATCGCATTGTATAACAAGGCTTCTGCAAATGGATTAACGGCAGAGCAGCAGCAAATGGCCCTGCAAATTGCGTATTCGCGTTTTAGCGCGGAAGAAATTGCGGCGATTGAAGCAGTGCTAAAATAGGTGTGTGAGGGAAATGAGGAGGAGAGCAGCAACAACTATTTTCAGTTTTATGCTTTATATGAATAGAGCACGTCTATATCAAAAGATACAGAAATTTGGAGGGAACGGCATTGTTGTAAGCAATAAGCTAAGCTAAAAGCAGCCAATCAAGATGAAGTTTACAATTAAAGAAAAAGAGGAGACGGCTGAAGAAAAGCTTTTATTGTAAGAGCGGCCGGCCAGGCAGATGTATCAAAAGGAATTATGGTTGAAACAGCAGATAATAAAGATACGAATGTTATTCAGCGAGCCGATGAAAACTAATGGAACAGGCTCGGTTCTGGAGAAACGAATTATGTTTTAAATGGCCGGGAACTTCCAGATGCTGAGGTATCCATCCATTTAGGGCTGGGAGGGTTAGCGGGATTTGAAAATTCTCAAAGCGCTGTCACGATCGAGCTGCCAAATGGATATCTTGATGGCCAGGGTAATAACCATATTCTGTCGCTTTTCGTTCAAGGTCAGGACGATAGCGTTTCAATTTCACAGGAGATCCAGTTGGCTTATGCCAGACAGTACACGGTCGTCGAAACCTCGGCAATCCCCATCGCAGAAGAACAAATCTATAAGGATGCGAACGGCAGCCTTATTACAATTACAGACGCAATGACAGGCACGGCAGACTTTTTACAAGGGATCTTTTAAATGATGAATCTAATTCCGGGCCAAAGGAAACAGCACCTTTTGAAGAGAGGAAAGAACGTCGGGATATAATAGAATTTCCTAAAGTATAACACTAACGTTTGATACGACATCTATCCTGACACAGGGGTAACAGAAACTGAAAAAGATGTATTGTGTATTTTTACATATGAAAGTCAGACAAGTTTTGTTAAGGGGAGGTGTTTTTGATGATGAGTCATGATCATTACACCACATTGAATGGAATTTTAGCCAAGAAAGTGAATAAGGCAAAAGGCGTTAATTTTATTCGTTTTATGACAGTAGCCCCTGAAAAAAAGTGCTCTGTCATTTGCCATTATGCTATAGAAGAAGAATATGCGCAGCCATTTCAGGACGAGCACTATACTATTGGAGAAGGGGCTTTGTACTATGGGCTCCATCCTTCTTTTGATGCCGAAAAGATCATTGCAGCGATTAAACAGGGACATTTCTGCAATGAGGAAAAACTGAACGCTTTTCTTTATGAGCAGCGTGCTTTGTTTTCGTTGCATCGAACCTATAAGCCGTACTTGGAGAGCGTATTTGCCATGACTTTGCTGCGAATGGCATCCCGGTTTGGTTTTGTTTTTCAGGCAACGGAAAAAGCGCTGATTCTGTTTCAGCAGCTTAAGGCGGAGTGTTCAGAGCTTTTGGTTCAGGGAGTCACGTATAAGCTGGATCAAGATAAGCGAACGGTTTCGTTTTTAGGAGGCTTTACAGATCGGCTTCTCCAACTGTTAGACAGAAAGGGATTCTCGTGGATATGGGATGATGAACAGAAGTCTCTTCAGTTATTGTTGAAGCATGAAGCAGCTGTTGTCCATTCATTTCGTGATTTTAATCCGTCCACGCATGATGTTCAACTGTGTTACGGCAGTGTTTATTATTCTGGTGTAATGCCGCGAGTGTATCGAATTTCAGTGAGGGAGAGTTTCTCTAATCAAGATGTAGAAACGATGGTTCTCCATGCGGAACGGACAATTTATGCAACGCTGGATGCCTTTGATCACGGGACGGTATGCGCGCACCCGCTTTTACATTCGCACTATCATTTATTAATGGATTTCTTTCGGATTGAAGATGATGCACAAAAGGTGTTATTTGATGGAGACCCGTCTCAGATAAAGCCGCTGGAGATGGTCGAGCTTGTGAATGCTTATTTGCGTCAGTCACCTAATACGCACACAGTGGCTGTGTCAGGAAATATTGTGGATGAAGGCGGAGGCTTGCTTCTTGCTATGCGCCATGCACAGTCCATTGACTCTGGTACGTATTATTGTTCTGTGAATGGCTAGAGTGAGTTTGCGGATGATCATGTATCTTTTTATAAAGAATCGGTTTTTGAGGATTATCCGACACTTCAAGCTGACTCAAACAAACGAAATGATTTCAGCAAAGAACTGGATCGCGAGACCGATGCAGAACTTAATATTGACCGTTTAGCACGCAACTGGGAATATTACGGCATCTCGATTTTAGGAATACGGAATTCAACTTCTATTCCTGAACAAGTGCGCCGTATGCATTTTAATATTTTGGCCAGCAACAAAACAAATGAGACGTTCCATGAAATTGTGACAAAGGCGCAGTCCGCTACTGAAAAGTTTGAGAACCAGCAAATTGAGCAGCTGTCTATCTGGTTTTATCAAGACTGGAAAAGCCGACTCATCCATTACGTGAAGACAGGAGTGTCATGGGTGACTGAGTATAACACGATTCTGACCTCTTTCTTTGCTTTTCTCTATCTGGTGCTGGTCGGAGATGTTTCTTCTCTTGTGAATGGCAAGTCGAAAGATATTTTTCTAAATATGGTTACGTATTCGCTGGCTCTTATCGCGCTGTTTAACACGATTTTCAGAGTGAAGCAGAAAAATGATATCCACAAGCAAATCAAGCCCTATCAGATTCGTCTAGGTTATGCATATGGCAAAGAAGAGCCGATTCGCCGGTTATCAACATGGATTGAAAAGCAATCTGTACTTCAAAAAGCGCACCCAATTGCTGTCTTGATGGTTTCATTGTATATACTCAAACAGGCCGGGCATGAGGAAGGTTAAAGGAGCGTCACAGAGATAAAGTACTGAAAATGGCTTTTGTTTAATCAGCAATGGAAGCAATCGGATTTAAATCACAGACATCAATCGAATACAGACTACAGCAGTTTGAAGACTTGGTTGTGTCGTATGATGAAAAAGTGAATGGAAGGTTGCCTGGCTGTTTCATGACAGTCAAGTGACTTTCAACAGGCCTCTTTTCTTTACTACGGTGAATCGTTGGAATGTTATAGAGTGATAGGATGGAGCAAGTGGTGAAGGAGCTTTTATTTAGCGGGCAATCGGATGCGTATTTGGGGATTAGCCGTGAGCGTATTGTGCCGGTTAAGAGTTTGCCAGAAGGCTTACTTCTTTTAGCGGCAGGGTTTTGATACATGTGCAGAAAATCAGTTGAATAAGCAATCGGACTTATATTTTACGAAGTTTCACTTTAGAGCGGTAATTGGGCAAGCTCTTCCTATAAGAATGGAACCGTCTGAAACATATGGGCAGTCAGGTGTTCTTGGGCAAAATGAAAAAGTAAAAATAGCTTACAACCTTGGAAGCTGGGCGCTTGTTCAAACAGAGTCAAACATCATTGGCTTCGTTCCCCGTGCTTCTTTAAAAGAATAAATAGTTAAGAGCTGTATCAAAAGGTCGTTATACATGAGCCTCTTTTGATACAGCTTTTTTATACAAATAAAAAATACTGGCATTGTTGCACAAATGGAGAGAAAACGGTACAAACAAGTATTGGGCTGCACGAATAACCAAAGCGGCAGCCGCAAATTTATGTGCTTGGTGATTTAAAGAAAGCCAGTTTAAACGGAAATTGTCGAACGAATTTGCTTACGATCCCGGCAGGCAGGTTTTATAATGGTAGTGACATCCATTACTAGTAAAGGAGAAAGCTATGCCGAAACATATTTTGTTTACGCTGGTGATTGTGCTGGCCATTTCCGTTTTAGCCATGGGCCACTGGCACTATAATCAAAAAGTAAAGGTGCAGGGGCAGACGGCTTATGCGGCTTATAAGCAAAAAGAGGAGCAACAAGCGCTGCTTGATTCGTTGAACCCGGCAGTGTAACTGTCAAGTGAAAC
>NZ_LAHL01000004.1 GCF_000966195.1 Domibacillus robiginosus | reverse complement strand
TTTGTCTACAGTCTGAAATCCGGCCTTATTTTAATAGGCCGGATTTTTATGTTTCACGTGAAACATTTTTTATGGAAAGCTTTTCACCAAAAAACGGGCTTTGCCGTCATAAACCAGAGCATGATTGCTAGAATACTTATATAAAGCCAAACTGCCCGGTAAAGCTTGCCAGCCAGTTCACTTTGTGTGTTGATACCTGCATAAAATCCACGAATGGCCGGTGTAAAAGCACGGGCTAGAAACACGATCGACGCAGCCATGACACCGACTGTCATTACTACCCATGATGTTCCCCACGTCCAGCCGCTTTGCCAGATAAGGAGAATTCCTGTTCCAACCAAAACATGGCCTGCATGTTTCACCAGTCGTACAGCAGCACGAAATATATCTAAATAAGCCGTTAATACTTCCTGCTGGGCTGTTCTTATTTTCTTTGTCAAAGGTAGAAGCACGAAAAAAGGGCCAATCGATAAAGCGGCACTGGAAATATGCAAAAATAAAAGAAAAGTATACATTAAACAGTTCGGAATTCATGTACCCAAACGCGCATGTGAGGCAGCCATGGCATGCCTGGATGATAGGAAAGAATAGTATTTTTGTATTCTTCTACGGTTGCAAACCCTTCCTGTTTAGCATGCGCATCGGTCAGTTCCCCGAGTGTTTGAGCGTAAACAGCTTCCACCACAAAGTCTCGGCCTTCAAGTGTGAAGACCTCACCGATATCTGCATATCGTCCGTTTCGACGTGTTGCGGTTTTCTGTCCTTTTAGTACTTTTTCCACGTCTTCCTTCATCGTCACCAGACGTTCAATCGTACATGTTTTTGGCGGTAGTTCATTTTGTATAGTCATAACCGGATCCCCCATTTTTTTAAAACTTTATACGCTTCCACTTTATCATATTTTTCAATTTACAGACAGCAGCCATAAAAAGCCGAACCTTCATTGAGGTTCAGCTTTTGCTTTATGACTGGGCTTTTTGAATTTGTTTGCTTCGCAGCTGTCCGCATGCAGCATCAATATCAGTCCCATGCTCCTGACGCACCACGCAATTTATGCCTTTTTTCTTCAGCGTATCATAAAACGCCATAATATCCTCCGGTGTGCTTCTTTGATACTGTCCATGCTCATCAACCGGATTGTACGGTATTAAATTCACGTACTGCTTTTTATCCCCTATAAGCTGGGCCAGCTGAAGCGCATCTTCCACCCGGTCATTTACACCTTTTAGCAAGATGTACTCAAAGGTGATACGGCGATTTGTGTTTTCCAAGTAATAATCAACCGCCTCCATCAGCTTTTCAAGCGGAATTGCCCGGTTGATTTTCATAATCTTTGTCCGCAGTTCGTTGTTCGGTGCATGAAGAGAAATCGCCAGGTTTACCGGAATTTTTGTATCTGTAAAATCATAAATTTTATTCGCCAGACCGCTCGTCGAAACAGTAATGTGACGGGCTGCAATTTCCAGTCCTTTTTGATCAATCACGATTTTTAAGAAATCGATCAAGTTGTCAAAATTGTCAAACGGCTCTCCAATGCCCATGACAACAATATGACTGACCTTTTCCCCTTTGCCTGCTTCATCCAGTGCATGCTGTACATTCATAATCTGCTCTACAATTTCACCGCTTGACAAATCGCGTGTTTTCTTTAACAGACCACTCGCGCAAAAGCTGCAGCCAATGTTACAGCCGACCTGCGTCGTTACACAAACAGACAAGCCGAATTTGTGGCGCATCATAACCGTTTCAATTAAATTGCCGTCTGTTAATTTAAACAAAAATTTAACTGTACCGTCAGATGATTCCTGCTTCACGTGTTCCGTTAACGTATGCAGAACAAAACGCTCTTTTAAAAGCTTGATACATTCAGGTTTTACATCCGTCATTGCATCAAATTCCGTTACCCGCTTCCGGTACAGCCAGTCCCACACTCGCTGCGCCCAAAACTTTTTATATCCATGCGGCAAAAGCCAGGCTTCCAGCTGCTCAAACGTCAATCCGTAAATGGATTCTTTGTTCATTATATAAATAGCCTCTTTTCATTACTTAAATTGAAAATGTCCTACCTTCAAAAATAACGTAAACGAGCCGCCTGCACAAGTGGCAAGTTTGTGCAGGCGGCTCCCTATTAGTTGTTCACAACGAGTGCGAGCCGCTTGTTTCGGACGTCTCGCTCTTCCTCGGATACAAGGTCGTATTTTTTGAGAAGGTGAAATAAATCATTTAATATGTCCTGTGTCCGCTCTTCCTGAAGGTAGTTCCGTAAGCTGTCGTACAGATAAGCTGGCAGAAATGTTTTTTGGCTTTCCAATTTTTCCATTACATCTACGTGCGAATGGTCGATGCTGCATTCACTCATGTTCAATCACTCCTTTATAATTGGTATTGAAAAAGAACAAACCGTTCATGCTCATTTTTTTCATACATCCCGCTGATTTTCACTTCATCAAGCCAGTTAAACACTGTTTGGTTCTCCAAAAAGTATAAGTATTCCTCCGATGGATAATACAAAATCAGTGTGACCTGGCGGGGAGACTTTTCCACTGAAGCTAAAATCCGCTGTACGACCCTCATGAAAATCTGCACTGAAAACGGATTAAAAAAGTAAAAAACGTTATCCTCCGCTCTTACTTCATATTCCTGCGCCATCACGCATTGAAAATCGATCAATCCATGCCGGCGCTTTCTTTTTTTCATATACCCTGTTTTATTCTGCAAACACTCCTCAAAAAAAGCAGGATTCATTTCAATGCCTGTAACGGACGTTTGGAAACGGTCATGCACATAAAAAGCGACCCGCCCTTTGCCACAGCCGACGTCTACAAATCCATCGCCGGCATCTAGCGTACAGTGTTCAAACAATTCATCAAGTCCTGCGTACGGTGTAGGCTCGTAACGATGATAGTGGGCAAGCTGGGGGAAACCCCGCTGATCTCCTGTTGTCTGAATGGACAGCCGCTCGTCATACGTTTTTTCTTTTGATATGGAATTCATTTGATTTTCTTTTACCATAGGCCCAGCACCTTCCACCAGGCGCCGCCAACGCCAAGCCAGACAATTAAATGAACAATCGAAATGATGAGGCCGAGTGTCCACCATTTGCTTTGGGTTACATAGCCAGCACTAAAAAACACAGGAGCCGGCCCGCTGCTGTAATGCGTCAAGCAGCCAAACAAATTACTGAATACGCCGAGCAAAAGAGCAGATGCAACAGGCGGCGCCCCGGCAGCTACAATAACGGCAAGAAAAGCCGCATACATGGCGCTCACGTGAGCTGTATTGCTGGCAAACAGATAATGCGAGTAAAAATAAACAACAGATAAAATCACCAGCGTCCATAGCCAGGACATGCCGCTGACGGCTCCTTTCATTGTGTCTGTAAACCATGGAATCATCCCAAGATCATTTAAAAATCCGGCCATCATTACTAAAACAGCAAACCAAACGAGCGTATCCCACGCACCTTCTTCTTTTTTAACATCCGACCAGCTCAGCACCTGTGTAATCAGCAGCGCAACAAGTCCGATAAAAGCCGTTGCTGTGGCGCTGATGCCAAAGCTTGACCCGAAAATCCATAAAGTTAAGATGAGCACGAAAACACCAATCATAAACCATTCTTCTCTTTTTAACGGACCCATTTCCTGTAACTTTTGAGCGGCCATTGCAGGCGCAGCCGGTGTTTCTTTTACCTCAGGCGGGTACAGCTTGTACAGTACGTACGGAACAAGCAGCAGGCTGAGCAGTCCTGGCACAGAGGCAGCAGCGGCCCAGCCAACCCACGAAATCGGTTCCCCGGTAATATCCCCCGCAATTTGCGCTGCCAGCGGATTAGCAGCCATTGCCGTTAAAAACATAGCTGACGTCACCATGTCTCCATGAAACGAAACAGTTGTTAAAAAGGCTCCCACTTTTCGCTCAGTTCCATCTCCAGACCTTGAACCGTATGCCTCAGACAGCGATCGGACAATGGGGAGCAAAATGCCGCCAGCCCGGGCCGTATTCGACGGCATTGCAGGAGACAAGATCAAATCACTCGCCACAAGCGAATACGATAAGCCGAGCGTTTTTTTGCCGAACTTTTTCACAAACATATATGCAACCCGGGTGCCAAGCCCCGTTTTAATAAATCCTCTTGAAATAAAAAAGGCAATGACAATCAGCCAGATCGTTGTGTTTTGAAATCCACTGAGTGCTTTTTCAATCGTCAGTGTCTGTGTTAAAACGGTTCCTGTCAGGGCCAGAACAGCAACACTGCCCATCGGCATAGGCTTAATCACAAGCCCGACAATCGTTGCCGCAAAAATAGCAAATAAGTGCCACGCTTGAGCTGAAAGTCCAGATGGTGTTGGAAGGAACCAAATAAGAGCCCCGACTCCAAGCGTTAACAAAAGCTGATCAAGCTTTACTTCTCTCTGCTTTCGAACCGGTATCCTGTTTTCATTCATCATTTTCTCTCCTTTCTTTTTGCATTGTAAAATAATTCACAAGCATAGTCGAAAAAACAATCTCACTTTATCCTTATCCTTTTCATACATGAATATAAACGTACTTCATCTACTTTGTGATTTATCCAATGACAGCCTGATCGATCATCGAACGATTGATTCCAGGAGGTTAAAACGAGCATGGCGATTGTATCACATGTGGCTCTTATTATGGCCATTGCAGGCGCAAATACGCTTTTGACTGCTCTTACTTGTGGCTGTGGATTATTATAGCGGAGGAGCAAGCATAGTTCTTATTATTAGAGCACATGGAGCAGGCCTTGCCACCTTCAGCGGACCATCTATTGCTTATGCATTCCTTTACGCTAAAGAAGCCCATAGTACTCTTTCCTGTAAACCTGAACAACAAACAACTAAACAAACATACATTCGCTCGTTATGTTATAATAACTGAAAGGAGCTGACGAAATATGGCAGATTTAAAAGATGTATATGATAGCAAATTTATCGAGTCGCTGGCCTATGCACTCGGGCAGGCTGATGTATCCTTTAATCAGGAAGCATTTTTAATGTACGTCTCTCAGGAAAACTGGTCGTCACTGGCATTAAAACAACGAATCCGCCAGGTATCAGGTGCCATGCATGCAGGAATGAACAAGCCTTTTCCCCAGGCTATTCCCCTGCTGCTAAATGCAGCTCCCCCGTTCAAACGTCTGACGGGACTTGTATTTCCTGATTATGTAGAGCAGTATGGCCTTCTTTTTTGGAAGGAATCAATGGAGGCACTTGCCCAGTTGACGGTGTACTCCACGTCTGAGTTTGCCGTCCGGCCTTTTCTGCTGCAGGATCAGGAACGCATGCTGGCTCAAATGATGGAATGGACAAAAAGCAGTAATGAGCACGTACGCCGGCTCGCCAGCGAAGGTGCTCGTCCTCGGCTACCGTGGGGCCAGTCTATTCCGGCATTTAAACAAGATCCTTCCCCACTTTTGCCGCTGCTTGAGCCGCTCCTCAAGGATGATTCACTGTACGTGCGGAAAAGTGTCGCTAACCATTTAAACGACATCTCAAAAACGCATCCGGACATTCTTATTGCACTCATCCGCCAACGGCACGGACAGCACCCACATACCGATTGGATTTTACGGCATGCTGCCCGGACACTGCTCAAGCAGGGAAATCCGGATGTTCTGCAGCTGTTCGGCTATCCAAACAGTGCACATGTTTCGGTGAGCCGGCTGTCGCTGGAGAAGCGGACAATTCCGATTGGCGGAGCCCTGCAATTTTCGGTAGAGATCCATGCTTCTCAGCCTGTAAAAACAAGGGTTGAGTACGCCATTGATTACATGAAAAAAAATGGCCGCCCAAGTCGAAAAGTATTTCACCTTACTGATACTCATCTTGCAGGCGGACAATCTAAAACAATGGTCCGCACCCAATCATTTCGTAATATGACGACCCGCACCCACTATGCGGGTGAACATACACTCTCCATTCTTATAAATGGAATTCAAAAAGAAAGTATTACTTTTTATGTGACAGACTAAATATAGAAACTTGAGCACTTTCTCTTTTGGGGCGCCTGACAGTATCCGCCAGGCCTGACTGCTCGTTCATACCGATAAAATCAGCTCATGGTTTTCGCTTATCAGCAGCAGGCAGAATAAAATGGATGAAGAAACCCTGCATAGGCCGCTCTATTTAAAAAAACGTTCAACTGTCCATCAATTTTCGATACAATAAAAGAAACTGACTGGAAAAGTGTGGTGATTTTTTGTTTAAACTGCTGCTGATTGAAGATGATGAAACACTTTTTACGGAAACAAAAGAACGACTGACGCAATGGTCATATGACGTATACGGAATTACCGATTTTGGCCAGGTAATGAGCGAGTTCACGGATGTGAATCCTGACCTGGTTATTATCGACATCCAGCTGCCAAAGTTCGATGGCTTTCATTGGTGCCGGATGATTCGCTCGCGTTCCAATGTACCGATCCTGTTCCTGTCCTCGCGCGATCATCCAACCGATATGGTGATGTCGATGCAGTTGGGGGCGGACGATTTTATTCAAAAGCCGTTTCATTTTGATGTATTGGTGGCAAAAATACAAGCAATCCTGCGCCGCACTTACAACTACAGCACTGTTGTGCCCACGCTTAAATCCTGGTGTGGTGCTACTGTGGATTACGAAAAAAATCTTCTTCAAAACGAGTGTGGAACCGTAGAGCTTACTAAAAATGAAATGTTTATTTTAAAACAGCTGATTAATCGAAAAAACAGTATTGTCAGCCGGGAAGCACTCATTAAAAGTTTATGGGAGGATGAACGGTTTGTCAGTGATAATACATTGACTGTCAATGTGAACCGGCTTCGAAAAAAGCTTGATGAACTTGGAGTCGGCAG
This sequence comes from Domibacillus robiginosus, assembly GCF_000966195.1. Lineage (GTDB taxonomy): Bacteria > Bacillota > Bacilli > Bacillales > Domibacillaceae > Domibacillus > Domibacillus robiginosus. The sequence goes on along the minus strand of NZ_LAHL01000004.1, from coordinate 72,702 downwards.
GTTTATTGAAACGAAAGTCGGCCAGGGGTATATGGCGGTGGAAGAATGAACATGCTTGTTACATACATAAAAGAACGGCGCAGCTGGATTCTTTTTTTCATCGTTCAGCAGCTGCTATTATTTTTAGTGGCATTCGTGGACACAACCATTCCCTTATCCTCTATCCTGTACCTTAATCTTTTGACGCTTCTTTTGTTTCTTCTTTTTTTCGCGGTCCGTTTTCAAAAGGAAATCGTCTTTTACCGTCAGCTGCAGGAGCGGGATACCTCACTTGATGGAGATGCTTTACAAGAGCCGGAAAGCGCTTTTGAACAAATTATCTATACGTATTTAACAAAACAAATCGAACAATATAAGCGCGAAGCATCCGATAATCGGACCGAGCTTGAGCAGGAAAGGGATGATCTCCTTTCCTGGGTGCATGAGGTAAAAACGCCCCTCACAGCCATGCATTTAATGATTGACCGGATGGACGTTTCTAAAACAAGAGCACAGCTGATACATGAATGGCTGCGCATTCATTTGCTTTTAGACCGGCAGCTTCACCAAAAACGCCTTCCTTTTATGGAAAACGATTTATACATTGAGCAGGTCGCACTGGAACCGCTTTTGTTTACGGAAATCCGCTCGCTCCAGTCGTGGTGCCTGCAAAAAGGAATTGGTTTTGACGTAGAGCTCACCACTTCTCATGTATTAAGCGATGCAAAATGGCTGGCTTTTATTTTTCGTCAGCTGCTTACGAACGCTGTTAAATATAGCGAAGCGGGTGACGTTATTGTTCGCAGCGCCAAGCGAAGCCGACAAACTGTGGTGACCGTTACGGATTACGGCCGCGGTATTTCCCCGCAGGACCTTCCCCGTGTCTTTGACAAAGGATTTACGGCTACTGGCGGTCCTCATCAAACAGCTGCCTCCACGGGAATGGGGCTGTATTTAGCCCAAAGGGCTGCTGATTCTCTTTCCATCAGTATCAAGGCTTCTTCCACGCTTGAAGCTGGTACGACATTCACACTCGTTTTTCCCGAGCAGAACGACCTTATGCAAATAACAGGCATGTGACAAAAGTGTCACATGCTTTTGTTTTTTGTTCGCTGAATCGAAGGACTTCTCCTCTCCTTCTCTTTTACAATAAATGTATCGATAAAAGGAGTGAATAGATATGAGTATATTAAAAGCGACCAAGCTTCGCAAAAGCTATGGAAATAAATTTAATCGCCAGGAAGTGCTCAAGGGCATTGATATTCATGTAGAAAAAGGCGAATTTGTCAGCATTATGGGCGCGTCCGGCTCAGGCAAAACAACGCTTTTAAATGTCCTGTCCTCCATTGACCAGGCAAGCCAGGGAACGATCTGGATTGACGGCCATGAAATGACAGCCATGAAAGAAAAAAAACTGGCCGAATTCCGCAAAAACCACCTCGGCTTTATTTTCCAGGATTACAACCTGCTCGACACACTTACTGTAAAAGAAAACATTCTGCTTCCGCTCACTATTGCTAAAACCGGACAGAGCGAAGCAGCAGAACGGTTTCATGTGATCGCTGATGAACTCGGCATTTATGAAATCCGTGATAAGTATCCCAATGAAATTTCTGGCGGTCAAAAACAAAGAACATCTGCCGCGCGGGCATTTATTCATGAACCAAGTATGATTTTTGCCGATGAGCCAACCGGGGCACTTGATTCCAAAGCAGCCTCTGATCTGCTGAACAAGTTAACAGCCTTAAACAAACGGCGCATGGCGACCATTATGATGGTCACTCATGATCCGACGGCGGCAAGCTTCGGAAGCCGGGTTATTTTTATTAAAGACGGACAAATGTATACCCAGCTCAATAAAGGAGAGCAATCGAGGCAGGATTTTTTCCAGGACATCATGAAAACACAGGGCCTACTGAGCGGGGTGCAGCATGAGCATTAATCAGTTGATGGTCCGAAATTTAAAAAAGAACTTAAAAAACTACTATTTATATGTATTTGCGCTTGTGTTCAGTGCCGCGCTTTACTTTGCATTTGTCACTCTTCAATACGACCCGGCAATGGATGAAGCGGCAGGCAGTATTAAAGGTGCGGCTGCCATTCGGACTGCGTCTATTTTGTTGATTGCGATCGTAACCGTTTTTCTTTTGTATGCGAATTCTATTTTTATAAAACGCCGCAGCAAAGAAATCGGACTGCTTCAGCTGATCGGTATGACGAAAGGGCAAATTTTTAAGCTGTTAAGCGTTGAAAACCTGCTTTTGTATTTCAGCTCTCTTATCATCGGCTTGTTTGCCGGCTTTGCTGCTTCAAAGCTGGTTACTATGATTTTATTTAAAATAACCGGTGTTGATTCCGTTGCTTCTCTGTCTTTTTCATCACAGGCGCTTGTGCAGACGCTAGCTGTATTCACACTGATTTATCTGTGTATTCTGGCAGTGAATGGACTGTTTATTAAGCGGCAAAATATTTTATCTCTTTTCCGAGTGGTGGGCACACGAGAAGAAAAAGGAAAGCGGATTTCCATTTGGGAAATGTGCATCGGACTGCTCGGCATCATTTTAATTGCAACCGGCTATTTTGTTTCCTCTAAATTGTTCGATGGTGATTTCACCTCTATGAATGAGCTGTTTAGAACTATGGCGTTTATTCTTGCTGCGGTCATTATCGGCACCTATTTGTTTTATAAAGGATCGGTTCGTTTTCTGTTTCATCTCATTCGCAAACGGAAAAACGGTTATTTAACTGTAAAAGATGTACTTTCTCTTTCTTCTATTATGTTTCGGATGAAATCAAACGCATTGATGCTTACGGTTATTACCACCCTATCGGCACTGGCGATCGGCCTGCTGTCACTCAGCTATATTTCGTACTACTCGGCAGAAAAATCAGCCCAGCAGCAGGTGCCAAATGATTTTGTTGTTCCGAATGATCAGGATGCCGCAAAGCTGAAGCAGGCGTTTGATGCGGAAAATATTGCTTATGAAGAAAAACGGATCGAGGTTATACAGGCAGAGGTGAATGTGTCTGACATCCTCAGTACCACGCTTGATGAAGCAACATTTAATGCGGATAAAATGCAAATGCCGGTCATTAGCGATAAGACTGTAAAAGGCATAAATTTGTCACCCGATAACACTCTTTTTTCCGGTTATGTAGATATGCTCAGCAAGGTGATGCCGCTTGAAGATTCCGGTTCGATTGAGCTGCTCGGCAAAACAAAAACAATTCCGCAACACTATATCGGGCTCGAGCGGGACTTCCTGCTTCCGTACACCTTTACAAGCGGCGGCCTGCCAACTGCCATTGTGGATGATACGGTATTTCACCGCTTAAAGCAGGATGCCGACCCAGCCATCCAAAACGATTTTTCTCTTTATATTGGACTGGATGTAACAAATAAAGAGCAACTGCCCAAAGCGAATGACGTATTTTCTCAGGTGTTTAACAATCTGAATTTCGGCAGTGCACAGCTTTCACAGGCACAGACTGCCGAGACCCAAAAACAAAACATGGGGCTGATGATGTTTATTGTTGGCTTCCTCGGTTTAACGTTTTTGGTGACTTCCGGCTGTATTTTATACTTTAAGCAAATGGATGAAAGCGAAGAAGAACGGGGCAGCTATACCATTTTACGCAAGCTTGGCTTTACGCGTGGCGATCTTTTGCAGGGTATCCGCATCAAGCAGCTTTTCAGCTTTGGCATTCCGCTTGTAATTGGCCTATTGCACAGCTACTTTGCGGTACAATCCGGCTGGTTTTTCTTCGGCGGCGAGCTGTGGACACCGATGCTTATTGTCATGCTTCTATATACGCTGCTTTACTCAGTATTCGGTATTCTGTCCGTTCTCTACAGCAAAAAAGTCATCAAAGATGCGCTTTAATACAAAAAACTCCAGCCCGAAGATCGGCGCAGGAGTTTTTTATTCATTCACCAACAAAAGCAGACCCGCCTGGATCTGCTTTTGTTTATTTTACAATGGCAAGCGTTTTTTCAAAAATCGTCTCCAGACCCGATGAATCCGTTACCGACTGAATCATCGCCTGCATGTATTCATCATAGTCGAGCTTCTCGTAAGCCCATTCGAAGCCGAAACGTTTGGCATAATGAAATAAAAAAATACGGGTTGTCCGCCCATTTCCCTCGCGAAATGGGTGCAGCATGTTCAATTCAGCTTTGTAATAAGCGAGACGTTTGGCTGCCTGGACTGTCGTCAGCCCATGCAAAGAATCATTCGCTAACTCAGTGAAAATATGAGCGGCCATGCCACCCAGGTAAGAAGCGTGGCAAAAAACCGTTGTCCCTTTTGAAATGTTCACGTTCCGGTATACGCCGGCAAACGGATAAACATCCTGAAACAGAAAATGATGAAGCTGCTTGAACTCCTTCTCCGTGAAATGCTTCAGGACGAAGCCGCCTCTTTCCATTTGAGCAGCCCGCACCGTAAACGCAAAAGCTTCGGCACTGCTTAGTTCCTCCGGTGTTCTTGCACCGATTATATTGTGTTGAAGCAAGTACTCATCATTGAGCCCGTCAAAGTACTTTCCCATGAAATTGTTCCTTGATCGCTTCACTTGTAATGTCTTTTTTTGAATTGACCAGCTGAAGAGCTCTTTCCTGCAATTGTTTGCTCAGCTCTACATTTTCAAGAGACAAGTTTTTTAAAATGCGGTTAAATTCCTTTGATGTTGCACTTAGCTTTTTCACTTTTTCACAACCCGCCATATCCAGTTTATTTCCTTCTATTATATCACACGTATCGTTCTCCAGTATGCGGCTGAGCCTGGTATAAAATTTTTACAAATTTCGACAAAAACAGACTTTTTCACTTTCTTGAAATATTGATACCGCTTACTTTTTGAAAATATCTTACTATTTAAAAAAAGCTGTTGACCTATGCGACAGAAACCGTTAGAATCTTTACATGTTTGCAGAAAGAATGAGGGTTAAGCGTGAAAAATACAGTATTTAGAAAGAAAAATGTCGAATCGTTGTTAGGGAAAAAGGGACCCGGACAGCTTCAGCAGACGCTTGGAGCGTTTGACCTGACGTTAATGGGTATAGGTGCTATCGTCGGAACAGGAATTTTTATCCTCCCTGGAACAGTAGCTGCTACTCATGCTGGACCGGCTATCATCTTTTCCTTTGTCGTTGCTGCAATTGTTTGTGCTCTGGCAGCTATGTGCTACTCGGAATTTGCTTCGGCTGTACCTGTAACAGGCAGTGCATACACATATAGCTATATCGTCTTTGGAGAATTGATCGCCTGGCTTGTCGGCTGGGCATTGGTATTGGAGTATGGATTGGCTGTAGCGGCAGTCGCAACCGGCTGGTCTTCATACTTCTCCGCACTTTTAGAAGGATTTAATATTCATCTGCCAAAAGCAATTTCAGGTTCTTTTAATCCGGTAGAAGGAACATACGTAAATGTTCCGGCAGTAGTAATTATTTTTATTATTGCTCTTTTGTTGTCGCGGGGTGTGAAAGAATCTGCCCGCTTAAACCAGGTAATGGTATTTGTTAAAGTAGCCGTTATTTTGCTGTTTATCTTTGTTGGTGTATTTTACGTAGAACCGGCAAACTGGCAGCCGTTTATGCCGTTTGGCGTGAGCGGCATTTTTACCGGTGCTGCGCTCGTATTCTTTGCGTATTTAGGATTTGATGCCGTATCGTCTGCAGCGGAAGAAGTGAAAAATCCGCAGCGGAATATGCCAATTGGAATTATTGGCTCCTTGTTTGTTTGTACACTTCTTTACGTATCGGTTTCACTTGTCCTGACAGGTATGACGCCTTATACGACGTTAAATGTAAGCGACCCGGTCAGCTTTGCGATGCAGCTTGTCAACCAGGACTGGGCAGCCGGCGTGATTTCATTGGGCGCCGTTATCGGGATGATTACCGTTATCCTTGTAATGATGTATGGTGGAACGCGTCTTCTTTACGCGTTCAGCCGCGATGGCCTGCTTCCGAAAATGCTTTCTGAAGTTAATCCCATTTCCAAAACGCCTGTGAAAAACACATGGTTTTTCGCCATCATCATCGCGTTTTGTGCAGGCGTTACACCGCTTTCTAAATTGGCGGAGCTTGTTAATATGGGTACGCTTATTGCGTTTACCATCGTTTCACTCGGTATTTTATACTTGAGAAAAGATAAAAGCATTCCAGCCGGCGGCTTTAAAGTACCATTCTTCCCGGCATTGCCAATCGTTTCTTTCTTCTTGTGCTTGTTCCTTATGTCCCAGCTTTCCGTCCTTACTTGGATCGCATGCGGCATCTGGTTTATCATCGGCCTGTTGATTTATTTCATGTACGGCCGCAAACACAGCACACTGAATACAAAATAAAAAAAGCCTGGCCCTGCAGTTTAATCACCGTAGGCCAGGCTTTTTTTATATCCGCCTCTTCTAAAAAAAGCCGATAAGTGATGTTGAAGATCAATAAGCAAGAACTGAATAGATATTTTCTCTTTTTCAAACAGAAAAATATGACCTGATTAGCGTTATACAACCTCGTCGCAAGCCAATTGGCAGCGGAAGGACGACGGACTAACGGGCATCTGAGATTGGCGAAGCCGGGCTTAGCGCCTGGCTCATGGAAAGCGAAGCTGCCTGGACACCGCCGATCCATCCATTCATGTGCATAGTCCAAAATATAATTTGTCTACAGTCTGGGTTACTTGGTTTCTCCTTTTATCTCTTTGCCTGTCATACTAAATAGCTTAATGAAAAAGCATGCGCATATAGATAAGTGACTACTTTTTGTGAGGAGGAACTTATGTTTAATGCGAAAAAAACCTGCATCAAAGCCATATTTGCGGACGTATCGTCTGCAGCCGGAAAATCAGGAAACACCTATTCACTTTTTGCAGGCAGATACAGTAAATCACCCATTGTTTTACCGGCGAAACCATTTTTCTTATCCTTCTCTTTCCTATTCTAACTACTGGCTCTCTATAAATGGATTCGTGGCTAAACCCGTCCTTCTTTCCATACAGGATCTTCTTCAACTTCCATCTAAAAAGGGTCAAGTTGTGCTGGAGTGTGCAGGAAACAAACGCAGTTTATTCCACCCCAAGGTATTCGGTGAGCAGTGGGAAAAAGGAGCGATCAGTCAGGGGGTGTGGAAAGGTGTTCCGCTGCGCATACTGCTTGAGGCAGCCGGGGTGAAAAAAGGAGCGAAAGAAGTAGTCGTGGAAGGCTATGATTATGAAAAAAAAACCGACTTAGACGAAGTGCATACGTACACGAGGAGCCTGCCTATTGAAAAGGCTTTTCACCCTGATACCATTATTGCTTACGAATATAATCATCAGCCGATTCCTTTTAAGCACGGGTATCCACTGCGGCTCATCGTCCCGCAATGGTATGCGATGGCTTCCGTTAAATGGATCAAACAAATCACGGTTATAGATGATCATTATGCAGGTCCTTTTCAATCGGTTGACTATATGTATTATCCGCACAAAGAAACAAACAAAGTTGCTTTCCCCGTTACCCATATCAATGTTAATTCGACGATTCAAAAACCGCTGAATATGGATATCTTAAACACTGGAACGCATGTAGTGCGAGGAATTGCCTGGACCGGTAAAGGCGTAATCACAAAAGTAGAAATCAGCTTCGACCGCGGGCAAACATGGCTAATGGCACAAAAGGAGCTCGCCCGAACAGGTTATGGCTGGGTTTCCTGGTTATATGAATGGAAAGCAGAGAAAAAGGGAGAATATACGATCATGTCAAGAGCGGTTGATTCCTACGGACGAATACAGCCGGCCGCCCCATTTTGGAACCGGAAGGGCTACGGGTACAATGCCATTGATCAAATTGAGGTGAAGGTCGAGTAATGGGCTCCAAGCTAATAGAGCAGATTCAGAAGCTGCTTTCTGCTCTTTTTTAATACATATACATTGTATGGACCTGAACAGGTTGGAAATAGTAAGAGTATCGTTTTTTATACGCAGGAGGAAACAAATGAACTTACATTCTGGAACGTATTACTGGCCGGCCACTTTTCCTGATGCGCCTTCCTACCCTTCTCTGGAACAGGATCTTAATTGTGATGTTTTAATTATCGGAGGCGGAAGCTCTGGTGCTCAGTGCGCTTACTACCTTGCTTCCCACCGTTTAGATGTAGTGGTGGTGGAAAAAGGAAAAGTTGGCTTTGGCAGCACGATTACGAACACAGCCCTGATTCAATATTCAGGCGAAAAAATGTTTACCGACTTGATTCATACATTCGGGGAAGAATATATCAGCCGGCATGCCCGCCTGCTGAAAGAAGCCATCGATGAAATTGAAGAAGCTTCCAAAACGGTCGACTTCGATTTTGAATTCAGCCGGCGGGACACCTTATATTCCGCCAGCTCTAAAGGAGACATTCCATCCCTGAAAAAGGAATATGAATGGCTGAAGCAGCAGGGCTTTAAACTGGATTTTTGGAATAAGGACAAAATTAAAGCCCACTATCCGTTCAGCCGGGAAGCCGCGATTTATTCTTACGACGATGGCGAACTGAATCCATTTAAATTTACCCACGCCCTGCTCGGGTGGGCAGCGAAAAGAGGAGCCGAGGTTTACGAAGAAACAGAAGTGAATGGACATCATTACGACCGTGAGCAAAAACGCATGGTTGTGTCGACAAAAACGGGGCACTCGATCCGGGCACGCCGCGTTATTTTCGCAGCAGGATATGATGGAATAGACGTGAAAAGGGAGAAAAAAGCTTCTTTTGTAAGCACTTATACGGTTACAACCAGCCCGGTCGATGACTTATCCGCCTGGCATAATCGTACACTGATCTGGGAAACCGCCCGTCCCTACTTGTACCTGCGTACAACAGCAGATAACCGGATTTTGATCGGCGGTCTCGATGACAATACAACGTATCCCGAAGACCGTGACAGCAAGCTGGTGCATAAAAAGAAAAAGCTGATCGAGGAGCTGGAAACCCTATTCCCCGGTTTGAATGTAAAGCCTGAGTATTATTCCACAGCTTTTTACGGGGGAACAGTCGATGGGCTGCCGATTGTCGGCCGATACGATGATTACCCGGACAGCTACTTTTTATTCGCCTTTGGCGACAACGGAACCGTATACAGCCAGCTGCTCGCTAAACTGATTGCCGAGGATATACGGGATGGCCAGAGTGCTGATTTAGAGCTATACCGGCAGGATCGGCCCCTGCTTGGAAACCAATAAAAAAAGGAGCGGCTCCGCTCCTTTTTTTATTAGCCTTATTTTTAAAAAATCAGTAAGAGTCCAAATGTCCAGATGCAGACAAATGCCAGCAGACCGAAGCTGTATTTGATCGTCATTTTTGTCAGTGCGGCTTCATTCCCTGTTTCACCGACCGCAGCTGTTGCAATCGCAATGGACTGCGGCGATACAAGCTTTGCCATGACTCCGCCCGCTGTGTTTGCTGAAACGAGCAGCACGGCGCAGATGGCAATCGGTATGCCAAACCCTGCCGCTCCTTCCAAAAAGGCGTTAAAGCAAAAGCCGATCAGCAGCAGCTGAATGCGCTGGTCCTGCGAAATCCCGACAATACTGCCACGCAGTACGTCAAACTTCCCTGATTTCACAGCAATTTTATACAGCCAGACTGCCATGACAATAATATAGCCAATCGGCCAAATTCCTTGAATAATGCCTTGAATCACGCTGCCAAGGGACTCGCCGACGGGAAGCTTGAAAACAAACAGGACGATCAAAAAGGTTACCGCTAAATTAACCAGCGCTGCATGAATGCCTTTCATCTTTAACACGGTCAAGCATAGCAAAAATAACAAAATTGGAATCGCAGCAACGAAAGTGGAAAGGGCCAGATTATGAAACGGATCAAACGTGCTGACTAACATAAGAAGGACTCCCTTTTGTAAAATACTTAGACGTTACTCTCCTGCCAAATAGCTCCTTGAATATCTTTTAATGTTTGAACAGAACGGGCCAGCTTTTCTCGTTCACTTTCGTTCAAGTCGAGTTCAACCACCCTTTTCACGCCGCCACGGTTAATCACAGACGGAATACCGATATATACGTCGCTGTGTCCATTTTCCCCTTCAAGCAGCGCACCGACTGGTAAAATCACATTTTCATTCCGCAAAATCGCTTTTGTAATCCGGGCCAGCCCTGACGCAATTCCGTAGTAAGTCGCTCCTTTGGCATTGATAATGTCGTAAGCAGCATCACGTACGGCCACTGCCATTTCTTCTTTTCTTTCTTCTGTTAATAGTGGTGCTACCGGTGTGCCGGCAATACTTGCTGAGCTCCAAACTGGAAGCTGGGAATCACCATGTTCACCGATAATGTAGCCATGAACGCTTGCTGGTGCTGTATCAAATTCTTTTCCTAATGCAGAACGGAACCGGGCAGAGTCAAGCACTGTTCCTGAACCGATAACCCGTTCTTTTGGAAGACCGGAAATTTTCCATGTTGCGTAAGCTAAAATATCGACCGGGTTTGTGGCGACCAAGAAAATACCGTTAAACCCAGTTTTCATGATGCTGCCAACGATAGATTCAAAAATTTTCACGTTTTTGCTGACAAGGTCTAATCTTGTTTCTCCCGGCTTTTGCGGGGCACCTGCACAGATCACAACAAGGGCAGCGTCTTTGCAGTCTTCATATGTGCCAAATTTAATCGCCATTTCCCCGGGCGCGTATACAACACCGTGATCAAGGTCCATGACATCGCCTTTTGCTTTTTCTTCATTTAAATCAACCAGCACGAGCTCATCGCAAATACCTTGATTCAATAACGCATATGCATAGCTTGATCCAACTGCACCTGTTCCAACTAAAACGACTTTATTGCCCTGTGTGAAATTCATGATAATGCCCTCCGATTTTTACTATTTGTGAAATATTTCACATGATTTTGTATAAAAAATTGTATGATCGCTATTTTGAATAGTTGACCTGAAAAATGATCAGCCGTTTCTTTTCATCAAGATTATGTGAAATATTTCACATATATTTATAAAAAATATAGTTCGCTTCTTTGGCTATATTGTGAATCATTTCACAATTAGATTGTACTACAGGAATTCTTTTCGTGCAATAGGCAAATTTATTTTTATGGAGAACAAAATAAAGCCTGCCTGCAGCCGAAAAAAGTGCAAAAACAGGCTTCCTTTTCTCATCTTTATTAATCAAAAAATGCTTCATTTAGCCGGATAAGCAGCTCGCCAAACGATTCTTTTTCATCGGCTGTCCACTCACCCGTTATGCTTTCAAATCGTTTCAGCCGCATTTTTTTATCCGCTTTCAATTTTTGCTTGCCAAGCTTCGTAACCGTAAACAAACTAACCCGCCCGTCTGCAGGATCGGAAAAACGAATGATCAGTTCCTTTGCTTCTAAAGCCGCTGCCTGCCTTGAAACGGTTGAAATATCTAATTTAAATGATTCTGCCAGCTCTTTTACACGCGCCGGGCCAAACTCATCCAATTGCCTTAATAATAAGTAAGCAGAACGCTCCAGGTTTCCGATTTTCTTTTCCGAGTTGTCGAGATAAACCGCCCGCCGGATAAATGTAGTCAGTTCATATTCAATGCGTTCAACCGGGTTTCGCTTTTCCATTTTTCTTCACTCCCCTCCCGAATATACGGACTTTTCCTTCATTGACAAAGCATTATATAGTTGTATAATACAACTATATATATTTGTATCGTACAAGTAAATAAACAGAAAGTAAAGAAAATTCTCACATTTTTATCTATCTATTTAGAAAGGAGGAAGCTGCTCGTATTTTGAAAGAGCAGTACCTTATATTGAAAGCTGTTAAAATCATATTACAAGTGGCGGTCCTGTACGCCTTTTTTGCTGTAGGAGAAGCTGTGCACCTGCTGTTTGGCCTGCCTGTACCCGGGAGTATTATCGGTTTACTCTTCATGCTTATTTGCTTAATCTTTAACATTATACCGGTGAAGATCATTGAAAATGGAGCCAATTTTTTATTGTCCTTTCTTCCGCTTTTGTTTATACCAGCGATGGCAGGTGTAATAAATTATCCTGCTCTTTTTTCTGGCAACGGCGCCATCCTCCTTCTGGTTGTGGTAATGAGCACGATTGTGACAATGGCCGCAGCGGGAATGGCCAGCCAGCTGCTAGAGCAGCGCGTGAATAAACGAAAGGAGAAAAAGAAGTGCCGCAATTCTTTATCGCGATCTTTATAATTTTGTTAACAGTGGCCGCTTATTTAGCCATGATGAAAGTATATCAGCGTTTTCCTTACCCTTTTTTTATTCCGGTCTTAACGACAACTATATTGATTATCGTCCTGTTAATGACATTCCATATCTCGTATAACGGCTATATGATCGGTGGGCAATGGATTAATTCCCTACTCGGTCCAGCTGTCGTTGCTCTTGCTTATCCTCTTTATAAGCAGCGTCACGTTTTACTTACATACAGCTTTCCGATTATAGGAGGCGTATTCGTCGGGTTGTTTTCAGGCATGATCAGCGGTCTGCTTTTTGCCAGGATGTTTGGCATCGACCGGGATTTGATTTTGTCCATTATACCGAAATCTATTACCACACCCGTCGCAATTCAAATTGCCACTGGTATTGGTGGTGTTCCATCTATGACGGTTGTATTTGTGATGATTGCAGGCTTTTCGGGTGTTCTGCTCGGTCCGATGATTTTAAAGTGGGTTCGCATTCGCAGCTCCCTGGGAAGAGGCATTGCTTTTGGCAGTGCTTCACACGCTTTAGGTACTTCAAAAGCCTTTGAGTACGGGGAGCTTGCCGTGTCTATGAGTTCAGTCTCTATGACACTCAGCGCTGTGCTCGGCTCCCTGTTTGGGCCACTTGTCGTCTGGCTCTTTCATATTTAAAACAACACGCAAACAAGGAGGTCTCCAAGCCGGAAAACCGGCTGCTGAGACCTCCTTGTTTTTATGGCGGAATTTTTTTGCTGGATAGTCGGAGTAAACCGATAATGGCCGAAAAAAAGAAAATCCGGCCATCCAGCAACGTTTTCCGGCCCTCTTTTTCATTTTTCGGCTCAAAAGAGAGGCTTTGAAAAATCATTTTTTTAATTTCTCCAGGCGGTTTACGCTTCCAGCGCTGTTTTTCCAGTCCATTCCTCTGTAAATTCCACTTCATTGTAGGCGAAAAAGCTACTTAAAATATCTTCCTGATGATCCAGGAAAAGCTGATCTGCTACGGCCGATACAACCTTAGGAATTCCATATTTCATACCCGAAAGAGCAGAAGCAGTAATACCGCAGCTGATCAAAGCCGCATAGTTAAAAGTAAAAAGTCCATGCAGTGTTTTTTGCGCTTGCCTATCCCGTCCTGTAAAAGCAAAGCCGGGGCCCAGGTAAGGATGAGCATCAAGCAGGGGATGGGCTTTTTCTTCAGGCGCTTTGTAATAATCGCGCCAGCGCGCAATGCCACTTTCAACAAGCTTGAGCTCCGGACGCAAAGCAGGATCTGTCACAAGCCCTGTGCTAATGATAAGGAAATCAAAAGAAAAAGTGCCCTGTGGCGTTGTGATGATGGCTTTTTCCTCTTTCTCTTCTACTCCGAGCCAGGGTGATTCGAGATGTAGGTGAAAACCAGGCCATGAAGCAGCGCGTTGAAATGTATCGTTTGTCGGCGGTTGATTATGTTTAAAAAAGTGAGTCATCACATCATATTTTTTCTCGTCCGATAACGTGTGAAATCGTTCAATCATCCCTGACCCTTCCATCTGGCGGATAGGGTTAATTCTTGGCATTTCTTTACGCCGAATAAAAACGTGCGCCTCCGCTGTGCCTTCTGTTAGGGCAAAGTTTGCATTATCGAAGGCAGAGGCTCCACCTCCTAAAATGGCTACTTTTTTACCTTTGAGTTTGTTAAAATCAATTGCTTGGGATGTGTGAGCGTAAAGATGCCGGGGCAGTTTCTCAGAAACCATCGGCGGTACATGCCATTGACCACCTCCTTGAATCCCTGTTGCCAAAACAACTTTTCGGGCAAGAATCGTGTCTGACGGTGCTCCTGCGCCTTCAATGTGCAGCTGGTGAATGCCTTCTTCTATCGGATCAATCAGCTTCAGCTTTACTTCGTTCTTAACGGGAAGCTTTAAAACCTCACGATACCAGCGCAAATAATTCATCCAGTCACTTCGGGGAATTTTATCTACCGCTTCCCAGCTCTCCGGTCCGAACTGTGCTTCCCACCAGGAGCGAAATGTTAAAGATGGAACACCAAGGTCGATTGATGTTAAATGTTTCGGCGTGCGCAATGTCATCATTCGAGCGTATGTTACCCAGGGTCCCTCGTATCCTTCCTTGTTTTCATCAATAATTAAGATGTTGGAAATGCGCTCGCGCAAAAGACCAAAAGCAATTCCTAAACCGCTCTGTCCGCCGCCTACAATAACAGCATCATATACATGGCCTTTAGGGTGATGAACGGGCTGAACCCAGCTCTCTCTGTCAAATGCCAGATAAGAAAGATCCGTTTGTACTTGTTTGTTTAATGCCTCTATACTCATGTTCTTCCTCTCCTTTAGTTATACTTGCACAAATTGTCAGCTTCCGCGATAGACCTGGTATCCCCAGGGGGAAACAAGCAGGGGCACGTGGTAATGCAGCGAGGACGGATCAAGCCCAATCCGCACGGAAACCTTTTCTAAAAAAGCAGGCTCTGACAGCTGCAGTCCTTTTTCTTTGAAATAATCGCCTATATAAAAGAGAAGCTCATATTCTCCTTTTCTCACAAGATCGGATGAGAGCAGTGGTGCATCAAGCCGCCCGTCCGAATTGGTCCGCGCACTGTTTAATAAGCGTTTTTCAGGTCCGTTTAATTCAAAAAGCTCAATACTCACCTGTGAAGCAGGGCAGCCATGTGTCAGGTCTAATATATGTGTTGTTAATCCTCCCATCGAGTCAGTCCTCTCCTTCTGTAATTTGATCTTCTATTCTAAATCGGACAATTTGATTGATTTCAGACAAAGCCCGGCTCATCTCCTGTTCCTTTGAATGTTTTACTCTTTCCTTTATAGAGTGGAAAATATCTTCTTTGTTTTTGCCCCGGACTGCCAAAATAAAAGGAAAAGAAAACCGTTCAACATATTCCCTATTCAGCTCCAGTAAATGCTCATACTCTGCTTCTGACAGCCCGTTTAACCCGGCACCTTTTTGCTCACTTTCGGAAAAAGAGGTTACTTTTTTTCTCGTTCCTAAATGGGGATGAGCTTGAATGAGATTCATTTTTTCGTCTTCACTCGCTGCTTGAATAACCGCAGCGATTTTTTCATGAAGGTTTTCACGAGAATTAAATGGTCTTTGTTTTTCTGCTCTTTCAATCACCCAGGGAGAATGCTCCACCAGTTCTTTTAATTTTTCTACAAACGCTAACTTCGACATTTCATTTAACGTACTGATGGTTACCATTTATCCATACCGTCCTTTTCTTTTCTTATGACACCCGTGCATTGCCCGCTTCGTTTTGATGAGCAGTGCCGGGAGCTGAAATATCTCGAAAATTAAAAAATATATTTAAAAAAATAGCTGTCAGGCTGCCGGTAATGACGCCGTCACTTACTAAAATGCGCAGGGCATGCGGCAGCTGGCTGAACAATTCAGGTACTACAGTGGCCCCCAGACCTAATGAAACCGAGCAGGCGATAATAAGTGCATTCTGCTGATTGCTGAAATCGACTGATCCCAGCATTTTGATGCCGGAAGATACAACCATTCCAAATAGGACAACTGTGGCACCGCCAAGTACAGGTGCTGGAATAATTGTCGCCAGAGCGGCTACTTTCGGAATTAACCCAAGGAAAACGAGAATAAATCCTGCTGCTACGACCACATTTGTAGATTTATTGCGTGATAGCTGCACAAGTCCTACGTTTTGGGCGAACGTATTGTATGGGAAAGCATTAAAAATACCACCAATCATAATCGCCAGACCTTCTGCCCGGTATCCACGAGTAAGGTCTGCCTGCGTAACGGGCCGATCGCAAATTTTACCTAAAGCGAAAAACACACCTGTTGATTCCACAATGATTACCAGGCCGACAATGAGCATTGTTAGAATTGGTCCTATTTCAAAAGTAGGCATGCCGAAGTAAAAGGGCTGCGGTAAATGAAACCAGGAAGCTTCTGCTACTTCCTCAAAATGAACTCTCCCCATAACCGTTGCAGCCAGTGTGCCCGCCATAATACCAAGGAGCACAGACAGGGAGCGAACATACCCTTTGAAAAAACGGTTCGCCACAATAATGACGGCGATCACACCCATAGACAGCATTAAATTCTCCAGGCTTCCAAAATCAGGGTTTCCTGCACCGCCGGCCATGTTTCGGATGCCGGATGGAATGAGGGATAAGCCAATAATCGTGACAACCGTTCCTGTTACAACAGGCGGGAACAGCTTAACCAGCTTCCCCAGATAGCGGGCAAAGATGAGAATAAAAAGCCCAGCTGCTATAATGGCGCCGTAAACGGCCGGAATGCCATACTCAGATCCGATTGCAATCATCGGTGACAGAGCCACAAAAGATGCGCCCAGTACGACCGGCAGACCGATGCCAAAGTATTTGTTTTGCCATGCCTGAAGCAGTGTAGCAATCCCGCACGTTAATAAGTCAATTGCGACCAGGTAAGCTAATTGCTCTGCGGAAAGGTTTAGAGCTCTTCCGACAAGCAGCGGAACGAGGATAGCTCCTGCATACATCGCCATTACATGCTGAAATCCTAATGAAACCACTTTTGAATTCATGTTTACTCCCCTTTTCTATAAAAAAAGCCGCAGAAAAAGAAGAGTAACTCTTCTTTTTCTGCGGCTCTTATATGACGTATAACGACATGTAAGCTTCCGGCTCTTTCAACGTAAACAGTTGAAGGAAAAATGATCAATCATCTTCCCTCCAGCAGTCACGCTGCTCATATTATGAATCAAGCGGCTCCTGCACATAAATGACTGTACAGGCATGCTGGCTTGAAGCATCGTAGTCTTTGAAAATGGCTGTCACTGTCAGCCCAAACTGCTCTTCCACATGCTCTTTTAACCGGCGTTTGTACTCCATGGCCAGCGCCCCGTCAACGGACAGCGTCAGTTCTGGATACCGTTTTCCTAAAACAGAAATTAAAGGAGAACGCTTTGTTTCGGCAAAAATAACGATGCGGTTTTCTGCAATATCAATTTTTTGCTTGCTCACGCCTATGCTGTAAATCTCTTGATTGACTTCATTGTACAGCTGAGACAGCTGTTTTTTAAAAGAAGCATTCACTGTTTGCTCACCTGCTGTTCATTCTTTCATCCATCGTATAAAAATTCCGATAATTCGTCATCCTGCTTGTTAGAAAATCTAACATATTATTTTCCGCATGATCGCTGAAACAGGGGAAACCAGATGAAAAATAAGGCTCATCGTGTATATCCCACAAAGGATAAAGAAATCATGAAATTAATGGATTATTTTATACGAGCAGCGTGATCGTGGAAAAAAGGATCAGCTGATTTAAATAAAGGATGTGCTTAATGTGGATTTTTTTCACAGACAGGAAACGCTTTCTCTCATTGAATGGATGCTCCGGGCAGCTGTTACTTTTTTCTTTTTAGTAGCGGTTGCAAAAGCTTTAGGACAGCGGGCTATCTCCCAATTAAGGGTTATAGACTTCGCAATCGTCCTCGTGATTGGGAATATCGTGGCTCACCCTTTGTCAGATGAAGGGTTGGGGCTAAAAGGTTCCTTTGTTACGACACTGGTGATGTTGTTCTTCTACCTGGCGAGTGTTTTTATGATTTTAAAATGGCCATGGTTTAGAAAGCTGGTAAGTCACGCTCCTATTACCGTTGTTCAAAATGGAGAAATTCTTTATGCGGGGCTGAAAAAAGCAAGAATCTCCCTTGATGTGTTATTAGAGGAGCTTCGAGAAAAAAAAGTCGATGATATAAATAAGGTCGCCCTGGCTATTTGGGAAGCAGATGGAAAAATCTCATTTTTTCTAGATCCTAAATATGAACCACTTACACCCGGATCTCTTCAAATGAAAACAGAGCCTTTTGATTTACCGAGAACAATTGTGAAAGAAGGTAAAATAAATACCGAGGAATTAAAACACCTTTCCAAAGACGAAAGCTGGGTCGCGTCTCAGCTGGCAGCTTCGTTTCAAACGGACATAAAAAATGTCCTGCTTGCTACCCTTGATACAAAAGATAACCTGAAGGTTTTTTTGTACAAATAGATGCGTAAAAGAGGCTGGGACAGAACCAGCCTCTTTCTTTATAGTTATTTAAACGGTTAGATTCTTCTTGGATCCCTTTAATTTACTCTGATTCCAGCTGCTTCAGCTCAACCCGGTACAGGTCACGGCGCCGGTCACGCAGCTGCCGGACGGATCCAGCGTTTCGGGAGCGTCTTAGCTTTTCAAGGTCAACATCTCCCACTACAACTGTATCGACGTTTGCGTCGCACTCTCCTACAATGCCATCTCTTGCAAATCCAAAATCTGATGGAGAGAAAATCGCTGACTGGGCGTACTGGATATCCATATTTTCCACATGAGTCAGGTTGCCAACTGTTCCTGCGATGCAAATGTAAGCCTGATTTTCAACAGCCCGCGCCTGAGCACAATAACGGACCCGCAGATACCCCTGGCGATCATCTGTACAAAACGGAACAAAAATAATATTGGCTCCCTGGTCAACCGCAATGCGGGCAAGCTCAGGAAATTCAATATCGTAGCAAATTTGGATCGCAATTTTACCACAGTCTGTGTCAAACACTTCAATTTTATTTCCTTCTGCAATCCCCCACCACTTTTGTTCATTTGGTGTGGCATGAATTTTTTCCTGCTTTTCAATCGTGCCGTCGCGGCGGAATAAATATGCTACATTGAAAACATTCCCTTCGCTTTCGACAAAATGGGAGCCTCCGATAATGTTAACGTTATACCGTACTGCCAGCTCCGTAAACAATTCGATGTACTGGTCTGTGTATGTAGCAAGACGGCGTACAGCACGGTCTGGCCGCTTTTCTTCAAGAAAAGACATCAATTGTGTTGTAAACAGCTCAGGAAAAACAGCGAAATCAGAGCCGAAATCAGCGGCGACATCTACGTAGTACTCTACCTGGCGGGCAAAATCCTCGAAGGAATCAATTTTTTTCATCATGTACTGAATGGCGCAAATTCTCACCGGGAAAGAAGCACGGTATACACGTCGTGACTTCGCTAAATAATCAATATTGTTCCATTCCATTAATGTGGCAAAAGAATCGGATGCTGCATCGTCTGGCAAGTAGCGCGTATTAATACGCTTAATCGTAAATCCTTCAAGCAGCTGGAAGGATAAAACAGGATCATAAATGCTGTGCTTCTCAACAGCCGCTACATACTCACGCGGTGTCATATCGGTTTTGTATTTATGATAATTTGGAATTCGTCCTCCAATAATGATACTTTGAAGATTTAACTGGCGGGCGAGCTCTTTCCGCGCTTCATAAAGACGGTGTCCGATTTTCATCCGGCGGTATTCGGGGTCAACCATTACTTCAATTCCATATAAGTTGAATCCGTCGGGATCGTGGTTCGTGATATATCCATTGTCAGTAATCGTGTTCCACGTGTGCTGGTCGTCGTACTCATCAAAATTGACGATCAGGCTTGAGCAGGAGCCGACAATTTTATCTTCATATTCTACACAAAACTGCCCTTCAGGAAAAATGCGGATGTGGCTTTCCAGCTGATCCCGCTTCCACGGCTCCATACCCGGAAAGCAGCGGCCCCATAGCTGCATAATTTCATCAATATCTTCAAAGCGTATATTTCGAACAATGATTTTTTTCTCGTATTTTGACATATCGGTCTCTGACACGTTTCCACGTCCTTTTTCAGTCTATAACGCTTGTAAGCCTGTCCTTGATTGAGTAAAATAGGCCTGTCTTTACCTACCCTCTTTTCTGTGGACATAAACTTATATTCTCTTCGGTTTTCACAAGGGAATTTACGCTAAAAGAGACTGACAGCCCACTCTTTTCTTTTCTCCGTCCTCCCTTTCCATCCCTTCTCTTTTGAGCAAACTATTTTCCTTTCGCCTGTTCATTATTTATACTGATCATCATCATAATTCATTCACCCCCGGGCACAATACGTGGGTAAAAAACATGCTATAAAAAGGAGTATTCAAGTATATGAGCCATTCTTCTATTACCCATCAGGACATTTTAAAGGCTTTCGAATTTAGACATGCAACAAAAGAATTTGATCCAACGAAAAAAATCAAAAAAGAAGATTTTGAGCTGATTTTAGAAGCAGGCAGACTTTCACCAAGCTCTGTCGGATATGAGCCTTGGAAATTTTTAGTGATCCAAAATCCGGAGCTGCGTGAAAAACTGCGTGAAGTTTCCTGGGGAGCGCAAGGGCAACTGCCGACCGCAAGCCACTTTGTCGTGATTTTGGCAAGAACGATCAAAGATACAAAGTATGATTCAGACTATGTAAAGAATCAAATGCTGAACGTAAAAAAATTTCCCCCTGAGCTCTTTGACAAAATTAAAGAGCGATATAAATCTTTTCAGGAAGAAGATCTAAATCTTTTAGAAAACGACCGCACCATGCTCGACTGGGCTGGGAAACAAACGTATATTGCCCTGGCCAATATGATGACAACGGCCGCCCTGATCGGGGTTGACTCCTGTCCGATTGAAGGCTTTCATTTTGAAAAAGTACAAAAGCTGCTCGAAGAAGAGAATCTGCTTGAAGACGGGCATTTAGCTGTTTCCGTTATGGCTGCCTTCGGTTACCGACAAAAAGAGCCGCGTCCGAAAACGAGAAAAGAGATGAATGATATCGTTCAATGGATTGAATAAACGTAAACCGCTTGAAGGTTTTTGCTTCAAGCGGCTTATTGTTTTTGCGCTCTCGTGTTCTTTTTACAGGCTGGAAGCTGCCTTTAAAAACAACGCGCTTTTTTATTCAGCTTTGAATAAACATTGATGTGCTTCCTCACAATAAGTTATCTACACGCTTTGTAAGAATGAGGATGCTTTTAAAAATAATGTGGTGAAAGGAGGGATAAGTATGGCTGTAGACCTTGGCCTATTGATTATTCGCCTCGTCATTGGACTGACCTTCGTGGGACATGGTGCTCAAAAGCTTTTTGGCTGGTTTGGGGGTACAGGAATCGCGGGAACCGGCAGCTTGCTCGAGTCTATCGGTATTAAAGAAGGCGCGAAAGTCTGGGCAACGCTGGCAGGACTATTTGAATTCATCGGCGGTCTTCTTTTTGCTGCCGGCGTTCTTACCCGGATCGGCGCAATCATGATTGTCATCGTGATGATCGACGCGATTTTTACGGTTCATGGTAAAAACGGCTACTGGGCAGACAGGGGCGGATTTGAGTACAATGCCGTTTTGATTGCTGTTGCCATTGGCGTAGCCTTGATTGGACCGGGCAAATTTGTATTGATTTATACACCATGATAAAAACAGCTGGGGATTTAAAAAGAGATATATTTTTTTGAGTGCTTTTCTCCAATTATGCCGGTTTTAGCAGCAGCAAAAAAATAATAGACGTAGAAGCGAACAAAAGATATACTATCTTCTTGTGGTCAAGTTACCCTGTGCAAAGAATAGTGGCAGCAAGTAAAAAAGGAAAGCACAATACATTAACTTCATTACCGTCCTTCAGGCAAGACTCCAGCGTATCCTTTTTACTTATTAAAACTTGCTGTTCTATTTCTATAGATGTCATCTACATACACTATCTTTTAATCGTCATTGAAACAATTGGTTGTTTCTATATGTCTAGTATTATGTACAAATACAGATCTTTCAGGAGAAAAAAGATGCGAAAAATACTCGTTGTTTTACTAACTATTCCAATTTTCTTTTTATTTATAATTGGTCTAGTTTTGTTTGACTATGTTTATTTTCCACTAATTAGCTCTAAAGCCGAAAAAGCTGCTGAAAAGCATCTTGAAGAAAAATATAATGAAGACTTTGTTATTGATGAGTCAAGCTTCTCAAAACCACTAGGCGATGACATGGGTACTTATCAGATTGATTCTCACCCTGTGAAAGACCCGAAATTAACTGTTCGTATTTCAGTTACTGAAGATATGCAGCCAATTTCCGATAATTACTTAGACATGAAATGGCGTGCGGAGCTTAACGAACAATTTGGTTCAATATATAAAAAGCTATATGAATCCCTTGAAAATTACTCATATATGGTCAATGTCTCATTTCCGGATGAAACTTATACTAAATACAACATCTCTAACACCTATCAAGAAATCATTGAAAGAGAGCATAAAGGAATTGGAAATATTATATTTGCCAATGTACTTCTTAACACTTCCAATGAAATGGACTACCAGCTAAATAAAGTTTACAAATTGATACAGTACTTGAAGAACCAAGAATTAGAGTACTTCACCATTAAAATTGAATACTTTAACGAAAACCTTGAACAAGAAATCTCTGACAAAGATAAAAAGCTTGATTACAACGATTTTTCAAACAAACACCTAAAAAGCAGAGACTATCTCTTTGATTTTTCCTATGATTCTAAAGATGAGTGGTCTAAAAAGAAGATGGAAGATATAAAATCCTCCGATGACCTAAAGCAATACTTACAAAAAGTAAAAGCTATGAATTAATTAGCTTACTAACACAAATGGTTGCTATGAAGATATTAAAATACTTACAAAGAGTCTTAATTTTGTTTCAAAGCTTATTGGGTCTCTTAATATAAGAAGCACTCTTATTTTCTAGGAATGATTTTTAATCCGTTAGTAAATATACGTACCATTCAAAAAAAGAGGAAATGATGCTTGTCACACTAAACCTATTGATAAAATTGAGGACAACTGAATGGGACAATACCACAAACCATTCGATGGGGGCTTTCCCCCCATCTTTTAAGGTCATCAATTACACAAGTGTAGAGCGTAAAAACAAATTATCTAGATACCCTGCCAGTAATTTCAATTAAAAAACTTCATTTACTTATGGTACGGTTCCCCGCGATTAATGCGAAAGCTCCGATACACCTGCTCGACTAAAATCAGCCTCATCAGCTGGTGTGGAAAAGTCATTGGAGAAAACGACAGCTTATCATCTGCCCGCCTGAGTACCATATCACTTAAGCCTAGTGAACCGCCGATGACAAAGGCGATTTTGCTTTTACCGTAGGTAGCGAGCCTGTCAAGATCGGCGGCGAGCTGTTCGGATGATTTCATTTTTCCATTGATGGCCAGAGCGATAACGTACGTGTCCTGTCCAATTTTAGCAAGAATCCGCTCGCCTTCTTTCTCCTTTACCTGTTTCATTTCCGCTTCGCTTAAAATTTCCGGCGCTTTTTCATCTGGTACTTCGATGATGTCGATTTTTGCATAAGCCGATAAGCGTTTTACATATTCATCGATACCTTGCTTTAAATATTTTTCTTTTAATTTTCCTACTGTTACGATCGAGATATTCACAATTTAACCCCACTTTGCAAACAATTTACAAACAGTTTATCCACAGAAGTTATCCACATATTAACAACCATTTTGTTTATATTTTACCATACTATCCACATGTTAATATTCAACCTTTGTCTGGATCTTTTTATATTTTCCGGGAAAAAAGAAGGAATTTTCCGTCTTTTTTGTTAACTTATTTTTCGCTTCATATTCCGTTAACAATCCCCTGCCAAAATAAAGAAGCAGTTTATTTTAGGAGGGATCTTGATGAAAAAAACAAAAATCGTTCCACTTTTTTTAGCTTCCGGCCTTTTATTACACTCACCCAATTTCCTGCCAGCCCCTGCACTGGCTGCTGAGCCTGTTTTACTGGAATCTTTTGATGCAGCCTCGCTGCCGGCTGGCTGGGAAGTGATTCAGGGGCAGGCTTCTGTTCAAAACGGCGCACTTGTGCTTTCATCGCCTTCTACGTCAAAGCCTGCACGCGTCCTCGCGCCTCAAGCTATTTCTAATGGCGATTATGTGATTGAAGCAGATATGACGTTCCTTTCCGCTGTTGAAGATACGCGCTGGGCCTCTATTATGTATCGTGTTCAGGGCGGCGACTATCCTTATTATCAAATGGCTGTCCGTCGCGGTGCTCAAGCCTTAAATGGCGTTGAATTTGCACTTCGGAATGCAAACAATCAATGGTCTGTGCTCAACAAAGCCCCGTACAGTGAAGCTTTTTCCTACAATAAATCGTACAAGCTGAAAATCGTTTCAAAAGGCAACCGGGTGCAGCAATACATAAACGGCCAACTTATGATTGATACCGATGCGGCATCGGCACTTACAGGAGGCCGAATTGGTTTTCAAGCAGCTGGTGCCACCGTTCAATTCGATAACATACGCGTGACTGAACAAACGGAAGAACTTCCATCTTTAGCCGAAACGGGTGCTTTTCTCGGTGATCAGCCTCAAACCAATCTGCTCAATGCTCCGACGATTATTTCAGCTGTGCCTCAGCTTGAACAAATAGACGGTGTTTCTTCTATGCTGCTTCGGCCCGAGACTGATTTGCAAGTACAGGGTATACCGCTTCGCACCTACCTGGCTGAAATGTCGGGTACAACAATTCCGGTTATTCAGCTTGAACAGCTGGAAACAGCCGAAAAAACAGCCGATCTGCTTCAAGAAATGTCCATTCAGGACGTACACATCGTTTCTACCCAGCCGAATGTACTGAAAAGGGTTCAGGAAACGATCCCATTTGCACGCGGCGCACTCGTTTATAATCGATCTTCACTTAATAAACATGACGTGAATCGCTTTATTCAATCAATTCACGCAGCCGGCGCTAAAACTGCCGTGCTGCCTCAAAAATTGCTTTCAGCTGATCTTATTCACGATTTTCATCGCCGGGCTGTTGCTGTATGGGGTGAGATAGAGAGCACTTCAGAACTCGATGCGCATACGCTTATTCATACCGGCGTCGATGGTATTATAGCCAGTGACACCAAACCAGTAACCACTGCCTTCAGTCGTTATCCAGAAAACACGCTTGTACAGCGGCCTATAGTCGCAGCACACCGCGGTATTCCCTCGCTGGCACCGGAGAACACAATGGCTGGCTATAGGCTGTCTTATGAGCTTGGCGCCGATTTGATTGAAACAGACGTTCAGCGTACAAAAGACGGCGAAATAATTATTATGCATGATTATACGGTTGATCGAACAACTGATGGAACCGGCAATGTAAAAGATTTAACGCTCGCGGAGATTCAATCTCTTGATGCCGGCTCCTATTTTAGTGAACAGTTCGCAGGTGAACAGGTACCAACATTCCGTGAATTTCTACAAGCATTCAAAGGGAAAGATGTGATACTGCTTGTTGAATTAAAAGCAGACGGCATCGCTGAAGACACCATTCGGATCATTCAGGAAGAAGGAATGACGGATCAAGTTGTACTGCAAAGCTTTCATTTAAACAGTGTCGCACAGTCGGTGGCTTCTGCCCCTCATATACCGTCCGGCTACTTGTATTCAGCATCCGTTGCAAGCGGGGAAACAGCGCGGCTTAGCGATGCAAGCAGCATGCTTCAATATGCAACGCGCCTGAATGCAACACTGAATTCAAGCTACAACAGCTTGTCACCGGAGTTTACATCTTATCTCCGCCAGCGCGGTATGATTAGTTTTCATTGGACCTTCCGTAATCAAGCCGATTTTGGAAGCCAGCTTCAAAACGGGATGATCGGGCCGATTACCGATTATACACAATGGCTGACAGACGCGCCAATCCGGATTGAAACACCGATTAAAAAACGACATCTACAGGTCGGACAAACAGCAGCTATTCAGGCGAAAGCGTTCCTGAATTACCGTACAAAGAAAAAGGAAAATATTGAAACTGCCCTTTTTTCTTCAAATGACGGTGTAACGATTAATGGGAACACGATTCAGGCAGTTGAAAAGGGCACTTCTTATGTATTTGCCCAGCATACATTCGACATGCTTGGACAGAAATGGACGATTGTTTCCCAGCCAATTGAAGTAGTGGTAAAATAAAGAAAAAAATTCCCGTTATCAACATGTTGATAACGGGAATTTTCTGACTTTATCCACATACCCACAGATTTCATCCACATTTTGCCCCTACTTATTCATTACCCACAACATATATAGCCGGATTCTGACAAAATTCGCAGGACGCAGCTTTTTCTATACTTTTCATAACTGGTGCTGTTTCCCATTCGTCTACTGCAATATCCAGGGCCAGCTCCACATGCTCAAGACAGCATGTTAATGTTTTTTTTTCCATTACAAATCACTTTCCGCGACAAGCGTCATTTTCGTTTCCCGCTGCTTTCCGTCACGATAGTACGTTACGGTCACTGCGTCGCCTTCACTTTTATTGTTATACATATATTTGCGTAAAGCGATCACATCCTGAACAGGTTCGCCATCAAGCGCTGTAATAACATCGTACTCCTGCAATCCTGCTTTGGCCGCCGGAGAGTTTGTCAACACCTGTTCGATAATCACGCCTTCTTTAACGTTCTCAGGTAGCTTTAATGTTTCCTGCTGATGGTAAGATGGAAGCTCACTCACATTTTGCAGCGTAACACCCATAGCCGGCCGTTTTACTTCGCCAAATGACTCAAGGTCTTTGATAATAGGCAGAGCTGTGTCGATTGGGATAGACAACCCGATTCCTTCCACAGCACTCTGGGCAATTTTCATAGAGTTAATCCCGATTACCTGTCCTGTAATATTTACAAGCGCACCGCCGCTGTTACCAGGATTGATGGCTGCATCAGTTTGCAGCACTTCTGCCTGCCAGTCGTTTACCATGTCGCCGTTTAAATCGACTGGAATGGCCCGCTCCAGTCCCGATACAACCCCTTGCGTAACAGATCCTGAAAATTCAAGGCCAAGTGGATTTCCAATGGCAATAACCGGTTCTCCAATTTTCAATGCGCCAGAGTCTCCAAACTCAGCCGTTTTCTTGACATTGTCTCCTTTAATCGTCAGAACAGCAAGATCTGTCCACACGTCACCACCCAGCAATTCAGCCGGCTCTTTTGTCCCATCTGCCAGTGTTACCTCCAGCTGCTGGGCACCCTCAATCACGTGGTAATTTGTCACAATAAATGCGGTATCGCCGCTTTTTTTATAAATAACGCCACTCCCGCTTCCAGCCTCCTGCGGATCGGATTCTGTGCCAAAAAAGTCCATTGATGCTTGAATATTGGTGATTCCTACTACCGCATCTTTTGCTCTTTCAACAGCCTGTGTAACATCAGTTGTTACATCGAGTGACACCTGCTCTGCATTACGGGCGGTTTCATTCTCTGAAACAGAAACACCTTCGTTTTTGTTTTGATAGTCTACAATCGTTGGAAGCGTCCCGACTACAAGTCCGGCTCCAATGACTACACCGGCAAGTCCTGATAAAAAGTAGCCGCCTTTGCCACTTCGCTTGTTTCTTCCTGTACGCCCTTCATCATAATAGCCCAATACCAATCATCCTTTCTGCCAACTTATTGTTTCACCATTTCTCTCATCTATTCTAAAAAATTATACGCTTTTGCCAAAAAGAAGGGCAACTCATATGCCGCGTATTATATGGGAATAACGACTAGAAAAAGCTGAAAACTGGCAGAAAAAAAGTCCGCAGCGTTCTGCTACGGACGTGAATTAAATCACCGTAAGCGGTGTTGGCACTTTCGGATCTGTATCATACAGATGAAACTGATATCCGATCCCTGCACCTTTTTGTTCAAGTGTCTGGGTAACACTCATTTTGGCAAGCTCCTTCATATTATTATCTGCACTTAAATGTGCCAGATAAATCCGCTTTGTACGGGGACCAATCACATCATTCATGGCCAGTGCTGCGTCTTCGTTTGATACATGCCCTACATCACTTAGTATACGCTGTTTAATGCTCCAGGGATAACGCCCCATTCGAAGCATGCCAACGTCATGATTGCTTTCAAATACGTACGCATCGGCATCTGAAATCAGGCCTTTCATCCGATCACTCACATATCCAGTGTCAGTGATCAAAACAAGCTTTTTACCGTCACTATGAAAAATATAAAACATCGGCTCGGCTGCATCATGTGAAACACCGAATGACTCAATATCTACAGAGCCGAATGTTTTCACTGTTTCTGTTTCAAAGACAAATTTTTGACTGTCGTCGATCGTGCCCGTTAGCCGGTCCATCGCCTGCCACGTTTTTTCATTTGCATAAACCGGCAGCTTGTATTTCCTCGCCAGCACACCCAGTCCTTTAATGTGATCGCTATGCTCGTGGGTAATAAAAATGCCGGATAAATCAGCGATCTTTCGCCCAATCGATGAAAAAAGCTCATCCATTTTTTTACCGGAAAGTCCGGCATCGACCAAAAAGGAATGGCCACCTGACTCCACAAAAATGGCATTGCCAGTGCTTCCACTTGCCAGTACACTAAATTGCATTGTCATGCTGTTCACTCCAGTTAAGTTGCTACGATTCTTTTTGAGGGGAATTAATAGATCCATTAAATGCGTTCACATACACTTCTTCGGTCTGATCTCCTTTTTTCAGCTGGAAATACCAGGTTGGAGACAACACCTGCTTTATTTCAGATTCGTTAATTTGTCCAATTTGTGCTTCGGGCTCTTCATCCCACTGTACAACTGTGTAGTAGCCCAGCTCCGCATTACTGATTTCACTGTCCAGCTGAATCAAGCCATTTTTATAAAGAGAATCAATCGCTTCAAGAGCGGGCAAAATCGTCTGCTCATCCAGATTCCCATTTATGTTTGAGAGCATCGTTTGAGAATATCCTGTAATCTCTTCCTCATCATTAAGCTGTACAGTCAGCATGCCCGATCCGTTTTCAAACAGCTTTTTACCTTCAATTTTTTGATAGTAAATGACGGTATTTGCTTCGCGGTTTCGTTTCCAATAGGCGTATTCTCCACCATGCAAAACATTGTTTTTAACAAAAGAATTTAGTTTGCTCCGCGCCGCTCCATCCGTTTCATACGGCTTTTCCAAAACACTGACGATTTCTGTATCATCATTTTGGATAGCCCCCTTTTGTTTTGTTAAAAAAAGCAAATCTTTTTCCGTAAACGTTCGAGGCTTCGTCACAATAGTGGAATGTTCTCCCGTATCGTCAGGCATCGCTTCGTATTGAACGCCGTCTTGCTGCAGTTTTTGTTCAATCGATGTTTTTTTAATTACCTCGTATGGTGACGCACTGTACTTATTAAAAAACATTACAGCGAGAAAAATATTCAGGACAAGAAACACGCCGATAAAAATGGTTTTAGTTTTATTCCAATCCATCGACTTGCCCTCCTTCATTTTTGGCGAGCTTATACCATTTACCGTTGGATTGATAGTACCAGAATGGTTCCATAGCTATAACTGGCGACTTCTGGTCCAGCGCCATTTCATATCCGATCCGCATATCCGTCAGCTGCGTTGGATCTATATTTTCCATCTGCAGTACCTGATCCAATGCTGCCTGGCCGTCTTTCAGCTTCACGGTTCCCGTTGAATCAATGATCGGCTGACCAATAATAAAAGAAGAACGTTCATATTGATAAATCCGCTCGCGTCCCCATATTTGTGACAGTTCTGCTATTCCTTCCTGCGGACTAAAGACAGGAAAATCATCTAAAAACAGTCGGTAGCTGATTTTTGAAGAGCCTGGATCTGCTTGAAACAAGCGGTAGCTGTCCACCCATCCGTTATGCTCGTTCACAAAATTAACGCTTTTATCAATCAGCTTATCAAGCGGCATTGTTTCAGTCACAACAGATGGGTTTACATATTTAACAGCCGCTGTCGTGACGTTTATCCGCATAAAACTCGTTCCATCAGTTATATATTCGTCACTTGCTGAGCTTGAGCTTCGCTGTACATAGCTTGGGTCATTGAATAGGGCACGCTTAAAGGTATCGGCATCAATTATTTTATTCAAATAGTAGCTTTGAACCGTTAATACAGGCGGTTGTTTACGTATATACAAAAGCGCTCCGTTTGGAACCTGATAAGAAAGATACGGCTCAAGCTGGTCATGGTCTTCTACATAACGCTGCTTAAATTCTTTTAACGATCTTGTTTGAATCTGGCTCCTGAATACAAGTCTTTCTTTCACAGAAACAAAATAAACAAATGCTTTATTTTTCTGCTCCGCTTCTGTAATAACGATACGGTCAAAGACCGCATTCGGAACTTTTTCATCCCTAAAGGTAACGAGCATCTTCAGCGTGTTAAAAGGCACGGAAGAAGAAAAAAACAACTCTACATGCTGGTCATCGGACAGCAGCTGGGAAAATTCCTTTTCATTCAAAGAGCTTGAGATGTTTTCAGGATCCAGGAATGTCCATTCTTCCATTTCCTTCATCACCCAGTCAAGCTCCTTTTCAGAAATGGTGCCATAGTGACTGCCGTCTTGATGAGCAATAATCCGCGATGGTTTTAGTAAATCGGAAATTTCTCGCTGCTGTCCAATTTTTACTTCATTAACGATATTGCTGTTTTCTCCGTCTGCAATGTTTTCATAAGACGGCTGATAGTTCCAAATACCCCACGTAAATGCAAGACTGATCAATACCAGCAGCGTAAGCACTGCTGATTTGATTGTTTCGTAGTTCATTCCCAATCATCCTCTTCGGAAAGATCCGCCGGCAGCGTAAAGAAAATCGTCGTTCCTTTCCCTTCCACACTCGTTGCCCAAATGTGGCCGCCGTGCGCGGTAATGAGTTCTTTTGCAATCGCAAGTCCAAGTCCAGTACCGCCCATTTTTCGTGAACGGGCCCGGTCTACCCGATAAAAGCGCTCGAAAATGCGCTCCAGGCTTTTTTTCGGAATGCCCATTCCCTGATCGCTGATGCTGACTTGAATTGTATCTCCATGTTCTTCGACTTTAAATGATACGAGGCCGCCGTCTGGTGAATATTTCAGCGCATTGGAAATAATATTATCAATGACCTGCGTTAATTTATCTTGATCGATCGTTACATAAATCGGATAGCGCGGCAGCTTCCGCCGGAACGTCACTTCACGCGACTTCGTCATTTCAAACCGGTCAATGATTTTATTGAAAAACTCAATAAAATCAGTGTCTTTTTTCGTTAAATTGTACTCCTGACTGTCAAACTTTGAAAGCTGCAGCAAATCATTTACGAGCCGGATCATCCGCTCGGTTTCTGTTTGCGTTACGTCAAGAAAATTAGGTGCAATGTCCGGATCCTGCCAGGCTCCATCCGCCAGCGCCTCTAGATAACTGCGCATTGTAGTGAGCGGTGTGCGCAGTTCATGTGAAACATTCGTGACAAATTCACGGCGCTCCATTTCGATTTTTTCCTGTTCCGTAATATCATGCAGCACAGTGATAAGCCCGTTCACAAAGCCCGTTTCTTTTTGAATCACAGAAAAATTCGCCCGCAGCACATAAGGACGGTCATGTGTACTGTAATCGAGAATCACGGATTCCTGTTCATTTAATAAATCATCAAATGAGTAGTCTTCCTCAAGATTCAATAATGAAACAATCGGCTGTGAAATAACTGTTTCACGTGAAACATTCAACATTTTGGATGCCGGCTCATTAATTAAGATAACCCGGCCGCGCCGGTCCGTCGCAATAACACCATCCGTCATATAAGAAAGGACAGACGATAGTTTGCGGCGTTCCCCTTCTGTCGTTGCCTGCGCTTCCTGAAGTCGTTTGGTTAAATTGTTGAACGTAACAGCCAGCTCCCCAATTTCATCCTGACCATACACTTTTACTTTGCGTGAAAAATTTCCTTTTCCAAGCGCTACAGCCTGCCGTCTCATGTCCGTAATAGGCCGGGTAATGGTCCGAGCGAGCGCAACTCCCAGGACAGCTGTAAGAGCCAATGCCAATATGGCTGCTGTAAACAAGATTTCATTAATATCATCCAGCTGGGCAAACACTTCTTCAATGTCGCTAACAAGGTAAATCGCACCTTTTACTTCACTACCGGATAAAATCGGTGTGGTCAGTACCCATACGCGCTTGCCATTGTCTACATACATTTCTTTTCCTACTCTTCCAGCTGACAGCGCCTGGGTTACCGGTAGTTCTACCGTCCGCTGGCCAACAACGCCGCGGTTATCGGTATCAGATGTCCCAATAATCCGGTTGTTTACATCAATGACTTTCACTTCAATAACGTCATCCGCCGAGGAAAAATCCCCCAGGATATCGCGCACGTCCTGCTCCAGCGTCTTCGAATCCGCATTTCGCTCTTTCACGATTTCTTCAAGCAGGTTATATTCAAGTAAATTCACTCTTTCCTCCAAGGACGCTTTAAAGTTTGAGGTAAATTTTTCTTCAAGTGAATTTACAAAATAAACGCTGATAATCTGCATAGCGAATAAAATCAGCAGCACGTAAATCAGCACAAACTTCATTTGAATCGAACGAAAAAATCCTACTCGCTTCATTCACGTTACTCCTGTTCAGGATTACGCAAATAGTAGCCAACACCTCTTCGCGTCACGATCCAGGATGGATGGCTCGGGTTATCTTCAATTTTCTCACGAAGGCGTCTGACTGTTACATCGACCGTTCTAACGTCTCCGTAGTAATCATACCCCCAGACCGTTTGCAGCAAGTGCTCACGTGTCATTACTTGTCCGATATGCTTGGCCAGGTAATGAAGCAGTTCAAATTCGCGATGAGTCAGCTCAATCGTTTCACCGCGCTTTGAAACGATATAAGCATCAGGATGAATCGTCAGTGCCCCTACGGTAATTTCATTGGTATCCACCACTTCGTCTTCCTGAGCAGGAATCGCTTGATGACGACGCAAATTGGCTTTTACACGTGCGATCAGTTCACGCGTGGAAAACGGCTTTGTTACATAATCATCTGCCCCAAGCTCCAGACCAAGTACTTTATCA
Organism: Domibacillus robiginosus; assembly: GCF_000966195.1. Taxonomy (GTDB): domain Bacteria; phylum Bacillota; class Bacilli; order Bacillales; family Domibacillaceae; genus Domibacillus; species Domibacillus robiginosus. The sequence goes on along the minus strand of NZ_LAHL01000004.1, from coordinate 39,884 downwards.
ATCTCGGAATCTTTTGCTGTTAGCATAATAATCGGCATTTCATGTTTTTTGCGCACTTCGCGGCATACTTCCATTCCGTCACGTCCTGGAAGCATAATGTCAAGCAATACAAGGTCCGGCTGCATATCCTCTACCATTTCAACTGCCTGGTCACCGTCATATGCACACTGAACGTCATATCCTTCTTTTTTTAAATTAAACTGCAAAATATCTGCAATGGGTCTTTCATCATCGACAACCAATATTTTCTTTTGCATCACATATGTCCCTCACTTTTATTTTCACAGAGTAAAAGATGGCTTCAAATATTATATTTTATCATATTTTCGCCTTTTTCGCTTTACTTAACTTTACCATGACAAAGGGGCTGCGACATCTGGCAATAGACGATAAAAATAACAAAAAGCACCACGGGAGCGAAATCACCGCGATGCTTTTTCTATGGCTCAGGACGGAATCGAACCGCCGACACAAGGATTTTCAGTCCTTTGCTCTACCAACTGAGCTACTGAGCCGGAGTTAAAACATTGTCTAACAAATAAATTGTTTTATTGTTATTGTGAAGAATAGTGCGTCAAGACGAAATTTTCAAAAAATACAGCGGCCGTTTTTTCGTGAAGGACAATTCAAAGACGCGGACGGCCGCCATCAAGAACATAACGATAGGTTAAAGTAAAAATGGCGGTCCGGACGGGACTCGAACCCGCGACCTCCTGCGTGACAGGCAGGCATTCTAACCAACTGAACTACCGGACCATTTTTTAATGCCGTTCTCCAGCAACATTGTTAATAGTATCACATGGGGTGAAGAGTGACAATACATTTTCTCCATATTTGTCGAAAAAAACGAACAAAACCAAGAAATTTCGACATTTTATTCCTGTTTCCAAACATTCTAAGGAAACAAAGTTAAAATACGGCATTTTTTCGTTTGCAGGGACGATCAGAAGGGACTATTAACTTAGAAAATAAGCGAAAGAAAATAAAAGAAAAAGAGAAAAAGCTGCCTTAGAAAAGGCAGCTTCTTTTTTATTCAGATTTAGCTCCACACACTGCGTACGACGTTTGTCTGATTGCGGTCTGGACCTACTGAGAAAACAGACAACGGAATACCTGTTAACTGTGATACACGCTCGATATAGTGACGGGCATTTGCCGGAAGCTCACTTAAATCCTTAACACCTGTAATATCTTCTGTCCAGCCTGGAAGCTCTTCATATACAGGCTCGCATTCTGCAAGTACGCGAAGGTTAGCCGGATATTCTGTAATCAGTTCGTCTTTGTAACGGTATGCCGTACAGATTTTCAATGTTTCAATTCCTGTTAATACATCAATTGAATTCAATGAAAGGTCTGTCAGTCCGCTTACACGGCGCGCATGGCGTACAACCACACTGTCAAACCAGCCAACACGGCGCGGACGTCCTGTTGTTGTACCATACTCGCGTCCTACTTCACGAATTTGATCACCAATTTCGTTATTCAGCTCTGTTGGGAACGGTCCATCACCCACACGTGTTGTGTAAGCTTTTGATACGCCTACAACGTGCGTGATTTTGGATGGGCCAACACCAGAACCGATCGTTACGCCACCTGCAACTGGGTTTGACGATGTAACAAATGGGTATGTTCCCTGATCGATATCAAGCATTACACCCTGAGCGCCTTCAAATAAAACACGACGGCCTTCATCGAGTGCGTCATTGAGTACAACCGATGTGTCGCAAACAAGGTCTTTGATTTGCTGCCCGTACTCGTAATACTCATCTAAAATATCTTCTACTTTAAAGCCTTCTGTTTCGTAGAAACGCTCAAGCAGGCGATTTTTTTCTGCAATATTGTGCGTTAATTTTTCTTCAAATGTTTCACGATCCAAAAGATCTGCCATGCGGATACCCATCCGTGCTGCTTTATCCATGTAAGCAGGGCCGATTCCTTTTTTCGTTGTACCGATTTTATTAGCGCCTTTGCGCTCTTCTTCGACTTCGTCAATTTTCAAGTGATATGGCAAAATCACATGCGCACGGTTTGAAATGCGCAGGTTATCTGTTGATACACCATGTCCATGTAAATATTCTAATTCTTTTACAAGCGCTTTCGGATCCACAACCATGCCGTTGCCGATTACGCAAATTTTATCTGAATAAAAAATACCAGATGGAATCAAGTGAAGTTTGTATGTAACACCGTTGAATTTAATTGTATGACCCGCATTATTTCCACCCTGGTAACGAGCTACGACTTCTGCATTCTCAGAAAGAAAATCGGTTACTTTCCCTTTTCCTTCATCGCCCCATTGTGTTCCTACTACCACTACTGATGACATTTTTTGCACCTCCGAAGGTTCATGAAAAACGTTTTATCAAACACATTTATTTTACCAGCAGAAAACCGAGCCGTCAAACAAAAAGACGAACATTTTTAACTTAATTCGATTTTTTCATTCGTTTTTACTAGAAAACCAGACAGAACCTTTGAGCAGAACAGAAGATTAAAAAGAAAAAAGCCAGCGATTTGCTGGCTTTTTACGCGCCGGGCGGCGCTCCCATTTCATCCATACGCCGTTCTACATTGACGAATTTATTGTATTCTTTCACGAAAGCAAGCTCTACCGTTCCAGTTGGGCCGTTCCGCTGCTTGGCAATGATAATTTCAATCATATTTTTGTTTTCGGATTCTTTGTCATAATAATCATCTCGATACAAAAAAGCTACAATATCGGCATCCTGCTCAATGGATCCCGATTCCCGAATATCAGACATCATCGGGCGCTTGTCCTGCCGCTGCTCAACACCGCGGGAAAGCTGAGAAAGCGCGATAACTGGCACTTCCAGCTCACGGGCAAGTGCTTTTAAAGAACGGGAGATTTCCGATACTTCCTGCTGACGGTTTTCGCCGGAGCGTCCGTTGCCTTGAATAAGCTGCAGGTAGTCGATCAAGATCATACCGAGGCCCTGCTCCTGCTTCAAGCGACGGCATTTTGAACGGATCTCTCCAATTCGCACACCCGGTGTATCATCAATGTAAATACCTGAATTGGATAAGCTGCCCATCGCCATCGTCAGCTTGCGCCAGTCTTCATCGGTCAAAGTGCCTGTCCGCAGGCTTTGCGCATTAATGTTTCCTTCTGCGCAGAGCATCCGCATCACTAGCTGCTCTGCCCCCATCTCGAGACTAAAAATCGCAACTGTTTCGTCCGTGTTCGTTGCTACGTTTTGTGCAATATTAAGAGCAAATGCCGTTTTCCCGACAGATGGACGTGCGGCAACAATAATTAAATCATTTCGCTGGAACCCTGCGGTCATCCGGTCCAGCTCTGCAAATCCGGTTGGAATGCCGGTTACATCCCCTTTTCGGTTATGAAGCAGTTCAATATTGTCATACGTGCGCACAAGCACATCTTTAATATTATGAAAAGCACCGGCGTTTTTCCGCTGGGCTACCTCCATAATGCTTTTTTCTGCTTCGCTCAGCAAACCTTCTACTTCGTTTTCACGCTCATACCCATCTGTTGCAATGGTTGTCGCTGTGCGAATCAACCGTCGCAGAAGCGATTTTTCTTCTACAATACGAGCGTAATATTCAATATTGGCTGCTGTTGGTACAGCCGCTGCCAGTTCACTTAAATATGAAATGCCGCCGACATCTTCAATCAGTTTATGCGCAGCCAGGTCCTCTGTAACTGTGACTACATCTACTGCTTTTCCGTGATCACCGAGCTTCAGCATTGTTAAATAAATTTGCTGGTGGGCATTCCGGTAAAAGTCTTCCGGAATTAATATTTCAGAAGCGACTGTTAACGCGGACGGTTCTAAAAAGATCGCCCCCAGCACAGCCTGTTCTGCTTCAATATTTTGCGGCGGTACACGGTCCGTTAATACATCGCTCATCGTTACCCTCCTCGCGAAAAAAATGTGATCAGAGAATTCCGATCACATGTCTTTTCTGATTATTTTTCTTCTGTTACATGTACCTTGAGTGTAGCTGTTACTTCATTATGCAGTTTGACAGGCACGTTTGTGTAGCCTAGACCACGTATACCGTCTGGAAGATCCATCTTCCGTTTATCAATTTTAATCTTATGCTTTTTATTTAATTCATCAGCCACTTGCTTAGCTGTTACAGATCCGAAAAGCCGGCCGCCTTCACCTGTTTTTGCATGCAGTTCAACTGTTAATGCCTCGACAGTTTCTTTTAGCCGCTTTGCATCCTCAAGCTCTTCTGCTGCAAGAGCCGCTTGTTTTTTCTTCTGAGCATCAAGCGCATTTTGATTGCCAGATGTCGCTTCTACGGCATAGCCATTTTTAATTAAAAAGTTATGTGCGTAGCCATCAGCTACGTTTTTCACATCACCTTTTTTGCCTTTGCCTTTTACGTCTTTTAAAAAGATTACCTTCATTCCTCATTTCCTCCTTCAGTTATTTCATCAATAACACGGCACAGTTCCATTTCAGCATCCTCTACAGAAGCATCCCGAATTTGCGTGGCAGCATTTGTTAAATGACCGCCTCCGTTCAATTGTTCCATAATGATCTGTACATTGACTTCACCAAGTGAGCGGGCACTGATGCCAATTGTTTCCTCTGAACGGCGCGCAATCACAAACGATGCCTGTACACCATTCATTGTTAAAATCGTGTCTGCTGCCTGAGCAATAAGAACCGAATCATATACATAGTCATCGCTGCCTTTAGCAATGGCAAGGCCTTCCTTATAAAAATAAACGGTTTCGATCAGCTGACTGCGCTGAATGTAAGTGTCGATATCTTCTTTTAAAAACTTTTGAACCAAAATCGTATCCGCACCGTTTGTACGCAAATAAGCCGCAGCATCAAACGTACGAGACCCCGTTCGAAGTGAAAAGCTTTTTGTATCTACAATTATACCAGCAAGCAGGGCAGTCGACTCAAGCATAGATATTTTTTTTGTTTTCGGCTGATATTCCAAAAGTTCAGTGACAAGCTCTGCAGTTGAAGATGCATAGGGCTCCATATAAACGAGAAGCGGGTTTTTAATAAATTCTTCTCCGCGCCGGTGATGATCGATAACGACGACCCGTTCAGCTTTTGAAAGCAGCCGCCCTTCAATCACGAGCGAAGGCTTATGGGTATCAACGATTACAAGGAGCGTCCGATTGGTCGCAATTTCAAGCGCTTCCTCCGGTGTAATGATCCTTGAATGAAGATCAGGGTTTTGTTCTTTCAGCTCGTTAAGCAGTCGTTTCACTGCTGTATCAATCTGTGAAGGGTCAACGACAATATAACCTTCTCGTCCATTTAATTCTGCAACATGGCGAATCCCCATTGAAGCACCGACTGCATCCATATCCGGATACTTGTGGCCCATCACGATCACTTTGTCACTCTCAGTCACGATGTCACGGAGCGCGTGTGAAATCACGCGTGCACGCACCCGTGTCCGTTTTTCGGTCGGGTTTGTTTTCCCCCCGTAAAACTTCACTTTTCCGTCTCCCTGCTTGATCGCGGCCTGATCGCCGCCGCGCCCGAGAGCCAAATCTAAACTGGATTGGGCCAAATCACCGAGCTCCGGCAATGAAACTCCTCCCTGACCGATTCCGATGCTTAATGTAAGCGGGGCGTAATGCTTGGCTGTTTCTTCACGTACCTCGTCCAAAATAGAAAATTTATCTTCTTCAAGCTTGGACAAAATCCGCTCGTTCATTACGGTAAAAAAGCGTTCAGATGATATTCGCTTTAAAAACATGCCATGCTTTTTTGCCCAGCCATTCAGCATAGAAGTAACCCGACTGTTTAAGCTGCTTCTCGTCTGGTCATCCATTCCCTGTGTTAAATCATCATAGTTATCAAGGAAGATAATGCTGAGCGCCGGCTTTTCTTCTTTAAACTGCCGGGCAATTCTCTCCTCTTTTGTCACATCAAAAAAGTAAAGAAGCCGTTCAGCCGGTTTGGACATCACCCGAAATGTTTTGTCATTCAAATCGAGCATCGCTTCCTTGTCACTTTTAATGGCTGAAAGTAAGGGTTCTGCCACTTCGTAAAGCGATTCACCAACAAGTGATTCTTCCCGGAAATACGAAGTTAAAAAAGCATTCGCCCATTCAACCGTGTACTCCTTATTATAAAGCAGAATGCCGATTGGCAGTTCCTGAAGCGTTTCTTCGCCGACTTTTTGAAGACGGTGAGACAAAGTGGATACATATTTCTGCACATCTTCATGTAATTTTCTTTCTGCCAGATATAAAAAGAGGAGCAGAAAAATCGTTAATGTGATTAAACCGGCGCCTGCAGCCCAATTGTAGGAGAAAAGCCAGGCCGACGCGGCCACAAGCACAAGCGCAATGATGATAAACGGTATTTGAATCATCCGCCTGTTATAATACGAAAGCATTCGCTTCAGCTCCTCGTTCTAAAGTTCCATCCCTTACATTCGATGGAACTGATTTTAAAAAGCATATTACGGCTTTTTTTGCATCCGTTGTCTTAAGTCGAACCCTAAATCAATTATACCTAATAATCGGATAAGATAAAGAAGCGGAATTAGAGGAATTGATAAAAGAGCCGCCAAAACTGGGATTGCTTTTGGCCATCTTTTGCTGTGGGCATAGAAAAAAACAAAGGACAAGCCTTGTATATATAAGCATGCCTGCAAAATAAACATCATGTTCACATAAATATCATACCAGCTTGTACCAGGAGCCGGCTTGACGAAAATAGCTCCTACCATAAAAAGAAGATAGTACCATAAAATTGTGCGAGGCAGACGCACAGTCCGAAATGGCTGAAGCGGCTTCACCTTCACACCGAGCCGTTTGGCAATTGGATAATTTGCGGTTCTTAAAAGCAAAACTGTTACAAACGCCACTACAACAAAAATCGCTGGTAAAATAGCAGTTATGTAGCTAATAAGCGTATTGATCTCCTCACCCGTGTAAGGAGCTTCCTGGCCAAGCATACGGCTTGTTTCTGCTACAGACTGCTTAAACGTACTGCTAAACTCGTCTGCAAATGAAATATCAAACAGCCAGACAGCAGCAGCATACTGGACAATCATATTCAAAAGAAACGCGATGCTTCCACCCATATAAACAATCCAGCCATCTGACTGCCTGCGGATTAATGTGCCCATTATCAGCCCCGTTGTTCCGTACATAATCGCTACAGGTACGGACACAATACCTCCTACCAGGAACGCCAGCAGCAGCGAAACGGCAAGCAGACTAAAAGCAGGTCCAGGTGGATATTTGGAGCTGTATACTAAAAAAGGGAGCAGTAAAAAAAGCGCGCCGATAATTGAAACAATCGGTACGTAAATGGAGACCGCCAGCAGGATCGCAAAGATGGCCAGCATCATCGCTCCTTCTGTTATGATTCTTGTTTTTTCCAATTTAACACTCCGTTCATTTACCGAGCAATTCGGCATTCTCCTTCCTTATTCTACATTCCTTTAGTCCCTCATTCAACTTTAAAACAAAAAAGCCCGAACAAAGGATCGGACTTTTCACGTATTTTTCATATTTGAAATTGGCGGATCGCCTGAATCAATTCGTTATTAAGCAAATCCAGCTGTTCAGAGGCAGCAGCTACACCTTCGATGGCCAGAAGCTGTGTTTTCGTTCTTTCCTGGGCTTCTTCACAGGAAAGGGCTGAAACTTTAGCTTCTTCTGCCAGCTGACCGGCTGTTTGAACAACGATATCTTTTTCCTGATCTGCTGTGTGAATACTTTTGACCATTTCTGCAATTGCTGCTTCCATTTTTTGTACTACTTCTTCCTGGTGCACAAATACCATTTCTGTTTCCTGCACGGCTTCTGTCTGCACGTTCATATGGCCGCCCGCTTCGCTTACTGCATTCATGGTCCGATCTGAGCCTTCTTGAACAGCCGCAATTTTTTTGTGTATCTCCCCAGCGGCTTTGCTCGACTGCTCAGCAAGCTTTCTTACTTCCTGAGCAACAACGGCAAAGCCTTTACCATGATGGCCTGCGCGTGCTGCTTCAATTGATGCATTTAATGCCAGGAGATTCGTTTGAGCGGAAATTCCTTCAATCACATGCACGATACTTTCAATCCCTTTAATGTCTTCTGCAAGCGTACGAATCGAGTCCATTATGGTATTCATTCGCTCGGCAGAGGCTGTAATGGATTCTGCCATGCCGGACACGTGTTTTGCGCCTGTTTCCGCCGCCTGCGCAGCGGTTCCAGCAAGCTTTGTCATGGCATTTGCTTCTCCCGATATGGAACTGACCAAGGTGCCCAGCTCTTGTGAACGATCTGCCGCTTTTTGTGCTCCGTTTGCTGACCGCTCTGTTCCATGTGTCAGCTCATTTAATGCTGTGGCCGCCATCGTTCCCGACTCATTGATTTCCTGTACAGCTATATTTAAATGCTGGATAGATTCCCTTACGTTTTTTGCAGCACTTTCTGTTACACCGACGATGCTGCGCATTTTCATGACCATCTCATTAAAGCTGTGGCCCAATTCCGCTACCTCGTCCCTGCCTGAAATATAAACATGGGTTTGTAAATTTCCCTGGGCTACTTGCTTAACTGATGTATTCAGCTTTTGAAGCGGCTTTGTGATACTGGACGCCAGCCAAAACACAACGATCATCACAATGGCCAGCACAGACAGTGCCGTAACAGCAAGGACTTTTTTCATTTCATCTGAAATGCTGAACAGGTTCTTTTTTTCGTAAACCGCCCCAATTTTCCAGCCGGTTTGCGCCACTGTGTCGTATACGATCAACTGGGCTCCTTTTTCTATGATACCGCTTTTTTCGCCATTTAATATTGTCTCCATCAACGGATCTTTGGATACATCTTTTCCTTTTTGTAACGGATGAACAAGTGCTTTTCCCTGCTCTGATAAAATAATCGGATATCCTTCATAGCCGACATTCAGCTTGTTCATTCGGTTGGTCATACTTGTTAAATTAATATCTACTCCAATAACCCCCAGCACTTCTGAGCCGCTCGTAATGGATTTTGAAACAGTGATGATATCATCCCCGGTTGTACTTTGATACGGTTCGCTCCATACAGGCTCATCGCTTGCGGCCGCCTGCTTATAAGATGGTTCCTCTAATGGATTGAATCCATCTGAAAGCGATGTGGCCGGCGCTTTTTTAAAGGTTCCATCTGCCGATGTATAATAAACGCTTAATGTGTCTTTGTAAATATCCGTATATCGGTTAAAAACCGCCTGCAGCTCCCTGTCCGCCTGTGCAGCGTCTCCGGCTGCTTCAGCATACCGGATCACCTGGGCACTTTCCGATAAAAGCTGAACACTTTCTTCATATTTTTGCAAAAAAGCATCCGCAGAGTTATTTAGCTCTTTTACAAATTCTTCTGTTTGAACAGCGGCATTTTTCTCGATTTGCTGTTCGGTTTTCCAACCTGTGAAAAAAATAATAAACACAAACGCACTCATTAAAATTATTGCAATGGGAAGCATAAATTTCATTCGAATTGATTTCATCTCACTACACCTTTCTCCCTATACACGCCCCTTTATTATAGTTTTATAGACCTAAAAATATATTAAGCTAATGTAAAATTTATGTAAAAAAAGGACACCGGCACTGGCCGGCATCCACTTTTACAATTTAAATTGATTAACCATTTCTTTTAAATCGGTACTTAATTCCATTAGTTGCTCTGATGAATCTGTTACGGTCCGGACTGCTCTTAATTGCTCTTCTGCAGAAGCGCTCACTTCCTCACTTGCAGCAGCAGACTGCTGGCTGGCAGCGGCAATGCCCGTCATCGTGTGAATTACTTCATCTTTTATGGTTCCCACTTCTTTGATTTCCTGATTAATGGCTGCAATAGATGAATCAATTGTGCTGACAAGAGTAGAAAGCTGATGGAAGACTTTGCTCGTTTCTTCTACCGCTTCTGTTTGCTCATTAAAATTGCTGCGTGTTTTTTTCATTTGCTCAACAGCAGTACGCGAACCAGATTGAATATCCAGAATCGTTTTTCTTACCTCGTCTGCTGCTTCGCTGGACTGTTCTGCCAATTTACGGACTTCTTCAGCTACCACAGCAAAACCTTTACCGTGTTCACCGGCTCTTGCTGCTTCAATTGATGCATTAAGCGCCAGCAGGTTTGTCTGGGCAGAAATATCGGTAATGGCTCCAATCACTGCTTCAATGGAGCTCATTTTTGATTCCAGCTCCTCGATCACCATCTGCATGCCGGAAATGTATGTTTTCGTTTCATTGTTTGACATACGAAGCTGTTCAATTTGCCCGGCTCCTTTTTGGTTAGCCTGCTCAGCTTCGGAAGCAGCCTGCGCCATGTCACCTGCTTTTCCTGTAATAGCATCAATTTGGCTGCCCAGGCTGTTTGAGCGCTCAGTCGCCTCAGCAGAGTCTTCTGCTGAACGGGAAGCCCCCAGAGTAATTTCATTGATCGCATAGGTCATTTGCTCACTGGATGCGCTTGTTTCTTCTGATACCGCGCTTAAATTTTCTGCGGATACTTTCACTTCCTGCACAGATTGATTGACTTTTTGCAAAATTGCTCTCATGTGTGCTGTCATTTTATTAAATGCTGCTGAAAGCTGTCCAACTTCGTCCTGTGTCGATACTGGTACCTGCACTGTCAAGTCACCTTCAGCTATTTGAGAAGCCGTGCGCTCTAAACGGCGAAGGGGCTTTACAATATTGGAAATCACAAACAACATAACGGCACTAATCAACAAAAGCAGCACAATACCGGTCCACAGAAGGGACTTACTGATTGACTGAGACAGACCAAGCAAATTTGCCCGGTCATAAACGGCCGCTACCGTCCAATTTACGCCTGGTACATTATTAAATACGATAATACGGTTTTCTCCATCCAGTTTGTAATATTTACTTCCAGACGGAGAGGAGTCATCAATGATACTTTTAATTACAGGAATCTTTGTTAAATCTTCTCCCTGGCTAGTCGGATGAACAATGCCCATGCCTGCAGTTGAAAAAACAGTTGGGTAGCCCTGATATCCAAGATCTGTTTGTTTCACTCGCTCTGTTAAAACGGTTAAATCAACATCAACTCCAATCACGCCAAGGAACCGGTCATTGTCGTCATAAACAGCTCTTGATACAGTCACTACTGAAGAACCGGTCGCCGTATCTTTATAAGGCTCGCTCCAAACTGACGTTTTTTTGTTCTCAGCTTGTGTGTACCAATCTCTTTCACGAGGATCGAAGTCTTCAGGCAGCTTAATTACCGGGGAAATAATCGTGGTTCCCTCTGCCGAGCCAAAGTAAATATTTAAAACATCTTCATATGTGTTTAAATAATCCATAAAAAGAGTTTCTGTCGGCTGACGGTCGACTTTGTCCTGAGCCAGCTCACTTGTTCCGTAAGATTGAATCGTATCATCAAAAGCAAGCAAGTCAATGCTTTTTTCATACTGGTCTAAAAATGCCTTTACTGTGCCGGATAAACTTTCGACTGTGCCTTCACTCTGATTAACGACACTTTTCTCCACATTGTTTTCTGTTTGCCAGCTAATAAATATAATAATAAAAGTAAACGCTAAAATAAGCGCTGCGATAATGGGGATAAGCAACTTTGTTTTAATTAATTTTATGCCTCTCACTTTATACCTCCTTGTATAGTAAAAATACCCTATGCTTATTGTACCTATTTGTCGATAAATATCTAGTATTTTCTTTATATTTTTATTATAAAACTTTATTAAAAAATTCCTTTTTTATCCATTTTAAATGCACAAAAAAAGTGCAATGCTGATAAAACAGCACTGCACTTTTTTCACCAATATAGTTCTTATCTTTCTTCTCCAACGAATGGAAGAAGTGCTACCTGCCGCGAACGTTTGATTGCAATTGTCAAACGACGTTGGTATTTAGCGCTTGTACCTGTCACACGACGTGGAAGAATTTTTCCACGTTCAGATACGAACTTTTTAAGCAAATCAACATCTTTGTAATCGATATGTGTAATACCGTTAGATGTGAAGTAACAAACCTTTTTACGCTTACGTCCACCTCTGCGTCCTGCCATGAGTTTCCCCTCCTTGTTTAATATTAGAATGGAAGATCGTCGTCTGAAATATCGATCGGCTGTCCGTTATCTGCAAACGGATCTTCATTCATTTTAGAATAACCGGCATTGTTATTGCCGCGCTGTTGATTCTGCTGCTGCTGGCCAAACGGAAAATCCTGATTGCTTTGCTGTTGGCCGCCATAACCGCCACCCTGCTGCTGAGGAGCGTTGCCATACTGCTGGCCGCCTCCACCTCCGCCGGATTTTGGTTCAAGAAACTGGACACTATCTGCCTGGACTTCTGTCACGTAAACGCGCTTTCCATCCTGGCCTTCATAATTACGAGTTTGAATACGTCCTTCCACGCCGGCAAGGCTTCCTTTTTTCAAGAAGTTTGCCACGTTTTCAGCCGGACGGCGCCAAATCACACAATTAATAAAATCCGCTTCCCGGTCACCTTGCTGATTCGTATACGCGCGGTTTACCGCAAGCGTAAACGTCGCAACAGCTGCACCAGCTGGCGTATAGCGAAGTTCAGGATCTTTCGTTAAACGACCCACTAAAACCACTCGGTTTATCATCAGAATCAACTCCTTTTCTTTTAAAATGTTTCAGCTTGAAACATGATGAAAGGGATGTATATTTAGTGCATTTCGATTACTTTTCTTCTTCTTTAACAACGATATGACGGATAATGTCATCGCTGATTTTCGCAAGACGGTCAAATTCATTTACTGCAGCTGCATCTTCAGCTTTAGCATGAATAAGTTGGTAGAAACCTTCGCGGAAATCGTTGATTTCGTACGCTAAACGGCGTTTACCCCATTCTTTTGAATCGATGATTTCAGCACCGTTTGAAGTAAGGATGTTGTCAAAACGCTCAACTAGCGCTTTTTTCGCCTCGTCTTCAATGTTCGGGCGGATAATGTACATGAATTCGTACTTTCTCATCTTCGTTCACCTCCTCGTGGACTATGCGGCTGTCGACGTTCCCTTACGGGGCTCGACAGCAAGGAGCAAATTTTCATTACTCACAAGTTGAAATTATAACATGAATCTCTCAACAGCGCAATATTTTTCACAATAACCGGAAATAAAAGGAGCTGATGGCCGTATAGGTGGATACTTCTTTATTATAGAACATACGTTTGAAACATGCAAGATTAAAACATTCTTTGCTTAAAAAAAGCTTGGTAGGTAAGAAAACAGACAATCATGGCTGTAATAGCGGTGTTCCCAAAAGTAGTGAGCGCGATAACGAGCTGATATTTTACAGCAACAACAGGTGACGCACCTGCGATAATAGCTCCTGTCATCATGCCTGGAAGCTGGACAAGGCCAATTGTTTTCATGCCTTCCATACTTGGAATAAGCGCTGCTTTAACTGTAGCTTCAATCAATTCCTGCGATGCCTGGCGGCGCGTAGCACCAAGCGCAAGTTTTCCCATAATCAATTCTTTTGTTGAATCAAATTCACGCTTCAGCCGGTCAAACACAAGGCTGACAGCTACCATGGAACTGCCGATAATCATTCCGCTCATTGGTAGAATATATTGTGCTTCAAAATCGACAATATCAAAAACGACCCACACTGTAACAGAAGCGGCTTCTGCTGTCACCAGAGCAGCAAATGCAATCCAAAACGAATGGTGAAAAGCTTCCCCTCGCTTAGCAGAGGTACGGGAAGCGATCATGATCATAATAAAAATAATAAATAAAAACAGAAGGGGTGTTTGAATGGAAAAAACAAAGGTAATGATGTATCCGATAATGGTCAGTTGAACAAATGCCCGCATGGAGGCAATCAACATCTCTTTTGAAATACCTAGCTTTTGCTTGTAAGACAGCCAGAACGGGATAAGCATAAATAGAAAAGCCGCCAGCAGCGCTACATAACTGATATCTTTCATTTTGAACACCTCTCATGAAAAAACTCCACCGTTATATGGTGGAGTCGCTTATAAATGCTATATCAAACGTTAAAACGGAAGTGAACAACATCTCCGTCTTTCATTACGTACTCTTTTCCTTCCAGACGAACTTTACCGGCTTCTTTTGCTGCTGTCATAGAGCCATTTTCAACAAGGTCATCATATGAAACCGTTTCGGCACGGATGAAGCCCCGCTCAAAATCCGAGTGAATGATACCGGCGCATTGTGGTGCTTTCATCCCTTTACGGAATGTCCAGGCACGAACTTCCTGTACGCCCGCTGTAAAGTACGTTGCAAGCCCTAAAAGAGAATATGCCGCTGTAATCAATTGATCCAGTCCAGACTGTTCAATGCCCAGCTCTTCAAGGAACATTGCTTTTTCATCGTCATCAAGCTCTGCGATTTCTTCTTCTACTTTCGCACTGATCACAATCACTTCTGAGCCTTCTCCAGCCGCATAGTCACGTACTTTTTGCACGTGCTCATTATTGGACGGGTCTGCGATTTCTTCTTCGCTCACATTTGCCACATACAGCATTGGCTTTGCTGTCAATAAGTGAAGCTGCTTGACGATCTTTTGCTGTTCTTCTGTAAATTCTACAGAACGGGCGGGCTTGTCAGATTCGAGAGCTTCTTTCACCATCACAAGTACATCATGCTCGGCAACTGCTTCTTTGTCCTTTTGTTTGGCAAGCTTGGCCACACGTGCAAGACGTTTGTCCACAGATTCAAGATCCGCCAAAATAAGCTCGAGGTTAATGACCTCAATATCATCAATCGGATCCACTTTTCCGGATACATGGGTAATATTTTCATCGTCAAAGCAGCGAACGACCTGACAGATCGCATCTACTTCACGAATGTGGGACAGGAACTTGTTCCCCAGTCCTTCTCCTTTGCTGGCGCCTTTTACAATACCGGCAATGTCCGTAAATTCAAAAGCTGTTGGAATGGTTTTTTTGGGCGTGACCATTTCCGTTAATTTCGCCAGGCGCTCATCCGGTACTTCTACGATTCCGACATTTGGATCAATCGTACAGAACGGGTAGTTGGCTGATTCAGCACCTGCTTTTGTAATTGCGTTAAATAAGGTCGATTTTCCGACGTTTGGAAGACCGACAATTCCTGCTGTTAATGCCATATTATTGGTTCACTCCTTGTTTTCTGTAAAAACGTACATGGTATTCTAAACCTTTCCCCATTATATGGACTACAACGAAAAAAGGCAACGCAAGAAAAGCATAAGCCAGCTATTCAAGCCCGGCGGACATCTAAATTTGTTCAAAAAAAGAGCGGCTCAATCGCCGCTCTCTGTTACTACCCGTTTCATTTTTTTTGTAAATTCACGCCGCGGCAGCATCACGCTGTGCCCGCACCCTTCACATTTGATTCGAATGTCCATGCCAAGGCGAATAATTTTCCAGCGATTTGTTCCACAAGGATGGGCTTTTTTCATTTCTACTACATCATGTAACGCAAACTGTTTTTCTTCCATTTATGCCGTTCCCCCGCTTTTTGCTTGTTTTGAGCCTGCTTGTGCTTCTTGATCCGTTCGTGAAAACATCACCATACGCGGATAAGGAATCTCAATTCCGTTTGCATCGAGGCATTCCTTAATATCTTTACGCATCATTCGGGCAACGTACCAATGGTTCATTGGTGTTGTTTCGGCTGTGATTCGAAGTGTCACATCAGAAGGAGCAAGCGTTTGAATACCGAGCAGTTTCGGCGTATCAACAATTTCCGGGTATTTGTCTTTAAGCGTCTCTAACAGCTCATTAATCACTTGTTCCGCTTTTTCTATATTTTCTTCATATGCAATTCCAATATCGACTACCGCCACACTATTATGAATCGAGAAATTGGTCACTTCTATAATACTTCCGTTCGGTACAATGTGAATTTCACCCGTCCATACCTTTAGCTTTGTCGTACGCAGGCCAATTTCCTCGACGGTCCCTTCAAATTGGCCGATCCGGACAAAGTCGCCTACTGAAAATTGGTCTTCAAAGATGATAAAGAATCCTGTAATCACATCTTTCACCAAGCTTTGAGCACCAAAACCAATGGCAAGTCCGAGTACCCCTGCCCCGGCAATTAACCCTTTAACATCAAAGGTCAAAACCCCAAGTATATTGACAAGTGCGATAAAGTAAACCACATAAGCCAGTACATTTTCAATCAATTTTAAAAGTGTGTTTTCACGCCGCTCAGAAAACGTGAGCGGTGCTTTTGAACGAAGAACGAAAAAATTGCGGATTGCAATTTTCCCAACTTTTACAATCAGCCACGCTACCAGAATCGTCAGGGTAATTTTAATGGCTCCTTCGCCGAACATAAGCCACGTTTCTTCATTAGTGAATTTTCGCCACAATGATTCGAGGGCGCGCTGATAGGTTGATAACGACTGTTCTTCCAAAAAAAGCCCTCCTTCTGCTGGTTACATAAGTCGTTTCCATTTTAACAGGAGAAGAGCTTTTTTCACAGAAAATTGAATTATGTGTGTTTTTGTTTATAGTATGTGAGTGCCAGCGCGAAAGCCAGCACAGATCCTTTTACAATGTCCATCGCATAATAAGGGACCGACATCATAACAAGTCCATTTTGCAATATACCGATCAAAACAGCCCCGACAAATGTGCCGAGCGCATTCGGCTTACCGGCTCCAAGCACAGATAATCCAATAAACGCGGCTGCTACTGCATCCATTAAATAAGGGCCGCCTGCATTGATTTCTGCTGTCATAACGCGGGAAGCCAGCACTATACCGCCAAGCGCCGCTAAAAGAGCAGACAGAATGTAAGCTGCCACTTTATATTTATTGACAGGAATACCCGATAAACGGGCAGCTTCCTGATTGCCGCCAATCATATACATAAAACGCCCGTGCTTTGTCAGCGACAAAAAGCCTTGAACCACCAGTACAACGGCAACCATAATCACAATAATCCATGGAAGCTGGCCCAGCTTCGCAAAAACGGGACTGATCACACCTTCTGCATACGATCCATCGGATATGACCATGTTTTCTGAAATAGTCGCTCCTTTTGTATAAGTTAAGGCGACACCCTGAATGATAAACATCATTGCTAATGTGGCAAGCATATCTGGAATTTTTAGCTTTACAATCATAATCGAGTTTAAAATACCGATGAGAATAGCACTGAGGAATGCTGCCAGCAGTGCAACAACAAGATTTTGTGAAAACCAGACGAACATGGAGATTACCACTGCACTGGCAAGAGAGGCAGACGAGCCAACGGATAAGTCAAATCCGTTTATCGAAAGCGACACCGTTACACCTACCGCAATAATTGTGACAATGGAAATGGACCTTAAAATATTTAACAGGTTATCACTGCTGATAAAAGCAGGGTTCAAAGCCGTAAAAACAGCAATTAACACGACAATGGTTAAAATTGTGCCGTACTTATAAAAGAAGTCAAACAACTGAAACGATTTTTTCTGAGACACCTTATTTTCCTCCTGTCGAATAATACATCACTTCTTCTTCCGTTGTGCCGGATGTTTCTTTTTCCAGCACAGCTTGTCCATCATAAATCACATACAGCCGGTCTGTCATGCCGAATATTTCCGTCATTTCACTTGAAGCATACAAAATACCCTTCCCGCGCGCAGCCAGCTCGGCAATCAATTCAAAAATCTCTCGCTTCGCTCCGACATCGATTCCTTTTGTCGGCTCATCGAAGATATACACATCGGCTTCGGCCAGCAGCCATTTTCCGATGGCGATCTTTTGCTGATTACCGCCTGACAGGTGGCGCACTTTCGCTTCTTGGGACGGTGTTCGTACGTCCAGCCGATCAATAATGGAGGCAGCTCTTTCTCTTTCTTTTTTAAAATCAATCAAAACCCCTGCTTTAAGCATAGATGTCAGTGTCGTCACGGTAATATTCGAGAGAACAGACTCTGACACAAACACACCCTCACGGCGTCGCTCTTCAGGGACAAGCACGAGACCATGTCGGACAGCATCATAGGGCGAACGAAATAAAACAGACTTTCCGTTTAATTGAATTTCTCCTGCTTCCAATTTGGATTCACCAAACAACGCTTTGCATATTTCTGATTTTCCGGCGCCGACAAGCCCTGTTAATCCAACCACTTCTCCCGCATGAATCCTTATATTTACACCGTTGACACCTGAAGCGGACAGGGCAGATGCTTGAAGCAGCACTCTTCCTTTTTGGAATGTACGTGTTGGAAACTGTTCGTCCATTTTCCGACCCAGCATTCTTTCTACCACTTCGTTTTGAGTGGTATCAGCGATAAGATTTTTTGAAACCAGCTCTCCGTTACGCATAATTGTAATATCATCACAAATAGCAAATAATTCTGGAAGGCGGTGTGAAATAAAAATAATACTTACATCCTCTTCCTTCAGCTGGCGGACAATCCGAAATAGTTCATCGGTTTCGGTCTGGCTGAGCGGAGCAGTCGGCTCATCCAAAATCAAAAAACGGCAGTCATTTGAAATGGCTCTTGCGATCAGCACCATCTGCTTTTCTGCCAGCGTTAATTCACTTATCTGCTTGGTTGGAGAAAGAGACAGATTCATTTTTCGGAGCAGGGCTGCTGCTTCTTCACGAAGCTGTCTCCATCGAATCCACCCTTTTTCCTGTCTGCCATTAATAAGCTGATCCATCATAATATTTTCCCCGACTGTTAAGTGAGGAATAAGCGCTGTATCCACTTCTTGATACACCATTTGAATCCCATGCTTTTTTGCATCAGCTGGCTGCCGGATGTGTACAGGCTCACCATTTATTGACATATCTCCTTCATAATGGCCATAAGCACCGGATAAAATCTTCATTAACGTCGATTTCCCGGCTCCGTTTGCTCCAATCAGCGCATGAACCCGGCCTGTTTGTGCTTGAAAATCCACATTGCTTAATGCTTTTACGCCAGGAAAGGAAATTGAAATGTTTTTCATATCAAGTATTGTATTCATTATGCGTCTTCCTTTCGACTACAGAAAAGGAGGAAATCTCTTGAAAAGAGATTTCCTCAAATTCCGTTCTTATTTTGCATGATGTTCTTTTAGCGTTTTCATCCAGTCTTCTGTGAATTCACCTGACTGTCCCCATCCTTCCACAACATTGGATAGGCTTTCCATATTCACCGCACCATCAGCGTCCTGTAAATCTTCTTTTGAAATAAGCGATGCTTCTAGCGCATATTCCTGCGGCGTTTCTTCACCGGCTATTTTTTTCGCTAGGATACGCATGTCGATCGAACCAATTAGTGCCGGATCTACAGCAGCTGTGTACTGCCAAGGACTTTTCGGATCTTGAATTTCCTGCAGGTCTGCATTTGAAACGTCAATGCCATAAATTTTCACATCATCCCGTCCTGCTTCCTGCACTGCACGTGCCGCTCCGATTGCGAAAGCATCCCATGTTGCAAAAATAGCATCTAGCTTTCCTTCCGGATACTTTTTCAGCATCGCCTGCACCGCATTTTGGGTTTGAACGGTTGTGTCTGCAGCGGCTACACCGAAACGGTCTACTTCCTTAATACCCGGGTTTTCACTTAGCTTTTGCTCATAAACTGCATTCCGGCGTACCATAGGCGGGAAGCCATCTACCCATAAATAAGCGATGTTTGCTTTTCCATTTGTATCTTTAATCAACTGATCAAGAGCCAGTGTAGCAAGTGCTTCATCGTCTTGAGAAGTGAGTGTAACGCCTTTTACACTTTTTAGCTCTTCATTGGAATCAAATGTCACAACACTTTTCCCTGCTTCAACAAGCTTTTTCACTTCGTTGACTGTTGCTGCATCGTCGCCGTGTGAAATAATAAAGCCGTCGTAATCCTGTGTGAGTCCTTGATTAATCGCATCATGAAATTTAGCAGAGTCACCATTAGCCGTAAATGTATCTACCTGAAAGCCAAGCGACTCTCCTTCTTTTTGAGCACCTGCTAAAAACTGAGCGGTATGGTCGTCACCACCAATTTTACGAATAACTTTAATTTTAACCTGTTCTTCTCCATTTACCTGTTCAGGTACGTTTTCGACAGGTGTACTGCTGCCGCCTGATGAAGCATTTTCACCGCCGCATCCTGATAAAAAAAGTGAAAGTGCTACAGCCGACAGGCCTAACGTTTGTTTTAACTTCATTGACTCCGCACAGAATAGTCTGTGCTGCCCCCTTTCCTTTAATAACCTTATAATTCTTATATAATAACTAGGATTATTACATGTGAATGAATGAGTGTCAACGAGTTTTTAGAAAAATGAAAAAAGCTCCTTCGAAAAGGAGCTTATGGCCAAACTGTAACAAAAAGAGCAACAAAGGCAATGGCTGGGAGGAGATTGGCAATACGAATGTTTGTAATTTGAAGCAAATTTAGCCCAATCGCAAAAATCATAATGCCGCCGGCTGCCGTCATTTCTAAAATAAAAGCATTCATCCATTCCTGTGAAACGAACCGATCAATTTGTGTAGCGAACAGCGCAATCAGCCCCTCATAAATAAAAACAGGCACAGCAGAAAATAAAACACCAATGCCAAGTGTAGTCGTTAAAATAAGGGCCGTAATCCCGTCAATCAGTGATTTTGTAAACAGCACCTCATGATTTCCACGAATACCGCTATCAAGCGCTCCAATAATACCCATTGCCCCAATCACGAAAATAAGAGTCGCCGTTACAAATCCCTCTGAAATGCTGCCGTTTCCTCTTGAGCCCACTTTCTGTTCAAGCCAGTGGCCAAGATCATTCAACCGTTCATCAATTTTGAGCAGTTCACCTACTACGGCGCCGGCTGCAAGACTTAAAATAACGAGCAGAAAATTTTCGCCCTTCAATCCCATTTGTAAGCCAAGCACTACTACTGCCAGTCCAATTGCATGCATGACTGTTCCTTTTATTCCTTCTGGAATCCGCGCCATTAAAGCGCCGAGCAATGCACCGGCGCCAATCGCGATTCCATTTACAAGTGAACCTGTTATAAACATACTTTACCCTCTGCTATCAAGCATTTCTAAAATGCGATTTAAATCTTCCGTCGACATATATTCAATTTCAATTTTACCTTTTTTACCATTTTTAGACTGCCGGATTTGTACGGCTGTGCCGAATCGCTCTCGAAGAACTTCTTCTTGATCCAAAATAAAAATGTCTTTTTTCACCGGCTTTGTTTCACGTGAAACCTTTTCTTTTTCTTCACGAATCCAATTTTCAAGCTGGCGGACGGTCCAATTTTCTGCCGCTGTTTTTTCCGCTGCTTTCAACTGCTTTGCTTTCGGTTTTACACCGAGGAGCGCCCGAGCATGTCCCATAGATAGTTTTTCTTCGGCAATCATTCCTTGAATCTCACTAGGCAAGTCAAGCAGGCGGACATAATTGGAAATGTGAGGCCGGCTTTTTCCGATTCTCGTTGCAAGCTCGGACTGTGTAACATTGAGCTTGTCCATAATCAACTGGTACGCTGCTGCTTCTTCCATCACAGTTAAGTCTTCACGCTGCAGGTTTTCGAGCAGCGCAAGCTCCATCATTTGTGCTTCTGTTAATTCTTTAATAATGGCCGGCACGGCTTTTAAACCAGCTGCTTTGGCAGCCCGATAGCGCCGTTCTCCCGCTACAATTTCGTATCCTTTAATGCTTTTTCGAAGTACGATTGGCTGTAGGATGCCGTGTGATTGAATGGACTGCTTTAATTCTTCAAGCGCTTCTTCCTTAAATGTTTTCCGCGGCTGATGAGGATTTGGCCGAATATCTTTAACGGAAATCTCCTGTACGGTGCTATTTTGATCATCAGAACCTATATCTTTAAAAAGTGCATCCAAGCCTCTGCCAAGCCCTTTAGCCATGTGCTGCCACCTCTTTCGCAAAATCAAGATACACTTCCGCACCGCGTGAACGGGCATCATAAAGTAAAACCGGTTTACCATGGCTTGGTGCTTCACTTAAACGAACGTTGCGCGGTATGACAGATTGGTACACCTTGTCATGAAAATATTTTTTCACTTCTTCCGCCACTTGAATACTTAAATTTGTCCGGGCATCAAACATCGTTAACAAAACACCTTCTATGTAAAGGTCTTTATTTAAATGCTTTTGAACGAGCCGTACCGTATTTAACAGCTGATTTAATCCTTCCAGCGCATAATATTCACACTGAACCGGAATCAAAACCGAATCGGCCGCTGTCAGTGCATTGATAGTTAATAAGCCAAGGGATGGCGGGCAGTCGATAATAATATAATCAAAGCTTTCACGAAGCGGTTCAAGGGCCCGTTTCAACCGGAGCTCACGGGAAATAGCCGAGACAAGTTCGATTTCCGCCCCTGCAAGCGCGATCGTTGCCGGTGCAACAAACATGCCTTCCGATGTAGAGGGTTTAATTACATCTGCCAATTCCATATCGTCTACAATCACATCATATATACATTGGTTTACGCTTTTTTTTTCGACCCCGGCACCACTTGTTGCATTGCCCTGCGGATCGATATCAAGAAGAAGAACCTTCTTCCCAAGAGAGGCCAGTGACGCCCCTAAATTCACAGAGGTTGTTGTTTTTCCAACGCCGCCTTTTTGATTGGCGATCGCCATTACTTTTCCCAAAAGAAGCCACCTGCTTTCGTCTGTCGGTGTTATCTACTTTTATTTTATCAAAATTGGCGCGTTTTGGCTTTTACGCCGTAAAAAAAAAGCCGCTTTTTATTAAAACGGCATTTTTTATGATTGCTTTGGTTTTTTCGGAATTTGAATCGTAATCCGATAGAAATCTTCATTGTCTTCCTCAGACTGCTCCACATGGATACCGCTTTTTTCTACAAGAACGAGCGACTGGCGAATCGTGTTTAACGCAATACGAATGTCACGGCTGATTGCTTTTGTCCGTGGTCGCGGCGGTTCTTTTTCAAGCATTTTAACGACGCGGTCTTCTGTCTGCTTTACATTCAATCCCCTATCAAGCACAATACGCAGAAGTTCACACTGCCATTCAGGCTTTTTCAGCGGCAGTAGTGCCCGGGCATGGCGTTCAGTAATTCGTTTTTCTGCAACGGCCTGCTGTACTTCTTCCGGCAGCTTTAACAGCCGCAGCTTATTAGCAATAAACGACTGGCTTTTCCCGACCATTTCGGCAAGGGACTGCTGGGTGGTATTGTTTATATGAAGCAGGCTTTGATACGCACCTGCTTCTTCAATCGGAGACAGCTCTTCCCTCTGTATGTTTTCAATCAAAGCAGCTGAAGCTGTTTGCTCATCCGTAAACTGCCGGACAATTACTGGAACTGTTTCGTGTCCAAGGCTTTTTGCTGCCCGAAAACGACGTTCTCCTGCTATGATCTCAAATCTTTCTTCCTCAATCTCCCTCACAACAATCGGCTGAATAATACCATGAACGGCAATGGTTGATGCAAGTTCAGCTATTTTCTCTTCTTGAAAAACAAAACGTGGCTGAAATTGATTGGGCTCTAGACATTCTACTGCTATTTCTTTTACTTCATCTACGGGAAACATCATGGCTGTTTCACTTTTTCCGGCAAACAAACGGGAAAAAGGACGCTTCATGTTTACACCACCTTTTCATTCTCCATTCTGATAGTATTCGCCATGAGGCGCCCTGTTCCTGCTTAAGAACTATTCGATTGGTGTTTTATTCGGTGTACCCGGTTTGCGCGGGTACTTTTTCGGTGTTTCTTTTTCTTTTCGAACCACGATAATCGTTCGTTCACTGTTTTCAATCGGAAGACGGAAAGAGAAAACCTCTTCTTTTTTCCCGCCAAGTGTCCCGATTGCTTTTGCAGCTGCTTCCATTTCATCCGCTGCACTCGCTGCTTTCATGGCGACGAATGTACCACCCGTTTTTACAAACGGCAGACAAAGCTCAGACAGGACAGACATGCGTGCAACGGCGCGTGCCGTTACCATGTCATACTGCTCCCGGTGCTCCGGTTTCCGTCCCATTTCTTCTGCCCGTCCATGAACAAATTGAACATGTTCAAGCTTCAGCTCAGATGCCAGGTGATTCAAAAAAGTAATGCGCTTGTTTAATGAATCGATAATCGTGATATCTAACTGTGGAAAAGCAATTTTTAATGGAATACTTGGAAAACCCGCGCCGGCACCGATATCACAAATTCGGATCGGTTTTGTTAAATCGACGTACATACCGGCTGTGAGCGAGTCGTAAAAGTGCTTCATATACACTTCTTCCTGCTCGGTAATTGCAGTGAGATTCATTTTTTCGTTCCACTCTACAAGCAATTCAAAATAACGCTGAAACTGTCCAAGCTGTTCTTCAGATAATACAATGCCGTTTTTGGCGAGTTCGGATTGAAATTGGTCGAGGTTCATGTTTTTGTTCCTTTCTTATTCGCTGCTGGTCCGTGCAACACGGCCCTGCTCAATGTAAACAAGCAAAATGGAGATATCAGCCGGGTTCACGCCTGAAATACGTGAAGCCTGTGCAATGGAAAGCGGCCGGACTTCTTTTAAGTTTGTCCGTGCTTCATTTGCAATACCACTGATTGCATCGTAATCAATATCAACCGGTATTTTTTTGTTTTCCATCTTTTTCATTCGGTCGACCTGCTGAAGGGATTTTTCGATATACCCTTCATATTTAATTTGGATTTCTACCTGTTCTTCCACTTCTTCATCAAGTGTAGCGTCTGCCGGGATCAGCTGCTTGATCGCTTCATATGTCATTTCCGGACGGCGAAGAAGATCCGCTCCGCGAATGCCGTCTTTCAGCTCGCTTCCACCCGCTTCACGAATTAACGCCTGTGTTTTTTCATCTGGTTTAATAATCGTTGCCTTTAACCGCTCAATTTCAGCGGCAATCGCTTCTTTTTTCGTCGTAAAAGCCGCATAGCGTTCTTCAGAAATCGTACCGATGTTGTAGCCGATTTCTGTTAAGCGAAGATCTGCATTATCATGGCGAAGAAGGAGGCGATATTCCGCACGAGAAGTTAATAAACGGTATGGTTCACTTGTTCCTTTCGTTACAAGGTCGTCAATCATAACCCCAATATAAGCGTCTGAACGACTTAATACTACTTCTTCCTTGCCAAGTACACGGCATGCCGCATTAATACCAGCCATTAAACCTTGCCCCGCTGCTTCCTCATAACCCGATGTACCGTTAATCTGCCCGGCTGTGTATAAGTTTTTCACTCGTTTTGTTTCTAATGTCGGCCATAGCTGTGTCGGCACTACTGCATCGTACTCAATCGCATATCCTGCACGCATAAGCTGTGCTTTTTCAAGACCTGGAATGGTACGAAGCATGCGATATTGTACATCCTCCGGCAAGCTTGTAGAAAAGCCCTGAACGTATACTTCTTCGGTTTTCCGCCCTTCTGGTTCAAGGAAAATCTGATGGCGTGGCTTATCATTAAAACGAACGACTTTGTCTTCAATAGATGGACAGTAGCGTGGTCCGCGTCCTTTAATGACACCCGAATACATTGGAGAGCGATGCAGGTTTTCACCAATAATATTATGTGTTTCTTCATTTGTATAAGTCAGCCAGCACGGCAGCTGATCGGTAATATATTCTTTTGTTTCATAGCTGAATGCGCGAGGAACATCATCACCCGGCTGAATTTCTGTTTTTGAGTAATCAATCGTCCGGCTGTTTACGCGCGGAGGTGTGCCTGTTTTAAAGCGGACAAGCTCAAACCCGAGTTCTTCTAAATGCTCGGATAACTTTATGGAAGGCTGCTGATTGTTCGGACCGCTGGAATATTTTAAATCACCGAGAATAATCTCTCCGCGCATAAAGGTTCCACTTGTAATAATAACGGCTTTGGAACGATACACCGCACCTGTTTGTGTAATGATACCGCGGCATTCTCCATCTTCTACGATTAAACGCTCGGCCATCCCTTGAATAAGCGTTAAGTTCGGCTCGTTTTCCATCGTTTCTTTCATTTCCTGCTGATATAGTACTTTGTCTGCCTGCGCGCGAAGTGCCCGCACGGCTGGTCCTTTTCCTGTATTCAGCATTCTCATTTGAATATGTGTTTTATCAATATTTTTTGCCATTTCACCGCCAAGCGCGTCGATTTCCCGAACGACAATTCCTTTTGCCGGGCCGCCGACAGACGGGTTACATGGCATATAAGCGATCATATCAAGGTTAATCGTAATCATTAGCGTATTGGCACCTGTCCGTGCAGAAGCAAGGCCTGCTTCTACGCCAGCGTGGCCTGCTCCAATGACAATCACTTCATATTCGCCTGCTTCATAATAATTCATGCTGCTTTTATTCCTTTCCGTTGCTTATTTTCCAAGGCAAAATTGTGAAAACAGCTGATCAATTAAACTTTCGTGGACACTTTCGCCGATAATTTCGCCGAGCAGCTCCCATGTTCTCGTTAAATCAATTTGAACAATGTCAATAGGCACGCCTGCTTCTACTCCGTTGATCGCATCTGTGATTGAACGGCTTGCTTGATTTAGTAAGGCAATATGACGTGAATTTGATACATATGTCATATCCTGCGCACCAACTGCACCTGAGAAAAACAAGCCGGCAATGGCTTCTTCAAGCTCATCAATCCCTTTTTCCTCAAGCAGTGAGGTTGTTACAAGACGGCTGCTGCCAGCCAGTTCCCGCACGCGCCCCATATTTATTTTCGGTTCAAGATCCGTTTTGTTCACAATAACAATTACATCCATACCGGCGGCTGCTTCGAACAGCTTTTCATCCTCCGGCGTTAAATCATCTGAATAATTCAGAACCAGTAAAATAAGATCCGCTTCTTTTAATACTTTTCTTGAACGCTCCACACCAATTCGCTCTACAATATCTTCTGTTTCCCGGATGCCTGCTGTATCCACAAGACGAAGCGGTACACCGCGCACATTCACATATTCCTCAATGACATCCCGTGTTGTGCCGGGAATGTCTGTGACAATCGCTTTGTTTTCTTGCACGAGTGCATTTAAAAGTGAAGATTTACCAACATTCGGACGTCCGATAATGACTGTCGACAGCCCTTCACGCAAAATCTTCCCTTGTTCAGCTGTCCGAAGCAGTTTTTCAATTTCGGATTGAACGAACTGTGATTTTTCAAGAAGCACGCGGTGGGTCATTTCCTCTACATCGTCGTATTCGGGGTAGTCAATATTTACTTCCACGTGCGCCAATGTTTCAAGAATCTCCTGACGAAGCCCTGCAATCAGCCGGGACAGCCGCCCTTCCACTTGATTTAAAGCAACGTTCATTGCTTTATCTGTTTTGGCACGAATCAAATCCATTACGGCTTCTGCTTGTGATAAATCAATGCGGCCATTTAAAAATGCTCGCTTCGTGAATTCTCCTGGTTCTGCAAGACGCGCTCCTTCATTTAGTACAAGCTGAAGCACACGATTAACTGCTGTAATACCTCCGTGACAGTTGATTTCGACTACATCTTCGCGCGTGAACGTTTTTGGCCCTTTCATTAAAGAGACCATTACTTCCTCGGCAATGCGTCCTGTGGATGGCTCGATCAGATGACCGTAGTGAATGGTATGACTCGGTACTGTGGACAATTGCTTTTCTCCAGGGGCACGAAAAACTTTATCTGCAATTGAAATAGCCTCACTGCCGCTTAATCGGACGATTGCAATAGCTCCTTCCCCAGGGGGAGTTGAAATAGCCGCAATTGTATCAAATTCCACTTTGTTCACCTCTTTCATATAACTGTTCATATATGTGATTGCCTATTGGCTTTTATTTGATTCCCTAAATAAATAGAATACCACAGCCAGGCTGTGAAAAAAAGGATCAGATTCATCCACATGTTGATAACTTTTTCGTCTGCTTATACCATTTAATTTGGAAAATCAGTCCTTTTTTTAAACAAAAAAAGACATTACTCGTAAAGAGCAATGTCTTTTTTCTTCTACCATTACATCCCTGCATCCTGCACTGGTTTGTTTCTGCCAATAAGCAATGTTTGAATAATCATAAAAATACTGCCGACTACCCAATACAAAGCAAGTGCCGATGGAAGGGTAATCCCAAACACAATAATCATGACCGGCATCAGATAAAGCATCATTTTCATTTGCGGATTATCACTTGCAGGTCCTGACATCATTAGTTTTTGCTGGATGAAGGTAAAAACACCAGCTAAAACAGATAAAATAATATCCGGTGAGCCCAAATCAAACCATAAGAAAGTATGGTTTTTAATTTCGCCCGTCCGCATAATAGCCTGGTAAAGACCGATAATAATCGGCATTTGCACTAAAATTGGGAAACAGCCGGCCAGTGGGTTTACCCCATGCTTTTGAAATAGCGCCATCGTTTCCTGCTGCAGCTTTTGCTGCGTCTGTGCATCTTTTGATTTGTATTTTTCTTGAATTTTCTTAATTTCAGGTTGAATCTCCTGCATCGCTTTAGCACTTTTTGTCTGCTTGATCATAAGCGGCAAAATAATGATCCGAATAATAATCGTGACAACGATAATACCAGGACCGTAGCCGCCCACGAGATCAGATGTAGCGGTAATAAACTGAGAAAGTGGATAAATAACGTATTCGTTCCAGAACCCTTCACTTTCTGCTGTGATTTCCTGGTTTACTTCCGTACATCCTGCCAGCAGGACGGAAAAAAGAGCCACGATCAGGAATGAAAGCGTTCTTTTATTCAAGCGGTTGCGCCCCCTGTCATTGGCTTAATTCTTTCTTATTCATTTAATTATTTTCGCTGAAGTGCCCGCGCCAGCTTTAATACGTGTACAAGACTTTCCTTTACTTGTGCGCAAGACATGTCCACTGCCGGCTTTCGGGCAATAATAATAAAATCCCAGCCGGGTTTAATATCTTCTTTTAATTCTGTAAAGCTTTGTCTTATACAGCGCTTGATACGGTTGCGTACAACAGCATTACCCAGCTTTTTGCTGACAGACAAGCCGATCCGAAACGGAACATTTTGTTCTTTTTTATACATGTACACAACAAACTGGCGATTTGCGAACGACTTCCCTTTGCTGAAGACCGTTTGAAAATCATTGTTTTTTTTAATGCGAAATGATTTTTTCATTTATGCCACCTGCCGGCTTTTCATTCATATAGAACAAAGGCGGATCTCGCAGCTTTTCGCTGCGACGCCTTTGTAGACCGCTTCCTGTAATCCTAAAAAAAGACCACTGAAATGGTCAGTGGTCTTATGCAGATAGTACTTTTCTGCCTTTAGCACGGCGGCTTGCTAAAACACGGCGGCCGTTTTTAGAACTCATACGTGCACGGAAACCATGAACTTTGCTTCTTTTACGTTTGTTAGGCTGATACGTTCTTTTCATATTAAAACACCTCCCTGAGGTTTTCAAATTCATATTTTCAAAACAGTCTTTGTTAATTATAAGGACCAGGGGCCATCCTGTCAACCATCTTTTAAAGAGCTTAAGGATCAGAATTATTTTACTGTCTTTTTGATAAGGAATGAAGGTTATACAAAAGATGTCTTTTACCGTTCATTTTTCATTTGTGGACAGCAATCGACGGCATTTTTGATTATCCACAGCTTCTTCTATGATTCCTTCACAAGTCCTCACCCTGTGGACAATCATTTTCACAGAGGGAAAAAGCCTGTGGATAATCCATTGAAGTCATTGCAACCTCTCACTTTTTCTGCTATTATTATTTTGTTTTCACTCTGGATAACTAAATTCGACATATTATATATCCACAACTGTGGATAATGTGTGGAAAAATAATAAACAGGGTGTTTTTATTTTTATCCACAACCTGTAGATTTTGTCGAAAAACTAGTTTTATCTTATTATATATTTACTAACAAACATTGTCATGCATAATTATGAATACTTAACTAATTGGGTTATACAAACGTTAAACAAACTGCACTGACAGTCAGTAAGGAGGGGCCAATGGAGAACATCGATGATTTATGGAATAAAGTGCTGGAGCGTATTCAAACGCGGATTAGCAAGCCGAGCTACGAAACATGGGTCAAGTCTACTAAAGCGCATTCTCTCCATGGAGATGCAATTGTAGTAGCAGCACCTAACTTTTTTAATCGCGATTGGCTCGAAGGACATTATACGCATTTAACCTCTGAAATTATTGATGAATTAACAGGCGAAAAGCTTGATGTTTACTTTATTTCGCCGGATGTTCATGACATGGAATCGTATGTACCGCCCTCGCAGCGTGCCGGGCAGCCAGCACCACCGCCTAAACCAAGCGGTGAAGCGACTATTCAAAGTATGCTGAATCCGAAATATACGTTTGATACGTTTGTCATCGGATCCGGCAACCGATTTGCCCATGCAGCGTCTCTTGCTGTAGCAGAAGCACCAGCAAAAGCTTATAACCCTCTTTTTATTTATGGAGGAGTAGGGCTGGGCAAAACCCATTTAATGCATGCAATCGGGCACTATGTGCTGGAGCATAACCCGGATGCTAAAGTTGTATATTTATCATCCGAAAAGTTCACAAACGAATTCATTAATTCTATCCGAGACAACAAAGCAGTAGAATTTCGCAACAAATATCGGAATGTTGATGTGCTGCTTATTGATGATATTCAGTTTTTGGCTGGAAAAGAACAAACACAGGAAGAATTTTTCCATACATTCAATACGCTGCATGAAGAAAGCAAGCAGATTATTATTTCTAGTGACCGGCCGCCAAAAGAAATCCCGACTCTTGAAGACCGGCTGCGTTCCCGCTTTGAATGGGGACTGATCACTGACATTACGCCACCCGATCTTGAAACACGGATTGCCATTTTGCGCAAAAAAGCCCGCGCTGAAAACCTTGATGTGCCAAATGAAGTGATGCTGTATATCGCCAATCAAATTGACACAAATATTCGTGAGCTTGAAGGGGCATTGATCCGTGTTGTTGCCTATTCTTCTTTAATTAACAAAGAAGTGAACGCAACAGTAGCAGCAGATGCTTTAAAAGATATTATTCCAGGGGCCCGTCCGAAATCCGTGACCATTCCGGATATTCAGCGGGTAGTTGGAGAGCAGTACGGAATCCGCCTGGAGGACTTTACAGCAAGAAAGCGGACAAAATCGGTTGCTTTTCCGAGGCAGGTCGCTATGTATTTGTCGCGTGAATTAACTGATTTTTCACTTCCTAAAATTGGCGAGGAGTTTGGAGGGCGCGATCACACGACTGTTATTCATGCCCATGAGAAAATCTCAAAGCTCATGGAAACAGATCCTGCTGCCGCTCAAAAAATAAATGAAATTATCACCATTTTAAAAGCTTAATAAACTGTGAATAAAAAAGGGCGCTCATCAACAGTCTGTCCACATGTGGATAGGCTGTTATTTCTTCATTTTTATATACTTATCCACAAATCAACAGCGCCTACTACTACGTCTATTATTTTTTTAATATAAAAATATTAAATTCGCCAATAAGCGAGTTGCTATCTTAAAATAATTTCGGAGGGATCCCTATGAAATTTTCCATACAAAAAGACCGGCTTGCTGCCGGCGTACAAGATGTCCTGAAAGCAGTAAGTTCAAGAACAACCATTCCCATTTTGACGGGTATTAAAATTCATGCGTCAGACGAGGGAATCACCTTAACGGGAAGCGACTCCGATATTTCCATTGAATCGTTTATTCCAAGTGAAGAAGGGGATGTATCCATTGCTTCGATCGAGCAAACGGGAGGGGTAGTTTTAAACGCCCGTTTTTTCAATGAGATTGTCCGCAAGCTGCCGGCTTCGACGATTGAGTTTGAAACATCTGCTTCTTTTCAAACGATCATTCGTTCAGGACATGCGGAATTCAGCTTGAACGGTCAGGATGCCGATGAGTATCCTCACTTGCCGCAAATTGAAGATGAAAATGTCTTTAAACTGCCGGCTGATCTTGTTAAAACATTGATCCGTCAGACGGTATTTGCTGTATCAACTTCAGAAACACGGCCGATTTTAACGGGTGTAAACTGGAAGATTGAAAATGGTACGCTTATTTGTACAGCTACCGACAGCCATCGTCTGGCTCTTCGCAAAACAACGGCAGAAGGGCTTCCAGCAGGGGAATACAACGTCGTGATTCCTGGAAAAAGTTTAACGGAATTAAGCAAAATTTTAGATGACACAAATGAGCCGGTTGAAATCGTCATGACAGAAAATCAGGTCTTGTTCCGTTCAAAGCATGTATTATTTTTTTCGCGACTGCTTGACGGCAACTATCCTGACACAACCCGCTTGATTCCTGATGAGTACAAAACAAAAATTGATTTAAATACAAAAGAATATCTTCAAGCCGTAGACCGCGCTTCTCTTTTGGCACGTGAAGGGAGAAATAATGTGGTGAAAATGAGCAGCGAGGACAGTGGAATGGTTGAAATTTCATCGAACTCACCAGAGATTGGAAAAGTAACCGAGCAGGTGAACAGCTTGTCGTCTGAAGGAGAAGAATTAAAAATCTCATTCAGCGCAAAATATATGATGGATGCACTCAAAGCGATTGAAGGGAACGAAATTGAAATTCAATTTACAGGCGCAATGCGTCCATTTGTGATTCGTCCGCTTCATGATGATTCAACACTTCAGTTGATCTTGCCGGTGCGAACGTATTAATTCAAACTCCGGAAAAGCGGGGCATATTTGCGCCGCTTTTTTTGTATTTATGTTAAAATAAAGTACTAAGATGTTTACGGAGGAAACCACATTATGATGACAAAAAAAGCTGAAAACGAGGAATTTATCACCCTTGGCCAATTTTTAAAATTAGCCGGTATTATTCAAACCGGTGGTCAGGCAAAATGGTATCTAAGTGAACATGAAGTATACGTTAACGGAGAGCTTGATGATCGAAGAGGAAGAAAGCTATATGAAGGGGATGAAGTGGAAATTCCTGGAGATGGCGTATATGAAGTGGGATTTGGAACAGAAGAAGAAAGTGATTAAGGGCCGTCGAAAGGTGTTTTTGCATGCACATTGAACAACTGGCTTTAGAGAATTACCGAAATTATGAATCACTCCTCGTTGAATTTGATAATACTGTAAATGTCATCATTGGCGAAAATGCCCAGGGGAAAACCAATATCATCGAGTCCATTTATGTGCTGGCCATGGCTAAATCGCATCGGACTTCGAATGATAAAGATTTAATTCGTTGGGAAGCGGAATATGCTAAAATAAAGGGACGAGTGCAAAAAAAGCACCAATCACTCCCGATTGAGCTTCTGATCTCCAAAAAAGGCAAAAAAGCCAGGGTTAACCACTTGGAGCAGACGCGTCTTAGCCAATATATCGGCAATATGAATGTCGTCATGTTTGCCCCGGAAGATTTAACACTAGTAAAAGGCAGTCCCCAGGTAAGGAGGCGGTTTATTGACATGGAAATCGGTCAAGTATCGCCTGTGTATCTGCATGACTTAAGCCTTTATCATAAAGTGCTGCAGCAGCGGAATCACTACTTAAAACAGCTGCAGACAAAAAAAGCATCTGACTTTACAATGCTTGAGGTTCTAACCGAACAGCTTGTGGAGTTGGCGGTAAAAGTAACAAAAAAGCGCTTTGAGTTTATTCATCTGCTTCAAAAGTGGGCTGGTCCGCTTCATGCCGGTATTTCAAGAGGGGTTGAAGAGCTGGCCATTGTGTATGAGCCGGCCGCTGGAATAAAAGAGGAGCAGAGTGACGAGCAGATAAGGTCAGCTTTGCTGGATCTTTTCCAGAGAAGCCGGACGAGAGAAGTGGATCGGGGTGTGACGTTAACCGGTCCGCATCGTGACGACCTCCTCTTTTACGTGAACGGAAAAAATATTCAAACGTTTGGATCACAAGGGCAGCAGCGGACGACGGCGCTTGCTGTAAAGCTTGCTGAAATCGAGTTGATTCAGTCAGAAATAGGTGAATACCCCATTTTGCTGCTGGATGATGTACTGTCTGAGCTTGACGATTACCGCCAGTCACATTTGCTGAATACGATTCACGGAAAAGTGCAAACGTTTGTTACGACAACAAACACGGACGGCATTGAACATGACACTCTAAATGCTGCCTCTGCCTACAGCGTCACCGCTGGGGCTGTAACAAAAATAAAGTAAGATCATTTTACCGAAAGAGAAGGTGACTGGATTTGACTATGGACCCGCAAAATACGACACCTTCCTATGATGAAAATCAAATACAGGTGCTCGAAGGACTGGAAGCTGTCCGAAAACGTCCTGGTATGTACATTGGCTCTACAAGTGCAAGAGGACTGCACCATCTCGTCTGGGAAATTGTTGATAACAGTATCGATGAAGCCCTGGCCGGGTATTGCGATGAAATTAATGTCATCATAGAAGAAGACAATAGCATTACTGTAAAAGACAACGGACGTGGTATTCCAGTTGGAATTCATGAAAAAATGGGAAGACCGGCTGTAGAAGTTATTTTAACTGTCCTGCATGCCGGCGGTAAGTTTGGCGGCGGCGGCTATAAAGTATCCGGCGGTCTTCATGGTGTTGGTGCTTCTGTTGTAAATGCACTTTCTACACTTCTAGAAGTATATGTGCACCGTGAAGGAAAGATTCATTACCAAGCATTTAAACGAGGTGTGCCACAGGCGGACTTAAAGGTAGTAGGTGAAACAGATATTACCGGCACACACATTCATTTCCGGCCGGATGGTGAGATTTTTACGGAAACACTCGTATATGATTACGATACGCTTGCTCAGCGGCTTCGGGAACTGGCTTTTTTAAACCGTGGCATTAAAATCACACTTGAAGATAAGCGGGAGGACGGCAAGAAAAACGAATATCATTATGAAGGCGGAATTAAATCGTATGTCGAACATTTAAACCGTTCAAAAGAAGTGCTTCATGAAGAAGCGATTTTTATGGAGGGCGAGCGCGAAGGAATCCATGTGGAAGTGGCCCTTCAATACAATGACGGCTATACGAGCAATATTTATTCGTTTGCCAATAACATCAGCACACATGAAGGCGGGACGCATGAGTCCGGTTTTAAAACAGCGCTGACGCGTGTGATCAATGACTATGCGCGAAAAAATGGCCTTGCAAAAGAAGTAGATGCCAATTTATCCGGTGAAGATGTCCGTGAAGGATTAACCGCTATTATTTCTGTGAAACATCCTGATCCGCAGTTTGAAGGACAAACAAAAACAAAGCTTGGAAACTCAGAAGCGAGAACCGTAACAGACAACATTTTTGCCGGACGGTTTGAAACATTCATGCTTGAAAATCCAAACACGGCCCGGAAAATTGTTGAAAAAGGCATGATGGCGGCCCGAGCAAGAATGGCTGCGAAAAAAGCACGGGAGCTGACACGCCGCAAAAGTGCGCTTGAAGTATCCAGCCTTCCCGGTAAGCTTGCCGACTGCTCATCACGCGATCCGAAAATCAGTGAATTGTACATTGTAGAAGGAGACTCTGCCGGCGGATCAGCGAAGCAAGGACGTGACCGTCACTTCCAGGCGATCCTGCCGCTGCGCGGTAAAATTCTAAATGTAGAAAAAGCACGGCTTGATAAAATTTTGTCTAACAATGAGGTTCGAGCCATGATCACAGCGCTTGGCACAGGAATTAGCGAAGAGTTTGACCTGGAAAAAGCGCGCTATCACAAATTAGTGATCATGACCGATGCGGACGTCGATGGCGCCCACATTCGCACCCTATTATTAACGTTCTTTTTCCGGTATATGCGTCCGTTGATTGAAGCGGGCTATGTATATATTGCCCAGCCGCCGCTTTATAAAGTGCAGCAGGGCAAAAATATCAGCTATGCGTACAACGATCATGAGCTTGATGAAATTATGAAGGATATCCCGGCAAACGCAAAACCAAGTTTGCAGCGTTATAAAGGCCTTGGAGAAATGAATCCAGCACAGCTATGGGAAACAACAATGGATCCGGCCACGCGCACACTGCTTCAGGTAACGTTAACAGATGCAATGGAAGCGGATGAAACATTTGAAATTTTAATGGGCGATAAAGTAGAACCACGCCGTAATTTCATTCAGGATAATGCCCGATACGTTAAGAATCTTGATATATAAGTTGAGAAAGCGCCCGTACGCTGCGGGCGCTCCCGCTTTTTAATAACATCCATTTTCAGGCGCCAGTCGGCTCAAAAAACAGTATGTAAGCTGTAAGGGAAGCTTTTTAACGCTTATCCACCGATAAGTGGGCGCCTTGTACTTTTCTTAAAGGGAGGACTTTTCATGGCTGACACGCCAAGCTCTAACGTAAAAGAGATTAATATAAGCCAGGAAATGCGGTCATCGTTTCTTGATTATGCGATGAGTGTTATCGTATCGCGGGCACTTCCAGACGTCCGTGATGGCTTAAAGCCGGTGCACCGCCGTATTTTATACGCGATGAATGATCTCGGCATGACAGCCGATAAAGCATACAAAAAATCTGCCCGGATTGTCGGGGATGTTATCGGTAAGTATCACCCGCACGGAGATTCAGCTGTGTACGAAACGATGGTGCGGATGGCGCAGGATTTTAACTACCGCCATATGCTCGTTGATGGACATGGAAATTTCGGCTCAGTCGATGGCGATGCCGCCGCGGCGATGCGCTATACAGAAGCTCGCATGTCTAAGATCGCGATGGAAATTACGCGCGACTTGAACAAAGACACAATCGATTACAAGGATAACTATGATGGTTCTGAAAGAGAGCCGGTTGTGCTGCCGGCCCGTTTCCCGAATCTGCTTGTAAACGGCGCTTCCGGTATTGCGGTTGGTATGGCAACAAATATTCCTCCTCACCATCTTGGTGAAGTGATTGATGCGCTGCTTGCGGTCAGCAAAAACCCGGATTTGTCTGTTCTTGAATTAATGGATTATATCCCGGGGCCTGACTTTCCAACAGCCGGTATTTTAATGGGCCGCAGCGGCATTCGTCGTGCTTATGAAACAGGCCGCGGCTCTATTATTTTACGCGCGCGGACAGAAATTGAAGAAAAAGCAAACGGTAAAGAAACGATCATCGTGACAGAGATCCCATATCAGGTAAATAAAGCAAAGCTTATTGAACGTATTGCTGAACTCGTTCGTGATAAAAAGATCGATGGTATTACCGACCTTCGCGATGAATCAGACCGCGAAGGTATGCGGATTGTGATGGAAATTCGTCGTGACGCTAATGCCAGTGTTGTGTTAAATAACTTATACAAGTACACGGCGATGCAGACAAGCTTTGGAATCAATATGCTGGCACTGGTAGATGGCCATCCAAAAGTGCTGAGTTTAAAAGAGTGTTTAACACACTATTTAGCGCATCAGCAGGAGATTATCCGCCGGCGTACACAGTTTGACTTAAACAAAGCTGAAGCACGTGCTCATATTCTAGAAGGTCTACGTATTGCTTTGGATCACATTGATCGCATTATTGCGTTAATCCGTGGTTCGCAAACAACAGAAATGGCGCGCGAAGGCCTGATGGAGCAGTTCGGATTGTCTGAGAAACAGGCCCAAGCCATTTTGGACATGCGTTTACAGCGTTTAACTGGTCTTGAGCGTGAAAAAATCGAGGAAGAGTATCAAAACCTTCTCGCGGTAATTAGAGAGTTAAAAGCGATTTTAGCGGACGAAGAAAAGATTCTTGAAATTATTCGCGAAGAGCTGCTTGAAATTAAAAACCGGTACGATGACAAACGTCGCACAGAAATTACCGATGGAGCACCTGGTGATTTGCTGGATGAAGATTTAATTCCGGTAGAAAAGATTATTATTACATTAACCCATAAAGGATATATTAAACGTCAGCCGATATCGACTTACCGGAGCCAGCGCCGTGGAGGACGCGGTATTCAGGGGATGGGCACCAATGAAAATGATTTTGTTGAACAACTTTTAACAACATCAACCCATGATACAATCCTTTTCTTTACGAACAAAGGAAAAGTATATCGATTAAAAGGCTATCAAATTCCGGAGTTCAGCCGGACGGCTAAAGGCATTCCGCTTGTAAACCTGCTTGGTGTAGAGCAGGATGAGTGGGTGAACTCTATGCTGTTTGTTGAAGAATTCACAGAGGACTCATTCCTTTTCTTCGCAACGAAGCAGGGAATCGTGAAGCGCACCCCGTTAATGGACTACGCCAATATTCGAACAAATGGCTTGATCGCTCTGAATATTCGGGATGAAGACGAACTTATTTCTGTCCGATTAACAAATGGTGAAAAACATATTGTAATGGGAACCCACGATGGAATGCTTATTCGTTTTCCGGAAGATAATGTTCGTTCTATGGGGCGTACATCAACTGGCGTAAAAGGAATCACCTTATCTGAAGGGGATTATGCTGTTGGAATGGAGCTTGTAGAAGAAAATGATTATATTTTAATCGTCACAGAAAATGGATATGGGAAGCTGACGTCTGAATCAGAATATCGTATGCAGACACGTGGTGGAAAAGGTCTTAAAACACTAAATATTACTGGTAAAAACGGAGCCCTCATTGCGGTTAAGACTGTTACCGGTGAAGAAGACCTTATGCTGATCACCATGGGTGGTGTAATGATCCGGATGGATATTGCTACTATCTCTATTACCGGCCGAAACACACAGGGCGTAAAACTAATTCGTCTTGGTGAAAACGAAACAGTAGCTACAGTAGCAAAAGTAGAAAAAGAAGATGAAGAGCCGCTTGAAGAAGAGGAAGAAACAGAAGAATAAAAAAAAGCGCAGGTATTCCCAAATACCTGCGCTTTTTTATCTATCATTTATACGTTGATTTCTTTATAATTAGGTATAAAGAATCAATGGAGGGCACGAGATGCACGTGAAAATTGAAGACATCAAGCCGGGGTATCAGGTGAAAGAAGCTATCATGGCTGCAACAGCTACTCCTATTATTGCGGCCGGAACGATTTTAACAGAGCAGCATATTCGATTTTTAAATGCTTTTTCCATTCAATCAGTGGATGTAATTGTACAAGAAGAACAGTTGGTATTACTGAACCCGTCAGCCATATCAACTCGTTCCTTGTCGGGTGCTGAACGAATGGAACAGCTTTATTTTAAAACGTTAAATAGTGTGAAGGCAGAGTTTCAACGCTGGCAATCCGGAATGAATGTGGAAATTGCCCGTGTACGCACAATCATTTTACCGATATTAGAATATATATTAGAACAGCCGCAGCAGTTTGAAAAAATGTCAGCCTACGCTAGAAAAGACGAATATTTGTATCATCATACATTAGCAGTCAGCTTGCTGAGCGGGCTGATGGCCCAAAAACTTAATTATGACAAAGGGCTGATTGTTCAAGCAGCACTAGCAGGTTTTTTAGCAGAATGCGGGATGTCTAAAATCACCATGTCCTTACTAAGTAAAAAAACAGCTTTAACCGAAAGTGAGTATAAAGAAATACAAAATCATCCAGTAGTGAGCTACAAAATGATAAAGGATCTAAAGCTTCTTAAGCCAGAAGCAAAGCTGGCGGTTTATCAGCATCATGAGCGAATGGACGGCTCTGGTTATCCAGCTGGTACGAAAGGGAATTCGGTCCATATACTTTCCCAATTAATCGGCCTGGCTGATACGTATCATGCTTTAACAACAGATCGACTGTTCCGAGCAAGAAAGTCTGTTTTTAAAGCTGTGGAAATCATTCAGCAGGATTTGTTCGGTCAATTCGATCTTTCTGTTACAGAAGCATTGTTTTCGCTTGTAGCTGAACTATCGCAGAATATGCAGGTAACATTATCAGATGGAAGTACAGGGAAAGTAATTTTTATTTCTCCTGTAAATAAAACGAGACCGCTGGTTCAGCTTGTAAATGGAGAAGTCATTGATTTGGTTCAAAGAAGAGATTTATGCATTGAAACAGCAGAGAAAAAAACAGCCTATTAAAAACGGCTGTTTTTTTATAAAAAAGCTTGCTCTTTATTTTTATACATGGTATATTATTTAAGTCGTCAGGTGATGACGATAAACAAAAGGTAAATTGAACATTGAAAACTGAACAAAATCAATAAAAACGTCAACGTTTTATATTTTTATCTTTCATTAAAAACACCCCGTGTTTTA
>NZ_LAHL01000039.1 GCF_000966195.1 Domibacillus robiginosus | reverse complement strand
TTACTCACCCGTCCGCCGCTAACTTGAACAGAGCAAGCTCCGTCAAGTCCGCTCGACTTGCATGTATTAGGCACGCCGCCAGCGTTCGTCCTGAGCCAGGATCAAACTCTCCAAAAAAGTTTGACTTGCTCATTTGTTTCTATTAAAACACGGGGTGTTTTTAATAGAAGATAAAAATTTAAAACGTTGACGTTTATTTTGTTCAGTTTTCAAAGATCAATTCTTCGCACTGTCGTATCGGACAGCTAATTAATCATATCATGCAGAGAATTTTGAGTCAACAACTTTTTTGAAAGAGATGTTATTTCTTAAAATCATTCTGTTTCCTCTGCTTTTACTTTTTCTTTGTTATTATTTTAACGACGCTTAGTAATATAACATGATTTTTTTAAACGTCAATATTTTTTAAATTCTTTTGCTTCCTCAATTAGCATTTTCCTCATCCCCCTTGTTAGCAAATCCAAGAATAGAACTGAATTTTTGAGACATTCTAGAGAAAAACAGCAAGCTCTGGGCAAAAAAATTGCTTAAAGGCCCATTTAAATAAATGAACACTTTATGTTTGCCAGCAGCAATCATATCCGTCCTATCCTCTTCAGTGAACCTCTCCACCTAAATCAAAGATTTTGATGGAGCATCCCTTATCTTGAATACAGTACAGCACCAGCGGATTAATCCAGGAAATGCGCATACCCAGGCAGTGCGCCATTTCTTCCACTTTGTTCTGGATGCCTTTTTTCCGCCACCCGTGAAGTTTGAAGCGAAGTTTCCTGGCCCCATAGAACCCCTTTGGGGTTTTCATTCTGCCCAGGTATTCGAATACGATGACGTCACAGCCATGTTTCGCCGCGAACTTCACAATTTCATGGCTTGTGTGGCGGAAGCTGGTACCCATTGATCTGCTGCCAGAAATTGGGCACCTGAATGCAGCGCTAATTTTTTGTTCAAAAAAGGCACTTTTTCTATAGAAGGAAATAGTGCCTGCTTTTTCTCCAGTTGTACTTGCTGTCTGTGAATTCCCTAGCCATTTTTATTTAGCACAGCCTCGAACCGATTTTTTTCGTTATTCCTTTATTTTGCTTACCAAAGGACTGCTTCCCTGTTCTGACTTGAGTTCTATCGACAGCCAGTCCACTCGGTAAAAGTGGATCATGACTGCAATGCCGCTCGCCGTAATAAGTCTATAAAGCGACACCAGGTGTCGGTGCTTTTCCAATTGAGAAGTTACGCTGAGCGCTACTTCACTGAATGCGAATGAGTTGGTGCCCAGCTGTGTTACAAAAATAGTGAAGAATAGCCTCTTCCTTCCCTGACCAAGTCTTTTGAAGAGCCCCTTACAGCTAAAATCACTTCTGACCCAAACAGTCCGACGAAAAGAATGAATAAATTGGCCGCTATACATAAATAAAGAGCAATCCCAGTCTGCTTAATGCCTCGTTCCATCCTGTCAGAACCGTAATGCTGGGCAATAAGTAATTCACTGTATGGCCGAGCCCGAAAAAATGCCCAGACATTATACATAATCATATTGGAGACACCGACAATCGCAACCGTTAAAGTATCCCGGCTTCCGACCATAATCAAATTGACGGTCCCAGTGACAGTCATGGCTGCAAAAGAAGAAATTGAGGGAAGGGCTAATACTAATATCTTTTTATATTTCATAAAGTCAGTGGTCCAAACGATCCAGAAGATAAGTTTAATAATATGAAGACAAGTTTGCTTCTTATTTCTATGACTTTCACTTTTGATTAAAACGCTTTCGGAAATTGTTAGCTTTTCATTGTTTCTATTATATAAAAAGCCTCCAGATCTTGTTTTTGAGATAAAGTACTCATCTTCATGCTAAAAAAGTGAACATGCGATTTTTTGTAAGGTAACAATGAAAAAAAGTTGTATATAACAGGAAAATCAATTTCTTTTAAAAAGCAAGTGGTGATTTTGCCCGCTGCTATAAGGAAAGGATCTTCTCAATTGTATTCTGAATGACGTGCATTTTCCCTCTGTTGCTTTTCAGTTATATGACCCATTAAAAAAAGGTACTACCTGCTGCCATCAGTTCTTCTTTCGTTAAATAGATATGAAAAATCGATTTACCTTCTTCCTTATCGACATTACGCATATAATAAGCAACTAACTCTTCTATCACAAGCGGCTCGCCAAGGGAAACAAGAAGCAGCCACTATATTTTTTACTTGATACAGATCAATAGCCTGGAGCTGCTTCTCAATAATAGATCTCTTCATTATTAAGTACTCTTCATATATTATTTTATAAAATATTGCCAGCGACTGATGCCTCCACTTTCAAATAAATAATAGTTATTTTTAACCGTATATCACAATTTTGTTTAAGAAGAGGTTTAACTTCCTGCGAAATGGGAGAGTGAAAATAAAAGAGTTGAGGTGATAAGATGATCTATGCAGAAATAGCCCTTAAAATTATTATTGGGCTGATTGGCTTAATTGTCGTAACCCGGCTCCTTGGCAAAAAAGAGATGTCCCAGGTTACTCCTTTTGATTTCGTCTATGCCCTGGTATTGGGCGGGATTTTAGAAGAAGGTATTTATGATCAACAGGTTTCTATCGGGCAGATTCTTTTTGCGATTTGTATTTGGGGCTTGTCCATTTATGTAATTGAAGTATATGGACAAAAAAGAGACGGTGTGAAGGAACTGCTTAAAGGCAAGCCTTCTCTTATTATCCGTAATGGAAAACTAGACCATAAACAAATGAAAAAAAACCACCTGGATATCGAGCAGGTGCGAACCATGCTCCGAAAACAAGGCGTTTTTACTCTCCGGGAAGTGCGTGACCTTTATTTAGAGCCCGGCGGAGACATCAGCGTAAAACTACATACTAAGTCCAGCAGCGTCACCCCTGATATACTGGGACTTACCCCTGAAGATGAAGCTCCTTCTACATTAGTAATTGAAGAAGGGGAAATAAAAGAGAAAGAGCTTCAGTCGATCGGAAAAACGAAGGAATGGCTTCTTCGCGAATTAAAAAAGGAAAACTACAGCAGAATTAAAGATATCCTTTACGGGGAATGGTCGGAAACAAATGGCTTTTATATTCAAACCTATTCCCGCGCCAAGTAATTCCTCATGGTCTATTATTGTTAGGAAAACGAAGTGTAATAAAGAATTCCGGTCTTTAAAGCTTCGGCTTGCAAAATCAGCTATATTGATTATATAGGAATAAGACACCTGGCGATAATAACGAACATTTTAGTAAACGATTGAATAGGGTAGAAAGAAAGCGGCTGTCTGTTTCCAGACGGCCGCTTTCTTTTTTTCTATGTTTTTATCTGCGATTTAAAGCAAGGACAATATTTTTTCGCACCCTCCAAAAGAACACTTTGAAAACAATAAACTCAAACAGAACCTGGCTTTAATGATTAAACTTTCTTAAAAAGCACTACTTTTCGCTTCTTTATGCACATTTTATAGAAGGTTCTTTTGAAATGATTTAGTATAGTTTTTTAACATAAAAGAAAGGGTGAATCGATGACCCATTTACAGCATTCTAGAAAGGTAGTTTTACTTGTTTTTATGATTGGAACATTTGCGATTGGCATGACAGAATATGTAGTAACCGGACTGCTGACGCAATTTGCAGAGGATTTACATGTAGAAGTAGCGACCACAGGCCTGCTTTTAAGTGTGTATGCAATCAGCGTGGCCGTGTTTGGTCCTCTTGTCAGAATCCTCACAATTAAAATGACGCCAAAGCCTTTATTAATTGGGATGATGGCCATTTTTGTTATCAGTAATATGATTGCAGCGACTGCCCCGACGTTTGAAGTGCTGCTCGCTTCCCGGCTCTTGTCCGCCTCCATGCATGCACCGTTCTTTGGTCTGTGTATGTCGGTTGCTTTTTACATTTCCGAACCGGAAAAACAGCCAAGTGCAATTGCAGCGGTACAAGGCGGCCTGACCATTGCGATTATGCTAGGTGTTCCGGCCGGCTCTTATATCGGCGGCATTTTTGAATGGCGATACGTGTTCTGGTTCATTACGCTGCTTGGTGTAATATCACTGCTTGGCATTATGCTCACCACGCCGAACCAGAAGCACGTAACTGTGCCAAAACTGAAAGAAGAGCTGAAAATTTTTAAAAACAAAAATGTACTGCTTGTTCTCGCTATTATTGTGTTTGGCTTTTCTGGTGTATTTACCGCCTACACGTTTCTAGAACCGATGCTGAGAGAACTAGCCGGGTTTGACGTAAGCAGCATTACGATCGGGTTCTTTTTCTTTGGATTAGGTGCCGTAATTGGTAACTTTGTTTCCGGCAGGATTCCAGCAGCCCGTTTAACAGAGCGGCTTATTTTGGCGCTCGTGATTTTAGCCGCTGTTTTGGCGCTATTCACGTTCCTGATTCCTTATTACGCGCTTGCTTTTGCGATGTGCTTTTTGTTTGGTGCCGGAACATTCGGCACAACACCGCTTTTAAATTCGAAAATCATTATCGCCGGCCGGGA
Organism: Domibacillus robiginosus; assembly: GCF_000966195.1. Lineage (GTDB taxonomy): Bacteria > Bacillota > Bacilli > Bacillales > Domibacillaceae > Domibacillus > Domibacillus robiginosus. The sequence goes on along the minus strand of NZ_LAHL01000039.1, from coordinate 5,339 downwards.
AGCCCCTTCTCTATCAGGGACCATTGCAGCCTCCGTATTTAACCTAGCCAACTGTATTGGCGCCACACTCGGAACCATTTTCTTAAACAGCGGTCTCAGCTTTACATGGATTACACTGATTGCCGCCGGTATGATTTTGTTCGGTACGGTGATTGCAATCATAACGCACAAAGTAGAGGATAAATCTCTTTACATGCCTGGCAGCCAGACAGCAGAATCTTGATTACGTAAAACAACCATCCGAATTTCCTGTCAGGAGATTCGGATGGTTGTTTTTTGGTTTAGTTTCAGAGGAGTCTATTTATCGTCTTGCCCTTTCTTATCACGCTTCAACAGGCAGACCATTTCTCATAAACACACGCATCATAGCTGTTTTGGCTTTCTCTTCATCCGGTCCATGTATTTCCAGCTTAAAGTTTTTAGAGCTCAGTACACTATAAGTTAAACCAAGGATACTTTTGGCGTCTATATATTTATCGTCTGTACAAATCACAATACTTGACCGAAATGTATTGGCAGTTTGATTAATTTCAACTACCGCTTTTGCCAGAGATTTATCCAAATTCATATGTACGGACGCTCCCGTCTTTTAAAATAAATGGTATTCAAGTGTCCAAATAAAACGCTATTCAAAATGCAGGGAAAGCTTTCTCTTTTAAGATGCAAAACAGGGATCATTGTAATAAATAATATTGGACAAAAATGCGTGGCCATCCATGTTTTGATACGCTTTTACTGCCTCCTCTTTCGTATCAAATTCAAACATTTTAATTGCTTCTTTAGAATAAAGCGTAATGATCCACATCAACGTATTCCTCCTGAATGTTTAGTTATGAACCCATCAGCTTTCATCTTTTTGCTGGTGTCTATCACCTATAAAGGATTTTCAAAACAGAAGTTATGCCAGCTGATGAGAAAGTACATAATTCTTTTTTGTGAACACGTTGCCTTCTAAAATCGTTCTTGCCGTACGAACTACCTTGATGGCACTAATATGCCCGGCAACAAAGTCTACTTTCGTTTCCATAATCCCTGCTGGATGGGCCAGCCGGAATACTTCCTGTTTAATATCAATTAAGTCTGACAGAATAGTGTCTTCAAGAAAGGCAGCAGCTGTTGTGCAAATCGCACCGGTAATGGCCAGCGCCTGATGCGGTCTTTGCATGGACATCATCCGGATTACAATGTCCATGTCCGCTGATTTCCTTTGCACCCCAGTACGGTCGATATAATCCGCAGGCGAAGCCACGATCGTCATTTTCGGGACAGCTGGAGACTTTAAAGTCGCTTCTTTTCGATTCGCAAACCCGCACATCTCCGCTGCGATGGAACGGATCTCCTCCAGTTCTTTTAGCTTTTCAGACGTGTACTCCGCAGGCAGCTCTGTTCCGTTTAGCCCGACGTCTTGTGCCCGGATAAAAACGAGCGGATTGGCTACATCTACAATAGAGATGGGGATAAGCCGGTCTCTCGTTTTGATCATATCAATGGGGTTCCCTGTTGGAAACAGCTTTCCGGTTACAGCGCCTTCTGCCTGCGTAAACGATAAGTAAATCGGAGAGCCTGTACCAGGCACGCCAGGAATAGCACAATTCCCTTCTACTTTTACCTGTCCATTTTCCACTTCTACTTCAGCAATAATTAGTTTTTTCGTGTTTGTATTATAAATTCGAACCTTCGTAACCGGCTCTTTTATCGGAACCATGCCCTGCTCAATCGCATATGGTCCAACAGCCGATGAAATATTTCCACAGTTGCCTTTAAAATCCACCATTTGATGATCAATACTGATCTGCGCAAATGTATATTCCACGTCAAACGCTGGAGAATCAGATTTTTTAATAATGGCCGCTTTGCTTGTTAAAGAATTAGCGCCACCTAATCCATCAATCTGACGCTGGTCCGGGCTCCCCATTACATCAAGCAGGAATTCTTCCCAAAGCGCCGGATTTGTCGGCATGTGCTCATGATTCAGAAAAACACCCTTGCTTGTGCCGCCTCTCATAATCACTACAGGTACTTTCATCGTCATTACCACCTTTTCACATTCGATAAGTGTATAGTATGATAAAGATACCGATAAATGAAATACATATTTTTTTCAATAAAAACAAAAAAAAAATTATAATCTAAAATGGAGGCGGACGAAAATGGATGAAAAAGACTGGGTGGCTCTTCGGGTACTATATGAAGAGAAAAATTTCAGCCGGGCTGCTGAACGTTTATATATTTCACAGCCGGCTCTCACTTATCGTTTAAAAAATCTTGAAAAAGAATTTGGCACAAGCTTGTTTTTTAAAATTAAAAGCGGCATTGAATTTACATCCGAAGGCATTTATTTAGCCGATTACGCAGAAGAAATGATCAAAAAATTGCAGAAAACAAAGGATTACATGCTGAATATGCAAAATGAAGTAAGAGGCACCCTTCGCCTTGGCGTTTCCAGCAATTTTGCCCAGTACAGGCTGCCGAAGATTTTAAAAAAATTCTCCGCCCAGTATCCAAATGTTCAGTTCAGTGTAAACACGGGGTGGAGCACGGACATCATGCACCTTTTAAATTCCTCCAGTGTACAGCTGGGCATTTTACGCGGTAACTATGAATGGTATGGCATCAAAACATTGCTTCATAAAGAGAGGCTTTGTTTAATTTCAAAAGCAGAAGTTGATTTGGAAGACCTGCCTGACCTTCCTTTTATCAACTATAAAACAGACAGTTCTCTGAAAAACTTAATGAATGGCTGGTGGCATGACCGCTTTCCGGATCCGCCGAGAGTAACGATGGAAAACGACCGGCAGGAAACCTGCAAAGAAATGGTCAAGCAGGGGCTTGGCGTGTCGATCCTGCCAGAAATCTGCCTTCAGCCTTCAGATAACCTCCATACGTATGGACTATCTTTTAAAAACGGAGAGCCTGTCCTAAGAAATACGTGGCTTATGTACAGCCAGGATGCATTACGGCTATCTACCGTCAAAACCTTTATTGATTTTTTAAATAAAAAAGAAAATATATAACTAAAATCGAAACGCAGGGACAACTCCTGCGTTTTGGATTATAAGTTTTTTTTATAAAAAAACAAAAAAATAATGTATTTCCTTTATCTTTTATTTTGTATTAATCTAGGTACAGAACAAATAATATTTGGATATTTAAAATTTGTAAGCGATTACTTAATAGGAGGGATTTTTATTCTTACACTACTCGGTATATCCATGGTCATTGTGTTCACGTATTTGATTATGGCTAAACGTTTAACCCCCGTTGCCGCACTTACGATTGTTCCGATTATCTTTGCCATAATCGGCGGATTTGGTTCCAAGCTTGGGGATATGATGCTCGAAGGCTTAAAAACCGTTGCACCATCCGCTGCTCTGCTTTTGTTCGCTATTTTGTTTTTCGGTGTTTTAATTGATGCAGGTTTATTTGACCCTCTTATTCAGAAAATGCTGAAGATTGTAAAAGGAGATCCGGTCAAAATCGCCATTGGGACAGCCGTATTAGCCCTGACGGTTGCACTTGACGGAGATGGGACAACCACTCATATGATTACCATTTCAGCTATGTTTCCGCTTTATAAACGTTTAGGGATGAAGCCGCTTGTGCTGGCGACGATTTCCTTGCTTTCTTTAAGCATTATGAGCGGCATGACACCTTGGGGTGGACCTGCTACAAGAGCGATTACCTCGTTAGGTCTTGATGCGGGCGACTTTTTCATTCCACTTCTGCCAACGATGTTTGGCGGCATGATTTGTGTGATTGGTATCGCTTTTCTTCTGGGCAAAAAGGAACGTGAACGTATTGGGGTCATCCAAATTGATCCTGCTACCCAGAATCAGGCTTCTCTTTCAGAAGCAGCAGCAGCCTATGCTTTGCAGGAAGATATTAAGCGCCCAAAATTAGTGTGGGTAAACCTACTGCTGGTTCTTTCGGTTATGGTGATTTTAGTGATGGGGCTTCTTCCCGTACCCGTATTGTTTTTAATCGGTTTTGTGCTTGCTTCCATGATCAATTATCCAGATTTAGAACAGCAGAAAGAACGGATGCTGTCACATGCAGGTAATGCCCTTACAGTCGTAACACTTGTGTTTGCAGCAGGTATTTTCACTGGTATTTTTGAAGGAACCAAAATGGTTGATGCAATCGCCAATTCACTTGTGGCTATTATTCCGGAATCTCTGGGCTCATTTTTCCCTCTTGTTGTTGCATTAACCAGCATGCCCTTTACATTTGTGCTGTCAAATGATGCTTACTATTTCGGTGTGCTGCCTATTTTAGCAGAAGCCGCATCTGCTTACGGAATCGACCCTGTTGAAGTGGCACGGGCTTCCGTTCTTGGTCAGCCGGTTCATTTTTTAAGCCCACTCGTAGCTTCTACCCTTCTGCTAGTTGGTATGGTGAAAACCGACCTTGGAGAATTTCAGCGGTATGCGATTAAATGGTCGATTCTTTGTTCCCTTTTCATTATTGTGGTCGCGGTGCTGACAGGAGCCATTTCTATTATTTAATAACAAATGAAGGCCGCTCATCCAGAGCGGCCTTCGTTGTGGCTAATAATGACATGTACGATTGTTTTGGCCAGCTTCATTACCGTATGCAGTCGGGTATCGTTTAAAAACTGCGCTGCTGGCAGTGGATCAAGGTAATTCACCACACCTGTCAGATGATAATCTCCTACTGCCGGCAGTACTTTTTTCAATGCCTGACCTGGCAGAAGAGGCCCTTCCTTCAACAAAACTGCCCCTACCTGTTCTTTTTCTCCCAGCCCAGCATCGATACTAATGATAAACGGACGCCGAAACCGCCTTTTGAGCAATTTTAGTGTACTTTCCAGATTAAAGGCATGAACCGGCTCTTCCAGTGTACCGTATATACCGTAAGGCACACCTTCTTCTTTTAGCATGGTTCCAACTAAAGGGCCCAGCGCATCCCCAATCGACCGGTCTGAGCCAACACATAAGAAAATAATCTCCCTGTCTTCAGTCAGCGGCTGCTGAAGAAGGTCCTGCAAAATGCGAGACATTGCTTTTATTTCCTGATCCACTGTTCGTGTATTCTCATAAACAGCGCACAGCACTCTCTGCTTTACCTCTTTATCTTTTTGGTCACCGAAAAATCCCATTCTCTTCCCCCTTTGTTTCCATTATAAAACGCCATGACTTCAAAGACACCTTCAAAAAAGCATAGAGCACGTTAAAAGTGGAAATTGTTATTTTTTCCAATTGAACTAAACTTCCTACTTTTAAAATAGATTTGTACTGTATTGCTCGTATTTCGCTTATCAATTTCCATCATCCATATACAAGAATACAAATTAATTTGTATATTCATATACATATATA
>NZ_LAHL01000038.1 GCF_000966195.1 Domibacillus robiginosus | reverse complement strand
GCCTGCACGTGGAAACCTTCCAGTGCATTGATGCTTTCGATAATTTCCTTTAGCTGCTCTTCCCGCTCAATTTGTATCGTGATATCTCGCTGCGTGTAAGCCGGACCCACTTTAATTGTTTCTACCTCACCAATGTCACCGCCGCGCAGCCCAATAGCTGTTGCTGCTTTCCCGAGGCTGCCCGGAATCGATGGAATTTCAATCATTAACGTACGAATTAACTTATTGTATGCCATGCTTGTTGTACCTCCATTAAAATAAAAAACTTCCTTTCTCTATCATAGCGCTTTCAATCAGATTTTTCTGCATAAAAAACTTAAAAAATTATGTGAATTTAATCACAAGTGGTATATTTATTTTTTATTTGCTTCCTCACTGTATGATGTATAAGGGATCTGCTTAAGGAAAAACTATCCCTATGAAAAAGATATTGTTTTTTTTAATAGCTTTTGTCGTAATGATGTCCCCTTTGTTTACAAAAGCGCATGTAAAGTGGTTCACAGAAACTACGCCACAAAAAGAAGCAATCGAGCATATTCTATCACCTTTCTTTCTTGGTTTGTCCCTTACGATTGCCGTTTTACTTGGCTTTTTAGCTCTTTTAATACCGAAAACAACCAGTTGGCCGCCTATTCAAAGATGGGACCAACGCTTGTCCCGGTTGCGCCCCTATTCACGTTATTTATTAAAGTACGGAACTGCCGCTGCTTTGCTTGTACAGGTGATGAGCGGAACACTGTTTGCACCGGAGTTCTTGATTGAGCAGCCAGCCGTTTGGGTGTTTGTATGGGCTGCTATTCTTTTGTTAATGATCCCACACCATCTGGCCACAAAAGCAGGCGCATTGATTCTTCTCGGGTTATTCATTTATGTGACCATACACAATGGTCTTTTCCATATGCTCGATTATGGTTTTTACATTGCTATTATCGCTGTCCTGCTTGTGGGAAAAACACCATTTGAATCAAAAGGCTTTCCTTTCTTGTACCTAGGAACTGGTTTGTCTTTGTGCTGGGTAGCCGTTGAAAAATGGGTATATCCATCAATGGCGCTTGATATTGTAGAGAACCACCATGTGCCGACATTTGGATTTGATCCAGCCGTTTTTATTGTCATGGCCGCTTTTATTGAATTTGTCGTCGGCTATTTGCTTGTGGTCGGTATTTTAAACCGGGTTGTTGCCTTCGTCGTGACGATCATTTTTATCTCAACTACGCTGCTGTTTGGCTTCACCGAAATAATCGGTCATTTTATGATTCACATTGTTTTACTTATCTTTATTATCGAAGGCGTGTCATTTTATAATCCGCCTATTAAGCTTCACAAAACGAAACTGGATCAATTTGTATTTGTATTTCTTAATTTTTTATTTGTTCTATCCACTTTCCTGCTGATCTACTATCGATTTGCGTGAAAAGCAGACCGTTTTCCGGTAAAATGGAGGGAGAACGGAGTGTGAATGATTGAAAAAAATACTATCTGTTGTTCTGCTGCTTGTTATAGCTTTTAATACACGGCCGCTTTGGGAAGAGTATGCCGAGCCTTATGTAAATTTAGCTTTTATGGATGTGATCAGTGATCAGCTGGAAAATATCAGAGAAAGTTCTGCTGTAACTGGCACTGTCGAGAAAGTCACGGGTGAAGTAAAAAGCCTTGTCGGCATCTCGCCGAAGCCTGCTGAACAAGCTGAACAGCCTGCATTGGCTGCACCGGAATCTCAAACCTTTTCTGTATACAACATTCAATTGGGAGACAGCCGTTCGAAGGTAGAACAGGAAGTCGGCGCTCCAAAACGGCATTCTGAAAATGAGTATGGAACCGAATGGTATGCTTATCACGAGAAGTACCAGAACTTTTTGATGGTTTCGTATGATGAGGAAAATCGTGTGAACGGTCTTTACACAAGTCATAATTTAATTTCTGCCCAAAATGGCATTGCTTTAAATACGCCAAAGGAAACGGTACGTGCCAAAATGGGTGAACCGATGGACAAAATGCGCAAAGGACTCACATATTATATTTTAAATGAAACAAATGAACATGATTACTATCATGTAGACGACAGCTATGTAACCATTTTTTATGATGTACACGAGGAGAATACGGTCACAGCGATCCTTATTGTAGACGAAGATCTTGAAGCAGCCAAAAAGAATATGTATGGCGAAAACAGCACGGCGCTTCGCAAAGGATTTGAGTACCAGCTGTTTGACGTAACAAACGCTGCGCGAGTTATGCATGAACTGCCGGTGCTGACATGGGATGACCCAATTAGCGTGACCGCCCGTAAACATAGTCAGGATATGGCACAGCATGTATATTTCGATCATACAAACCTTGACGGACAGTCACCATTTGATCGAATGGAGGAAGATGGTATCCGTTTTACAGCGGCTGGTGAAAACCTTGCTTACGGGCAATTCAGCAGTATTTTTGCTCACGAGGGTCTGATGAACTCTGCCGGCCACCGGAAAAATATTTTAAATAATGACTTCCGTTACCTGGGTGTAGGCGTGGCACTGAATGAAGAGGATCAGCCTTATTTTACGGAAAACTTTTTTAACAATTAAGCCTGCTCCGTTTATGCGGAAGGCTTTTTTTATTGAAAGATCGTTTGCACCCTGCCCGCTAGTGAGAAAGTTTAATCATGAAAAGAAGACTTTAGCGAAAAAGCAAGCAAGCAAAAAAGGCAGCCTTATAAAGGCTGCCTTTTTATGATGTTATATAAGATTATGCTTTTTGTACGTTAGTTGCTTGAGGACCACGTTGGCCTTGTTCAACTTCGAATGTTACTTCTTGACCTTCGTCAAGAGTTTTGTAGCCTTCGCCTTGAATTGCTGAGAAATGAACGAATACGTCGTCTCCAGCTTCGCGCTCGATGAAGCCGAAACCTTTTTCTGCGTTAAACCATTTTACTTTACCTTGTTCCATGTTATGTTGCCTCCCGTTGTGCATTTGCACAAAATAATACTATTCCTGCTCAAAGCAATATCAAGACAATAAGCTTTTACAGCACTTGTACCTCTCGAACAAAAATAATTCTTACTTATCATAACAGCTTTCTGAAGAATAAGCAAGTGATTCAAAAAAGAAAATGTTTTCATTTCCTTTTTGTGGATTCTGAAATATAAAAAAAGCCGCCCCTTTTTGGAAGGGACAGCTTGTTCATTAAAATGTACGTGCTGCTTCTTTTGCCACTTCAATACCATCTGCAATAATATCTGCTGAACGATCCGGGAATTGATTATGTCCTTCAATTACAATCGTCTGAACATCTTCTACGCCCCAGAAAGCCATAATGGTTTGAACATATTTTGCTGACATTTCAAGGTCAGCCGCTGGTCCTTCTGAATAAATACCGCCTCTTGCATTTAAAAGAGCTACTTTTTTATCCTTTAAAAGACCGACCGGCCCTTCTGTTGTATATTTAAACGTTTGGCCTGCCTGACCGAGGTAATCAAGATACGTGTGAAGAACAGCTGGAATCGTAAAGTTCCAAAGCGGGAACGCAAAAACAACTTTATCTGCTTCCAAAAATTGATTCAAGTATTTTGTAACAAGCTCTGTTGCCGATTTTTCTCCTTCTGTTAATTCCATGCCGCGCGCCAGTTTAAACATGCCGTTAATTTTATCATTGTCGTAGTACGGAAGGTTTTCTGCAAAAAGATCCAGCTCCGTGATCGTGTCCGCCGGGTGCTCGGCACGGTACGCCTCTAGAAATGCATTATATAACTGCACGCTGACCGCCTGATCGGCCGGGCGTGAATTGGCTTTTATAAACAAAACATTTGTCATTTTCTGTTTCCTCCAGTTATTTGGTTACTTTTAATCACTGAAAGAATTGTATCATATAAATAGTTGCTATAGCAACTATTTTGTTGTGCAGGCTTTTTTATTCGATATTTGCCCGCATCTTCGTTAAAATTCTATGCACTTCATCCAGCTCTTTTTTTGTGATCCCTGCTGTAATGGTTTGGTGAAATGTTTCTATAACCGGTATTACTTTGTCTTGAAGAGCAGTTCCGGCTTCTGTCAAAAAAATCCGCACAGAACGCCGGTCGCATGTTTCCGTTACCCGCTTAATAAACCCTTTTTGCTCGAGACTTGATACCATCCGGGTAATGTTCGTTTTGTCTTTTTCAAGCCGTTCAGACAATTCCTGCTGCGTTCGTCCATCCCGTTCCCAAAGCAGCATCATAATTAAATTTTGCTCCGGGGCGAGCTGAAATGGCGCAAGACGCTCTTTTACACAGTTCGTTACTTTCAAATCGGTTTGATGAATAAAAACACTGATGTAATCCTGTACTTTAATGTTCATAATCAGCTCTCCATAATCCGGCCACTCAGCCTGCCCAATATCCGCTGTTGAAGCAGGCATGAGATGCACAATTTTGTAACTCACGTCTACTACTAAATAATTTCTCAAGTATCTTTTTTATACTGAATGCAAATTGCTCTGCTGTCTTGTCAAATAATTTATGTTCCCATTTCTGTACACCGGCCGTCATACTCCACCCTCACTTTGCCGTTGAATACGAGCAGCCATATTCACAGTATGCCCGGGCGGCCCGTTTGCATTTACCACAGTGGTCATTCCTGCAAACCATTTTATTTTTAATACTATTTCATGTTGTATTTGGATAAGCTTCGCGTATAGTCCCTGGTTTCTTGATCGACGTTCAAACTAACTTTTGCGTTTTTACAAGGTCTTACACGGGCAAGTATATCCAAGCCCGTTTTCCAGAAGTATTTACAGCATGAGCAGCATCGCTTCTGTTAGAAAATTTCTGCCGAACCATTTCACCTTTTTCAAAAATCTACTTCACAAAAAGATCTTATTACCCAAAACTATAGTATGTTATTTTAAATATATCATATTTATATTTGCAAAAACGAATCATTTTACCTATCTTTATTTACACATTTTGTATTTATTAATCCATTTTCATTTGCTTGTTCTTGCGGCAGTTTTTGTATAAAAAACTCCCTGTCAGCCTTCCCGAAAAGCAGTTTTATCGATTTCATGCTTAAAAAGAGATTGAACTGTTTTCTTGCTTTTTCCATACGATAAGGCCGCTCATCACATACATGAGAGATGCAAGGTAAAAGATAGTCGCGATCGTTAAAAAGTCGACAAGATAACCGGTCACGATCACAGCTGTTGCTGCCGCAATAGACGTCCAAAAATGATACCGGCCCATGTCAGCACCGGCCTGCTTGTGATTTGCCGTGCGGGCCAGAGCCGCTTTTTCAGTGTTTTTTTGAATCGCTCCAAGCACCCCCATACAAACCTGCAGACCATATACCTGCCATACACTTGTAACAAGCGGAAAGAAAAGCAGCAGCACAGCCATGCCCATCGAATAAAAAAGCAGCAGCTGCCTGTCTCCCAGCCGGTCCGCAGCTTTTCCAACAACGGGATACATAAGTGCGGAGGTTAACGTAAAAAGTCCATACGCCCATCCAAACTGTGCGTAACTATCACCTACATTTCGAAGCAGCAAAACATAAAAAGGAAAAATCATACTCCCTGCCATCAAAATAAGGCTTTGAGACATTACAAACTGACGATAGCTCATTGTTGATACTCCTCATAAAAATAGTTTGTAAACCGCTTTTGCGGGTCAACCTCCTGCTTCTTCTTGAAAAATGCCTCAATACGCGGATAAGCTTTTTCCAGCTGTTCTTCTGACGGAAATGAATAGTATGGAAGATAATAACTGCCCCCATGGTCCAGGGTGACATCAATCATATCCTGTATTACATCTTTTGATTTCTCTACTTCCTGCGCCGATTTACCTTGATTGATTAAAAGCACCAGTGCAAACATATCCTCCTTTGCATAAGAAAGAACAGCTTGATCACTTTTTTCAACATAGCGGATGGTAATGTTTAAAAGGTTGAATTCTTTCTCCTTTTCAAGAAGATTCCGCATGTCATCTATGTAAGCAGAAAATTCAGCCACAGGGACAAAATATTCCTGCAGTATTTCTGTTCTTGTGCTGCTTTCATAGTTCATAAAATCCGTTTCAGAACGCATGACATTGTTTCTGGATTCGAACGACCCGTTTTCTTCAAGTGCATATTGTTTTTGAACATCCCAAAACAGGTCTTTTCCCCACCCGCTGTAACGGGACAAACCGAGGAAAAGCTTCGGCAGCGCTACAATTCTGTCTTCTTTTAATGTATTTTCATTTTTCAGCAGCTTTTGATTTTCTGCCTCCACATAATCTGTTACATACATCTCGCGCAAAAAAGAATCCGGCGCAACCGAAATGCGTGCCAAATGCATTTTGACCGCTGTGTTTTCCTTTACCTGCTGCTGAAAATAGCGAGTATAGGCGCGATAATCAAGTTCTTTTGTTTCTTTTTGATATAGCTTATCCTCTGTTAATGAAAGTGTAACATCCAAAATGATGCCGAATAAGCCATACCCGCCAATCACGTAAGGAAATAGCTCCTCATTCTCATTCCTGCTGACAAGAACAATCGTGCCATCCGGTTTTAACAGCCGGAATGATTCTACCGTGTCAATAAGAGATTCATGCCTGATATCCCGGCCATGCACATTTACACTTAATGACCCGCCAATGGTAAAAATATTTTGCGACTGCATCACCTTAACAGCAAGGCCGTATGGATTTATATGCCGCTGAATATCGTCCCATGTAGCGCCGCTTTGCACGGTAATCAATCGTTTCTCCGGCTGAAAATGGATGATTTTATTAAATGGCTTCATGTTAATCATTACTGATCCCGGATAATAGGTTTGTCCGCCCTGGCTATGCTGCATGCCTGCAATCGAAAGCTGGCTGCCGGTACGGTTTGCATCCTGTACAATTTTTTTGAGCACTTTTTCACCGTCCGCTTGCTTGATCTCTTTTACCCGGACCGGCAAAAGGTGTCCTGCATCTTCAACTGTGGGATCCGAATAAATATAACTGTAAAGATAAACAGAAGCGGTAAACAAAGCAACGTAAAAACAAACAAATAACCCTTTTTTCATTTTCTATGCTCCTTTTTGCCCTGCTTATTTTTCCACTTTTTAACTTCTGCTATATCAAAAAAAGAATACGACAGTCAGACAAACATGTAAACAACAAAAAAGGATCAGCGCTTGTTCTGCTGATCCACTTCCTTGTTTGCTTTATCCCAGTCAACACGGCCATCTGTGGTAAAAGGAATGCCCTCTTCTCTTAAACGGTGCCGCTGTTCTGCTCGTGCTTCTTCATCCGGTACATTGATTTCGCCTCTGGCATTGACAACACGGTGCCATGGCAGCTGGTGCTTTTCACTCATAGAATGTAAAATACGAACCACCTGGCGAGCAGCACGGGGGCTTCCCGCCATTCTCGCCACCTGTCCGTATGTGACAACCACCCCTGCGGGGATCTCTTTTAATACACGAATTACTTCCCTTGTAAAAGGTGTCACTCCGGAATCCCCACTTCAATATGCTGAAAAGAGTCTACATCAAACAGCCCTTTGTCTGTCAGCTTCAGGCTCGGAATCACCGGCAGACAGAGGAACGATAGGATCATAAAAATATTTTGTGACTCCTCCGCTACAAGCGCCAGCTGCTCATGAAGGTGATGTAATTCCTCAATCACTTCTTCATACGGCTTTTCGGACATAATACCGCCGACCCGGAGCGGAACGGACGCAAGAACCTTTCCATCTTCAACGATCACAAGCCCGCCCTGCATACGTTCTGACGCCTCAATGGCTGCTAAAATGTCTTCATCATTTGTCCCGGCCACAACCAGGTTGTGTGAATCATGTGCTACGGTTGATGCAATGGCTCCCCGCTTCAGACCGAGCCCGCTGACGATACCCACTCCAATGCTGCCTGTTGCATGATGCCGTTCACACACAACAATTTTCAACTGGTCGCGCACAGCATCCGGTACAAAAAAGCCCTTTTCTATTTTTACATCTGCTGCAATTTTGTTGGTAATAATCCGGCCAGGCACCACGCCGATCATCATTGCTTTTTGTCCAGCTTCAAGGGGAATCTGCAGGGATTCCTTTGTGACTTTTTTTATATTCAGCGAGGATTGAACCGATGCTGGTACGGTGGCACGACTATTTTTCAAAGCAGACAAATCCAGAATCCTTCCATCTTTTATAATCGTCTCTGGCTGGAGCGTTTCCAGACTGTTTGTAATTAACACATCTGCTGTGTAACCGGGCGCAACCGCTCCTTTGTTTTCTAAGCCGTGGCATACAGCATTATTAATCGTCGCCATTTGAATGGCAATCAGCGGATTGAGTCCATGCTTGATGGCCAGGCGTGCCGCATAATTGACCGTTCCTTCTTCAGCCAGTTCATCTAAGTGCTTGTCATCTGTACAAAAAGAAAACCGGCTGCTGTTCCGTTCATGAATGGCTGGAAGAAGAGCCAGCAAATCCTTTGCAGCTGAGCCTTCCCGTACAAGGACGTGAATACCCCGACGCACCCTTGCGATTGCTTCTTCTGCTGTTACGGCTTCGTGGTCATTACGGATGCCTGCTGTGCTGTAAACATTCAACGCTGAATCCGGCAGCCCCGCCGCATGACCGTCTACTGTCAAATTTGCTTCAGTTGTCATTTGAATTTTGGCAAGCATACCCGCATCAGCATTTAAAACCGAAGGATAATCCATGACTTCTGCAAGACCGATCACATTTTTATGAGACAAGTACGGGCGCAGATCATCCGCTGTTAAAGTTGCTCCGTTTTGTTCAAATGGAGTTGCCGGTACACAAGAAGGCAGCTTCATTAAAATGTCAATATCCGTTCCAGCTGCATCCTCAAGCATAAAGTCAACGCCGATTCGTCCGGCGACATTGGCAATTTCATGGGGATCAGTTATGACTGTGGTTACGCCATGCTTGATAAGCGCCCGCGAAAATTCCGACGGTGTCACCATCGTTGACTCAATATGGATATGGCCGTCGATAAAGCCCGGCATCACATATTTACCTGAGGCATTTACGATATGCTTTCCTTTTGGGTAGGTGCCGATGCCGACAATGTAACCGTCCTTGATCGCGACGTCCGCTTTAAACGTTTCAAGTGAAAAAACGTCCACCACTGTACCATTTTGAATAATGATATCCGCTTCCTCTGGGCGCTGTGCTGCCTTAATCAATCTTTTTAGCGCATCTGTCATGCCGCTTCCCCCTTTGTCTTTTTTACCCTGTCGGCCTTTGTGAATTCTCTCACTAGTTTTTCATATTTTACTCGAAAAAATTTCAGTTGCAAACTATTTATGCCCAAAATAAACAGGCTCTTTTTTGTCCGTGATAACAAAAAAGAGCCTGTTTATACATGCTTTACATATGAATACACCATTTTCGTTACTGGTAGATCACCTATCCATCTGCGCGAGGAACGCTTCAGGGATCACTTTCAAAAAAAACCGATAGAAAAAGCGAATAATTGAAAGGGATGAAACGTTACAGATCGCCAGTTAAAAACTGCGCTTTTCCGAAGCCAAAACTCCAGTCAGCGTCCCCATTAATGGAAAGAGAGATCATCACATCTTTTGGATCAATCCCACAGCTTTCCTGCAATTCTTCCACAATGTACTGGTATAGCTTTTGTTTTTGCTCTTCTGTTCTTTGCTTACTGACGATACTAATTACCACGATATTTTTTGATCGTTCAAATCCAAGCCCCGTGTCTTCAATGATCATTTCATGGGATGGGTGTTGATGCACAATTTGATAGCGGTCACGCTCCGGTACTTCAAAAGCTTTCAGCATCCCTCTATGCGCTGCATCGAGCAGCTGCTTGAGTTCTTCTTCTGTTCGTCCTTCAATTACATCAAAACGAAGCAATGGCATAACAGATTCCCTCCAATTCTTATGTACACTTTCACTCTATCACGCTTACCCTCTTTTCACAATATTCATACAACTTCATTCATCTACTTGTCTCTGCAAGTGATTTTTTTCCTATTTTTGCGCCTTAAGGATTTTGGAGCAGAAAAGGAGGGTACGACAAATAAAGACACAACATTCTATTATGCTGAAGGAGGATTTTTTTATGTTCCGTCACCAGAAAGAATTACAATTTGAAGTAAAAGTAGAACGTCCCGACCCGCTGCTTGCCCGCCAGATTCAAGAGGTACTCGGCGGCCAGTTTGGTGAAATGACTGTCATGATGCAATATTTGTTCCAGGGCTTTAACTGCCGGGGAGAAGAAAAGTATAAGGATATGCTGATGGATATCGGTACAGAGGAAATCGGGCACGTGGAAATGCTTTGCGCCTTGATCAGCCAGCTGCTGGATGGCGCATCACCAGAAGCACAGGCGGAAGCTGCTGAAGATCCTGCTATTGCTGCTATTATGGGCGGTATTAACCCGCAGCACCTGCTTGTAAGTGGGCTTGGCGGAATGCCAACCAATTCAAACGGTGTACCGTGGAATGGTGCTTATATTGTAGCGAGCGGCAATTTGCTTGCTGATATGCGCTCCAATCTGCACGCTGAATCTCAAGGGCGCTTGCAGGTTGCACGCCTTTACCATATGACAAAAGACGAAGGCGTCCGTGCTGTATTCCGTAAAATGCTCGCTCGTGACCGCTATCACCAATATCAATGGATGGAAGCCATTGCAGAGCTCGAGGAGAAAAACGGCGTAGCCGTGCCGGCCTCCTTCCCTCCAGAAGCAGAGCAGGAAGCACAGCCGCACGCGTTTGAGTTCTGGGATCTTTCAGAAGGATCGGAATCTGCCGAAGGACGCTGGGCAAAAGGCAGTTCCCCGGATGGAACTGGCGATTATGTTTACTTACAGAATCCAGCACCACAGGGTCAAAAGCCAATGCCAGCCGTTCCTCCAACAGCCATTCACCACGACTTAGACGGAAAAGCAACCGATAAATAATAAAAAGGAGTGAGGAACATGGCCAAACAGTTAGCGATGCATGAAAAGCTAGAAGTTCATGAAGTTCTCTTATTTAAAACAGCTTGTCTCACAAAAAGCACCGCGATGCTTGAGCTTGTTGAGGACTCGGAGCTGAAAAAGCTGCTGAAGGAAGATATTAAGCTTTCAACAAAAGCGATTAAAGATTTACAGGCGGTTCTTAAAGACGACCAAAAGCAAACGGCGAAAGGACGGTGAGTATAGATGGCAAAGAAAAGCAAAAATGATACAGTACTCGACGACTTGGCGATTGCCACTGATTTTCTCATTACGGCCAAAGCCGGTGTGCGAAATTTAGCGGTAGCCATTACAGAGACAGCCACACCGGAAGTAAAACAGCTGCTTAGAAGAGAGTTGGATAACGCTATTGATATGCACGATAAAATAGCCCAGTATATGATTGATAACGAAATGTATCACGCATATGACCTGGAAGAACAAGTGACGCATGACCTTGAAAAAGCGGACAAAGCACTGTCAATTGCTCCTGCTAAATCGTCAAGCAAGAGCAGTTCAACTAAAAAGTCTTCTACTAAAAAGTCCAAGAAATAAATAAAAGCATCCGGCCTGAAAGCCGGATACTTTTTTTATAGAATAAGGGAGATTGCTTTTTGAAGTAGTTCAATATCTTTTGCAATTTCTTTTTTTATTGCACCGTCGTGACAGCGTGCGTAATCCATGTACAACAATGCGAGCTCCTGCTTAAAAATACACCGGTCTGCTGCTAGTCTTATGGTCGCCACTTCCTTTGCCTGACTTTTCTATTGCCGTTTAGTAATAATTACCCAATAAAACAGAAATATACTCCTTTATCCCTGAAGTTTTTAAACTCTGTATTTTCAAAAAAAGTAAATAAAAAGCAGCGTGATGGCTGCGAGCTGTTTGTCAGGAGAACAGCGACCACGAAGGGATAACCGCGAATTCTCTATGTTCTTGATCGTTTTAATCCATCCAAATAAGTGCATACCCCTGCTGGCACTCTTCAATGGACCCTTTTAATTCCACCAGCGTATCAGTGCGCGAACCCCATAAAAAATGAGTTCTCCGGCAGATGTAATCAAGTCAAGCAGATCAAATACTGAATCTTTATCTTTTTTCTTCTTTTTTCTTTTCATTATGTCCGCCTCCATTTTCTTTTTTTATACGACCCAATGGAAGAATCTGTTTCATTTTCTTTTTGTTTCAAGCAAATGATATAGTAAAGCTAGTAATGTATCGAACGGAGGCGGCCGATGATGCGGGCGTTTGTTTATCTTATTGTCTTTTTTTCTTTTTTTGATCTTTTTGTTCAGCTGCCGATCATGAGCCCGCTTGCCCAGTCACTCGGCGCGGCTCCCTTTTTAATCGGACTGGCTGTTGGCATGTATTCCTTCTCTAATACAATCGGCAATATGCTATCTGGCTTTTGGACAGACAAAAGAGGTCCTTTCTACGTGTTAATTACAGGTCTATTGGCGACCGGAGCTACCTTGTTTTTTTATGGAGCGGCCCAGAGTACGTGGCTCCTTCTTTTGGTTCGGTTTGCTCATGGCCTGGCTGCCGGATTAATCACACCGGCGGCTTTCACATATTTAGCAAATCATACGGCCAGTGAGAAAAGAGGTCAAGGAGCGGCTGTGTCCGGTGCTTTTGTTGGTATAGCAGCGATTACCGGTCCCGCTTTCAGCGGCATTTTAGCAAGCCGGACAAGCGAAGTCCATGTTTTAACCATCGTGGGTGCAGCGATGACTATCCTGGGGATGGCTGCTTTACTTATGTTGAGAAAGCAGCCGGCTTCATCCCCTTTACCGAAGCAGGACAGTGTTTCATTTTCTGGCCTGCTTGGCAATGCTCGTGCGCGCAAAGCATTTACGGGTGCTTTTTTGCTGATGTTCTCCCAGGGCGTCCTCGCTTACATGCTGCCACTGAAAATTGAAAGTCTTGGGTACGACTCCCAGACGAGCGGCCTGCTTTTGAGTACTTTTGGTGTAGCGGCGATCATTATATTTCTTTCCCCGGCTAACAGGCTTTTTGACCGGCTGCAGCAAGAAAAAATTTTTTTTATTGGAGCAGCCATGATGGGGACGAGTCTTCTGCTTATCAGTCAACTAACAGCTGCTGTATTTCTGTATGCCACAATGAGCATATACGGGATTGGCTTTGCTTTTTTATTTCCTTCGATTAATTCTCTGCTTATGAATTCGGTCACACCAGAGAGCCGGGGAACCGCTTATGGCTTCTTTTACGCTTTTTTTTCACTCGGTGTAGTGGCAGGCTCTGCAGTCACCGGTGCGCTTTCTCTTTCTCCCTTGCAAGGCTTTATGGGAACTGGTCTTCTTCTTATAGTGGCGGGATTGCTTGTGCTCGGCCAGTCAACAAAAAAACCGTCCAGCCTATAAGCTGGACGGTTCAAGCTGCCCGCAAACGCCCACTTTCAGCGTCACTGGCCGGCTGTGAATGCTTATGCTCCCAAAAAAGTCACTCCCAACCGCCTTCCTTGAAGGCCAGACATTTTCAATCAGCCTGCTTTTTAACTTTTTCTACATCCTCGATTTTCCGTTTAAACTGCTACTGGTTTAGCAGATGGTTTGCCAAAATAATATCCTTGTGCAAGGGTAATACCCGCTGACTTGCAGTACTCATATTCTTCTTGTCTTTCAATGCCTTCTGCGAGTGTTTTAATACCTAGATTCAGAGCTGTTTTCAGTGCTCTTTCAATAAACGCCTGCTTTTCCTTGTCCTGGTCACAAAATGAAATGTAAGAGCGGTCAATTTTGATGTAGTCCGGATTGAGCTTTTCAAGCATTTCGATCGTGGAAAAACCAGCTCCCACGTCATCAAGCGCCACTTTAATGCCTTCTCGCTTGTATACATTTAAAACTTTCTTTAAATGTTCGACATCTTCTATTCTTTCCGTTTCAACTACTTCAAATACAAGATCAGTTGGATCCACGTTGTATTTCTCAATCATACGGAAGGTATGCTGCAGGCAGAATTCTGGGTTGTAAATAGTGGAAGGCAAAAAGTTGATAAAGCTTTTCTGCCCCTCCTGAATGTATTTTTTACGGGCAACAATGGCACTTTCTCTTGCCTGTTTATCCAAATAAGAATGCATGCCAAGCCTCTGGGCCGTATCAAATAAGCGGCCCGGCGGAATGGAGGCTTCTTCACTTGTCCGAAGAAGGGATTCATATCCGTAAATATGCCCGGTCTCCGCTTCAACAATCGGCTGAAGAAAGCTGACAAATTGGCCTCTTTCAATGACGCGAATAACCTCCTGATGTGAAAACCAGTCCGCTACTTCTCCAATCGGTGCAGTGCGAAGCGGTGCCTCATCGCCCGGACGCCCGATCCCGCCGAATAGTGTTCCTTTCTGTTTCTCCTGAACAAATTGAAGCTTCTTCTCCGCTTCTTGTACCGTTTGAAAATCGACAAATGACCAATTTTTCTCATTCGAAATAAACAGACGGCCCGGTTCATAAAATCGAATCGGAACCCGGCATTCAATACAGCTTTCCGGCATATGCATATACTCCTTTTGATCAAAATTAAACCTCTTAAACAGCAAATATTACTTAAGTCCCCTTTTTGAGCAAATCTTAAACTATACCCAAAAAATAATAAGCACTTTTCACTACCTTACCACCCTGCAAAGTGCTTATTCAAGCAAGTTGTTTGAAACGAGGAAAAAGCGGTTAGACTATTAAGAACAGAACGTTTACACGAGGAGGAGTTTTACTATGACAGCAGTCGTTTTATTTGATGGGGATTGCAATTTCTGTGATGCCAGCGTTCAATTCATTATACAGCGTGATTCAAAAGGATATTTTAACTATGCATCGCTTCAAAGTGACGTCGGACAAAAGCTGCTGAAAGAACACAACATGCCGGAAGACCTTGACAGCTTCGTGCTGGTTGAGGATGGGGAGGCTTACAGCAAATCCGCGGCTGCTTTGAGAGTAGCGCGTCATTTAGATGGAGCATGGAAACTGCTTTATGCGCTGGTTGTTGTACCAGCTCCGCTCCGCAATCTCGTATATGACTATGTTGCCGCTAACCGGTACAAGTGGTTCGGCAAAAAAGATGATCATTGCATGCTTCCATCACCAGAAGTACGCCAGCGCTTTTTATAAAAATGAGAACCTGCTCAAGCAGGTTCTTTTTTTGAACAGAAAACCTGCCAAACAGGGATATTCTGTTCTTTAATTCCACTATGATAGAAGCTAGTTTAGTGACCTTTTCCTGTTTAAAAGCTTATATACCTAAACAGATCATGATACACTAAATACGCATTACTTTTTATAATGGAGCTGACACAGTATGTCATCAAAATACAGTATTCCCAATATTGGCATTGACGAAATTGACAAACATATCTTATCTATCCTGCATGAAAACAGCCGCATTTCCTATACCGATATTGCGAAGCAGGTGGATCTATCCCGTGTCGCCGTTCAAGCCAGAATTAATAATTTAATGGAGCAGGGCGTTATTGAAAAATTCACCACGGTCATTAATCCGGCGAAAATCGGTATTCACGTATCCGCTTTTTTTAATGTAGAAGTGGAGCCTCAATTTTTAGAAAAGGTCGCCGCCCATCTTGAAACGGAAGCGGCTGTAACAAGCCTGTACCATATGACCGGTCCAAGTAAACTTCACATGCACGGAATTTTTACCGATAACCAGGAGATGGAGCGCTTTTTAGCAGAAAAGCTTTATCCGCTGCAGGGTGTTGTCAGTGTCGACTGTCAAATTTTAATTAAACGCTACAAAAGCCGGATGGGCATGAAATTGTAGGGGCAGCGTCGCTATGCTCTTTGATTCAATATCGGCTTTTCCCCTGTAAAAAAGAGGCTGCACGCAGCCTCTTTTTTTACAGGAGAACTCCTTCTGTTTTGTTTAAACCACCTTCTCCCTCTTTATGTATGCTTGATCATCGTTTTCCTATCTGCTTTTATTATCGGTAAATAGGAACATAATCGCTTTAATAATAAGCATCGTTTCTGATAAATAAAATCCGGTCTCCCGTTTTCCTGCAGCATCAGTAAAAACGCTCGTAATGTACGGAGCAAACATCGAAGACAGCCTGCCGCTGAAGTAAAAAAACCGTACACGCTTGAATACATAGAAGGTGGTGTAATATCAGCCATGTACGAACTCAGCACAGGATTAAACGCCAGCTTTCCAAGCATTTTATAAAGAGCAAACTAAGAAAAGCAACAAATGCAGGATGTGTTTTTTCTATGTACAAATCCTTTTCTCTTCATTAATAGACTCATCATAATGAAAAAAGGAATGATTTGTGTAACAGCAATGGAAATTTTACATCTTTTATTCTAAACGTAACTTTTTTATCTTTTTTTATTACGATTCGAATGTTACTATTTAATATAATATACAAATAGTTGTAATTAACTCAGATTTAAATAGTGAATCCATTGCTCACCAGCTTAACAGGGAAGGATGATATAAATGAAACAGCTTGACATCTTTATTGCATTTTTCCGTAGCAGCATGCTTGGCTACGGCGGAGGGCCGACCACGATTCCACTTGTCCAAAAAGAAGTGGTTGAACGGTTTAAGTGGATGGATAATGAAGAATTCGGTGATATCCTGGCGATTGGCAATACACTTCCCGGACCAATTAATACAAAAATGGCCGGCTATATCGGATACCGGATCGGTGGAATTCCCGGAACCATTAACGCTATTTTAGCGACAATTCTGCCGACGATTTTATTAATGATTCTTCTATTAACTACACTGACCGCATTCAAAGATTTAGCCTGGGTACAAGGAATGACCCGAGGCGTACTGCCCGTTGTCGGTGTTATGCTGGCAGTGTTAACAAAGGATTTTCTACAAAGCTCGGTCAAAGGGCTGAAATGGGGAACTGTTGCAATTCATGTGATCATCGGCCTTTTCCTCATTGAGCTTCTTCATATTCACCCCGCCATTTTAATTGCTGCTTTGCTGCTTTTTGCTTTTTTTAAGCCGGTTAAAGAAAAAAAAGCGGATAAGAAGAAAGGACGGCTCGTATGATTTATTTACATATTTTCTGGGTGTTTTTTATGACAAATCTGCTCGGCTACGGTGGTGGCCCCGCTACCATTCCACTTATTCAAAAAGAAGTGGTCGACCGGTATGAATGGATGACTGTCCAGGAATTTAACGAGGCGTTTGCAATGGGAAATGCACTTCCAGGCCCCATCGCTACAAAAATGGGCGGTTATATCGGATTCCAGGAAGGCGGCTGGCTTGGTGCTGTACTCGCAGTGCTTGCGACTGTTTTGCCATCGCTTATTTTAATGATCACCTTAATGGGCATCTTGTATAAAAACCGGACATCTCCACGTGTAAAACGAATGACCGCTTACGTAAAGCCCACTATCGCTGTTTTGTTAGGTGTAATGGCGTTTCAAGCTTTTTTTGATTCATATGTTCAATTCAGCATTATTCATATTTTCATTTTGGCTGCCGGAAGCTATTGGCTGATGGAAAAGAAAAAAATCCATCCTGGCCTCGTCGTTTTGTCTTCACTCATTTATGGTGCAGTTTTTCTTTCCTAGCGTTTGATTTCTATGGAGCAAGCGATTATGAAACACATTACAGCTTGATCCGCGAAGCATATGAGCAGGCTCGCAGCGGGATTTCAGATCATTTTCCGAATAACTTCTTCGTTGAAAATGCCGAAAGAGTGCCACAAACAGCCTTAATCAACATGAGAAGCCTAAAGGAAAAGATCCTTCAGGCTTTTTGCGGTTTGCTTTCAGTTTAGCTTTTCCTTTAAAAAGCAGTACAAACCATCCTCTTTATATAAAAACTCAGTTAGTGTCGTTCCATCTAAGTCCAAAACGATCGCTTTATACACCGTTATATGACCCCAGTATGATCTCTCTTTCTTCTTCATTATGTATGTATTCCTTGAAAGAATGTCCACGATTTTAATTTTGAGCGAAAAAAGCTCAGTTTAAAAAAACTGAGCTTTTTTCTGCTTTTCTACCACTAAAAATAGCTTAATTCTTTATTTAACGCTTATGGTATCGTTCCCAACGTTAATAAAACACCCCCTTTTGTCCTTTTTTCAATAAATTGGAATAAACTATTATTAATAAAATAACCCCTATAAAATCAGCGTTGGTATCGTTCCCATAGCGTTTTTTAAAAAAATGCGAGAAAAAACCCCGCAATTAAGTAGATTTTCGGATAATGATTTCACTCGGCAGCTCGTATGGGTCCATGATGACATCTCCGCTATGAAGACTATCGATTATGAACTGGGCCGCTTTCTGACCCATGCTCTCCATGGGCTGTCGGATGGTAGTCAGTTTCGGGTGGGACCATTCAGCAAAAGGCCGGTCACCAAATCCGATCACAGCCATTTCCTCAGGAATTCGAATTCCCAGTTCATTTGCTTGTTCAAGTATACCGGCCGCAACTTCATCACTTCCAGTAAAAATGCCTGTTGGACGATCTTCCATATCCATCATATGCGTAAGCAGCTGTTTTCCGTCTTCAGCGGTATATCGATCAACAAAGATCCAAGCTGGATTAATGGAAAGCCCCGCTTCAGCCATCGCTTTTTGATACCCCTGGTTGCGCTCTTTATCTTTTCCCCGTTCGGCAAATAGAGCGCCTGTACAATATCCAATTTTATGGTGGCCTGTTTGAATTAAGTGCTGAATACCCAAATAGGTTCCGTTTGATTGATCGAATTTGATAACAGGCACAGATGGCTCCTGAATATATTCATCACACAGTACAATTGGTCCATGCTTCGTAAATGGCTGAATGTCGTTCCAATCGTTTTCCATAGCTGTGATGATCATGCCGTCTGCTTGCTTCGTTTTCAGCAAATTTAAAAAAGAGATCTCTTTTTCCTTGCTTCCGCTGCTCTGGCATATCATTGTTTTGTATCCATTCTCATAAGCCGTTTGCTCAATGGCTGCGGTTAGGGAGGCGAAAAAGGGATCAGTGAAAGATGGAACCAATACTCCGATTGTCATCGTCAGCTGTCCTCTTAGTCTTCTGGCGGCGGGGTTCGGATGATAGTCCAGCTCTTTCATTGCCTGCAGCACGAGTGCACGATTTTCTTCGGATACATAATCTTGATTGTTGATGACACGCGATACCGTCGTTTTCGATAAACCAGCTCGCTTTGCGACATCTAAAATAGTTGCCATCCTGCTACCTTCTTTCTTGGGATCTAATTTCGTACATTGTAGCGCTTATTTAAATTTCAATGCAAGATCACATAAAAAAACAGCTGGATTCATCCAGCTGTTTTCCCCTTCAGGATTCCGGCTCTGCTTCTGTTCGGAGTGCATTGAAAAATTCAAGAATGTACCGGTAGCTATTTCCAAAGTCGCCAAGCATGCCTTCTTTTGAACAATAGACATCAATCGCAGACTGCATAGGCGTAATTTTGTAGATGGTGATCACCATACCGTAGGCACCCTTTTCAAGCATAATTTCTCCTCTGACTACATCCTCATTCAAAAGCGCCCACCCAGCGAATTTACCATTTTGCACAATTTTTTTTATATCGTTAATAAGTGTTTCCCGGCTTTTCCGGTAATAGCGGGTTTTAAGCGAGGATTCTTTCGGATTTTCCTTTGTCTCTTCATGCTTTCTCCAAATTCCCGTGATAACGCGTGCTGTTGACATAGCGTTCCTCCCCCAGACAGTTATTTTTTCAGTGGAAGCCAGTTGATCACATCCTGGATGGTTCGGTCCCAGTACCCCCATTCATGTGATCCTGAATCAAATTGTACCGTTAAATCAAAGGATGTTTTTTCGCATGCTTCCTTAAAGCGAACGTTATCTTCATACAAGAAATCCTCCCTGCCGCAGCATTGGTACAAAGCCGGCTTTAAGGAGGAGTGCTGTGCTGCCTCCAGCAGTGCAAACAGATCATGCTTTGTTCCGGCCACCTGCCCGTCTCCAAAAACAAGTTCAAACAAACGATCACGGCCGCTTTCCTCTACCCGGCTTACAATGTCAACTGCTCCGGATAAACTGGCAGCGGCGATGAACTGTTCCGGTTGTGACAGTGCCCATTTAAGTGCGCCATAGCCGCCCATTGAAAGCCCTGCCACAAAATTGTCTTCGCGTGCGTCTGATAATGGAAAAAAAGAGCGGGCCACCACAGGTAGTTCTTCCGTTAAAAACGTCCAATACCGGCTCCCATACGCCATATCGGTATAAAAACTGTGATGCACCTGCGGCATTACAACAGCCAGCCCATGGGGTGCCACATACCGTTCGATCGATGTCCGGCGTGTCCATGTTGTGTCATCGTCACTTAGTCCATGAAGCAAATAAAGTGTTTGATGCTTGCTGCTCGTTTTTTTACTTTGCATGCCGATTTGTGAGTGGGTTTGCTGTGGAAGAATTACGGTCATTGATGTACTTAACTGTAAAACGTCGGAGTAAAACTGACAGTGAAGAAGCGCCATTAATTTCACCCTTTTTGATTTCTGAATATTTCCATTATATCATTCTCTTTCTTTCTTCCGAAGAGATATGGTTTCTTTTAGGAGAAATAATTTTGTTATAAAAGAATGAACATTCCAGCTTATGGGTACAACAAAACAGATTAGATTCACACATAAATGGTAGAAAGGGGTTTATTATGAACGATCAGTCCAGAAATATACGCGGCTCTTCGAATTTTTCCGCACGCAATCTATGGTCTGGTTTTTTATTCGGCGTAGGTTTCGTTGCTTTTTTCGATGAAGCTGTATTTCACCAGCTGCTTCATTGGCATCATTTTTATGATCAATCTACAACAAGTGCCGGACTCGTTTCCGATGGATTTTTTCATGCATTCAGCTGGTTTGCCACTGTAGGAGGGCTGTTTCTGTTCGCGGATCTCCGGCGCCGTCAGGAACTTGTTCGTAAAAAGTGGCTTGGAGGAATTCTGCTTGGAGCCGGTGTGTTCCAGCTTTATGATGGCGTTATTCAGCACAAGGTGATGCGTCTTCATCAAATCCGCTATGTGGAGAATGTCTGGCTGTATGATCTCGTTTGGAACATAAGCGCTGTTTTAATGATTATTGTAGGAGCAGTGCTTGCTACCCGTGCAAAAAAGGGTGATAGAGATGCATAATGAGCATCACATGCAAATGACCTTATCCGCTTCTCCCTGGCTGGCTGTACCCTTTATCATAGTACTGAGCTTGTACGTCTGGGCTGCTTTTCGTTCGAGACGACGAAAAGCGTGGCCGGCTTCCCGTACGGCTTTATGGATAGCCGGTGTTTTGTGTTCTCTTGCAGCTGTTATGGGACCTGTAGCCCAAAAAGCACATACGGAC
This sequence comes from Domibacillus robiginosus, assembly GCF_000966195.1. GTDB lineage: Bacteria > Bacillota > Bacilli > Bacillales > Domibacillaceae > Domibacillus > Domibacillus robiginosus. The sequence continues at coordinate 85,021 of NZ_LAHL01000038.1, read as the reverse complement.
TTTGTGGCTCACATGACGGTCCATCTGCTTCTCGGTATGCTGGCGCCTCTTTTTCTGGCACTGGCCGCACCCATGACTCTTTTTTTGCGAACGCTCCCTGTGCAGCAGGCTCGATTGCTGTCCCGTTTGCTCCAAAGCCGGCCGCTTCTTTTTATAACAAATCCGGCTGCAGCGCTGGTGTTAAATATTGGTGGACTCTGGCTTCTTTATACAACAAGCTTATATACCCTCATGCAGGAAAATGTGCTTGCTCATGTGTTTGTTCATTTACATGTGTTTCTGGCTGGCTATGTTTTTACTGCCTCGATCCTGTGCATTGATCCGGCACCCTTTCGTAGGCGCTTTCGCTTTCGCGCTGCTGTGCTTTTGCTGGCACTCGCCGGTCACAGCATTTTATCGAAATTTCTTTATGCTCATCCCCCCGCGGGTGTTTCTTCGATACAGGCAGAAGCCGGCAGCATGCTTATGTACTACGGGGGTGACGCAGTTGACCTTGTGCTCGTTATTTTTCTTTGCTCGCAATGGTTTCACGCTGCCCGTCCCAGGAAAGCTGCCCGCCCAACAACCACTTTATCTTAAATGAACGTCAAAGCCGCCTTTTCTGAACAAAGGCGGCCTTAACGTGCTCGTCCTATTGACAAGGCGCCCCAGCCTAATGGCAATGCCCTCGAGACAGATCGCTGCCCCAGCCCAGTCATAATAAATGTGGTGTTTCTGATTCTCTTCCATTCCCACAAAACAAACAGCATATACGCATCCGAATAATGAAAAGGTTTGAAATGTGACAATGGTGCTATAAAGGACAAGAGCCGCACCGCAAGCTGCTCTCCAGACAAATGGCTTTCCTTCTCTCAGCCAGATCCCGCTCAGGCAGCCGACACCGATTTCTGCTAGCCTTGCCAATAAAAATATCATCTAAGTATATAACATAACGTGTTACTTTTTCTTTTATATTCAAATAATCATTTGAATGTCTGATTGACTTTTTTCCAACCCGCGCATACACTAAAAATATACAATCAAACAACTATTTGAATGAGGTGCTGAAATGACCGAAAAAACAAGCGTAAAATTACCAAACGATGCGTGTGAAACCGATTGTTTTAACGGAGAAGTCGTCACTCGAGTCCAGCCGAAGATAAATGACGTTAACGGTGTAGAGCTGCTTTTTAAAGCCCTGTCCGACGCAACCCGCTTAAAAATTGTATACGCACTGACAATCGAAGAAGAGCTGTGCGTTTGTGATGTTGCTCAAATCATTGGTTCTACCACTGCCACCGCCTCTCATCATTTACGCCTGCTCCGCAATATGGGGCTTGCCAAGTATCGGAAAGAAGGAAAAATGGTGTATTACTCTGTTAAAGATGACCACGTTCACCAGCTTGTCAGCATTGCCATGGAACATTCGAGAGAGGAATGAAGAACATGAGTGAAGAAAAGAAGCATGTATATCGTCTTCAAGGATTGTCCTGCGCCAACTGTGCGGCCAAATTTGAAAAAAACATTCGTGATATCCAATCAGTAGAAGATGTTCAGCTGAACTTTGGTGCCTCAAAGGTCGCAATCATTGGCGATGCTTCGGTTGAACAGCTAGAAGCTGCCGGTGCGTTTGACGGAATTAAAGTATATCCCGAGCGCGAGAAAAGAAAGGAAGAGCGGGTTCCTTTCTGGCAAAAGCGTGCAAATAAAAATACGATGGTATCGCTGTTTTTTTTAATTCTCGGTTATATTTCCACTTTTTCCGCTGGCGAAAACAGTCCGGTAACAATTGCGATTTTTGCGCTTTCGATTTTAATCGGCGGCTTTGATTTATTTAAAGTCGGGCTGAAAAATCTTGTTCGCTTTGAATTTGATATGAAAACGCTGATGACTGTGGCAATCATTGGCGCAGCTATCATCGGTGAATGGGGTGAAGGCGCTGTTGTTGTCTTTCTCTTTGCTCTAAGCGAAGCACTAGAAGGCTATTCCATGGATAAAGCCCGCCAGTCTATTCGCTCTCTTATGGATATTGCACCGGATACAGCGCTGATTAAACGAGGCAGCAGTGAATTTGAAGTGGCTGTTGAAGATATTCAAATCGGAGATATTATGATCGTGAAGCCCGGACAAAAGGTTGCCATGGATGGCGAGGTTATTCGCGGCCGTTCATCCATTAACCAGGCGGCGATCACGGGTGAATCCATTCCGGTGTCCAAGGAAGAAGGCGCTGAAGTATTTGCCGGCTCCCTCAATGAAGAAGGGTTTTTAGAAGTGCGCGTCACAAAGCTTTCCGAAGACACAACGATCGCTAAAATTATTCATTTAGTCGAAGAAGCACAGGCTGAACGCGCGCCATCTCAAGCGTTTGTCGACCGCTTTGCCAGATATTACACACCGGCCATTATGGCAATCGCCTTACTGGTCGCCGTACTTCCGCCGCTGTTTATGGGCGGCGGCTGGCAGGAATGGATTTATCGCGGCCTTGCCGTTCTTGTCGTTGGCTGCCCTTGCGCACTTGTCATTTCTACTCCCGTTGCCATTGTAACCGCGATTGGAAACGCGGCAAAAAACGGCGTTTTAATCAAAGGTGGTATTCATCTAGAAGAAACAGGACGCTTAAAAGTAGTGGCATTTGATAAAACCGGCACCTTAACAGAAGGAAAGCCGGATGTGACGGACATTGTCTCCTTTTCTGACCTGAGCGAACAGGAACTTTTATCTGTAGCTGCTTCTCTTGAAACCTTTTCGCAGCACCCTCTTGCTTCGGCTATTTTGCGGAAAGCTTCTTTAGAGAGAGTACCGCTGCTTTCAGCCGATGATTTTCAGTCGCTGACCGGAAAAGGCGCAAAAGCCATCCTGGACGGAATAACTTATTATATCGGCAGCCCGGCTCTTTTTAAAGAGGGAGCGGTTATGACCGAGGAGGTGCATCAAGCCGTTGCATCGCTTCAGGCAGAAGGAAAAACGGTGATGCTTGTTGGAACAGACCAGGAAATAAAAGGCTATGTTGCCGCAGCCGATCAGGTTCGTGAAAGCAGCTTGTCTGTTGTGCAAAAGCTTGCCAGTCTTGGCATTCAAAAAACAGTGATGCTGACAGGGGATAATCGGGCAGCTGCCGCTTCTATCGGCAGACAGCTCGGCGTAACAGATGTACAGGCAGAATTAATGCCGGAGGATAAGCTCGGCGCTATCAAGTCCCTCCGCGCCCGGCACGGACATGTTGCAATGATTGGTGACGGTATCAATGATGCCCCAGCACTCGCCAGCGCTTCAGTTGGTATTGCGATGGGTGGTGCGGGAACAGATACAGCCCTAGAAACAGCGGATGTAGCGCTGATGGCAGATGATTTAGAAAAGCTGCCGTACACGATCGCGCTCAGCCGCAAAACGCTTCAGGTCATCAAACAGAATATTGCCTTTGCCTTCGGCTTAAAACTTCTTGCCCTGTTACTGATCGTGCCGGGATGGCTGACTCTTTGGATGGCTGTATTTGCCGATGTTGGCTCTACTTTGATTGTTGTGCTGAATTCTATGCGCCTTATGAAAGCGAGATACAAATAAATACCCGTTTTTATGTGAACACTGCTCTCCTCCTGCTCATAGGCTGTTAAAAGGCAAATGAAGGAGGTATGGGCAGTGTTTTCACATGAAAAAGCCTACCGGGCAACCCTGTTGAATTGGTGTAAGAACGTAGAGCAGCAATGGAAATTGATTCGTGAAAAAGCAGTGGCAGCCGATAAAAAAGCGTTGGATCAGTGGGAAGCTGCATTCCTTTCTTTAAAAAAAGATGCAGAAAATGAACAATCAGTTGATACACTCTCTTTAAGCAGCCAGGCAGCTGCTTTATACAATCAGCTTCCCGGCTTATTACGGCCGCCGTCATCCGCTAAACAGGAAAACAAGGCCGATGAACGGGCCGTTCCGATCGGCGGGCACCGCCTGCCTCCGCTCCCTTACCCTTATGATGCTTTAGAGCCGGCGATCTCAGCCGAAATTATGAAGCTGCACCATGATAAGCATCATCAAAGTTACGTAGACGGACTGAACAAAGCCGAAAAAGAAATGCAAAAAGCACGCCGGAGCGGTGATTTCAGCCTCATTAAACACTGGGAGCGTGAAGCCGCTTTTCACGGTGCCGGCCATTACCTGCACACCATTTTTTGGTCGGTAATGAGCCCAAAGGGCGGCGGACGACCGACCGGAGAGCTTAACCAGGCGATCACAAACGCTTTTGGCAGTTTTGATGCGTTTAAACGGCACTTTTCAGAAGCGGCTAAAAACGTGGAAGGGGTCGGCTGGGCGATTTTGGTCTGGGCTCCGCGTGCGCGCCGCCTGGAGATTTTAACGGCCGAAAAGCATCAAAACCTCAGTCAATGGGATGTGATTCCGCTGCTTGTTTTAGACGTTTGGGAACACGCCTATTATCTTCAATATCAAAATGAGCGTGCTAAATACGTGGACGCGTGGTGGAACGTCGTAAACTGGAAGGAAGCTGAACAGCGGTTTCATAAAGCGAAGCTTGTCGTCTGGCAGCCAGCTTAAACAATAAATAAAACCAGCTCAGATAGCTTCTGAGCTGGTTTTTAGCTTTCTGTTTCTATGAAGTTAATCGTTAATGTGACACAGTTTTTAGCATTATTGGTTTAGTCCATCTTAATAAGCAAATAAATAAAGTAAGGAGCCCCGAGTGCCGATACAACTAATCCAACCGGCACTTCTGTCGGCATTAAAATGACTCTGCCGATAACATCTGCTGCTAAAAGCAGCAGAGCACCAATCAAAGCGGTTACCGGTAGAAAATGTTCATGCCGCGGGCCTGCCAGCCTCCGGGCTAAATGGGGCGCTACCAATCCTAAAAAGGCAATTCCGCCGCCAACAGCGACGCAGGTGCCTGCAAGTAATACAGACGTGATCAATAGCTTCCTTCTTTCTTTCTCTATCCGAACTCCAAGTGCTTTAGCCAGTTCATCGCCCAAGTAAAGCACGTTCAAATATCTGGATTTGTAAATTGTATAGGGAATAAGAATTAAAATCCATGGGAATACAGCTAAAACATACGCCCAATTCGTTCCCCAAATGCTTCCAGAAAGCCATACAATAGCCTGTGAAAAGTTTTTCGGGTCCATTTTCAATTGAAATACGATAATGAGCGCGGCAAAAGCGGCATTTACACCGATGCCGGATAGGACGAGCCTCGTTGGCGAAACGCCTCCCTTCCAGGCAAAAAGATAAGTACATGCCCCGGCTAAAAGAGCACCCAGCATAGCGAAAAGGGGAAGAACCCAGATCGCTGCACCTGCTGATGCTGCATTTCCCTGGAAATAAAAAATAAAGAGAATCACCGCAAAACCAGCGCCGGCATTGATCCCTAATATGCCCGGGTCTGCTAACTCGTTTCGGGATATCCCTTGTAAAATAGCTCCAGAAATGCCGATGCCTGCACCAATCAATAGCGCAATGACCATTCTAGGCAGACGAAAATCAAATAAAATGACTGCATTTTGCTCGCTTCCGCTTCCAATTAATAAACGAAAAACATCTATTGGAGCTATTTGAATTAAACCCGTATTTAAACTAATAAGAAAGGTCAGAGCCAGGCATAGAAGAAGAACAGCCGCGATTTTGCTTGTCCGCTGAGATCGTTTCTGTGAATACTTCATCGGGTGCCTCCTCCTTCGCGACGTGAAAGATAAAGGAAAAACGGCACACCAACAAGTGCCGTTACAGCTCCTAATGGTGTTTCAAATGGCGGATTGATCATTCTGGCCATAATGTCTGCCATTATTAAAAGGAGACCTCCTAAAACAGCGGAACAGGGGATGATCCATCGATAGTCCACTCCTACTAAGAAACGGGTAATATGCGGAATAACCAGTCCTACAAAGCCGACCACTCCTGCTAATGAAACAGCGGCTCCCGTCAACAATAAAACGACGAGCAGACCAGACACTTTTGCCAGCTTTACTTTTTGCCCCAGACCCTTCGCTACTTCTTCTCCCAGACTGAGTACCGTAATCGATCTTGAAATAAGCATGGCAGCAGCCAGGCCGACGACGGCAATAGGAAGCACGACACGCACGCTTTCCCACCTGATTCCGGCTACCCCGCCCGCATACCAGAAGCTAAGATCCCGCGCCACATCAAAATGCATAGCCAAGGCAGATGATACCGATGTGAGAAGGGCTGTAACGGCAGAGCCAGCCAGTGCAAGTTTAACAGGTGTAAGCCCTCTTTTTGACAAAGCCCCAATACCAAACACAAGAAATGCTCCAAGCCCTGAACCAACGAATGACCAGAATACCAGCTTGTTTGGAGAAGCGTGTGCATCAAAGATAAAGGCAAGAGCCAGCACAAACGAAGAACCAGCTGTAATACCCATAATAGATGGAGAAGCTAGCGGATTTCGGGTCATTCCCTGCATAATGGCTCCGGAAACAGCTAAAAAAGCGCCTGCTGCAGCTGCTGCCACCGCTCTTGGCATTCGAAGTTCATGAATAATTTGATGAGACGCAATGGCTGGATCAAAATGAACAAAACTGTTCCATACGGTACTGACTTGAATATCTGCCGCACCGTATGCGATAGACACTCCTGTCAGCACAACAAGCAAAAACAAACCAGCTGCTAAAATAATTGAAGCGGCGAAGGGTCTGGATTTTTGAACAGCGCCCTCTCTATTATCGATGCCGCTTCGGCGAAATCGATGAAAAACCAAAAAAAATCCCCCTCATACACAGTGAAGAAACACTGACTTAAACAGGAAAGATCGTCTTTGTTCAAAAGACGATCCGTCCACTGCTATTATTTTTGCTTTGCAACACTTTCTAAAACACGATCAATGATCTGGCTGTTAGCTACAGCTCCTGTATACAGCCAGCTTTCTTTTGCACCAAATTCATAAACATTTCCGTTTTTTACAGCAGGAATATTCTGTAGAAGCGGATCTTGAAGTAATTCGTTCGCGCTCTCTCCATCGCTGTTGATCAAGAAAAGGTGATCTGCATCCAGTTCAGCCAGCTTTTCCATTGAGATCGACAGCCAGTTGGCGTCATCAGTTTTAGATATTTCTGAAACCACTTTCGGTACAGCAATCCCTAAATCATTATAAAGAACGTCTCCGCTTGACAAATTTTCACTTACCATAAAAAATTGCTTATTGATCAGCCATACCGCAGCAGCAGATTCACCAGGAATTGCGTTTGCGATTTGTTCTTTTGCTTCTTTTGCTTTTTGATCATATTCGTCCAATACGCTTTGCGCCTTTTCTTCTTCATTAAAAATTTCTCCAACCGTCAGTAATTCTTCCCGCCAGTCATTATTTAGTTCCTCGCCGATCACATATGTAGGAGCAATTTTAGCGTATTGCTCATATTTTCCGCCTTCCACCATCGAAGGAGAGTCCATAATTATTAAATCCGGCTTTACACTGGCAACAGCCTCGTATGGCAGGTCATGCGGAATAGTCGGCACATCCTGGAGAGAATCCTGCAGATAATCCTGAACGCTTGTTCCATCGGATACAGACCATTGCGCCACCGGGGTAATGCCTAAAGCCGTTAATGGGTCTTCTAAATATGAAGCCAGTACCCGCTCCGGATTCGCTGGAATTGTCACTTCATTTCCCATTGCATCTGTTAGTGTATGTTCTGTTTTTTCTGATGCTTCCTGTGTACTTTCCGCCGCTCCATTGTTTTCTGCTCCTTGTTCCTGTGTGCTTCCACAGGCAGCCAGCGCGATGGAAGATGCCAGCAGGCAAACGGACATTGCTTTCGTTTTACGTGTAAAGATAGACATTGTTGAATCCTCCTGAACAGTTTAACCTTATATTTTTCTTTATTGCTGGATCAGTTTTTGCATAATTTTCTTGTTTTTTTCTTTGAACACATCGTTATGAGAAGAGACCATGGCGCTGCTTCTTGACTCAGGGTCAATAAATTGTTTGGCTCTGTTAACGGCATTGGCCGCGTCTTGAAAAGCCCCGGCAATTAAATGAAGCTTTCCATCGTGCTTTAGCACATCTCCCGCTGCAAAAAAGCCAGGGACCGAAGATTCACCTGAAGGCCGGCTGGCTACGTAAAAATCATCTTCAAGCTTTATATCTAAACTGCTGCTGTTTTGCAAAAGTGTAGAATCTCGGTCAAAGCCGTGATTAATAACGACTTCATCTGCCGATAAAATGGTTTTGTCCATTGTGATACTGTTTGTCAGCTCAATTTGGCTGATTTTTTCTCCATTGGACGAAGCGATCAATTTTGTAATTGATTCATTCATCAAACAAATGGCCGAACTATTCATCAACTGTTCAACCTGCGCTTCGTGGCCTTTTAAAGCATTACCTCGATAAACGACGTATACTTTCTCCGCTACAGCCGTGAGCTCATTTGCCCAGTCAACCGCCGAGTTGCCGCCGCCTGAAATGACAACCGTTTTATCTTTAAATTTCTTGATTGACTGCACAACATAATGTAAATTGGTGACTTCAAATCGCTCTGCTCCTTCAATCGGCAGCTTTTGGGGATTCAATATTCCGCTTCCGACAGCGGCAATGACCGTTTTTGAAAAGTGAGCTGTTTTGGAAGCGGTGAACAGCTCAAATATGCCTTCATTGTTTTTTTGTATACGCTCTATTTTTTCATTTAAAACGACATCTGGGTTAAATGTCAGCGCCTGCTGCTCCAATTGCTTGATCAATTGGTCTCCCGTAATTGGCGTTAAGCCGCCGATATCCCAGATCAGCTTTTCCGGGTAAACATGAATTTTTCCGCCCAGTCGAGGCTGATATTCAATAATTTTCGTTTTCATTCCTCTAAGTCCGCTGTAAAAAGCGGAATATAAACCGGCCGGACCTCCACCAATGATTGTAACATCATATATATCCTGCTCTGGCATGATGAGCCCCCTTTAATTAATAATGATTCTCATTATTAATTAAAGAATACACTATTTTTTCTCTTTCAACAATCTATTTTTCAGATAAAGACGACAATCTCGTGAACATAAGCAAAAAAGGGGTGAAATCTATCTATGTATCCGGTATCTTTAAAGAAACGATCTTCTTTTATATAGGAGGCTTTTATGTTAAAAACAACCGTTGGCAAGCTGCGTTTCGCAGGATATTTTGAAGGGATTTCGCTGCTTGTTCTTTTGTTTATCGCTATGCCAATGAAATACTGGTTTGATATCCCAGAAGCGGTCAGCATTGTCGGCTCTATTCATGGTGCCCTGTTTGTTACCTATTGCTTGATCATTGCGTATGTTACGCTGAAAACCCGCTGGAAGCTGACCTGGCCGATTCTTTCGGTGATTGTGGCATTTATTCCATTTGGTAACTTCTTTTTAGACAAAAAACTTCATGACTTAGAAAAAGTATATCGGTAAAAAAACCAGCCTGAATCCGTTTCAGGCTGGTTTTTTATAAAACGTTTCTTTAAAAATCAAAATGATCAGGGTCAGGCCCTACACGATGATGCTGGTCCATTTTATGAATGGCCTTTACCTGTTCATTATTCAATTCAAAATCATATAAATCTGCATTTTCATGAATACGGTGCTTTTTAATAGACTTCGGTATGACTGCCCAGCCTGTTTGCAGATGCCATTTCAGCACGATTTGTGCAACCGTTTTGCCAAGACTTTCTGCTATCTCCATTAAAACAGGCTCACTGAAAATACCACCCTGCATTAATGGTGCCCATGCTACGGGCTGAATATTTTTTTGTACAAGATATTGTTTAAGGTCTTCCTGCACTAATCGAGGATGACGCTCGACTTGGTTAATAGCTGGCGTAATCTCCGCCGTTTGAAGCAGCGTTTCTATATGGTGAATTTGAAAATTGCTGACACCAATTGAACCGACCTTTCCTTCTTTAAACAATTGTTCAAGGGCACGCCAGCTTTCTGGAAACAGACCTTCAACTGGCCAGTGGATCAAATACAAATCAAGCTGGTCAAGACCCAGTCGGGCTACACTTTTCTGATAAGCTTCAAGCGTACGCTGGTAGCCCTGGTCAGCATTCCACAGCTTAGAAGTGATGAACAACTGCTCCCGGGTAATGCCGGCACGCTCCATCCCGCGGCGAATTCCTTCTCCTACGCCTTCTTCGTTTTCATAAACGGCTGCTGTATCGATATGGCGGTACCCTTGTACAATGGCTTCTTCTACAGAAGCTGCCACTGTCTCGCCGTTTTCGACCTGAAACACACCAAGGCCAACCCAGGGCATTGATTTTTCCCCATGATTTAAAGTAAAGGTGCTTTGTATATTCATTATAAGATTTCCTCCATTATTTTTTTGTTTGATTTCCCTTTTACCTATTCCATTACGTCCGCCTATGTTACGGCTTTTCAACCTTTAATGAAACGGCTGTTAACAGAACCGCCAGCATCACCATAATACCGCCAACCCAGGGTGTATGAATCAGGCCAATGGAATTGACGACGATCCCTCCTATCGTTGCGCCGATGGCAATGCCGATATTAAAAGCGGCAATGTTCAAAGCCGAGGCAACGTCTACAGCAGAAGGTACATATTTCTCCGCCAGCTGAACAACATACAGCTGAAGACCCGGCACATTCATAAAGGCGAGCAGTCCCATAAGCATGACGCCAATCAAGCCTGCTGTTTTAAAAGGCAGCATAAAAGAAAGGCTGACTAAAATAGCTGCTTGTGCGATAAACATCCAAAACAGGGCACGAACAGGGTTATCATTTGCGAGTCTGCCGCCAGCCCAGTTGCCCGCCGCCACTGCAGCACCGTAGACAAGCAGAATAATACTGATTACACCAGATTTTAAGCCTGTAACCTCCTGCAAAATAGGTGTTAAGTACGTAAAAGCGACAAATGTGCCGCCGTATCCTAAAGCAGTGATCGCGAGCCCTCTTACAATATGCTTATTTGTCAAAAGACGAAGCATATCCCAAAACTTAGCCGGCGGAGACTGTTTTAAATTTTTGGGGATTAAAAAGGCACTTGCTGCAATGGCCAGAACACCAAGCAATGCTACGCCCCAAAATGTGGCCCGCCAGCCGAACGTCTGTCCAATAAAGGTACCGAGCGGGACCCCCGTTACGGTAGCTACTGTGAGGCCTGTAAACATGAGTGCAATAGCACTCGCTTTTTTATGAGGCGGCACCAGCTGAACGGCAATCGTGGCGCCGATTGAAAAAAAGACACCGTGCGAGAAAGCCGTAATAAAGCGCCCAACGAGCAGCAGCTCAAAAGAAACAGATGTGGCAGCGACCACATTTCCTATAATAAATAGAACCATAAGAGAGATCAGCAGGGTTTTCCGGTTTACTCGATTTGTCAGGGCAGTCAGCACAGGTGCGCCAATTGCTACCCCGATCGCATAGCCGGAGATTAATAATCCAGCCAGCGTAATGCCGATATTTACATCATCTGCAATGGATGCAAGCAGTCCTACCGGTACAAATTCAGTTGTTCCAATTCCAAATGCACTAACAGCCAGTGCCCATAAAGCAAGCGAATGATTTTTTGAAGCGGCCTCCTGTTTGGATGCCGCTTGAAGTATATGACTCATTTTTCTCCTCCTTGTGTGTAAGAGCGGCGGGCCCTTGCCGTTTCTTTCTAAAGATCACGACGCCGCATAGCATCTACAGTAATATATACATGCTTTTTTATATGGTAGGCACTTTTTAGTACCTACCATCATTAATGATCTTTTGTTTCGTTCCTGTGTATGCTATTATGAGATCACTTAAAGAAAAAGAAAAGTACGCACTTTAAAGTAATGTAGGTACTTTTTAGTGCCTGTAGAGGAGGAAACGTGTTGGCTTACAATATTCCAGTAGAAGCTACCCTCGACGTAATCGGTGGAAAATGGAAGGTTGTCATCATGTGCCATTTGATCAAAGGAGAAAAACGCACGAGTGAATTAAAAAAATTAATGCCGGGGATCACACAAAAAATGCTCACGCAGCAGCTGCGTGAGCTTGAATCAGACGGTGTTGTAAACCGGAACGTATTTGAGCAGGTGCCGCCAAAGGTCGTTTATTCTTTAACAGACTACGGCTGGTCACTCCGCCCTATTTTAGATGCAATGTGTGCCTGGGGGGAGGGCCATATCGAATTAACAGACAGTGAGGTGGTTCAGTGAAAAAACAGCCAATGCTATTTGGCTGTTTTTTCTTGTGGCACAAATGACGGCCATTCCTTTAAATGTAAAATATGCTCTGGTGTATACAAGCTGGCTTCCTGGGCGGATAATTCCTTTGCCCATTCAACCCGGTTGTTCCTATTGCCGCCCGGCCCTCTGCTTCCGTACTCGGCATAAAAAACAGTCGTTTCAGCCTGGGCTTTATCCCAGTTGTGCCATCCTTCCCGTTTAATATGCGCTCCCATCCAGCAGTTGATAAAAACCGTCCTGGCAAAATCACGCCATGGTCTGCCTAAATAAACCGTTTCCGGTTTTGCCTCGCTCGTTAAACGGCAGTCCAGAAAAACATAGCCGAATGGCTGCCCTTCCGGAGTGGAGGCTGCCGTAATATAACCGTTTGTTTCCTCCTGCCGGTCCAGGCTGAATATTTCACATGACTGGAATACAGCAGTGGCCGAGCCGAAAATAAAATCAATATCTCCTTCAATGTAGCAGTTTTGGAACAAGCTGCGCCCCTTTTTTCTTTTCTCTCCTTCCATCGGGCCGCCAAAGGTGTTTCCTTCAATTGGCTTAGGCGGAAGAGGCCCCGTAAACAAGGTGTCCTGACTTCCGGTAAATCGGCAGCGGCGAAAGATCATCCGGTCGCCTTCTACGTATACAGCCACCGCCTGGCCAACTTCTTTTCCACAGCCGGCGCTGTTTTCAAATGTAATATTTTCGGCTGTAAAGTCATCTCCGCCCGCAAATATACTGTAGGAAGAAAATGTACCCATCGGCTTTCCATCCGGCATGCGCTTTTTCGCATGATCCCCATACGTAATGACTACTCGATCTGGTGATGTACCGATCAAGGAGACAAACGGTTTATTGATAAAAAGCTTTTCGTTATACACGCCATCCTGAATGTAAATGGCTACCCGGTCCATATTGGTTTCTGGAATGCTGTCGATCGCTTCCTGTATGGTTGTAAAGGCGCCGCTACCATCTTTTGCGACAATGATCATATTGGCCTCCTACAAGTAGTTTTGTAAAAATATACGCAGCTCCTGGCGCATACCGGCTGTTTCTTTATGGCCGCAGGGATAGCGGCTCATCCGCCAATGGGCTGACTTTCCCTCTTTTTCGTAAAGCACTTTTAATCGTTCATCAATTACGCCAAGACCGTCATAAGGTGTCAGCCGGTCTTGGTCTCCCACAAGACTTAAGTGAGGACGCGGCACAATCAGAGATTGTATATCGGCTGTTTCAAAAGTTTTTAACAGGCCCGGTACGTACGAATAAAAGCCATGATGATCAAGGCCGCGCTGGCGGATGAGCGACTGCGCATCCACCTGGGCAGCAATGTCGATACAAACACGAACACGCTCATCTAACGCGGCCAGCCACCATGCCATCAAGCCGCCCATCGACATGCCGAGGGTAGCGATCCGAGAGTTGTCCACATCTTCTCTCGACGTTAAATAATCGATGCCGCATAAGCTGTCATACAGCATCATGCCCCACATCACCTGCCCGTTCCAAAGCATTTCTTTGAACAGTTCGCTTTCCGTTTTACCCTGGCGCTCACCAAACCCCCACATGTCCATGCATAACGCGCTGTAGCCCATTTGGGTCAGCTCTTCGGCAAAGGACGGATTTTGAAGATATGGACTGCTTTCAAGCAGCTCTGCTTTTCCCCGGTCGTATTGCCCGCCGTGTGAATGGTTAAACAAAACAGCCGGCTGCTGTCCTTGTGCACGTTTCGGGCGGACAAAATAAGCCGGCACCTTTTCTGTTTCTCCAAAGTTCAGAAGCAAGTATTCCAGAATATAGTGTTCCCGTTCTTCTTCCTTCAGCTTTGTTGCCAATACACCCTTACGCTCGGGTAAATCTCCGAGCAGTGATAAAAGCTGGTCCCGTTTTTTTTCTTTACTCATTTTTCTCGACAACCATCGGATCTTCAGATTTCGGTCCCTTTACGCGGCAATCGGTTACGGAAACATCTACGCCGTTTTCTACATAAAAAGCTGGTCCATCATGATTGCTGATTGTTACCCGGTGAAACGAGACATCATGCACATTTCCGCAGTAAAAGCCGCGCTGCTTCATCGGCTCAAGCTGGGACATCATTGCCGGCATGCCTGGCTCTGCGTCTTCGGCCATCGCAATTGAAACGTCGCTAAATGTTACATCCTCCACGTACATTTCCGGCAGCCCGTACAGGAAGCCAGCTGCTGCGCTTACTTCCCGTGCTGTAATGTCTGAAAAATGAATGCGGCGAAATGCCGGGGTTTCTTCCGTTACGGGGTATGGTGATTTATCCCAAACATATTTTTCTTTACCACGCGGCCCGCAAAAGTAATAAGCATTCACAATAAAGGGACAGATGACGTTTTTCATGACGATGTTACTAACACGGATGTCTTCGACTACACCACCGCGTCCACGCCGTGATTTCAAGCGGATGCCCCGGTCTGTTCCTTCAAATACACAGTTGCTTACAGTGACATTGCGGATATCTCCACTCATTTCACTTCCGAGCACCACACCTCCATGGCCGTGAATCATCGTACAGTTTGTAATTGTAATGTTTTCACAAGGAATCCTCTCTGGAGAATCTTCTGTTCCCGATTTGATCGCAATACAGTCATCACCCACATCGATATGACAATCTGAAATACGCACATTCCGGCATGATTCAGGATCAATGCCGTCTGTATTTGGGGAATCACTCGGGTTTATGATTGAAACATTATGAATCGTTACGTTCTCGCATCGAATAGGATTAACGGTCCAGCTAGGTGAATCGACCATTTTTACGCCAGAGATGAGTACACGCCGGCATCGGTCAAAGCTGACAAGCTTCGGACGCGGATACTTGTTTTCTTTTTTCGAAAAAAGATCCCACCAGAATGCACCGTTCCCATTCAGTGTTCCCTGTCCTGTCACCGACACGTTTTCAATGTCTTCCCCATAAATACACGAAGCATACACATCACGGTTCACACCTTCCCATCGAGAATGCACAACCGGATACTCGTCTGGATTGGTGCTGAACAAGAGAACTGCACCTGCGTCCAGATGGAGGGTGATATTGCTTTTTAACAGAATGGCTCCTGTTAAAAAGCGACCGGCCGGCACGTAAACCGTGCCGCCTCCCGCTTTTGCACATGCTTCTACTGCTTGCTTGATAGCTTTTGTGTTTAGTGTTTGCCCGTCTCCTTTTGCACCGAAATTCTCAATATTAAATGCATAAGCTGCCGCAGTCGTTTCCATCTATTCTTCCCCTTTCGTTATTGATTTTCCATTTCCGCCGCAGCTAAAATAAAAGCGCCAACACCTTTTAAGTCATTGGTTATAATCGGTTCACTAATATAATATTCAAAGGTGCCGTCACGCTGGTCCGGTCCGCCGAGCCCAGCTACCTGGCAATTTTTATTTAAATTTACCAGTCCGTCTGCTGTAACAGTAATAAATTCATTAATGATGCTCTCATAAGCTCGGTTAGCCGTCTCCATCCACACCTGGTCCAAATAGCCAAGCCGTACTCCTTTGGCAATTGCATACACAATCATGCAGGAGCAGGAAGCTTCCAGGTAGTTCCCTTTTCGCTCCGGCTGATCAAGTACCTGGTACCAGACACCACTTTCACTCTGTACGCTTTTCAGCGCCTGCAGTGTTTCCTGGAGAATAAGCACAAGCTTGTCGCGATCCTTATGGTTTCCGGGCAAAATGGCGAGCGTGTCTACAAGACCCATTACAAACCAGCCCATGGAACGCCCCCAAAAATTTGGAGAAAGACCTGTTTCCTTATCGCACCACGGCTGTACTTTTTTCTCATCGAAGGCGTGATACAGCAAGCCCGTTTCCTGATGCTTTGTGTTTTTCACACAAAGTATAAACTGTCTGGTAATGTCATCAAACTCGTCCAATTCACCAAACTCCCTGACGTATTCCGCATAAAAAGGTGCCCCCATATATAAACCATCCAGCCAGATTTGGTACGGGTACACTTTTTTGTGCCAAAACACATTCTCGGATGTACGCGGATGCCCTTCAAGCTGCTGGCGCAGCAGATCGGCTGCCCTTTTATATTTTGGTTCGTTTGTTTCTTTATATAATGTCAGCAGGACTTTGCCGTTGTTGATATGATCGATATTAAACGCTTCCATTTCATAATGGCGAATGCTGCCGTCTTCACCAACGAACGCATCCATATTTTTTTTCATGTACTCCAGATATTTCGCATCACCCGTTTTTCGCCAAACGAGCTCAATTCCTTTTAATACGACTCCATAATCGTATGACCACTTATCGTTTTGTACACCGTCTGACAGAAGCGGACGCCGTGCCATAGTCGATTCCGTCATTTTTTTTGCCCAGTCTGCTGTTTGAATTGCTGTTGCCATTACCCGTTCAGCTCCTTGTATAAAAAATAGTCAAAATCGGCTGCTATAGCCGTCCCTCTCATATCCTGCACACACATACCCACAAAGTTGCCGGTAAATCCGTTTCCTTCATCTGACAGGTGGGCAATACTAATAGAGTCGGATACCTCTTTCCATTCACCTGTATCATCCGCATAGAAAAGAAAAACTTGATCGCTCTGTATACTCGCCTTTATTTTGGTTTGTTCGCCAGCCAGCGGCAAACATATATCAAGCTTTTCAAATTCGCCCCATACGCATTTCATTACACTTAAACATTTTCCTTTTTCTTCATCGTGAGAAATAAACGTATATACATAATTATCTGTGTTGTAGTAAAGGACGAGTCCCGCCATCTGCAAAAACGAGTCCGGCTCAAACTCAACCGCCGTTTCAACCTCACAACAAACATGCTGCTGGCGTCTTGCAATCAAATGCTGATGGTGAAGCGAATGAAGAGATTCTCCGCCTTTAATTGATAAGTATCCCGGCTTCTCCAGCAGCGAGCACCACGAGTCGTCAGGGGCAATGCGCAGTGTATTCCATACCGGGTGCAGGGCCTCTTCATCAAAATCATCATGTTGATTTTCGTCCGGTTCAAATGGATGGGCTGGTAAATTTGGCGCTTGAACCTCCACTTGTGCTTCCCTCCCGCCGGATGCAAGACGGAGCCAGCCATCATCTGTCCAATGCACTCGCTGCAGAGCCGTTTCCCGGCCAAGAATCGAGTACTTCCCGTGTACCGGCCGGCTGCACAAATGCGCGATAAACCATTCTCCTGTTTGCGTTTCTACAAGACTTGCGTGTCCCGCCTTTTGCAAAGGAAGCGACTCATCATGAGCAGATGTCATCATCGGATTAAGCGGATCTACTTCATATGGACCGGTGATATCTTTTGCTCTTGCTACCGTGACAGCATGTGTGCTTCCCGTTCCACCTTCGGCTGTCACTAAATAGTACCAGCCGTTGTGCTTGTAAATATGCGGCGCTTCCGTTTTTCTTAAGTCTGTTCCATCAAAAATATGATGAATTGGCCCTATCAATTTTTTTGCATCCACTGAATATTCCTGCATCACGATGCCCGCTGACTTATTTCGTCCTTCAATCCGATAATCCCAATGCACATTTAAAAACCATTTCCGTCCATCTTCATCGTGAAATAAGGAAGGGTCAAAATTTCCGCTGTTTAGAAAAACAGGCTCTGACCAGGGACCCGTTATGTCTTCGGCTGTCACAACGTAATTGTGTGCATCTTTAAACGGGTATTTGCTGCGCTTTACATCTGTATACACGAGGTAAAACAGCCCATCCCTATAGCTTAATGCAGGTGCCCATACACTGGCTGAATCCGGATTTCCTTCAAAGTGGATATGATGCGTTAACACATTGGTCAAATGCCGCCAATTCACTAAATCACGTGAATGGTAAACCGGAATACCCGGATACCACTCAAATGTGGAGGTAATGATATAAAAATCTTCTTCCGCACGAACAATACATGGATCAGGGTTAAATCCTTTTAAAATAGGATTTTGAATCGTTAACAATGTATTTGTTTTCACGTTTCTTTTCCTTTCCGGCTGCTCTCCGTTATTTGAAAAGGAAGGAACTGACCTTCCTTGAGCTTGTGAGCAAAGTTAGAAAGCAGGCTTATTGAAAACGCTCGCCTTTCAAGGAATACGGCCGGCTAGGAAGCGGAGTGACCTTTTGCATTTACAGCCGGCAAGGGCGCTGAAAGCGAGCGTTTGCGGGCAGCCTGAATTCTTATTCCATTACTCGGCTGCTTTATGGGCTTCTGCGTATTCTTTCGCTATTTGATCTCCGCCTGACTCACGCCATTTTTTAACAGCCTCTTTAAAGCCAGCGTCATCAAGATCACCCATAATGTATTTAACGGCAGCATCAGTAATGATTTTCTCTAGCTCCGTTCCACGCTCATTCGCTGTAGCTGAATCAAGCGGCACTGTCGGATCAATGACCGCAAATTTGTCGTTTTCAACGACTAGTTCATTCGCTAATTGTTTATCCGGGTCGGCGTCTACGATTTCATGTGTCACTTCGCTTGGACGCGAACTGGAAAGTGGCTGAACTTCTTTTTGCCATAAGTCCGTATCTATGATTTTCAATGCATCATTTTCACCCAGTTCATAATGCTTTCCTTCAATACCGCCTGTCATGAGCATATAAGCCTCTTTGTCAATTAAGTCATCTACAAATTGGAGCAGCCGTTTCAGTTCCGCTTCGGACTCTACCTCGGATTTTGGAAACGCAAGCAGCCCGCCTACCCCTGTGTTTTCAGACCATACATGATATTCCCCGTCCGGACCGGCAATCTTGTTTATTGGAACAAGCTTTAAGCCGTCCTGCAGGCCTTGAGACAGATTTTTTAAGTTCAAAATGTCAATCATACCTGTATAAATACCTGTTTTTCCCTGCGCAAATTTTTGTTGCTGGTCCGTTTTCGCTGTTACAGCAAAGTCTTGAGATAAGTATCCATTCTTATAAAGATCTCTGGAGTATTTCAGTGCGTCCATATATTCTTTTGTTTCAAATTCCGGTGTGAAAGTTCCATCTTTCTCCACTTTCCATCCATTTGGCGCACCGTGATAAGAAGCAAGCAATTTAAAGCTGCTGTAACGCAAATCACTCCGGTCACCAAATCCAACGGTATCTTTTTTTCCATTTCCATCTGGATCTTCTTCAGTAAAAGCCTTGGCCACTTCATAAAGCTCTTGTAAGTTTGTCGGCTCTTTCATCCCGAGATTATCCAGCCAGTCTTTCCGGATCACAAGGCCTGAACGGGCAAGTGGCTTTTGAAACGGCACACCGTACAAAACCTCTTCGATAGAAGCTGCGTCTCGTACTTCTTTAGGGATTTGCTTCAAGTTTTCATAGTCATCTAGGTACTTACTTACATCCCAGAACATACCAGTCTTTAATGACTGGCGAACAGAAGAGTTGGTCATCATCGTCAGGGAAACGATATCGGAAAGCTCTCCTGAAGCAAGAGCAGCTGTCATTCTTTCTTCTTTCGAGGCATCCGGCACCCAGTTAAAGTTAATATCCGCGTTTGTGTGCTCTTCAAGTTTTGTTAACACGTCACCGCTTGGCGGAGAAGGCGCGTGAAGAATGGCTGTCCAGTTGACCTCAAGCTTTGAATTTGGATCGTACTCTGCTGAATTGGCCGCATCCTCTCCGTCGTTTGAACAGGCAGTCATGAGCATCATAGAAGCAAGCAAAGCTTTTAACGACAGAACTTTCGTTACATTGTTTTTTCTCATTTTTTTATCCCCCTATTTATCGATTGCCAGACGGCTTTCGTGGCTTGATTGTGCTTTCTCTGCTTTTTGGAATACTTGGTGCACCATCCACATGGTGATGTAAACAGCTGGGCTCATACCAAAGATGAAAAGGAATCCTGAATTTGACATAAGCAGGCCGGCCATAACCCCTAATATGACTAATAAAACAAGTGTGTATTGAAAATAAGCTACACCAAGAAAAACGGCATATTTTATTTTCTTAAAAAGCGACTTCATTTCGTAATGCACCATAATGCAAGGTGCATAAAGGATCGATGCAAGATAAAGAATCCCGGCTGCAATCACTGCTGCTCTGACAAAAGGTGACTGCACATAAAGCAAATCAATGTACAAAATCCAACCGGTAATTCCATATAAAAAGAATATCTGATTGCCTTCTTTAAAATGAAGTTGGTAGGCTTTTTTAAATGCCTTAAAGGTAGAGATGTCCTCATTCCCTCGAATCCACTGGCGCATCACGCTGAACATAGCCATTGTCGCGGGGCCTGCCCCGAAAAGAACCAGCCCCATTGATGTAAAAACGATCCATAAAAGATGCACATAAACTAGCTTAAGCAATAGAGAGCAAAAGCCATTCATTCTTTCTGCTGTCTTACCCACGTAAACCACCTCTTTTGAATGCGCTATCATTTGTTGGCAAGGGAATTAATAAAGTCCATCTTCCCCAAACTTTTTAGCCAGCTTGTTTGCTCCAATAACCAGGACTAATCCGACAAGTCCTTTAAATACTCCAACTGCTGTACTGTAACTTAGCTGGCCGTTTTTCAAGCCCGCTGTATACACATACGTATCGAAAATTTCTGCAACTTCCCGGTTTAAGGAATTTAACAGCAAGTAAACATGTTCAAAACCTAAATCCAGCGTCTGGCCAATTTTCAGAATCAACAAAATGATAATAACCGGGCGGATAGCCGGCAGTGTAACGTGCCAGATTTGGCGAAATCTGCTTGCCCCATCCATTTTAGCCGCTTCATATAATTGAGGATCCACCGCTGTAACAGCTGCTAAATAAATAATCGTGGACCAGCCCATTTCTTTCCAAATAATTTGTGAGATATACAATGTTCTTGTCCAGTCCGGACTTGTAAGGAAGTCAATTTTTTCACCGCCCATACGTGCGATTAATTCATTGACAATTCCTCCATCCACTGTCAGGAATACATAAAAGATTGAGACGATAATAACCCATGACATAAAATGGGGGATATAAATAATAGTTTGAACGGTTCCCTTAAATGCCTTGATTCGGACCTCATTTAACATTAATGCTACAATAATCGGAATTGGAAAAAAGATAAACAGGTTTAACGCGAAGAATAAAAGTGTATTTTTTAATAGCATAAAGAATGTTGGCTCGGTAAAAAGGCGTTCAAAGTGTTTGAACCCTGCCCATTCACTTCCCATTATTCCAAGAAAAGGCTGATAGTCTTGAAAGGCGATAACGATCCCGGCCATTGGCACATATTTAAAGATAAGAAAGTACAAGAGACCTGGTAAAATCATCAGATAGAGATATTTGTTCCTTGTTAAGCTGGCGATGTTTTTTCTTCTTACCATTTGCTTTATTTCTTTTTTGGATGCCGCTGTCTCAATCGGATCCATTGCTGCATTTGTTTCTCTCACAATGCGAATCCCTCCTCTTAGGTTTTTCGTTTACACAATCAGCGTAATGGCCAGAGCCCCATAACGTCTATAATCATCTGGCCTGTCTCCTTTAAAACCGCCATTTGAAAGCGTTTTCCAAATTTATGCGGATAAGATGATTATTCCTGTTAAAAATGATTATCCACCGTTACCTTCACTTTTTCTTTCACTTTTTACAGGCAGGGGAAAATGATTATAGACGCACTGAACAGCTCCTTGTTACAGTAAATGGAGACCAGCATAGCCATACTTTATCAAGGAGGGATTCTTTTTATGAAAGATCATTCATTAGGCAACCGTTTATTTAATGTCGTAAACTACACACTGCTTACCATTATCTCACTTGCCTGCCTGCTGCCGTTTTTAAATGTCATTGCCAGTTCATTTGCCACTACAGATGAAGTAATGGAAAAGTCTTTTATTTTATTTCCTACCACTTTTTCATTGGACGCTTACACATTTATTTTTTCAACCCCAACCATTTTTAAAAGCCTGGCTGTTTCCATTGGCGTAACAGGGGTGGGTACGCTTGTCAGTATGGTTCTGACCGCGACGATGGCTTATGGGTTATCCCGAAAATATTTATACGGCCGACGGACACTCAACTTTATGGTTGTATTTACAATGCTTTTCAGCGGCGGCATGATCCCGACTTATTTAGTCGTAAAAAATCTTGGCTTAATTAACTCTTACTGGGCGCTCATTCTTCCTGTAGCCATCAGCGCTTTTAATCTAATTATTATGAGAAACTTTTTTCAAGCTATTCCTGAAAGTCTGGAAGAATCGGCTAAAATTGACGGCTACAACGATATTATGATTTTCTTGAAAATTATTTTACCGCTTTCCATGCCATCAATTGCAACGATCTCGCTGTTTTACGCTGTTGCTTACTGGAATGAATATATGAATGCAATTTTGTACTTAAATGATTCCGCCAAGTGGCCGATCCAGATTTTACTCCGCCAAATTGTAATCGTTTCCAGCGGCATGCAGGCAGATACAACCGCTGTCGATATTGTTCCTCCTGCACAAACAGTGAAGATGGCGGTTATAGCGGTAGCCACTGTACCGATGCTGATTGTTTATCCATTCCTTCAAAAATACTTTGTCAAAGGAGCTTTTGTCGGATCTGTAAAAGCATAGCAGCTTGTCCAGCTGGGCAACCCTATGAAGTCATAAAAGTAAGCCGGATTCTGACCCGAATCCGGCTTACTTTTATCAACACTTATTCATTATTACTAGACAACTGGCCAAAACGGTTTTGTTCACGATATTTCCCTGGCGTGATCCCTTCCATCTTACGAAAAAACCGGATGAAGTTTTGCGAATTATTGTATTGAAGGCGTTCTGCAATCTCTTTTACCGGCATATCCGTTTCTTTCAGCCATGCTTTCGCCATTGTATATCGGTAATTTGACAAGTAATCACTAAAGGACTGTCCAAACTCTTTTTTAAAAATCTCGCTTAAATAGTTTGGATTATAATGAAGCTTTGTGGCAACCGCCTCAAGTGTTAACTTTGTATCGTATTCCTGCTGAATAACATGAATAATTCTTTCTGATATCGACTTGTACTGGGAGCTTTCTCTTTCTTCCATAAGCTGAATCATGGGATAAATCACTTTTTCTTTGATAAACAATTCTATTTCTTCTGCCGTTTCCATTTCAAATACAGCTTTATATAAGGTTTTTTGATCTTTGACCATTAATGAATCCATACCGAGAAGCTGCATCAGTTCAATCACATCATTAATAAACCTCATCATGTGTATTTCCAATTCGTATGCACCACGATTGCGCTTAAACAAATCTGCAAGCAAAAGATCCAGCTCTTCTTTGGCTTTTTCACTCTCGCCCACTTTAATCGAGTCAAAAAGCCGGTTTTCCAACAATTTTGGAAAATAACTTGTTTTAATTTCCGGCGGCTCGAACATTTTCCCATGGAAAACAATGGCTTCTTTGCCGACTTTGAGGCGATATTTCAATGAATTTATTCCTTGATCGAGTGCCTGTTCACTTTCGCTTAACTGGTGAAATGGCCTGCTGATGCCAATACTGATCGATACGTTAAACAGCTCTTTAACAGTGCGCTGAATCGTTTCCACATGAGCTTGGACAACAGCTGCACTTTTGCTTTCATCTTCCTCGTAGCTAATAAAAATGGCTGCCTGGGTTTTAGAATCAATCATCGCCGTAGCCAGCCGTTCCGTTTCCTTGATTTCTTCTGATACAACCTGGCTGACTCCGAACATTAATACATCCTTTTCCTTGCTGGTATATTTTTTTGAATCGAGGTGGTCAATTTGAAGGACAAGCACATACAAGTGTGCCCACTGCAGCGGATATCCAAACTTCTCCAACTCTTCTTGAATTTCAGTCTCTGTTTTTCTTCCATGAAGCAGGTTAATCGTAAAAAGTGTTTTTAATTGCTCTAATTGACTTGTGACCATATTTTCCAGTGACTGATTTTGATGAAGTACATTCCGAATGGACGTGCCGATCAATTCAAACTCATCCCGGTACCTTCCGCCTTTTGTTTTCGGCATTAAGGTTTGCAGCTCCCGAATGGGGCGTGAAAAATAGTCAGAGCTCAAGTATGCAATCATAATGGTTAATCCCAGCATCAATGCACTCATCATAACAGTTCCGATTACAGTCGGCTTCATTGCTGCCATAAACTCGGCTTCATCGATTTTCGTTACATACACCCAGCCGTTGTACATGGATTTAGAATAAGCAAGCTTGTACGCTTTTTCGTCAGCTTCAGCATTTACAATGCCAATTTGGGAATGATCGGCTTTAATCAATGGTGAGATATCCTGCGTGCGTATCCCCGCTTCTTTTTCATTGACACTTCCATATACAAGCTGTCCATCCTGGTTATAAATGAAAATAGGACTTGATTCATCCTCTTTATAAATCAAATCAGTCAGTGAACCTAGTGGAATATGAATAACGAGCGCTCCGGATTTTTCTGCTTTATGGAGAGGCACTTTTTTAACAAGTTGAATTTCATGCGGCTCATTCGCCTTTTTCAGCCAGGTAGAGGCATTCGGCAGCTTCATATAATCCTGGTAAAGCTGGTTTTGCTGAGCATCAGTCAATTGTTTTAAACCGGCCTGATTAATGGTCCAATTGCCGTCAAAGCTGATGAGCTCGGCGGTTGTTTGATTAGGACCAAAGGTTGAGATGTAATTTAAACGTTTATCAACTCGCTGATAAATATCAAAATGGCTGGCTGCCAGCGGCTGTTGAATAATACGGTCAAACGAAGGATCATACACGTAGGAATTAAACGTATAATCAACCGCTTGTAATTTTTGCTCAAGCGTATTCATTGTCTGGACGATATTTTCCTGTTTTTCGAGCGTTATTTTTTCTTCAAGCGAATCTTTTGTAAAAAAATAAGCAAACCCATTAAACAGAATAACAGCCAGTACTCCTACAACAACAAATGGCAAAAAAATGCGGTAAAAATACTTCGGCTTCCGCTTCATTTCCCCCTGCCAGCCTCCCTTCTTTTTAAAGCGCTTACATTATTATCTAATAAATTAGGCCGATAAGTCAATATGATTTGACAAGAATGAACAGCATCCGCCCTCCGGTTCAAACAGAAAGACCGGCCAATTTTATTTTTTCGGCTGGTCTTTCTGTTTTATGAACAGCGGCCAGATCGCTATAAGCAAACAAGCTATAATGGTGATTGCCGCGCTGTCGTACAAAACGGCTTCCCCGCTTACATTGCTTCGCTCGAAGAAAAATGTCGGCCCGAACAGAACGAGTGGAATTACTACACTAAACCATGTTTTGCTCCAAAGCGCTATAAGGATAAAAGCTAGCGTACATAATAACAAGATCACATTATTAGCTGGTAAGCCTTCTCTGTGTATCGGTTCTTCCAGCAGACTCCCTCCAAGTAAAACAAGCACAAACAGTACAGTCAATGACATCTGGGTAACAATCGCAAATAAAAACCATTTCCGGTCTGAATATTGTTTTTTGCCCGCTTTTTTAAAAAAATAATATATGCCGCAAGTCGGACAGCTAAAACAACAGGAAAGCCTATTAACTGAAAGATGTTAATCGAAAATTCTTCCCGAATCGCCTGCCCCATAATAAAGTAAGCTAGCACTCCCCAAAAAACATGGGCGGGGGACTTTTGACAATTTCTCCATTAGCTATCTTGTATAACAAAATACTGACCTTTTTCTGGTTTCCATTAAATGAAAGAAAGTAAAGGAAGTGTTTTAAGGCGGGGATGAAAAATGGCCCGAGGAAAAATTTGAAGATTTAAGCTTTAGTATTCGATTCTGCCGCTGTAGTGAGGTCACGGGCTGGTTATAGTTTACAGCCACGTCTTATCAAGCCGCCGGACTTTTCCTTTATAAAAAAACTTTTACAGATAAGCTAGCAGAATAAAGCAAGGCTCCGCTAGATTCAAAGAACCGATTGAGCACGCTTTTACAATTGTTAAAAGAAGCATGACAGGCGATCTTTATTTCACTTCCACAAAGCCGGCTAGCTCGTGTTGGGATTCTGTACAGCCTGCTTAAATATACAAAAATGACAAAGTGGCCTCAGACCACTTTGTCTACAGTTTAAAAGGGAGCTCAAAGGAAAAATCATTTTTCCTTTTACTGTTTTGACAGCTTGTCTTTTTTAAGCCAGTCAATAAGCTCCTGCTCTCTTTTTTTGTTCATTTCTTGGGACATTTCTTCGGGCCATTCATAAAAGCCACTTCCATTTTTCTGGCCATAGCGCCCGGTATCCACCAAATTCCGCATAGCTGGAAAAGATTTATCGCTTTTGCTTAAATCGGGGAACAAATAAGTAGAAATGGAGTCGAACACATCCAATCCCCCCATGTCTGCTGACATAAAAGGACCTGTAACCCCAAGACGCCGGCCGATGCTATATTGAGCGGCCTTATCAATATCCTCCATGTCGGCGGCTCCTTGCTCCAGTATAAATTGCGCTTCTCTAAAAAGAGCATATTGTAGGCGATTGCCGATCGAGCCAAGAATATCTTTTTTTACAATAATAGGCTCTTTATTCATTGCATGAAGCAGAAGGAGTGCCCGTTCGGCTGTTTCATCGCTTGTCTGTGTGCCTTTAATTACTTCTACAAGTGGGATCAAGTGGCCCGGGTTCCAAAAATGCGTTACCAGGGTTTTTTCGGGATAATTGGTGTAAGCTGCAATATCTGTTGGGCTGAGGCCAGATGTGTTGCTTGCAATAATTGTATTTTCTCCGCACAGTCTCTCTAGATCCTGAAACATCTTTTGCTTCATACCGAGGTTTTCCGGAATACATTCAATAATGAAAGAAGCATAGCGCACACATTCCTGCAGCGATACGGTAAATTCGATCCGTCCCGTTATGGCCTCCTTGTCGACTTCTTGAATCAGATCATTTTCTATTAAAACAGCCGTTTTTTCTAAAACACCTTTTTTACCATTTTCAACATTTTTTTCGTCTACACCCCAAACCATTACTTCAAAACCAGCCATAGCGGCGGATAAAGCAATAGAGTGCCCCATTGTGCCGGCGCCAATGATGGCGATTCGTTCATCAAAAGTATTCATATTGCTGTCCAGCCTCCGTCTACTTTGATTGTTTCTCCTGTTATAAACCGTGCCATATCGGATGCGAGAAATAAAATAGCACCGGTAACATCCGAAACTTCTGCTAATTTTCCTAAAGGGATACGGCTTAATACATCATTGTAAAATTCCTTGTCTTCAAACATTGCCCTCGTGAACTCGGTTTCAACAAACGTCGGCGCCACAGCATTTACTAGAATATTGTGCGGTGCCCATTCAACAGCCAGCGCTTTTGTGAGCTGAACAGCTCCTCCTTTGCTGGAACAATATGCCGCTCGTTTTATATAACCGACAAAAGCCATTTGGGAAACGATGTTGATAACGCGGCCGCCGCCCTGCTTTTTCATATATTGGCCGGCACGCTGCGCGCAAAAAAAGGTTCCTTTTAAATTGGTGTCCAAGACTTGATCCCAATCTGCTTCCGTCACTTCAAAAGCCGGCTTTGCGATATTGACTCCTGCATTGTTTATCACAATATCAAGGCCGCCAAGCACTGAAAAGGCCTCATCTACCATCTTGTGTACACTGTCAACGTTTTGCATATCCGCTGCAGTCCAGAAAGAACGTGAATGAATTTCTTTTAATTCTTTTGCTGTTTTTTCCAGATCTGAAGTATTTCTTCCTGTAATCATGATATCTGCACCGAGATTGGCAAAGGCGATAGCTGCATCTCTTCCAAGTCCTTTGCTGCCCCCGGTAACCAGAACTTTTTTTCCTTTTAATTCATCGAAATATGTCAAAACGCTCTCTCCTTTTCTTCATGGAAAAAGGTGCAGCCGTTCCATTTTTCAAATTATAAACCGAGCGAGAATAAAGCCACCGCAATCACAACGCCAATTATCGGAACAATCACAGTCATTGCTCCAAATGCCGGGTATGCATCTTTATGTGTTTCGCCGGCGATGGCTCGGATGGTTGTAACAACGTATCCGCCATGAGGTAATGAATCAAGAGAGCCGGAAGAAATGGCCACTACCCGGTGAAGCGCTTCAGGATTTACTCCCATATCCAAATAATGCGGTGCTAAAAGAGGAAGCGCAATCGACTGTCCTCCGGAAGCCGAGCCTGTTAAGCCGGCGATCACGCAAACTGCCACTGCACCGCCGATAAGCGGACTTCCTGGAATATTAGTCATCGTGTTTACCGCACTTTCAAAAGCAGGGGTTGCTTTTGCCACACCGCCAAATCCTACAACAGCCGATGTATTAGCAATCGCAATCAACGCGCCCAGCGTACCTTCTGATACAGCATTCCAAAAGTTCACAAAATATTTACGGTGAAGCAAGTACGTGGCAATAACCCCACCCAAAAGAGCAATAATAAGGGCTGATTGTGCCAAGGAATTATGAAAAGCAAATGAGATGACCAAAACCACTAAAAGCGGAACCATACTCACTATCGGATTCGGCAAATTTTCACGAATCTGCGTGTTGTCTGTTTCTCTTGTCACAAACCGCTCCCCATTTTTAACCGCTTTCATAATCATGCGCTTTAACCACCAATAGCCAAACACCATCATAAAAATAGCAACGATTAAGCTGACTTCCCATCCCGCATACGGTGAAGTATGTAAATACTCAATTGGAATCCAGTTTTGAATTTCCGGTGAACCGGCAGATGTCATCGTAAATGTAGTAGAACCAAAAGCCAGCGCCGCTGGAATAAATCTTCTCGGTAAATCTGCTTCTTTAAACAAGCTGATTGCCATCGGATAAACAGAAAAAGCTACAACAAACAAACTGACGCCGCCATACGTTAAAATGGCACAAGCAATAACAATAGCCAGAACCGCATTTTTCATGCCAATTTTATCGACAATCCACTTCGATACACTATCAGCAGCACCGCTGTCTTCCATTAGCTTTCCAAATATTGCACCGATTAAAAACATCATATACCATGACGCAATAAAACCAGTGAATCCATTCATATAATTTGAAAGGAAATTAACTTCCCCTTCTGCTACCATTTGCGGAAACAAAGGGAGACCATTCAACACAGCCACAAATAAAGCCGAAAGAGGTGCTGCAATTAAAAGGTTCATTCCTTTCATTGTTAATATGATTAATAGTGCCAGCCCGCCAAGTAGTCCAATCATGCTGATCATTCCATACACTCTCCTTTTCCCTCTCATTGAGAAAAGGAGCCAACTAAATATTTATATTGGCTCCACTCTTCCCAAAGTTTACTGCTTATTTTTTTCCGTAGCGGCGAACACGAAGAAGTGCTTGCTCAGCGTGTCCCGCAAAATTCTCTAGCTGGCACAAACGAGCTGCATATTCACCGACATAAACACTTGCTTCCTCTGTTACACGCTGATACGTACATGTTTTCAAGAATTTTCCGACCCATAAGCCGCCAGTATAGCGTGCTGCTCCTTTTGTCGGAAGCGTGTGATTGGTGCCAATTACTTTATCGCCATAAGCAACGTTTGTTTCTGGACCAAGGAACAGGCATCCGTAGTTTGTCATATTATTCAAGAAATAATCTGGATCCTTCGTTAAAATCTCAACGTGCTCGAACGCCAGCTTATCCGCTTCAACCAATGCTTCCTGTTCATCTTCCACTAAAATGATAACTCCATAGTCTTCCCAGGAAACACGCGCTACATCAGCAGTAGGGAGTACTTGAAGCTGACGCTCAATTTCTTCTACCGTTTCCTCAGCCAGTTTACGAGATGTCGTGATCAATGCACCAGGAGACGTTGGACCGTGCTCACCCTGGCCGAGAAGGTCTGTGGCAATCATTTCCGCGTCTGCTGTTTCATCCGCTACAACAAGTGTTTCGGTTGGACCTGCAAATAAATCAATGCCAACGCGCCCGTATAATTGACGCTTTGTTTCTGCTACAAATGCATTTCCTGGTCCAACAAGCATATCGACCGGCTCAATTGTTTCTGTTCCAACAGCCATTGCAGCCATTGCTTGAATACCGCCGAGG
This sequence comes from Domibacillus robiginosus, assembly GCF_000966195.1. GTDB lineage: Bacteria > Bacillota > Bacilli > Bacillales > Domibacillaceae > Domibacillus > Domibacillus robiginosus. Next base: position 55,011 of record NZ_LAHL01000038.1, on the reverse strand, counting down.
ATGTAAATTTCATCTGCACCGGCCATGTGCATCGCTGCAACCGTAGCCGCAGGGATTTCACCGCCAATTGGAGGCGTGCATGCGATAACACGTTTAACTCCAGCAACTTTTGCGGTAAGGACGCTCATATGAGCTGATGCCACCATTGGATAACGCCCGCCAGGAATATAACAGCCAACGCTGTTTACCGGGATATTTTTATGACCTAAAATAACACCAGGAAGTGTTTCTACCTCAATATCCACCATTGATTTGCGCTGCTCTTCTGCAAACCGCTTTACGTTGCTTTGCGCAAATTTAATGTCTTCAATCGTCTGCTCAGGTACACTGCTGACGATTTCTTCAATCTGTTCATCTGTTAAACGGAATTGCTCTGGATTCCATTTATCAAATTTGTTGGAAAGCTCTCTTACTGCAGCGTCTCCTTCCTGCTCAATTTTTTTAATTGTCTGACTGACCGTCTCAGAGATTTGTGCATCGTTCTGGGCAATTTCTTCTTGTGCTTTTCCTTGCTTCAAATAAATAGCCATATGAATCCTCCTATTGTTTTGCATACGTATGCAACTTTGAAAGCGCTATTGCATACGTATGCATTTTTAACTGTCTCATCACTTTGCATACGTATGCAAAGTAATGAGACATGAAATTTAAAATACTATCTACTCAAGATAATAAATAAAACGTTTTCATTTGTCAACTACCTTTGATTTTTTTGTCGAATCCCTTTTAATTAACTTTCCTGAAACAAGTTTTGGTTTAGCATCTACTTGTTTTTTATTTATTTGATTTATTAGTGTTTCAATCGTTATTTTAACCATTTCATCGACAGGCTGCTCCCAGGTTGTGAGCGAATTAGCCGGCCAGGCAGCCATCTCAATATTGTCAAAACCAACAACCGTTACATCTTCCGGGATAGAAAGCTGCAAAGACTTCGCAGCATCCAATGCGCCCAGTGCAGTAATGTCATTAGCCCCAAAAATCGCTTCCGGACGTTCGTTTCGCTTCAGCAAATTTAACGCAGCTTTGTAGGCACCTTCATACGTATAATTGCCTTCTTCAATTATTACTTTAACTCCTTTGGCTTGTAAATAGTCACAAAATCCACGCTGCCGGTCCTGGCTGGTGGAAGTGTTTTTTCGTCCGGTAATGTAAGCCAGTCGGCGGCAGCCCTGCTCATACAAATAATCAGCAATCTGCCAGGCAGCCGAGTAGTTGTCACAGCTTACAGAGTGGCAGGATAGCTCATGGCTGTAACGATTAAACAAAATAACCGGGATATTGCTTTCCTGAAGCTGTGTTACTACATTAGACGATAAAAGCGCATCGGTCACAATCACGCCTTCTACATTATATTCAAGAAATTGAGTGATTTCTTCCTGCTGAATTTCATCATTTTCCGTATAAACAAATAAAACGTGATAGCCTTTTTCACGCAGTCCTTTTGTGAATTTACCCAGCACTTCGTGGTAGAAAGGGTTTTGAATTTCCCTCATCGCCAATCCTACCATGTTTGTTTTATTCATGATTAACCCTCTGGCAAGCGCATTAGGACGGTAGCCTAAGAAAGAAGCAGCTTCCATCACTTTTTCTTTTGTTTTTTCTGAAACATTCGATCCTGGGGTAAATACACGTGAGACGGTGGATTGAGAAACGTTCGCTAATTTTGCAACCTCCATCGCATTTACCGACTTTTTTTTCATGAACTATTCCTCCAACTGTTTAAAAACTATATACGTTTTTTACCGTTCTTTCTTTTTTATTTTACCATTAAAAAGCTTTATATCTACTTTAAAACAAGTACATATACGTTCTTTCTTTTTTGCCGTTCTATCAGGCTCTTATTTGATTATTTTTAAATTTAAATCACCTCTGTTACACTAAAATAAACAACGAAGGAGGAAATAAAATGCGTTTAGCTGAAAAAAAAGTTATTGCTCTTGTTGAAGAGGAATTTGAAGATTTAGAGCTTTGGTACCCAATTTTGAGGCTGCAGGAAGAAGGAGCTGTAGTTCATCTTGTCGGCAAGGAAGCCGGCAAAAAGTATATCGGAAAGTATGGAGTGCCGGCGGAAGCCGATTACTCGTTTGAGGAAATTAATGTTGATGAGTATGATGCTATTCTTGTACCGGGCGGCTGGGCACCTGATAAGCTGCGCCGTTATCCGGAAGTGCTCGAATTCGTTCGTTCAATGGATGCAGCCCAAAAACCGATCGGACAAATTTGCCACGCTGGCTGGGTGCTGATTTCAGCTAACATTTTGCAGGGGAAAAATGTGACCAGTACACCGGGCATTAAAGACGACATGACCAATGCAGGTGCCGTTTGGCATGACGAACCAGTTACAGTAGACGGCCATATTGTCTCAAGCCGGCGTCCACCGGATCTTCCACCTTATGTAAAAGCTTTTGCGGATAAGCTTGCTGAATAAAAAATCACCATCATCCGGCCGGATGATGGTGATTTTTCACTTTGTTGTACCCCGCACAATCAATTCTGATGGCAGCACTACTTTTTTAGAAATGCGTTTCGTTTTTATTTGCTCCAGCAGCAGTTCTACCGCCACTTTGCCCATCCATTCTGTATGCACCTTTACCGTTGTAAGCGGCGGATACATATATTTAGATACGCTAATATCGTTCACACCGATCAAGCTGACACGCGCTGGAACCTGAATTTGTGCTTCATTCAGTGCCCGCAATGCTCCAATGGCCAGCGTATCGCTTGCTGCAAAAAACGCTTCCGGCAGGTGATCACCGCGCTGTTCAATGCAATGTTTCATCAGCGCGTAGCCATCATCAGCACTGTATGTCCCGATTAACATATTTTCTTCCTCCAGAGCATCCCTTTCCTGTAAAAAAGCCCGAAAAGTTTGCTCACGCTTGTCCACAATCATGCCGGATTTGTCTTCAAAGTACTCTCGGCCACCAATGTAGCCAATGCGACGCATGCCCCGTTCCCAAAAATAGTCGAGTGCTTTTTGTGTAACACGCGAAAAATCCGTTACCACGCTGTCAAATGCTTCATTTTCGGGTGAAAAATCCACAAAGACAATCTGGTTTGACCATTCATTCAGCCGTTCTACCTGGGCGTTACTGTATTTACCTACTGCAATAATCCCTTTGATTTCCTCCCGGTTCACCTGCTCAAGCTCATTGTACAGCACTTTTTGCACATGAAGGCCCCATTCAGCGGCGCTGTTTTCAGCACCAAGGCGAATCGACATATAATACAAATCATTAAGTTCTTCTTCCTGGGTATACCAATGAACGAGCGCTACTGTTGTTTGGGCTGTTTTTTTCGATACACGTCGTTTTTTATAATCAAGCTGTTCGGCAGCTTCGAAAATTTTCTGCTTTGTTTCTGCACTCACAGACAAGTGCGGATCATAGTTCAGCACACGTGAAACAGTTGCAATTGATACACCTGCCTGCATAGCAATATCTTTAATGGTAGCCATTGTTTTCATTCCGATCAATTAAAGTTGGTTCAAAAAGCGGCTGAATCCGTTTTTCCCTTCTTTTGTTTGCTTAAATACTCCGCAGTCCTCGAGGCCCCTTAAAAACTTGGCCGCAACGGCCTGGCGTATAAATTCTTCCAGGTTTGTCTGGCCGTCATACGTTAAGCGAAGTCCCTCTGCCCAGTCACGGTGCTCCTCCTTTACCTGCTCAGACTCGTCGGCAACGAACGCGGTGACTTCGGCTAAATCCTCTTTTAAACGCGCCGGCAGAACAGCAAGACCCATCACTTCAATCAGCCCAATATTTTCGCGTTTAATATGATGAATATCTGCATGCGGGTGAAACAAGCCCATTGGATGCTCCTCCGTTGTCCGGTTGTTGCGCAGCACGAGGTCAAGTTCAAAATAGGTGCCGCGTTTTCTAGCAATAGGTGTAACGGTATTGTGAGGCGTTTCTCCTGTACGTGACCAAATACTGCATGCTTCATCATCGTATGTTTTCCAGCTTGATAATACGTGCTCAGCTGCCGCCGAAAGCTGGAAGCGGTCTTCACTTTTAAGCCGTATAACAGACATTGGCCAGTACAAAGTGGCCCCCTTCACTGCCGGGAAGTTCTGCATTGAAAAAAGGGTTTCTTCTTTTGCTTTAGCCATAGCAAATTCATAACGGCCGCCCTGATAATGATCATGTGTTAAAATCGAGCCGCCAACGATGGGAAGGTCAGCATTGGAGCCGGCAAAATAGTGTGGAAATTGATGGACGAAATCAAGCAAGCGTTCAAACCCGGCCCGGTCAATTTTCATGTCACGATGCTCACCAGAAAGCAAAATGCAATGCTCATTGTAATACACATAGGGAGAGTATTGAAGAAACCATTCTTCTTCGCCCAGCGTCATCGGCACAATTCGATGGTTGGCACGCGCCGGGTGATTCGCATGTCCTTCGTATCCCTCATTTTCCACACACAAAAGACATTTTGGATAATTTGTTTCCGGCTCAGGACGCAATTTTGCTCGGGCAATTTCAGCCGGGTCCTTCTCTGGCTTTGACAAATTAATCGTAATATCCAGCTCACCGTAATCTGTCTCGGCTTTGTACGAAATATTTTTGGCAATCCGCTTCGTTTGAATGTAATTCGATGCCTGGCTCAAGCTGTAAAAGAAATCCGTTGCCTGCTGCGGCGAAGACGAATAGCTTTTCCAAAAAGAATCGGCGATTTGAGACGGCTTAGAAATAAAAATATTCATTATATCCGCTGCAAACATTTCTTTATCCTCTAAAAACGGCTGCACGATTCCTTGCGCTGACGCTTCGTCTGTCAATTTTTCCACCAGCTCCGGAATAGAAAGTCCAGAGACACTTTCAGCCGGTTCGGTAAAATCATTTTTTTTCAGCAAAGCGAGCAGGCGGTTTCTTGCATAAATATGATCACGCTTTTCGATCAGCCCGGCCTGCTGGGCTTTGCGGATGAGCTCTTCGACATAAGCGAAAATCATGAACGGCCCGCCCCTTTATAACCATGCGGATGCTGCTCATGCCAATTCCATGCGTCACGAATAATCGTTGAAATATCTGTCCGGGCAGGTGACCATCCAAGTACTGACCGCGCTTTTTGAGAAGAAGCGATTAACACGGCTGGATCACCCGCACGCTTTTGGCCAATTACAACTGGAATCGGATGCCCGGTTACTTCCCTTGCAGCTTCGACAATTTCTTTTACAGAAAACCCTTGATTAGAGCCCAAATTAAAAATGTTGCTTTCGCCGCCGTCTTTCAAATAATCCAGTGCTAGAATATGTGCATCAACCAAGTCTTCTACATGAATATAATCACGAATACACGTACCGTCTTCTGTCGGATAATCCTCTCCAAAAATGGTAATGTGTTCCCGTTGCCCGTTAGCTACCTGCAATACAACTGGAATTAAGTGTGTTTCCGGATTATGATCTTCCCCAATCACACCCAATTCGCTTGCTCCGGCAACGTTAAAATAGCGCAGTGAAACAAATTTTGTACCGTGCGCGGCATCACACCATTTCATCATTCGCTCCATCGCTAGTTTTGTTTCACCGTATGCACTTGTTGGATCGGCAGGTGCCTCTTCTGTGATAGGCATTTCTTTTTGTTCTCCATATGTAGCAGCTGAGGAAGAAAAAACAATGTGCTCTACTCCGTGCTTTATCATCGCCTCAAGCAATACCTGCGTACCAAACACATTATTGTCGTAGTACTTCAGCGGATTTTCCATCGACTCACCCACAAGTGAATTTGCCGCAAAATGAACCACCTGCTCAATCTGTTCATTGGCAAATATTTCATCCAAAAAGTGACGATCCCGGATATCTCCTGTATAAAAGGATACACCGTCCGGCACAGATTCTGGGTGGCCTGTTTCGAGACTATCAATTACTACCACATCGCGGTTTTTCGCTAAAAGAGCCCGCACCGCGTGCGAACCAACATATCCTGCTCCGCCTATTACAGCAATACTCATTTTATTTCCTCCCTCACTAGTTCACGTGCACCGCCGCCAATAGCAGCCATGTAGAACGCTGCTTCGATGCCACATTCCTCTTTGTACCGATTCCCAACTTCACTTATAAATGAGTCGATATGCTCGTTAAGGACAATGGCAATAGCACAGCCGCCAAAGCCTGCTCCAGTCATTCGTGCACCGATTACTCCCGGCTGATTCCAGGCTGTGTGCACGAGTGTATCAAGCTCTTTTCCTGTTACTTCATAATCCTGTTCCAGCGAGCGATGCGATTCATTCATAAGCAAGCCGACTGCTTCCACGTCTCCTCGCTTCAGCTTGTTCAGCGCCTCGATTGTCCGTGCATTTTCATAAACGGCATGACGTGCGCGCTTTTCCAAAACAGCATCACCGATTGCTGCCCGATACTCTTCAAACTGATCCGTCGTCAGCTCGCCAAGCGACTTCACATCAATTTGTTTTTGAAGCCGGCTTAGTGCTTCCTCACACTCGCTGCGCCGCTCATTGTATTTAGATGAAGCAAGCTCACGGCGCTTGTTCGTATTCATTATAACAATGCTTGCATCTGGAAGCTCGATTGGCGCGTATTCAAAGTCGAGCGTTTCACAATCAAGCCAGATCGCTGCGCCGGCTTTACCCATGCCAATCGCAAATTGATCCATAATGCCGCTGTTGACACCGATGTAGTAGTTTTCAACTCTTTGGCCGATTTTCACCATCTCAATCCGATCTATATCCAGGTCAAACAGCCCTTCTAACATCACACCCGTTGCCATTTCAATGGAGGCTGAAGAAGAAAGGCCGGCTCCGTTTGGAATATTGCCGTAAAAAAGAACATCATATCCGGTATTGATTGAATAACCCGCTTCCTGCATCAGCTTCGTCATGCCTTTCGGATAATTGGTCCATCCATCTTCTTCTCTGTAGCCCAATGCGTCAAGCGATCCTTCCACTACTCCCCGTTCACTAAAATTAGCAGAATAAAAGCGAAGTTTGTTATCTTCTCTTTTTGCTGCTAATGCATACGTTCCAAAGGTAATCGCAAGCGGAAATACGTGGCCGCCGTTGTAATCCGTATGTTCTCCAATTAAATTAATGCGCCCGGGTGCAAAAAAAACTCGCTCAGCCGGCCGATTAAAAGTGTCTGCAAATAACCGTCCCATTCCCTCCATTTTCATGAAAGCGCCCCCTTTTTTCTTTTATTTTACTTTTATTTTAGTAAAAGTCAAATATATTTTTAGTAAAAATCATTATGTGAAAGCAAGAAATTTTGCATACAAGAAGATCCGCCTTTTTAAAGACGGATCTCAGTGTGTAGACAAATTCTTTCTCTTTCAAAAAAAGAGCCGATAAGTGAAGCCTGCCGGACTTCGCGCATCCTAAGACAGTGTGAGAGCTTCCTCGGCTTACGCCTGCGGGACCTCCCGACTCACTGTCACTGTGTACTTCCCGCAGGAGTCTACGTCCGGCCGGCTTCACTAAGTAGTGTTGAAGATCAATCAGCCAAGGACTGGATAGACATTTTTCTCTTTTTTAAAAAGAAAAAATACAACCTTTTTAGCTCTATATACTCTTGTTGCAAGCCACTTGGAGGTGGGAGGGCAGCTGAGGCCGTGGAAGCCGACAGGCGCGTTCGGGCTCAACGCCTGCCCCTTGGAAAGCGGAGCCTCGCGAGTGCCGCTTTTTCTATGCTTCGACTAAGAACGGTTACACATAGGGGATCAAGATAGACCGAAAATGTCCATAAACAGGTAGACACTGAGGATGATACAACTGGATAACATTCTATTTCAACAAACAAAAAAGATCCGCCTTTTTAAAGACAGATCTTTTCTGTTTACGGATTCATGGACATCCAGCTTCCTACATGGTGGACAGCCGTTCCGTTGAATCCTGGTGTGCCTGTATAGTAAGACTGCACTTCTGCCAGCTCTTGCTGCATGAAAGCTTCTCCTTCTTCAAAAAAGGAGATATTGTCACCTTCGTCTGTTTCTCCTGTTTCTACGCCGACAACAATTGCTTTTCCATATTTTCCAGCCATCGCAATCTCATTTTTTACAACGTCAATAATAAATGCGGCATCATCGCGGTAAGCCATAATCGTTACACTGTTTGTATTTGCAATAACCCACTCTGCCAGCATGCCGGCTCCATATGTGTTTTTGTAGCGAACTTCATCAAACCAAAACGGCATGTCCACTTCAAGTGGAAGCTTCAAGGATGCCGTGCTCGTTTTCGCACGCTGCACTAGTGCCTGGTATGCTTTAATCGTTCCAGCCTGATTGGATGTCCAGCCGCTGTAAAGATATGGTTCTACATCTAGATGAACACCCGCAAATTTTTGATCATCGGTTGATCCGCTTTGATAATCTCCAAGCCAGTTCATCAGCTGATTTTGGCTCGTATATCCTTTCGGTGCTACCCAGGCCGGCGCTCCATCCAGTGCATAAATACGCATACCCTTTGCAGCTGCTTTTTGGATAAAGCTGCGATACACACCTGCAGGGATATCTCGATCAATTTGCACGTATACTTTATTCAATTGCTTGCTTTCCAAAAAAGCAAGCGTTCCTGCTTCATCATCAATGATCATCCACGGATTCCACAGCCATGTTGCCCGGTCGCCCGCAGCAGCTGCCTCCGCTTTTGTTTGCTGGGTTCCAGCGGCCATAAGAACAAAAAAGGACAGTAAGACGACTATTTTTTTCAATACAAAAAGCCCTCCATTCTGTAAGCCTAGACTCACAGAATGAGAGCCTGGCAACCTGACGACCATATGCTTTTCAGCAGTTAGGCTCATGGCTTTGCGTCCTACCCTTTCGGAGTAGTTTGCCTTTTTCAGATGTATTTTATAAATATATTATAAAACCTTTATGCTTTTTTGACTAGTACTTTCGAAAGGCTAAATTAACAATAGGACTGCAGCCATAGTTGGTGTTAAAATAACCACAGATTTTAACATGGGCTGAGGTAAAATATTGGTGAATTTCGCGCCAATATAAGCACCGCAAGCTGTACCAATAAGCACCTTTAACAGCAAAAAGAAATCAATAAATCCTTCTGAAAAGTAACCAGCTCCGCCGCCGATTGCAAGTGGCAAAATCACCAGCATCGTTGTGCCGACTGACTGACGGATCGTTAAATGAAGCAGAACCATTAAGCCAATTTGAATAAATGGTGCTGAGCCAATCCCAAATGTCCCGGACAATGCACCTACAAGCAGACCGAGCAAAATTCCCTTTAACCAAACAATGTGGCTTTTATCATCTACCGTCTTTGATGTGTCTTTTAAAAAAAACAGCTTGATAAAAAGCAAAAAAGCGGATAAAAACAGCATGCCCGCTGTTAGCCAGTGCAGTGATTCTTCAGGTATAACAGCTGCAATCTTGGCACCCGCAAATGAACCAGCCGCCGCAAAGCCGCCGACAATAAGGCCGACCTTCAAATGTGTGTTTCCTTCGCGATAGTGACTGTATGCACCAGATACACTTGTAAACGCCATCGCTGCCAGGGAAGTACCGAGTGCTGTATGAATGGGCACATGAAAAAAAAGAGTCAGCACAGCAATCACAAATCCCGCTCCGCCTGCTCCGATAAAACCAAACAGCGTGCCAAGCAAAAACATAGTCAATACAATTAACATTTCTTCATCTCCAGCTTTTACGCGTTAAACAGCTTCTTTTTACAACCCTTTCATTTTACCATAAGTTCTTTTTCTAGGGGGATACCTGCCATATATAGTCTTTTTTCAGAATTTATGGTATAGTATTAGTATCTAGTACTAACAAAATAAAGGAGGAGATCCCATGCAGCGATACCGAAGAAGAAATACCCCTGCTTTTACATTCCTGGCTTATTTCACTTTCGTCGCAGGTGTTGCTTTGTTTTCGATCGGCCTTTTTAATGCAGACATGGAGCTGAATGAAAAAGGATATTATATCGCCGTTATGATTCTTGTTGCCGTCGGTGCGATCTTAACGCAAAAAGTAACACGTGATAATGCGGAAGACAATGAGATTATCGCGGAGGAAGAAGAGCGCAGACGCAGCAGCATAAAATCTCCTTCTGAATAAAATGTAAGAAAAGGTGCCTTGGCGGCGCCTTTTTTTGTTTCACGTGAAACGCAGCTCAAAAGCAGATGGTTAGACGAACGGGCATTGGCACTATATAATCAGCCCAAAGGGAAAAGAAAGGAGAATGTCGTTTTGACAGTGAAAATCAGCGTATACTCCGATTATGTTTGCCCATTTTGCTTTTTAGCAAAACAGCCGCTTTATGAAGTCCTTAAAGAAAAAGATGATATAAATATTGAATGGATTCCGCTCGAACAGCCTATGCAGTCACCGCTTTATCCAGAAGACCGCCTTCAGCTTTGGAGAGAGATTGTTTATCCACTGGCCCAAAAAATGGGTGTTTCGATTATTCTTCCGAATGTGCAGCCATACCCGAGTTCCCGCCTTGCGTCTGAAGGCTATTATTTTGCGAGAGAAAACGGAAAGGCGGACGAATACAATGACCGGCTCATGCATGCTTTTTTTGGGGAGCAGCAAAATATCGGCCAGATAAACGTTCTTACCCGGCTAGCTGCCGATATTGGTTTAGATAAACAGGCCTACCGTGAAGCGCTTGAGCAGCGTTTGTACAAAAACATACACAACAAGGCATTACATGATGCTTATAACGAAACCGGAGTAACACGCACACCCCTTTTGGTCATCGGCTGTACGAAAGTAGCTGGTATTCAATCAAAAGAAGAAATTGAATGCCTTATTGAGCAAGAAAGAAAACCAAAAAAGAAAAAAATATCGCTGCTGATGAGTGGTCAGTCCTGCGGTCCAAATGGGTGTCAATAAAAAAGCCGTCCATTGTTTGGACGGCTTTTTTATTTCTTTGCGTACTCTGCAAAGACTTTTATGTTTATTGAGTTATCGGCAGTCGAATACAAAAGGTAGTCCCTTCTCCAAGACGGCTTTCAACAGAAATATGCCCGCCGTGTTCCTGAATGGTTGTATACACCTGTGTAAGGCCAAGACCTGTGCCGTCTGATTTGCTTGAGAAAAAGGGGGTACCGAGCATGGACAGTTTTTCTTCAGGCACGCCAACACCCGTATCTGCTACTTTAATATACACCCACTGGCTGTCACAATAGTGGCTAATTTTTATTTTTCCTTTTTCATGAATGGCTTCTAAGGCATTTTTGATTAAATTAAAAAAAGCTTTTAAGTATAAATTCTTTTTCCCGAGAATCCGGCTGCCCGGATTGCGTAAATCCATTTCAACCTCTACATTATATAATTTGTCCTGGAATAGCAGCATTAGCGATTCAAGCTCTTTACACAAATCAATGGGTATAAGAGGCTCATCCTGCAGGTCCGGCTTTGAGACCTGTAATAAGTTCTGGAGCGTCATCAGGGCTTTGTCGAGTTCATTTTCCATCGTCTGCAAATAAGGATGTGAATGGGATTCTTTGAGTAGCTGTAAAAAACCTTTCACGGCTGTAAGCGGGTTTTTTACCTCATGGACAATACCGGCTGCAATCTGCCCGACTGAAGCAAGCTTCTCTCGGTTTTTAAGCATTTTTTCCGACTCTTTGCGGACAGATATATCCCGAAAAACGGATTGCATAACTTTTCGATTTCCATACATGACCGGCCGGCAGTAGAGTTCTGTTTCTACAACGCTTCCATCTGCCCGGATAATTTTTTCTTCAATAAGCGGTGACAGTACATCGTCTGCCATTCCCTTTTGAATTCGTTTCTTGAGCCTCTCATGTGATGACGGCTGAAACACAGATAGAATATTATCACCGATAAGCGCTTTTTTGGAGGCACGCAAAAAATTCGCCCCAGATTCATTGATATAAAGAATTTTATAATCATCATGAATCACAATCGCTTCAAGCGAATATTCGATAATACTCCGATAGGTTTCCTCTCGCTCAACAATGGATTGATTGATTTGATCGGGCATTATACCTGTCAATTGCCCCCACTCCTCTTTCCCATATTCCCCCTGTTTCTTTACTTCAATTCGATATCTGTAGTGCTTTTTCCTTTTCATGCTCGAAAAAACACTGCTTATTTTTATGCAAATGCTACTTCAGTCATGACTGAATAAAAAAGAAAAGAGTAAAAACGGTCACCGCTTTGAAGGAATACTTTTACTTGTTTCGGTTCATTCACTCGCAGTACCAGCTCCATCATACCTTTTTCTGCTCATCAACAGCACTGTTTGAACAGGCTTTTCAAGAATAATAACCACTTGCGCCCTTGCCACCTCAAAGCCTTTGTACGTAAACAGAAGGATGTCTTTCCTGGTCCAGTTCCCCAATCAATCATTATATGGGAGCGAATGAACAGTTCACTGCCACGATTTTTAAAGCGCTTTCTTTTTGACCGATTCTACCTTTACATCAAGTAGAGAAAAGCGTTCACAAACAAGCCGGCATATCTTCCTGAAAACTCCTGCCCAGCTTTTGAAGTTCTTTCGTGAAAAAATCTTTATGTGCTTTATACCAGTATGTGTATGAATGATCTCCCTCGCCCTCCGCTTCTGCAAATGCAGCGGGCACCTCATTCATAGGAATAACCTGCACATCTGTTGTTTGAAATAAAAGCTACCGGCTCTTCAAGTCTGTTCAACACGATACCGTAATTTCCTTTTTCGGGAAGCTGCTCCTGCTCGATTTGGTAGAAAATCAATCCCGAGCAGATTGCCGTTTTGAGTCCGTCCACAACAGGCTGAGCGAGTTCATCCACACTGGCATCAAATGACCAGGCGGATACAAACGGCGGGTCGCTTTCTTCTTTCCAAAACGACCTCCAATACACTTTTGCTGCTTCATTCATCTCGGGTCGCCCTTTCATAATTTCTCAACCGGTGCATAGCCACTATGCCGAGTAAAGGTCCAAGTCCAAGAATAGAAAAGGCCCATTCCCATCCTATATATACCTGTATCCATGATATCAAATTTATGGATATAATTGTTAGCAAAAAGCCTATACACATTTGAAATGTCAGTGCAGTACCTAAATAATCCGGTTCTGCAAATTCAGAAACAGCCGCTGAAAACTGAGCCGAATCCGCAATCACAGAAAAGCCCCATATAAAAGAAACGATGACCATAAGCAGCTTTGATTCACCAAATGTAAAGCCAATTACAAAAGCACAGGCGGCACTTACGCTCATTGCCCAAATAGTCATTCTCGCACGACCCATTTTATCCGACAGCAATCCTCCTGCAACACAGCCCGCTGCACCGGCCAGGCCAATCGTTAAAAATGACAGCATAGGAGATTGATTTAAACCGCCTGCCGCCAGAAAAAGGGGAAGCCATGTCCACATTGCATACAGTTCCCACATGTGTCCAAAATAACCGTAGTTCGCCAGCATCACCGGCTTGTTACGCATTACTTTACCAATCATATGCACAGAAAAAACAGATGGTTTGCCCTGCTGAGGAGCGTCCTGCACAAGCCGAATCATGATGAAAGCAGACGAAGCGGATAAAGCAGAGCTTAAAATGATGACTTCTTTCCAATTTATATTTGAGGCCATGACGGATAGCAAATGCGGCAGCGCCGAACCAAGCGTCAAGGCACCAATAACAATACCAATGGCCAGGCCACGATGCTTTGGAAACCATAGCGTTAACACTTTTACAGCAACTGGATACACACTTGCGAGTGCTGCTCCGGTCAGAAAACGCAGCAAAATACCTGTAGAAGGATGGGCCGCAAACAAAAGCAGACTGTTTAGGAGCGCTCCTGCCAGCGCCGATATCATAAATAATTTTCTCGCTGCAAACCGATCAGAAATTCCTAAGACGGCGCTGATCAAAGCGCCAGCTGCAAACCCGGCTGGTACAGCAGCTGACACCCACGGTTTAGCCGCTTCCGCCAGCCCCCAGTGTTTTGTCAGATCACCGATTACAGCAGAAGCACTGAACCAAAGACTAAGCGCAAAAAAAACAGCAACAGAGCCCCATCCTAATGCTCCCCATTTTGACTGCTTCATTTCTCTTCCTCCTCTTTCTCTGTCCAGAACATTGTACAAAGAAAAGAGCGTAAAAGGGATGGAAAAGAGAAGTCGAAATATTTTGTCATAAAATCTAACATGTTCGTTGCACATCCTCTTTTTTCTCTCTATACTCCGAATTATCAAACAAATAGAGGTTCTTATTATCGCAATCAAGAACAAAGATGCTGCCTAGGGTTCCGGTTGAAAAACGTCTGGTCCAAGAGGGAGCGTACAGTATGGACTGTATACACGGAGGGATAAAAGCCCGGGAGAATTTTACATAAAATTCTCCCGGGCTTTTTTATTTTTCTGCTACATTTAAAAAAGAGGGTGAATAAAGATATGACTGAAAAAACGACACTTGCGAAATCACTGAAGCTGCATCAAGTTGTGTTTATGGGGCTTGCCTGGATGACTCCAATGATATTTTTCACTGTTTATGGCGTTGCTTTTGAAGCGGCAGGCGGGATGATGGCTGCTGCTTATATCGCTGCTTTTCTGGCTATTTTCTTTACGGCTTACAGTTATAGCCGTATGGTCAAAGCGTATCCAATTTCAGGTTCTGCTTACACTTATACGAAAAAAGCGATTCATCCTAAAGCCGGATTTTTAGTTGGCTGGGCCCTTTTAATGGATTATATTTTCTCGCCGATCATTGCTGTTTTAACATTCGGTATTTTTATGAACACCGAGTTTCCAACCGTTCCGGTTTTTGTCTGGATTATTGTCATGAATGTGGTGCTTGCAGTCGTGAATATTGTTGGCATCAAGTCAGCCGCGCGCGTCAGCGGTATTTCAGTTTTTGTACAAATTGGATTTATCCTGTTGTTCTGCCTGCTCATCGTAAAAGATATTATAACTGGCGACACCGGGTCGAGCTCTCTGTTTTCACTCGCGCCGTTCTTCGGTGAGCATGCTTCACTAGGCGCTGTTTTTTCCGGTGCAGCACTGATCTGCTTCTGCTTTCTCGGGTTTGACGCTATCACCACGATGTCAGAAGAAACAATTGAAGCAGATAAAACGATCCCAAAAGCGATTTTTCTTATTGTGTTTATTGCAGCGACAATGTACATTGCCATTTCGTATTTAACGCAGGTTGCTTATCCTGACTTTACATTTACGAATCCAGACAACGCCGCTTACAGCCTTGTACAGCTTGTTGGCGGAAACCTCTTAAGCTCTTTGTTTATCATGGTTTTGATCATTGCTACGTTTACGCAAGGGGTTTCTTCTGTTACAAGTGTCAGCCGGTTCATGTATGCGTTGGGACGTGAATCGATCCTGCCGGAAAAACTGTTTGCCTCTCTTCATCCGAAATATCAAACACCGGTTGCAAACATCTTGTTTGTCGCCGCCATTTCTTTATCGGCTGTTTTTATTAATCTGGAC
This sequence comes from Domibacillus robiginosus, assembly GCF_000966195.1. Classification (GTDB taxonomy): domain Bacteria; phylum Bacillota; class Bacilli; order Bacillales; family Domibacillaceae; genus Domibacillus; species Domibacillus robiginosus. The sequence continues at coordinate 39,651 of NZ_LAHL01000038.1, read as the reverse complement.
ACAGCCGTTACGTTTGTCAGCTTCGGCGCTTTGACCGCTTTTACATTCGTGAATGTATCCGTTATTGCTCATTACTATGTAAAGCTGAAGAAACGCTCAGCGAAAGAAACATTTTTATACCTTGTTTTCCCACTGATTGGCGCCGGGTTTATCGGCTGGCTTCTGACTCTTTTAGATAAGCACACACTGACGTATGGCATACTCTGGGTAGTCATTGGCTTCGTTTACTGGTCTGCTAGAAAAGCCTGGCTTTCGGCTCGTAACAAACAGCAGAATATTCAAACAAAAACGGTTGTCCAGCAAAAAACCATGTAAGATAATCTAACACAAATATTGTTTTCAGTTTTTTCAGATTGTTATACTTGTTGCATAAACCAATAAAGGTTTCCACATTGCGTTGGAAACAAAAAGCTGTCTAGGGTTCCGTTTAAAGAGTTTCTCTTTAAAGACTGGTCCGAGAGAGAGCGTACAGCTGCTGCTGTATACACGGAAGGATAAAAGCCTGGGAGACGACCATCTCCCAGGCTTTTATCCTTTTTTCATGATTCCATTCGAGCGCCCTGCGCTTTGTTCATCCAAAAGGAGGCTGTTTTACATGACTGATATGTTAACGAAGTATATTCCTGCTGGCGGCAAATGGTCCGGCCGGATCAGCCGCGGCAAGTCCATTACATTTACGGCGACTGAGGATGGCGCCAATATATCTCTTCTTCTTTATTCCGCCATTGATACGGCAGAGCGTTACAATATGCCGGATACATTAAAAGCTCAGCACACTGCCCACTTAACGGCAGGAAACGTGCTGATGAGCGATAACGGACGCGTGCTGGCCAGCCTCACAGCTGACTCACTCGGCTGGCATGATACGATTTCTGGTTACATCTCACGCCGCACTGTCGACGAGCGTTACGGACGAACAACCTATCAGGAAAAACGAAATGACTGGTACCGAAGCGGTGAAGAAAACTTTGCCGTTGAACTGTTCCGCAACGGCCTGACAACACGCGACCTTGTGCCGGTTGTGAATTTGTTTTCCAAAGTGTACTGCACAGAGGACGGCCGCATGCATTTTGTTTCCAGTCATGCCCAAAAAGGCGACTCTGTCACACTGCGGACGGAATTAGATGTTCTGCTCGTTTTATCCAATACGCCAAATCCGCTTGACCCAAGCCCTGCCTACCCTTCTGTACCGGTAAAAATGGAGATTACGGATGCAGCTCCGGTGCAGGAAGATGATCTTTGTTTAAATCATCGCCCGGAAAACCGGAGCGCTTTTGAAAATACATGGGACCACACAATGCTTACTCAAGGAGGCGTTCGATAATGGCAGTATTACATCACGTTGTGAGCGATCGAAAAGCAGAGGATGCTTTTTATAACCAAACCATTCCAGCCGGCGAAGGCTGGACGTATACGCTGGAGCCGGGACAGGTGCTTCGTATTGTCGATTTGGAAGGAAATCAAGCGGCAGACACACTATTTTATGATGCAGACAATCCGGCAGATCATTACAGTGCGGTCAACACGATTACACGCCAGGGTAATGTGTATTTAACAACCGGCTCTGTTCTTTTATCCGAATCAGGCAAAGAACTTGTCCAAATTGTGGCCGATACATGCGGCAGTCACGATACGCTTGGCGGCGCCTGCTCGGCACAAAGCAACACAGTGCGCTATTCACACGATACGCTGCCGATGCATAACTGCCGTGACACGTTTATGCTGCAGCTTTCCCAAAACGATCCACGCTTCACAAAGCGGGATCTGGCTCCTAACGTGAACTTTTTCATGAATGTACCAGTCACACCGGACGGCGGATTAACCTTTGCTGACGGCGTTTCAGCTCCCGGCTACTACGTGGAAATGCAGGCAGTGAGCCGGACACTTGTCCTGATCAGCAACTGCCCGCAGTTAAATAACCCTTGTAACGCTTACAATCCGACACCGATTCAGCTGCTGATCTGGAATCAAAACTAAAGGAGCGATGACCATGTTTACAAAAGTATTAATTGCCAACCGCGGAGCCATTGCCGTCCGCATTGAACGAACTCTTCGCCAAATGGGCATTGCATCTGTTGCGGTCTACACAAAAGCAGACCAGGACAGCCTGCATGTTGATTTAGCAGATGAAGCGATTTTAATCGGGGAAGGCGCAGCGAAAGACAGCTATTTAAATGCCGAGCTTATTTTAAACACCGCCATCCAAACAGGCGCTCAGGCCATTCACCCGGGATACGGATTTCTAAGTGAAAATGCTGACTTTGCCCGTGCCTGCCGTGAAAATGGCATTGCGTTTATTGGTCCGACACCAGAACAAATGGAGCTGTTCGGCTTAAAGCACTCTGCCCGTGAAATGGCGGAAAAAGCGGACGTTCCGCTTCTTTCTGGCACAGCACTGATTACGGACCTTGAAACGGCTTTGTCGGAAGCAGCGCGAATCGGCTATCCGATTATGTTGAAAAGCACAGCGGGCGGCGGCGGCATCGGCATGCGTGTCTGCGGGGATGAAACCGCACTTCGCGACGCCTTCGATTCAGTCTGCCGTCTGGCCGAGACCAACTTTAACAACGGCGGTGTGTTTTTAGAAAAGTACATCCAAAAAGCGCGCCACGTGGAAGTGCAAATTTTCGGCAATGAATTCGGTGAAGTAGCCGCGCTTGGCGAGCGGGACTGCTCGATTCAGCGGCGCAATCAAAAAGTCGTCGAGGAAAGTCCGGCTCCCTGCCTCCCTTCTGCGGTCCGTAAACAAATGCTTGACTCTGCCAAGCGTTTGGCAGAAGAAGTCGGCTACCGGAGTGCGGGAACCGTCGAATTTTTATACGATCCAGAAGCAGAAGAGTTTTATTTTCTTGAAGTAAATACCCGGCTCCAAGTCGAGCATGGCGTAACCGAAGAAGTGCTCGGCATCGATTTAGTGGAATGGATGGTGCGCGAGGCAGCGGGCGAATTACGCGAGCTCAGCCACTTGTATGAAGCGCCAAAAGGCCATAGCATTCAAGCGCGCATTTATGCAGAGGACTGCTTGAACGACTTTCGGCCAAGCGGCGGCCAGCTTGACCAGGTCCGCTTCTCTGAACAAGCCCGTATTGAAACATGGGTGCGGGATGGGCTGAACGTGACTTCTCTTTACGATCCTATGCTGGCAAAAGTGATTGTTCATGCTGATACGCGCGAAGAAGCCATCGACAAGCTGCACGCCGCACTTCGTGAAACACGTCTTTACGGTGTGACAACGAACCTTCAATACATTCAAGCGCTCCTGCAGGAAAATGACTGCCGCAATGGTCTCGTTCATACCCGTATGCTCGACGGTTTTACACCGGCGGAACAGGCGATTGAAGTGCTTGACGGCGGCATTCAAACGACGGTGCAGGACTGGCCGGGTCGTGTCGGCCACTGGGATGTAGGCGTTCCTCCGTGCGGACCGATGGATCCTTTTTCGTTCCGGATCGGCAATAAGCTTTTAGGGAATGAAGACCGGGCTGCCGGCCTTGAACTGACTCTTCGCGGCGGGTCCTACCGTTTCCGCGGTGATACTACTTTTTGCCTGACAGGAGCGGATATGAAGGCAGTACTGGATGAAGAAGCGGTGCCTATGTACACGGTTGTGCAGGCAAAACGCGGACAGGTGCTGACATTCGGTGAAGCTGAAGCAGGCATGCGCACTTATTTCCTCTTGGCGGGCGGATTGGATATGCCGCTTCACCTGGGCAGCGCTGCAACGTTTACCCTTGGCGGATTTGGCGGACATGGCGGACGGGCGCTGCGGACGGGAGATGTTTTGCAGGTTCATCCTGCTTCCCTTCCTTCTCCTGCGGCGCTTGCAGCAGACAAACAACCGGTTTTCGCAAAAGAATGGACGATTGGTGTGATCCCGGGCCCTCATTGTACAACGGAATTTTTATTGCCTGAATATCTGGAGCAGCTTACTGAAACAAGCTGGGAAGTTCACTTTAATAGCTCGCGCACGGGTGTCCGCTTAATCGGACCTGCTCCGCTCTGGACACGTGAAGACGGCGGTGAAGCCGGCCTTCATCCGTCCAATATTCATGATAATGCCTATGCCATTGGAACACTTGATTTAACAGGTGACATGCCGATTTTGCTTGGTCCGGACGGGCCGAGTCTGGGCGGATTTGTCTGCCCGGTCACAACGGCTTCCGCAGAATTTTGGAAAATCGGCCAGCTTCATGCCGGTGACCGCATCCGTTTTCAGCTGTTAACGCTCCAGGAAGCCGAAGCTCTTCGCCAGGCACAAGAGGAGCATTTGAATGCCATTGGGTTACAAGAAGCGGTTTCCTCGCTTCCAATGCTGCCGGAAGGATCGGCCCAGCTGACACCGGAATATCCGATTCTCATTGAGCAGTCAACGGGCAGCTTCCCGATGACGATCCGGGCAGCAGGCGACGAACACGTCCTGGTTGAATACGGGGAGATGGAGCTTGACCTTCTGCTTCGTTTTCAAGTTCACGCTTTGATGGAAGCCGTTCAAGCACGCCCCGACATTCCAGTTCTTGATTTAACGCCGGGTATTCGTTCTTTGCAGGTTCATATCGATGCTTCTCAAATGTCGATCACGGAGCTTTGCAAAGTTCTCGCAGCGATTGATGAAAAGCTTCCACCGCTTGAAGAAATTGAAGTACCATCGCGTATCGTCCGTCTTCCCCTTTCCTGGGATGATCCGGCGACGCAGCTGGCCATTGAGCGCTATCAGAAAAACGTCCGCCCTGACGCTCCGTGGTGCCCGAGCAACCTCGAATTTATCCGCCGGGTCAATGGGTTGAATGATATCGAAGACGTAAAACGAATCGTATTTGACGCCAATTATCTTGTTCTCGGCCTGGGTGATGTGTATCTCGGTGCCCCTGTCGCAACACCGGTTGACCCGCGCCACCGGCTTGTAACAACCAAGTACAACCCGGCTCGTACATGGACGCCGGAAAACGCAGTTGGGATCGGCGGCGCCTACATGTGTGTGTACGGCATGGAAGGACCAGGCGGCTACCAGTTTGTTGGCCGTACTGTACAGGTTTGGAACCGGCTTCGTGAAACCGAAAGCTTCCAGGCTGGTAAGCCATGGCTGCTCCGTTTCTTTGACCAGATTCAATTTTATCCGGTTAGTGCGGATGAACTGATTGAAATGCGCGAAGATTTCCTGCGCGGACGTTTTGAAATAGACATTACAGAAACCACCTTTAAACTCGGCGACTATTTAGCTTTTCTCGAATCCATTGAAGAAAGCACCCAGGAATTCCGCCAAACACAGCAGGCTGCTTTCCGTGCCGAGCGGGAAAGCTGGCGCGAGCTTGGCCTTGCAGAATATGTATCCGAGCAGGAAACGGCAGAGCCTGCCGAAGAAACCCTTCCAGAAGGAGCGGAAGCTGTCCGCTGCTCGATGCCTGGAAGTGTATGGAAGGTTCTTGTTTCTCCAGGAGACGAAGTGAAGAAAGGCGATACACTCATTATTGAAGAAAGCATGAAAATGGAGTTTCCCCAGCCGGCTCCATGCGATGGCTTTGTCGAGGCTGTTTACGTAGTCCCAGGAGATGAAGTTCATGCAGGACAGTTGATTGTTTCTATTACAAAAGAAAAGCGAGGTGCTTTTGATGAAGACGATAAACCTGCCGAAAACGTTGTCCATTCGTGAATTAAAGAAGGGCTATCAATCAGGTGTTTTGACGCCTGAGATGGTCATTGAACAAGTTATCGAGCGGGCGGAAGCTGATCGAGACATGAATATTTGGATTACGCCGCCGTCCTGGAGCTTTATCCGCCCTTACGTGGAACGGTTAAAAACGCTCGATCCATCTCAGGCACCGCTTTGGGGCATTCCATTTGCCATTAAAGATAACATCGACCTTGCCGGTGTGCCGACAACAGCGGGTTGTACAGAATTTGCTTACACACCCGATGAACATGCAACCGTCGTCGAGCGCTTGATTGATGCCGGTGCCATCCCCGTCGGAAAAACAAACCTGGACCAATTTGCGACCGGCCTCGTTGGAACAAGAAGTCCATATGGCGAAACGCACAATGCGCTGAACTCCGATTTAATCAGCGGCGGTTCAAGCTCGGGCTCCGCCGTATCCGTGGCCCGCGGTCAGGCGGCTTTTTCACTCGGCACAGATACAGCAGGATCTGGACGTGTACCAGCCGGGCTCAACCGGCTGATCGGCTATAAGCCGAGCCTGGGTGCATGGCCGGTCAAAGGCGTTGTTCCAGCGTGTGCGAGCCTTGATTGCGTAACGGTTTTTGCCAATAGCCTGGATGATGCGGATCTTGTTGATCAGTCTGCCCGCGGCTTTGATGCCCGGGACCCATGGTCGAAACAGATTACACGCAAAGCATCGGCCCTTCCGAAAAAAATATTGGTACCAGGCGAATTGCCGGTTTTTTACGGGCCATTCGCAGATCAATACAAACAAGCCTGGCAGCGTACACTAGAAAAATTAAATACGCTGGGCTTGCCTGTTGAACCAATCGATGTCACTTACCTTTCTGAAACGGCTGCTGTTTTATACGACGGACCCTGGGTAGCAGAGCGCTGGGCTGATCTGGGCTCATTTATTAACGAGCATCAAAGCGCCGTATTCCCGGTCACAGAAGCCGTATTACGATCTGGAGCCAAGCCAGAGTATGATGCTGCCTCCGTTTTCAATGCGATGCATACACTTCAGGCGTTTAAACAAAAAGCGCAGCAGCAGCTTCAAGATGCCGTTTTAATTATGCCGACAGCCGGCGGTACATGGACACGCGAACAAGTCCGTGATAACCCTGTTCAAACAAACAGTCAAATGGGGCTTTACACAAATCACTGCAATTTGCTTGATTTGTCCGCAGTAAATATTCCGGCTGAAGATGCAGCCCAAAATATACCGTTTGGCATTACACTGTTTTCCGGTCCAAGAGATGAGCATTTGATTACAGGCTTCGCCGACTTGTTTTTGCACGGGCGCCGCGTATCCGAAAAATCATCAACAACACTGGTTGCCGTCTGTGGCCTTCATATGAAAGGATTTCCGCTTGAAAAGCAGATGCTCGAGCACGAAGCCGTTTTTATCCGGGAAGCAAAAACAGCTTCCGACTATAAGCTTGTAGAGCTCGATACTATGCCGAAAAAACCGGGACTCATTCGAACAACAGAGAATGGCTTCTCTATTGAACTGGAATTGTGGGAAATGCCTATTTCTCAATTAGGATCGTTTGTTTCCCTTATCCCATCGCCGCTCGGTTTTGGCACGATTGAACTCGAGGATGGCACACATGTGCAGGGTTTCCTGTGTGAAGCAAGCGCAGCAGCGTCCGGAAGAGATATCTCTTCCCTCGGCGGATGGCGATATCGCCAAAACTAAAAGCTTCAGCGGCATCGAGCCGCTGAAGCTTTTTTATGAGCGCGTAAACAGCTCCCGAATATAAGCGCCAAGCTGTTCATCTGTTAAATTACTGGCAGCTGCCCCGCGAATCATATCTACTGTAAGAGCTGTTTTTTTCTTTGAGTGAAGAATGTCTGTCATCCAAAGTGTTTTATACTTGGCATGTTCCTTTTTAACAAGATTCATTGCTTCCTCGGCGGTTGCCACCTTCATTCTGCTCCAGTGCATCGCAATTTTAAAAAGAGAAGGGTGACTAAGAGACAAAGAAGCCAGTAATATGTATTGAACGAGAACATTAATGACTTCATCCGACAATTGATAACGTTTATTTAAATCAGCGATAACCGTCATATCCATATTCGAAACTGAGTTTTTTCCAGTAGTATGCATGATCATCTGCCGTGGACTGATACTTTTAAAGTAGGCGGCAGCATTATGGCTTGTCATTAAGAGAGTCCTCCTTTGTAAAAAATGCTTATTCCTTTTCTTTCCCCGCCGGCCCCTTTCTAAAGCCTTCTTTTTTCTAGAAAATGTTTAAAAGGAGAGATTACCGGCTATTCTACTACACAACAGCCCTTTTAACTTCAATAAAGAAAGGATTTTTCCCTATGAGTATACCAAAAGATGTTCACCACACGGACGAACCTGTTCAAGAAACCGGGACTTATATTTGTGCCGCTGGAAAACGGGAGGAATTAAGTGAAGGCGAGCAATTTCCCGTCTGCCCTAACACAAACAAACCAACAACATGGCGGCACGAGGATCATGTTCACCATACTGGCGATCAGGTTACCGAAGCCGGCATGTACGTGGATGAAGACAACAACGAACTTGAGCTTTCGCCAGGCGATACCTTCCCATCCTGCCCTAAATCGGGACAATCTACAGCATGGAAGCATGCTTAATGAAAAAACAGCCTCTGAAAACAGAAGCTGTTTTTCTTTTTATTAGCGGCCTTGAAGTGCTACTTTAAGACCAAGACTGATATAAATGGCTCCAATCATTTTATTGCCCCCCTGGTTCAGCCAGGAAAAACGTTTGATCCACCGACTGATAGGCCCTACAGTAATCGCAATTAGTGTAGTGTACACCACACCAAGCAGTACAAAAATAAAGCCAAGTGTCATAAATTGTACTATGGACGCTCCGCGCGTGGGATCCACAAACTGCGGCAAAAAAGCCAGGAAAAACAGGGCCGTTTTTGGGTTTAATACCTCTGCCAGAATCGCCTGACTGTAAATACGGCCGGCGGAAGCTGCCGATGCTTTTGCCATTTCTGTTTGGGAAGCTTTTGCAAAAATCGCCCGGATGCCCATATAAAATAGATAAAGAGCACCCGCCCATTTCACCATATTAAACGCGGAGGCCGATGTCATCAAAATAGCTGACAGGCCGACGGCTGCAAAAATCGTATGAATTAAATCACCTGTTGCAAGACCCAGGCCGGTAATAACGCCGGCTTTTCGTCCGTTTTGAACCGTTCGTGCAGCCGTTAGTAAAACAGCCGGACCGGGAACCAAAAACAAGCCGATCACAACCGCCGTAAACGTTAGCAATGTCGAAAAATCAAACATGATGCACCCCCACTTCTGCTTCTTATTCTTCTTTTATGATAGCAGGCGCACCCTAAAATAATCCAGTTTATCTTACTAAAGCATTTGAAACAACCGCCTTCATAAATGTCATTTTCTTTGAATATAAAAGGAAAAAAATACTTTTCATGTTAGGATTATGATAGAACCCTGTTCGTTAAAGAGCGAGCCAGGGAAGCGAAACTTAGTGAAGGAGGATGATATGTATGGTGAAGTATTTTTTTGATTTTGCTTTAGCAATATCTTTAAATGGTTTTTCTTATTACACCGCCAGCTTAATCGTTAGTAGTGGCATTCCTTTTTGGCAAGCCCTATTAATTGGTTTTTCTGTTGTGCCACTCGGAGCTCTTACCGAAGCTTTGGGAAGTCCTATGTGGTTGATCGTACTGGTCCCCTTTCCAGTAGGAATGCTGTTACTTTACTTGTTTCTGAATGCAGGTGTTTCCCAATGGTTTCTTACATATTTAATCACGCTAATCATTTATACAATCATACATATACTTATGAGCTACTTTTTTAAATTTCATTCTCTAATACCAGCCTGGAAGCTGTCTTGAATCCCCGGCAAAGCTAGAAAGGTTTTAATAGCATGAACAAATACAGCCCCGCGCAAAACATTTAATTATGCTGTTTGAGTAAAGAAAAAGCAGCCGCTTCGTCGAAGCGCTGCTTTTTCCTCTTATACCAAGTCAACGTTGTGATATACCTGCTGTACATCCTCTAAATCTTCGATAGCATCAATCATTTTCTCGAATTGTGCCTGGTCTTCCTCTGACAAGGTGACATCGTTTTGCGCCAGCATGGTCAGCTCCGCAACCGTGAATTCTGTTACGCCAGCAGCTTTCAGTGCTTCCTGTACGGCATGGAATTGATCCGGCTCTGCGTACACAATCACAGAATCTTCTTCTTCAAGCACATCCCGCACATCAATGTCCGCCTCCATCAAAAGCTCCAGCACTTCGTCTGCTGTTTTGCCTTCCAGACCGAATACAGCTGTCGCATCAAACATATAAGCAACCGAACCGCTGACGCCCATATTACCGCCATTTTTCCCAAATGCGGCCCGCACATCAGATGCTGTCCGGTTTACATTGTTTGTTAATGCGTCAACAATAACCATCGAGCCGCTTGGACCAAAGCCTTCATAGCGGAGTTCGTCATAATTTTCTTCTGCTCCGCCTTTTGCTTTTTCAATCGCACGGTCAATAATGGTTTTAGGCACGCTGTACGTTTTCGCACGTTCAAGAACCATCCGGAGTGCTTGATTGCTTTCAGGGTTTGGCTCGCCCTGCTTGGCTGCTACGTAGATTTCGCGGCCAAATTTAGCATAGATGCGGCTTGTATTGGCATCTTTTGAGGCTTTTTTTTCTTTAATGTTATTCCATTTACGTCCCACAATGAACACTCGCTTTCCATTTTACAATCTATGTCTATTATACAATAAACGTATTGTCTCGTACAAAAAGGGCTTATCGGTCCTTAAAGGCAGGCGTTCGCTTTTCAATAAAGGCCGTTACGCCCTCCTGGACATCTTTTGAAGCAAACAGCCCGGCAAATTGTTCTGCTTCTAGGATCTGGCCTTCTTGAAGCGGCAATGCAGCGCCTGTTAACACAGACTGCATAGCTGCTTTTACCGACAAACGACTTTTTTGTGCAATCAACTCCGCTGTCTCGGCCGCTTTCGCCAGCAGCTGGCTTTCTTCAACAGAATGGTTTACCAGTCCAATTCGTTCCGCTTCCCGCCCATCGATAAGCTGTCCTGTCAAAATAAGCTCAAGGGCTTTTGCTGTATTCGTTAACCTGGCAAGGCGCTGCGTTCCTCCATATCCGGGAATCAAGCCAAGGTTTGTTTCAGGAAGGCCGATTTTTGCTTTATGAGCAGTGAGTCGAATATGGCAGCTCATCGCAAGCTCCAGTCCACCGCCAAGACAGGCACCGTTAATAGCGGCAATAATCGGCTTTTCGGACTTTTCAATTTTTGTAAACAGCGACTGACCCCTCTGTGCGGCTTTTTTTGCTTCTTCTTCCTGCTCAAACAAGGACATCAGTTCTTTAATATCCGCGCCAGCGACAAAAAAAGCGCCGTCACCTGTTAAAACCGTAGCTCGGATAGAGGGATGTTCAGCCAGCCCATCGATACATTGATTAAGCTCTTCCAGCATCCTTGCGTTCAGCGCATTTACCGGTGGGTTTTTGAGCGTAACGTATGCAATGTTGTTTTCCACTTTTATTTGAATCAAAGAAAAAGACTTCATTCCATCCACTCTCCTTTTCATAGGTACTGCTTTATTCTATTGTATAAGAAAAGGAATGAGTATTCATTCATTTATTTCGATAAAAAGGCGTTTGAACAAAATGGTTCAAACGCCTTTTTATTGCTTATTTTTTCGGGAAGCCCATTTGGTATTGCTTGGGGATACCTGCTTCTTTCCCTAATTGAACACCTGCTTCAAGCGTCCAGTTTGGATTTCTCAGCATACCTCGACCAACCGCAACAAGATCTGCTTCTTCGTTGCCGATCACCGCATTGGCCAAAACAGGTTCGTCCAGTCGGCCGACTGCGATAACGGGTACACCAACTGCTTCCTTAATCGCCCGCGCCAGCGGTACTTGATACCCGGCATGTGTGCCCGGCCGTCCAGCTGCAGCAATCGGACCTTCACCGCCTGCACTAATATGGAACATGTCGACACCCGCTGCTTTGTACTCTTTTGAAAAGGCGATGCTATCCTCGATGCCGTAGCCGCCTTCTACGTATTCTTTTGCAGAAATACGCATAATCAGCGGCATCTCCGCCGGCATTTCACTCTTGGCTGCAGCAATCACTTCTTTTCCGAACTTTGTTAACTCCTGTCCGTATTCATCTGTCCGCTTATTGGTCAGCGGAGACTGGAATTGGTGAATCAAGTAGCCATGCGCTCCATGAAGCTCAATTGCGTCTACTCCTGCTTCCACTGCCCGGCGGACAGCAGACCGGAATTTTTCGACCATCTCTTTTACTTCTTCCGTCGATAATGCTCTTGGTGTTTTAGACTTTTCGTCAAAAGCGATGGCAGATGGTGCCACCGGCTGCTCCGCATCTTCTGCTTTGCGTCCGGCATGAGCGATTTGAATCGCCACTTTTGCACCGTGCTGATGAACGGCATCAATGATCCGTTTTAATGCCGGGATTTGTTCATCTGACCATAAGCCCAAGTCAAAGTCTGTAATACGGCCATCTGGCTCCACGTCAGTCATTTCAATAATGATAAAGCCTGTTCCGCCAACCGCCCGGCTCACATAGTGAACAAAGTGCCAGTCGTTTGCAACCCCATCCTTCGCCTTCACCGAGTATTGGCACATCGGCGGCATCACAACACGGTTTTTTAATTCAAGGCCTTTTATTGTGTACGGTGTAAACAAATGATTCATGCTATTCGTCTCCTTCTATTCACATTTTATATGTATGCGCGTGCATATAAATTATCACTTACAGGAAGCACTGTCAAACAATGCGATCTGCATATAAAAAAGCTTTCCCTAAATGGAAAGCTTCTTAAACACACTTATCTTTTCAGCTGGCGAAAGGCAGACAGAAGATTTTCTTGAACAGCCGAGCTTGAAAAAGCGGACTCAAGTGTTATGCAAAAAGTATTTAATACTTTTTCCAGCTTTTCTTCTCCTTCTTTTGTGAGCGAAGCGTAAATGGCTCGGCGGTCATCCTCGCAGCTGTGACGCCTGAGAACCCGACAATTTTTTTCTTCCATACGATTTACCAGGCGGGACAGCGCACTTTGACTCAAGCCGACCATTTCCTGAAGCTGATACAATTTAAGTTTTTTCTCAGGGGCTTCCGATAAAAACAGCAGCACGTAGCATTCATTCAACGAAAGACCATGCTCCTGCTGCAGTGCCCGCTCCAAATCCTGTGCAACGGCCGACTGCATTGTAGTCAGAGCCAGCCATCCTTCAAACAACGGCGCTTTCTGGTCATTTCCCATTTTAACGTTCACCTATTTCTGCAAAATAATCATTTTATGCCCAAGCCGTATAGTTCATTATACTATGACCTTTTCTTCCTTCAACAGCAAGCAGGCCGTTTCGTTTTCAATGAACAACTCAGCCCGCTAAAAAACCACTGCCCCAGGAAGGCAGTGGCTCAAGATGTTAAGCAGACAAGCTGTTAAGGAACGTTTCAATTTCCTCCTGTGTTTTACGATCTTTGCTGACAAACCGGCCCGCTTCTTCTCCACTGTGGTAAGCGACAAAGCTCGGAATGCCGAACACATTCAGCTCACCGCACAAGTCAATAAATTCATCCCGGTCTACATAAATAAATTGATATTCCGGATAATCCGCTTCAATGCCCGGCAGAATCGGCTCGATTACCCGACAGTCCGGGCACCAGTCCGCTGAAAACATAAAAACAACGCGCTCTTCTTTTTTCAATTGCTCAAATTGATCCAGTGATTGCAGTTTTTCCATCATAATCCCCTCCAGCTTTTTTCATATACAACCCATTATACGACTTTTTAAGCGAAAGAAAAAAGAAGAGGTTTCAACGGTCGTTGAAACCTCTTCTTTTATCATGCCTCGGCCAGAACTTTTTATAAGGGGCCGAATTCTTCTGCTGCCGGGCCGGTAAAAACTTTTTTCGGCTATACAGCGGAATAATCCGGCCCTGTTACTCATAAACCGGCCCAGGCTCTTTATAAATCCTTTGCGTTAAAAGTATCGCCATTTTCTAAAGTGCCGGATTGAAAACCACGGTAAAACCATTTTTTCCGCTGCTCGGACGTACCGTGCGTAAAGCTGTCCGGTACAGCGTATCCTTGAGAGCGCTTTTGAATCGTATCATCTCCGACAGCGCTTGCCGCTATCAGCGCTTCTTCTACGTCGCCTTCTTCCAGAACATTCATTCCCTGTGCATGCTTCGCCCATACGCCTGCATAGTAGTCAGCCTGCAGTTCCAGCCTGACCGAATATTTATTGTATTCTTCCTCACTCAGCTGGTCCCGCAGCGCGTGTACCTTTTGTGATGTACCTAGCAGCGTTTGAACGTGATGCCCGACTTCATGGGCGATTACATACGCCATCGCAAAATCTCCTGGTGCCTGAAATTTATTTTGCAATTCTTCGTAAAAACTTAAATCAATGTACAGCTTCTGGTCTCCGGGACAGTAAAACGGTCCGACTGCTGATGTCGCAGTACCACAGGCTGAATCCACACTGCCGGAATAAAGGACTAAAACCGGCTCCTCGTATACCCGGCCTTCTTCCTGAAATACTTCTGTCCATACATCCTCTGTATCCGCCAGCACAACAGATACAAATTCAGCAAGCTCACGATCCTGTTCAGTTTCTTCATAAGGAACCGTATTCGTTCCGGACATGCCACCAAGTAGTTGAGACGGATCGCCGCCAAGCAGCGTAAAAATAAGAACAATAATTAAGCCCACTCCGCCAATCCCGCCGCCAAGCACTGCTTTTCCGCCCATGCCTCGTCGGTCTTCCACGTTTGAGCTGCCTCTTCTTCCCTGCCATTTCATTGTATTCCCTCCTCTAGACAAAGCTAATCGTACTAGTGTTATACCCAGTGGAGAGAAACCCTAGACTGTAAAAAAGACATTTTCGCCTGCAGCTGCCCAGAAAAATATGGAAACAAAAAAGAAGGGAGGTCCGTCTTTTTATCTCCAAAAACGAAGCACCCCTTGTTAGGAGTTCTATTATGATTTAATTTTTTCTATTGACTACATGGCACGAATGAACGGTTTTACACGCCCTTATGATGTAAATATACTGTAAATATTAGCGTCCCGCTGTTCTGTTTTAAAACCCGAGGCTGTATACTTGAAAAAAAGAACAGAAACGGAGACAAGCGGATGAAGCGAATAGCAGTTTTTTGCGGTTCAGCAAGTGGGGCCTCAATGAGTTACACAGAGAGCGCCATCTCACTCGGAAGAGAGCTGGCTAAACAGGGCATTGGCCTTGTTTATGGCGGATCTAATGGAGGCCTGATGGGAACGGTAGCAAACACGGTTTTACAGGAAGGTGGCGAAGTAATCGGTGTGATTCCCACCCTTCTTCAAGAACGAGAAATCGCTCATACCCGGCTTACAAAGCTGCATATTGTGGGGTCTATGCATGAAAGAAAAGCAAAAATGGCCGAACTTGCCGATGCTTTTATTGTTTTGCCCGGCGGTGCCGGTACGATGGAAGAATTTTTTGAAGTTTTTACATGGGCACAAATAGGCCTGCATCAAAAGCCGATCGGTCTGTTGAACGCAGCACGTTATTTCGATCCGCTTGTCACTTTCTTTGATCACATGACAGACCAACAATTTTTACAGAACCAATACCGGTCTATGCTTTTGGTTGAGAATTCAGCAGCGCAGCTCATCCGCTCGTTTGGGACATATGAGCCGCCTGCAGTAAAAACATACACAAAAGAAAAAACCATTTATTAAAAAAGCACGCTTCCCTTTTTGCCGGGAGCATGCTTTTTTCCATTTGGTCGCAACCTGAACCTGCCTTCAATGTTTGCTTTTCACAAACTTTATAAGCAGCTTTCCTCTTCTGCTCCAAGCGGCAGCGAGACTGTTACCTTTGTTCCCTCTCCTTCCTTGCTTTGAAATGCTATATCACCGTTATGTTCCTTTATAATTCTCATGCTGACCATAAGACCAAGCCCGGTTCCTTTTTCTTTGTTGGTGTAAAAAGGCTCTCCAAGCTTTTTTAATCGCTCCTCCGGCATGCCAGCTCCCTGATCTGTGACCGAAACAGCCAGCCTGCCATCCAGCTGCTTATGGCGGATCGTGATTATGCTATTTTTGGGTGATGCTTCTACAGCATTCTTTAGAATGTTAATAAATACCTGCTTCAGCTGGTTTGCATTTCCCTCAAGCTGTATCTTTTCCTCGAAAGGCTTCATATCAATAGTAATATTCTCGGTGATTGCCTGCATATTTAACAGCTCAACCACATCCTTCATCAAATGATATAAAGAAATTCTTTTCTTCAATGTTACTTCAGGCTTTGCAAGAGCCAGCATTTCACTAGAAACAAATTCAATCCGCTCAAGCTCGCCCAGCATAATTTTTGTATATTTCGGATCAATAGAATATTCCTGGTCAATCAGTTGAACAAATCCTTTTAAAGAGGTGAGCGGATTGCGAATTTCATGGGCAACGCCGGCAGCAAGCTGGCCGACAATATTCATTTTTTCTGTTTTGCGAATGTATTCTTCTTTTTGTTCCATCTCCGTAATGTCGGTTGCCACACAAAGCAGCTCTTTATGCCCAGCTGAAAAAAAGACTGGTTTTTTTGTTATCTGCACCGTATAAATACGATTATCCGGTGTGTGTAAATACTGTTTCTCCTGTACCTTCGCTCTGTTTTTTTCCAGCAGCTGTATATCTTCCCTCGTTAGCTCTGCTGCTTGTTCTGAATCATTATAAAAATCACTTTCCTGCTTGCCCAGTATTTGCTCAGAGGAAACCCCATACAAAGCCGCAAGAGCAGCATTGGCCATCGTAAAGCGTCCAAACTCGTCTTTTGCATAAATAAAGTTTGGGTTAGCATCAATCACTCTCCGCAAAAACAACTGTTGAATCAACAGCTCTCCATTGACTTCCTCCATCTTGTTATAAATCATTTTTACATACGCTGCAAAAATGCCCATTACTAAAATAATCAGGGCCAAAATTGACTGAAACAGCGGACTATCCGACGATAGGTTGATTACACCGAATGAATAGGCAAGTAAAAGAGAAACGAAAAAAACATGAAGGAAAGTACGCCGATGCTTATCTACTATTTTAAAAGTTAAATAAATGGCCAGCAGATCCAAAACAATAATGAGTAAAATATGAATCGAAAAAGTCCAGCCGAGCGAACCAGACAGTGGGTAGTAAAATTCTTCATTAAAGGGAGCAATGGAATGTCGGTCAAAATTTACAACACCAAGTGATGTCCAGCCGATCACATAGATGCCAATACTCCAAATGAGCATGCCTATATAAGAAAACCGATTAAAGATTTTTTGAAAAGCCTGTTTTTTTCGAACCGACAGCTTTAGCTCTTCAAAAAAAAGCAGCTGATAGATCATGTAAAACAAAAGTGGAGCAAAAGTGACGGTGCCTATCCTGAAAAAACGAAACAACCCTTCAATGAGGTCCTGTTCTAACCAGTCCTCTCCATATAAAACTGCGATGCTCATCTGCCACATTGAAACCGCAAAATAAAAAACAGCAAGCGGATAAGTGACGCGCTGGTACTTAAACCGAAACAAAATCACAAACGTGGTCAACGGGATAAGCGAAAAAAAGACCATCAATAAAAAAGCCATATGATCACCTGTAAAATATATGTTTCTCTTTATCGTACAGGAAACCGCCACATGTTTCGAATATTATTTCGTTTAGTCTTTATAAGAAAATAAAAAAACAGGAGCAGCCCCTGTTTTTTTTATCTTTATACTTTATTGGCAGTGTTTTTAATGAAGCGGATTCTTGCCCATTGCTGTTTTCCAACTAGATATTTTCTTATTCTATCACGGGTGTTACGCCTGCTTCTTTTAGGAGTGCCCGACGCAAAAGCTGCCAACGATATTAAATGGAGCCAGCATTGTTTTCGTTTGTACAGTCATAATGCGTGCTTTCTTTCGTCTGCTAAGTGCTATGTGTCGTGGAAGCGAGGATATAGCATAATGGTTAAAGCTGCCCCTCGTTATAGCTAAAAGTTATATTAAAGGGCTGCATGCGCATCAATAATATGCTGAAGCTCCTGAAGATACAGATGGGCCATTCGGCCAAGCTGGGTTTTCTCATGTGCAATCCAGCCAACAGTAATGGTTTCATCTGCCTCAAGCGGCACCGGCACAATATGTGAGCCATTTAAATCTTCGCTTAAAATACCCGTGGAAATGGTATAGCCGTTCAGTCCAATCAACAAATTAAACAGGGTAGCCCGGTCACTTACCTGAATGCTTTTAGAGCGGGGAAGAGTGCTAAACAGCTCCTCTGCATAATAAAAGGAGTTAAATTCACCCTGCTCAAAGGAAAGACGTGGATATTCTTCCAGGTCATCGAGCGTCACCGATGATTGACGAGCAAGCGGATTTTGGGCGCTGACAAAAATGTGCGGCTTTGCTTCAAACAGCGGATGAAACAAAATCCCTTCTTCCTTCAACAGCTGCCCCATTACTTTTTCATTAAATGAGCTGATATAAAGAATCCCAATCTCGCTGCGCAGATTTTTCACATCCTCAATAATTTCATAAGTTCTCGTTTCACGCAGCGTAAACTGATACTCTTCTGCGCCATGCTTTTTGATCATATCGACAAATGCATTTACCGCGAACGCATAATGCTGGGTGGAAACAGAAAACAGCTGGCGTGCCTGCGGCGAATTTACATATCGTCTTTCAAGCAGTTCGGCCTGCTCGACAACCTGGCGCGCATAGCCTAAAAATTCAGCTCCGTCTGTAGACAGGGTAATTCCTTTTGATGTGCGGATAAAAATTGTAATACCAAGCTCTGCTTCCAGCTCTTTTACGGCTTTGGATAAGCTCGGCTGCGACAGGAACAGCCGGCGCGCCGCTTCATTGATGGAGCCACAGTGTACAATTTCAATTACATATTTTAACTGCTGCAGTGTCATCTTTTTACCTCTTCATTTTACATATTGAGCCATTTTTATCGGCTCTTTCTAAATGTCTATTATGGCAAATAACACTCTACTTTGGAACAGCGTCTCCCACATTACAGCATCAATAAAAAAACGGGCACTAAAAAACCGCTGAATATGCTCAGCGGCCTTCCTCCTGCATCACACGATTCATTGCGGCTTCGTAAATACGATAGTCATGCTCTGAAAACAGAGTAAACGAAACATAGCCAAATGACTGGTTTTCTAAAAAATTAGTCACCGTTCGAAGGGCGATAACAGCGGCCTGCTCGATTGGAAAACGATACACACCGGTAGAAATCGACGGGAATGATATACTTTTTATCCCGTTTTCTATGGCTACCTGTAAAGCATTTTTATAACATGAGGCAAGCTTTTCTTCTTCTCCTTCTGCCCCCCCATTCCAAACAGGGCCTACTGTATGGATCACAAACTGGGCCGGGAGCTCATATCCTTTTGTCAGAATCGCTTCACCTGTTTCCAGCTCTTCACCATTCAGCTTTTCCGTACGCACTTTTTTACATTCGTCCATAAGTGAATGGCCCGCGGCCTGATGGATAGCACCATCTACTCCACCGCCACCAAGCAAAGATCCATTGGCCGCATTTACAATTGCATCTGTTGTCTGCTCGGTAATATCTCCAACAATGAGTTCGAGAACATTGCCGTTGATTTGTGTTTTCATTTCATTCACTCCTTTAATTGAATATCACGTATGATAACACCGCTTTTTGGCATGCTCGGCATGCTGGTCATACTGTAGCTGATATCCTGTTCCGGCACTGAATATGACAAGCGGTTAACAAGAAAATCAATGCTCACTTTCATCAATTCAATTGTAATCCATTCCCCCGCACACCGGTGTCCGTTATGATAGTCACCGCCACCCTGTGGAATAAAATCAAATGGGCTCTTTTCCCAGCTTTCAAACCGTTCCGGAGCGAACAAATCCGGGTTTTCCCATAGCATAGGGTCATGATTGGTACCATATAAATCAAGAAGCGCTAATGTTCCTTCTTTAAAGTCCATTCCGCGCCATTCAAAATCCTGCTTTACTTTCGCACCGGTGAAAGGAAAAAATGGATAAAACCGGCGGACTTCCTGAACAAAATATTTTGTATAAGGGTCATTGACAGATGTTAATTTTGATTTTTGTTCTGGGTATTGATGCAGTGCAAGGGCTGTAAAAGCCAGGTAAATAGATACCGCTGTAATCGGCCTTAAAATGTTGACTACCTCTACAGCCGCCGTTTTTTTATCTAATAATTCACCATCCAGCTCCCGGTGATGAGAAAACACATACAGCGTGGATTCTTCTGACGGATGAAGCTGTCCGGCCCGCACATCTTCAATCAGGCCGGCTGCCCACTTCTCTGCTTTTCGTCTGGACCGGCGCGTTTTCCAATATTCCGGACCAACTGACACGGCTGATTCAAACAGAGCGCTCAATTCCTCCGCCCGTTGCCGAACCTCGTCTTCCTTTAGCGGCACACCGGCCCATTCGCAGGCAATACGGCAAAGAAGCTTCTTTGCTTCTTCGTATAAAGCCACTTCATTTCGTTCTACCCATTTCTCCGCTGCTTTCGACCATTGCACCTCCGCTATCTCGGTCAGTCGCTTCATTTGTTTTGGCGCCATTAAAGACATAAAGGCAGCTTTACGATGCCGGTGTGCTTCTCCATCAAGCGTTTGAACGCCACCTTCTCCAAAAAGCGTTTTAATGACTCTTTTAGGCGCCGCTCCTTCCCGCTGAAACTTTTCTGGATCATAAAACAGGGCCGCCGCTTCCTTGCCTCCCATACAAATAGCCGGCTTCCCCATTAAACGCGTTTCGAATAACTCGGATTGAAAAGACCTGCGGCGGCTTGATATGTACGTGTATCCTTCTCTGAGCAAGTTCAGACTTTGATCCAGCCCTTCTTCATGCGGCATTTCTCTTTGCTCCGACATACCATCTCTCCTTTTCTTTATGCTTCTATTTGTTTTCCCCCTTTTGCTGGAAATATAGCTTTTTCTCACAAAAGGTTTCTGTGTTCTTTCAGAAGCCTGTTTTATGCTGTTTTAAGCTAGAAGGCGTATACTAAAGAAAAACATATAAAAAACAAGCATAGATAGGAGTTCTTTTATGATAGAAAACCAGCCACACAGCTTAAAGCCCTTTGTTTCCCTTCTGTTATCATCTCGGTTTCCACGGCGCCTGCTTTTTGCCGGACTGCTGGCAAGTGTGCTGACAACCATAGCTGGACTGGTTGTTCCTCTACTGACAAAACATTTAGTCGATGGCTTTTCGGTTTCTTCCCTGAGCCCATCCCTTATTGCCGCCATTGCGATTGCATTTATTGCCCAGGCCGTAATCAATGGACTATCAATTTACTGGCTCAGTGTTGTGGGCTATAAAGTAGTTTCCAGCCTGCGCGATCGAATGTGGATGAAATTAATCCGTCTGCCTGTTTCTTATTTTGATCAGGAGTCAAGCGGTGAAACTGTCAGCCGGGTTGTAAATGACACAAGTGTAGTACAGGACTTGATTTCAAACCGATTTCCTCAGTTTATCTCAGGCGTTATTTCTATTATTGGCGCCCTCGTTATTTTGCTATTAATGGATTGGAAGATGACCATGCTCATGCTCGTTTCCGTGCCATTGACAATCATCATTATGTTTCCGCTTGGTCGTCAGATGGCCAAAATCTCTCGTGGACTGCAAGATGAAACAGCAGCTTTTACAGGGCATGTCCAGCAGACACTCGGTGAAATCCGCTTAATGAAAGCATCAACTGCCGAAAAAAGCGAAGAAAAAAAAGGGATAGCCGGCATTGAACGGCTGTTTCAATTCGGATTAAAGGAAGCGCGTATTTTTGCGCTTATTGCGCCCATTATGTACCTCGTCGTCATGATTGTCGTCGTCATGATTATTGGCTACGGCGGCATACGTGTATCTAACGGAACCATGTCGACGGGTTCCCTGGTGGCCTTTTTGCTTTATTTGTTTCAAATTATTATGCCTATTACATCATTTGCCATGTTTTTCACCCAGCTTCAAAAAGCAAAAGGCGCGACAGAACGGATTATTGCCATTCTTGATTTGCTGCCTGAGCCTGGACAGGGCGGCATCTCCCTAGACATTAAGCATGAGCCGATTTATGTAGAGCACGTATCCTTTGCCTATCATAACCAGGAACCGGTTTTAAAAGACATTTCTTTTACCGCGCAGCCGGGTGAAATGATTGCGTTTGCCGGACCAAGCGGCGGTGGGAAAACAACAATGTTTGGATTGCTCGAGCGGTTTTACGAACCGACCTCGGGTCAAATACGCATCGGCACCACGCCGATCACCGACTTATCTATGGCTTCCTGGCGCAGTCAAATCGGCTATGTTCCCCAAGAAAGTGCCATGATGGCCGGAACGATTCGTGAAAACCTGGTTTATGGGCTGCCAGACGGCCAAAAAATTCAGGATGAACGATTATGGGAAGTCGCAAAAATGGCTTATGCAGATCAGTTTATACAAAGCTTTCCGAATGGGTTGGACACAGAAGTAGGCGAGCGTGGTGTTAAGCTGTCCGGGGGCCAGCGTCAACGTATCGCCATTGCCCGCGCATTTTTGCGAGATCCAAAAATTTTAATGATGGACGAAGCGACAGCAAGCCTTGACAGCCAGTCAGAAGGAATTGTTCAAAACGCTTTGGCCCGATTAATGAAAGGACGAACTACTTTTGTGATTGCCCACCGGCTTTCTACTATCGTGGATGCAGATAAAATCATTTTCATCGAAAAAGGTGAGATTACGGGAATGGGAACACACAAAGAGCTCACCAGCTCTCACAAATTATATCGGGAATTTGCTGAACAGCAGCTGGCTCAGCAAGGGTTTTAAAAGAACCTCGTGAGAAAAAGCCCGCCTTAAAAAACCCACTCAAAAGGAAATTGTTTTCCAAATTGGTTCTTTTGATCCTTTTTATAAAATTCTGTTTGATTGATTGGGAGGCGGGTAACATACAACCGTAAGTGAAATCCAAATTTACCGAGGAGGAATTTTCAATGGCTAACAATAACAATAAAATGAGCCGTGAAGAAGCAGGACGTAAAGGCGGAGAAGCTACAGCGAACAATCACGATAAGGAATTCTACCAGGAGATTGGACAAAAGGGCGGAGAAGCTACTGCTGACAGCCATGACAAGGAATTCTACCAGGAGATTGGACAAAAAGGCGGAGAAGCTACTGCTGACAGCCATGACAAGGAATTCTACCAGGAAATTGGACAAAAAGGCGGGGAAGCCACTGCTGACAGCCATGGTGAAGAATTCTATCAGGAAATCGGGCAAAAGGGCGGAGAAGCCACTGCTGACAGCCATGACAAGGAATTCTACCAGGAGATCGGACAAAAAGGCGGAGAAGCCAGAGGACGCAATTCTGACAACGATGACAATGATGGCAAAATGAGCCGTGAAGAAGCAGGACGCAAAGGCGGACAAAAAAGCCGCCGTTAAAGCGAATCTTTAGCATGCATCTTTTACAACCATAATAAAAGCCCATGGGCAATTGCTTCTTTATGAAGAAATTGTCTGTGGGCTTTTTTGTACATAATTTATTTAAGCGGCACCCTCGTGATAGGGCTCTAGTGACATATGCATTAAAAACTGTAAAAATTCGCGGTCGTCTTCCTCTAAAAGACGGCTGGCGTAGCTCCATGCATTCGTTTCAATGCGAAGAGCGATTCTCTTTTTCTGCAATGAATCTTCTGTACGGTCGAGCTGATCAGCCAGATCTTTCAGCTGATCATCTTCTGCATGGCCAAGCTCATGAGCGAAAACAGCTGCCAGGTGCTGTTCAAATGGTTTTAGTGAACCATACAAAATTCGGCACTGCTCTTTAATACCATCCCAATACAGGATAATTTTATGCTGGGCCAGACTGTATTTTCCGCCAGCGATCGTATGGCGACCCGCAGAATCGTGAATTTCAACAGAAACCGTACTGCCAGACCGGTCAAGGAGGCTTTGGATTAAGGGGGGAAGCTTAGCTTTCTCTCTTGTATAAGGGTCCATTTCTCTCATTTTTCTCTACTCCTAATCCTTTCATTTTCTCTATAGGCGGAGGAAACATGTTAAAAACTGAACAAATTGAGCTGTTTTATTATTATACGATATTCTCTTTCTCTTCGCACAGAACAAATGCTACCCTTTTATCTGCGACTAGCTTTTGATTGTAAGGCCGAGCAGCTTTGCAAACCCAATCGCCTGTTCCTCGGAAACTATGCAGCCCGACAGGCTCTCTAAATTCACGTGCAGCTGATCAAACCGACATGTGCTAATATCGGTTCCTTTCAAAGACATATGCTTGAATTGAACATCGTCCAGATCACATTGCTCAAAAAGCACATGCTTAAAATCCGTTCCATAAAAATTCGCTCCTTTTAGCGAAGCATCTTTAAAAGAAACATGTTTTAAACGGGCGTCTGTGAAGTCACTTAAACGCACCGCGCATTCTTGGAATGTAACATGGCTCATATGTGTTTCTGAAAAATCGGTGCCGACCAGTTTACATTCTTTAAAAACAGCCCGATGAATCACGCCATTTGGAAAACGCACATTAGATAAGTCGCAGTTTTCAAACAGGACATCAACCATATCGATCCTTTCAAAAAGGGAATTCATAAACTGACCGTTTTGAAAAATGACTTTTGAAAAAACAGCTCGCTCTATTGCCGCCTCCTCTGCCTGTGCATTGGCTACCATACACCCGGTCAGCTCAGGTTCTTCCCCGTAAATCTCCTCAAAAGACCCTTCAGTCATTTCCCGGGAAAACTTTGGCTGTTCAATTTTCACTTTTTTCATCCTTTGTTCCTTCTCTCTGTCATCAGTCATCAAATCAGTATTATTTCTTTTGCTATAATAGGAATTAACTCTGTAAGTGTTTGGATTTGATAGGTTGGCTTACTATCTGTTTGATTCGGTTTCATATGGGGATTAAACCAGCATGTATCAATTCCAGCCTGCTGTCCACCCTTCACATCCGCACTCAGCGAATCTCCGATAATCAATGCTTCCTCTGCGTTAAAGTCAGGAATACGTGCAAATACATAATCAAAAAATGCCTTCATTGGCTTTTGAAAGCCGGTGTCTTCTGATACAAAAATACCTTTAAAAAACGGCTGCAGTCCCGAATCTCGCAGCCGTTTAAACTGGGTTTTTGAAACGCCATTTGTTACAACATACAGGTCATAGTGTGACTGCAGACTTTTGATCAAATCAAAAGCGCCTTCTACTAGCTGATGGCCTTCCTCTAGAAAGCCGCGGTATGCTGCCTCCAGCTGAACTCCATCCACCGCCCGGCCATATTCTTGAAAAAGAAGAGCAAAACGACTGTTTACCACTTCTTCACGTGTGATATGACCTTGTTCGAATTTACGCCAGAGTTCTTGGTTGATTCGTTGATATCCTGCTTTTATTTCATCAGTCAATGCTATATTTTGTTCCGCAAAAAGCAATGCCAGTGCTCTCTGCTCCGCTGCGCGGAAATCTAAAAGAGTATCATCAATGTCAAATAGCAGGGTCTGATATGATTTCATTAAACTCGCTCCTTTTCTTTTTGTGCATTTCGTTCTCCACCCAGCTTGAATATCGTAGTGCCTCCGACAATCACCAGCACCCCGAGCAGCTGCTGAAACGTAAACGGCACTTTGTCCAGCCCGAACTAGCCAAAAGAAAAGAATTCATTTTAAAAAACACGTCAAAATGAATTCTTCTTGCTAAATCTTTTTTACAAATTCCGATTTCAGCTTCATTGCGCCAAACCCATCAATTTTACAGTCAATGTCGTGATCGCCATCAATAAGACGAATACCTTTTACTTTTGTACCAATCTTAATGACCGATGAAGTGCCTTTTACTTTTAAATCTTTAATGACCGAAACGGAATCACCATCTTTTAAGAGGTTTCCATTTGCATCCTTCGCTATCTTTTCATCCTCGCTGCTCTCAGCTGCTGTACCCGGTGCCCATTCGTGCGCGCATTCCGGGCAGATCAGTACATTTCCGTCTTCATATGTATACGCCGATCCACATTCCGGGCAATTTGGCAATTCTGTCATGTTTTTTCCTCCTGCTCCTGCTGTTTCTTCCAAGTATACAATGAATGCAGAAGAAAAGGCAGGTGACTCAAAAGCAAAAAAAAGTCTTTTTGTTAAAAATTATCAATTAAAAAGAGGAAATGAAATTTATTTTCCGCTTGACCTTTACGTAGCGTCAACGTTTAAGATGAAACTATCAGGAGGAACCGCCTATGGAATATACGATCAACAAACTGGCACAACTATCCGGTGTAACGACTCGTACACTTCGCTACTACGACCAGATTGGGCTTTTAAAGCCAGCTCGCCTTAGCTCATCCGGCTATCGTATTTATGGCCAGCAAGAGGTCGATCTGCTTCAGCACATCTTATTTTACCGCGAACTCGACATCAGCCTGGACGAGATTAATGCTATTTTGCAGGAGCCTGATTTTGATGAAATAGCTGCGCTGAAAAGTCATTATCAAAAACTGATACAAAAGAGAGCCCGTCTTGAAAAAATGATGGCGACGGTTGAAAAAACAATCGCCAGCAAAAAAGGAGAAATTAGGATGCAGGACAACGAAAAGTTTAAGGGATTAAAAGAAAAGTTGATTGAGGAAAACGAACAGAAGTACGGAGATGAAATTCGCGTTAAATATGGTGATCAAACGGTCGATGCAAGCAATGCAAAGCTCATGGGAATGACCAAAAGCGATTTTGATGCGATGAATCAGCTTGGGGAAGAGATTTTCTTATTGCTTGAAAAAGCGCATGCTACCGGTGATCCTTCCGGAAAAGAGGCACAGGAGCTGGCTGCTAAGCACAAGGAGTGGCTCACTTATTCATGGCCGACCTATTCGAAAGAAGCCCATGCGGGACTCGCTGAGATGTATGTAGCCGACGAGCGATTTACAGCTTATTATGACCAGCGCATAACAGGCGGCACCCAATTTTTACGGGATGCGATTTTGATTTATACGGGAATGAAATAAGAGAAAAGCCACATAGTGTGTGGCTTCAGACTGTAAAACAAATAATTGATAACCGTCACATGAATGAGATAGAGCGGCGGCGACAAGGTTGTATAGAACGAATAAGGTCGTATTTTTTTTTAAAAAGAGGAAATGTATATCCAATCCCGGGTTGATTGATCTTCAACACCACTTAATGAAGCCGGCCGGACGAAGACTCCTGCAGGAAGTACAGTGAGTCGGCAGATTACGCAGGCGTAAGCCGAGGAAGCTGCCGCACTGCCCGCGGAACGCGAAGTCCGGCAGGCTTCGCTTATCGGCTCTTTTTTTGAAAGAGAAAGACTTTGTCTACATACTAAAGCCACACATTTGTGTGGCTTTTGTATGGCTTCATTCGCTTTCCAGCTTTGCAATGTATTCATCGAGTTTTTTCCGATTCTCATCTGAAATAACTGGAAACTGCGGGTTGATTTTCTCAAGCAGCTCAATCATGACTTCTGTAATAATGTAGCGTGAGTACCATTCATCGTCTGCCGGTAAAACATACCACGGCGCATGTTTAGTAGATGTGTGACGAAGCATATCCGTAAAAATCTCCTGATAGCTGTCCCAATGCTCACGCTCTTTCACGTCATTAAATGAAAATTCCCAGTTTTTCTTCGGGTCTTTCATCCGCTCTAAAAGCCGCTTTCTCTGTTCTTCTTTTGATACATGGAAGAAAAACTTCACCACATAAAATCCGTTTTCTACCATATAGCGCTCAAAATCATTGATTTGCCGGAATCGTACCCCCCAAATATCCTCTTCCCTCTCCAAATGGTCCGGCATTGTTTCCTCTCCCAGCAGGTCATGAACTCTTGTAGCGATAACCTCTTCATAGTGAGAGCGGTTTAAAATACCGATCTGGCCCCTTGCTGGAAGTCCTTCATGAATCCGCCAGAGGTAATCATGACTTTTTTCTGTTTCAGAAGGCTTGCCAAGTGTTGTCGTTTTTAAGCCTTGGGCATTTAAATTTGAAAAAATATAGCTGATGGCTTCATCTTTTCCGGCTGCATCCATCGCCTGCAGCACAACCAGAATTCCTTTTTTCTCCTCTGCATGCAGTTTCCAGTGAAGCTCCTTGAGCCGGCTGACACGCTCAGGAATTTTATTATCCAGCAGCTCCCGTTCCTCAATACCATCTTTTTCTGATGTAGCATAGCTTTGCAGATCCAATTCTTGATTTGCCTGCACCAAATATTTTTTCGTATTCATGCCAGCCTCCTATTTTTACTCTTCCAAAACTCTACGTCTTTTCTTATACATTCGTTGATTACTTTTACCTTCTTCCTTACCCGCCTGTCCCTATATAAAAACGGGAAACAGCATATTGAAAAGCAGGCTCCGTTATTCCGGGCCTGCTAATATCTTTGTATTAAAAAATGAAAAAATGAAAAAAGGAGGCTTTATTATACTCGAAGGATTTACATCACTTATAGAATGGGCAGCGTCCGCAACAGATAAAGCGGGGCAGCCTGTATACATCGATGGACCCTTGCGTTTTGGCCCCAAAGATCACAAAGTCTTTTTCTTCTCAGACCTTCTATCATAAGCGACTTTTCCTGCCACTACCGTTTTGATCGCTTTTGCTGCCAGCATCTCTTCTGACGTCCCAGCGAATAAATCACGGTCAAATATGGAAAAGTCCGCCACATAACCGACCTTTATAAGTCCTCGTTCATGCTCCTTACCAATCGCCTGCGCGCTGCCAAGTGTATACATCCGAATAGCTTCAAAACGAGACAGCTTTTGTTCAGGACGATAACCCTCATGTGTCTCACCTGGCTTTTTTCGTTCAACCGCTGCATAAATGGAAGCGAGAGGACTGATATTTTCCACCGGCGCATCTGTTCCAGCCGCACACATAATTCCACGGTCTAGTAAGGTTTTCCACGGGTAGGCGTAATCGAGCCGCTCCTTGCCAAGGCGGTCCATCACCCACGGAAAATCTGATGGAACAAAAGCCGGCTGCACATCCACCACGACGGGCAGGGCCGCCATTCTTTCTATTAAATCTTCACGCAGCACACATCCATGAATAAGCCGATCTCTTTTTTCCATTGGTGCAGGATATTTTTCAAGAAAATGAAGAACCTGCTCTGCCGCCTCATCACCGATAATGTGTACCGCAACCGCTTCATTATATTGGCGTGCGAGCTGAATCAGTTGCTCCAATTGTTCATCTGTATGAATCAAGAGTCCTTTACTGTCCGGCTGGTCTGCATAAGGTACTGACAGAGCCGCGGTCGAACCACCCAGTGCCCCATCCGCAAAAATTTTCATGGCACCCGGCTCGATAAATGGCTCGTCAAATGCTGTTTTCGCTTCCATCATTTCTTTGAATACGGCATGGTGACGAAG
Source organism: Domibacillus robiginosus (assembly GCF_000966195.1). GTDB lineage: Bacteria > Bacillota > Bacilli > Bacillales > Domibacillaceae > Domibacillus > Domibacillus robiginosus. Next base: position 10,597 of record NZ_LAHL01000038.1, on the reverse strand, counting down.
CAGGTTCACTCTGAAATGATGCTTTTCCCCAATGACACGCTGAAATGCCGTCAGTGGATTGGTAAATTCTCCGAAATAGTGCATGTCTTCTGTATGGCCGCCTGTTAACCCGTACGACAGCATTTGATCGACCGCCTGGTTCAGCACATCTGTTAAATAATCGAGGTAGGCGTCTCCTTTTCTCGGAATCGCCGCGGCAACTGGATCGATGGCTTTGTCATAGAGAAGTCCTGTTAATCGGCCCTCCTTGTCTCTCCCAATTTCGCCGCCAGCCGGGGATTCACTTTCCTCTTTTATGCTGCCGGCTAAAAGAGCGTTCCTGTTGCCGAGAGCCACATGGTGGCATACTCTCGTAAGCAAAATCGGTTCTGTGCGGATTGCATCCAGTTCCTCCATCGTTGGAATTCGCGGGTCGGAAAACGTGTTTTCATCCCAGCCTTCCCCAAACAGCCACTTTTCAGCAGGTGTTGACTTCGCCGCTTCCTCAACCATTTCCAGCATCTCCTCTGCCGAAGAAGCCGCCGACAAATCAAGCCGCACGAACGTTTCTCCTTGAAAGATCATGTGAAGATGACTATCCACAAAGCCCGGGTACATGACCGCTCCCTGCAAATTAACTCCTTCTTCCGCTTTCTCACTCAGCTCATCCACCGGGCCTGTGGCGAGAATATATCCATCCTCCACTAAAACTGCTTCAACTGTCTCACTCTCTCGTTCCATCGTATAGATTGTTCCGCCGTGCCAGAGTTGCTTCATAAAAAAGATCCTTTCTTTCCCATTTTTATAAGATTCTATTGATATTTATTTATAAACCGTAAGAATGCAGGCATCTTCGTTTTCATTCGCCTTTCACAAAAAGCTTTATTATTCAGGATGGTGTCCTTCATAGCTGCTTCCTAAAGAAGAATTTTCTCGTTAAAAACTTAAATGTTAATTTATCCAATTTGTTTATAGTATAACAAAAAAACCGCCCAATCCTGGGCGGCTTTCCAACTTATTCAACTGTTACTGACTTTGCAAGGTTACGTGGCTTATCTACATCACAGCCGCGGTGAAGGGCTGCATAGTAAGCAATCAGCTGGAATGGTACAACAGCTGCAAGCGGTGCAAGCATTTCATGAACGGCTGGCAGAACGAAACGATCGCCTTCCTGCTCAAGACCTTTCAAGGAAATAATGCATGTGTTGGCACCACGTGCGGCAACTTCCTTCACATTGCTTCGGATATTCAAGTTTACACCTGACTGTGTCGCAAGTGCGATCACCGGTGTGCCTTCTTCGATCAAAGCAATCGTACCGTGCTTCAATTCACCACCGGCAAATCCTTCTGCCTGAATGTAAGAAATTTCTTTTAGCTTCAAGGCACCCTCTAAGCCGACATAGTAGTCAACAGAACGGCCGATAAAGAAGCAGTTGCGTGTTGTTGATAGGTAATCTTTGGCGATTTGTTCGAATTCTTCTTTTGCATCACAAAGCACTTCCATCGCGTTTGCGACGATGCCAAGCTCATGCACAAGGTCAAAGCCAATATCAATGCCCGCTTTTTTCGCCGCTGCGTCTGCCAGAATAGACAGTACCGCGATTTGCGCTGTATAAGCTTTTGTAGACGCCACAGCAATTTCTGGACCTGCATGAAGCAGCAACGTGTAATCCGCTTCACGTGACAGCGTAGAGCCCGGTACATTCGTGATTGTCAAAGCTTTAAAACCAAGTTCTTTTACTTTTACCAATACGGCACGACTGTCCGCCGTTTCCCCGCTTTGGGAAATAAAGATAAAGAGCGGCTTTTTCGAAAGAAGCGGCATGTTGTAGACGAATTCGCTCGCTACGTGCACTTCTACCGGAATATTCGCCATTTGCTCCAGGTACTGCTTGCCAACAAGACCCGCATGGTAGCTTGTGCCGCATGCAACAATGTATAGGCGGTCTGCTTCATTCACTGCGTTTACAATATCCTCATCTACATGAAGCTCGCCCTGCTCGTTTTGATACGCCTGTGTGATTTTACGGATAACGAACGGCTGCTCATCAGTTTCTTTTAGCATGTAATGCGGGTATGTGCCTTTTTCGATATCACCCGCGTCGATTTCCGCTGTATACGGTGCGCGTTCAACAGCTTCGCCTTGTTCGTTTTTAATCGTTACTGCGTTCTTTGTCACGATCACCATTTCTTTGTCCATCAATTCAACAAACTGATCTGTTACCTGAAGCATCGCCATCGCATCAGATGCGACAACATTAAAGTCTTCTCCAAGGCCGACTAAAAGCGGGCTTTTATTTTTTGCTACATAGATTGTATCTTCATCTTGTTTGTCTAAAAGAGCAAGCGCATAAGAGCCTTTTAACAAACCAAGCGTTTTACGAAAAGCTTCTTCTGTTGAAAGACCATCCTTTGCAAACAAGCCAATCATTTGTACAATAACTTCTGTATCTGTATCACTTTGAAGAGCAACATCTGAAAGATATTCGCTTTTTAGTTGTTCGTCGTTTTCAATAACACCGTTGTGCACAAGTGTGTAACGGCTGTCTTCGTTTTGGTGTGGATGCGCGTTGTAACGGCTTGGAATACCGTGAGTCGCCCAGCGTGTGTGACCGATTCCTACATGCGATTGTACTTCTTCGTTCACAACCGCGCGCAAATCAGCGATACGTCCTTTTTCCTTGAAAATGTGCACACCCTCTGCGTTGCGCACAGCAATACCGGCCGAGTCATAGCCGCGGTATTCAAGCTTCTCAAGCCCCTTCAACAAAATTTCCTTTGTATCTTCACTGCCAATATATCCAACAATTCCGCACATAAATAGATTTCCTCCTGATTAGAGGCGTCGACGAACAAGCGCCGGCTAAGGCGCTTTGCCCGTCGCGCTTCGTTCAATTTTATAGATATGTGGCACATGTCCATTCCCTTTGTGCAAGAGGTTACCCTCCTGTTTTAAGAATGAACGTAACAGCTGTGTACCAGCAGCCGGGAGGTATCCGCCGAAACATCGATAAACCTCCTCCTCGTCAACTGAGCGTATGGTCGTCCCGCTCAGTTCAGGCGCTTTAAGGTAAAACTTGTATACTTCTTCTTTGCTCCCTTCTTTTTTAAAAATAAAAACACGATAATCATACCGTGTTTTTATCCCTTTCGTCAATCAAAAACTGATTTTTCTACGTCCCATAAACAGCAGGACAAAAACAGCTGCCACCGCGCACAGTGTACCGGTAATAATGAATACAGCATCAAGGCTGACCTGCTCTGCTATAACACCGGCCGCAAGAGGTCCGAGAAAAATACCAAGTGCATAAAAAGACTGGAAAAAGCCCATCGCTGACATTTTAAACGCTGGCGGACTGACTAGGACAACTTCACTGAGTAAAAGTGGAAAAACAAAGCCAAGTGCCAGCCCAATGAATATGTGCATACTACTAAGAGATGCAAGTGTATGTGTAAGTGGAACGGCAAACAGGAAAACAGACGTTAAAATAAAACAAATGACCAGAACCGCTTTGTTTCTGCGCGGATCAATGCGGTAAAACACAAGGCTAAGTGAGGCAGCTGCATGCGGAACGAAAAAAGCACATGTCAGCCAAATAAAAGACTGCTCCTCGACTCCAAGCGCAGCTGCATAAAGAGGGCTGAAGCCAAAGATGGTAATAAACAGGACGGCATGCGCAATCATCGATAAAAATGTCAGCCCTTTTAGCTGCGGCAGCCGAATTGTTTCCTTTATATGAAAAGCCATGCTTTTTCGATCTGCCGGCTCCTCTAGTGGCTGCACCTCTTTAATCCTCCAGGCAAAAAAAGCACCTAAAACAGACGCGACGGCTCCGGCCCAAAACGGAAGAGTCCAGCCAAACTGGTGAACAAGCCAGCCGCTGACCGCCATGCTGAAAAACTGGGTCGCCACCGTAACAAACTGCATAATACCCATCGCCCTGGAAGCACGGTAAGCATCAAAATAGTGGGAGTAAAGCACTGTCGCCATCACCCACATCGATGCCGTTACTCCTGCTAACAGACGTGCTATCAAAATCATCGCGAACGAATCGAAGAAAACGAGTATCAAACTGCTGATCAGCGCTACAATAAAGCTACCTACAAATAATTGCTTGCGAATTCTTTGCAGGAAATCTGATAAAATGCCGAGTGGAAAACGAAGCAAAATCTGTGTAATACCGTAAGCACCTAAAATAATACCAATAGCCCAAAAGCGAAAGCCGATTTCCTGAAGATATACGCCAAAGACTGGTGCATAAATGTACGTTGCCAGCCAAAAACAAAATACAGCCGCCAAAAAATACGCATGGTCGGCGCGATGAACAGCCAGCTGTTTCTTTTTTATGTATTCCTCCATTTTATATACTTCCTCCATTCATGTGAACGCTTTCCGACTATTATTGTGCAGATATCGCTTTTTTTCAACCGTTATGATTTGTAATAAAGGGTTCGGTTTATGAAAAGTTGTTTCGCTTACAATAAAAAAAGAAGTTCGGAGTGCCAGTGAGATACCGACACCCGAACTTCCTTTTTATTTTTATACATGAAGACCCATTTCTTCTTCGACGATTTTTGCAATACGGTTTGTATATGAGTGGCACTGCTCTTCTGTAGCAGCTTCTACCATAACGCGCACAAGTGGCTCCGTACCAGATGGACGAACAAGAACCCGCCCATTCCCAGCCATCTCTGCTTCCACGCGTTCAATTTCTGCTTTTACTTTTGCGTTATCCGTTACATGATGCTTATCTGTTACGCGCACATTAACAAGCGTCTGCGGGAATTTTTTCATTTCTGCCGCAAGTTCAGAAAGCGATTTTTTTGTTGCTTTCATAATATTAACCAACTGCAGGCCGCTAAGTAAGCCGTCACCTGTTGTATTGTAATCAAGGAAAATAATATGGCCGGACTGCTCACCGCCAAGATTATAATTATACTTTTTCATTGCTTCTACTACGTAGCGGTCGCCGACTGCTGTTTGCTCGCTTTGAATGCCATGCTCGGCAATACCTTTATAAAAGCCAAGGTTACTCATAACGGTCGAAACAATCGTATCGTTATTTAAGCGTCCCTGTTCTTTCATATAACGTGCGCAAATGAACATAATTTGGTCGCCATCTACAATGGTGCCTTTTTCGTCGACTGCGATTAAGCGGTCACCATCTCCATCAAATGCAAGACCGAGATCAGCTTCTTTTTCTTTTACAAATTTTGCAAGCTTCTCCGGATGAGTTGATCCGACACCTTCATTGATATTTAAGCCATTTGGCGCGGCGCCCATTGTTGAAATGTCTGCTTCAAGGTCAGCGAACAAATGAGCTGCAAGCGAAGATGTTGCCCCATGGGCACAATCAAGCGCCACGTGAATGCCTTCAAAGTCTTCATCAACTGACTGCTTTAAATACTGAATGTACTTTTGGCCGCCTTCAAAATAATCATTCACTGAGCCGAGATCGGCGCCTGATGGACGAGGCAATGTATCCTCCGCTTGATCCAGCAGCGCTTCGATCTCCGCTTCCTGTTCATCAGAAAGCTTAAAACCGTCAGAACCAAAGAACTTGATCCCATTATCCTGTACGGGATTGTGAGAAGCTGAGATCATTACACCGGCCTGCGCATCCATTGCTTTTGTTAAATACGCAACACCTGGTGTGGAGATAACGCCGAGGCGCATAACTTCCGCTCCAATAGAAAGAAGTCCTGCTACAAGTGCTCCTTCAAGCATCGGACCTGAAATACGGGTATCGCGACCGATTAAAACTTTTGGACGCTCCGCATCTTTTGTCAACACATATCCGCCAAACCGGCCCAGCTTAAATGCAAGTTCCGGTGTCAGCTCTGTATTTGCCACACCTCTGACGCCATCTGTACCAAAATACTTACCCATCTATTGTTTTCTCTCCTTTTATCAAAACGGCTTTATGAAGACTTTTCCGTTGATTTTTCTACTGTGACTTTCACTTTTACTTCCTGCGGCGATGAAAAATTAAATTGCTCACCCAAATTCACAGGCACCGTGAGCGTCGTGTCCTTTGTTATGCCGCTTACATCAACCGGAAGTGCAAATTCCTTTAATTCCTCTAGCGCTGATTCTTTCCCATAAATCGTAATTTCTTCTACGTCCGGCTGGAGCGATGAAATTTTCACACCATCACCTGGTGTGCCTTTTGACACGGGGTTGAGCGGCACTTTTTTACTCGGGTTTTTCACTGAAATCGAAACCTGTACCGTTTCAGGCTCTACCTTTACATCCAGCTTATTTAAATTCCCATCAAGCACCTGTACCGCTGCGGTTGCGGTTGTTTCCTCGTTGATTTCATCTTCCCCTGTGAGCGCTGTGCGTACAAAAGCAATTTTATCGATATCCGACTGGGATCCGGTTACTTTTACTTCTCTTGGCGCAACCGTCACATTGTCTACTTGATAGCCTTCTGCCAGAGCAGAATCATTGAATTCAGGTGTGACAGCTTTGGTCGTCGTCACTTTTTCTTCAATATTGACATCAATTGCAGCAGGCTCAATGGACACATCCAGCTTATCCGAAAAGTTTTTATGTGTAATGGCTACCCGATGCTTGCCAAGCTCATAATCTGTTAAATCAAGGTTCAATTCAAAATCACGAAGCCGTTTTGTTGATTCAATAATACTCTTTGGACCGGAAATTTCTACCCGGACCTGCTCCGGTACACCGGATACATATAAATTTTCTGTATCATAATATGTCTTCAGTGGTACGTTCGTCAATACCTCGGTTGTCTCAAGCGCACCATTCCCTGCTTGTTTCACCGCTTGAAAATCACCAAAATTCACTGTCATGTAAAGCAAAAAAGCCAGTAAAAATGCGACAATCCGCACAAACCATTTGCTTTCCACAAAGTTATCCATTGTTTCTGCGCCCCTTCCACGTCCAGCGGTTGGAAGACTCATTTTTATTGATGCCGGTCAACAGCTGATGCTCTAAAATATCCCGAAACTCTTCTTCTGTTAAGTCACGGTACAAGTCACCATTTCGAGTAACAGAAATGGCTCCTGTTTCTTCGGAGACGATGATCGTCAAGCTGTCCGTTACCTCACTAATACCCAGGGCCGCCCTGTGCCGTGTACCCAGTTCTTTTGAAATAAATGGGTTCTCCGATAAAGGCAGGTAACAAGCTGCTGCTGCAATTTGGTCTTTTTGAATAATGACCGCTCCATCGTGAAGTGGTGTATTCGGAATAAATATATTAATGAGCAGCTCCGATGTAATAACAGATTGCATTGGAATCCCCGTTTCAATATAGTCATTCAGCCCGGTTTCTTTTTCAATGGAAATCAGTGCACCAATCCGGCGTTTTCCCATATAGCGGATTGATTTAACGAGCGCATCTATAATCTTGCGTTGTTCTTCATCTTCCTGTATTGCACTGCGGGAGAAAATCCGTCCGCGTCCCAGCTGTTCCAATGCACGTCTTACTTCTGGCTGGAAAATGATAATGACAGCAAGGAAACCCCAGGTAAGCGCCTGCTGCATAATCCAGCTAAGTGTATCCAAACCCGCAAAACCAGCTATCGCGCGTATAATCACAATAACAAAAATACCTTTTAAAAGCTGAACAGCCTTCGTCCCTCTGATTACCATTAGCAGCTTATAAATAACGTACCAGACAAGCAATATATCAATCGTATTGGATAAATAGTCAATAAACGTATAATCTTGAAAATAAGTCATAAACGGCATACTAGATCCTCCAGGTTGGAATTACGGAGCCGTGAAGAAATCACTCTCTTCCTTAACCTTTCCATTATACCATACAAGCGAAAAAGAAGTAGACGATTACCGTCCACTCCCTATTGAAACAATGCTTTTATCTCATACCAAATCCGGCCAAACAGCTCATCAATTTCCTGAATTTCACCAGTTACATTTCCAGCTGATGCCATAAAGCGATCGCCATTAATAACGGTAACATTCCCTTCAACGGAGCCCTCGATTCGAATATCTCCATTTTTCACAACAATATCCTCCTCAATAACCGTTCCTGATGGCACGATCACCGTTTCATTTTCTACTTTCAGTGCATTGTTTTTAGTGAAAGCAAACTGATTGTCTTCCTGTGTAAATAACGAAGCAAAGCCTCCGCTCATTAACAAAAGAAAAAGAGCTGCTGCTGTTAAAAACGGATGATTTCGGAACCAACGCTCAATCCCAACCTTTTTCCCTTCTCGTGGAAGTAGCGCCATTACCCGGGCCGTAAAACCTGCTGGCGCTTCTATATGAGAAGCACTTTGTACAAGTGCGATCGTTTTCTTTAATTCAGCAAAATGCTGTTTACAGTCCTGACATGTTTCAATGTGATATTTTAATTCTTTTTTTTCTTTTTCTTGAATATCCCCATCCAGATACTCATGCATATAATGAACAATCCGTTTCGGACAAGATGTCATCGTTCATCGCACCCTTTCTCACAAATGCCGCAAATGCTTACGCAGTGCTTCACGTCCCCTGTGCACACGTGTTTTTACCGTTCCAAGGGGCAGTTCTAATATATCTGCTATCTCCTGCAGCGGCAGTTCTTCAATATATTTCAACACAACAACGGAACGATACTTTTCCGGCAACAATAAAATTGCTTTATGAATGGATGCCTGTAGCTCAAGACTCTCTACTTCATCTTCCGGAAGTTGATCGCCTGAGGCTAAGTGTGAGTACATGTTTAATCCTTCTGTTCCAGCAATCTCTGCGTCCAGATGATAATCCGGTTTCTTTTTACGGATTTTATCAATACATAGATTGGTCGCAATTCTGTATAGCCATGTTGAAAACTTTTTGTTTTGATTATATGTGTGGATATTCAAAAAAGCTTTCAGGAAGGTTTCCTGTGCGGCATCTTCTGCCTCATGGCGGTCCCAGAGCATGCGAAAACAGATTTGGTATACTTTGTCCTTGTAAAGCTCGACAATTTCTCCAAACGCATTTTGGTCTCCTTTTATTACTTGTTTAATTCGTCTTTGTACAATTAAATCCATTTTGTCTCCCTCCGCCCTCGCGGTATGTGTTTATACGGATGCACGTACATAAAGGTTTCAAAAAGATAAAAAATAAATCTTGAGGTTTATATTATGTTTTTGTGGGTATTTTCTTCTGTATGTATATTTATTTATGAACAGGGGGTATCATCTGTTGCAGCCCATTCAACTCGAAGCAACGATTGAGCAGTATCGTTCCGAAATGATCTCCCAGGCCCTGCTGACATCCTTTAGCGATCAAAAAGTCATCGAAATAAGCCAAAAACTGGATCAACTTTTAAACGAGTGGTCCATCCGTAACTAAAAAAAAGCAACTCCTTCTGGATGTTGCTCCCTTTTATTTCTAATTATAGCAGATTTTTTGTCGAATAACGAAGAATAAACAAAAAAGGCATTTTATGCATAAAGCATAAAATGCCTTTTTAATATGAATGAGCCATGAAGGACTCGAACCTTCGACCCTCTGATTAAAAGTCAGATGCTCTACCGACTGAGCTAATGGCTCAAAAATGGCTGGGCTAGAAGGATTCGAACCTTCGCGTGACGGAGTCAAAGTCCGTTGCCTTACCGCTTGGCTATAGCCCATTGATGTTTCTGTTATGTAGTATACTCAAAAAAGAAGAAAAAGAACATGTTTAGATATGTTCCTTTAGGAAAATGGTGGAGGGGGGCAGATTCGAACTGCCGAACCCGAAGGAGCGGATTTACAGTCCGCCGCGTTTAGCCACTTCGCTACCCCTCCATACTATTTAATTAAGAAGTGGTGCCGGCAAGAGGACTTGAACCCCCAACCTACTGATTACAAGTCAGTTGCTCTACCAGTTGAGCTACACCGGCATAAATGGTGGAGGATGACGGGATCGAACCGCCGACCCTCTGCTTGTAAGGCAGATGCTCTCCCAGCTGAGCTAATCCTCCAAATGGTGACCCCTACGGGATTCGAACCCGTGTTACCGCCGTGAAAGGGCGGTGTCTTAACCGCTTGACCAAGGGGCCTATCTATATATAATATTTAACTGGCTTACAAAAGTAAGCTTCCAACCGGGCTCGAACCGGTGACCTCTTCCTTACCATGGAAGCACTCTACCTGCTGAGCTATGGAAGCAAAGCAATGGCTCCGCAGGCAAGACTCGAACTTGCGACCGATCGGTTAACAGCCGATTGCTCTACCACTGAGCTACTGCGGAATGAATGATATGAAATTTTGCCAGGCGGCGTCCTGCTCTCACAGGGGGAAACCCCCAACTACCATCGGCGCTGAAGAGCTTAACGGCCGTGTTCGGGATGGGAACGGGTGTGACCTCTTCGCTGTAGCCACCTGACTATGAAGTTTGAAAGAAGTGTTCTTTCAAAACTGGATAGAAGCTTGCATTGTATGGGCAAAAACCTTTCGGTTACACGCCATGTGTTGTCCAGCCTCGGGTGCGATCAGCTCGCGTCGCTTCGGCCTGGCTCATGAGGCCAAAAGCGCCTCATGCAGCCATTCCTCCAGCGCGTGTCGCTGATGGACACGCACCCTCGGCATTTCAGTTGATTAAGTCCTCGATCGATTAGTATTCGTCAGCTCCATGCGTCGCCGCACTTCCACCTCGAACCTATCTACCTCGTC
>NZ_LAHL01000037.1 GCF_000966195.1 Domibacillus robiginosus | reverse complement strand
GTTTCACTTGACAGTTACACCTGGCTTTCATTCCTTATCAAAAACAGAACAGATGGAGGTGTTCAAGGTAGTTCAACAAGATTTATTTCCAATATCTAAAGCAGACATTTTTAAGATGGCTAATGAAGTTCGAGAAACTTGTTTTTCGAAAGTTACGAAAAGAGCCTTCTTTTTCATGAATCGTTAGATATGTCTTTTAATGAATTTCTATAGTTGGAGGTAGACGAATGTAGTTAGTGAAGTTAATTGTCATTAAGAATAGTAAAAGTTTAAATGAGATTAATTAAAATTAATAGTATTTGATTCAGTCTTTTATGAAAAAGAAAAAAAATGATTGTGTTTTCATTATTTTGTCGATTTACTGAAAAATAAATAAATATTTTTTCTAAAAATAGTATTGATTTAAGAAATATTTTTTCGTATAATAGGTTCAACAGTTGGAAATGCTTACATTATCAATTGAAGCTATAATACAGTATAAGGGTGGTAGTTCAATGGACGCTTATTTATTAATTATAACGCTGCTATCAATTGTTCTCGTCATCATCGGCGTTTCTTGGTTTAAGTGGCATGCATTTATTAGTTTAACCGTAGCCAGTTTGTTTTTAGCTGTTTTTTCCGGTTTATCCTGGGACAAAATTGTAAGCGCTTATGAGACAGGAGTCGGAGGCGTACTGGGGCATTTAGTTGGTATTTTAGCTCTTGGTACAATTTTAGGGAAAATGCTTTCTGAATCCGGTGCCGGACTGCAGATTGCAAACTATTTTGTAAAGGTTTTCGGTGAGAAAAAACTTCCGTGGGCAATGTTTTTCTCAGGATTTATTATTGGAATTCCGGTCTTTTTTGAAGTCGGTATTTTAATTTTACTGCCGCTTGTGATTTCAATTCAAAAAGCGACAAAGAAAAATATTTTATTAATTGCTTTGCCTGGAATCGCTGGTCTTTCCGTTGTACACGGCCTCGTACCTCCGCATCCTGGCGCAATTGCAGCAATTGGCATTTACGGCGCTGATTTAGGAAAAGTACTTTTGTATTCCTTAATTATTGCTCTGCCAGCCGGTATTATCAGCGGTCCTTTGTTTGCAAAGTTCATTTATAAGCGGGTTATTCCAAAAGGAGAGCCGAACTTAGTGACGATAGAGCAAAAAGATCCGGCTTCTCTTCCTGGTGTAGGTATCTCATTCCTATCTATTTTACTGCCCGTTATTTTGATGATCATTGGGACAGCAGCACCTTATGTTGGCCTGCCTGATCAAGCCGAACAAATTTTAGCTTTTATCGGCAGTCCGCTTGTAGCTCTTTTACTAGCTTGTTTCTCGGCTTACTATTTCCTCGGCTTTCGTCAGGGAATGGATCGGGATACAATTAAAAAGTTTACAGAAGAATGTATTGTACCAGTTGGTTCAATTTTGTTAATTATCGGAGCCGGAGGAGCGTTTAAGCAAGTACTGATTGACAGCGGAGTTGGAGCAACGATTGGAACAATGTCAGAAGGATTATCCCTGTCACCGCTTTTACTCGCATTTATGATTGCCGGTTTGATCCGCATCGCGACTGGTTCTGCTACAGTAGCTCTTACAACAGCAGCTGGTATTGTTTCACCTATCATTGCAGGGATGCCAGATGTAAATCTTGAATTGCTTGTGATTGCAACAGGAGCCGGATCACTGATGTTCTCACATGTAAATGATGCAGGATTTTGGATGGTAAAAGAATATTTAGGCTTAACAGTTGAAGAAACATTTAAAACCTGGACAGTGCTTGAAACTCTTCTTTCTTTTGTTGCGTTTGCTGGTGTTCTGCTCGTAAGCATATTTGTATAAGGATATCCATTTCATCAAAGCGTATCCAAAGAAACCTCCCTGGAAATCCAGGGAGGTTTCTTTTATATTATTTTTTTAATGGGTTAAATAACATTTTTTCCGAATTCTAAACACCCTTCACAAATGGAGACACCGGGTCCGAGCGTCAGAGTACCAGCTGTCTCTGAGCTCTTTTGGCAAAAAGAACAATTTTCCATATAAGAGGCATGGGCGGCAGAGCTATTTTTCAAGTCCTGCCTGGAATAAGACTGAATCACATCTTTGCCAAATTCTAAGCATTTTTTACAAATGGAAACACCAGGTCCAAGCGCCAGAGCGCCCGCTTCGCTTTTATTTGTTCCACAGAACGAGCAGTTTTCCGCGTAACTATCTTCTACTGGCGGCAGATCTTCTAGTTTGGTCATGGAATCAAACAAATGCTCAATAAATTCCGGATGTACATAGTCTGTATTTCCTTTTATCTGCTGTTCAATAGTTGAGTAGGCAATAGCCATTCCTTCATAAAAAGCTTTTCTTTCTGGACTTTTTCTTTTTAAGGATTCTTCCTCACATTGCTGCTGCAGCTTTCGTAATTCATTTACTGTTACTTTTACTTTCTTATCCTGCTCCATGTTCTTTTGTCCATTTTGGTTCATTTCAGCCGCCCTTTCTTCAAGGAATGGTACAAATGGAATCGTTTGTACACCTACCTAATTTCTTTGTATTTGGAAGAATTCCTGCTTATTTTCTTGAAAAAACTTCATTCATATATAAAAAGCCAAGAGATAGCAGGCAAAGCTGCTTTCTCCTAGCTTTTATTTGTTAAAGAAGATTTGTATAAAATGAAGGAAACGATACATATTATTCGTAGCGGTCAGTTCATTTTCCATCTGTAAAAAAGCTGTCTGGTCCACTCGATGGTACACAAATGGAAAGTGCTTTCATTTTCAAGAAGGAGTAACCGTCAAATAAGTCGGTTAGATTCTTGTTTCAGAAATAGAGTTACGGATTTTATCAAGCGCTTTGTTGGCGTTATATTTATTCAGCACCATAATGTTTACATAAAGGGCGTCAATAATGCTTAACTGTCCAATACGGGAAGAAAGGGCTTCAGAACGAAAATCTGTTTCCTCGGAGCTTGTAAAAAGTGCGACATCTACATTCTGGCCAATAAATGATTTGGGGTAGCCGGTAATTCCAATGGTTTTAGCACCATTTTTTTTAGCTGTTTTCAAAATATTAATTGTATCTTTATTGGTGCCAGAATGGGAAATAACGACGGCGACATCCCTTTCTGTCAACTGGGAAGCTGACATAAGCTGATAATGGGAATCAACAAATGAGAACGCTTTAATTCCCGTGCGAATAAATTTGTGATAAGCATCCATGGCAATAACCATAGAGCCGCCGACACCATAAAATTCGATTTTAGCTGCATGAAGAAGGATGGATACAGCTTGATGAAGTGCGTTCTCATTTAAAAGATGAAGCGTATTTTCAAGCGTTTGAATATTTGATTGAAAAATCTTTCTTGTAATCGTTTTTTCATCATCGTCTGCAGAAATTTCTGCATGAATCTGCTGAATCGGTTCCATAATTTCAGAAGCGAGTGCAATTTTCATGGCCTGATAGCCTTTAAATCCTATTCGTTTGCAAAACCGAAACACAGTTGCATCCGCAACATGCAGGGTCTCTGCCAATTCATTAATCGTAATATGAACGATTTTTTCAGGATTTTGCAAAATATAATCCGCTACCTTTTTTTCTTTTTCGCTTAGCCTCGCATAATAAGAGCGAATTTTTGCCATACACTGTTGTGCCACGAGAGTCCCTCCTTGCAAACTGTCTTATAACATTAGTATAGCACAAGCAGAAAAATAAAAAATATTTCTTGAAAGGGTTTTAATGAAGAAAAAAATTTTATATAATTTAATAAAGGTATGAAAATTATTTTCGAAGGAGTTTATAACATATGCATATCGGTTTAGTCGGGCTCGGTAAAATGGGATTTCAATTAGGATTGAACTTAATGGAGCATGGTCATGAGATTACTGCTTTTGATGTAAACGAGGAAGCAAGAGAAAAAATGCACGGAGAAGGGGCAAAGACAGCTTCTTCTATTGAAGAGCTTGCTGCCAGCCTGCCGAGCCCAAAAGTGGTCTGGATAATGGTTCCATCCGGTGAAATTACGGAAGGAGTCATCAATGAGGTAGCACCGCTGTTAACGAAAGGGGATATCGTCGTAGAAGGCGGAAATTCACATTATAAAGATTCCATTCAGCGTGCAGAAAAACTAGCGGGGCACGGTATTCACTTCTTAGACGTTGGTACGAGCGGCGGTACATCCGGAGCAAGAAATGGTGCTTGCATGATGGTGGGCGGCGAAAAGTCCGCTTTTGAACAGCTAGAATCGGTTTTCCAGGATATTTGCGTTGAAAAGGGTTATCTGTATACCGGAAAAAGCGGCAGCGGGCACTTTTTGAAAATGATTCATAACGGCGTAGAATACGGAATGATGCAGGCCATTGCAGAAGGCTTTGAGCTTCTAGAAAAAAGCGATTTCGGCTATGATCATGAACAAGTAGCCAGAGTGTGGAACCACGGTTCTGTTATCCGCTCATGGCTAATGGAACTAACGCAAAATGCTTTTTCAAAAGATCCAAAGCTTGAAGGTATTAAAGGAATTATGCATTCTTCTGGAGAAGGAAAATGGACGGTCGAGACAGCTCTTGAAATGCAGGCAGCGGCTCCAATTACCGCTTTGTCTCTTATGATGCGTTATCGTTCACTTGAGGAAGATACATTCTCTGGGAAAGTAGTGGCTTCTTTGCGCAATGAATTTGGCGGCCACAGCGTTGAAAAAAGTAAGTAATGGGATAAGATTATACAGTTAACGATTTTTACTTTTATCCAAAAGAAGCAGCGGCTCCCTTTTCAGAAGGGAGACCGCTTTTTTCTTTTTCTACCTGGCTAGAAATTGATTAAATCAGCAGCAATTCTTCGTTCTATTTTTATTGTTGATATGGCTGTGGTAGTTAGAAAATATGTAATATTTTCTAACAAATGTGTAGATATGGAAAAATATAAACCCTATTATACTCTTATTCCAAGTGATAAAAAGGGGGAAACAAAATGACGAAAGAACAAAAAAGCATAACGAGGAGAGATTTCCTAAATCAAGTAGGAAAAGTGGGAGGCGCCGTTGCTGTATTTGGGGCGATGGAATCTTTAGGGTTTTTAGCTTCTCCTGTGATGGCTAATACAAGCAGCTATCGTGCTCCAGCTAAAAGTGATCTTTCCTCTTCTGGTAAAACAGGGAAGAGAGTCATTATCCTCGGTGCAGGTATCGCAGGAATGACCGCTGCTTATGAACTTGGAAAAGCAGGCTATGACTGTCACATTCTCGAAGCGAGAGGCAGGACAGGCGGTAGGAATTGGACGGTGCGAAATGGAACACAGGAAACCGAAATTGGTGGAATAAAACAAACAGCTACATTTGACAAAGGGCTTTATTTTAATGCAGGTCCTGCCCGAATTCCACAGCATCACATAACGATTGATTATTGTAAAGAGCTTGGTGTTCCTCTTGAGGTATTTTGCAATGCCAATGAATTTTCCTACTACTATCAGGAAAAGGTCGGTGGTTTAGCAGATCAAAAAATTCGCAAGCAGGCCATCAAAGCGGACACGCGGGGCTTTGTATCCGAATTGTTAGCCAAAGCGGTAAATAAGTCTGCGCTTGATCAAGAACTAACAAAAGAAGATATGGAAAAACTGATGGATTACTTGAAACGCGAGGGCGATTTATCTTCTGACTACACTTATAAAGGCTCAAGCCGCCGCGGATATAAAGAGCTGCCTGGCGCCGGACTCCAGCCGGGTACAATAGATACACCCTACACACCTAGTGCACTTCTTCAATCAGGAATGATGAATAACCTCAGCTCAGATTACTCCTTCACCCAACAACCTATGATGTTCCAGCCCGTAGGAGGGATGGACCAGATACCCAAAGCACTTGAAAGACAGCTTCCAGGAAAAATTACATTTGAAGCAAAGGTCTTGGAAATTCGCCAATCTTCAAACGGTACCCGAATTGTATATAACGTAAAAGGAAAAGTAAAAGAACTAACGGGAGATTACTGCATCTGTACCATTCCTCTGCCCGTTTTAAAAAGCATCCCAGCAGACTTTACGCCTGAGATGAAAAAAGCCATTGCTAGCATTCAGTATGCAACAACAGGAAAAATTGGTATTCAATTTAAAAGCCGATTTTGGGAGCAGGAAGATCGAATTTTAGGTGGTATCACCACAACCAATATGGATATCTCACAAATTTGGTATCCATCTTCTGACTTTTTAACTCAAAAAGGAATTGTAGTAGGCTACTACAATTTTGGACAAAATGCAGTCGATGTAGGCAATCGCTCCCTTGCCCAGCGTCAATCTCATGCTTTAGCTCAAGGAGGAAAAATACATAAGCAATATGCTGATGAATTTGAAACCTCTTTTTCTCTTGCATGGCACAAAATTAAATACAGCCAGGGGGGATGGGCTGAGTATTCTGCATCAGATTTAAAAAATTACTATCCAATTTTGAACCAGCCGCAAGGCCGCATTTATTTAGCCGGCGAACACCTCAGCTATATGACCGGATGGATGGCAGGTGCGTTTGAATCGGCCAGGACAGCCGTGAGCCAAATCCATGAAAAAGTGCTGAAAGAAAGCGGACCTGTACCGTCAAAAGCAGGATAAAAATTGACCACTCACTCTGCTTATTTTTATACATTAAAGGAGGAAAATCATGAAAAAAACAATGAAAACAACGATCGCTTCTGTGGTCATTAGCGCAAATGTTCTTGCAGGTTTTTCCATTGCTTCGGCTGTAAGTGAAAAAGAAGAAATAAAATCTAATAGAGTGACTTTCTTTGGAAGTTCTACCTCTACTATTTCAAATTCTGTGGCAATTCCGGCTTCACATGGACAATTATTATTCAGCGGTACGGTTCCTCCTTTGTTAAATAAAGATGGAGCGACCACATATGAAAGATATGGAGATACAAAAACGCAGGCTGTGGGTATTTTGAAAAACCTAGAAGCACAGTTGAAGGCAAAAGGGCTTTCGATGAAAGATATCACATATTTGCGTGTGTATGTTGTGTCGGACCCGAACAAAGGAGGAAAACCAGATTACCAGGGCTGGTTTGATGCATACGGACAATTTTTCAACACGGAAGAAAATCCAAGAAAAACCGCTCGTTCTACAGTAGGTGTGGAAAGCTTAGTGAATTCAGATTGGCTGATCGAAATAGAAGCGGTGGCCAGCTTTAAGCATACAAGCAGAAAATAAAATACATTTATTTGAAAGGAGCAAATTCTTATGCTGCAAAATATCGGTGTTCCAGGTTTAGTGTTAATTTTAATCATTGCTCTTGTGATCTTTGGCCCTTCAAAGCTTCCAGAAATCGGGCGCGCGTTTGGTCGTACGTTAAGTGAGTTTAAAAGTGCGACGAAAAACTTAGTGGAAGAGGAAGAAGAGAAAAAGCCTGAGCTGACAACCGTGGAGAAAAAAGAAAAATCAGCCGTTTCGTAAGAAATATGTAGACGAGGTAACTCGTCTACTTCTTTTTTTAGCGGAAGACAGGAGGCGTTCAAATGGAAAACAAGGATATTCAACTGATTGAGCATTTGGAGGAACTTCGTCAGCGGATTGTCAAAACGTTAGCAGCATTTCTTTTTTTTCTGGTTATCGCTTTTATATTCGTTGAAGATATCTACCACTGGCTGATCAAAGATCTGGATGGCAAACTGGCCATCCTGGGGCCGAGCGATATTTTATGGGTATATATGATGATTTCAGGCGTAGGTGCGATTGCTGCGACGATTCCAGTAGCCGCTTACCAAACATGGCGCTTTGTCGAGCCGGCTCTGACAAAAGAGGAAAGCCGGGTTGCACTTCACTTTATACCAGGTTTATTTCTTTTGTTTCTAACAGGCATTGGATTTGGTTATTTTATTTTATTTCCGATTGTTTTAGGATATCTCACAGCATTATCCTCCGGACAGTTTGAAACAATGTTTACAGCCGATCGCTATTTCCGTTTTATGCTTCATTTAACACTGCCATTTGGTTTTTTATTCGAAATGCCTTTGGTAGTGATGTTTTTAACGAGACTGGGTATTATCAACCCAGTACGGCTGGCTAAAGCAAGAAAGGCTTGTTATTTCGCTCTTGTGGTGGTCTCCATTTTGATTACGCCGCCCGACCTTGTTTCAGATATTTTGGTAATCATTCCTTTGTTGCTTTTGTACGAAGTGAGCATTACCATTTCAAAAGTAGTATATAAGAAACGGCTGGTCAGTCAAGTCCCTCTTACATAAAGAAAAAATATTTGTGTTCTAATAAATAAAGCGGCCTGTCTAGAGAAACAGGCCGCTTCTTTTTGTAAAAAACACGTAAAGCAACTTTATTTAATCCACTTTTGCTGAAAATCAGCAATAAGGCTGTATTCATTTTCAAGCGCTCGTGCTACGCGAATATAAATAGACATTAAATCCTGATAAACTTCTGCGTTGTCCGGATTTGGCTGGTGGCTGTGTGTGCTGCCCACCCATTCTGACATAATAGAAAAATCATCAATTTCTCCAAGTGCGTACATCCCTAGTACGATGGCACCGAGGCAGGAACTTTCAAAGCTTTCCGGTACAATCACTTCCTGATCAAAAATATCGGCCATCATCTGGCGCCATAGTTCAGAGCGGGCAAACCCGCCTGTTGCTTGAATCTGCTTCGGCACGCCAATCACTTCCTGAAGGGCAAGCATCACAGAGTACAAGTTCAGGATTACTCCCTCTAAAACAGCGCGAATCATATGCTCCCGTTTATGGTGCAGGCTGAGACCGAAAAAGGAGCCTCGTGCATTAGGGTTCCAAAGCGGTGCCCGCTCACCAGCCAAATAAGGGTGGAACAAAAGACCATCCGCACCCGGTGCGACGCGAGATGCGATCTTGGTCAGTACTTCATACGGATCAATGTCGAGCCGCTTTGCCGTTTCTACTTCAGCTGCCGCAAACTCATCCCGTACCCATCTAAACGTCATGCCGCCGTTATTGACCGGTCCGCCAACAACCCAATGATTTTCAGTTAGCGCATAACAAAAAATCCGTCCTTTTGGATCGGTGACCGGCTTGTCTGTAACAGTACGGATCGCACCGCTTGTGCCAATTGTTACTGCTACTACACCTGGATCAATAGCATTAACACCCAGATTAGATAAAACCCCGTCACTTGCCCCTACAATAAATGGTGTTTCATCCGAAATACCGAGCTCTTCCTTGTATATCTGCTTCAAGCCTTTTAAAAAGTGAGTCGTTGGAACGGCCTGGGACAGCTGGTCCTCAGAAATACCCGCTACTTCAAGCGCTTCCGTATCCCACGCTAGTTCATGTAAATTAAACATACCCATTGCAGAGGCAATAGAATAGTCAACGACATATTCGTCAAACAGCTGATAAAACACGTATTCTTTAATGCCGATAAATTTGTCAGCGGCTGCAAACACATCTGGCTGATCGGTCCGCAGCCAGGCAATTTTGCAAAGAGGCGACATTGGATGAATCGGTGTACCGGTTCTTTTGTAAATCTCCAGCCCGTTCATTTCATTTTTAATTTTTTCAGACCATTTTGTCGGCCGGCTGTCCGCCCAGGTAATGCATCGTGTTAGCGGCTTGCCGTTTTGATCCATGGCGATGACACTGTGCATTGCTGAACTAAAGCTGACGAGCTTTAACTGGGCGGGGTCCACTTGACTTTTTATGAAAACTGTTTTGATCGTTTCAAGCACGGCCCGGAAAATTTCATCTGGATCCTGCTCGGCAACGGATGGAGACGGGCTGTAGAGAGGGTACTCCACATGATGCATGGCAATAACTTTGCCGGCTTCTCCGAATAAAACCGATTTTGTACTGGTTGTTCCTATATCAACACCTAAATAAAAAGATTGATTTGACATATGAATGGTCTCCTTTATTAAATGATCCGATCTTTGTAATACTCGTTAACCCGATGTAATAAAAATTATTTATTTTTTTTATTGTGAACAAGAAATTTTTTTTCTTCCCTTTTATTCTACTAAAAAAGAAACGGTTTTGGAACTGTTTTCATAAAAGTGTACAAGTCAGTTTGATTTTCTTCGACGGGTATCATTTACTTATGTCTTGTAGAACTATTAAAAGCTAGTATACCCTTTTTGTGAATAATCAGCCGGGATTATATACTGCATCGTTTCATTGTAATTGTTAAAAGGGCGCTGCCAGCAGGTAGGAGAATGGTTTAACCGATTCGTATTAAAAAGTAAGCAAATAATGAAACCGTTTGACAGATTGGTTAGAATTAGTTCTTGTCTGCTTTACATTAACAAGTATACTTAAAAAGAAAAATGCAGGTTCATTCCTTTTGTTATCCGGTTAAAACCGTCAGTCTTAAAACAGCAGATAAGCAGTAGAGGAGGAAGGGATTATGCTTTTTAAACCGATTCGATTAAGCCTGCTGACTCAAATTGCGCTTCTTTTAGCTTTAGTCGTCATTATCAGTACATTCCTCGTAAGCCTTCTCTTTTCTTCTATGATCGATGAGATGATCGAGTCTTATATGGGAAAGCAGGCGATGACCGTTGCAAAACTTGCAGCACAAAATGAAGGAATTATTCATGCCTTCAATGAACAAAACCCTACGGACACCATGCAGCCCATTGCTGAAACGATACGCAAAACCACAGGTGCCAGCTACGTAACTATTGTGAACAAGAAAGGAATCCGCTATACCAATCCAAATCCTGATTCTATCGGGAAACATACAGCGACTAGTAATGATGCATCTCTTTTAAAAGAACAATCTGTTATTTATAAAGATACAGGTGTATCGGGTCCAGCGATCAAAGCAAAGACACCTATCTGGAATGAACAGGGCAATGTCATTGGCGTTTCTTCTGTCGGATTTTTATTAAATGATATAGAAGATCAAGCAGCTGCTTATCGAATCAAAATTATACAGCTCGCCATCATTCCATTAACGATTGGTATTATAGGGGCCATGGTTATTGCACGCCGAATTCGAAAAATTATTTTAGGCTTGGAGCCGGAAGAAATCTCATCCTTATTTAAAGAAAAACAAGCTACATTGGAATCTATTCGAGATGCAACAATTGTGATTAATACACACAATCAGATCTCATCGATGAATAAAAAAGCACGATTGTTATTCGGTGATCAAACGATTCAAAAAGGATATGCTATAAAGGAGGAGAAGCTTCAAGCCCTGTTAAGAGAAGTTCTTACATTTAAGGAAGAGAGAGTCAACCAAACCATCGTATTCGATAATCAGCTTTTGATTGCAGATTTATCTCCGTTCCTGCAAAACGGTCAAACAGAAGGAGTGGTACTCACGGCACGCCCCGTTTCAGAAGTGGAAAAGCTGGCGGAAGAGCTGTCGCAGATAAAAGCATTTTCTGACAATATGCGGGCACAAAATCATGAGTTTTTAAACAGGCTTAATACACTCTATGGTCTGCTGCGCTTAGGCCAGTATGAGCGGGCAATTCAACTGATTTCTCAGGAAGTTCAGGAACGTCAGGATGTGATTTCTTTTTTGGTTTCATCTGTTTCAGATCCTGTTATTGCCGCCTGCCTGCTTGGCAAAGTGAATCGGTCAAAGGAGCTTCAGGTACAGTTGAATATTGATATAGAAAGCAGTTTGTCTGTTTCGCTCACTGCCGGAGAATCTCAGCAGATCGTTTCTGTTATTGGTAATATTATAGACAATGCTTTAGAAGCAGCACGTGCTTATAACGGGAAGGAAGGAAAAGTATCTGTCTCATTTACGGACTTTGGAAAAGATATTGTGTTTGACATTGAAGACAATGGAGCTGGTATTCCAGCGCACATGGAAGAAGTTATATTCAAGGAAGGGTATACGACTAAAACAGGAGAGAACCACGGCATCGGCTTAATGATTGTCCGGCATGCTCTTCAGAAGCTTGAGGGAGACATATACATGGACAAAAGCCAGCTTGGCGGCACTCGGTTTACGATTGTTTTACCTAAAAAGGGGGCACTTTATGGAAACGATTAAAGTGATTATTGTAGAAGATGATCACGAGGCAGCAGGGATTTACAAGCAATTCACAGACCAGCAGCCTGGCTTTGAGGTGATTGCAACGGCTGGTTCAGGCAAACAAACAGTCGATTTGTTAAAAGTAGTCCAGCCCCATCTTATTTTGCTCGATGTTTTCTTACCAGACACCAATGGTATTGAACTATTAAAGGAAGTGAGAAAACAGTATTGGGGGATTGATGTTATTTTAATTACGGCTGCCAATGATACTGAAACCGTCAGTCAGGCAATTCGCGGAGGTGCATTCGGTTATTTAATTAAGCCGATCATGATTGATAAATTGATTGCCACCCTGCAGGAATATAAACAAGTAAGAAAACAGCTCTACGAACAAAAAAGGATAGATCAAGATAAAGTAGATCAGATGTTTCGTACACCTCAATCAAAAAGTCAGTCTGTTTCTAATACAGCTTTGCTGCCAAAAGGCATTGATAAGCATACGCTAAAGCTTGTCAGAGAAAAAATAAAACTTGTGGAGGAAAGCTTAAATGCCGATGAGTTCAGTCAGTTGTTCGGTATTAGTTATTCGACCACCCGGAGGTATTTAGAGTATCTTGTTTCTACCGGCGAGATGGAAGTGAAAGTCATTTACGGCAGCATTGGGCGGCCGGAGCGAAAATACAAGTCTCTTTAAAATCGTAGCTGCATTTGCAGGTGCGGTTTTTTTTTTTGCTGTGAAAAATATGAAAAAAACAATCATTAGAATTAAAAAAGTAAAAACAATTTTTAACTACACGTAAAGTAAGAAGATTGATAATCTTTTGTAAGAAAGCGCTCCCACTAAATGTGAAGCAAAGGAGATGAACGAATGTTAGCTACGTTGGGGTTTTCAATGGTTGCGGTATTTATGTACTTGATTATGTCTAAAAAATTATCGGCACTGGTTGCGATTATGCTTGTACCTATTGCATTTGGTATTCTAGGTGGGTTTTTAACGGAGCTCGGTCCCATGATGCAAGAAGGAGTAGAAAGCATTGCTTCTACGGCTATTATGATTTTATTTGCTATTTTATACTTTGGCATCATGATTGATTCCGGCTTGTTTGACCCGCTGATTGCTAAGATTTTAAAGATTGTAAAGGGAGATCCACTTAAAATTGTTATTGGTACAGCAGTTCTTTCTATGACAGTTGCTCTTGATGGTGACGGAACGACTACCTATATTATTACTGTTTCTGCCCTGCTGCCATTATATAAGCGGCTCGGTATGAACCGGTTAATTTTAGCCACAGTTGCCATGCTCTCAATGGGTGTGATGAATATGACGCCGTGGGGAGGAGCCTCTGCGATGGCAATGGCCTCTCTGAGTCTGGATGCATCTGACCTATTTATTCCGATGATTCCCGTCATGGGCATTGGCCTTGTCTGGGTTCTAACGGCTGCTTTTTTGCTGGGCCGAAAAGAACGGAAACGACTTGGAGTAATTGAACTTGACTCTACACATCAATCAGCTGAGAACACAGGTCTTGCCGCCACAACACTGAATGCGGATTATAAACGTCCAAAACTTGTTTGGTTCAATCTATTACTGACGATTGTGTTAATGGCTTCTCTGATCATTGACTTTATGTCTTTGACTATTTTATTTATGATCGCATTTGGTATTGCCCTTTTTGTAAACTATCCAGATTTAAAAGATCAGCAGGAACGGCTGGCGGCCCATTCCAAAAATGCATTGGCCGTTGTTTCAATCGTTATCGCGGCAGGAATTTTTACCGGGATTATGTCTGGAACAAAAATGATTGATGCCATGGCTGTGACACTCGTATCCATTATTCCAGATTCATTTGGCCCATTTCTTCCAGTCATTGTGGCATTTTTAAGTGCTCCTTTTACGTTTTTTATGTCTAACAATGCATTTTATTTTGGTGTTCTTCCTATTATCGCACAGGCAGCAGAAGCCTATGGGATTAGCGCTGTGGAAATTGGTCGTGCTTCCTTGCTTGGACAGCCTGTACACGTCCTCAGTCCTCTGGTGGCAGCGGCCCACTTATTGATTGGCCTCGTGGGAACAGAATTTGGTGACTTACAGCGATTTGCGATCAAGTGGGCACTGGGCACCACAACCGTGATGACGGTAGCGGCCGTTCTTTTTGGGATTATCTCTATTGGATTTTAAACAAGAATAGAAGGAGCTCCTTAAATACAAGGAGACATGTAACATATATTATAGTCATGAACCGGCAAGGAAATGTTATTTTCCTGCCGGTTTTTTATTTTACTTTCTTTAATCCTTTTTAAAGAAATGATAAAGTTTCTAACATTGACAAGTGTAAAAAAATGCATTATATTAGACCGGTCGGTTTAATATGTGAAGAGGTGAATTATGACCAAAAAGCCCAACACGAAAAGGATGCTGATTGAAACGGCTTCCAGGCTGTTTCGTATGCGCGGGTATGACGGAGTTGGCCTTAATGACATTTTGAAAGAAAGCGGGATTCCAAAAGGATCGCTTTATCACTATTTTCCCGAGGGAAAAGAGGGGCTAGCTGTTGAGGCCATCCGTCATACAAAAGAAATCGTAGTTGGTTTCATTGAAGAAGTGTTCGAGCGAGTTGAAGATCCCGTTAAAGCTGTTCAAGAGCATATTTATAAATTGGCTGAGGCGATGAGGGATGAAAAAGAACCGGTTGGATTTCCGATCGGAGCGATAGCGTCTGAAAAACATTCCACCAGTGAGCCAATTAGGAAAGCCTGCCATTTAGCATTTGAAGAGTGGAAGGAAATGTACGCTGGGAAGTTTTTAAAGGCAGGATACAGTGAAAAGCAGGCAGAGAATTTTGGTATCATCATTCTTGCTGTCATAGAAGGAGGCATTCTTCTTTCTCTTACATGTAAGAGTGTAAAGCCTCTTCGTGTCATCGCAGAGCAAATACCGATGTTACTGACCGAGAAAAATGAGTAAAAATACTTTGAAAAAAGGCTTGGCCTTTAATAGGAGGAATGAATTTATGGCAGCAGGTACTGCAGCAAAGCAACAAGAAAATGTGAAAACGACCCCTATTTTAATTTCCTTCTTAATAGCCGGGTTTATTGGGTTATTCAGTGAAACAGCGTTGAATATGGCGCTTGGAGATTTGATCGAGCAGTTTAATGTAGGTTCTGCAACAATCCAGTGGCTGACCACGGGCTACCTGTTAACATTAGGAATATTAGTTCCGGTTTCCGGTCTTCTGCTGCAATGGTATAGCACACGCCAATTGTTTATTGCAGCTTTGCTTTTTTCCATTATTGGAACATTGATTGCCGCATTAGCGCCAAGTTTCAGCATATTAATGGTTGCACGGGTCGTACAGGCACTTGGAACAGGCCTGCTTCTCCCGCTTATGTTTAACACGATTTTATTAATTTTTCCTATTCACCGAAGAGGAGCCATCATGGGAATGATGGGATTAGTGATTATGTTCGCTCCGGCGATTGGGCCTACGATTTCCGGTTTATTGATTGAAAACTTGACCTGGCATTGGATTTTCTGGCTGTCTCTGCCGTTTTTGGTATTTGCACTGTTTTTTGGAATGGTATATATGCAAAATGTATCAACCATTACAAAGCCGAAAATTGATGCAGTTTCTGTTATATTGTCTTCACTCGGTTTTGGAGGCATTGTATATGGCTTTAGCACGGCAGGAGAAGACGGGTGGTCAAGCTCTATCGTAATGATTGCCATTGCGGTCGGTTTCGTAGCGCTTGTTTTATTTTCACTAAGACAATTTAAAATGGAGCGGCCAATGATCGACCTGCGTGTGTTCAACTATCCAATGTTTACACTGGGGCTTCTCATTGTGTTTATTGCTTTTATGGTGATATTGTCTTCTGCTATCCTGCTGCCGTTATACTTGCAGACAGGACTGGGACTAGCAGCTTTTACAGCCGGTCTGGTTCTTTTACCGGGAGGAGTGCTGAATGGCTTAATGTCTCCGCTGACAGGTCGTATTTTTGATAAATATGGACCAAAGGGATTGGTAATACCCGGTTTTGTTCTGGTCCTTGTTACGTTATGGAGCTTATCACGTGTGACAACTGACACATCGATGTTAGCGGTTATTGTAATGCATTCTTTTCTCATGATCGGTATTTCCTTGATCATGATGCCGGCCCAGACAAATGGGTTGAACCAGCTTCCAAAAAATTTGTATCCGGATGGAACCGCGCTGATGAACACCTTACAGCAGGTATCTGGAGCAATCGGTACAGCTGTAGCGATAACGATTATGTCTTCTGCACAGCTTGATTTCATGCAGCATGTGGAAGATCCAGCTGATCCGGCTGTGATAGGAGCGGCGTTAACGGCAGGCGTGCAAAGTGCTTTTACTTTCGGTTTGATTCTAGCTATTATCGGACTGGTAATCGCCTTCTTTATCAAGCCTGCTAGTTTTCAACAGGCAGAATCAAAAAGATAAATTTGGTTTATAATACCTGCCTTAAAAAGTGGCCATTTGGCCGCTTTTTTTATTTACAACCAGAGATGAATATAAACGCCAAAGCAGAACGAAAAGGCGGTCGGTCTTTTAGCACGGTTGGGCATATGAAATGAACAGCATATGCAATATCGCCCTGAAGAATAAGGAAATGGCTATACACCAACTGAAACACTACTTGGTGCATTAGCAGGCTATGACCATGGTTAAAGCACCCGGATCAAATCGACCGTGTTAAACAGTAAGGTAGGAAGAACAGGACGAGAAGGGCTGCTAGCCGCTTTTTTACTGCTGCGCAACACAGACGGGATATCAGTACAAAAAGTCTGACGGACCATCCGGATCGGAAACGAAAAGTACTACGGGGATGAGGTTCCCTAAAAACGCCTGCAATGGGAAATAAGAGAATTTCATTCTTTTACAGCTTTTAAAGGAAAAAATGACCTTCAGTCAATGCTGGATTATTATGACGCGTCATTGGAGAAGTTAAAGACATGAGACAGAGCAGAGGTAAAGCTGTAATCAATTGGTTTAAATAGCTATTTTCTATATACACAGAAGTGGCCATAAGATACAATAGCAGAAACAAACGGAGAAAAAGGAAAAACGCGGCTATTTTTGACGAAAAGGATCAAATATTGAAAAAAGTATTGACAGTTTAATGAAAAACATGGTATAAAAATAACAAGATACTTTATCACATAAAAGCATAAAAGCATAAAAGCGCGAAAGCGAATATGCTTAAGAAGAAACAGGAGGAACGCGACTATGGAACAACGCAGCAAGATTATCGACTGTACAATTCGTGACGGTGGTTTGGTTAATAACTGGGATTTCAGCATTGAATTTGTTCAAGATTTATACAACGGCTTGAGCGAAGCTGGTGTTGAATATATGGAGATTGGATACAAAAATTCTGCAAAGCTTTTAAACGCAACTGAACCGAATCCGTGGAGATTTCTTGATGATAACTTTTTAAAAGAAATTCTACCGGAGAAAAAGTTTACGAAGCTGTCAGCGCTCGTTGACATTGGCCGTGTTGATCCGAATGATGTTCTTCCACGCGAGGAAAGTCCTTTAGATATGATCCGGGTAGCCTGCTACATTCGTGAAGTAGATAAAGGGCTTGAGCTTGTACAAATGTTCCATGATTTAGGCTATGAAACGTCGCTGAATATTATGGCGCTGTCCAGTGTACCTGAACATCAGTTAATTGAAGCATTTGAAATGGTGAAAGAAAGCCCGGTTGATGTTGTCTACATCGTAGACTCATTCGGAAGCCTTGACCCTGCAGATATCGAGCATCAGGTGAAAAAGTTTAAATCGATGATTCCAAACAAACAGCTTGGCATCCACACGCACAATAACATGCAGCTGGCATTTGCGAATACGCTGACAGCTATGCGCAACGGTGTGACATTCCTTGATTCTTCTGTGTACGGCATGGGCCGTGCAGCAGGAAACTGTAACACAGAACTTCTTGTGAGCCATATTCAAAAACCAAGCTACGAAATGAAGCCAGTCCTAAAAGTGATTGAAGACCATATGCTCGAAATGCGTCAAAAATGGGAGTGGGGCTATATTATTCCTTACATGGTCTCAGGTGTCCTAAATGAACATCCACGTGTAGCAATGGCATACCGCAATAGTGAAGATCGTGACAAATTTGTTGATTTCTACGACAAAGTTACATCTCCTGAAGCAAGTCTTGCGCCAGCATCAAAATAATCTTTATATGTTTAAAAATTTTTATAAGAAAGAGCCGGGAAGTTTTTACTTCCTGGCTCTTTGCTTTTAGTTGAAAATACGGATTTTCATTTCTACCAAGTAAGATTCAGGCTTCCGTGGTGAATAGTGGATAGGCATGAAAAGCTCATACACATCGCTTAGAACTGTAAATTGCTGTTGAACAATTGTATCTACGAGTTTAGAATAGCTTTCCCAATATGCTTCGGGATTAAATTCGTAGACAATAAGAGCATACTTTCCTGCCGGAATGGTTGTAATTTCAAATTCTGTCGGCAGCGAAGCCGTCTGCTTGTTTGTTAAAACAGGGATGAACAAGTGGCGATAGAGGATATCTTCAGCTGACGCATAGTTTTGAAAAGAAAAAGTGGCGCCGTACCCATTGTTTAAAAAACCATCTGTTGCCTCTGAAATTCGTTTAAGCTGGCTATAGGATTTAGTCATGACATTTTGAGTAGAAATGCCTTCTGCTCTCATTTGAACGATACAGCTTTCCCCTTCCTCTTGTATGATGACTTTATTTAATTCTGTGTATCGTTCAGAAAAACAGATATTCTTTTTTACGTGGGAAAGTGACTTTTCTGCATCTTGAAGTACTTTAATTTGCTGTTGAATTTTTAGTTCCTGCCGGCTTAAAAAATCATAAAGTTCATTTGAAGAAAGATCTTGTGCTAGTTTAATTTCCTGCAGAGGAGTATTTACTGCTTTCAAAGGCTGGATTAAGTCCAGCTGAAAAAGCTGCGAATCCACATAATATCGATAGTTTGTTTTCGGGTCTACATAAGCAGGCTTAAACAAACCAATCTGGTCGTAGTACCGCAGCGTCTTCACCGACAAATTCGCCAGCTTCGCCATTTCGCCAATCGAGTATAAATCTTCTTCCACGTTCCTCAGAGTCCTTTCGAAACAGGTCTGCTGCCCAAGTCAGGCTTTTTCCAAATAAATGTTAAAGCAATGCCTGCACATAAGAAAATGGCAGCAAAGTAAAATGGATAGTTTAATTCTATATCAAATAATATACCACCGATAATAGGACCAATCACATTACCGATGCTTGTGAACATGGAATTCATTCCTCCAACAAACCCTTGTTCATCACCTGCAATGTTAGATAAGTAAGTGGTAACAGCTGGCCTCATAAGATCAAATCCAATAAACATAAAAGCAGTGATCAGTAAGATGGTATAGTAGCCGGACACAAAAGTAAGCAGAACAAGAAGAATGGTGGAAAAAATCAAACTGTACTGAATCAGTTTAATTTCTCCTATCCACTTGATTAAACGATCAAACAGGAGAATTTGTGCTACAGCTCCGACGATCGCTCCGCCCGTGATCATAATGGCAATATCCATCGCTGTAAAACCAAATTTATGATCGGCAAACAGGGCAAAAAGTGATTCAAAGGCCGCAAGACCAAAAGTTGAAATAAAAATAATCATAAAGGGAATAAAAAACAGCGGCACAAAGACGCGTTTGATTCCGGCCGTTGTTTTTTCCGGTTTTTTGTTTTCTGGGTTTCGTTCGGGCTCCCGCAGAGTGAAAAAAGAAAGAATGGCTGCAAAACCCGCAAAGCCTGCTGCGAAGAAAAAAGGAAGCCGTGTACTAATTTCTGCAAGAAATCCGCCAATGCCGGGTCCGATAATAAAGCCGGTTGAAATAGCCGCAGACATATAGCCAAGTGCTTTAGGCCTTGTTTCTACAGAGGTAATATCCGCGATATACGCCGTAACGGCCGGCATAATAAAAGCTGCGCTTACCCCTCCGATCATTCTTGAAATCATTAGCATATCAACCGATTGACCGACGGCAAATAAAAGCTCCGACAAGCTAAAAAGAATAAGGCCGGTAACAATCATCGGTTTGCGGCCCCAGCGATCCACTAATTTTCCCGCCGGGGGAGAAGCAATCAGCTGTGTTACTGCAAACGCAGCAACCATATAACCCACGACAGCTCCGCTTATATTCAGCTCATTCATAATGGTGGGCGTTACCGGCACCACAAGCCCGATTCCCAAAAACGCAATAAATAAATTCATCAATAAAATGGTTAACACCATTCCATAACTTCGCATTATATTCTGCCCTTTCTATCAAGAAGTGTACAATTCATACTATAAAGCTTCCCCTAAGAGGAGAGTCAACAGCGATAGTCTGTATTCTTATGTTTTTAAAAAATTCCATTTAGCAGCGCGTCGTCTTCATTGCCTACATGAAAAGTCAGAGGAATATTTAGATGGACAAGCGCATAAAATTAATAACATTTTTTATAAAGTATGGAAGAAAATCTTACAAAAAAAGGCTTTGGTCATTTTGCTTCATCTATAGTTAAAATTGTAAAAAATGTTTTGATTTTCAAAACATGAAAGAAAAAAGTTTCAAAGTGAAACGGAGGAATGGAGTGGAGTAGAATTGTCGACTAATCATGAAGCAAGCTATTTATCAGAAGAAGAACAACAGAAGCTGCTCGAAAAATATGATCCAGAAGCAGGAACAAGAAAACTAACCGGCCTGCTCGGTTACATTGCTTTTTTTGGTCTTTTGGCTTTTTCCCTGTTTCAGCTTTATACAGCTGTTTTTGGTGTCTTCACGGCTCAAATTCAGCGAACCGTGCATTTAGGCTTTGCCCTTTCCTTGATTTTTCTGCTGTTTCCGGCTAATCGAAAGAAGCGGCAAAAAGGGAAGCTGCAGGTAGCCTGGTACGACTTGATTCTCTCAATCTTAAGCATCGGTGTCGGTGCGTATTGGCCGCTCCGTTTTGAGGAACTGGTCATGAGTGTCGGACGTCTCGGGCCGCTGGATTTCGCAGTTGGCATAACAGCCATTTTGCTTGTACTGGAAGCAACGAGGAGAACTGTTGGGCTGCCTATTATGGTGATTGCACTTCTTTTCATGCTTTATGGACTTTTTGGCTCGTACATGCCAGGCTTCTTATCTCATCGCGGATTAACCCTGGAACGTATGGTTCAAACGATGTTTTTCACAACAGAAGGTATTTTAGGTACACCCTTAGCCGTTTCATCTACTTTTATCTTCTTATTTCTATTATTTGGCGCCTTCTTAATACGGACAGGCGTTGGACAGTACTTTAATGATCTTTCCATTGCCATTGCCGGCAGGAGTATTGGCGGGCCCGCAAAAGTAGCAATTTTTTCAAGTGCCCTTCAAGGGACCATCAGCGGAAGTTCTGTTGCTAATGTGGTAACATCGGGTGCTTTTACGATTCCCATGATGAAAAACCTCGGTTACAAGAAAGAATTCGCTGGAGCTGTCGAAGCATCGGCTTCAACAGGTGGACAGCTGATGCCACCTATTATGGGCGCAGCCGCTTTTTTGATGGTTGAGTTTATCGGAAACGGCATTACATATTGGGATATCGCCAAAGCAGCTGCGATCCCGGCGATTTTATACTTTTTGGGCATTTGGATTATGACTCACTTCGAAGCAAAGCGGCTTGGTCTGCGCGGGCTGACGAAAGAAGAGATGCCAAGCAGAAAAGAAGTATTCGGAAAAATATATTTACTTATTCCGATTATCGCAATTATTTTGCTGCTGATGTCTAATATAACCGTTACGCATGCCGCACTTTATTCGATCGTCATTTCTATTATTGTGGGCTTTATTAATAAAGACAGGGGAATGAAAGCTGTTGATATCGTGCATGCGCTCGTAGACGGCGCGCGTACAGCCCTTGCTGTAGCGGCTGCGACGGCAGCAGCCGGGATTATTGTAGGTATTGTGACAAAAACAGGATTGGGGTTAAAACTGGCCAATGGCTTAATTGATCTTGCAGGCGGCTACTTGATCCCTACACTTATTCTGACGATGATTGCTGCACTTATACTCGGTATGGGTTCACCGACAACCGCAAACTATGTGATCACTTCTACGATTGCTGCACCAGCGATGATTTTACTTGGCGTACCTGATTTGTCTGCTCACTTATTTGTGTTCTACTTTGGTATTATCGCCGATATTACCCCGCCTGTAGCACTGGCCGCTTTTGCCGCAGCCGGCGTGTCGGGAGGAGAACCGATTAAAACGGGGATTGAATCGTCAAAGCTGGCCATTGCCGCTTTCATTATTCCATATATTTTTGTTCTCTCTCCAGAATTATTGATGATTAATACTACATGGGGAGAAACGGTGTGGGTTGTCCTGACAGCGATGACTGGCATGATTGCCATCGGAGCCGGTGTGATCGGCCACTGGATGAGGGACATGCACTGGCTGGAACGAATCACCGCATGTATTGTGGGACTGCTGCTGATTTACCCGGAAACCATCTCTGACATTACCGGACTAGTCATGTTTGGCATACTGCTGGCTTTACAGTATGTATGGAAGCAGGACAAAGGAGACGGAGGGACCCTTCAAGACAAGCCCCACACAGATTATCCAAAAGTAGAATAAACGGCTGTTGTCGAGCCGTGTTTGCTCAATCAAAGACAGGAAAATAAGTGGAAAAATTCGCTTGTTCCTGCTCTTCTATATATAAGAAAGATTTGTTCCATTCGTACTGCTGAATGTAAAGAAAAAAGGAGGATGTATGTATGAAAAAATCTCGTTTTAGCGTATTGTTCGGCACGGTTTTAATGACGGCTGCCATCACGGCTGCCTGTGGTGAAAGCAGTGACGGCGGCACAGCCGACACAGGGGAAGGAAGTGGCGGCGGTGAAAGTGCAAGCCAGGATTTGAGCTTGCTGACGGGTGGAACAGGGGGGACTTATTATCCGCTTGGCGGGCAGATGGCTAATATTATTTCCGATCAAACCGATGCAAATATCACTCCGCAGACATCGGGTGCTTCTGCAGAAAATATGGAAACACTGCGGGCCGGAGAAGCAGAGCTGGCTTTTTCCCAGACGGACATTGCCGCTTATGCGATTGAAGGAAAAGAAATGTTTGAAGGAGATCCGATTGATAATGTTCAGGCGATCGCTTCCCTGTATCCAGAAACGGTCCAGCTTGTCACAACTGCCAAAAGCGGCATCCAATCAGTTGAAGATTTGAAAGGAAAAACGGTCTCTGTCGGAGCACCGGGATCAGGCGCTTATATCAATGCCATGCAGGTGTTAGAGATTCATGGCATGTCGGACAAAGACATTAAAGCCCAAAATCTTTCTTTTGATGAATCCACGGACGGCATTCAGTCTGGAAACATTGATGCAGCGTTTATCACAGCGGGAACACCAACTGGTGCAGTAGAAGCGTTGTCAGCACAAAATGACGTCGTGATCATCCCAATTGCCGAAGACAAAATTCAGGAGCTTGTTGAAAAGTATCCATATTATGCAGAAGATGCGGTCCCAAGCGGAACTTATAAAATTAAGGAAGATGTAAAAACAGTTGCCGTTAAAGCTATGCTGGTGGCATCAAAGGATGTAGATGAAGATCTTGTGTACGAAATGACAAAAGCGCTTTATGAAAACACGGATCAAATCACTCACGCCAAAGGAGAATTTATCACACCGGAAACGGCTCTTGAAGGTTTAGGCGATATGGAGCTGCACCCAGGAGCGGCTAAATATTTTGAAGAAGCAGGCGTTTCCCAGTAAATAATTTTTTAGTCGATAGGCTGCAAGGCGGCCTGTCGACTTCATTTTTTTTAGGGGTGATCCGATTGAAAGCAATACTAATAAGCGCTATCATGCTCATTATTCTGTTCGTTTCTACCCTCATTTTTTTCTATCCAGACAGACAGGTCATCGCGCTGACTTATGAAAATGAAGACAGCCTGCTCGCTTACGTACCGTTAAAAAAAGAAGAAACCTTTCAAATTCAATATACACACTCCATTCATTTATCAGAGGTAATGGAGTCCTACCAATTATCCGGTAACCAAATCATTCAAACAGAGCTTTCTTACAAAGACTTTGCGGTAGGAATGCCTTCAAATGCAGAAGGAGAAGAAGTATTTGAAGAAAAAAACGGCACATATTACATAAAAAATATGAATCGCGTTTTTCCTTTTATTGATGTAAGAATTGGCCAGGTACGAGCAAATCATCGGCTCATATATGAAAATCAAGTTTATACGCTGTCTGAGTCCATCAAACCGGGAACGTGGATTCGAATATCAGAGCGCACGTTAACCTTATGGGAGCAGTGGAAGGCAGCCAAAGTCCAATGACCTGTTATCTTGGACAAGCGAAAAGAAAAAGGGCTAAGATAAAACTGTAGAAGCAAATCAAGCAAATAGGGGATGATAAAGTGGATTTACAATTAAAGGGAAAGCACATTTTGATCACAGGAGGCTCAAAAGGAATCGGACGGGCGATTGCAAGAGCGCTTATAGAAGAAGGGGCGAACGTATCCATTGCAGCCCGAGGAGTGGAAGCACTCGAACAAACAAAAGAAGAACTGGGTGGAAGCGTATCCAGCTTTCAGGCAGATTTACTGAAAGCCAACGAACGGGAAGCGCTTATCCGCTCGTTTATTGAACAGCACGGAACGATCGATGTACTCATCAACAATGCCGGCGGCAGCAATGGGGGAAAAGCAGCGGAAACCGATATGGATTCCTTTTATGAAGCGATGGAGCTGAACTACTTCTCCGCTGTACACCTAAGCAAATTAGCAGTTGAAGAAATGAAGAAAAAGCAGTCAGGAGCGATTATTAATATTACTTCAGTATTTGGCAGAGAAAGTGGTGGCAAGGTGACTTATAATAATGCGAAAGCGGCATTAATCAGCTTCACGAAATCGCTCGCTGATGAAGTAATTCAGGATGGTATTCGTGTAAACAGTGTGGCACCGGGCAGTATTTTGCACGAAAGCGGCAACTGGAAAAAACGCCTGGAAGAAAACCCGGAGAAAATCAACGCGTTTGTTCAAAATGAGATTCCGGCGGGCCGTTTTGGAACGGCTGAAGAAGTTGCCAATGTTGTCGCATTTCTTGCTTCGGAAAAAGCATCCTGGCTGGTTGGAACAAGCATCAACGTCGATGGCGGACAATCGCGGATGAACTTTTAAAAACGTTTCAGGCAGCTTAGAAGCTGCCTTTTTTTATACCAAATCCACTGGCTGTTCCGTTACATGCGGGAGTGCACCTTGACGCTCATATGCAATAAGGGTACATTCCAGTTCTTTTTCAAGCTGCTGGATTTGTTTGGTTTGTTCGGACGACAGCTCGGCAATTTCAAATCCTTTATACATTCCCTTCACCCCCTAA
This sequence comes from Domibacillus robiginosus, assembly GCF_000966195.1. Lineage (GTDB taxonomy): Bacteria > Bacillota > Bacilli > Bacillales > Domibacillaceae > Domibacillus > Domibacillus robiginosus. The sequence continues at coordinate 8,027 of NZ_LAHL01000037.1, read as the reverse complement.
AACACAGTGTGCCCCCCATCCCTGATTTCAATCAGTTTAGATTTAACAGGGCTTCCAGTTCAAAGGTCCTTTTATATGCTTTGTTTATATTTTCAGATAATGCAGTAAAAACGGCTCCAAAGATTCATTTCCTTTTTCGGTGATTATGATAAATATAAAAGAAGAAAGATGAAATGGAGGATAAATATGCTAAGGAAAAAAATTGCTATACCCGTATCATTTACATATTTTACACTTGCACTAGCTTCATGTACGTTTATCCCATCGCAGTCCGCGAATGGAGACGAAAGCAGCCTGGCAGAAAAAGGACATGAGTGGTCTTACGAAGGAGAAACCGGTCCAGGCCATTGGGTAGAGCTGGATCCATTAAATGCTGCATGTGTAAATGGCACAGAGCAGTCTCCCATTAATATTCAAAAAGCACAAGCGAAAAAGGCAGCTAAGGTTGAAGAGCTAAAGATCAATTACATACCAAGTGCTTTCTCACTCGTAAACAATGGACATACTGTACAGGGGAATATTCAAACAGAAGGCAATTCGATTAAATTAAATGGCAAGGATTATACACTGGCACAGTTTCATTTCCATACACCAAGTGAACACCTGATTAATGGACATTCCTATGATATGGAGCTGCATCTCGTACATAAAAGTAAAGAAGGCCAGCTTGCAGTATTGGGCATATTAATCAAAGAAGGCAAAACAAACACGGTATTGGAGCAGGCATGGAATGTTATACCGAAAGAGAAAACAACCGAAGGAATAAGTGTACCGGAGTTGATTGATCTGAAGCATATTTTGCCCAAAAACAAGCACAATTATCAATATGCAGGTTCTTTAACAACACCTCCATGTTCAGAAGGCGTACAATGGGTAGTTTACAAACAGCCTATTGAAATGTCTACAGAACAAATCAATATTTTTCGCGAAATTTTCCCTGATAACCACCGGCCTGTCCAGGCGATAGGAGATCGGGAAGTGATAAAGCACTAAAATGAAAAAACCTCTGAAAAAGGTAAAATGTCGTTTATCTTTTTCAGAGATACATAATGATAGAAAAGGACTCAATATGTTGTTTTGAAACCGGTTTTTCCTACATCAGCATTTGCCTCTTCAATGAAAGAATACATTTCCTTTTCAGTTACTGTATTTGGATTGAAAGCAAGAATCGCCCGCAGCTGTAGAATTTGAGTATCGCCGAAAGCATATCACCGGCCTTCGTTTCTTCTGACAGAGCAAACGGACCGCCGGCTGTGGCAAAGAAAGTAAAGCAACTGTATTGTAACGTAGAAAAGCAGGAACCATTGTGGCTCCTGCTGCTTTATGGTACCAATTTTATTAAAAAGATTTTGCCAGCTCTTTTGCCTGCTGGATTCCCGTTTCTTTAATTTCCTGTGCCCGGTCCGGGAACTGGTTATGGCCTTCGATAAACAGCCCGTCGAAAGAAGGGACGCCGAAAAATTGCATGATAATGCTTAAATAACGGTGGCCCATTTCCATATCCGTTGCTGGTCCTTCAGAGTAAATACCTCCGCGTGCTTGAATGTGCAGCGCTTTTTTATCAGTCATCAAACCGACCGATCCTTGTTCTGTGTATTTGAATGTTTTGCCGGCTACACAAACGGAATCAATATAAGCCTTCATTACCGGCGGGAAGGAGAAGTTCCACATTGGTGTAACGAACACATATTTATCAGCTTTCGCAAACTGATCCGACAATTCATTCAGCCGTCCTACCTTTGATTGCTCCTCACTGGATAACTGATCAAAGGCGTTTCCTCCCTGAAGTTTCCCCCAGCCGCTGAAAACATCATTGTCAATTTGAGGAATGTTTTCTTTGTATAGATCAAGATGAGTCACTTCGTCATCGGGGTTTGCTTCCCGGTAAGCGCTAATAAAAGCCTGGCCCGCTGCCATACTAAATGAGCTGGATTCATCGTGCGGGTGTGCTGTGATATAAAGAACCTGTGCCATGAATGAACTCATCCCTTTCTCTTTTGAGTAGTGGTATGGAATTTATGCTGTACTAATTCCTTCGTTTTATTCTCCCTAAACCGTTATTTTAGAAACGGGGCATTTTTTATATTTTCACATTATTTTCAAGGTTGATTCCTTTGTTGAAATGGCAATGATAAACTGACTGTTTGTAAAAATTCTTTTTATCATAACCCGGTTTGGTCGGTCTGATTTTTTATAAGAAGCGGAATGTTCGGTTATCCTGTCGTTTTACAATGCCTACTGTGTTTGCTTAATTAATTTTGTAAGAAATTGTATATGTTTGTGTTTTTATTTTCAGGACCGTGATACTGCTAAGAAACGCAGAAAAATCAGTAGAGGAATTTACCTATAGAGGGAGATACTGCATGGCGGTAAAGTGGTGTTTGCTCAGTTTCAGCTGGTTTGACAGGAAAAAAACTAAATTTGAAAAAGCGATTCAGTTAATAAAAATGAAAGCGTCTTGAACGAAAAAGCTGATCTCGGCTTTTTGACCTGTTATTTGAATAATTTTACTGTAAGAGCCAAGACTATATATAAAATTTAAAAATGAGTATAAAAATATTTACTATATTGCATCTTGAAAGTACTCTTGCGGATCCGATAGGTCTATTTAAATAAATACTACATAATTTCGACACGCTCATTGATAAAGAAGGCAGGATTTTAAATCCCGAAAGTGTTAAGTTTTTTGATCTCACGACAAATAGGCTTAAGCCGTGTGTTTTCCTATCTTATATGAGCCTTTTACTCATAAAGAATACCTTCACAGAAGCTGTACCATGTTCGTTAAGTGAACGCCGTCCGCCTGACGGTTAAAAGACACTTTCTTCTAGGTGAATGCTTTTCGCAGCGTTGTCACCTCTGTTATGTTAAGTGCTGCATAAACAGGCCTGCTTTCGAATGAAGAGTCGGTTTCATTCTTTACAACAAAACCCGCTGATATTCGAAATATCAGCGGGTTTTGTTTTTTAATTAGCATCATTACGTGATAGGAGCCGGGTTGAATAGGGCCAAATCATTATGCAGTCCCCAATGCTCTGCCCAGGTTTTTTTGTGTCCGCTTGCAACATCTAAAATGAATCGGAAAATTTCCCACCCAACTTCTTCAATGGACGCTTCTCCGCTAGCGATCGTCCCGGCATTTATATCAATAAGATCTTTCCATTGTTCGGTTAATGTATCCCGTGTAGAAACTTTGATGACGGGAGCCATAGCCAGGCTATAAGGTGTTCCTCTTCCTGTCGTAAACACTTGAAGATGCATACCAGAAGCCAGCTGCAGAGTTCCACAAACAAAGTCACTGGCGGGTGTAGCGGCAAAAATCAATCCTTTTTCCGTCGCTTTTTCCCCGGGAGCCAGTACGCCTGATATAGGGCTTCTTCCCGATTTAGCAATAGAACCCAGGGATTTTTCTACCACATTGGCGAGCCCGCCTTTTTTATTCCCAGGGGATGGGTTGGCGCTTCGGTCAGCATCACCCAGAGCAAGGTACTTATCATACCAGTCCATTTCTTTTATTAAAGCCTGGCCGACTTCTTCATTCACAGCACGCGGCGTTAACAGATGAATGGCATCGCGCACTTCTGTCACTTCTGAAAATAACACCGTTGCTCCTGCTCTGACTAACAAATCCGCGGCATAGCCGACTGCTGGATTAGCCGTTACACCCGAAAAGGCATCACTTCCCCCGCATTGTGTGCCGACAACCAGTTCAGAAACTGAACACGTTTCACGCTGCCGGCGGTTTAGTTTTATCAATCGTTCCTCTGCCATCTCCATAATGGACTGAACCATGCCCGCAAATCCCGGCTGATCCTGAAGTGAGATGACGTCAGATTCCTTCCCATTTGGGTTGATGCTCATTGGAGAAAGTTTTTCGCACCCCAGGCCGACGACCAATGCTTCACCGCCAAAATTCGGATGCTTCGCCAGGTTTTGAATCGTGCGAATAGGAATAACCGCTTCAGGAGCATTAATCGCCACACCGCAGCCATAATTGTGGTTTAGGGCGACAACATCATCTACATTAGGATACTTTGGCAGAAGCTCTTTTTTAATACGGTTTACCACAAAATCAAGAACACCGACTACACATTGAACACTTGTTGTAATGCCCAGGATATTCTTTGTTCCTACACTGCCGTCTTCGTTGCGAAATCCTTGAAATGTATATCCTTCAAGAGGGGGCAGGATTTCCGGTATGTTAGTTGCTAACGGTAATTCACTCAGTTCTGGGGATTGAGGCATTTTAACTAATGATTCTTTAACCCAGCTGCCTTTTTCGATTGGTTTTGACGCATGCCCGATCACTTCACCGTAGCGAATAATAGGTTCATTTTCCTTTATATCTGTCAAAGCTACTTTATGTCCCTGGGGAACTCTGTCTTTCAATTCAAGGCCATTCGGGAAATATGTTCCTTTGTCCAATCCTCCGGTGTTGACAATGATAGCCACATTGTCTGTTTCATTTACTTTGATATAAAGCGGTTCCATAGCTTGCATACTTTTTGTCTGCATCACAATCGCCCTCCTGTAAGCCTTTTCACAATCGGATAAAAATAAATCTGTTCATAAAATAATATGCATAGTACCGATTCTATTAGCCCTTCAATTGACTAAAAGAGCTACAATCAAATCACTGTTCTTATTTTGTCCTTTTATATAATTGTAAGACAAATTTAAAAAACAGTCAATATTGATTATATTGTGAATGGATGTAATATTTCATCTCTTTTGAAGAAAACACTCTTTACTTAGGAACAAAACTATTTTACGGAGCTGAGGATTTCCGGTGAATATAAGCTAACCATCGTACTGGAAGAATCTTCGAATCAGTGATTGCTGTACTGAAGTAGAGCAAACAGAGTAAACTTTAGAATTAGTCGACGAGGTTTTATTTGGACTGAATCTTTTACTTTTACAACAAACGATATATAAAACGCTATTGTTTGTATAAGACATGGAAGCAAACGCTAAAAGTGCAGGTACTGAATTGTAGGATCATGTGACGATATGAAAACAGCTCCTACTCAAGCAAATGAGTAGAAGCCGCCAAATAACTTTTCATCTCTGTGAAAATTGTATCTGTAAGGAGATAAATGATTCTGTGGGTCGTACTGTTATTTCCTCAGTCATCCCTAAAGCTGGAGGCTGACAAGCGATAAAGCCTTTCTTCGAAAAAAATACTCCACTTTATTTTTATAACCCGGCAAGATACAAGTAGAAAGGAAGTAAAATTACCATAATAAATCCATATATCCAGTTCCATCGGATGGCCACGTTCATAAGCTTTTCTTTTAAAGAGTATGCAATTAAATTATTTACAGCGGTCGCTGGTGATAAAACATTTGAAATACTCCAGCTGCCGAGAAGAGCAATCGCAAAATAATGGATGGAAAAATCCAAATCACTTGGTTTAATACTTGTAGCTAATATGGTTACGACAACAATTGGATGAAGGCCGCCCATCGCCGTTCCCACAATAATGATAGACAGTATGATTGTCATCATGACAGGGGAATGACCGAACACACTACTGAACGCTCCAACAAGCATTCCGCTCCATTTTGAAGCGACAAAAGCGGAACTGAATAGGCCAGCCAGCAAAAATAAGGAAATTTCCTGATTTAAGTTTGGCAAAGTGATCGTAACATGTTTTTTTACCTCTTCTTTGTAAAGAGGCATCGTTCCTTTGAAAAAACACCAAATTGCAGGGAAAAACAACGCGGTAAAGCCAATTGAAACAATCATGTTAACAGGAGCAAAATGTTCAACAAGTAAAACGATGCCGGTTGTCACAAACAGGAGGAAGATAAGTTCAAATAATGTACGGTGTGTCCCAGGAAGAATGTGAATAGCTTCCTCTTCCGTCTCTATCCCGCTTAAACGCTCTTCTTCACGTTTTATCACTTTTCCTTCCAGCAAAAAGCCGACAACAAAAGAAAGAAGAGAAAAACCAATTGCATATAAAGCAATTGAAGTCCACTTTATATGCAGCTGGCTGATGACAACTGCCATAGCTGCAAAATATGGTGACCATGCAACCGCTCCGGCAAAGCCCCTGTTTAGCGCATTCGCAATCAGACGATTTGATTTTACATTGGATGCACTTGATAGATAATAGTTGATTGAAATTGCACCTACATTGATAACGGCACCAAGAAGGTGGGTTAAAAAAGCAGTACTTATATAAAAAAACGAGGCACTGTTTCTTTTCTTATATAAGATCGATCGTAAAGACTCAGTATAACCCCCTGTACGGAACGGAATCCCAAGGATAGGGGTCAGAACAAAGATCGCAACGATGGTTAGATTAACAAGAGCACCGCTTATGATTACATTCATCCATTGTTCCTGGCCGATTAGCAGTAAAACGGTCAATGCAGCGAGGCCTCCCATTAACTTAGCTGTCATTCCTTTTAATGAAGGGATTGAAATAAGAATAAAGGTAAATACCGTAAAAGAGACCAGCCATTGAAACCAAATGGGTTGGTAAAAGGTCATAATTATATAGCTAAAAGCCAAAAAAATAGCCATTCCTTGCTTCATTTGCATCAACTCATTTTCTAGCAGTCTTTTATATTGGATTGCCTATGAGAAAAAGAAACCGTAGATCCTTCCTCCATAATCCTTTTGTCTACCAATAGCATTAAAGGCTTTATTTCTGGGTAAGAGAGTACTGCAGTACTTTTTTACGGACAAAATCAAGATGCTGATACATATGAATAAATGCTTCTTGAGGGTTCCGCGACTCAAGGGCTGCATAAATCGCTTTATGGTATTCTAGAGTCCGTTCACGCTCTCTAATTTGAATTAAACTATTAATTCGATTATGAGTGATTAGAAGAGAGTCAATCATTCCTTCAAGAACTGGATTGTTAGCACTTAGGGCAATGATTAAATGAAATTCTTTGTCCGCATTACCATAGTCATCATCTTCACTGTGAGCAATCTTATCAATTGTTGCTTTTAATTTTGCAAGCTGTTCGTTTGTTATTTTCTCAGCAGCTATAGTCACAAGCCCCAACTCCAGTGCCATGCGTGCTTCAATGATAGCGGGTAAGTTATCGGTTGCCAGCGCCAGCATAACAGAAAAAGGGTGGGTGCCGACTTTATTGTTAAAAAAAGTTCCTTCCCGCGTTTTTCGAGTAATAACGCCAAGTGTTTCAAGAGCGCTAAGAGCTTCCCGTAATACCGACCTGCTCACTTCCAGTTCTGCCATGAGTTCCATTTCAGGAGGAAGCTTGTCACCGGCTTTCACTTTTCCGCTGATAAGCAGCTGTACAATCCGTTCTACTACTTGTTTTGAAAGAGTATTGCGGTTCACTGATTGAACCCCAAGCTTTCTTGCTGGAGCATTCATTGTTTAACCTCTTTTCTGTGATTATTCCGCATGTAATTGTGTTGTAAGAAGAATTAGATAATTTTAAAGAAAAAAGCAAATGCGCCGCTCACAAAGAGGGCGCGTTTGCTAAAAAAACTTACCTAACAAAGCAAGGGCGTTTCGGATCAAACGTCCATCCCGGAATCAGGTACTGCATCGCGAGTGCATCGTCGCGTGCACCGAGTCCTTTTTCTTTATACAGCTGGTGGGCTTTTTCCAGCTGCTCCATATCGATTTCTACGCCAAGGCCCGGTTTTGTTGGAACATCCACCATTCCTCCGGCAATCTTAAACGGCTCTTTTGTGAGACGCTGGCCATCCTGCCAGATCCAGTGTGTATCAATTGCCGTGATCTTTCCTGGGGCAGCGGCTGCCACATGCGTAAACATCGCCAGGGAAATATCAAAATGGTTGTTTGAGTGAGATCCCCATGTTAATCCCCATTCATGGCACATCTGTGCGACACGGACAGAACCCTGCATCGTCCAGAAATGCGGATCTGCCAGCGGAATATCCACCGACTGCAGCTGGATGGAGTGTCCCATCTGGCGCCAGTCTGTCGCAATCATGTTTGTCGCAGTTGGAAGTCCTGTGGCCCGTCTGAATTCAGCCATCACTTCACGGGCCGAGAAGCCGCCTTCTGCCCC
>NZ_LAHL01000036.1 GCF_000966195.1 Domibacillus robiginosus | reverse complement strand
TCTTTGGCTCATCACTTGTTAAGACGAAAATAAATGGGCGGATTGCTGTAAATCTTTTAATGCCGCTTCTAAATTTGCTTTTACCTCCAATTTATCTACGTCAATGCCGATTGTGACCATTGTTTGAGCTACTTCAGGACGAATGCCAATAAGTGCCGCTTTTATCCCGAGCAGAGACAAGGCATCAATGACTTTGAAAATTTGATCCGCTACCATCGTATCAACCATTAATAGACCAGACAGATCAAGAAGGAGATGGGAAAGCTTGAGTTGATCCGCTTTTTGCAGCACTTCCTCCATCAAAAGGGCTGCCCGTTCATTGTTCATACTGCCGATCAGTGGAAGTACAGCGACTCCTTTTGTAATTGGTACAACCGGTACAGAAAGTTCCAAGAGCGCCTCAGCCGATTGTTGGAGCGCTTTTTGATGAAACTTCACGTAAGCCATACTTAGCGCATAAACGGCTTGATCCAGCAGCGGATCAATCATAGCGATACTGTCAAAAACCGTCTCAATGGACATTTGCTTCTGCCCCATTTCATGCTTCAGTACATCCCAAATGGCCGTCCGATATACTGTTGTCGTTTGCAGAACCTTATCCATTGGCGCGTTCAGGCTGCAGGCGATCTCTCCAGTTTTGGATCCCCACTCACTAAATCGCTTTAAAGCAAGCCCACGGTCAGGCTGTTCCATTAAAATGTCTGCGAACATTTGGATAAATTGGGCTCGGTATTCAATCGCCCGCTCCATCCCCCAGCCGGCTGACTCTTGAATGTTCGACATATGTGAAAGGTTTTGATGGATGTCCCGGGCAATGTCATATTTCACCTGAGATAGTTTGTTTCCAAGAACTCGAATTTCATCATTCATTCCAGCAGCCTCCAGAAATTAGATAGTATACGTACAAAGATACACCTTTTTTTCCTGCTTTGAAAAGAAATAAATCATGGAATTTTGGTGAACAAAATGAACAAAATATTGACATTTCTTAAGAGATTGAGATAAATAAAAGAAGGAGTTTCTCCATTAGAAGGTGGGAGATTACATGTTGGTTTTTAAAGGACAGCCCAAACTGCTTGGGCAAATGATAGGTCTTATTTCTATAGTAGTTTGCTTAACGATCCTTTTTGTAAGCGCTATCTTTTTTACTCTTATAGGAGATCTGACTGAGAAATCACTGGGTAACCAGGCAATGACTGTAGCTAAAATGGCTGCTCAAAACGAAACGATTATCCAGGCGTTTGATGATCCGGATCCATCGATTCGCATTCAGTCCGTAGCAGAAAGCATAAGAAAATCAACGGGCGCAGGATATGTTGTGATCGGTAATAAAGATAATGTCCGCTATTCCCATCATATAAAGAAACATATCGGTAAAAAGATGGGAACGAGCAGCAAAGAAAGCCTTTTAAACGGAAAATCGGTCGTGTATAAGGGAACGGGTATCTCGGGTTCAGCTATTAAAGCGAAAACCCCCATTTACAACAAAGCTGGAGAGATTATTGGCGTGTCTTCTGTCGGATTTTTAACAACAGAAGTAGATGAAGCAAGAGGTGAATACCAATTAAAGATACTGTTTTTCGCGCTGTTTATTAGTTTATTTGGAATAACGGGAGCCGTTACGATAGCGAAGCGGGTGAAAAAATTGATTTTTAATTTGGAGCCTGAAGAAATTTCTTTTTTATTCAAAGAAAAAGAAGCGACACTCGAATCCATTCGAGATGCGACCATTGCTGTCAATAACAATCAAAAAATAACATCTATCAACAAAAGAGCTAGAAATCTGCTAGAAGGGCAAATTAGCGATGAGGGGAAAATAACAAACAGCCGGCTCGTTCGGATGGCTGAATCGATTATTGAGCAAAAGGAAAGCATTGTGCGGCAGCGTCTTTTGTTTGAACATCAGCTTTATGTAGCAGATGGTGCGCCAATTTGGCTAAATAACCAAACAAAGGGTGCGGTACTAACGATCCGCCCTGTATCAGAAATCGAGAAAATAGAGGAGGAAATGTCAGCGGTCAAAAGTATTACCGATAACATCCGGGCGCAAAATCATGAGTATTTAAATAAATTAAACACCATCTATGGATTGATGGTGTTAGAGCAATATGAGGAAGCAAGATCGTTTATAGCGGAGGAAGTAAGAGAACGGCAGGACATTGTCGTTTTTTTAACTTCTTCTGTAAAAGATCCTTATATTGCAGCTTGTCTTCTCGGTAAAATTCATCGCTCTAAAGAAATGAAAGTCCGTTTCTATATAGATGAAAACAGCAACTTATCCGCTGTGCCTCCTTCTTTTGACACAAAGCTTTTTGTAACCGTGTTAGGGAACATTATTGACAATGCGATGGAGGCAGCCGGACGGCTAAAGGGAGAAGAAGCGCTTGTCAGTGTTTCATTTACCGATATCGGCCGTGAACTTATTTTTGATATTGAAGACAACGGCCCGGGTATTTCTCCTGAAGAAGAGGAGCAAATTTTTACAGAAGGTTTTACGACAAAGGATGGGGACAATCACGGAATTGGACTGGCAATTGTTAAAAATACACTTCAGAAACTAAAGGGAGATCTTTATATTTCAAGAAGCTCCTTTGGTGGTGCACAATTTACAATTACCATTCCAAAGGAGTAAATAAAAGGGGGAGCATTTTTTATGGCACCGATTAAGGTAATGATTATCGAAGATGATGAGACAACGATCAATATTTATAAGAAGTTTGTTCAAAAAGTAGATGGGTTTGAAATTGTAGCATCTGCAAACCTTGGAAAGCAGGCACTGGACTTATTAAATGTATTTACACCTGATCTTATTTTGCTTGATGTCTACCTGCCTGATATAAACGGGACTGATTTATTGTGGGAAATTCGTAAAGAAGTGCGCAGTGTGGATGTCATTATGATTACAGCAGCAAATGATGTTCGCACTGTTAGTGAAGCCATCCGGGGCGGTGCGTACAGTTACATGCTGAAGCCCATTATGATCAACCAGTTTTTATCTACACTTGAGCAGTACAAAGAAACAAAGAAAAAGCTGTCTCAAGCCGCGCTTATTGAACAGGGGGAAGTCAATCGTTTTTTCGGTATCATGGGCCAGGCGGCCGGGGCCGAATATGTAGAGCAAACCGATCAGCTGCCAAAAGGAATTGATAAACATACGCTGAAAAAAGTGCGTGCACACTTACAGGAAGCTTCTTCAAGCATTAATGCGGAGGAAACAGCGCGGGCGATTGGCGCAAGCAATTCCACGGTGCGAAGATATTTAGAATATCTGGTCGCAGCGGAAGAAGCGGACGTGGAGATTATGTATGGGACGATTGGCCGTCCGGAACGAAGATATCGAAAAAAGTAAAAAGGTGCCCCACAAAGTGGAACACCTAAGCTTAGTTTCGTTGAACCATGGCCATCCATTCATCAATTTGAAATGATGCAATGCTTTCACCCTGTGTTTTTACAGAAAAGTATGTGGAAACAGCCACGTCTGCAGAGAGAAGGTGAGCATCCACTTCTTGAACCTGCTCAGAAGAAGCGGTTGTACGGTGTACCCATTCTGGATAGCCGAGTTCTTTTTTGCGTACCTGTTCTTTGACCAGGCTAAATCCGGCTTCCTTAAACCAGCCCTTCCATTCCGAAATCGTATAGCTGCGCACATGACTGTGATCACGCAGGGACTCAAGCCGATTTACAAAAGTATCTAAGGACGGTTCTTCAGGTGCAATGTTATCAATCAAAATGAAGCGCCCGCCTGGCTTTAAAACACGTGCCGCTTCCTTTACAAACAGTCGCGGATTTGGAAAGTGGTGAGCAGCAATCCGGCAGGTGACCGCATCAAACGTATGTGGCAAGAATGGCAGGGCTTCTGCATCTGCTGCTACGTAAAAGATATTGTCAGCCGATGAAGCTAAATGTTTTTTTGCGGCTTCGAGCATTGGCACGGTTAAATCAGTGGCAAACACATGAGCAGCATGAGGGGCCAGCGCTTTCGCTGCATGGCCGCCTCCTGTTGCAATGTCAAGAACGAGAGAATCAGGACCAATCTCCAGCCATTCGGGAAGAAGGGCAAGGTCCGACCCTGTTGAATGGGTACTGCTTGTGACATAGTACTCGGCTGATTTTCCAAACTGGCTTTTCACCCGCTGCTTGGCTGTTTCTGTTGATTCTTGCAAAAAGATTCCTCCTCAAATACAATAAGCTTATTTTTGCATATTAAGCGATTCTAAAATCTCCTGTACTAATTTCTCCTGTTCTCCTAAGAAAGTCGTGAATTCCTCAGAGTTTTTATAGCCATCTTCCCAGCCGTTTGTTTCGAGAACTTTCTGCCATTCTGGTGTTTTCACCATTTCTGAAAGTGTTTTGTTCCAGTAATCCACTGCGTAGTCCGGCATTTCTTTCGGTCCGAACAAGCCGCGCCAAATCGTAAATTCCGCATCAACTCCGGCTTCCTTATATGTTGGAATATCTGCATATGTGCCTTTTAATCTCTCTGGAGAAGACACGCCAAGGACACGAATTTTTCCTGCTTTTAAATACTCACCCGTACCGGAAATATCTGTAGCAAGCACATCGGCATTGCCGCCGATCAGAGCAGTCATTGCTTCTCCTCCGCCATCGTATGAAACGTATTTAATTTTCGCAGCGTCAACACCCGCTTTTACAGCAGGAAGCATGGCAACTAGATGGTCCTGAGAACCCGGAGACGATCCGCCTGCCAGTGTTAAGCTGTCCGGCTTCGCTTTTAAGTCCTTAAACAGTGACTCTAAATCTTTATACTTGGAATCTGCCGGCACGACAATCGCTCCATAATCTTTCGTAAGCTGGGCGATTGGCGTTAAATCTTTATAGGAATGCGGGCTGTTTCCTTCTTTTTTCAAATTATTGATAAGCAGTGGAACGGAAGGAAGAAACAAACGGTAAGGGTCTTCCGGGTCCTGGCTGATAAAGTCCGCAAGGCCGACTGCCTGACCGCCGCCTGGCTTGTTTTCAACCGTCATGGACTCCTCTGTTAATCCCGTTTCATTTAATACCTTCGTTAAAGCACGTGCAGTTGTGTCAAGCCCGCCGCCTGCTCCGGACGGTGCATTGATTACGATCGGCTTCTCCGGATAAGCAGCGTTTTCTTCATCGCTTCCTCCAGAAGTTGAAGAAGTAGAATTGCCGCAAGCTGCTAAACTAAGTGCAAGCGCACCGGCTGTAATCAGGCTGCCCCACTTTTTTACTTTAAATGTTACACTCATTGAAATGCCCCCCTTTGTTGTTGGTAACGCTTTCATAAACGAATAGTATCATCAGCCAATGAACGGGAATAGTTTTTGCACATTCATCTCATAAAGATCATTAAACAGCATTAACTTCATATTTTTCACGGAAAATAGATGCTGCGTTAAAAATATGATCGTTATTCAAGTTATGCAGAAAAACTTCTATTGGCAGATGGAAGCTGATACTTTTTAGAAAGCGGTTACATTAAGGTGAAACAAACATGGAGGTGCATAAAATGAGCAGGACATTCGATCGCTATGCCAGCATTATCTTTCTTCTAATAGGCGTCTTTTTTATCGTAGAAAGCCGCAAAATTGCTGCCACTTCTTATGGAAGCAACGTGGGACCAGATATTTTTCCAATCGGACTCGGCATTTTATTGATTTTATTAAGCATCAAGCTTTTTATTGAAGCCCTAAAAAGTAAACAGGAAACAGGAGGAGAAAAGCCGGATTACAAAAGGTTTTTCATTATCTTTGCAGCCGCCGTTCTTTATGTTGTGCTGTTAGAGCCGCTTGGCTACGTGATTACAACCTTTTTATTTTTATTGATTGGATTTCAAGTGTTAGAAAGAGGCGGCTGGCTCAAAAGCATTGTGATCGCTGCGGCGTTTTCTTTTGGCGTTTACTACATTTTTGTCGGCCTTTTACAGGGCTCGCTGCCAGGATTTCCTGTTTAAATTAAAGGAGGTGCTTACACATGGATACAGTACAGTTTTTAATGGATGGATTTGGGGTTGCCATGCAGTGGCAGAACCTGGCCTTTGCTTTTTTTGGTGTCCTCATTGGCACGGCAGTGGGCGTACTGCCGGGAATTGGACCGATGAGCGGCGTGGCTCTTTTAATTCCGATTACGGCAACACTGACATCTGGTCTTGATCCGCAAAGTGCTGCCGCCAGTTCAATTATTTTACTTGCGGGTGTGTATTACGGTGCTATGTATGGGGGATCGACAACATCGATTTTATTAAACACGCCGGGAGAATCTTCCTCTGTTGTAACAGCACTTGACGGTTATCAAATGGCAAGGCAGGGCCGGGCCGGTGCTGCGCTTTCTATTTCTGCTATCGGCTCATTTGTAGCAGGAATTGTCTCGCTGCTTGGCTTAACTCTATTAGCGAAGCCGCTGTCTGAACTAGCTCTTTCATTTGGGCCGGCTGAATATTTCTCACTTATGCTTCTCGGGTTGTGTGCGGTCAGCGGACTGGCGGGCAGTTCGATTACAAAAGCACTGATTATGACAGTCGCCGGCCTGCTTTTAGCGACGATCGGGATGGACAATGTATCCGGGGTTTCCCGTTTCACATATGATAACCCTTATTTGTATTCAGGACTTGAATTCTTAACAGTAGCAGTAGGTTTATTCGCACTTGGTGAAGTGTTCCGGACAATCTTAGACCGTGACAATGGAGATGGCAAAACAGCGAAAGTGGGACGGATTTTGCCGACCAAGCAGGATATGAAAGAAAGCACCGGGCCAATCGTCCGCGGCTCACTGCTCGGCTTTTTTATCGGTGTGCTGCCAGGTGCGGGCGCGACGCTTGCCTCTTTCTTTTCTTATATTGCCGAAAAGAAAATAAGCAAACGCCCGGAAGAATTCGGCCATGGAGCGATTGCGGGAGTAGCTGCCCCCGAGTCTGCCAATAACGGGGCATCCGGCGGCGCTATGATCCCGCTCCTGACGATGGGGATTCCAGGCTCCGGCACAACCGCTATTTTGATGGGAGCTCTTATTATGTACAATGTACAGCCGGGTCCACTGCTGTTTGAAGACAACCCGCAGGTAGCATGGGGCTTAATTGCCAGTATGTTTATCGGCAATGTGATGCTGCTCGTTTTAAATATGCCGCTTGTAAAAGTATTTGCCAAGGTCATTGATACACCGGCCAAATATTTGCTGCCAGTTATTGTGGCAATTTCGATCTTCGGTGTGTATGCGGTACAGTTTAATATTTTTGATTTAGCTTTACTGCTTGCCTGCGGACTGCTCGGTTACTTTTTAACCAAAAATGATTATCCGGTTGCGCCGCTTGTTCTGGCACTGGTGCTTGGCCCGATGATTGAAAATAATATGCGCCGTGCCCTTACTTCTTCCAATGGTGATTTTTCAGTTTTTGTGACAAGCCCGGTTTCACTTATATTCCTGCTGATTGGTGCTTTGTGGATCAGCATTCCACTTATTATGAAAATGCGCGGCCGTTCAGTCATTATTAACGAAGAAGATTAAGGAGGACCAGCATGGAACTTGGACAGACCTTTGCTCGTTTCGTCGTGGAGTTAAATAAAACGGCTCAGCCATTTCAATCCAGTATTGTGTTGAAAACAGATCATCGTAGCATCGATGTGAAAAGTATTTTAGGATTAACGCACTCCGTTTTAACCTCTAAATCGTTCCAGCTTGAAATTCATGGGCCGGATGAAGAAGAGGCAAAGCGGGAAATGGTAAAAGTATTTCAGCATTTTCATATGCCGGTGACGGTAAACGAATAAAAGAGCAGTCCTACAAGGGCTGCTTTTTTCTTTGTTTCTATAAACAAACTTCGAAATGTTCCTTTTTTCTGCCATAATAAAACAGGGGGTGATACAAGTGCAAAAAATTATGATTATAGAAGACGATGCAAAAATTGCTGGTCTTCTTCAAGCGTACATCGAAAAATACGGGTTTGATGTATATAAGATCGCTAATTTTGACTGCGTGCTTGACGAATTTCATGCCTATAAACCGGATTTAGTGCTGCTTGATATCAACCTGCCGAGTTTTGACGGCTTTTACTGGTGCCGTCAGATTCGAAAAGATTCTATCTGTCCGGTGCTATTCATTTCAGCTCGGGATGGCGAGATGGATCAGGTCATGGCGCTTGAAAACGGTGGGGATGATTACATAACAAAGCCTTTTTATTATGAGGTGGTTATGGCGAAAATTCGCAGCCATCTGCGGCGGGCATATGGGGAGTACGCCGTCAAAGCGGAGGAACGTATTTTACATACAGCTGGCCTTATTCTGTATCCAGAGCGGATGGAGCTAGCCTATGAAGAAGCAATGACAGTGTTAACCGCAAAGGAAGCAGCCATTATCGAAATGCTGATGGAAAGATATCCGCGCGTGGCAAGCCGGGAAGCATTGTTGGAAAAGCTGTGGGACAACCAGACATATGTAGATGAAAACACATTGAATGTAAACATTACCCGCGTTCGCAAAAAACTTCAGGAGGTCGGGGCTGTGGACGCAGTTGAAACAGTCAGGGGAGCGGGCTACCGGCTGAATGTGCCGGGAGAGGAAAAGAGATGAACCTTTTTTTTCGTGAACATATAGCGCTAATCATTGTGCAGCTGATCCAGTTCGGTATGATTTTTCTTGTTTATTGGCTTGATGGCTATCGACATATAAAACCGGCTCTTTATGGCTGCTTTTTAGCATTGTTTTTCCTGGGTGTATATCTTGTTTATCGGTATGTGACACATCGAGCGTATTATAGCCGACTAAGCCGGCCCGTTGAATCGATGGATAACTCATTACAGAAGCTCGAAGAAGGAGCGATCCCGCAGGCACTTCACACACTGCTTGTCTCACAATACAGACATTATGAGAGCAGAGTAAGGGAGATGGACCGGCAGCAAAATGATCATTTAACTTTTATGAACCAATGGGTGCATCAAATGAAAACACCTCTTTCTGTTATTGAATTAACAGCCCAGCAAATGGATGAGCCGGAATCATCCAGTATCCGGGAGGAAACAGAAAGAATGAGAGAAGGACTTGATACGGTTTTGTACATGGCAAGGCTGCGGACATTTGAACAGGATTTTTACATAAAGTCTATCCGGGTTTCAGAGGTGATTGAGGACGTAATACGAGAAAATAAGCGGCTGTTCATCCGGAACGGAGTATATCCGAAAACCGATCTGGATCGCGCTATTGTGGCAGAATCTGATGAAAAGTGGCTATTTTTCATTTTGCAGCAGCTTGTGCAAAATGCAGTGAAATACTCGACCGGGAAGGGTAATGAAGTAAGGATTTCACTCACCTCCCGCTCGCAAAAAGCGATGATTGAAGTAACCGACTTTGGTGTCGGTATACCAAAAACCGACCTGAAACGGGTATTTGATCCATTTTTCACCGGGGAGAACGGGCGCCATTTTCGGGAGTCAACGGGCATGGGGCTGTATATTGCCAGCGAAGCAGCAGCCCGGCTCGACCATCGCCTTGAAATCCAATCAGAGCCTGGAAAAGGGACGACAGTACGCATTGTATTCGATTCGTGGCGTAACCTTACATCATTGTAAGATAGCTGAAAGAAAAATCGATAGAAGCAGTCGACTGGAAATCGTACACTGATCTTACAAACGATACAGAGAGGAGATCATTGTATGTTAAATGTAAAAGGTGTAAGTAAAACATATGAAGGCAAGGTTTCTTACAGGGCCCTGACCGATATTCAGTTAACAATCGAAGAAGGTGAGTTTGTCGGTGTAATGGGGCCGTCGGGAAGCGGGAAAACCACGCTATTAAATATGATCGCTACCATTGATGAACCGACAACGGGTGAAATTTTGCTGAACGGACAAAATCCGCATCAGCTTAAAAAAAATGATCTGGCTAAATTTCGCCGGCGCGAGCTTGGCTTTGTCTTCCAGGATTTCAACCTGCTTCATACGCTCACGGTCGAGGAAAATATGGTCCTCCCGCTGACGCTTGATGGAGAAAAAGTGAGCGAAATGAAGAAGAAAGCGGCCACTATAGCCGAACAGCTTGGCATTACGGAAATCATGAATAAGCGAACGTATGAGATTTCTGGAGGCCAGGCACAGCGAGCAGCAGTGGCACGAGCGATGATTCACTCACCGAGCCTGCTGCTCGCTGATGAGCCGACGGGAAATCTTGATTCCAAATCGTCTAAAGCAGTGATGGAAATGCTTGAAGAGATCAACCGTACAAAAAAAACAACAATGATGCTGGTCACACATGATCCGCAGGCCGCCAGCTATTGTCAGCGGGTCATCTTTATCCGGGATGGAAAGCTGTATACGGAAATCCACCGCGGTGATAACCGGCAGGCATTTTTCCAAAAAATTATTGACACACTTTCTCTGCTGGGAGGCGACGCACATGACCTTTCGTCAATTCGCGTTTAATAATGTTTTTCGTAACAAACGCTTATATGCGGCCTACTTTTTAAGCAGCTTGTTTTCTGTTATGGTTTTTTTCACATTTGCCGTTTTTGCTTTTCATCCGGCGCTCGGACAAGGAGCAGTGGTGCAATCTGTTTCCATTGCTCTGACGACCGCGGAAGGAATCATTTTTGCTTTTGCCTTTTTTTACGTACTGTACTCCATGGGTGCTTTTTTAAAAACACGAAAAAATGAATTTGGTTTATTGATCATGCAGGGCATGTCGCCGATTCAGCTTCGCTTGATGGTATTTCTTGAAAACCTGCTGATCGGCTTTTTTGCAACTATTGGCGGTATTGGTCTTGGCCTTGTGTTTGCAAAGCTTATTTTGCTGATTGCGGAAAATGTGCTGATTATTGGGACGGACCTGGACTTTTACATGCCGGTTAAAGCGATTGTCCTTACTTTTGCTGCTTTCGCTCTGCTGTTTTTATTTATCTCTTTTTTTACAGCGGCGATTTTGCGAAGCGGGAAATTAATTGATTTGATGAAAAGCAAAAAGCAGTCAAAGGGAGAACCGAAAGCCTCGAAATGGCTGGCGCTTCTCGTAGTGCTTTTGATTGGCAGCGGCTATGCGGTAGCTCTTCGTGTAGAAGGAGTGTATGTTGCCGCGGCGCTTGTGCCTGTAGTCATTGTTGTAGTAGCGGGCACTTACTTTTTATTCACACAGTTAAGTGTATTTATCATTCGACGTTTAAAAGAAAAACCTTCTGTTTTTTGGAAAAAAACGAATATGCTGCTGTTTTCCGACCTATCATTTCGAATGAAGGATAACGCTCGGACGTTTTTTATGGTTGCCATTGTCTCAACTGTAGCCTTTAGTGCCATTGGAACATTGTATGGGTTTAAATCACTTTTAAATTCCGCTATAAAAGAAGAGAATGCATACTCTATAACCTACACGCTTTCTGAGAAAAACACAGAAATTGAGCAGCAGGAAGTCAGCAAAATAAACGAGGTATTAGCAGACAAAGGGGTAGAAGCCCGTGACGAGCACATGCTTCTGACCTATTTTCAAGTTGAAGGAAATAAAGATCCCCTGTTGATCGTAAAGGTGTCCGATTTTAATCGGTTTGCAGCTATGATCGGTCAAAAGCCGGCGGTTGTTTCGGCGAACGGCGCAGCTGCGATAGAGTATACAAATGAAATGTTTGAGGCATATGAATCGGGAGAGGAACTCACGGATCTTCGAATTCCGCTTTTGTCAGGCGGAAGCTTGAAGCCGAATCAGGTAATTAAAACGCATACTATGCCGGTTTCCAGGGGATTGATCGTATCGGACTCTATCTTTGAGCAGCTTGGAAAGCCGGTTCAGTCGGAGCCGTTTTATGCATGGATGAGTGATGATTCTGCCGAAAAGTTAGTTGAGGCAGGAAAGGTTCTATCGGAAGAACTGCAAAATGGAGAGCAGCCTTATTTCTTTGCATCCGATTTTGCTTTATATATATTAAACGCTGGCTATGGACCCACATTGTTCGTCGGACTGTTTATCGGCATGGTATTTTTTATTTCCGCCGGCAGTATTCTCTACTTCCGTTTGTATAGTGATCTGGATGAGGACAAAGAAAAATTCAAGGCGGTTGCAAAAATGGGCTTAACCGAACAGGAGCTGAAAAGAGTGCTGAACCAGCAGATCGCGCTTTTGTTTTTCTCGCCGATTGTTGTAGCGCTTATTCATGGTGTTGTGGCGCTGACGGCACTTTCCAATATGTTTTACCAGCCGTTTTTTGTTGAATGCATCTACGTGCTTTTAATCTTTACTACTATTCAAATTATTTACTTCTTTATTGTGCGTTATTTTTATATCAAACAAATAAAATCCGCCCTTTAAGAGGCGGATTTCTTGTTTTATGGTTTCAGAACGACTTTAATGCATTCATCGGCATGGTCGTTAAACATTTGATAAGCCTCGCCCGCCTGCTCGAGCGGCACTTTGTGGGTAATGATTTCCGTCGGGTCAATCTCGCCAGCTGTGATTTTTTCAAACAGCTCCGGCATGTAATGAATAACCGGTGCCTGGCCCATTTTGACGGTAATGTTCCGCTCAAACAAATAGCCGAGCGGGAACATGTTATACAAAGAACCGTAAACGCCAGTAAGCTGGATCGTTCCGAACTTGCGAACCGCTCTCAAGGCGATTTGAATCGCACTTAATGTACCGCCCTGCAGCTTGAGTTTTTGTTCAATCGCTTCAACCGGTGATTTTTTTCCATCCATGCCCACGCAGTCAATGACAATATCCGCACCGCCATTGGTAATTTCTTTTAAATGGTCACCCATGTTTTTGTATTCCGAGAAATTGAATACTTCCACGTTATTCATTTTCTTGGCATGAGCCAGTCGATATGGAACATGGTCCACCGCAATGACTCGCTTGGCGCCCTTCATCCAGGCAAATTTCTGTGTTAATAAGCCAACCGGTCCACAGCCAAGTACAATGACCGTATCTCCTGATTTCACACCAGAGTTTTCAACGCTCCAATAAGCAGTCGGTAGAATATCCGATAGGAATAAAACGGATTCATCCTCAAGCTCGCATGATTCTGGAATCACAAAGGGCATAAAGTTTCCGTATGGCACACGCAGATATTCGGCCTGGCCACCGGGGAAGTTTCCATAGCGCTCTGTAAAGCCTAAATAACCACCCGAATCGATATGAGGGTTTGCGTTGGAGTTGTCACACTGGCTCTCCATATCGTGATTACAATAGAAGCATTGGCCGCAGGAAACATTAAACGGCAGCACCACGCGGTCGCCTTTTTTGACTTTCGTGACGTCTGGCCCGACTTCTTCCACAATTCCCATTGGTTCATGACCAATTACATAATCATCTTCCGCCGGCGGGAGTGCGCCTTGATAAATGTGTAAATCCGATCCACAAATGGCTGTTGAGGTAATACGAACGATAATATCTTCCCTTTTTTGGATGGTAGGGTCCGCTACGTTTTTCACCTGCATGTTTTTTACACCTTGATATGTAACTGCGCGCATGAAAAAAACCTCCTAAATTGTTTAGAATAGTTTTCTTTTACCCTCACGGCAGAATATTATGCTGAACAAATACGTATTTCTTTTTAAGGCCATTTGTTTTGTTATATAGTATAAACAATGAAATAATGGGGTAAGAAAGGTGGAGAACGAATGAAGCAGTTGTATGACTATCATGCCTGGGCCAACGAACGGATGCTTGAACACCTGGCTTTGTATCCAGAGGTTTTTACCAAACCGGCTGCCGGTCCATTTCCATCAATCAGTCGTACATTTGAACATATTTATGATGTAGACCGGCTTTGGTTTTCACGTATGAAAAAAGCTGGTGGCACAGCTGGCGGGGAAACACATTTTTCAACTGCCATGGAAGCAAAAAAGGCTTTTGCAAATCTACAAAAAGAAGTAAGAGATTTTCTTTCAGCCGAACTGGACGGCCATAAAATCATCAAGTATCAAGACAAACAAGGCGTTTCTTTTGAAAACACATTGGCTGAGCTTATTACCCATGTCGTCAATCATGGAACATCCCATCGTGGCAATGTTGTTGTTATGCTGCGCCAGGCAGGATACGGAAGCTGCCCGACCGATTTTATTTATTTTTTAAGAGAGAATAAAAGCGGAACCCATATATAAGCTCCGCTTTTATTAGCGTCGATTTTTTATCTTTTTCAAAAGGGTGTACGCAGCAAAAACAATAATAATCCCAATCACAATAAAAAGAAAGCCTTTCATAAAAACACATCCTCTCGACACAATCTTACTTAGTATGTAACCTTTTCTGCTCTCATGGAAACATCAAAGAAGATATTAAAAAAAGTAGGGAGCTTTTAAGGAAATACTTTTGAAAAGAGCAAAAGAGCTGCCTTATACAAGCAGCCCTGAATACTATTCTAAATTTGCATGACGGCCGTACATGCGGTCCGAGTTCATGCCGCGTTTTTCCATGATCGTTAAAATAAGTGAATCATAAAACAGCAGTAAGCTTTGTTCAAACAAAGAGCCCATTGGCTGAATGGACGTGGTGCCTGTGTCTTCGCCGGCTTTTGTCTGTGCCGGGATTTGAATGACGATATCCGCTTGTTTTCCGATGGTGGAATCCGGAACGATCGTCACAACGGCTACCGTTGCACCGATCGCTTTTGCTTTTTCTACCATAGGAACGAGGCTTTTCGTTTCTCCAGAACCGGAGCCGACGATAAAAATATCGCCTGCTTCCAGGTTTGGTGTTACCGTTTCGCCAACAACATACGGATCAAGTCCGACATGCATCATACGCATGGCGAATGATTTTGCCATGAAACCAGAGCGTCCTGCGCCGGCAACGAATACTTTGTTTGCTTCGATAATGCCATTCACAAGCTGTATAGTTTCCTCATCACGGATAAGGGCAGCTGTTGTTTGAATTTCCTGTAAAATGCGTTCCAGCTGTTTTGTCATTAAGCATGAACCGCTTCTTTAATTAATTTTTTCATCTCTGCCGCAGCTGCTTTTTTGTCGTCTTTGCTTGTAATACCGCCGCCAACAATGACAAGGTCAGGCTGTTCTTTAATGACTTCAGGAAGTGTTTCAAGCTTAATTCCGCCGGCGATTGCTGTTTTAGCGTTTTTCACGACGCTTTTAATTGTGTGAAGGTCTTCAAATGAATTTTGGCCGACTGCCTGCAAATCGTAGCCAGTGTGCACACAAATGTAGTCAACGCCAAGTGCGTCAAGCTCCTGCGCCCGTGTTTTAATATCTTTTACCGCGATCATATCAACCAAAATTTGTTTACCCTGTTTTTTCGCTTCTTCAACCGCGCCTTTGATAGAAGCATCCTCTGCCTGACCGAGGATGGTAACAATATCTGCGCCAGCCGCTGAGGCTTGTGAGACTTCATAGCCGGCTGCATCCATAATTTTAAGATCCGCAAGCACGTCCAGGTTTGGGAATGCTTCTTTCATCGCTTTCACAGCGTGAAGGCCTTCGTTAATCACAACTGGTGTACCAATCTCAACAACATCGATATGCTCCTGTACTTCCTTCACAAGCTCAATGCCTTCTGGAATGTTGACGAGATCAAGTGCTAATTGTAATTTCATGATAAATTCTCCTTTTTTGTTTGATGTTTGTTCATTGTAATCGCATGCTGAGCAAAAAAGAAGTACGCACTTTAAACTCATATAGTGCTAAAAAGTATACTGTGCAATAAAAAAAGAGCATTTTTTATATGCTCTGTCAGTTATTTATCATGTTCGATTTTCGCGGAAGTTTTATCAGCTTGTTCTTCAATAAGATCCTTATATTTCTTGCCCCAGTCATACATGGATTCAAGGATTGGCATTAACGTCCGGCCCTGGTCTGTCAAGGAATACTCTACTTTAGGAGGCACAACCGGATACACTTCCCGATGGACAATAAAATCCGATTCGAGCTCACGCAGTTGATTTACGAGCATACGCTGCGTAATGCCAGGCATCAAGGATTTAAGCTCGTTAAACCGTTTTGTGCCCTCTTTTCCTAAATGCCACAGAATGAGCATTTTCCACTTTCCGCCGATCACTGCCAGTGTCAGTTCTTTTTCACAGTTAAATTCTCTTGCGCATACATGTCCCATTTTTTTACCTCCTTTTTGAACAGTATACAATGTATATGTATATTCCAAAAAGAAACTTGTTTGGCCGGCAGTTGATCTTGGCGTGTTTTGCTGAGAAAATAACAAGGAGCAGCAGCTAATATTTTGGATAAGAGAGGGATTACATATGAACATTGCAACGATTGGTACAAGCTCTATTACCGAGCGATTTGTAGACGCCGTCAGCAAAACAGATGCACTAACATTTGCCGGCGCTTATTCGCGCTCTCCAGAAAAAGCAGAAAGGCTGGGAGCCCCGAGGGTTTTCACAGACCTTGCAGACCTCGCGTCTGATGAAGAAATTGACGTCGTGTATATCGCTTCACCTAATTCCCTTCATTTTGAACAGGCGCTTTTGTTAATGAAAAATAAAAAACATATCCTATGCGAAAAACCCATGTTTTCGACAGCTGAGCAGTGCAGAAAAGCATTTCAAACAGCAGATGAGAACGGTGTATTTTTATTTGAAGCATTTCGGAATCTTTATACACCAAATCATGCCCGCTTAAAACAGGCGATTGAAAAAGTAGGTCCTATTCGCCACTCGTTCCTGCAGTATATGAAATACTCCTCCCGCTACGACAATGTATTGGCAGGGGAAGAACCAAACATCTTTTCACCAAGGTTTGCGGGCGGTGCTCTTGTAGATTTAGGTGTATATCCGATCAGCCTGGCTGTTTCGTTGTTTGGCAAGCCGGAAAGCATCAGTTCCCGGGTGACAATGCTGCCGACAGGGGTAGACGGAAGCGGCTCAGTGGTGCTTGATTACGGCACACATGTGTGTACAACGATGTTTTCAAAAATAACTGATTCATTCCTGCCAGGTGAAATCAGTGGAGAAAACGGTACGATTACGATTGACCATGTGGCGCCGATTGCAAGTATCGAATTTACAGATCGGCTCTCAGGCGGGCAGGAACAACTAGCCATTGCAGAAGAAGAGAACGACATGATGTATGAAGCAGAAGCGATTGCAAAAGCGATTCAATCAAATGACCGGAATATGTACGAGCATTACCGGAATATAAGCGAAATCGTGATCGAGATCACAGAAGAAGCCCGCAGACAGGCCGGCGTCGTTTTTACATCATAATCAAAAACGTGTTTATCTGGAAATTTTTAATGGCCAGGCAAACACGTTTTTTTTGTGGGCAAAATGAGCGAGAGGCTTTTGATTAAAAAGAGTATCCGGTAAAAAAGGAACAGACGGCAGGTTCAAAAAAGCGCAGGACGCTTCTGCCACACGCCAGCGGTCATGATGAATATCTCCGCGAAGAACGATACTGCCTTTTTGATCAAACAGGCAGTAGCGTTCAAGCAGCCAGAAGTCTATGCTGCCCTCCGATGGAATAAAAACAGGAGAAGAAGGAAAATAAGCGGCGCGAAAAGGCTGCTTGTTTCCTGATTGAAAGTACACAGTTTGATTGCGTAAAAGCAGCTTCATTCGAGTGTGGTAATACGGAAGAAAGGAAGCGGCGCGCGCACCAAGGACGACCGGCCATTTATCGACGCCGAGACTGAAAAAGTAAACGCCAGGAATGCCTTTGTACGTTACGTATGTTCTTATATTTAATTCCAAGTAAGAATGATAAAAAGGAAAGGGCGGCATGCCGTGCAGGCGGGTGCTACGGGCCAGAAACGGTACAATACTGATCCAGGCATTGCCACCAAATAAGTCAAGAGACAGAGCGGACGGAATATGCGGCTTCAGTTTTTGAGCTGAAACCGGCCAGTGAAGAAAAAGCATAAAATCCCATCGTTGTTTGGCGGCCCATGGAGAAGATGGGAGCGGAAACGGCCGCTGAATCGTTTCCTGGAATTCATCAGCCATCCTCCACACCTCCTTTTATTTTTGCTCTAGATTTAACGCATCTTCTTCTTTTTTAGGATTTGATGCTTTTTCTAAAAGGGCAGTTAATTGATCATTAGCATCTTTCACCCATGGTGTCATTTTCTGAAGGTCCGGACTGTCTTTTTTTGCTTCATCTATAAGTGGATACAGGCTTTTTTCAATGGCCGCATAATCTTTTGGATACTGTTCTTCCACTTCCTTTTCGGCTAAATCCCAATGCTCCTTCAGGCTTTCTCCAGCTTCTTGAAGCTCCTCGCCGCTTTCAGAAGATTTGATGTGCGTGTTTACACGGTCAAGCATGCTTTGAACATTTTGAATTTTACTTGGCAGATCACGGGCGTTTTCTTCAATTGTATCGGTTTCTGTATCCAAAACAGGCTGTTCACTTTCATCTGTCCCACATCCAGCTGTCAGCATCCCTGCAAGAAAAAAAGAAGCAGCAGTACCGTAAATTTTTTTCATCGCGATCCTCTTTTCATCTTTTTTTACTACTATTTACAATTGGCGCAGTTTTAAACGTATTTTCCTTCGTTTTGTCCCTGGAAGAGCGGGTAAAAAAAGAAAAAGGAGAGAAGCATAATGGCATTTGATTATTCACTCGATTTTGACCGCATTGACTTTCGAAAAGAACCAGAAAAATACCGGGTAGGCCGTGGTGAACAGGGCGTGCTTCTGGTCGAGCCGTATAAAAGCGAAATTTTGCCGCACTGGCGCTTTAAAACACCGGATATTGCCCATGAATCATCAGAAAAGATTTACAGCATGTTTTTAGAGTACAAAGAAAAAGGAGATTTTGTCGGCATGGATATGGCTCGCAAATTTTTGCAGATGGGCTATACGCGTTCACGTCGCTACACCAATTATAAAGGCGGGCGCAAATATGATAAAAAAGGTGAAGTAAACGAGCGGCATATTGATGAAGAAAAAGCGAAATCAGCTGCGATCTTTGAAGTGAAGTGGAAAACCGTACGTGAGGATGAAGAGTACTTAAAGATGAAAAAAGAGCATCAGAAAAAGTATGGCTGATCGTAAAAAGGACCGGCCTGCTCAGGGCAGAACCGGTCCGTTGAAAGAGCACTTATGCATTTTTGCGGTGAAACCCTTTGGCATAATAGAAAGCCGTTAATGAAAGCAGCCAAAGTGGACCGACAATCAGGGCAATTCTTGTATCCGCACTAAAGCCCATTACAACGATAACGCCTGCTAGAAATGCAAGAGAGATGTATGAAGTAAAAGGAAATAGCGGAACCTTGTATTTAAGCCTCTGCTGCTGTTGCGGGCTCAAGCTCTTGCGGTAGCGAATTTGTGAAAGCAAAATAACTGCCCATGTCCAAATCGCTCCGAATGTCGCAATGCTCGTTACCCATGTGAAAACTTTAGCAGGTACAAGATAATTCAACAAAACGCCAATGAGCAGCACGCCGGCAGACGCAATAATAGCTTTGCCCGGCACACCGTTTCGAGTCAGCGTTTGGTAAGAAGCAGGTGCTTCCCCGTGTTCTGCCAGATTAAACAGCATGCGTCCTGTACTGAAAATACCGCTGTTGCAAGATGAAAGAGCGGCCGTTAGAACAACAAAGTTGATAATGCCGGCTGCTGCTGGAATACCCACTTTTTCAAATGTCAGGACAAAGGGGCTTCCTTGTGTGCCAATTTCGGTCCACGGATAAATAGACATAATGACGAACAAAGCGCCCACATAAAAAATTAAAATCCGCCAAAATACAGAGTCAATCGCTCTTGATAATGACTTTTCCGGGTTTTTTACTTCCCCGGCCGTAACACCGATTAACTCAATGCCCAAATAAGCGAACATAACCATCTGCAAGGATAACAGAAGTCCTTTTGCACCATTCGGGAAAAAGCCGCCGTTCTCCCAAAGGTTGCTGATCCCGGTTGCAATACCACCGTTTCCGATTCCGAAAGCGATCATTAACACACCGATTACAATCATCGAAAGAATCGCAACAATTTTGATGAGAGCAAACCAAAACTCCAATTCCCCATATGCTTTTACTGCTAAAAAGTTAACGGTTGTCATAATGACCAGGGCGGCTAATGCCCAAATCCAGGCTGGAACATCTGGATACCAGAAGCCCATATAAACGCCGACCGCGGTAATTTCCGCCATACAGGTTACAACCCATAAAAACCAGTAGTTCCATCCAGTTATAAATCCGGCCAGTGGGCCAAGATAATCACGCGCGTATTTACTAAATGAACCGGCAACAGGCTTTTCAATTGCCATTTCACCAAGTGCACGCATAATAAAAAACATCACCATACCGCTGACTGCGTAAGCAAGCAAAATACCTGGTCCAGCCAGTTTAATTGCGGTGGCGGAGCCTAAAAACAGCCCGACACCGATTGCAGCGCCGAGGGACATTAGTGTAATATGCCTTTCTTCTAACCCACGGTGCAGTTCGGTGCTGCCGTTTGATTTAGGTGTTATTTTCTTTGAATCTAGTTGTGCCATTTGTGTTCTTCCTTTCCTTAAAATAAGTTCTAAAATGGAAAAAATCGCTCTGTGATGCTTCAAGAAATTAACACGCTTCCTCATTGTAGCTCTGTGCTGTTTCGGTTGGCAAGAAGAATAAGAAGGAAACACAGACTTCTCTTTTGCCGAAACAGTCAGATTGATCAAAAATAAAAAGATAGAAAGCAGGCCGGAACTTATTTGTTAACGCTTACAACAAATAAGCGTACGCTCATTTTATCATTGATTGATAGATAATTTATTTGTGCTGAAATGAAAATTTGTTTCGTTTGTTTGGGAATATAAACAAAAAGCAGAGAGGTATTTATTGAAAGAAAAATGATTTTCATCAAGACACACTCTATTTCTCACTCATTTTTCCAAAAGAAATTATGTAGAAAAAATGGAAAAAGAACCGATGGCTTGCATCGGTTCTTTTTTTATTAATGATCCTGTCGAAACCAGCCTTTGCGCCAGAAAAATATAAACATTGATAAAGAAATTCCAGCCATTACGCCCAGCACAATAAAGTAACCGTAACGCCAGTGCAGCTCCGGCATATAATCAAAGTTCATCCCATAAATACCAGCAATGAATGTAAGCGGCATGAAAATAGTCGTAATCACAGTCAGGGTCATCATAATACTGTTCATTCGATTTGAATTAACGGATAAGTAACTGTCACGCATATCTTTTGTCAGCTCTCGGTTTGATTCAACAATTTCCGTCAGCATTAAAAGGTGGTCATAAATGTCTTTAAAATACACTTTGCTTTTTTTACCCATTCGAACACGGTCCGAATTCAAGACCCGATAAAGCAGCTCCCGCATCGGGAAAATAATCCGGCGCAGCTTTAATAATTCTTTTCTGATGTTAAATAAATCATCGGTGCTGGCTTGATCTGCGTCTTCTGCTTCCAACTGAATTAAGCTGTCTTCAATTTGATAAACACTTGGAAAAAAGTGATCAACCACTTTGTCAACAAGATGATATAAAACCTGGACCGGGTTCAGGTTTTTGATTTTTTTTGCATCCAGCAGGCGGTCCCA
This sequence comes from Domibacillus robiginosus, assembly GCF_000966195.1. Taxonomy (GTDB): domain Bacteria; phylum Bacillota; class Bacilli; order Bacillales; family Domibacillaceae; genus Domibacillus; species Domibacillus robiginosus. The sequence goes on along the minus strand of NZ_LAHL01000036.1, from coordinate 21,519 downwards.
TACTGTGTCGATTTCAACTGATTTTTTTCGGTGAAACGTTACGATATAATTGGCACACCAAAAGATATCGATTTCCTCCGGGTCGAGGGTTTTTTGGTTGACGGACTGGATAATCATAAAATTATGATCTTCATAGTAATCGAGCTTTGGGCGCTGAATAAAATGCAGGCAGTCTTCAATGGCCAGCGGGTGAAATGAGAAAAAATCCTGTAAAATCGTCGTTTCATCGTTGGTCGGCTGATCAAGATCCACCCAGTACCAAAGAATATTTTCTCCCTGAAGGTCCTGGAGCGGAATATTATGCAAAACAGTCTGGTCAACTGTAATGGCAGCGGTTCGGATCATACGTATCACCTTCTTTTAAGAATAAGCCATTAACAGTATACAGCATATTGGCATGTTTGTGAGGGCGTAAGGGCGGGAAAGGATTGAGCGGATTTCCATCCATTTAAAAGGAGTGTTCCAGGTTATGTTTATTGAAACAGCAAAAGACGTAAAGTTATTTGCGAATGATATAGATGAAGGAAAGTCGGTTATTTTTCTACCGGTCTTCAAGTAGGAGGTCATTCCACAATCAAGTCTGCTGTAAGCACTTCGGGATGAGGATTTGCGAATGGATCTCGGCAGTATAAATGTACCGACTGCTATTTTTCACGGAAAAAAAGATCAAATTTGCCCGTATGAATTTGCAGAGGAAATGAATAAAGGTATTCCAAATTCACATATTGTTCCATTTGAACAAAGCGGCCATGGTTCATTTTGGGACAAACGTGAGAAGTTTTCAGGGGAACTTATCCGATTTTTAAACAGCTAACCATGAGCGGGAAAAAAGCCTTTGCTGATTGTATTTGAATCAGTAAAGGCTTTTTTGGGTAAGGATGAATAAAAAAGGAGGATGCTCTATGAACGAAAGGTATGCAGATTTAGCCGAAACTGCGATAGAATCTATTGAAAAAATAGCAGGCACACACCCGGGCTGCCGCCGGGCACATGCGAGAGGCAGCTTTTACAAGGCTGTTTTCACTCCAAATGGACAGGCAGCTCCGTACACAACAGCCGCGCATTTACAGCGGGAGCCGGTGAAAGCAGTCGTCCGCTTTTCTGATAGTTCACCCAATCCAAACATGCTTGACGGCTTTTCTCCAGTCAAAGGGATGTCTGTTCAATTTCACCTTCCAGACGGACAAGTAACTTATTTAGTAGGTGTTAATGTGCCTGTTTTTTTAACAAAAACGCCGGAAGCCTTTGTAGAGATGATGAGGCTTGCAGCAGAAAAACCAGGCCCATGGGATCTGGTGAAAATGTTCACTGACTATCCAGAAGGCAAAGCCGCTTTTCAGATTTTCAAACGATTGAAGCCGTTCGTAAGCTACTCAACAAGCCGTTATTTTCCTATTCATACATTTTACTTTATCAATCAAGCAGGAGACCGCTATCCGATAAAATATGAATGGACACCAGACCAATCGTTCAGCAAAGAAGCGGTAAAAGAAGCTGTCACTCACCCGGCGGATTACTTGGAAAAAGAATTAGAAGAGGAGCTGCCTGTTGGTTTTACCCTTTCTATTATTCTAGGAAAACCGGAAGATGCCGTGGACGATTCAACTGTACTCTGGCCTGAAGAGAGGAGCAGAGTTCTCGTCGGCCGCCTGGAGATAAAAGAAAAACTCACCCATCCCAATGACCAGCTCCTATTCGATCCAACCATACTGCCGGCTGGAATAGAATGCTCTGATGATCCTGTTTTGCATGCCCGCAAGGAGATATATACTGCTTCATTCAAACGCCGCTCAAGAGGTCTGTAACACAAATGAAATAAAATTGTCTCCAAAAAAACGTTAAAATGAAATAAATATAACCGATGTATAGATTAAAAGCGGCATATATTTGAATGGAGGCAACAAAGTGAAAAAATGGACGATGTTTATGGCAGCATTGTGCCTGGTTCTTTCTCTGCTGGGCATTCAAGCACCTGTTCAAGCAGCAGGATTTAAAGATGTTCCACCGCGTGCAGTTAAGGAAGTTAATTACTTAACCGAAGGAAAAATTGTCTATGGAGTCACGTCAACATCATTTGTCCCAGAAGCAACGTTAACACGGGCACAGGTGGCCATTTTTGTTGGCCGTACGCTGCAGCTGGACGGACATCAGAGAGAGACCCGGTTTGCTGATATAGGAAAAGGAAATACAGCGTCCGGCTATATCGAAGCACTGGCTGATAAAGGGATCATGACTGGTACCCCGGAAAACAAGTTTTTTCCATCTAAAGCAGTCACACGTAGTGAGATGGCTGTTATTTTAAAAAGAGCATTCAGTTATTCCGGTGATGCTGAACAGGCACTTTTAAAGCTCGGAATTGCAAGCGGGATGGCCGATGGCACGTTCGGCTCAAGCAAAACGATCACTCGTGCAGACTTTGCTGTGTTTCTGGCACGTGCTGTTAATCCAGCTTTTCGTTTAAAGCAAACAGCGTCTTTTGATTCCCCGCTTGTCTCGACAGTAAACAATTTAAATATTCGCACCGGCCCGTCAACGAACTATGCATCAATCGGCAAGATTTCAGGCAACACAAAAGTAACAGGTGCTCATTCAGTCGGCGGCTGGACTTATATTCAAACGGGCGCCCTTACTGGGTTTGTCAGCTCGTATTATTTACGTTCATCGGCAGGAGGCGCCGTGACTTCGCCAGCGCCGGCTCCGTCACCAGACAACCATTCTGCTCTTGCCGGACAAACGATTATTTTAGACCCGGGTCATGGCGGCAAAGACCCTGGAGCAGTCGGCAATGGATTAAATGAAAAAGATGTAGTTCTGAAAACCGGACTTCAGGTAAGGAACCTTTTAAAGCAAACACCGTTTACTGTAAAAATGACGCGGTCCTCCGATGTATTTATTGAGCTGATCGATCGTTCTAAGTTTGCGAAAAATGAGAATGGCGATATTTTTGTCAGTATTCATGCGAATGCAGCCTCGCCTGCTGCAACTGGTACAGAAGCCTATTACTATGCAGCTGGAAATCAGCATGTAGCAGACAGTAAGCTTCTGGGCGAAAAAATTCAGGCGCGTATGATTGATGCATGGGGGCTTCGCGACCGGGGCACAAAGCCAGGCAATCTTTCTGTTCTCCGAGAAAATAGCATGCCGGCAACACTTCTTGAGCTCGGCTTTATTACAAATGCTGAAGACGCTGCGAAGATGGCGTCTGATGCCCAAATGAATAAAATGTCCATCGCGATTTATAATGGTATCCTTGATTACTACAAAGCAAAAGGATTCAATGTCAGCACCTATTACAAATAAAAAATGGCTTCCGTTTCGTACGGAAGCCATTTTTCATCGAAAGGGGATTGTCATGGTTCGCATTCAAAAAAGGGGAACATTATATCAGCTTTCTTTTATGCCATCCTTGTTTCCGGTAAATTGCTATATCGTTGAGGAAGAGAAATCTCTTACTTTGATCGATGCGGCGCTTCCATTTAGTGCAGCAGCCATTATGAATATGGTTAAACAATTGGGCAAGCCAATCGGGCACATTGTGCTGACGCACGCTCATGAGGATCATATTGGCTCTGTCGATAAACTCAAAGCGATTATGCCTGATGTGCCGGTTTGTATCTCTGCACGTGATGCCCGTATTTTGCAGGGGGACTTGTCGATTGATGCACACGAAGCGCAAAAGCCAGTCAAAGGCGGAGTGCCAAAAAGAATGCGGACACGTCCAGACGTAGAGCTGGAAGCAGGAGATCGAATTGGTTCACTTGAAGCTGTTTTTACGCCGGGCCATACACCTGGTTCCATGTCATTTTTGGACACACGAAACAAACATCTTATTGCGGGGGACGCTTTTCAAACGCGTGGAGGCACAGCGGTTGCCGGCACATTGAAACCAATGTTCCCGTTTCCTGCATTTGGAACATGGGATAAGCAAACAGCGATTGAAAGTGCGAAACAGATCGAATTCCTTCGGCCGTCTTTGCTTGCTTCGGGTCATGGATATGTGATTTCAAATCCGGAAAGTGCCATTCGTCAGGCGATTGGCGAAGCAGAGAGAAAACTAAGCTAAAAAAGCGAAGCCCAAAGCCGGCTTCGCTTTTTTGCGTTTGCGAAAAAGAAATCCCCCCTTTATAATGGAAGAATCGAACGTTTGTTTTAACGATAGGAGGAAACGCTATGCAGGCGATTATTGCTGAAAAAGCATCCCAGGCACAGGCGCTTGCCGCTCCATTTCGCCATGTGAAAAAGGGAACGCACATTGAAATTGCCCCGTGTGCCACTTTTCCAGATGGTGCACTGCTTGCCTGGTGCAGCGGTCATTTGTTTGAAATCGTGCCCCCGCATGAAATGGATCCTAAATTAAAGCGCTGGCATCTTGAAACATTGCCGATGATTCCAGAAACCTTCAAATATAAAGTGATTCCATCCAAAACGAGCCGTTTCAAAGCAGTGAAGGATATCATCCGTAATCCAGCCGTAACTGAAATTATTTCCGCAGGCGACCCGGCGCGCGAGGGAGAGCTGATTGTGCAGCTTGTTGTCCGGATGTCCGGCATTAATAAGCCGATGCGGCGCCTGTGGGTAAGCAGCTTAACACCGAGGGCTGTGGAACAGGCTTTTGCCAACCTGCGTCCTATTGAAGAAACAATGCCGCTTTATCATGAAGCGATGGCACGCAGCTATGCAGACTGGCTGATCGGCATGAATGCCAGCCGTGCTTACACTCTTTTGATTCAATCCAAAACAAAGGGAGCAGGCCGGGACGTATATGCGGTTGGGCGCGTGCAGACACCAACACTCGCTCTTGTTGTGAAGCGGGAGCGAGATATTCTTGATTTTGTATCCAGGCCGTTTTATGAAGTTGTTGCTTCTTTTAAAATGGACAATGCCGTATACGAAGGAAAATGGGTGAAAGAAAAAGAAACACGCTTTGCTGAAAAAGAAGCAGCTGAAGCCGTTCGGGATGAATGTATAGGAAAAGAAGCAGAAGTCTTCAAGGTAAAAACAGAAAACAAACCGGTGCCGCCGCCTGCTTTTCATAGTTTGTCTACTTTGCAGGCGCTTGCGAACAAGCGGTTTAACTTTTCACCGAAAAAAACATTGGAAATCACACAGTCTCTGTATGAACGATCCCTTGTAACCTATCCCCGGACCGACAGCAATCACGTAAATCCGGAAGAAGCGGCGGCATTTCCGGCCATTTTAAGCAAGCTGTCTGCCTTAGAGCCTTATAAAAAATGGGCGTCCGAAACAACGCGTTCTATTATGTCGGATAAACGTTATGTGGATTCTAAAAAAGTAAGTGACCATTACGCCATCCTCCCAACGGAAAAAGTGCCGGCGTTCGGTTCTATAAGCGGAGACGAACAAAAGATTTATGATATCATCGTCCGTTCATTGATTGCTGCTCATTACGAACCGGCTTTGTTTGCCCATTCTACGATTCAAACAGCCATAGGTTCTCATATGTTTATCACAAACGGAAAACGGCTGATCGAGCCAGGCTGGCGTCCAGTTCTGTTTGAAAAGGAAAAAGATGATGTATTGCTGCCGGAAGTAAAAGAAGGGCAAAGAGGAACAGCCGAGGATGTAAAAGTAGTGGAAGGAAAAACGGTTCCGCCCAAGCGTTATACAGAAGGGGAACTGATTACAGCGATGAAAAACGTTGGCTATACGATGGATGATAAAGAGCTCGGCAGTGTGTTAAAGTCTGTTTCGGGCCTCGGAGAAGAAAGCACGCGTTCCAATATTATTGAACGGCTGAAACAGCTTGACTATATGAAGGTAGAGGAACATCGTGTTGTACCCACGGCCAAGGCATTCGTTTTAATGGATGCTGTGGACAATACGCTGCTTGCTTCACCAGAATTGACGGGCAGATGGGAGCAGCGTTTAAAAGAAATCGGCAAAGGAAAAGCGCCGGCAAATGTGTTCATTGAACAGTCGAAGCGGCTTGCCCAGAAAATTGTGCAGGATGCGGTAGAGCATTCCAGCAGCTGGACATTTGATGCACCAGCTAAGCAGGAACCAAGCAGCAATCAGCCGCTTGGTTCCTGCCCAAGATGCAGCAGTCCGGTTGTTGATAAAGGGAAGTTTTATGGCTGTTCTGCGTATCAATCATCAAAATGCGGTTTTATACTCAGCAAAAAAATGCTCGGTAAGTCGATCAGTGCAACGAATATGAAAAAGCTGCTGAAAACTGGAAAAACAAATTTAATCAAAGGCTTTAAAGGAAAGCGGCCGTTTGATGCATATCTTATTTGGAAAGATAAAAAGGAAGGCACTGTTCAATTCCAATTTAAAACGCAGCGGTCCAATTAAACAGCGGTTTTGCCAATCGGCAAAACCGCTGTTTCACATTAGGAATGGGCACGCCATAGGAGCCATTGTTCATAAATAAGTGCTGTAATGGTGCCGGTCAAAAGTCCGTTTGACAAAATGGCAGAAAGGGCTGCCGGGAGCTCGGACACACTTTCAGGCGGAAGAAACATAAACCCCACACCGGTCATCAGCCCAATAGCTGCTACTTTAAGCGATTGTTCTATATGATCGGCGCTGTTCAGCTCGTAAAAGGCCATCCGCACCATGCCTGTGAAAAGAACAAAGGTGACTGCATACGCTACAGGAGCCGGCAGTGAAGACAGTACGAGCATAGCTGAAGGAAAACAGGTTACCGCGACAATTAGGAAGCAGCCTAAGGCAAAAGGCCAGACCGAGCGCATTTTCGTTGCGGAAACAAAGCCGGCAGCGCCAGAGATCGGTACAGGACCGACCGCAGAAAAAACGCCGGCCATCAAGTGATTAATGCCGGCAAAAATGCCCGCCTGCCGAATACGATTAGGCGCTTGCTGCCCGAATTCACGTTTTAATGTACCTTCCATAACACGAATGGAGGCCATCATATTGGCGACGAGCAGGAGGGTAATAAAAAACGAGGTGACCAGCATCCCGCCGTCAAAAACGGGCGGACCGAATGCAAAGATATCCGGCAGTGAAAAAACAGTATCACTCTCACTAGAAGGTAGATGGCTTTTTCCAATCAGACCAAAAAGCATCCAGCCTGTGCCGATGGAAATTAACACAGAATACCGACGTACAAGCGGGTTTCGATGACCGGTGATCCAAAAAGTAAAACCAAGGGTGAGCAGGCTGCCGAGAACAACAATAAGATCTATGCGACCTTCTTCGTTTGGTAGACCCATCATGCCTTTTACGAAGGTGCCGCTCAGCTGCAGGACGAGCAGTAAAAGGTAAACGAATGTAATCGTTGGCGTAAACAAGCTCTTCATTCGGTTCACCAGTCCAGAAACTGCAAAAAGAACAAATAAAACACCAGCATACAGCATGCCGCTTTGTAGTACCTGAAGTGTAGATTCAGAATTGGAGTATAAAATACCCGAGAAGCCTGCATAAATAGTGAATACACCCCACCATAGTCCGGCAGGCCCTTCGTTAATAGGCAGCTTATGGCCGAACAGGCTTTGTAGAATTCCAGCAGCGCCGAGTACAAGCATGGTGCGCTGAACAAACTCTGCCGTTGCAGAAGCATCCAGGTGAAACAGTCCGGCAATCGCGACTGGTGCAGCAATAGACGAGGCAATTAAAAACACCGCCCATTGAAGTGAACCTGCTGCGAGTTTTATCATGAGGCAAAAATCCCTTCAACATCCTTTTTTTCATTGTATCATACGTAAAAGATGCTGTTTACAGCAGGGTTTTGATAAGATAAAGAAAAAAAGGTCTCAGGGGGCTGGAATGAAAACACTGATCAATGTAAAAGTAAACAAAAAAGCGGCAGTAAAGCTGCGGGCAGGATATCCGCTGCTGGAAAAAGAAGCGGTTGAAAATGTCAAAGTGCTCAAAAAAGAAGGAGACATCCTCCGCATTTTAGACGATAAGAAAAACTATATTGGTACTGCCTATTACGGTGTGCAAAATAAAGGGATCGGCTGGATTATTACACATGAGCCAGAGGAATATATAGATACTCCTTTCTTCGTCAGAAAAATAGAAGCAGCCCTTCAGCATCGTAAAGAGCTGATGAAAAATCCAGATACCAATGCTTTTCGGGTGTTTAACGGTGAAGGAGATGGAATTGGCGGTTTAATTATCGATTATTACGATGGCTTTTATGTGATCCACTGGTATAGCGAAGGTATTTATTCGTTTCGAAAAGAGATTCTGGCCGCCATGCGAGAAAAGCTTCAGTTCAAAGGGATTTATGAAAAAAAACGTTTTGATCAAAAGGGCCAGTACATTGAAGACGATGATTTTGTAGAAGGAGAGCGCGGGGAGTTTCCAATGATGATCAAGGAAAATGGTGTGAATTTTTGTGTCGATTTAAATGACGGCGCCATGACGGGCATTTTTCTTGACCAGCGGGAAGTAAGAAATGCAATTCGAACCAGGTATGCGGAAGGTGCGAAAATGCTGAATATGTTTTCTTATACAGGCGCATTTTCAGTTTGTGCTGCACTGGGAGGTGCCGAAAAAACAACAAGCGTAGATGTAGCTAATCGGAGCCGGTCGAAAACCGTCCAGCAATTTGAAGCAAATGACATTGATGCTTCCGAGCAGGAAATTGTAGTAGACGACGTATTCCAGTATTTTAAATACGCTGCACGTAAAAACCGCACCTTTGATCTTGTTGTGGTTGATCCGCCAAGCTTTGCAAAAACAAAAAAACGAACGTTCAGTGCTGCAAAAGATTATCCAAAGCTGCTCGAAGAAACGATTCAGTTAACGAAGCATAATGGAATCATTGTTGTATCCACAAACAGCAGCGCTGTGGATGTAAAAACGTTTAAAAAGTTTATTAAAACAGCCTGCAAAGAGCAGGGAGTTTCCTACGAAATTCTTGAGCAATACGGGCTGCCAGAAGATTTTCGAACAATCGAAACTTTTCCTGAAGGTCATTACTTAAAGGTGATGTTTGTAAAAATTAAAAAGAAATAAAAAATGGCTTCCGTGCACGGAAGCCATTTTTACGAGGCAAGGAAGTGCCAGAGCTGGCGCTTCTTCTTTTATGTAACATAATATAAGAAGATGATGGAAAAAGGAGCGATCTACATGAATAAGAAGCCGGTCATTTTTGCCCATCGCGGTGCGAGCGGCACCCATCCGGAAAACACAATGGTGGCTTTCGAGGCAGCGGCCGAAAAAGGGGCAGACGGCATTGAACTTGATGTTCAAATGACACGTGACGGAGAAATTGTCATTATTCATGATGAAACCGTCAAGCGGACAACAAATGGCAGAGGTGCAATTGCACGGATGACGATGGCTGAAGTATCTGAGCTCGATGCAGGAAGCTGGTTCAGTCCGGTCTTTGCAGGTGAAAAAATTCCGACGCTCGATGAATTTTTTACATGGGCAGCAGGAAATCATCTGCAAATCAATATTGAATTAAAAACTAACAAAGTGCCTTATCACGGTATTGAAAAGCAAGTACTTGATTTGATTGAAGCATATAACATGCGAGGGAGAGTAATTATTTCCTCATTTAATTTCGACAGTATTAAACGGGTGATAGAGCTGGATCCTTACATAGCAGTCGCCGGTCTTATTTGGAAAATTCGCCGGGATGCACTGGCAAGGGCGAAGGATCTTGGATTGACAGCTCTTCACACGCAGGCATCATATGCATTCAGCAATTATGGGAAGGAAGCCGTTGATAGTGGCATGCTGCTTCGTCTTTATACGATTAATCATCCAAAGGAATGGCAGCGGATCAAAAACAGTGGTATACCTGTGGAAGCCCTTATTACTGATTTTCCCGAGCGGTTTTCTTAACGCTTTGAGCGGCCGATCGTTGTAAATTTAATGCCACACCCGCATAAAGTGCTATGCTTTAGCTTTTTCATAGCCATTTGGCAGTCAGGACAAATTTGAGTTTTTTTCAACAAATATTCACCCCTTTTCAAAGTAAAGAGGTATCCGCCAGCAGGCGGCATACCTCTTTTTTTATTTATTGAGCGGGAACAGCAAGGCCGAGGCCTTCTGCAATACGTGTACCGTATTCCGGATCTGCTTTATAAAAATGGCTGATCTGACGAAGCTTAATGTCTTCACGTTCCACTGGCTTCATAGCTCCAACAATATTATTTACAAGGCGTGTACGCTCATCTTCAGACAATAAGCGGTACAAGTCACCTGCTTGTGTGTAATGGTCGTCGTGGCTGTAGCTGTGTTCTCCTGCAAAGCCTTCTACCTCAAATGGTGTCAGCTTCGCTTCCGGTGTTTCAACAGGTCCACCGAAGCTGTTTGGCTCGTAATAAACAGACTTTCCGCCATTGCCGTCAAATCGCATTTGACCGTCACGCTGATAATTGTGGTATGGGCATTTTGGCGAGTTGATCGGTAGTGTATTATGGTTGGCCCCTACACGATAGCGATGCGCATCTGCATAAGCAAACAAGCGGCCTTGAAGCATTTTATCCGGAGACGGCTCGACACCGGGAACGAGCGTACCTGGTGAGAACGTAGCTTGTTCTACTTCTGCGAAATAGTTTTCTGGATTGCGGTCCAGTGTCATTTTACCAACTTCAATGAGTGGATAATCTTTTTGTGACCACACTTTTGTTACATCAAATGGATCCCATTTGTACGTATTGGCATCTTCAAACGGCATAATTTGCACATACAGCGTCCAAGATGGGAAATCGCCATTGTCAATTGCATTAAACAAATCTTCTGTATGATAATCAGGGTTTTCACCTGCTAGTTTCGCTGCAACATCTACATCCAGATTTTTTACACCTTGATCTGTTTTAAAGTGATATTTCACCCAGACAGCTTGTCCTTCAGCGTTTACCCATTTAAATGTATGGCTGCCAAATCCATGCATATGGCGAAGCGTTGCTGGAATACCACGGTCAGACATTAAGATTGTCACCTGATGAAGGGATTCAGGTGATAAAGACCAGAAATCCCAAACCGCTGTAGGATTTTTCAAATGCGTCTGCGGATGGCGCTTTTGTGTATGAATAAAGTCAGGGAATTTAATCGCGTCACGAATGAAAAATACAGGTGTGTTATTTCCGACAATATCATAGTTGCCTTCTTCTGTGTAAAATTTCACCGCAAAGCCGCGTGGATCACGGACCGTATCAGCTGAGCCAAGCTCACCGGCAACCGTTGAAAAGCGGATAAACATCGGCGTACGTTTGCCTGCCTGGGATAAAAAGTCTGCTTTTGTATACTTTGAAATGTCATTGTTTGTTACTTCAAAATAGCCATGCGCACCGGCGCCTTTTGCGTGAACAACACGCTCAGGTACACGTTCACGGTTAAAATGAGCGAGTTTTTCAAGTAAATGAACATCTTGTATTAAAGTAGGACCGCGATGTCCCGCTGTTTGTGAATTTTGGTTATCACCAACTGGAGCACCCCAGCTAGTTGTTAAACGATTGTTTTTTTCGATCAAACAAATCACCTCATCGGTTAGTATTTTATTTATATTTAAATGATAACACTTCTCAAACGAAAGTCAATATTTAATTATAATAATTATTATTAAAAATAATTTCTAATATGATAATATATTTTTATTTTCTCATCAAATTTTAATGGTTTTCTTAGAGAGCGCTAACATTCAGCGGTTATTGTAAAGAAAACAAAAAGGAGGAGAAAAAATGAAAGTAGTAATGATTCCATCAGGCTTTAAAGAATGCCTGGACGCGGACAAGGTAGCAGAAGCGATGGCTGCGGGAGCAAAGCGGTCTAATGAAAGCACCCAACTGGAGCTTCAATTTATCATTTTACAAACATGAAAAAGAAGATCTCGCACCCTGTCGCGCCAGCCGAGAATCCGTAACCGCTAAAACCAGGAAATGATAACAAAGACGGGGACAATCCCGAATACGATGATCGGTCTAAATTATGTAAGGAAAGGAAGTAGTGATGAACTGCTTCCTTTTTGTTGTTTTCTTTCTCTATGAAGAAGTCCATTCGCCGCCGTTTACATGGAACGTCTGACCGGTGACAAACCGGGAATCATTCGAAGCAAGGTAAACATAAGTGGGAGCCAGCTCAAATGGCTGTGCCTGGCGATCCATGAGATTGTCAACAAGCGGAACCTGGTCTGCTGAAAAGCTTGCCGGAATAAGCGGTGTCCAAACACGCCCGGGTGCTACAGCATTTACGCGTATTCCCTGGCCGGCCAGGTTATTGGCTAAAGCGCGTGTAAAACCGATATTGGCAGCTTTTGTGGCTGTATAATCAATCAATTCTTTGTGCCCCCGGTAAGCTGTAACAGAAGAAGTATTGATAATAGAGCTGCCAGCTTTTAAATGAGGAAGCGCCGCCCGTGTTGTATAAAAGTGTGAATAAATATTAATTTTAAAGGTCAGGTCAAATTGTTCATCCGTAATATCAAGCAGACTCAACTGCTGAAACTGAATGCCGACATGGTTACACAGTATATCAAGCCTGCCAAAAGCTGATATGGTTTTTTCTACAATAGCAGTACATTGTTCTTTTTTGCCTACATCACCAGGCAGCAGTAAACAACACTGGCCAAGGGCTTCAATTCGGTTTTTTGTCCGCTGGGCATCTTCATGTTCATCCAAATAGGAGATAGCCACATTTGCTCCTTCCTTTGCAAAAGCAATGGCCACAGCGGCGCCAATTCCGCTGTCTCCACCCGTGATTAATGCCGTTTTTCCCCGCAGCTTTCCGCTGCCTTTTTCATTTGGATTTTCTACAATAGGTCGGGGAACCATCCATTTTTCCAGTCCTGGTTGCCGATGCTGTCTTTGTTCCGGGACGGTAAGAGAAACATCTTCATATTGTGTTATTTTCCCCCAATTTGGGTAAAGAGGATACGACTGTTGAGATTCGTCTCGTTTTTTTTCTTTGTCATTATTCAAAATGGAAAAACCCTCCTTGTTAAAAAATAACCTATCACACTGTATGTAAGATAGGCGTTTGTGGTGAATGTCTTAAACGGCTGCGAAGCGGGAGTCCATTTGCAGAAAAATTGAATAAAGTAAGGGAGAACCAAAAGAAGGGAGGAAGCTGGGTATGCAGGCTTTTGAAATAAACGGCCAGGTTAGGCTGCTGCTTGTACAACAGTCTAATGAAAAAGAAAAAATTATTTATACGGCAGATGCTGCAAGTATTCAAGTACCGAAAATTGGCACAAGACCCCCTTATTACTGCAATCCGCGTTATGGGTGGGTATATCCCGTAATATAAAAAGAGCCTTTCGTTTTCTTAAATAGTTTGTCCGGGCAGAGGAATACTAATCGGCGTATGGTAAACAGCAAAAAAGGAGGATGGCAAATGGATCAACAGATGACATATGGCAGTGATTACAAAGTCATTCCCGCCACTTCTATAAAAAGCGGTGATTCCGTCGAAGTGTTACCGGGTATTATCTGCCACACAATTCAAATCGTGAATATTTGCCTGATCGAAGACTCAAAAACCGGAGATTTCGTTTTAATTGACGCAGGAATGCCCGGGTCTGCTGAAGAAATTATTTCTGTAGCGGAAAAGCGTTTTGGTCCTGACAGTCGCCCAAAGGCGATCATCTTAACGCATGGCCATTTTGACCATGTAGGGGCTGTGATTGAATTGATAAAACATTGGCAGGTGCCGGTTTATGCACACGAACTGGAAATGCCGTACTTAACGGGACAAAGACCATATCCTAAACCAGACGCGACGGTAGAAGGCGGCATGGTAGCGAAGATGTCACCGCTGTTTCCGCGTGAGGCGATTAACCTGGCCGAGAATGTCAGAAGCCTTCCCACTGATGGAACGGTTCCGCATCTGCCGGATTTTCGGTGGGTTCACACACCGGGTCATTCTCCGGGGCATATATCGCTGTTCCGGGAAAAGGATCGTGTTTTGTTGGCAGGCGATGCATTCATAACGGTTAAACAGGATTCTTTTTATAAAGTGGTGACACAAAAACAAGAGCTAAACGGCCCTCCGCGGTATTTGACGACCGACTGGGAAGCTGCGAAAAGTTCTGTAGCGGCATTGGAGAAGCTAAAGCCGGCTGTCACGATAACAGGCCACGGGCGCCCGATGAGCGGCAGCGAATTATCGGATGGATTAGCTCTACTTGTTCAGGAATTCGATCAAGTAGCCATTCCTGATTACGGAAAATATGTCGAAAAGAAACAAGAATAAAAAGCGGTCTCTTTGCCCAAAGAGACCGCTTTTTTACATAAATATACTTAAAAAGGCACCGCCGAATGCACCGACCATAACGACCACCCAGGCAGGCAGTTTCCAGTGTGCCAGCAGGCTGAATAGAATAGCGGCAAAAACAAAGTCAAGAGGGCGAGTGATACTGCTTGTCCAAATGGGCATATAAAATGCAGCAATCAATAAACCGATAACTGCCGCGTTTACACCCATCAGTGCGCCTTGAACAGCAGGTCTGCGACGAAGTTTATCCCAAAAAGGAAGGATACCGAAAACAAGTAGAAACGCCGGAAGGAAGATGGCAGCTGTCGCGAGCAGCCCGCCTTTCCAGCCATCGATCACGGCACCGATATAAGCGGCAAATGTAAAAAGCGGCCCCGGCACAGCTTGAGCAGCTCCATAACCGGCTAAAAACTGTTCAGCTGTCAGCCAGCCCGCTGAAACAAATTCTCGTTCTAAAAGAGGCAAAACAACATGCCCGCCGCCGAACACAAGCGCACCGCTACGATAAAAGCTATCAAACAGTGCCAGCCAGTCCAGCCCCGTCGCCTGGCGAAGCAAAGGAAGACAGACGAGCAAAGCAAAGAAAAGCAAGAGACAGGCGATACCAAATGCCCGGGAAAGGGGGAAAATAAAAGGACGAACCGTCTTTGAATCATGTTTTGGATAAAGAAAAAAGCCGATTAAAGCAGCCGCTGCAATGACGAGTACCTGTACAAACACAGCCTGCCAGAGCAAAACGACTGCGAGTGCAGCGAGCACAATGGCTTTCCGCTTAAGGTCCGGGGCTAATTTTTCTGCCATTCCTAAAATAGCATGAGCCACGACCGCTACCGCTACAAGCTTTAATCCGTGAATCCAGCCGGTTTCCGCTATGTTTCCTCCTTGCAAAAGAAGAGCAAACAAAATGAGTGCTATAACAGAAGGAAGCGTAAAGCCGAGAAAAGCCAGCAAGCCGCCAATCACACCGCCTCGTGCAGCACCAATACCAATGCCGACCTGGCTGCTTGCCGGGCCGGGAATAAATTGACAGAGAGCGACCAGGTCAGCATAGCTCTGTTCATCTATCCACTTTCGTCTGCGCACATATTCCTCGTGAAAATATCCCAAGTGAGCTGTGGGGCCGCCGAAAGAAGTCAGCCCAAGCCGGGTTGATACAAACAAAATTTCCCATAATGTCCTGGCGTTTATCTTTTTCATCGTTTACTCCTTTGGTTTCAAACAAAGTGTTTTATTTAAATTAGCATGACTGTCCGGTTCCTTCAAGAAGTGCCGAGAAACCTTTACAAAATATTAAAGATAAATGGTTTTGCATATGGAAGCAAAAAGAAAAGGTGTCGTGCAGCCAGTTTAGTTTTTCTAGATCATTTGATCAGAATTTTGTCGTTGGTTGCTATTTTAATATATTGAATGCCATATAAAAACCATCCTGCAGGCAGGATGGTTTTTATTGTATAAACAGCTATTTATTTAATAAGATCTGAGCGGCGCAGAATAGGATAAATGACAACACCTAGAAGGAATAGTCCGATTCCAAGAGTAAAGGTTAGCCAGTCCGCTGTTCCTGATCTAATAACCCAGAGAGAGTACACAAGCGCAATTGCGGCAATGATTCCATGACGGATGCGCGCTTTATCGCCTGCTTCGTACGTTTCACCTTTTAAAGTAAGCTTTAACAGATACAGAGATGAAACCAGGTACGGAATCAAGTAAGCAAGCGTAGCTGACGTTGTTAAAAACGTGAATGCTTCGCTGATGGTTCCGGAAATCGTCGAGAAAATAAAAATTTGTGACATCGCATTTGTGACGGCTAATGAGCGAGACGGACTGCCTTTTTTATTCACTTTCGCAAAGAAAGCCGGGAAATTGCCTTCTTTCGCTGCAGTGTATGGTACCTCGGAGGCAAGCAGAATCCAGCCGATTGTGGAACCGAACAACGAGATCACCGCAAGCAGGGCCATCACAGTTGCCCCTGTATCGCCGATCAAAACAGAAAGAGCATCGACAAAGGGCTTATCAGACGACCTTAGGATATCCTGAGGCAGTACCCCCATCGTAATCAGGGTCAGCGCTATATAAATAGCCAGAGCAATAAGTAGGCCAAGAACCGTTGCGCGTCCAACATCACGCTGGGATTTTGCCCGGCCGGACAAGATAACAGCTGATTCAATTCCAACAAATGCCCAGAGCGTAGAAATAGCGGCCATATTTACTTGACTAAACAAGCCATGTATCTGGCCTTCGCTGTCTGTAATCGTTGTATACATTTCGCCAAAATTCGACATTTGAAAAGCGAACAAAGCAGCTGTGATAAACAGCAGAAACCCGATGACTTTTGAAGCAGTAGCGACAAAGTTTAACTTGCCGGCCGTTTGCATGCTTTTGATCAAAATAAAATGTGTTCCCCAAAGCAGTAAGCTGCAAATGATAAATGTAATTGTCTGCCCTACGGAAACTTGCTGAGAGCCAATTGTGAAAAGAAGATGTTCACTTCTCATAATCGGGAAAAACGTTGATAAGTAGCCTGCAAAACTTGTGATGATTGCGACATTGCTGATCCAGTTGGCGACCCAATAGCCCCATACCATTGAAAAGCCGGCCGTTTTTCCGTACTTTGGCGATTCAAACAACGACCGCGCGTAGCTTTGAGGGCCGCCTGTTAAGTCAGGCTTGCGAATTGACAATGTGCCAAACACGAGAGCAATCATTAGGACACCGAAACCAGTCAGCAGCCAGGCAATCGTTACACCAAGCGGGCTCGCGATCTGAGCCAGCGTGCTTGGCAGCATAAAAATACCGGAACCGACCATGTTTCCGACAACAATGGCGGTTAGCAGCCATAATCCCCATTTTTTATCCATTCCATGTTCCTCCTAAATAAAAAAACACAAATGCATGGGACATTTGTGTTTTATCTTTATAACCCTCATTTTTCTATCTCTTTATAGTTCTCCACAGAACAAATCTGTGACAGTTTTGCACCTATTCGATACAAACCCAGCCCAAAAGGAAAATGGATCTTTTGAACTTCGGCGAGCATTCCTTTCAAACACCATCATCAGCCCCATTTCGGCTTCTGGTGTTTTACTATTAATGATCGCAACCTCTACCTCATTGAGACAGCCATGAGGATTTGATATTCAATTTTTACAAACTTGAGAATAACAAATAATATTTAGCTATGTCAATATAATATGTAAATTAGCTATTTCAAATTAAAATATTTTTCTTATTGTTGTTATAATAAAAGCAATAGAATGTACGGAAGGTGCAGAAAATATGAAAAATAAAAAATCAACACAATCAAAGCATTTAGCCAGTACCTCACTTGCTATAATGGGCAGCGGCTTTATTGCCACTATTCCTTTTCAAGAAACAACATGGAGTGCCATCCTGCATGGTGGATTTGAAGCCGGTCTGGTGGGTGGTCTTGCTGACTGGTTTGCCGTGACGGCGCTGTTTCGTCATCCGATGGGCCTCCCAATCCCTCACACGGCTCTTTTGCCAAAAAACCGCAAAAAAATCGTGTCGGCCCTGGTGAATACATTAGAAAATGATTGGCTTTCAAAAGAAAGCATTCAACATAAGCTGCAAAATGTACGAGTGATGGAGAAAGTAATGCCGGTTATCCGAAAAGAAGTTTCCACGGAACCAGTCAAAAGGGAAATAAATACGCTTCTTATTCAAATAATCCATTCTATCGATGTAACAAAAATTGCGCCGCTTATAGAAAAAGAGCTGAAAAAAGCGCTGCGATCCATTGACACCGAACGCGTAATCGAGATGGCTGTAGAAGGACTGATTCGTTATCAATATGATGAAAAAGCACTTGATTACCTGCTGGACCGTATTGAGCAATGGCTTAACAAAAATGAAACAAGCCGCCAGCTCGGCCGGACAGCGCTGCGAGCTATCGAAGGCCTGGAGCTTGATGGGTTTATGCAATTTGCCCTTAAATCATTCCAGCAGATGTTAAATGAAGAAAAGCTGGGCAGTCTGCTGCAAAACCTGCTGCGGAACGCCCTGATGAATGTTAAGCGATCAGAAGATATGAACCGGCAGGCTCTTTTGTTGAAAGTGAAGGAAGAAATGCGCGGTATTACAGAACGGAAAGAATGGATGGATGTGATAGAAACGCGGAAAAAAGCCGCCATCGACGACTGGGAGCTTTCCGGTAAAATCGAGGAGATCTTAACATCTATTCAGCAAAGAACCTCTGCTTTTGTCGAGAGTGGCGAGTGTATGGAGTCCTATATTCTGCCTTTTATAAATCGAGCCATTGAAAGTGTGCAGAACGACACGGATAAAATGAACCGGATGGAAGCCTGGATTCAGCATCAAATCGGCATGCTTGTTGAAGAAAACCATTCGAAAATTGGCAAGCTGGTAGAAGAAAATTTAAATAAGCTGGATAATGAGACGCTTGTGAATATGATGGAAAACCATATTGGCAAAGACCTGCAATGGATTCGAGTCAATGGAGCTGTCTGCGGCTTTTTTATCGGCCTTGTGCTGGCTGGTGTTCAGGCGCTCGTGTAATATACTATTTTTTTCTTTACAGATATTTACGGTTCAACGTATGATGAAAAACAGTTGATTCTGACAAATGGGGGGAGCGGGAATGGCAGGACAGAAAAAAAAGCTGGAAGCAGAATTGAGTGAAGCGCTTATTAAGCTTCAGCGTGAATTGATCGGGCGTGGACCGCAGGAAACGAAAACGTATATCGTTCAGGATATGGTCATCGTCCGCTTCAAAGGTGTTATGACCGTAGAGGAAAAGCACTTGGCCGGCCACAAAGATGGGCGCAAGCTTGTGAAGGAGATGCGTCAGGTGCTTCGGGAGATGTATAGCAATCAGTTTGAAGAAATTGTGCAGAAGCATACCGGCTGTAAAGTGCTTTCAAGCCACAGTGATATGAGCACTAAAACCGGGGAGCGCATTGAAATATTTGTTATTGATCGTAATCTAGAAAAGGACATGACTGCTGACTAAAATGCTATTGACTTTAAAAAGTGGGCAGCGTAGAATGAGTTCATCAACAACAGAATGATCGGCCTAATCCCTCAATGGGAACGGAGGACCCAATTTTTTCGGGGCTAATTCCACGTTTTTGTGGAAAGGATGAGAGTACTCTTTCGCCATCCTGCCCGTCAGCTAACTTCGTCGGCTAAAGCGAAGGAGGTCTAAAGACCACCTTTATTCAGGGGGCTTTTTTTTGTGGCAGTACACTGCGGCGAAAGAGGGCAGCTTGAGCAAAAAGCAGGTCTTTTTATTGTGCCTAATTAAAAAACAGCTTGGAAGACAGAACGCAAAGAGGGCAGAAGTGCTTGCTGGGCGTTACGTAAACCAATGATGTTTTTTCATCTGCAGATCAGGAGAATTCTTTTCTTGTTTTTGCGTGGAAAAATTATCATTGGTTTTTTTCTGCGCAAAAACAGCAATAGTTGAGCTAAAACAGCGATATACACACTTTGAAACTGGATGGTGAATAACGTGGTCTCTTCTTTAAAGCGATTTTTAATTGGGCGTCCGTTAAAATCAACTGAGCTTGGCGAACAAAAGTTAAACAAAACAAAAGCTCTCGCTATTTTGTCTTCAGATGCCCTGTCGTCTGTTGCCTACGGACCGGAACAAATATTACTTGTTTTAATAACAATCAGTGCAGTCGCTTTTTGGTACTCGGTTCCGATTGCAATAGGAGTGCTTATTTTATTAACCGCATTGATTTTGTCGTACCGGCAGATTATTTTTGCTTATCCGCACGGCGGCGGAGCGTATATCGTTTCAAAAACAAACCTGGGCACCAATCCGGGGCTGGTGGCAGGAGGGTCATTGCTTGTTGATTATATTTTAACGGTTGCGGTTAGTGTATCGGCTGGTACAGATGCGATTACATCTGCTTTTCCAGCTTTGCATGAATATAACGTAATGATCGCTATTATATTCGTGGTGCTATTAACACTTTTGAATTTGCGTGGTGTGACCGAGTCTGCTTCCTTGCTGGCGTATCCGGTATATTTGTTTATACTTGCTTTGTTTATTTTGATAGGTGCAGGATTGTTCCGGATTGCAGCAGGAGAGGTGCCGCCTGAGCTGCACACGCCGGTTGGGACCCCGGTTGCAGGCATCAGCTTGTTTATTCTGCTGCGGGCATTTGCATCGGGAAGCTCTGCTTTAACGGGAGTAGAAGCGATTTCCAATGCGATCCCGAACTTTAAAAGCCCAGCGCCGGCCAATGCAGCCAAAACGCTGACAGCGATGGGTTTTCTGCTGGCTTTATTGTTTTCAGGTATCGTATATTTGGCTTACTACTACGGTATTACGCCGTTGGCGGAAGTAACTGTTGTTTCTCAAATTGCCGAGGAAACATTCGGCCGTACCTTTATGTATTTCTTTGTTCAGGGGACGACAGCTTTAATTTTGATTCTCGCTGCAAACACAGGATATTCCGCCTTTCCTTTATTGGCGGTGAATTTAGCAAAAGATAAATTTATTCCAAGAATGTTTACCATTAGAGGAGACCGGCTGGGGTACTCTAACGGTATTGTAATATTAGGCTTTGCTTCTATTCTTTTGATTATTGTATTTGGCGGGCATACAGAAAGCTTGATTCCACTTTACGCAGTCGGCGTGTTTATTCCGTTTACGCTTTCACAGACAGGAATGATGGTAAAATGGCTTCGTGAAAAGCCGAAAGGATGGGCCGTGAAATTTGTGATTAATACAATCGGGGCTTTGATCAGCTTTGTTGTCACAATCGTTTTCTTTTTAACAAAGTTTGCACAGGTCTGGCCGGTACTTGTGTTTTTGCCTATTATTATTTACCTCTTTCATCGGATTAACTTGCATTATGAAGCGGTCGGTGACCAGCTGCGTATGACCACATGCGAGCCTGCTATTCCGATCGAAGGGAATATTATTATTGTTCCCGTTTCCGGTATTACGCATGTAGTCGAAAACTCGTTAAACTATGCGAAGTCTCTTTCACCTGAACGTATTATTGCCGTTTACGTTGCATTTGAAAGAGAAGATGAAAAGAGATTTGAAGAAAAGTGGAATAAATGGCAGCCCGATGTACGGCTGGTCACCCTGCACTCGCAATACCGGAGTATTATTCAGCCGCTGACAAAATTTGTGGATACAGTGGAGCATAAGGCAAACGAATCCAATTACCAGGTGACTGTCTTGATTCCGCAGTTTATTCCGAAAAAAGGCTGGCATCATTTTCTTCATAATCAATCCAGTCTGCTCATCCGGGCTTTTCTGCTTTACCGTAGAAATGTCGTCGTTACAACGGTTCCATATCACTTGAAAAAGTAAAAAATGCCGCACAGCTCTGTGCGGCATTTCAGACTGTAGACAAA
>NZ_LAHL01000035.1 GCF_000966195.1 Domibacillus robiginosus | reverse complement strand
CCCATAGGAGTCTGCGCTGACCCGGCGCCGCCAAAGTGCCTTGCACCAAAAGTGTATAAAGCGAATAAGTTGATACTTTTTCTTTTTAAAAGGAGAAAATGTCTATACAAATTCTTGGCTCATTGATCTTCAACACCGCTTAGTGAAGCCGGCCGAACGAAGACTCCGGCTAGAAGTACAGTGAGTCGGGAGACCCCGCAGGCGCAGCCGAGGGAGCTCCCGCACTGCCTTAGGCTGCGCGAAGTCAGGCCGTCTTCACTTATCGGCTCTTTTTTTGAAAGAGAAAGACTTTGTCTATACACTAAAGAGCATGCAAGTATGCCCTTTTTTATTATGTAAAAAAAGAAAAAAGCTATTCCAATTGGAACAGCTTTTCATTTTACAAGTATGGAGACTATCGGGATCGAACCGACGACCTCTTGCATGCCATGCAAGCGCTCTCCCAGCTGAGCTAAGCCCCCATGATGAAAGTATGTATCTTGTAGCGTCTATGTTAAATTATACTTGTTTTTTTATTTTATGCAAGATTTTTTCAAAAAAACTTCGGGGGATTATTCCCCACGAAGTCGTTTTTCAAGCTCAGCTTTCTTTTCTTCGAATCCCGGCTTACCCAGAAGCGCAAACATATTTACTTTATATGCTTCTACGCCCGGCTGATCAAATGGATTTACTCCAAGAAGGTATCCGCTGATTGCGCATGCTTTTTCGAAGAAATAAGCTGTGTAGCCGAATGTGTAGGCATCCATTGCTGGAATTGATACTGTTAAGTTCGGAACACCGCCATCAGTATGGGCAAGAAGCGTTCCTTCAAAGGCTTTGTTGTTAACGAAATCAACGGTTTCACCCGCAAGGTAATTTAGCCCGTCCAAATCATTTTCCGCTTTTTCAATTGTTAAGGACTTACGTGGATTTTCAACGCGAATAACTGTTTCGAACAAGTCGCGCCGTCCTTCCTGCACATACTGGCCTAATGAATGAAGGTCTGTCGAGAAGTTGGCAGATGACGGATAAATTCCTTTAAAATCTTTTCCTTCACTTTCACCGAACAGCTGCTTCCACCACTCAGAAAAATATTGGAGCCCCGGCTCATAGTTGATCAACATTTCAATCGTTTTTCCTTTATTATATAAAACATTACGGACTGCTGCGTACTGATACGCTTCATTTTCTTCTAGTTCAGATGAGCTATACGCTTCACGTGCATCGCGCGCTCCCTGCATCATCGCTTCAATATCTGCCCCAGCAGCTGCAATTGGCAGAAGACCTACTGCTGTAAGAACAGAATAACGTCCGCCAACATCATCCGGAATAACGAATGTCTCGTACCCTTCTTCATCCGCAACGGTTTTTAGTGCGCCACGTGCTTTGTCTGTTGTTGCGTAAATACGGCTCTTTGCTTCTTCTTTTCCGTATTGCTTTTCAAGAAGGTCGCGGAACAAGCGAAATGCAAGTGCCGGCTCTGTTGTCGTACCAGATTTGGAAATAACGTTAATGGACCAGTTTTTTCCTTCAAGCACTTCAATAAGGTCACTCATGTATGTAGAACTAATGTTGTTTCCTGCAAAAAATACTTGCGGACCATTGCGCTTTTCAGAGGAAAGCACATTATAAAAGCTGTGATTCAGCATATCAATGGCTGCGCGGGCACCAAGATAAGAGCCGCCGATACCGATAACTACTAAAATGTCAGAGTCCTGGCGAATTTTTTCGGCAGATTTTTGGATGCGTGCAAATTCTTCTTTATCGTAATCAACTGGAAGATCGATCCATCCAAGGTAATCACTGCCTTGTCCTGTTTTTTCATGCAAAGAATGATGCGCTACTTTTACAGCATCCTTTAAATAATCAATTTCATGTTCACCAAAGAACGGCAGTGCATTTGAGTAATCAAACTTAATGTGCGTCATGCTTTATAACCCTCCATCTAAACAGTATTTTTCCACTTAACTGTATACGACTGTACGCCGTTTCGCAAGAAAAAAAACAAGAAAAAACCGGGCTTAACTCCGCCCGGCTACAGTGATGCATGCAAGATTGCAACCACGTCTTCCCGATCCAATTTGGCAAAATTCCCAAACGGCCCATTAAATAATGTTTTTTCCGCCATTTCTTCCAGTCGGCTGTCGTCAATATCATAGTCAGACAAACGGGATGGCGCTTCGATCGATGTCCAGAACGCACGCAGTGCTTCGATGCCTTCCAGGCCTATTTCACGGTCTGATTTTCCTTCCGGTTCCACATCAAATACACGTACTGCCAGTTGCTTGAAGCGTTCCGGCTTCACATCAATGTTATGCTTCATCCAATTGGGGAAAAGAATCGCAAGACCGCCGCCATGTGGTATATCGTACACAGCTGATACTGCATGCTCAATATTATGCGTTGCCCAGTCGCCGCGGTATCCCATTTGCAGCATGCCATTCAGCCCAAGTGTTCCGGCAAACATCACTGTTTCACGCAGCTTTTCGTCCTGTAGGTTATTCATAAGCGCAGGAGCTTTTTCTACCAGCGTTTTCATTGTTCCTTCAATCAAACGGTCCTGAACGTCCGTCTGTTCCGCGTTATGAAAGTATTGCTCCAACATATGTGACATCATATCTACAATGCCATAGACCGTTTGATCGCGCGGTACAGTCAGCGTCCATTTCGGATCACAAATTGAAAATTTCGGGAAGGTATGCGGGCTTCCCCAGCCGAGCTTTTCATTTGTATCCCAATTTGTAATAACGGATCCTGAATTCATTTCGGAAGCTGTTGCCGCATGAGTTAAAATCGTTCCAAACGGCAGCGCGTCTTCTACAGCTGCTTTTCGTGTAATAAAATCCCATGGGTCTCCATCAAATTTTGCGGCAGCGGCAATCGCTTTGGTGCAGTCAATCACACTGCCTCCGCCCACTGCTAAAATAAAAGAAACATCATTGGCCCGGCACAATTCCGCACCGCGCTTGACTGTGGAAAGACGAGGATTCGGCTCTACACCTGAAAGCTCTGTAATATTAAAGCCTTGCAGCTGCTCAATGACTTCATCATACAGACCGCTTTTTTTAATGCTGCCTCCCCCATAAACAAGAAGAATGTTTTCGCCAAACGAGGCGACATTGTCCCGTAATTGTGTCACCGTTTCTTTGCCGAAAATCCACTTTACCGGGTTCCAATAAACAAATTGATTCATCATTTTCAGCTCCTTTTCTTTTTCATTATGCGAAAGAAACTGTTTGCTTTTCAACTGATTGACCTCGGCACACAAAAAAACCGGCTGATTATCAGCCGGTTTAAACCCATCCTCTAAACTTGGAAGCCTCTGCCGCACGGCGCACACCGACCATATAGGCCGCAAGACGCATATTGACACCGCGTGTTTGGGCAACTTCGTAAATATTATTAAATGCTTTTATTAAGTTGTCATGCAGTTTTTTGTTTACTTCTTCCTCTGTCCAATAATAGCCCTGATTGTTTTGCACCCACTCAAAGTAGGATACGGTTACACCGCCGGAGCTTGCTAATACATCCGGAACAAGCAGGATGCCGCGTTCTGATAATATTTTCGTTGCCTCAAATGTAGTCGGTCCATTTGCTGCTTCTACAACAATGGACGCCTTAATATTATGAGCATTTTCAGCAGTAATTTGATTGGAAATTGCTGCCGGCACTAAAATATCACAATCCATTTCTAACAGCTGCTGATTAGTAATCGTGTTTTCAAATAGCGTCGTAATGGTCCCAAAGCTGTCGCGACGGTCCAGTAAATAATCAATGTCAAGCCCATCCGGGTCATAAAGCCCGCCGTACGCATCCGAAATACCAACCACTTTCGCCCCGGCATCATGCACAAATTTCGCCAGAAAGCTTCCTGCATTCCCAAACCCCTGTACAATTACACGAGCGCCTTTGATATCAATATTCCGTTTTTTGGCCGCTTCGTGAATACAAATCGTTACACCTTGAGCAGTCGCTTTTTCACGCCCATGTGAGCCTCCAAGGGCAAGCGGCTTTCCAGTAATAAATCCAGGTGAATCAAATTCACGAATACGGCTGTATTCATCCATCATCCAGGCCATAATTTGAGAATTTGTGTAAACATCCGGAGCCGGAATGTCTTTTGTAGGGCCCACAATCTGGCTGATAGCCCGAACATAGCCACGGCTGATATTTTCGATCTCGCGCATAGACAATTGACGCGGATCACATACTACGCCGCCTTTTCCACCACCATATGGAAGGTCTACAATTCCAGCTTTTAGCGTCATCCACATCGATAGCGCTTTCACTTCTTCTTCATTTACTTCAGGGTGAAAGCGGACGCCGCCTTTTGTAGGGCCGGGTGCGTCATTATGCTGTGCCCGGTAGCCGGTGAAAATTTTAACTGATCCATCATCCATTTTTACCGGAATGCGCACCGTCATCATTCGGAGCGGCTCTTTCAACAGTTCGTACATTTCATCCGTATAACCGAGTTTTGTCAGCGCTTCTTTAATGACATTCTGAGTTGATGTGAATAAGTTTAAGTTCTCAGCCATGTACCTTCGCCTCTTTTATTCTCATTTTTTCATCAGTGATTTTTGCTTCCGTTTTCATTTTCATTGTACGCCGGTGCAACGATCATTCGCAAGCAATCCGTCACCCTTTTTTTCGTTCTTCTTTCATAGACTGCTCAATCCATTCCTGCAGCTTGTCCTGCAGCGGATGAAAACCGTCTCCATCGTCATCAATGCGAATACCGCGCCGGTGGTTCCGGCCTCCTTCATCCGTTGCCCGGATTGATAAGCTGATCTTGCTTTCATCTTCATTTACCGATAGCACTTTCACTGTAATTTCATCGCCCACCGTCAAATAATCATGGACATCGCGAACAAATCCATGTGTAATTTCCGAAATGTGAACGAGTCCCTGGCGGCCATGATCGAGCGCGACAAAAGCGCCGTATGGCTGAATACCGGTAATTTTACCGGTCACAATTTGTCCCGGTTCAAATTTTGGTTCCATCAAATCTCTCCAGTTTTTAATTGGTTTCTTGTTTTATGCGTCGCGATATTATAACACACTTTTGCTTGACGTAACATTAATGACCGGCTTTTTGACAAAAAAAAGAAGTGCCGGTTACATGGCACTTCTTTTCTGCTTATCTAAAAAACGACCGATTCGTTTGATTGCTTCCTGAAGCTGGTTCATCGAAGAAGCGTATGAGCAGCGAATATATCCTTCGCCACCTTCACCAAACACAGAGCCCGGCACAACAGCCACTTTTTCTTCAAGCAGCAATTTTTCCGCGAATTGCTCGGATGTTAAGCCTGTTGACTGAATAGAAGGAAACACATAAAAGGCGCCTCCTGGTAAATGACAATCTAAACCAATTTCCTTAAATGACTGCACCATGTAATTGCGGCGCTGCCGGTAATCTTTTTTCATGCTTTCAACATCTGCCATCCCATGCTGTAAGGCTTCAATAGCCGCATACTGTGCAGGTGTTGACGCACACATCATCGCATATTGGTGGATTTTCAGCATAGCGCGTGAAATGTCTTCCGGGGCGCACGTAAAGCCGAGACGCCAGCCGGTCATCGCAAAGCCTTTAGAAAAACCATTAATTAAAATGGTCCGCTCCCGCATTCCATCAAGTGAGGCGATAGAGGTATGCGGCTGATCATACGCCAGCTCCGCATATATTTCATCGGCAATTACAAGCAAATCGTGTTTTTTGACAATCTCTGCGATAGACTCCAAATCCTCTCGATCCAGCTGTGTGCCAGTTGGATTATTGGGATAACAAAGCAGTACCGCTTTTGTTTTCGATGTAATCGCCGCTTCCAGCTGTTCCGGCTGCAGTTTAAATCCCGTTTTTCCCGTTGTACCGATCGTGACGGCAGAGCCGCCTGCCAGTTCAACAAGTGGAGCGTAGGATACAAAACATGGTTCTACTACAATAATTTCATCACCAGGATCAATAATAGCACGCATCGCAATATCAAGTGCCTGACTGGCCCCGACTGTTACAATCACTTCTTCTTTTGGAGAGTACTTTACTCCAAAGCGTTCTGACATGTAGCAGGCAATTTCTGTCCGAAGCTCCAGCAGCCCTGCATTAGCGGTGTAAGAGGTAAAGCCTCGCTCTAACGAATTGATAGCCGCTTCCCGTACAGACCATGTTGTAACAAAATCTGGCTCCCCGACACCAAGAGAAACGACACCTTCCATTGTCGCGGCCAGGTCAAAAAATTTACGTATGCCGGACGGGCGCATTTTTTCCACAGACTGTGCAACGTAACTTTTTTTCGTTAGTGTCATTATGGCGACACCACGATTCGGTTGTCTTCACGCTTCGATGCATAAATCATGCCGTCATGCTTATATTTTTTTAATTGAAAATGAGTAGTAGTTGAAACAACAGAGTCAAGTGTAGATAATTTTTCGGAAACAAAGCGGGCAATCTCGTTCATTGATCTTCCTTCTACCGTGACCGACAAATCGTATACACCAGACATCAAGTAAACCGAGCTGACTTCTTTAAAGCGGTAAATCCGTTCTGCCACTTCGTCAAAACCGACACCTCGCTTCGGTGTGACTTTCACGTCGATCATCGCTGTTACACCTGTGAAATTGTCCATTTTTGCCCAGTCAACGAGTGTGGCGTAGTGGACAATCACTTTTTCTTCCTCCAGGCGGCGAATCGTCTCCGCGACTTCTGTTTCTGACGTACCGATCATTTTAGCAATATCAGCCGCCTCAAAACGTGCGTCTTTTTGCAGAATTTCCAGGATTTCCACTTCTTTTTCATTCAGCTTCATTACAAATCCTCCTCAACGATATCAAAAGCTACATGGCTCATTATAGCAAAAAAGAGAAACGGTTTGTTTAATTAACTAAAATACACGAATATATTTGTTTTTTTTCACAAAGAGCAGGAATGATTATGTTTAATAGAAAGCAGCGTTTTTGCAAGCTGAATAGGGTCCCCTCCCGGCATCGCTGCATCGAAGGAGTGCTCATAAATGCGGCGGATTTTAGCTGCCAGCTTTTCAGCATCATCCTCCTCGTGAACCGCATAAATCGTATCTGCCATTTCTGTGTCGTAAAATCCTTCACCCGCTTTATAAGGATCGAACGTCTGCAATACATCTGCAAGCGCGAAATTCAATTGAGCAGTTTCATTCATTTGTATCACCTTCCAACTTAATGTATGTTTATTGTCAAGGAGAGTGAAAGGCATGTCAAGATTTGATGAAGTCATTGAGCGCCGCGGAACCAATGCGGTGAAATGGGATGGATTAAAAGCAGTATTTGGCCGTGAGGACGTTTTGCCGATGTGGGTGGCAGATATGGATTTCAAGGCGCCTGATGTGGTGATCGACGCGATTAAGCAATCAGCGGATCATGGCGTGTACGGTTATACAGCTGTGCCCGATTCCACACGGGAAGCTATCGTTAACTGGATGAAACACCGGCATGAATGGGCCATTAAAAAGGAATGGCTGCTATTTAATCATGGCGTTGTTCCGTCTATTGGTGCAGCTGTAGAAGCGCTGACAGAACCAGGGGACGCTGTTATTGTACAACCGCCTGTTTACAATCCTTTCTTTGATATGATTGAACGAAACGGCCGTACGCTTGTATACAATGAGTTGCTTCTTCAAGACGGGCATTACCGAATGGATTTTGTAGACCTTGAGAACAAGATGGTGGAGAAGCAAGCAAAAATGATGGTGCTCTGCTCCCCACATAATCCAGGAGGCCGGGTCTGGACAGCGGAAGAGCTGGCGCAAACAGCATCGCTTTGCGAAAAACATGGTGTTATTTTAGTGTCAGATGAAATTCATAGTGACTTAACACGCGCCCCGCATAAACACGTCCCGGTTTCGTCATTGTCAGCGTCATATGCTGATTTCACCATTACACTTGTGGCACCCAGTAAAACATTTAATTTAGCCGGGCTGCAGGCTTCTGCTCTTATCGTACCGGACAAAGCGATTCGCACAAAGCTCCAAACACTGTTTGCCAGACAAGGCCAGTTCACGCTGAATCAAATGGGGATAGCCGGCATGGAAGCCGCTTACCGATACGGCCACGACTGGCTGGAGGAAGTGTTAGACTACATTCATGAAAATATACAGCTTGTAAAAGAGTTTACAGATGAGCATATCCCTGCACTGTCTGTGATGAAGCCGGAAGGAAGCTATCTCGTTTGGGTAGACTGTCGCAAGCTTGGCCTTTCAGACAAAGAGCTGCTTGACCTTTTCCTCGAACATGGTGTTGCGCTTGGAAATGGTGCGAAATACGGTCCGGGTGGAGAAGGGTTTATGCGCATTAATGTCGCCTGTCCACGCTCGGCTGTTGCTGAAACAATGGAACGAATGAAAAGAGCGGTAGAATCTCTTTAATTGAAAAAGCCAAGCCGGCATCCGGCTTGGCTTTTTATACACCTTTTTTGTTTCCCCACACAAATGTATGAAGCTGCGGAAGCACACGTACCCGCTTAAAATCAGGATCCGGCATGACAAGATGAATCAGCCATTCGTATCGCCCGGCTAAATAGGACAGCAGGCGGCTGTCATCCTTTTCGTCAAGCCGGTCATTGCCTACCTGCAGATAAAACGGCACAGTTGGAAACCGCTTGTGTACACCCTTTGCATAATCTAAATCTTCTTCATTAAAAACAACCACTTTTAAGCTGACGGACTGACCGGCTGTCTGTCTTATGATATGAGCCAGTTTATCAAAGTCAGTCTCCATGCCCGAGCTCGGCGGCTTTGGCGAAATCGTCAGTTCGTCAATGTCTTTGAACCAGGGCTGATATTTTGTTCCCTGCGTTTCAAGGGCGGAAGTGATACCTTTTTCTTTAAACAGTTCAAGCAGCCCATCAATATGGGGCAAAAGCGCCGGGTTTCCTCCTGAAATAGTCACATGATCAAATGTATTTCCACCGGCTTCGCAAAGCTCTTCCCAGATTGCTTCGGGTGTCATTTTGCGAATTTCGTCCTTTGCACTCCCATCCCACGTAAAAGCAGAATCGCACCAGGAGCATCGGTAATCACAGCCAGCCGTTCGAACAAACATCGTTTTGCGGCCAATGACCGCTCCTTCACCTTGAACAGTCGGACCAAAAATTTCTAATACCGGGATCATACAAAATCACCTTTTTTCGGACGGAACACCACATAGCTTGTTGGTGTCTCACGCACGAACACCTGCAGACATTTCGGTTTGTTTGGCGTTTCATCCAATTCATTTTGGATCACTTCCCAAATTGTGCGGGCTACCACTTCCGTTGTAGGAAAACGTTCTGAAATATCTTCAGAAAAAAGCCCATCTTCATTTAAAAGAGTATGATCAAAACGTTTATGCACAAGTGACTTGATCAGCTGAAAATTCACTAGAAAGCCGGAATCGTTCAACTGGTCACCGGCAACCGTAATATTTACAAAATACGTATGTCCATGTATATTCCGGCAGGCTCCCGCGTCATCGTGAGGGACATAGTGTGCAGCCGCAAAATGAAAATCCTTATTTAATTCATAGCGGAAATCGTGCGCTGGCGCCGGATAAATTTGCTGCATCATTGCACGCCGCCTCCCTTTTCTTTGAGGTACTGGTCAAGGCCATTTTGACGCAAATGACATGCCGGGCATTCTCCGCATCCAGATCCCTTTACACCGTTGTAGCATGTAAGCGTGCGTTCCCGCACATATTCAAAAGCACCCAGCTCATCAGCAAGCTTCCATGTTTCTTTTTTATCCAGCCACATAAGCGGAGTATGGATCACAAAGTCATGGTCCATCGACAAATTAAGGGTGACATTCAGTGACTTTACAAAAGAATCACGGCAATCCGGATAGCCGCTAAAATCTGTTTCACACACACCTGTAACAATATGGCGAGCCCCCGCCTGCTTGCCCAAAATAGCCGCGAACGATAGAAATAAAAGATTACGCCCTTCCACAAATGTAGACGGCAGCTCTCCTTCTTTTACCTCAATATCAATATCAGAACGAGTCAGTGCACTCGGCGCCAGCTGGTTTAACAGTCCCATATCAAGCACATGATGCGGCACACGTAAATCACTGGCAATTTCTTTAGCCACTTCGATTTCAGCATCGTGCCGCTGACCATAATTAAATGTTACAGCAATGACATCTTTAAATGTTTGTTTAGCCCAGAACAAGCATGTAGTACTGTCCTGTCCGCCGCTGAACACTACAACGGCTTTTTCGTTTTTCAACATATTGGTTTCCTTCTTTCCTATTCGAAAGAAAAGGAACGCGAAGACACGAGAAAAAAACCGGCAGATGACGGTTTTTTTCTTAGTTTTTTATAGAGGGAATTCGCGAACCTCTCCCGCCTGCAGCGGAATGTCTTCTTTCATTTATTTATGAGCCTTAGTTTTTCGGCGTCTTATTGGCTTTTTGGATTTGTTCTTCTAAATGCTTTGTTTTTTCTTCTTCTTTTTTTGAAACACGTTTGATTAGAAGAAACGCGCCGATGGCCATCAGCACAAACACACTCATTGAAATGGCTGCTGGAATGTACTCGCTTTTGTCTTCTGGAAAATATAAAAAATTACCGAAGCCGATAGAAAAAAGTAGACACACACGCTCTGCCCCCATTCGTTGTTCCCGTTTATTATAGCAGGACACCTCCCTAAATCCAACTGTGCAATATTGTTATTTCCATTCGTACAGGAAAATTGATACAATAAGCCATTAAGGAGGGGAAAATATGAATATTGGCGATTTAGTCACAGCCCACTATAAATCCGGTAAGTATATCGGAACAATTACAGGCATACGGCCCGGTACTTATACAGTGAAAATACTATCTGTTTTGCGTCACCCTGCCCAGGGCGATCTGCATAACCCGAACGAAGCGGAAGTACCGTTTTTTCATGAGCGCAAAGCATTGGCGCACTACGAGCAGGCGAATATTCCAGAATCTGCTGTTCACCCATACGAAGAAGCTCTGGCAGACTATAATGAATCTCTTATTGCCGCTGTTCACAAGCTTGAAGCGAGATTAAAAGAACGGCAAAATGCTTTTTCTGCCTGCAGTCTTGAATCACTTCAATCTGTGAAAAAAGAATACGAATTGATGTACAAAGTTTCATTCGAATAGCCCACTTTTGTGAAGAAGAGCCCTTTATTTCCAAACTTATTTCCTTTATTATGGTACATATGCACGTTTAAACCTCGGAAAAGGCGGTTAGTGAATGAGAACGGTTTTAGGATATGTACTCATCATTTTGCTTATTCCTCTCTCTGTTTTAACGTTTTATTATGCGGATGCAGAAGCGGGAAAAGTGAAAAATTTTGATGATTACGTAGAAGAAAAAATAGTCATTAATGAAGTAGATTTGCCTCAGGCAAGCAAGATAAAAGACGCAGATGGTAATACGTATGTTGAACTGCATCAGCCCAACCGGATCGTTGTGTCCGATGACAAAATCCCTTCTTTTTTAAAAGAACTGTTTCTTCAGTCAGAAGACAAACATTTTTATGAGCACTCTGGTATTGACGCTGCAGCCGTTATTCGCGCGTTTCTTGTAAACGCCCAATCAGATGAAATTGAGCAGGGCGCAAGCACCATTACACAGCAGGTAGCCCGCAATATCTACTTGACACAGGACCGGACGCTCGCCCGGAAAATTGCCGAAGTGCTGTATTCGTACCAGATTGAAAAAAAACTAGATAAAGAACAAATACTAGATTTGTATTTAAACGTTATTTATTTTAACAACAACACGTACGGCGTTGAAGCAGCTGCTCAGTATTACTTCCAAAAGCCAGTGGACAAGCTATCAAAAGCACAAATGGCGTTTATCGCCTCCATTCCAAACAATCCGTCCCTTTATGACCCGATTCGACACTTTGAAAATACGAAAAAGCGTCAAGAACGGCTGATTGATATTATGGCACGGGAAGAATTTATTACACCGGAAGAAGCGGAACAAATCAAAAATGAAAAAATCACATTAAATGTACGGAAACGTCTTGATGAATATCCTGACTATTCAACATATGTGATGCATGAATTCAGAGATTTAATTTCGGAATCAGAAGGGTTTGACCAGCAGCTTTTGAATGCAGAAGGCGATGCTCGTAATGCCATTGAGGAAAAGCTGAGCAACCGTGTGGCAGAAGTGCTGGCGTCTGGTGTTATTATCCATACAGCGCTTGATCCAGATATTCAAACCAAAGCAGTGAATGCGGTAAATAATGTACTGGCCGGTTCATCCGTTCAATCATCTGCAGCTGTAATCGGCAATCAGTCGCATGACATCGTCGCCATGTCCGGCGGGAAAGACTTTGAAAAAACAGATTTCAACCGCGCTTTCCAGGGATACCGCCAGCCAGGTTCAACTATTAAGCCTTTGCTTGATTACGCTCCGTATATTGATACGTACGGCGCCAGCGTAAATGAAATGGTATCTGCCGACAAGTATTGCTACCAGGGCTATTGTCCATCCAATTACAGTAAAAGAGAATACGGGATGGTAACCTTGAAGGAAGCATTGGCCAAGTCGCATAATACAGCAGCACTGCGCCTTTTAACCAAAACAGGCATGGAGCGTGCTTACAGCTACCTGGATAAATTTGAATTTGAAAAGGTAACAGAAACAGATCATGTAGCTCCTGCCACCTCACTTGGCGGCTTTGAATATGGTATGACGACGCTGGAAATGGCCAGTGCCTATTCTTCCTTTGTAGATGGGACCTATACGAAGCCCCACGCTATCAAACGGATAACAGATTTTAACGGCAATACGCTGTATGCATGGGACGAAAAGCCGGTCCGTGTTTGGTCAACAGCGACCTCGTACAAAATGCGGGCTTTGCTGACCAATGTAGTGAAAAACGGTACCGGGAAAAAAGCAAACTTTGCCACATCTTATATTGGCGGAAAGACAGGGACAACGAACAGCTATCGTGACCTCTGGTTTGTTGGTTTAACGGAAGGCTATACAGCAGCTGTTTGGACCGGGAAGGATAAATACGAGAATAAATGGGATAACATTCGTTACATGGAATCCTATGCGCCGCACCAGCTGATCTGGAGACGCATTATGAGATAATACACAAAACGCACATCCAAATGGATGTGCGTTTTGTCTTTTTATTATTCGTTTGCTTCGTCGTAAATCGGCACCCAGCCTTCTTTTGTTACAAAAATCCGGACAGCTACTACTTTGCGGTCTTCCATTAGTGTAAAGTAATGTCGCGTGTTGACCGGTACGGAAATCAAATCGCCCGGCTCCAGTTCAACATTGAAAAACTGGCCGTCTTTTGCCTGGATGGCAAAAATACCGTGTCCGCTGACAATAAAGCGAACTTCGTCGTCTGTATGAATGTGGATTTTTTGAAAGTTTGTTAAAAGCTCATCTAGATTCGGTGTGCTGTCAGACAGAGAAATGACGTCGTGCGCCTGGTAGCCGCGGCGTTCTGAAATGTCACGGATTTCCTCACTGAACACATCAAGCACCTGCTGCTTGTCTTCTTCTGACAGAGCATAGTTTTCGCGAAGGTTATTTGGAAGTTTCGTAATATCCCAATTTTCATAAATAACTTCCTGTGCCGCTAGAAACGCATCAATTGCATTTTTATCGGTAATACGTTCGCCTGTTTCCTGGAGTTGAATCACTGCCATTTTTTATCTTCCTTTCAACATCTGTAATTTGATATGCCATGAAAATAAAAATTCATAGGCTTCTAAAAACTTTTTCGCTTCAAATGCATCACGGCCCCACACCGTAATTCCATGATTGCGAATTAAAACAGCACCAGCATCCTGTGTAACATAACGGCCAAACTCTTTCGCAAGTGTTGGAATATCCGCATAGTTCGGGATAATGGGTATTGTAATGGACGCATTCTCTTCCCAAATACCAAATGCTTTAATAATCTCCTGGCCGCTGAATGTCACCTCTCCTGCTTCACCGTACAGCTCGGAAACAACATTGTTATCTACTGTGTGCACATGCAGACTGCAGCCGGCAGCTGTTTTTCCGTATACTTCAACGTGCAGCAGCGTCTCGGCAGACGGCTTGCCGTCAAATCCTTCAATGGCTTTGCCCTGAAAGTCCACAAGCAAAAAGTCTTCATTCGTTTCCTTGCGCTTGTCTTTACCGCTAGCTGTAACCAAAAAAGTCTCGTCGTCTACTTTAATCGAGAGATTTCCGCTTGTACCGGGAAACCAGTCACGGGCAGCCAGTTCTCTTTTAACATCCGCTAAATCATTCCACCTTAATTGCAATGCATTCATTACACTACCTCTTTCACATGGTCGATAACATCCCAAAACGTTTCAAATGGCTTGTGAGAAAGACCAAGCTCCTCGCTTTTTTGCAGCAGCAGATCCCGGGCAATAACAAAATCGGCAAGCTTTGCTGCCTCAAGATCCGTCACTGAATCCCCAATCACAATCATTTCTTGATCCGGCGCAATCCGGCGGACAATGGACGGCTTGCAGCATCCACACTCATTTGTACAATTATCGTCGCACGCATGCGGCCAGTTGATATGAATATGATTGCTGGAAAAATCCGCTGCGTTGCAGTAAATATGATCATCCGGCACGAGACCAGCCAGAATCGGCTTGACAAAAAAATCCATGCCGCCACTGACTATATAAAGCGGAATGCCTGCTTCTTTTGTATACGCGACAAACTCCGCAAATCCTTCTCGAATTTTCGCATCTTCAAGAATAAATTGAGTAATCTCATCCTTTTGAGAAGACGGAAGCAGCGAAAACATTCGGCCCACGCCTTCTTTTATAGAGATTTTTTGAGAAAGAACGCCATCTTTAAGCGCCACCCATTCTGGCGGAGCAAACTGCTTCATAATGGCAATAATATTATCATTCTTTGTAATCGTGCCATCAAAATCACAAATAATAACCGGGTTTTGCATGTTATTTGCTCCCCCATAAATCGAGTGCTGCACGCAGCTCCTCATTTTCCTGTGCCGCCTGCTCAAGCGTCTGGCCGGCTACAACAGCGTCAATCGCCTGACGGAATGCGCGGCCTCCGCCTTCTGCACCATTCGGATGCCCGTGTACGCCGCCTCCTGCATTGATAATGGACTCTTTGCCAAAGTCCTCGTACAGAACCGGTACAAGCCCCGGATGAATCCCTGCAGATGGAACTGGAAACGTTGGTTTATGCACACTGGTTTGGAGGGCCATTTCTGCTGTTTTAAGCGCAGACGGCCGATCAAGCGCCACCGAGCCATACGGAGATGGAAACAGTGTAAAGTCAGCTCCCGCCATCCGCACAAGCTTGCCAAGCATCAGCTCTGTTGAAAAACCGTGATACGGCGCCGATGTGAATGCACCTGAAACAGCAGGATGCGCCATAATTGGCACGTTGATATTCGGATCCTCTGCCAGCTCCTGGAGTACATCCAAGCCGTATGCAAACACATTAAACAAAAACGCCGAAGCACCAAGCTCAATACCCCGATACGCTTTTTCCTTTAATTCACCTGTGCGGCCAGACAAATTAACCGCATAAATGGCTTTTCGGCCGCTCTCTTCGATCACCCGTTTCCCAAGCTTTACCCGCTCTTCAAACGGCGTCAATGGATTATCAAATAAAATTTCATCATCCTTGACAATATCAATGCCGCCAGCGATCTGCGCTTTTAACTGCTCTTCCATATACGCCATATTACGGCCTATGACGCCTTTAAAAATACTCATAAGAAGCGGACGCTCATAAGCGCCAGTCTGTTCACGGATTCCTTCTACACCAAACTTTGGCCCTGGAAAACGGCGGGCGAGGTCTTCGGAAAAAAACAAATCCACCAGACGAACTGCACCATCAAGAGACAGCTTGCCAAATACCGTCACAAGAATTGCCGGCAAATCCGCGCTAAAGTTTGCAGCTGGGTACGCAATCTTCACTTCTGCTCCCCGTCCGTAAACCGTTTCTTCTTCTGTTTCCTGAACGGATAGAACACGCCCTTTATGCTGCTTTAGCTGCTCCTGTTCCAGAAGCGGCAGATCGGTCCACGAACCAATCGTTAAACCAAGTGCGATTCCTTCTGCTTTTTTTTCAAAAGCGCCTTTTTGATCAAACAGGCGGTACGTTGCGATCACTTCGTTCATAGCTTTGCTCCATTCTAAATGCCTACTAGTTTACTAGGATTGTGTCATTTTTCAGTTAATTTGTCAATGAAGCGCCCTCATTCTTCATGGGAAGAAAATAGCCCAAGCTGCCCAATTCGGTCAATGGCTTCCTGAAGCCGTGCTTCCTCCGTCAAAAGCCCAACACGTACATAACCTTCCCCATGAGCACCAAATCCAATACCCGGTGCTGTCACAACATGCGCCTGCTCAAGAAGCAAGTCAGAAAATTGAACAGATGTGTACGGCTTTGGAACTGGAAGCCACGCGAAAAATGAACCGGCCGGAGCCGTGACATCCCATCCGATGGACCGGCAGGCAGCAACTAATGTGTTACGGCGCCCTTCATAACGATCCGACAATTCCCGCACGCAGTCCTGCGGTCCCGAAAGCGCAGTGGCAGCAGCCTGCTGAACGGCACTAAAAAGACTGACGTACATATGATCCTGCAGTAAATTCACAGCAGAAATGACACTTGCATTTCCTGCCAAAAATGCAACCCGCCAGCCGGCCATATTGTACGTTTTAGAAAGCGTGTAAAGCTCCACCCCAACTTCTTTCGCGCCCTGTGACTGCAGAAAGCTGGGCGGCTTCTGTCCATCAAATCCGATTCCGCCATAAGCAAAGTCATGTACGACACAAATATCATGCTCGTGCGCAAGGGCAACTGTTTCATCGAAAAATGCCCGGGTTGCCTGTGCACCAGTCGGGTTATTCGGGTAGTTAAGCAAAAGCATTTTAGCCCGCTCTAGCCGTGCTTTGCCAATTTCTCCGTAATTCGGTAAAAAAAGATTTTCTTCTACAAGAGGCATATAGTCCATTTGAACACCGGCCAGCGCTGCACCAGACCAATAATCCGGATAGCCGGGGTCCGGCACAAGCATATATTCATCTGGATTCATCAAACACATGGGCAATTCAACAAGCCCTGCTTTTCCGCCAAATAAAATGGCGATTTCTGTTTTAGGGTCCAGTTCTACATCATACTCCCGCTTATAAAAGCTGGCAGCAGCTTCTTTTAAAAAGTCCTGTCCTTGAAACGGCGGATATTTATGAAAGTCCGGCCGGTCGGCTGCTTGTTTTAAAGAAGCCACAATATGCTCCGGTGTCGGCTGGTCTGGATTACCCTGTCCTAAATTAATAACGTCATGTCCTGCGCTGACATATGCAGCAGCTTTTTTTGTGAGTGCCGCAAAAAATTGGTCCGGCAGACCCGACAGCAGCTTTGATTGAGTAAATTGCTTCATTCGTTCACCTACTTAAAATTTTCTTGCAATTTCAGTCATAAATATATATATTATTCAACAAATTGTAAATATGTTTGGAGGAATGACCATGTCTTCATATGAACCCCTAACGATAGATTCTGCGGTTGCCCTCGTGAAAAAGCTTGGTTTGCTGGCGGAGACAGATACCGTTTCAGCCAATGAAATTGGCGATGGCAATTTAAATTACGTGTTTCATATAAAAGGAACAGAAAAAAATCTTATTGTTAAACAAGCCCTGCCATATGCCAAAGTAGTAGGCGAAAGCTGGCCGCTGACACTTGAGCGGGCAGATATTGAAAACCGCGCTCTACGTCTGCAAGGTACATTTGCGCCTGCCTATACCCCTAAAGTCTACTATTCTGATAAAGATTTAGCGATTACAGTCATGGAAGATTTGTCTCATTTAACCATTGCCCGGACAGGCCTGATTGATGGAGAAGACTATCCGCTGATTGCGCGCCATACCGGCGAATTTATTGCCCGGACGCTTTACGGAACCTCGGATTTTGCAATGGGGCCGCAGGAAAAAAAGAAGCTGCAGCATACATTTAACAATCCTGAACTGTGCGATATTACAGAAGGCCTTGTATTCACCGATCCATTTTTTGATGCGGAAACAAATGACTTTGAAGAGAGCTTGCGGCCTGATGTAGAAAAACTCTGGCAGGACAGTGAGCTGAAGCTTCATGCTGCCCAGCTGAAGCGTTTGTTTTTAACATCAGGTGATACCCTTTTGCACGGAGACCTTCATACAGGCAGCATTTTTGCAAGCGCTGCTGAAACAAAAGTGATCGATCCAGAATTTGCTTTCTACGGACCATTTGGATTTGACATTGCTCATTTTACAGCCAATTTGTTTATGAATAGTTTATCCCGTGAAGAGGGTCGGCGCGAGCCGCTTTACGAGCATATTGTGACTGTCTGGGATGTGTTTACCCATGAATTCAGCCGGCTTTGGAACGAGCAAAATACAGAAGCATTCGCGCAGACAGAGGGCTATTTGGACTGGCTGCTGGCGGATATCTTCGAGCAGGCTGTCGGCTTTATGGGTCTTGAAATGATTCGCCGGACCATTGGACTTGCCCATGTAAAAGACCTGGATGGCATCGCTGATGATCAAAAACGTCTACAGGCTAAACGATACTCCCTCTCTCTTGGTGCTCATTTTGTTAAAGAGCGGGCTTCGTATTCATCTGCCGATCAGTTAGTTGCATCTGTAAAGGAGGCCATTCGATGAATATTCCACAATCCGTCTTCTGGGAGAATAATTCGATTCAGCTGCTTGACCAGCGAAAACTACCGCATGTAACGGAATATTTAACGTTAGAAACGGTTCCGGCTGTGTTTGACGCAATCAAGTCTCTTGCTGTCCGCGGAGCGCCAGCTATTGGAATTGCAGCCGCTTTTGGCGTCGCATTGTCGGCACTCCGTCATCCATCTGATAACATTGATAAATTAAAGGAGCAGGTATTAATCGACAGCGGCTATCTGTCACAATCGCGTCCGACGGCCGTTAATTTATTTTGGGCCCTGAATCGAATGAACGAAGTGGTTGCCGGATCTGCGACAGCCGCTGCGCTTCGGGAAAATGTGCTTACCGAAGCCCTCGTTATTCAAAAAGAGGACGAAGATGTATGCCGTTCGATTGGTGAACATGCTCTTCCACTTTTCAAAGATGGTAACCGTGTGATGACAATCTGCAATGCAGGATCTATTGCAACAGCAAAATACGGGACAGCACTTGCTCCATTCTTTCTTTCAAAAGAGCATGGAATCAACTTGTCTGTTTTTGCCTGCGAAACACGTCCTGTTTTCCAGGGGGCCCGCCTGACAACCTGGGAGCTGATGCAGGCTGGCGTGGATGTTACGCTGATTACAGACAGCATGGCAGCACACACGATGAAGACGAAAAATATTTCAGCTGTCATCACAGGCGCAGACCGTGTGGCCGCAAACGGAGACTCAGCTAATAAAATCGGCACATTTGGCCTGGCTGTTTTGGCGAAGTCATTTGATATTCCGTTTTATATCGCTGCTCCACTATCTACTTTTGATCTTGATACACCAAACGGTGATGCTATACCGATTGAAGAACGTGATCCAGCTGAAATTACGGAGGTAAACGGAATGCGTGTGGCACCGGAAGGCATTTCAGTGTTCAATCCCGCGTTCGATGTCGCACCAGCAGATTTGATTACCGGCATCATTACAGAAAAAGGAATTGTTAAACCAAATAAGCAGGCTATTGCGGCACTGTTTGCATAAAAAAACGGGCTTCGTTTCGAAACGAAGCCCGTTTTTTTAAAGTGGCAGACCAGCCAGTAAGCCGTTATATACCTTCATGAAAATAAGAGCAAGCAATAAACCAAAGAAAATCCAGAAAACCGCTTCAAACACGATTATCCCAATCATCTGCGGAGTTGTAATATGCGGGCTCAGTTTATAGACGAAATACACCACGTAGGCAACCGCCGTTACGAGAAAAATAATGATCGTTCCGACCGCTGAAGAAAAGCTGACCAATGAAACAAGTCCGCCCAGAAAAAAAATCACAGCCCCAAAACGGGTTTTTTTCAATAGTTCTCCCTCTGCATCTTTCGAGAAAAAAAGCAGTGCCAATTCGTTTGCTGTGTTTGCCAGCAGCTTTAATGTCGCAAAAATCATCGTAAATACGACCATTAAACCGCCGATTACAACGAGATTCACTTCTGTTTTTGTAAAAATGTCGAGCATGGTGTTATACAAGTTTGCTTGTTTCAGTATCTCTACAATGAAGGCTTGTCCAAACATTGAAAGGGATAAGCTGAATAATAGAATGGATAAGAGCGGCATATAGCCGGTTAAATACGAGTTTTTCATCAACATAATTCTCCCCTGTCACAATCAGTCACTGTTCATTATGCAAGAGGTTGATTGTTCTGACAAGTGATTTCCGATCTTTTTTTTGGAAAAAGTCCACAATTTCTGTCAAAATCCGCATAGTTCCTTTGTCGAATTTTTTATTTTTTTTCGTTTAAAACACCGTTACTCTTCATATTTATAACGAGATATCGACTTTTCTTTCGATCCTTGTTTTCGCCTATGCACGATTATTTTTTTTACGTTATAATTTGCATTATACATAAAATATGGGGAGGGATTTTATTTGTCTTTGCTTCACTGGGCCATTCTCGCTCCGTTTTTAATGACCCTGTTTGTTCCATTTATTCATAAGAGAGCATCTGTGATACATACAGGCTGGTTTGTACTGATCCTGCCGATCGTTTTATTCGCGGTCTTTCTACAGTATCTTCCTGTCACGAGAATGAACAGTTCTATTACACAAACGGTCGCATGGATTCCATCACTCGATATTAACTTTACAGCATACATAGATGGGTTAAGTCTCCTGTTTGCTCTTTTAATTACCGGGATTGGTGCACTCGTTGTGCTATATTCTGTTTTTTATTTATCAAAAACAAAAGAGAAGCTAGGTCACTTTTATGTGTATTTGCTTATGTTTATGGGTGCTATGCTCGGGGTGGTCTTGTCCGATAACGTCATTACGCTGTATATGTTTTGGGAGTTTACGTCTATTTCATCTTTCCTGCTGATTGCGTACTGGTATGACCGCGAACGCTCACGTTATGGAGCTTTAAAGTCTATGCTCATTACCGTATTCGGCGGACTGATGATGCTTGGCGGTTTTCTTGTTTTATCGCTTATGGGTGATACCTTTAGCATTCGTGAACTGGCCGCACAGGCACTTGAATTGAATGAAGATCCACTTTTCCTTTTAGCCATGGTTCTTGTTCTGCTCGGCGCTTTTACAAAGTCCGCACAGTTTCCGTTTTACATCTGGCTTCCAGATGCAATGGAAGCACCGACGCCGGTTAGTGCTTATCTGCACTCGGCTACGATGGTAAAAGCGGGGATTTACCTTGTTGCCCGCTTCAGTCCAATCTTTGCCCTTTCCGGCTATTGGTTTTGGATTGTTGGAGCTGTTGGATTGTTCACTATGACATGGGCTTCCTTTAATGCTGTGAAACAAACCGATTTAAAAGGAATTTTAGCGTTCTCAACAGTCAGTCAGCTTGGATTAATTATGTCGCTGCTCGGCGTTGGAGCGGCATCACTTCATGTTGAAACGCTTGACGATCATTTATATACGGCAGCAATTATCGCAGCTGTTTTCCACTTGATCAACCATGCAACATTTAAAGGAAGCTTATTTATGGTGGTCGGCATTATTGACCATGAAACAGGCACGCGGGATATCCGCAAGCTTGGCGGGTTAATGAGCTTGATGCCTGTTACCTTTACGCTTTCTGTCATCGGTGCTTTTTCGATGGCTGGTCTGCCGCCGTTTAACGGTTTTTTAAGCAAGGAAATGTTTTTTGCTTCTATGGTTCATTTACTGGAACTGGATTTGTTCCAGATGGATACATGGGCGATTCTTTTCCCGGTTATGGCCTGGATCGGCAGTGTATTTACGTTTCTTTACAGTATGATGATTGTGTTTAAGGTCTTTACGGGTCGGTTTCAGCCGGAAAAATTAGAGAAAAAACCGCACGAAGCACCAATTGGCATGCTTGTTTCACCAATTATTTTAGCGCTGCTTGTCGTTGTATTTGGCTTGTTTCCGAATCTGCTTTCCTACAGCTTGATTCAGCCAGCTGCCGCTGCCATTGTACCGGCTATTCTGCCGCCGGGCGGTCAGCTCGACGTTCACATTTCCTTTTGGCACGGCTTTAAGCCTGAGCTCTTTATGACCATTGGCGTAATTGTCATTGGCATTCTACTGTATAAACTCATGCCAAAATGGATCAAAATATATGATTACATGCCTGGAAAGGTTACTCTAAATCAGTTTTACAATGCCAGCCTGTACGCAGCAGAACGTGGATCAAACGCGATTACGAATGCTTATATGACCGGCTTTATCCGCAGCTATCTCGTTTATATTTTCACGTTTTTTATTGCCTTACTCGGCTTTACAATGTGGGCAAAAGGCGCTTTTCATTATGATGCTTCCTCTGCTGCGTCGATTGGCCTGTACGAAGCGGGCCTAGTGGTTGTCCTTGCGATTTCCATTGTTACGATTTTACTGGCTAAATCACGCCTTACATCCATTATCGCACTCGGTGCAGTCGGCTATACAGTGTCACTGTTTTTCGTTGTTTTCCGTGCACCTGACCTGGCACTTACGCAGCTTGTTATTGAAACCGTCTCAACTGCGCTGTTTCTTCTTTGCTTTTATCATTTGCCGGCACTATCACGCCACAATGAAAAACGCCGCTTTCAAGCAGGTAATGCACTTGTTGCAGCTGGCGTAGGTGTGATCGTAACATTGATTGGTATTTCGGCACATAGCTCAAAGTTTTTTCCTTCAATCAATGAATATTATATCGAAAACACATATAAAAAAGCAGGCGGCGAAAATATGGTCAATGTGATTCTCGTTGACTTCCGCGGCTTTGATACACTGTTTGAAATTACTGTGCTTTCTGTAGCGGCACTCGGCATTTACGGGTTAATCAAGCTTCGGATCGGGAAAGGCGGCGAAACAAATGAAAACCAATGATGTGATTTTTCAAACCGTCGCCAAAGTTGTTTTTTTTATGATTATCTTTTTTGCAGTTCACTTGTTTTTTGCCGGTCATTACTATCCAGGCGGCGGTTTTGTGGGCGGTCTGCTGACATCAGGTGCGCTTGTTCTGCTTCTTTTGGCTTTTGATATGAAAACAGTCCAGCGCGGCTTTCCGGTTGATTTCAAATGGCTGATTGGCATCGGGCTTTTGTTCTCAATCGGC
This sequence comes from Domibacillus robiginosus, assembly GCF_000966195.1. Taxonomy (GTDB): domain Bacteria; phylum Bacillota; class Bacilli; order Bacillales; family Domibacillaceae; genus Domibacillus; species Domibacillus robiginosus. Next base: position 33,623 of record NZ_LAHL01000035.1, on the reverse strand, counting down.
ACAGCTGCCGGTTCTCTACTGTTTAATGTTCCATTCTTTACCCATGCCTACAATTATTTTCAGCTGCCGCTTTTCGGCAAAACCTCGCTGCATACAGCTATGCTGTTTGATTTAGGCGTGTATCTTGTTGTCATCGGTGTAACCATGACCATTATTCAAACGATTGGAGAGAGCGAATAATGGAAATTTTAATGTGTATTGTTGCAGGCCTCCTATTTGCGGCCGCAGTTTATTTAATGCTTTCAAAAAGTCTGCTCCGTATCATTATCGGCACAGGGCTTCTCAGTCATGGGACCCATTTAATGCTGTTAACAATGGGCGGCCTCAAAGGCGGGGCGGTACCTGTTCTTGGAGAGCATGCCTCCCTGTATACGGACCCAATCCCCCAGGCACTGATTTTAACGGCCATTGTTATCAGCTTTGGGGTGACGGCTGTATTCCTTGTTATTGCTTATCGTGCGTATCAGGAGCTGGGTACAGATAATATGGAGCAAATGAGAGGAATGGAAACGGATGATTAATGCCCCCATTTTACCTATTTTAATTCCTCTCGTGTCGGCCGTTTTACTATTGTTTTTACCTAAACACATACAAGCTCAGCGTCTGATTTCTGCTGCTGCTTCTTTGGCTACTGTCGTATCGGCGGCTGTTGTTCTGAATAAAGTGAAGACGGACGGCATCCAAACGATTGATATGGGCAGCTGGCCTGCTCCATTTGGCATCACGCTCGTATCGGATATGCTGAGCATCCTGCTTGTGTTAACGTCGTCTTTTATCACGCTTTGCGTTGTTTTGTATTCGTTCCGTTCGATTGGCAGCGGGCGTGAAACATTTTATTACTATCCAATTGTTCAATTTTTACTGGTCGGCGTAAATGGTTCTTTTACAACAGGAGATATTTTCAACTTGTTTGTTTTTTTTGAAATTATGCTTATGTCATCGTATGTGCTTATTGTAATTGGTGGTACAAGGGTGCAGCTGCGGGAATCAATCAAGTATATTTTGGTGAATGTCATTTCTTCAGCCCTTTTCGTCATCGCTGTTGGGTTTTTATACTCGGTTACAGGTTCTTTAAACATGGCACATATTTCCGTCCGTCTTGCTGACATTGGGGACGAGCCCATCGTAACTGTACTGGCTCTTCTTTTTTTAGTTGTGTTTGGTTTAAAAGGAGGAATTTTTCCGCTTTATTTCTGGCTGCCAGGCTCTTACGCGGCACCGCCTGCACCCGTTTTAGCCCTTTTCGGTGCCCTACTGACAAAGGTAGGCGTTTATGCTATTTTGCGGACTTACACACTCTTTTTCTATCATGATCAGGCATTTACACATGATATTCTAGCTCTTCTCGCGCTTTTAACGATGGTCGCAGGCTCCATTGGCGCTCTTGCTTATAAAGATGTGAAACAAATTCTTATTTACAATATCATTATTGCGGTTGGTGTTCTGTTGTTTGGAATTGCATTAATGACTGAAGACGCGATTGCGGGTACTCTCTTTTATTTAATACATGACATGATTATAAAAGCGGCTTTGTTTATGCTGGGCGGCATCATGATCTGGATTACAGGTACGTCAAAGATGGATAAGATGGGCGGGCTGATCCGACAATATCCAGCTCTTGGCTGGACCTTTCTTACAGCTTCATTCGCGCTTGCCGGTATTCCGCCGCTGTCTGGCTTTATTGGAAAACTATTGATTGTACAAGCCGGTTTTGAAGCAGGAGAATACGTCGGGGCAATTATTGTGCTTCTATCGAGTCTTGCAGTTTTGTATTCAATGGTAAATTTGTTTATGGATGTTTTTTGGAAAAAACCAAAGCTTCCGCAGGTTTATGCAAAAAAACAAACACTCTCTATGTTTGTTCCTGCTGCGGCCCTTGTGGTTCTTTCTGTTTTATACGGCGTTGGAACAGAAGCGGTTTATCCTTATGTGATGAAGGCAGTCGAAGCACTCATCCATCCGGAAATCTACATTGACGCTGTATTAAAGGAGTAGATCGTATGGCTTTTCAAATTTTATTGAATGTTTTTCTCGCCTTTCTGTGGATGTTTTTACAGGTCTCTTTTAGTGCACACACGTTTATTATCGGCTACCTTCTTGGATTAATTGTGATGGCCGGCATGCGCCGCTTTTTTAAAAGCCGCTTTTATCTGCACCGTGTCTGGGCAGTCATCTACTTGTTTCTGTTGTTTTTAAAAGAGTTAATCAAAGCAAACCTGGATGTGTTAAAGCTTGTGCTTCGTCCCAAGTTAAATATCCGCCCGGGCATCTTTGCGCTTGAAACTGAATTAAAGTCAGATTGGGAAGTAACCCTACTGTCGAATTTGATTACACTCACTCCCGGCACACTTGTAATGGATATATCGGATGATAATAGAATTCTTTATATTCATACTATTGATATTGATGATGTATCGGAAGCAGTCGACAGCATTAAAAACTCGTTTGAAAAAGCTATTATGGAGGTGAGCCGCGGGTGATAGAAATCGTTCTTCAAATTTCACTTTTGCTGCTGGCCGCTTCCATGCTCGGGCTTGTTTATCGCCTTGTAAAAGGACCCACTGTTCCAGATCGTGTAGTGGCCCTTGATGCAATGGGTGTGAATCTTGTGTCGATTACGGCTGTTTTATCTATGCTGCTGCATACGAGCAATTATTTGGATGTAATCCTGCTGATCGGTATTCTGGCGTTTATTGGGACAGTCGCTTTTGCAAAATTCTTAGAAAAAGGCGAGGTGATTGAATATGAACGTGATCGGTGAAGTGCTCATTGCGGCTCTACTGCTCATAGGAGCGTTTTTAAGCCTTGTAGCAGCATTTGGTGTGATTCGCCTTCCTGACGTTTACACACGCAATCACGCAGCTTCTAAAAGCGCTACACTTGGCGTGATGTGTATTTTGCTGGCAGCCTTTTTCTACTTTCTTTTTAAAGATGGCTTTTTCAGTTCACGCCTCCTGCTTGGCATTGCATTCTTTTTTATTACAGCGCCTGTTGCAGGCCATTTAATCAGCCGGGCTGCTTACAATTCTGGTGCAAAAATGTGGAGTCAAAGTGTACGGGATGACCTAAAAAACAAAAAAATACAAAAAAACGACTAAAAAGCTGTCCGGCGCCCGGACAGCTTTTTTATTTGTACAGTGTTTGAGCTTCCTCTCCATTTTCCTGGTACACAGTAAGGATTCCTTCGTGCTCTTTTACATATTCCTTCGCTTCATCTAACAGTTCCTGCTTTGTCGCACTGGACCGGATGGCCCGCTTGCCTTGTTCTTTTTTTAGCACCCATCGATCATCTTCATGCTTTACTTCATAACGAGGGCGCCCTTCGTCTTTTTTTCCTTCTGCACTTCTTGCCCGATCGATCGCAATTGCAATAGAACGCCCTTCCTCATAACCTTCGTCAAGCAGTGCATTGGCGATTTCAATTGCTTTATCACGAACATGATCCGGCAGATTTTTCATCGAATCCGGATAATCAGTTTGGCTCCACGGCATAAAAAACACTCCTTTTTGGATGATGTTCCCGCCTCGAACAGAATTTAAACGTTATGTTTCTTTTTAACCGCTACCGTACAGCGGGCCAAACAAATAAGTGCTCCCTCTTCATCCTTTATTTCAATTGACCAGACCATGGTCGATTTTCCGTGATGGACAACAACGGCTGTAGCTGTAACAAAGCCTTCTCGTTTTGATTTCAGATGATTGGCATTGATTTCAAGCCCAAAGCATATTTCTGAGCGGGGATCAATCAAAGCGGCCGCTCCAATACTTGCCGCTGTTTCTGCTAATGCTACCGAAGCACCCCCGTGCAAATAGCCAAAAGGCTGGCGTGTACGTTCATCAACGGGCATCTTCATGACGACGCATCCTTTTTCAACTTTTATCATTTCCATTCCAAGTGCTCCAAGTAATGTATGGTTGGTTTGAATATTCATGAAATCCTCTCCTTTTAAAAAAAGGCGCCTCCAGAAGAGGCACCTTTTTGATTATAACGTCATAGCGGCAATCCAGCCGAAAATAATAACCGGAATATTATAGTGGAGGAATGTTGGTACCACCGTATCCCAAATATGATTGTGCTGGCCGTCCGCGTTTAACCCAGACGTTGGCCCCAATGTACTGTCAGAAGCCGGTGAACCGGCGTCACCAAGCGCCCCTGCTGTTCCAACCAGAGCGATTGTAGCCAGCGGGCTAAAGCCGAGCTCAAGCGCCAAGGGAACAAAAATAGTAGCGATAATGGGAACTGTAGAAAAAGAAGAACCAATTCCCATGGTGACCAGCAGGCCAACTACAAGCATTAATAGGGCTCCAAGAGCTTTGTTTCCGCCGATTGCTGCCGCAGAGTTTTCTACTAATGTTGCTACATCACCCGTAGCTCCCATTACGCTGGCGAAGCCGGAAGCAGCAATCATGACAAAGCCGATAAATGCCATCATACGCATGCCGTTTGTTAGTAATTGATCTGCCTCACTCCAGCGAACGGCACGAAGTATATAGAGTATAATAATTCCGGCCAGAGCACCAAATACCATAGAGTCTGTTAATAGCTGTGCAGCCAGAGCAGCGATAATGGAAATACCTGCTGTGATCAATCCAGTAGTCGTATAAGCAGCTTCATGATCCTCTGACTTCATAGAAACCGGCAATTCCACCCGTGCATATTCCCGTGGCTTGCGGTACGTAAAGAAAACCGCAATAATCAATCCGACAAGCATACCGGCAGCCGGCAGCAGCATTGCTCCTGGCACCTGATCAATCGCTACTTCAAGGCCGCTCTCAGTCATATTGCTTGCGATGATCTCATGGAAAATCTGACCAAAACCAACCGGCAGCAGCATATAAGGTGTGACAAGCCCAAATGTTAAAACAGAAGCTGTCAATCGCCGGTCAATCCGCAATTCATTCATGATTTTTAACAAAGGTGGAATCAAAAGCGGGATAAACGCAATATGAACAGGTACCACGTTTTGCGAAAAGCAGGCCATAATTAAAATAACAAATAAAATGAGCGCTTTTGGCAGCTTTTTCGAGCGTGCCTCCTCTTTATTTCCAATAAACTTTAAAACAAAGGCAACGAGTGCTTCAGGAAGCCCCGTGCTTGATACCGCAACGGCAAACCCGCCGAGCATAGCATAGCTGAGCGCAACGTTTGCTCCACCGCCTACACCTTCAGAAAACGCGGCAATCGTTCCATCCATTCCAAGCCCGCCAATTAATCCGCCAACAAGAGCACCCATAATAAGGGAGAAAACAACATTGACGCGAAGCAGGCTGAGGATGAGCATGATAATGACCGCAAAAACAACTGCATTCATTTCTTTTATACCCCCAACACTTTAATCTGCTAAATTACTAAAGGACCGCTTAAAGATAGCAAATTGCCTGCCCGCTTGTCAATGCACTTTTCTACTATAATAAATAAACAAATTATTCAGATTGATCTGACAGTGCCAAAATGGCCAGTGTCCGTGTCATAACACCTGGCGTAAGCTCGGCACTGCCGGCAATATCAAGGTGTACCCACGGCGTACTTTCCGCAAATTCACCAATAAAGCCGCCGCCCATAATAGCATGGCCTTCACGTCCAGGTGAATTATTTAAATCGGCAACATCACTCGTGCGGATCCGTTTTTTATCATAATCCGTCAGCGGCAGCTGCCAGATCATTTCACCCGCTTCGTGTGATGCTTCCAGCACTTCTTCAAAAAACGGTTCATTATTTGTGAGCGCTCCAGTTTTATCTTTTCCAAGCGCAATCACAACCCCGCCTGTCAGTGTTGCGACATCGACAATTTTACCGGCGCGCTGCTGCTTCGCATACGTAATCGCATCCGCCAGCACAAGGCGGCCCTCCGCATCAGTGTTTTTCACTTCGATTGTTTTTCCTGATAAAGAGGTAATGACATCATCCGGCTTAAACGCATTTGCACTGATCACGTTGTCTGTAGCGGGAATCACCGCCATAACCGGCTGGTCTGGCTGTAGCTTTCCGACAATCTCCATAGCGCCAAGAACAGCCGCTGCTCCGCCCATATCCGTTTTCATGCCGACAATTCCATCTTTCGGCTTGATCGAATAACCGCCTGTATCAAACGTGACTCCCTTGCCGACAAATGTCAGTACATTTTCCCATGCGTCTGTTGGGTTATATTTGAGCGTAATCATTTTAGGCGGCTCAACCGACCCTTGAGCAACCGCTAGAAACGCCCCCATGCCGATTTTCTCCATATCTTCACGTTCCAGCACTTCTAGCTCAAAGCCATATTGTTCGGCCAATTGTTCGGCGTGAAGAGCCAGGTCACTCGCTGTCATCATATTCGGCGGGGTGGCGGTTAAACGAATCGCTGTGTTCGTACCATCTGCCATCGTTTTCCCTACTTCGCATGCCGCTTGAATTTCTGTCGGATCGGCTTCTGTATACACTACTACCGCTGATAATTGTTTTTCCGGCTCGTTTCCCGGCGTCCGGTAGCCTGTATACTCGAAGCGGGCCAAAAACAGCGCTTCCGTTAAAGCTTCAGCTGCTTCGACTGCTGTCACATTTTCAGTAACAAAAGAATCGAGCACAATGGCAATGGATTCCAGCCCGTATGACCTGGACTGTTTAGCCGCTTTTTGGACAGACCGGTGAATGGCATGAAAGTCTGCTTCTTTTTCTTTGCCCAGCCCTGCTGTGACGATTCGTTTGGCCGGAATATGGCCAAGAGATGGAATAATGGCTGTATGTTCTTCTTTCGCGGAAAGATCTCCGTTTTTCACAAGCTCTGTTAATTGTTCTGAAAATGCCTGATCCAGCGGCTGGAGCACGCCTTCAAACTTTAATGGCTTGTCGAACAGTCCGACAAGAAGGGCATCTGCTTCCGTTTCAATAAATGATTCGTTTTTAATTGTAAACACCTTCATCACCTCACATGTTATTATAGGGGAAAACGAATGGGAGTGTTGGAATGAGGATTGTATCCCTTTGTCCAAGCAATACCGAAGTATGCCAGTACCTTGGCCTGGAAGATCAAATTGTAGGAGTAGATGACTTTTCTGATTTGGAACGAACGAGGCTCGGTCCCGATTTATCTATTGATATGGATAAGCTGTCGGCTCTACAGCCTGATATTGTACTGGCTTCCCTCAGCGTACCGGGAATGGAGAAAAATGTAGCGGCGCTGGAGCAGCGGGACATTCCGCATATTATCACGAATCCCCATTCACTTGATGATATCGGGCACTCCATCGGGCAAATCGCTGACGTATGTGGAATAGACGGAAAAGAAGCTCAAAAGAGGTGGATCAATGCGCTCGAGCCATACAGGTCAAGAGTATGGACAACCCATACACGTCTTTACTGGGAATGGTGGCCAAAGCCGTTGTTCACACCGGGAGGCGCCAATTGGCTGACCGAAATCAGTGCATTGTGCGGCGGGACAAATATCTTTTCAGACAGACCTGAACCAAGCGTACAAACAACCTGGGAAGCCGTCATAGAAAAACAGCCGGATGTTATTTTGCTGGCCTGGGTGGGTGTGATGACGGATAAAGTAAATATCGACGTTGTTAAAAAGCGTCCAGGTTACGAAACAACACCTATTTTTGTGCTGGAGGAAAAGAATTTTTGCCGTCCTTCTCCCAATTTGCTTAAAGGGCTCAGGAAGCTAGATTTCCTTTTACACGACAAAAAACGACCTTGATCAGAGGCCGTCTTGTCAAAACATTTGGTAGCCTTTCGCACGAAGCAGCCGCATAACGAATCCGCTTCCAATTGCACCTAAAAAACCACATGACAAAATCGTAATGTCGACCGGCTGAAGCCCGACGATGCGCTCGCTGAGAATGCCGAATGACTCTCCTGCGTTAAACACGTAATCAAACGTGCTGATATTGTCCACAATTGCGATCGTAACAAGTGGATAAATAAAAGCCATAACCCAGGTCATCCGCAGCAGCATATTTAAAATAAACCCGATGCCAAAAAACAGCACAAAAAACAGCAAGGCCGACACGAGCACAGTGGCAATATGCATGAAGTCCTCCCCCTAACCTGTATATGTTTAAGTGTACTGAACCGGCTTCCAAAGGTCAATGAGCGAAAGTGTGACAAAAAAACAGCTTTTTCTTTTTCCAACTGGCAGCTGTCTGGATATAAAAAGCACCGGATACGAGGGGGATGCGTATCCGGTGCTTTATAAAAGTATTTCCTTTTAGAAAGGAAATAAACTTTCCCGTCTTAGTTTAACCATTTTTCTTTTTTTTATTCCTCTTATCCGAAAAAGCGGTACGCCGTGTAGCCAAATTGTGGCCCGGGGTCGGAGATGTCCTGAGAGGTTAAGCCTGGTGTTTCAAACGAGTCAATAACACGGCGCAAAAGCACTGATGTATCCCGACTTTCTTTCAATTCTACAACCGTCATCCAGCAGGCCTCAAGCAGCTCCCGTGCACATGCTTCCGGCTCTTTTTCTTCTACCGGCATCATGTGAAAAAGAATCATCGTATCACTTACATCGTGCCGGATAACTCCGGATCGAATCCCAGCCACTCCACATACGGACGCTTCAATCCCCGTTTCTTCCCGTACTTCTCGGACAGCTGCTTCATCAATCGTTTCACCGGCATCCACAAATCCAGCAGGCAGTGACCATTGACCTTTTAATCCTCCATATGCTTTTTTTACAACAAGCCAGCGTCCGCAGCTGTCAATCACAATACCTGCCGCAGCCAGCCATACTTTTCCCCGTTTCATCGGCACGCTTCCTTCCTTACGATCAATAAAAAAGAGCCGCTCTAAAAAGAGGGCTCTTTTGCTGTTTTACAGAATGTTGAATTTCCCTTTTTTCAAGACAAGTGAAGGGCCGCCGACCATAAAGAGCGCACGGTTATCAATCATTTTTTTCATAAACGAAGCTTTTGTGCCTGTAAGCTTTTTGTCAAATACGACGCCGATCGCATCGTTATCACCAAGCGAGCAAACAGTTCCCTTGATGTCAGGTGTGAACGTTTCAAGACCTGCTTCGCCTTTTACTAACTTCACAAGGTTCTTCGCAACCGTTTCACCCTGCTGCATGGCGATTTGCGCTGTTGGCGGGTATGGGCGATTGATTTCTTCGTTGATCACAAGTGAGCAGTCACCCAGGATGAAAATATCATCATGTCCAGGAGCACGCAGTTCAGGCGTCACTTTTACGCGCGCACGCATGTTTTCGATACCTGATTTTTCGATGATGCTGCTGCCGCGGACACCTGCTGCCCAGACAACTGTGCCTGCCTTGATTTCTTCTGTATCGTTTTCGCCTTTTGCCACAATAATACCGTCAGCTGTTGCGCCTTTGATCGGTGTACCGATTTTGAACTCAACGCCTTTTTTCTCAAGCTGGGCAACCGCATATTTAACAAGCTCAGGGTCAAAACCAGGCAGAACCATTGGCGCTGCTTCTACACAATACATACGGACTTTTGAGTAATCAATATCGTATTCTTTACAAAGCTCGGGAACACGGTTTGCAAGCTCACCAAGGAATTCGATGCCTGTAAAGCCGGCACCGCCGACTACAAATGTTAAACGCTCTTCATTTTTTTCTTCCTCGTTCGCGTATGTAGCAAACTGGAATTCAATATGATCACGCAGCTGGCGTGATGTATTGACATTTGAAATAGTGAAAGCGTGTTCTTTCAATCCTTCAATACCGAATGTTTCTGATTCCCCGCCAAGTGCGATCACAAGGTAGTCATACTCCACTTCACCTGTATTTAAAATAACTTTCTTTTCATCTGTTTTAATATCTTCTACTTCCGCGCGAATAAACTCTACTTTGCTGCGGTTGATGACTGCATCAATATCATAGCGTACGCGATCGTGATGCATGGTGCCTGCTGATGCTTCATGGAGCCATGTTGTTTCATAGTGGTAATCATTTTTGTTGATTAGCACAATATTCGCTTCATCAACAGATAATGCTTTTTGAAGACGTGTAACGGTAATAAGACCGCCATAACCGGCGCCTAATACTACAATTTTCGGCTTTCTCACTGTCATCTTTATCCACCTCTACTAAGATATTCACGCAAAGAATGTGATAGTCTTCACGTATAAGTTTAAAAAAATACCTTTTACAATTTGTCACAAAATGTTAACAATGTGCATAACTAGTTTTATCATAGACGCTTTGTCTGCTTTTTTCAAGTTATTTGGACAAGAAATTTCAAATGAGACTTCCTTCATGATTTTTTGTAAAATGAGAAATAATAAAGCATAAACAGCATATACATCATTCTTACGGCTTGTTTTACATAGCTCAAAAAGGGGGATTTAACATGACAGACATTACTATTATCGGGGCCGGTCCAACCGGTTTGTTTGCTGCTTTTTATGCCGGTATGCGCGGAGCGTCCGTTAAAATCATTGAAAGCCTTCCGCAGCCGGGTGGACAGTTATCTGCTCTTTACCCGGAAAAATTTATTTATGATGTCGCTGCGTTTCCGGCAGTGCGTGCCCAGGAGCTTGTAGACCGTCTTGTTGAACAAATGAACCGGTTTCCCGTTGAGCTTTGTCTTGAAGAAGCCGTTCAGTCTTTGGAGAAAAAGCCGGATGGAACCATTCTTCTTGAAACAGATAAAGGAAAGCACGAAACAAAAGCTGTTATTATCACAGCGGGCAACGGTGCTTTTCAGCCGCGCCGCCTTGAGCTTGATGGAGCTGATGCTTTGCCGAACGTTCATTATTTCGTGAATGACCTTGCTTCGTTTTCGGGACGCCGTGTCGCCGTTCTCGGCGGCGGTGATTCCGCTGTGGACTGGGCCATGATGCTTGAATCAGCCGCAGAAGAAGTAACCATCATTCACCGGCGCGACAAATTTCGTGCCCATGAGCATAGTGTCGACTTGCTTCATGAATCACGTGTTACCGTCATGACACCGTTTGTTCCTGTGTCATTTGACGGTCACACTCTTGCGCTCGAAGAAGTAAAGGGAGATCGAAAAGAAGCACTCGAAATCGATGACCTTATCGTGAATTACGGCTTTATTTCCTCACTTGGACCCATGAAAAATTGGGGACTGACGATTGAAAAAAACTCGATTGTTGTCAACTCACGGATGGAAACTAATATTCCCGGCGTTTATGCGGCCGGTGATGTAGCTACTTATGAAGGCAAGGTGAAACTGATTGCGACTGGCTTTGGAGAAGCGCCGACCGCTGTAAACAATGCAAAATCCTTTATTGATCCTGATGCAAAGGTTCAGCCGCTGCATAGTACCTCCTTGTTTTAACTCTCCTTATGGAGGGTATATAGATAGGAAAAGGAAAAGGGTGGTTCACTATGCATGTACTTGTGATTGGCGCAGCCGGTACAACGGGACGTCTCGTTGTACAAAGTCTGGCTGAAAACATTCAGCATCATGTGAAAGCAATGGTCCGTAAAACCGACCAGATGGCGGAGATGGAGCAGCTTGGCGCCAGACCGGTGCTGGCTGACCTGGAGCAGGACTTCAGCTACGCCATGAACGATGTAAACGCCGTTATTTTTGCAGCCGGCTCCGGTTCTTCCACCGGACCTGAAAAAACAACCTCCGTAGATCGAAACGGAGCCATTAAAGCGATTGATTTAGCTGTTTCACATGGCATTAACCGTTTTGTAATGCTCAGCTCAATGGGAGCAGACCGTCCCGATGCAGGCCCGGAACTGATGCAGCATTATCTTCAAGCAAAGCACGATGCTGATGCTCATTTAATGAAAAGCGGACTTACCTATACCATTATTCGACCCGGCGCTCTGACTAATGAGGCGGGAAGCGGAAAAATTGACGCGGCACCTCAATTAGCCGACCGCACCAAATCAATTGCTCGTGCCGATGTGGCCGGGGTGCTCGTCCAAAGTCTGCTTGCACATGAAACAGAGAGCCGTATTTTTGAGATTATAGAAGGCGACGTTCCGATTGCGGAAGCGCTCAAAAAAATATAAAAAAACCGCCCGGCTGTCGGGCGGTTTTTTTACTGCTTAAGAAGCAGCAGGTTTTGTTGTTTGCTCTTCCTGCGAATTTGTCCATTTTTGAACATTTTCCTCGCCAAGGAAGGTTACATCCTGTTTCGTTTCTAGTCGAACTTCTTTTACTTTTGCTCCACGCAAATCAATGACCTGTCCTTTTTGCGGCGTGGAAATGATAATTGTATTGTTTGCCAGTCCTTCTCCTTGAAGCACTGCAGAATGCTTGATGACAATCCCTTCCTTAAATACGGATTGTGCATCTATATCCACATGAACACCTGGCTTTGCAATGGTGATTTTCTTGGCTTGCATATTTTTAATATAGCGAATATTTTCCGTGTTTGGTTCATCTGCGAAAGTCGTATGGATTACGACTGGATCATGATCACTGGCACGTCCATGCTCTTCCATGAATTGCGAGTTGGTATGAACAATATCTACTTCCGTCGAAGAAGCCATATTGTTTGTCACCAAAATATGATCAAGCACTTGTGCATTCCCTTGATAAGAATAAGTGAACCGCTCATCTGCCGGCACTTTTTCAATCATATTTGTTAACTCGGCTCCTTTTAAGATAGAAAGCGAATCTGTAAACTCGAAGTCATTAAAATCGCCGACAAGTACTACATTCGCATCAGGATCAGCTGCTTTTACATCCTTCACAAAGCCGTTTACAATAGCAGCAATTTTCTTACGCTGAATCTCACTGCTTAAAATAGGCGGCTGATTTTGTCCAAATAGCGGCTCATCCCCACCTTTAGAATTAAAGTGGTTGGCCACCACAATGACCTTTTCTCCATTAAACATAAATTGTGCTGCGACCGGTTTCCGGCTGCTTTCAAACGCCTCATTTTGCGGATCAATCCGGCCCGGGTTTACTGTTAATTTTCCATCTTTATAAGCAACCGCTTCTGTTGGGCTTCCTTTTTCTCCTTCTACAAGTGAAACACGCTCAGGATTATACAAGAAACCGACGCGAATATTTCCGCCGGGCTGGCCGCCGTCCATTTTATCCTCCGGTACTACATCTGTGTATACGTAAGATGGCCCTCCAAGCGCTTTGATCGCCGCAATTAACGCAGCAGCACTTTTTGATGCATCCGTCGTTCCAGAATCAGCCGGTCCATCATTGTCCTGCACTTCTGTCACACCTATAATGTCCGGTGATTTCATTCCACTTACAATCCCTGCTGCCAGCCGGTTTGTTTTATCTTCACCGGAAACAGTTGAGAAGTTTTCAAGATTGTACGAGGCAATCGTTAAACTATCTTTTGTTCCAGTAAGGGTTGTTTCTTCTCCCTTTAATCCTCCGTCAATCAGCGCTGGCACTTCATCAACGAGTACTTTAAAGTTACTGAATCCGTAGCTGACGACACCCTGCACGCTTCCATTAAAGGAATCTCCTGTTTTGGCAACGAATTTTTCATCGTCCAGATCAAGGTGAATGCGTTCCGGGTTGAAATCATCTGCCGAAATGCGAAGAGCACCAGCCGTTGTATTTGTTTCCATATTGCCCGGTACCACTACAACCTCTCCGTATCTTTGCGGGGCCACAATTTTCGGTTTGTTTACTTGAATAAGCATTCCCTCTACGCTTTCGAAAAAGTCAATTCCGTCCTGCTCCGGATCAAATGTGTTAAGTTGGTCGTTATCAATTACTTTCGTCGGCATCATTCGATCTTCATTTAAAACGACCGGCTGAGGAAGCGCATATCCGGATTCTTTTTTCTCTATAGCAGAAGCGTTAATTTCTGTGACAGGAAGGTCGGTCTGCAGCTTTTCCGCATACCCTTCGAGCACCCATTCTTTTACCGTTCCGTCTACTGAGACAAGATCCCCTTTCGCCAAGCCGTGAGACTTCTTGTAAACAAGAATTCCTTCAGATGTTTGGTCGTTATCATCTGCTTCCACACTTTGCATGTAGAAATTGCTGCTGTCAACAATATGAGTGACAACCCCTTCTATGTTTTCAACAGACAAATTGTTATAAGGAGATGTATGTCCGGCACCTTGAATATCATGAATTCGGATAACATCCTTTTGAATCACATACGTGAATTCCGTTACAGCACTGCCGTTTAATCCTTCCTTGAATGCACGTGCGTTAATTGTCGTATCTGCATCAATTGTGATCGCCTCTGTATAAGGTGTGCTGTTCTGATCAGGTACAGATCCATCTGTTGTATAGCGAATTTCCGCTCCCTCTGTTGAAGAAGCAAGGGTAACCGCTGTTCCTGCTTCTACAACACCAGCCGATGGATTTGCTGTTACCGGCTGTACAGTAGAGGAGTCCGCCGTAATATCTTCCGCTCCGCGCGGGATAAGCTGATAGGTGTTGTTGTAAGAGCCGAGCACACCTGTAATAGAATCATAGTTTGTATTGGCTGTTAACAGACCTGCATCCTGCGGGCGAATTTGAAACGTGTTTCCTTCACTATCCGTCGCTGTGTAGTTTCCGCCAGAAAAAGTTGACACAGACACCTGCTCTATTTTCACAAGCATCCCTTCCACTTCTTCCTTCAAGTCTGATGCGGTAACTGTTTTAGGAGAAGGAACCTCTCCTTTTCCTAAAACAGTTACACCGCCAGCTTGAACGGCGATTTCAAGAAGTGTGTTATAATCATCAATTTTCCCTTTTGCATCTACTTTGTCCCCAACTACTACATCCATGCCATTTCCGTACAAAACAATACCTGCTTCTTCGTCCTGTATATAAACTGTATTGCCCAGGACAGCAGTGACAGTTCCAGACGTCGATACATTTGTGCCTTCCGCTTTTTGGCGGACGGATGAAATTGACTCTTTCTCTACGTCTACCGGTTCTTCAGGCAGCGTAGGTTCTTCTGTGTTTGTCCCATCTACAAAAGTAATCGCGCTGGGTGATTTCAAACCCGGTACAGCAAAGTAAGCTGTTAGTGTACCAGTTACCCGCACTTTTTTGCCTAGATTTTCAGGATGGTCAGCTAAATTAATACCATTACGAAAATCCGTTGTCAGCTGAACGGGTAAAATCTTGGCCGGATCTGTTTCTCCTGCCTGATCAGCAATGCCAAAATTTGTATCCTTATATTTAGCAGGATCTGTTGTATAGCTGCTTCCTGATACCGCATAGCCGACAATATACCCTTCTACCGTGGCTGTACCTGAATTGCTGGCAATGGCGTCTCTAACGGTTATCGATGCTGCACTCACCTGCACTTGTAGCGGAAGCAAAGTACCGATCAAGAACGCAACAATCAATAAAGCTTGTACAATCTTTTTCACTGATAAAGCCCCTTTCTATGTGTGGTTGGTCGTTCGGTAAATACCTCCCTCATTGTAATCTACTTTCTATTTTAAAATAGAATCTTTACAGATAATTTAAAAAACTTTAATAATAGGATAAAACAGGAATAATTTCCTTACTGTTATCTTCGTTTAATTATCACTTTGTCCTATTGTATCTAAGCCTTTTCGTATAGGAACCATTTTACTGTCCATATTAAAAGCAAAACTTTTTAGGAGGCAGCAGTTTGCACAACGATCTCTGGCTTGGACAATTGCTTTTTTTGATTTTTGTTTTTTTCTTCGTCGTAATCCCCCTTATCTCGGTCTGGTTCACGCAAAAAAAGAAATCCAGTCAATAAAAAAGCCAGGCTGTATCTATTGATACAGCCTGGCTTTTTTCGATATTAGCAGTTTTCCGGTGTTCCGGTTTCTGTTTTTGTACGGAATGAGGAGCCGCAGCCACATGAAGCAATTGCATTTGGGTTGTCGATCGTAAATCCGCCTCCCATGAGTGACTGCTTGTAATCCACCACAGTACCATTTAAAATGGGGGCATCATTTTTTGCTACTACGATTGGAATACCGTGTTGCAGCAGCTCGATATCGCCTTCTTCTGCTTCAGGTGTAAAGCCCATCCCGTAGGATAGTCCACTGCATCCGCCTCCATGAACAGCTACCCGCAGAAACGAACCTTCCTCTTCGTTTTGCTTCATCATATCTTTTATTTGAAAAGCCGCAGCTTCCGTAATTGTTACTACTTGTTGATCCGACAAAGGAATCTCTCCTTTCATTTTCTTTTAGTATACGGTGAATCAAACAAATCCTCAAATGAACCGCTCAATGATTTTTTAGCCAAAACGATTCTTTTAACCCTTAATTCCTGTATAATAAAATAAGTAAAAAGACCTCAACAAAAAACAAAAAGGAGGATTAACCGTGTCTGATGCCCCATTATTTTATGATAAATCCATGAAGTGTCCTCATTGTAAACTATCCTTTAACACGACAAAAGTCCGTAAAAGTGCCATTAAAGTCATTGGTCATGACACAGATTTAAAACCGCTTTATGAAGCAGGAGGCGTGAATCCTCTTTTTTATAACGTTCATGTCTGTATGCATTGCGGCTACTCCTTTACAGAGGATTTCACTCCGTATTTCGCGCCAGGTACAGCAGAGGTGTTAAAAGCATCTGTTTCCGATCACTGGGTAAAACAGGACTTCAGCGGCGAGCGACTGCCGGTCAAAGCAATTAAAAGCTACAAGCTGGCTCTTTACTCTGGTGTACTCAAAAAAGAAAAGCATTTAACCCTTGCCGGACTTGCTCTTCGTACTGCCTGGATTTACAGGGACATGGGACGCAATAAAGAAGAAAAGCGTTTTTTATCCATGGCTGCTCGTGAATACGAGGAAGCTTTTTCAACAGAAGACGTAGCAGAAAAAATGTCTGAAATTAAAGTATTATATTTACTTGGCGAGCTCAACCGAAAGCTGGGACGCAGAGAGCAGGCTGTTTCCTATTTTTCGAAAGTGATTGAACGCCAGCGTGATTCCAATGAAAAACAAATTATAGAAATGGCCCGTGAGCGATGGCATGAATTACGCAGCCAGGCGAAAACAACGTAAAAATCCACATAAAAAACCGGCTGCTTTAGCCAGCATCCGGTTTTTTTGATGTTTAAAACAGCCACGTTTGGTCAATATGTGTATATATATTCGAAACAAGCTCGTCCGGTGTCGCTCCATTTACCACTTCTCCATTCACAAGTGCAAAGGGGGATTCCGAGCAGCGTGTACAGTAGCTTAAGCATCCATATTCAATAACATCTAAATTCGAATCCTGTTCCAGCTTTTCAAATGCTTCCTGTGATCCGCTTGCTAAATTGCTGACACAGAACTCAATAATTGGCTTCATTTTTTTCTTCACCTCACCCATTTATTGTACTATCATTTACATGCAGAAAAAAGCGTGAAGTTTCACGATGTCTGTTGAATAATAGGGCTATCTTCGTTATACTCGGATATGAATAAACGCATGCTATACATATGAATACAAAACAGAGGGGTCAGACATATGAGACATTTAGTTTTGCTTGGAGGCGGATACGGTAATATGCGTGTTTTGCTCAGGCTATTACCAAATCATTTACCAGATGATGTAACGATTACATTGGTTGACAAAGTACCCTATCACTGCTTAAAAACGGAATACTATGCACTAGCGGCTGGAACCGCTTCCGATCACGAAGTGCGTGTTTCTTTTCCAGAGCATGAAAAATTAAACATCGTTTATGATGAAATTATGTCTATCAACTTGGACCAAAAAGAAGTTCAGTTAAAAGAAAAAGGCGCACTTGCTTATGACGACCTTGTGATTGGTCTTGGGTGCGAGGATAAATACCACGGAGTGCCGGGTGCTGAGGAGTACACCTACAGCATTCAGTCCATTCAAAAGTCTCGTGCCACCTATGAAAAGCTCAACAACATGCCAGCCGGTTCAAAAGTCGGCATTGTAGGGGCTGGTCTTTCAGGCATTGAGCTGGCCAGCGAGCTTCGTGAAAGCCGGCCAGACCTTGATATTAAATTGTTTGACCGCGGACCGCGTATTTTAAAAGATTTCCCGCAGCGCTTGAGCCGCTACATTGAAAAGTGGTTTACCGACCACGGTGTAGAGGTTGTCAGTGACGCTAACATTACCCGTGTCGAGCCAGACCGCATTTATAATCATGAAGATGTTTATCAAATGGATGCGGTTGTATGGACAGCCGGCATTCAGCCAAGCCTCGTTGTGCGTGAAATGAATGTAGAAAAGGATCGCTCAGGCCGGGTTGTTTTAACGCCCCATCATAATCTGCCTGGCAATGAACACGCTTATGTAGTCGGAGACTGCGCAAGCCTTCCGCACGCACCAAGTGCACAGCTGGCGGAAGAGCAGGCTGAGCAAATTGTAGAGGTCCTTCAAAAGCGCTGGAGAAACGAGCCACTTCCAGAAAAAATGCCTGAAATGAAGCTAAAAGGGGTCCTGGGCTCTCTCGGTAAAAAGCAGGGCTTTGGCTTTGTAGCCGATCGTGCCATTACAGGACGTGTGGCCCGCTTTTTAAAATCGGGTGTATTATGGATGTACAAATATCATAATGGATAAGGAAAAAACCGGCCAAAGCGGCCGGTTTTTTGCTTTTATAATCCGAGTGAGGTATATTTTACTTCTAAAAATTCATCCATACCGTGATGGCCACCTTCACGTCCAAGACCGCTTTCTTTAAAGCCGCCAAATGGTGCTTGCGCCACGGATGGAAGTCCATCGTTTAGTCCAACAATTCCGTATTCCAATCCTTCACTTATTTCAATCGCTTCGGAAATATTTTCAGAGAAAACATAAGCGGCCAGACCAAATGGCGTATTGTTAGCACGTTCGATCACTTCTTCAGTTGTACGGTACGTGGCAATTGGTGCCAGCGGGCCGAATGTTTCCTCCACCATACAATCCATATCATCTGTTACATTCGTTAGAACAGCAGGCGTAATAAAATTCCCTTCGCTTTCGCCGCCCAGCTCAATGACTGCTCCTTTTTCCTTCGCGTCCTTCAGCTGGTTTTGCACTTTTTCCACTGCATCTTTGTCAATCAGCGGACCAATCGTTACACCTTCATCCAGCCCATTTCCGACACGCAGTTTTGACACTTCCGCTTTAAAGATTTCTGTAAACTCCTGTTCAATTGATTCATGTACATATACACGATTGGCGCAGACACAGGTCTGACCGGCGTTACGAAACTTCGAGCCAATCAATCCTTTGGCTGCTTTTTCGATATTCGCATTGGCTGTTACGATAAACGGCGCATGGCCGCCAAGCTCGAGTGATACTTTTTTCATTGTATCCGCCGCCTGCTTCATAAGCACTTTACCGATTTCTGTTGAACCGGTGAATGTCACTTTACGAACGCGGCTGTCTTCCATCCAGGAGCCTGCAACCGATTTTGAATCACCAGTCACAACATTGATCACGCCTTTGGGAATTCCAGCTTCGTGGGCAAGCTCGACAAGCTTCAGCGCGGTAAGCGGCGTAGAAGACGCCGGCTTCACGACTGCTGTGCAGCCAGACGCCAGAGCCGGACCGACTTTACGTGTAATCATAGCCGCTGGAAAGTTCCATGGTGTGATGGCTGCTACAACGCCCACCGGCTGGCGCGAAACGAACAAACGCTTTTTTGGATCGGATGCCGGAATGGTTTCTCCGTACACTCGCTTTCCTTCTTCTGCATACCATAAAATAAAGCTATTGGCATAACTTACTTCTCCAATGGCTTCCTGAAGCGGCTTTCCTTGCTCTTCTGTCATAATACGGCCAATCTCTTCTTTGTTTTCATCTATCAGGCGATGCCATTTCCGCAATAGTTCAGACCGTTCACCGGCTGTTTTTTTGGACCACGTCCGAAATGCTTCCCAGGCCGCATCGACAGCCTGCCTTGCTTCATCTGCACCACCCTTTGGTACAGATGCAAATGCCTCGCCTGTTACCGGATTGACCACATTTATTTTTTCCTGGGCTGTTATCCATTCACCGTTTATGAACATTTTCCAGTCTTTCACAAAATCCTCTCCTTTTTATCCGTCTACTGTTCTATTGCCTCGGCATCCTTTTTTAAACAATTTTTTCATTTCATATGCCAGTGCTGAGAATAAAGGAATCCCTTCCTCCTTTCTTCAAGGGAGAAATTGCATTTTCAATTTAAAATCATTATAATATATGTATCGAATCGAAAGGAGCCGATGATTCATGCAAACACAAGAACAAGAAATGTTCAGTGAAGTACAGGAAGTACTTGATAAATTACGTCCATTCCTGCTTCGCGACGGCGGCGACTGCGAACTTGTTGATATTGAAGACGGGATCGTAAAACTTCGTCTGCTTGGCGCGTGTGGCAGCTGTCCTAGTTCGACCATTACACTAAAAGCAGGAATTGAGCGTGCATTGCTCGAAGAAGTTCCTGGCATCGTGGAAGTTGAACAAGTATTTTAATGACGAGAGCTGATCCTTGATGGATCAGCTCTTTTTTAAAATTGCAGTACATCTTTGTTTACAAGTGTTTTCGGCGGCCGTTCTTCAAACACGGCTTCTATATTGTCACAGCATGTGTGCATCATTGCCAGCCTTGTTTCTTTTGATGCACTGCCGATATGCGGAAGTGCCACCACATTTTTCATCGATAAAAACGGGTGATCCGCAGAAATAGGTTCCCGGTCGAACACATCCAGCCCCGCAGCGGTAATTTCACCCGCTTCAAGCGCATCAATTAAAGCCTGTTCATTAATAATAGGGCCCCTGCTGGCATTGATAAATATCGCTTCTTTTTTCATTCTTTGAAAATGCTCACGCTGGAACATCCCCCGTGTATCATCATTCAGCGGTGCCAGGCAAACAATAAAATCGGCTTCAGCCAGCATTTCATCCAGGCTGCAATACTGAGCACCCAGCATTTCCTCGGCCACTTCGTGACGCTTTCGATTATGATATAAAATTTCCATATCGAAGCCAGCTGCCCTTTTCGCCACAGCGGTTCCAATCTTACCCATCCCGACAATGCCAATTTTTTTATGATGTACATCCGTTCCAACAAGCATCATGGGCGCCCAGCTTGTCCATTTTCCTTCCTTCATAAACTCGGCTGCTTCAGTCATCCGGCGTGCTGTTGCTAAAAGAAGGGCGAACGTCAAATCGGCCGTTGTATCGGTTAACACATCCGGCGTATTGCAAATGGCTACTCCACAGCGGCTCGCAGCCTCCAGGTCAATATTATCGAAGCCAACAGCCATATTTGCGACCACTTTTAACTCGCCTGCCTGCAAAAGCAATTCCTCGTCCACCACGTCTGATATGACTGTTAACAGTGCATGAGCGGAAGCAGCTTTTTGAAGAAGAATGTTCCGCGGAACAGCTTGATCTTCCTCTGTCCATGTTTCTACGTGGTAAGAAGCAGACAATCTCGCCACTATTTCATCCGGTACTTTTCTCGTTACGTACACAAACGGCTTCACGCAGCGCACCCCATTTCCGATTATTCTGTCTTATTGTATCATTTTCATCTCGAGTATGTCACAATGAAAACG
Organism: Domibacillus robiginosus; assembly: GCF_000966195.1. GTDB lineage: Bacteria > Bacillota > Bacilli > Bacillales > Domibacillaceae > Domibacillus > Domibacillus robiginosus. The sequence continues at coordinate 12,285 of NZ_LAHL01000035.1, read as the reverse complement.
GGTATAGGAATGTCAGTAATACATATAATGATAAAAAAGGTGTGTTGAGGATGAGTATTGAAAAAAAGCGCGTTATGAGTATGTCTGAACAAACCGCTCGCCGCTGGATTGCGGAACGTGGTGTTAAAGTGGATGATATCGCGGAGCTTGTTTTGTATCTACAAAAGCCTTATCATCCTGATTTAAAGCTTGAGGAAGCGGCTGAGCATGTGGAAGCTGTGCTTCGCAAGCGTGAAGTACAAAACGCGATCCTGACAGGTATTCAGCTCGATATGCTGGCGGAAAAAAATGAGCTGGCTGAGCCGCTTCAATCTATTATCAAAACAGACGAGGGCTTATACGGCCTTGATGAAACCATTGCGACAGCCATTATCAATGTGTATGGCACCATTGGCTTAACAAGCTATGGCTATATCGACAAGCAAAAACCAGGCATTTTGCAATTTTTAAATGATAAATCAACCGGGCAGGTGCATACATTTTTAGATGATATTGTCGGCGCCCTGGCTGCCGCCGCGGCAAGCCGCCTCGCCCACCGTGCGGCTCACACAGAATAAGCTTCTTTTTAAAGCCTTCAGCTCCTGGAAAAAGCAAGAAAGCAGGCTGTTAGATAAAGCCTATCTTCCCAGGAAGAAAGCCGCGCGACAAGCGATACGGAAACCGGCCATTTATAAACAACCTGTAAGCCGCCTTTTTTAGGCGGCTTTTTTATTTCTTTTTAAGCGGCTGAACGGCCGGGCCTTCGAGTACCTCTCCCTCATAGGAAAATCTGGAGCCATGGCACGGACAGTCCCACGAGCGTTCTGCATCATTCCATTTTGTTTCACAGCCCATATGAGTACATGTGATATCGACAAAGTGACACTGTCCTTGTTCATCTCTGTAGGCACCCGTTTTTTCGCCATCGACTATAACGACCGCTCCTTCACCCGGCTGGAGGGAATCAACCGTTTTTTCCGCTGTTTTCAGTTTTCCGCTAATTAAGTCTTTTGCCACTTTGGTGTTTTGCCCAACAAACGTTTTGATATCTGTTGGTTTCAATTTCTTCCGTTTCGGGTCGTATAATTCTGCATAACGGCTGTTCCCTTTAACAATCAAATCAGTGATAAGGCCTGCCGCCACTGTTCCACTTGTCATGCCCCATTTCGCATACCCGGTGGCAACATAAATATTGTCATGTGAGTGGCCAATGTATGGAACCTGGTCGAGCGTAATTAAATCCTGGGCAGACCACCGGTACAAAACATCCTGGGCACCGAAATGCTCTTTAGCAAATTCGGCCAGTTTCTCATAATGCTCCATTGTTTTTTGCTTGCTGTTTCCTACCGGATGATTTTCACCGCCAATGATAAGCAGCTGTTCCCCATTTTCAAGAGAAGCGGCCCGAACGGATCTTGATGGCTGGTCCTCGCTTATATACATGCCACTCTTGAATGTATTTGTGCCCTTTACGCCAATGGCATATGACCGCTCTGGATGAAGTTTGGCAAAATATCCTCCATCAAAATCATTAAAAGGAAAATGGGAGGCCACCACAAGATGCTCTCCGGTAATCGTGAAGCCGTCACTTGTCCGGACTGTTTTTCCTTCCACGGACTCTGCCCGCGTATGTTCAAAAATATGAACCTGCTCCGCCATATCCTGAACAAGCGCCTCTAGAAATTTCACAGGATGAAACTGTGCCTGGCCGCGCATGACCAGTGCTTCCTCTACATGAAAGGGAAGATTCATTTGTGCAGAAGCTTGATCCAGTCCTCCATCAATACCGAGCTGCTTATACGCCTTCAATTCTTTTTCAAGCATTGGGCGCATCTCATTTGTCGTAATATACACATAGGCATCCTGCAAAGTAAAGTCACAATCAATTTCCAGCCCATCTACCGTCCGGTTTAAAAAGGCAGCAGCCTCCTGATTTGCTTCATAGTAAAGGCGTGCTTTTTCCTTACCCAGCGTGCGGATTAAATGATCATAGATCAACCCGTGCTGAGCTGATATTTTTGCGGTCGTAAAGCCGGTTGTCCCATCGGTTAATTTTCCCGCCTCGATCAGCACTACCTGCTTGCCTTCCTTCGCCAGCTTCCATGCGGTTAAAATTCCAGTGATGCCGCCGCCTACGATTACCACTTCCGACGTTAAATTGGCTTGCAGCGGAGCGAACGAACGCGGGGCTTCATGATCTTTCCAGTAAGAGATAGATTGCTTTGGAATATACATAAGGGCCTCCTTAAAAGTAGTCATGCTCTTTACATACCCTGGCCCGTCCAGTTTTACCCCAAAAAAAGAAACAGCAATGTGCTGTTTCTTACAATTCCCACTCGTTTAAATTTTTTCTTGTATAGGTCGGCTGAATCTCATACCGTTCTAGAAATTCGGGCTGAGTGACACCTGTATGCACAAGCAGCGTATCGATACCGATGTTAATACCGGCAAGAATATCGGTGTCGTAATAATCCCCTACCATAATCGTTTCTTCTTTTGATGTGCCAAGGACCGTCATGGCCTGTTCCATAATAACCGGCTCCGGTTTACCGATAAAAACCGGTTCTGTTTCTGTTGACACGGATACAACAGATGTCAGCGAGCCGTTCCCCGGAAGAAAGCCGCGTTCAGATGGAATCGCAATGTCACCGTTTGTGGAAATAAAGCGGGCACCATTGCGCACAGCAAGGCAGGCTCCTGCCAGCTTTTCGTATGTAATTCCGCGATCAATTCCTGTCACGACGTAATCAGGGTGTTCATGCGTCACAACCTCGAGACCTTGCTCTGCAAGCGCCTGTAGAATTCCATCTTCTCCGATCACATACACCGTTGCTCCCGGCTTTTCATCATGAATAAACTGCGCCGTTGCGCGGGAAGTAGTAAATACATTTTCCGGCCGCGTATGAATACCCATTTTCACTAGTTTGTCCGCAACCTGTTCCGGCGTACGGGATGAATTATTCGTTACAAACAAGTATGGAAGGCCGGCTGCATTCAAACGGTCTACAAACTCTGGCGCACCAGGGATAATTTGTGTGCCAGCATACATCGTGCCGTCTAAATCGATTAAATAGCCTTTATAACGTGTCATTTTGTTTCTCCTTCTTCTGGTAAAAATGCAGAAACTGGTCCAAGCTCGTGCTCTAAATAAGCGCGGACGCGGTTTGGAAAATCAGCCAGCTCCTGTTTGTTCGCAATCAGCACAGCTGCCAGTTCATCATGCGAAATGGAAATATACTCACGGACAAGCTTTTTACGAAGAGCAATAACATCCTTTAGGGGGGAAGCTTGCTCCGGTAAAATTACTTTTTCATCCTCTAAAATATCGACTATATCTTCGTAGCTCCCAGGATCACGCATAATAAACCCATCAATCATCGCATTGCCGACGTCAATGATTGATTCTATAACAGTTTGAGCGATTCGCTCGAGTGCTGCCCTTTCAATTACTGTACCCCAGGCTGGCTGAGAGTGGAACAAATCGAGCTGCTGCTCCATAAAGCGAAGTGTTGCTTCCATTTTTTTACGGTCAATAAAATACACAGGCCATCCTTCCTTTCCGATTCTATTGTATCATGTGGTACAATGGTTGAAAATGTACAGTGGAGGGCACAGCACATGAGTGAACGTTTTTTTCTTTATGATGAGAAAGATACGACGGTAACGCGTTTTGTCAGCTTTGCCGGCGAGCATAGCCGGTATGACCTGGCGCTTATGCAGACAGACCGCTATTACGGCAAATGGGTCGTTTTGAATCTGCAGGGAAATACATATGCCATTATCGGCCGGGACGATCTGGAAGAGCCAGGTTATATTGAATATGCTTTTAACATGAACGAAGCAGAAGCAGCTGAATTAAAAGAGTTTTTAGCTGAGATTGTGTAAACAAGAAAAAAACCGGTCGATTTTATTGAGCCGGTTTTTTTGGTGCCGCCGTAACGGGCAGCTTTTTTAAAATAAAATAGCCGCAGCCGAAATTACAGTACTCAAGCAAATAATCACGTATGGTAGAAAACTTGTTGTCATAGGATGATTTTTTGTTATCGTCTTCAAAAAATCCTTTTAGCCGAAGCTGTCCGTAACCCCAGTCGCCTACAATGTAATCATATTTAGCTAAAATATCGCTGTAGCGGGCCCGGAAGGCTTCTTCATTAAATCCTTCCGTCCGCTCTTCAACAATTTCATAGCTTTCATTTTGAATCGTAATCATTTAGTTGGCCGCCTGTGCTTCGCCCTGCTCGTGCTTCGCTTTTGCTGCTGCATTTACTTGTTCATCTGCATGGTAGGAAGAGCGAACCATCGGACCCGCTTCACAGTGGCTGAATCCTTTTGACATGGCAATTTCACGAAGCTCCGCAAATTCGTCAGGATGGTAATACTTCTGCACCTTTAAGTGCTTTTTCGATGGCTGCAAATACTGGCCGATCGTCATAATATCTACGTTATTGGCACGAAGATCGTCCATTACCTCAATAATCTCTTCTTTTGTTTCTCCGAGGCCGACCATCAAGCTTGATTTTGTCGGAATATCCGGCTGCATTTCTTTCGCACGGCGTAAAAACTCAAGCGAGCGGTCATATTTTGCCCGTGCACGCACCCTCGGCGTCAAACGGCGGACTGTTTCGATGTTATGATTTAAAATATCAGGCTTTGCATCCATCAGCATTTGTAAGTTTTCTTCAATCCCGCCCATGTCAGAAGGAAGCACTTCAATCGATGTAAAGGGATTTTTACGGCGAATAGCACGGACTGTTTCGGCAAATACATAAGCGCCGCCATCTTTTAAATCATCACGTGCAACGGCTGTTACCACCACGTGCTTTAAGTTCATTTGTACAACCGAATCAGCTACGCGCTCCGGTTCCTGCAAGTCAAGCTCTGTCGGAAGACCCGTTTTTACAGCACAGAAACGGCAGGCACGTGTGCAGACACTGCCCAGAATCATAAAAGTGGCTGTGCGGCGAACAGCCCAGCATTCATGGATGTTTGGGCATTTGGCTTCTTCACAAACTGTATGAAGCTGCTTTTCGCGCATCATTTTCTTCAGTCCTGTGTAATTTTCGTTTGTATTAAGCTTTATTTTCAACCATTCTGGTTTACGCAAGTATTCCTCTTTCGTGCTCATTTTTCCATCTCCAATCAGCTTACACTATACCGCTACTTTATCATAATTATCATATGGCCGCAAAAGGTGTTTATAAAAAGTAAGAGAAAATGTGTCCGGCTGTTAAAATATAAATAAATGAAAAGCTGCAGCCCTGTTTGCATAAAGGCTGCAGCTTTTTCTTCATATGAAATACTCTATACTGTCAGAAGAAACCTTGTTCACTTCGTGCTGTTTTGTGATGATACATCGCTCGTTTAAAGAAAATGTATCGGACCGCAGCCCAAGCCGTAATGTTTCAAGCGGAATTGCATCAGAAAATGGAATGTTAGCGAGGTTCACATTCGGGCCGGCGATTTGGATAAAAGCCGTCTGTAATTTTTTTGAGGGTGCTTCAAAAATCATCCTTTGCAGATCGATTCCTGTTTCTAATATTTTTTCGACAATTTCCATTCTCATTTCTCCGTTACTCTGGCAGATACCGCTCGTGCCGCTTTCCCTGGCTTCTGTGATCACTTTTGAAGCACCCGCCTCGATATCCTCTATGATCCACTCAACCCACTCGGAAGCATTTTGGTGCTGGGATTTATCGCTGTCTTTTGCCCCTACTTCACTAAAAACAATAAAGTCTTTTGAAAACTCTTTGATATAAGCCGCTTTTTCCCGATTACTCATGTTAATCGTGCCATTTGAGATTTCAATATACCGGCAGCCAAACTGGTGAATGAACTTCTTAAACTCGGTTACTTTTTTTTGGCTGATAAACTTCTCAAATAATGTACCGCCGAAAAAGAAATTCACCCCATGCTCCTGAAGGCAGGCAATTTTCTGCTCAAGGTGTTTTGTCACAACGGCAGTTCCCCAGCCAAATTTCACAAAATCAATGTATGCTTCTGAACTATTAATCGTGTCTTGAAAAAGCTGTAACGGCACGCCATTGTCAATTAAAATGGTGACGCCATTCCCTCTAGGCTTACTGCTTCTCCCTGGCAAGCTGAGCCCCGTGTCTCTCATACATTCACCCTCACAATTCTCGGTAAATTATTTTTCTCACTTATTTTCATTACAAAACCTGTGTCCAGCTCTTTCACGCACAAGTCAATATCTGCAGGGTTAAATTCCGGCCTGTCAGCATCGAAGAATTTTTGCGCTGGCTCTGCTGCCCGTATTCTTGAAATCGTATCGTCTCGAAAGCAGCCTGCTTGACCTTCTATAATGGCTTTCATGTATTGGGCGCAGGCAAGATCTTCGTCTCCACTCGGATGTGAAGCAATAATATTGATGTCGGCGTGTGGTCCAGCCAGCTGACGAATGTGCTGGGCTGTTGTTTTCGCATTTGAAAAACCAGTCACAAATACATGGCTGGCGTTCAAAGCATGTAAAGCTGCCCTGACTCCGTTGGTTGTTTTTTGAACCAGTATCTGCCCTTCTACGTTTGCTTCAAGAAGACCTGCCGGAGAGTTATCAAGATCAAATCCAGGAATGTGCAGGCCTTTCTCTTCTCCAGCCAGCATATATTGAGGGGTTTTTTCTTTTAATTGGCGAGCGGAATGCACCGTTTCTGCAAGAAATATTTCTTTTGCCCCCTTTAAGAACGCATAATGAGCAAAAGTAAAAGCGCGGATTACGTCAATTACCACATTGACATCGGCACAGCTCAGCTGGTGAGAGTGGCCCTGATAAATTTGGACTGTCATCATCTGCTCCTCTCCTTTTAAACATTCTTTTGCCTGCTGACAGTTCATACTGGAATTTTGCTTTCTCTCACCTTATCAGCATATGGTAATTTATTCGTCTATTTTTCAGTTGGTTCTTGATTTTTATGCGACTAGGCATATGCTCAGCTTGCTTTTTCATTTCGAACTCTTTTTCTAAAAGCTGAATAAACTGCCTTTAGGAATTCACCTACTTATAGGTTTTGTTTCAGGATGGAGCACGGCTGCTTGTTTTGGACTGAGCCGTATAGGTTTGTTCAGTGAAAAAAAGAGAAGGCGGGCGTCACCCGGATAGATAGGAGCGGAACAGGAAAATGATTACCTTACTGGCTTTTCTGGCAGCCCTTTTTTTTGCACTCAATATCGGTGCAAGCGGAGCTGCTGCCTCCATGGGTATTGCCTACGGTTCTGGCGCATTAAAAAACAGGCGGATTGCATTGGTCATTTGTGGAATCGGTGTTTTACTCGGTGCAGCTTTAGGTGGAGGTGAAGTGGCGAAAACACTTGGTTCAGGAATTATCCCCCAAGAGTTAATCAGTATTCAGATTTCCTTGATCATTCTTTGCTCAGCCGCCATTTCACTTTTTATCGCCAATATTTCCGGTATCCCCCTTTCCACAAGTGAAGTAACGGTAGGGGCTATCGTTGGTGTTGGAGTTGCTTATAAGCAGGTATTTGTTGGTACGCTGCTGACAATCATGCTGTACTGGATCCTTATTCCAGTTGTCGCGTTTTTTCTTGCCTGGCTTTTAAACAAAGGTGTAAAACGGGCAGAGGCAAGACTGTTATTTTTAAAAAAACAAAAATCCGTAAAGATTTTGTCCGTATTAGTCATTTGCACAGGATTTCTTGAAGCTTTTTCAGCCGGTATGAACAATGTGGCGAACTCAATCGGCCCGCTTGCCGCTTCGGGACTAATTTCGATTCAAAACGGTATTGTGATCGGCGGCCTCTTTACGGCAGCCGGTGCGCTCCTGCTCGGTGGAAGAGTCATCGAAACAAACGGGAAAAAGCTGACAAAGTTAAGTTTACTTCAAGGAAGTGCCGTGTCAGGGCTTGGCGGTACACTGGTCATCATTGCGTCTCTTATCGGTATTCCTGTTCCACAAACACAAGTAACGACATGTAGCATTCTCGGTATTGGCTTTTCGGAAGAAGGTTCATCCATCTTTCAAAAAGGGATTATCAGCCGCCTGCTGAAGGTATGGCTCGTCTCCCCTCTGTTTTCCCTGGTTATTTCCTACAACCTCGTTAAGCTGTTTTTGGATTTTGATGTTTATGCCGTTATCGTGGGTGCTTCTGTTTTTGCAGCTACGGTTGGCTCGATCAGCTTGATTAAGCCAATTGGCATTGTAAAACCTGCTTTTCCAAAAGAAGGAAATAAGTTTAAATAAGCTGGATGAGGCGAAATCAAAAAGGACCGGAACCTATGTAGATCGTCCGGTCCTGTCAAGGCAGGGAAAGTCTTCAGTTTTTGATTTCCTTTACCTGAATAAATTTCATAACCATAAATAACATAATCAGCCCTAGTACACCTGCTGTAATATAGCCTGCATTTAAAAATTTTGCCATTACAATCGACATCAAAGGCGGCCCTGCTGCTACCCCCGCAAACCGGGATGCACTGAAAAAAGAGGTAATGGTGCCTCTTTCTTCTTTTTTGATGTTTTCTGTAACAATGGCGTCCAGTACAGGCATAACAGCCCCAATCGCCATTCCCAGGATGCTGGTCACCACCAAAAGAAGGATCAGCTGCTTGCTGACAAAGCCGACAAACACCACACTAATAGACGTAAGAATCAAACAAACAATAAGGATTTTTCTCATATTTGGCAAATTCCCTTTGATTTTGCGCCCAACTGTAAACGCTACAATACAAAGCAAGAAAAGCGGAATCGCTAATATAAAGCCTTTTTTGATATCAAAAATTTGATGTACTTTCTCCAAAATATCCGACAGATAAAATAACACACTGAATAATACCAAAAATACATAAAATCCCAACAGAAAAACGGTGAAAAGCCATTTCCCTTCTTTTTTTAAGGTCTTTTTCGTATTACTGACAAATTCTTTAAATTTCTTTGGCTCTTCCTGCTTTCCTTTTGGCACTTTCACAAAGAAAAAAATCAATGCGATCGAGATTAAACTAAAAGCAGAAATCGCAAAGAAGGGCAAAAACCATAAAAAAGCGGCAAGGACGGATCCAAGGATCGGACTTAACACTTTTCCGAACGTATTCGATGTTTCGATGGTCCCCAGGCAGGCACTTGTTTTTTCCGCATTGTCTTTGTAAAGATCTCCCACAAGCGGCAGTATAATGGGCATTGCTCCCGCCGAACCAATCCCCTGCAATATCCGCCCAATAATAATCCATGTGTAGGGATCCGCCATTTTCCAGGAGGCAAACCCGGCAATCAGACCCCCGATCAAAGCGAGAACCAGGCTCGGTAAAATAACTTTTTTCCGTCCAAGACGATCAGATAAATACCCCGCTATCGGAATTAAAAAAACAGCGGCAACGGAATAACTTGTGATGATCATACTTGATTGAAAAGAGGAGATTCCCACCTTTTTTTCCAGTATCGGCAGAACTGGGATTAACATAGAATTCCCCAGTGTCATGACGAGTGGAATGGAAGCCATACTGACAACGCACCATATACTTACTTTTTCAGCTTGTTTCCCCACGTGCGCACCCCGTTTAATGTTTTTTATAATCGCTCATTAAATGTATGGTCTCCTTGCGTATTCTTTTTATACAGCGGCGCATACACTTTAAAAAGAGGACGAGCACGCCACTTCAAATGCAATTGGGGATGATTTATTGAAAGCCAATAAAAAAACGAAGACTGCACTCACCTTCCGACGTTTCGTCAGAAAGCATTTCCTTATTAGTGTGGGAGCGGTTATGCAGGGATTTGCAATGGGCGTGTTTTTATTCCCAAACTTTATTCCTTCCGGCGGCGGCGCTGGTCTGACTGTGCTTTTAAATTACTGGCTGCATATTCCGCTGAGTATTGCCCTCTGGCTTGTAAATTCGTCTATGCTTTTATTTGCTGTTCACTATTTAGGAGGTATGAGCGCTCTTGGCACGCTTCTTGGCATTACCATTACGTCTATGTCCGTAAACATCTTTAACGTGTATGTAGAATCACCCTTTTCAAATGTGTGGATTGATTTGTTTTGCGGCTCCATTTTTTTTGGCACCGGTGTATCCATTTTATTAAGGCAGGGCGTTTCAAATGGAGGCGTTGGCGTCATTGCTTTAATTATTGCCAAATATAAGCATGTCAATCCGAGTAAGCCACTGTTTTGGATTAACGGCTTTATTTTTCTTATCACAGCTTATGTAATCGCCTGGGAAATTGTTGTCCAAGCCCTTATATGCCAGTGGATGTCCACAAGAACCATTGGCTGGCTGTACACTTTCCCTCGTCCTAAAAACATCCTGACCTTCGACTTTATCTGGCGTAAAAAATAAATCATTCCACAATAAAAATAGGGATGATTAGCTGTTTACTGTATACCATATAAAAAAGCTGGATTGCCTGATCAGGCAATCCAGCTTTTTCTTCGCAAAATATTTAGCAGCGCAGCTTCACATTTTTAATATTTGAACTTGCCACTATTTGTTTTCTTTTGCTTTTTTCACCGCGTGACTAATGCTGGCACCAAGGCCGCCCCAAATGATCACAACGCCGACAATCATCATTACAATTGCACTTGCACTCATTTACATTCCCCCCCTGCCTTGTTTGCCAAAAGGTTTAATCAGCATGAAAATAACACCAACGACTAAAGCAGCTGCGGCAACCAGCCAGCCATAAGTAAATAGGAAGGAAGCGGAGTAGCCTCCATCTCCGTATGGAGTCGTGATATTCTGACGAATATTGTCAAACATCATATAAGCAAGCACGATCGGTGTCACAAATTTCAAGCAGAATTTCCACCATGCACCAAGATGAATATCTGATACCGCATCAGCATGCTGTTTTAGTGCATCCAGTTCTTTGAATACCCAAACGACTAAAATAACTTCGACGAAACCGGCAAAAACAACACCAAATTGATTAATAAAGTAATCCGTAACATCCAGGAAGTTTAAGCCGCCTTTTGTCGCAAATACAAGAGAAAGAACGGCTGCTAACCCGCCGCCAACAAGAACGGAAACAGTACGCGAAATATTGAATTTTTCCTGCAGGCCGGCAACAAATGTCTCTACAATGGAGATAAGCGATGTAAGTCCTGCAAGCGTAAGGGAAGCAAAAAATAAAAAACCGAAGAAGCCATTCGCAACAGGAAATTCATTAATAATTTGCGGAAACACAGCAAACGCTAAAATGACTCCACTTGATACTACTTCATTGACCGGAACACCTTGCTGCTGGGCCATAAATCCAAGAGCAGCAAAAACACCGAAACCAGCCAGTAATTCAAAGGATGAATTTGAAAAAGCGGTGATAAATGCATTGTTTGTAATATCTGCTTTTTTTGGCAAATAACTAGAATAGGTGATCATGATAGCAAAACCAACGGATAAGCTGAAGAAAATTTGACCGTAAGCCGCAATCCATACTTTACCATCCGCAATTTTTGACCAGTCCGGCTGGAAAAATGCTTCTAATCCATCAAGTGCTCCCGGAAGCGTCATAGCACGAATAACAACGATTAAAAATAGAACAACGAGTACAGGAAGCATGACTTTCGTTGCTGCTTCAATTCCTTTTTTGATACCAGAAACTAAGATTCCAAGCGTTACAATCCAAATAACCACAAGCGGCAATAAAACCCCGCTAGCAAACCCGCCAAACTGGCCAGCTTCAGCTACCTGCAGGTAATCACCAAGCAGAAAGTCCTGAGGTGTGTCGCCCCATGTAAGTTTAAAAGAGAAGAATGAATAGGATGTTGCCCAGGCAATAATAACAGAATAATAGGTTGCAATCACAAACGAGATTGCCAGCTGCCACCAGCCGAGCCACTCTGCTTTTTTATTGAGACGTGTCAGTGTTAGCGGTGCTGAACCCCGGTATTTGTGCCCCATTGTAAATTCCATGATAAGAAGTGGAATACCCGCTGTTAACAAAGCAAATAAATAGGGTAGGAAAAATGCTCCTCCTCCATTTTCATAGGCGACAGCTGGAAAACGCCAAATATTTCCTAACCCGATCGCCGAGCCAACCGCTGCCATAATAAATCCAGCGCGGGATCCCCATTGTGGACGATTTTGTTCCATATAAATGGACCTCCTTGAATATGCAAAACATGCAAAATTTTCGTATTTTCAGATAATTTCTGAAGACTTTATTTATTATAATCTTCTTAATAATATTCGTAAATATCTTTTTTATTGTTTTCTTAGAATAATTCAGTAAATTTTAAATAAATTCGCTTTCGCAATAAGAAAAGCCTGCATATTTTCCATATACAGGTCTTTCTTCTAAAAAAACTACTTTTTTCTTTTTAAAATAAAAGCAAACATAGCTAGTA
>NZ_LAHL01000034.1 GCF_000966195.1 Domibacillus robiginosus | reverse complement strand
TCAGTTTTCAATGTTCAATGCTTTCATTTCCGACAGCTACACAAGCTTATCACGCGATATCTTCAAAGTCAACACTTTTATCGAAAATATTATTTTGATAAATTATTCGTTAACTTCATTTCCGCTTCAATTATATTGATATAACAAACATTACAGATATACTTTACAATTCATCGCCACATCTTAAGCGTGGATTAATAATATACTATAAGCAAAAAATAGGTAACAATATTTTACATATTTCTTAACCTTTGATTATCTTTTAGTATCTCATTATCCTTATAATAACTATGATCAGAATAAAATACTGATACAAATGAGTCTTATTACTCTTATACGTAACACCTTCAACCGCTGCTTGTTCACTTCGGAATGCAAGGAAAAGACACCCTTAAGTTTCTTTCAAATACATTTATGCTCCAACTTAAAGGTGTTTCTTCTCTATCATTCCTCCGCGATTGTGGTTATTAGCCCTTTCAATATCAAACTTTATTTTATGCTTGTCAGTTGAAGAGTGATCGTTATTTTTTAATCAACTTAGATGGATTGTTTATTTTAAAGCGCACTGGCACATCAACTGTAAATTCTTCATCTACATCTTTTCCTTTTGGAAAACTCTTTTTTACAATCTTCCCATCAAATTCAAGGCTTTCTTCTGGCTGAAGTTCTAGTTTTTTAAGGGTCTTACTATGACTGCACCAGGCAAGCTCAATATCGACAGGCTCTTCTTGAACAATTTGAACATTTTTGAAGACCACTATTTCATCATTCTCTTCACTGAAGTGATTCCAACTTAATGCAAATTGCTTCACGACTGCTGTAAAATGAACCTTTCCTTCCGGCAGTTCAATCGCAGGCTGTATTGTTTTCTTTGCTTTTGGCGCTGCAGACTTCTGAGCAGGTATCGCTTCATTCTGTTCTCCACTTTTTACTGTTTCCTTCTTTGATGAAGGCTCAAAATCACCTGGCTGCTTTTTTGCCTCTGGGCTGGTTATTCTGCTTTCGCGACCAAAATTAGCTGACTGCATATCTTTTAAATAATCTGGATAGATACAGCTTAAACAGCCATCCTGGAACTCGATTACTAGAATAGTAACAGTACAATCCAGACCATGTCGCTGAAAGCCTTTGATGGTCACAAGCCGCTTATACGTTTTTCCTTTGTACCAAAATTCTTTTTTTGCTTCTTTGGCGGATGAAAGACCCCACTCTTTTGCTTTTTCCGCGTAATCTTCTTCGCTTTTAAAGTGCTCATATTCTCCTTTGGGTGGAATGTAATGTGTTAATGTTGAATCTTCAATATGAGGATAATCAATAGCCATAATATAAAAGTCCTTTCTCTTCTCTCTTAATATCTTTTCCTGCATCTACAAAGTAAAGCCTCAGCATCGATAAATATCAAGGCAAATAATAAAAAATGAATCTTTTTTTAAAATAATCTATACTGAATCAGGGATTGTTTCTTTTTTTCTTCAACTAATTGTATCTGCCGCTTTTAATTGTAAATTCAAAATTTGGAGGAAGGGTGCATTTTATTTAATGAAATAATCTGTAACGAACCGTTGAAACCTTTTGGCCGCTGGCGATACATATCTCCCTTTTACAGAAGCAAGACCAATTGCCCGCTGGACATTTGATGAACGTATGCGTATGCGGGAAACACGGGTCCAGTCAATTCCTTTAAATTCGGGTATAAGCGTAACTCCCAGTCCCGCCGCCACAAAAGCAACAATTGTATGTATCTCTTCCCCTTCAAATGTAATTTCCGGGCTAATGCCGGCTTCATCAAATAATCGATCCGTAATTCCCCGAATACCGTTTCCTTTTTCCAAAAGGACAAATGTTTCTTTGGCAATTTCCTGCAATGTTACGCTCTCATGGCGGGACAACGGGTGATCGGATGGTACGATTAAAAATAATTCTTCATTCCATAATTGTGTCCACTCAATTTGTTTATTATCAGCTATAGAAGAAACAAGACAAAAATCAATTTCACCTGCTTCTAACTGCTTTAAAAGCAAATCGTTTCCATTTTGCTTAAATTGGAATTTGACGTTTGGATAATCCGCTTGAAAGGATCTGACCAGGTTAGGGATAAGATAAGTGCCAAGTGTAGGCATAAATCCTAAGCATATTTCTCCATATTCTGGATCAAGCAAATCCTGTATTTCCTGCTTCACTTCCTGAAACTCCTTTATAATTCGGTCTGCCCGTTCTAAAAACAGCTGCCCATATTCATTTAATTTGATGGTGCGTCCCTGACGTTCAAATAGAGGAACACCCAGCTCCTCCTCCAGCTTGGCCATAGAACGGCTCAAGGCAGGCTGAGAAATAGATAAAACCTCTGCCGCATTTGTGATATGCTGCATGCGTGCTACAACCCGAAAATACTCGATTTGCTGCCATTCCATAAACCGCTCACCTCTTTTTTACATTCACCATCATTATATACCTTTTTCGCATGAATACTATGCAATTAATAAATTAGACATTATTATTCATCAATCATATTATAAAACCTATAGAGACCTTTTAAACAGAGAAAAGGGTGCCTATTTTGCTTCATTCATGAGGTATTTTATTTGAGGGGGATCATGTATGGCAACAAGCAAGGAATTTTTCTACCGGCGGCTGCATTCATTGTTAGGCGTCATTCCGGTCGGGGTTTTTTTAATTCAGCATTTGGTGGTCAATCACTTTGCGACAAGGGGACCGGAGGCATTTAATCAGGCTTCACATTTTATGGAGAACCTGCCATTCCGTTATGCACTTGAAGTATTTATTATTTTTCTTCCTATTTTATTTCATGCCATTTACGGACTGTATATTGCTTTTACAGCCAAGAATAATGTAAGCAGGTACGGTTATTTCCGGAACTGGATGTTTACTCTTCAACGTGTATCAGGCGTCGTCACTCTCGTATTTATCGCCTGGCATGTATGGGAAACAAGAATTCAAGCTTTTCTTGGCGCAGAAGTAAACTATGACATGATGGCCAACATTTTAGATCATCCTGCTATGCTGGCATTCTATATTGTCGGGGTTCTTTCCACAGTGTTTCATTTTGCAAATGGGTTATGGACATTCGGTGTAAGCTGGGGTCTGACTGTTACCCCTCGCTCTCAAAGAATTTCAACATATGTCACGCTGGGCATTTTTATCGCATTATCATTAATTAGCATTCGTACTATTTTCGCTTTTGTTTAATTTGAACGCGTTAAATAAGGTGGGGTTTAGATGAATAAAGGAAAAATTATCGTTGTAGGCGGCGGTTTAGCCGGATTAATGGCGACTATTAAAATCGCGGAGGCCGGTAAGCAGGTAGATTTGTTTTCACTTGTTCCGGTAAAGCGCTCTCACTCCGTCTGTGCCCAGGGCGGTATTAATGGGGCAGTCAACACAAAAGGAGAAGGAGATTCTCCATGGGAGCATTTTGATGATACAGTATACGGCGGTGATTTTCTTGCCAACCAGCCTCCGGTCAAAGCGATGACTGAAGCGGCACCAGGCATTATTCACCTGCTGGACCGGATGGGTGTTATGTTTAACCGCACGCCGGAAGGACTGCTGGATTTCCGACGCTTCGGCGGTACCCAGCATCACCGCACCGCTTTTGCCGGTGCGACTACCGGCCAGCAGCTGCTTTATGCACTGGACGAGCAGGTGCGCCGTTTTGAAGTACAAGGTCTTGTTACAAAGTTTGAAGGCTGGGAATTCCTCGGTGCAGTCGTAGACGAAGAACAGATCTGCCGCGGAATTGTCGCTCAAAACTTAACAAGTATGGATATTCAAGCTTTCCCGGGTGATGCGGTGATTATGGCAACAGGCGGTCCTGGGATTATCTTTGGTAAATCTACAAACTCAATTATCAATACAGGCTCAGCAGCCTCTATTGTGTATCAACAGGGCGTTCATTACGCAAATGGTGAGTTTATTCAAATTCATCCGACCGCGATTCCAGGCGATGATAAACTCCGTCTTATGAGTGAGTCTGCTCGCGGTGAGGGCGGACGCGTCTGGACATACAAAGACGGAAAGCCTTGGTATTTCCTCGAGGAAAAGTATCCAGCCTATGGAAATCTGGTTCCGCGGGATATTGCCACACGTGAAATCTTTGATGTATGTGTCAGCCAGAAGCTTGGCATTAACGGTGAAAATATGGTTTATTTAGACCTTTCTCATAAAGATCCGCATGAATTAGACATAAAGCTTGGCGGCATCATCGAAATTTATGAAAAATTCATGGGAGATGACCCGCGCAAAGTGCCGATGAAAATCTTTCCTGCTGTTCACTATTCTATGGGCGGCTTATGGGTAGATTACGATCAGCAAACAAATATTCCAGGTCTTTTTGCGGCCGGGGAATGCGAATATTCACAGCACGGAGCCAACCGTTTGGGAGCCAACTCCCTTCTTTCCGCTATTTACGGCGGCATGGTAGCAGGGCCAAACGCAGTCCGCTATATTAACGGCCTCGAAAAGGGTGCCGATGCGGTTTCTTCCATTGTTTTCGATCAGCATGTGAAACAGGAGCAGGCAAAGTGGAACAGTATTTTATCTATGGATAAAGGAACTGAAAACGCCTATATCCTTCATAAAGAGCTTGGCGAGTGGATGACAGCTAATGTTACGGTCGTCCGTTATAATGATAAATTGCAAGAAACAGACAATAAAATTGTAGAGCTTTTAGAACGTTATCAAAACATTGATATCAATGATACAGCCAAATGGAGCAATCAGGGAGCAGCTTTTACACGCCAGCTTAAAAACATGCTCCACCTTGCCCGTGTGATGACGATCGGTGCACTCAACCGGAATGAAAGCCGCGGTGCTCACTACAAACCTGAGTTCCCTGAAAGAAACGATGAGGAATTTTTGAAAACCACCATGGCAGCCTTTACCGGTGAAAAAACGGCGCCAGCCTTCCATTATGAAGAGGTGGATGTATCATTAATTGCTCCTCGAAAACGTGATTACTCGAAGAAAAAGGAGGAGAAGGCATGAGCGAACACAAAATGATTTCTTTTATTATTACACGTCAAGATACCGCTGATTCCACTCCCTATGATGAAGAATTTGAAGTTCCATACCGTCCAAATATGAACGTGATTTCAGCACTTATGGAAATCCGGCGGAACCCGGTCAATAAAAAAGGAGAAAAAACCACACCCATTGCATGGGATATGAACTGTTTAGAAGAGGTATGCGGGGCTTGCTCCATGTATATCAATGGAAAGCCACGTCAGTCCTGCACCGCGCTTGTGGACAAGCTTGAACAGCCAATTCGCTTGGCACCGATGAGTACCTTCCCTGTTGTTCGCGATCTTCAGGTAAACCGGAGCCGCATGTTTGATTCACTTAAACGGGTAAAAGCATGGGTTCCCATTGACGGCACTTATGATCTTGGACCGGGACCTCGTATGCCTGAGCGCAAACGCCAATGGGCTTATGAACTGTCAAAATGCATGACATGCGGCGTCTGCTTAGAGGCTTGCCCGAATGTAAACAGCAAATCCGACTTTATTGGTCCCGCTCCCCTTTCTCAAGTGCGCTTGTTTAATGCTCATCCAACAGGAGCGATGCATAAAACAGAACGCCTTGATGCCATTATGGGCGATGGCGGTTTAACTAACTGTGGAAACTCACAAAACTGCGTGCAGTCTTGTCCTAAAGGAATTCCATTGACAACGTCTATTGCAGCGTTAAACCGGGATACAACTTTTCAAGCTTTCCGCAATTTCTTCGGAAGCGATCAGGCATAACGAAAAGGTATCTAAATTATGCAGCATGAGAAACCTTAATGTGCAGTTACTATATGTTTTACAAAAAATGGACTCGGTATTCCCAGATAGTTCCTGAAGAATGTTCATTCACGGCATCATGTATTTAATGAGCTTTCTTACTAATTTTTTTGCATGCATTTTGCTGCAATGACTTAAAGCGGTACTGTTCGTTTTGAATCCAACTCATACAGCTTGAAACTATTTTTGCAGCCGGGCCCTGCCCCGCTGTTTTTTTATCGTTCTATGTTGATTTTGATAGTTCGTTTTTTGGATATGCTCAACAGCATTGTTGATATTAATTGTTCACTGGAAAAGGCGTCTTTCAAGTAAAAGGCCCTCTTTCCCTTTATATAGCTTCAGCTCTTTATCAAGGAAAGTTTATTTCCTTGATACTGGTGGTATCCCTATACTACTACAGTACTGACCCCCTATTTAAAGCTTATTTAGCTTTTTGACCGAAGGATATTTGATTCCTCGGTTCTTTTTTTGCTTTTTTCTATCAGAGGGCAAGTAAAAAAACAGGTTACATAAAGAAAATGATCTGGCAAAAGAATAACTTTTCGTTCAATGCAAATAATAAACTGGATTAAATGATTGAAAAGGAGGAAAAACGGATGCAGAAAAAATTCTTATTCCCTGTTATATCTGCTTTTTTGTCGTTAGGATTGCTTTCAGCTTGTAATGGAAGTGATGATAATGAACCTGATCCAACAGAAGAACCTTCTGAGCAGCAGCAGCAAAATCATGAAGAACACGAAGAAGAAAATGATTAATATTTCTAAAGTTCACGATCTTGTTATTTTTCACCCCCGCCTATTTAGTGCGGGTTTTGATTTTGAACAACGTCCTTTTCATATTCCCCCCTTCAAGCAGGTCCCTACGTTGAATGAACAACGTTACTTTTAATACCCCTATATTAAAAGATGGACGCTAAGATATAAGCTCCTGTCTACAAATAGAACCATTTTCTAACAGAAACCGTTTCCTTCTCAAGATTTCTAACCTTTCTCCGACAGATTATCAAACAATTTAACAACATGGTTGGTCAACCAAAGAAACAAATGTTCTTTTTTGTGTTATAATTAGGAAAAAATAGAAAAGGTGAGCGAAATTGAGACCTGCTTTAACAACACAGTTAGCTGCGAAAGATTTTTGTTCTTACTATTGGCTAAAGGAGGAGTTACAAATATTCTGCAGAGAAAATGGTATGAGTGCTTCGGGTTCTAAACAGGAAATCTCTAGCAGAATTGTTGTTTTTCTTGAAACAGGGAAAATTCAAAAGCCTTTAAGAAAACCAAAAAGAGGTTCGGTTAAAGCCATACAAGGTGAGCTAAGTCTAAAAACAGTCATCGTTGAACACCACCGCTGCAGCCAGGCAGTGAGGGCTTTTTTCGAATCAGTCATCCCCCATTTTCATTTTTCTACATACATACAAAATTATTTTAAAGAGAACGCTGGTAAAACCTATAATGATGTTGTAGACGCCTGGTATGAAGAGCAGCAGCGGTTAAAAGATCCTTCATATAAAAAAGAAATTGCGCCCCAGTTTGAATATAATCAGTTTATGCGGGACTTTTTCGCTGATCCAAATAATCAGGGTAAAAGCCGGGAAGAGGCCATTCACACATGGAACGTTATTAAAAAACTCCCGGGAAGCAATAAATATAACCCTGAAAGTACAGCCACTTAATGTAAAAGCATCAAAAAGAAAAATGGGAGCTTTTTCCGCTCATTATTTGACTGGATCATTTAAAATACTCTACTACTCCTTTATCACCTGCAGCGGAGCCTTCTCCGGCTGTTTTTATTGTTTAATTGCATTTTTTACTTATTAACAGCTTTCTCAATGACTATATTGAAGCCGTACGAACCACATGGCCATTCCCTTTTTGGGATGGTTTTTATTAATAACAAAAACATCTAATACAACCCAAATAACATACCCGCATATCGAATAATAGATGGCAGCAGCACAATCCACCAGTTCCAGTCAATTACCCCTAGCAATTTTAAAGTTATCAAAATTAAGGTTAATGAATTTAAAATTCCCATAGCCGCCTCCCTTATTTTGTATTAAATAACCTTTTATATCGCTTTCTCTATGCGCAATGACAGACCAGTATTGAAGGGAACAAGTTTTTTGAGCAGTATCATTTTTTAAACTGCAGATCCACGCACCGATACCCGAACGCTTTCTCACACATACACTAAAAGCAAAAAGGAGTTTTACGCTTATGGAACACGAACAGCAGACGCCCAACGACCTATTCGATACGATTCGGCATGCCCAGCAAAATTTTTTAAAGCATGCCGCTCTGGAATTGCATTATGAGCGGTTAAAGATGGCTAACGCACATGATCATCAGCAATATTATCGGTATGCTGAATTGCAATATTTTCATAAATCCAAAGCTCTTCATTTTAAAAGCCAATTTTCAGCTGCTTCTTTTATGTAAAGAACTAAATAAAACTGTGAAAAAAAGCTTTTTACCCACTTCATGATTTTGCCCAAAAAAGCCGGGGTCATAGATCCCGGCTTTTTCCTTTTATATAATTTATGATTTATTGATAACAATCGATTACTTATAGTTTGATACTTGATTAAGCCTGCAGATTGACCTGACAGGCTGTTGGATAGAAACGCACATTAATATCATGTGTCACGGCTTATTTTCTTATAAACGAATTGATTTTTTCATCAGCTTGATCGCATTTATTCCACCCTGACCTGCCAGTCACAAATTCCATCTAGTTATTCAGCCAGCACCTGACTTTGTTCCCCAGTATGAGAGTTGATCCGCCAGCTCTTACTGTATTCATTCAGCTGTTTTACATGTTCTGCGCATTTATCTTTATAGAACTTTATTTCCTCAATCACTTCTATACAGCTCCCCTTGATAAAATCAAAAGCATCTCTGAAGGCTTGTCCAAGAGTTCTAAAGCCGGCAGCCATCATCTTGTTTATTTTTCGCATCCCCTGGAGAATCATGTAATACTTTTGCTTATCAAGAGGTTCTTCTTTCTTGAAAAAAGCCCTCTCAACCAATTCATTAAACCAGTCACGGTCACGAGTTAGTAAGGCAAGGTCGATCAAAGCAGCATAATCATCCGCTGAATACTCAGCTTCGATCCGTTCAGCTTGCGATTGATATAGCATTTTGTATTGCCCCTGATGAAAATGCTGACTACCGTTTCCGTCGACCCGTTTTAAAATGCACATTTGAAACGTGTCTTGACCATCATACACTTCGTTTGCATAGCCAAAATATGTGTGAAAGCCAAACCGGACACAGACCCAATCTCCTTCTCTCATGCCGCTTCCTCCTCGAAATGGTTTATTTGAAAGCTTTCCGCTAGTTTTTTCTTCCTACTTACGCTTTTTATATGCGGCAGCCTTCTTATTTATATGCTGGGATGCAATTACTCTTTCTTCCACCTGCTTATGAAATGCTATTTGATGTTTTTTTGGTGAGTTAAGCTTGTATTTCTAGCAAGATACAATTTAATTCAAATAAATGAAAGACAGCTTTCAAAAAGAGTTTGAAGGCTGTCTTTTTCATTTTTCTTATATTTAAGTATTGTCACCTCGTTATCGCTGGACAGCAGAGTCATCTCTTCTTTGATCAATGTATAAAGATCCATCCTGCTGCACTTCCGCGTAAAAGACATCTGACAGGGACCAGATATTTGCGGCCTGTAATTGCTGATCTAGCCATTGTAGATCTAGTTTTAGCTTCTCGAGATTCCGGCTATTTACTATCCCATCTGATATAACCGCTGCAGGCATTGGAAAAGTGTAAGGACCTTCCGGTATATTGAGATCTTTTTTCGTCACAGGCTGTTTTGCTGTTTTCTTCATGACAGAAAGACTGCCGTCTGTTTCAAAAATCGCATAGTCCACATCCGAGATGGCAAACACATCTTTTTTTCGTAACAAGGAACTCAAGGATTCCATATCTACACGGACTTTGCGAAGAGCGCTTTCCATGATCTTTCCATTTTTGATTAAAATAACCGGCTGGCCTGTTATGATCTTTCGAACCTTTTTTGATTTGATGTCTAAGTAGCCGAGCAAAACGGTAAATGCACTCCAGCTAATTAAAGCGGTTAGTCCATTGAGGAGACTAAGGGAAGGGTCTATTGCCAGGGCAGCCCCGAGCGTTCCAAGGACAATCGCCGAAATAAAGTTCACAAACGTCATTTGGGCGATTTCTTTTCTTCCCATAATTCTTGTTAAAGCAAGCAGCACTAAAAAAGCCAGCATAAGCCTTAGCAGCAATTCTAGAATCGGCATAGTTAACAGAAGCTCCCTTCAAACAATTTCTTATTGGATTATTAAAGTTCGGATTCATTTATACATTATGTTGATGGCATGATACAAACCGCTTTCCCTCTTTTGGCTGCGTTCGTTTCGTTCTTTTATTGGTTTACGTAGTTTTGAGTTCACCTTTATTCATCATCTCCATACCTTTTCATCTATAAACAAAAGCCGAAGTCGATCCGCCCTCTTTAAAAAAAGACTTTAAACAGAATGAAAGACAAATTAATGTTTAAAGCGGCGTTCTTTGGTTTAAAATGCGTATCCTTCTTTTTGTTTTGCAACCAAAAAGCTGCCTGCAGACATGCGGACAGCCTTCTCCTGGTTATACTAATTCTTTGATTGATATCCACCTCTTTGTTTGGACGATTATTCATCGGCAGTGAGTACCTTTTTATTAATATCACATTCAGCACTTCCTTCAGTATATATACTCAGGATTTTTTCAAAGGCCTGTCCTTATTCTTAACGTAATCACATGCCGGTACTATCGTATAAAAAAACAGCCAGATAAGAATACCTGGCTGCAGACATGGTTTCGAGCTATTAAAATATGAATGTCATATAGCTGTATAATCATGTTTTACACATAAAAAGTTTAAATAGCTGATTTTAAAGATAGCAGCATACTAAGAGCAGGTACAGAATCACGAAATAATAGTTTAAAAATCGGCTCCCTCCTCATTTTTCAACTGCAGGCGGAGATTTTTATAATTATTCCTGGTAGTGCGGCGAAAGCTGTTATGTAAGTACTATAATAGAATATTGTGACTTTCTTTTTAATCATCATCTTTTCATGTCCACTTATTGGTTGTTTTCAAGCTTTTATTTTCAATATGCTGAAAGCTTTTTAAAGCAATCCACATATTTACATAACAAATTAAACTAACACTAATGAGTGGGATGAACCCCTGGAAATAAAGCAGGAAACAGACATTCAGCAATGTGCAGACAAGCATAAGAAACAAGCTGGCCGGCTGAAGTAGCCCGATAACTGCCGCTTGCTTGAAATATTGAAAAAACTTTTTGTCATAGTGAACATAAACAGGAAAAACATAAAGCAGGATAACCAAATAAACAAAGCCAACCACGATCATTAAAGAATGGAAAACAGGTGAAAAAGTTCCTGCAGCGTTTTTAAAGTAAGTGAAGTCGGCGTACCATAAAGCACCGCCCAGCAATAAAATGAGTCCTAGCGCATTTCCTTTTAAAAATTCGTTTCGGTACGTTTTCCAAAATGTTTGAAAAACAGGAATATCGTCTTCCCCAATGATAAATTTCCTGGAAATGGTAAAAAGAGCCAGTGTACTTGGCATCACGCCAAGTACGACTCCCCTAATAGAGAAAATACAATCCATAAAATATTTAAATAAACGAAATGGGATACCCACACACAAAGCGTGTACGTTCCCCGTATAAATGAATCCATGGCCTGCTCTCCTCCTGTGTTTACTGCGGTCATTTTTTAAGAAGTCGGCAGTGTCTGACCCAGTAATTGTTCAATTTGAATAGGCCGATTTTCCTTTGCTGACTTCCAGACCGCTTCTCCTGTAGCGATCGCATAAGCGCCATCCGAACTGCCTGACAAAATCGGATATGGACGGGTCTCATCGACTCCGAGGAATAAGTCTTCTTGAAGAACGGGATCGCCGCCGCCATGTCCTCCTTCCCGCTTTACAACGTGGATCGTTTCCTTTGATCCAAACAGCGGATAAAAATCAATGGTTTGTTCTGGGAACGGAAACGGTATCCTTGACGGCTCGTGATATTCGGTTGTTTCAATTCGTCCTTTTGTTCCGTTTATCGCTAACCGATAGCCTTCGTACGGCAAAGAAAAATTGATTGAGTAGCTTAAAAGCGCTCCTTTATCGTATTTAACCGTGGCTGTATACGTATCTTCGATTTGGATTTCTTTATCAAAAACACATTGGTCCGGGCGATAGTTTGTATAGGCTTCAGTACTTTTCGTATTTAAGTCTATATGGTCGTCTTTTACCGTGACATTTTTGCTTCTAGCGTTCCACCTTGTGTAATAGGAGCATCTATTTCTAACCGTGCATGTTCCGCAATAGTAGCCGTCTTCCGGCTTACTCTTCGGATTGAGCACACTGTCAGCGCCATAGTAATTCAAAGCTCCAAATGCAAAAACTTCTACAGGCTTTTGATCAACCCACCAGTTCACTAAATCAAAATGATGAGAGCTTTTATGAATGGAAAGACCTCCTGAAAACTCTCTTAATCGATTCCATCTTTGAAAATAACTCGACCCGTGGTACGTATCGATGTACCAATTCAAATCAACAGAGGTAACCCGACCAATTTTCCCTGACAAAATCAGTTCTTTAATTTTTGTGTGGTACGGGCTGTAACGATAGTTGAATGTTACTGTCACTTTCCCTTTGCTCGTTTTCTCGGCATCCATTATTCTTCTGCAGTCTTCAGCTGTGGTAGCCATTGGTTTTTCAGTAATCACATCCAGGCCATGCGCAAGTGCTTTTAAAATATAGTGTACATGTGTATCATCTCTTCCTGTCACAATCACAACATCTGGTCGGGCTTCTGTGACCATTTTATCAAACTGGTCTTCTCGGTATTCTGGAACCCCAGCTGTTTGAGGATACTGCTCCTTACAAACTGAAAAGCGCTTTGCATCCGTATCCAACAAACCGACAAGCTGACCGGCTTCTGAGAAATTTTCAATCAAAGGCTGGATAAACATTCCAATTGCACGTTTACTAACGCCGCAGACGGCATATTTGCGCATTTAGATCACTCCTTTTTCTGCCTATATTTTATAAATAATCGCTCATTTCTACGGAAGCGAGCACAAATGCTCCTATACCATGCAGGTCGTTATCTGTTTTAGGTCGATTAATATAGTGCTCAAAATCCCCTACACCTGTTCCTATGCAAATGTCAGGCAGGACAAATAGTCCCTCTTCTGTATACTTGACCACTTCAAGTAAGCCTTCGTATCCTTTTTTCGCACTCTCGATAAAATTTTTATTCAGAATACCGTCTTTAACTGCTTTCATAATAATATAAACGAAAAGACAGGAAGAAGACGTTTCCAGCCAGTTTCCCGAATGGTCTCCTTTGTCCACTACTTGATACCATAATCCTGTCTCTTGATCCTGGAATGACACAAGGCCCTGCACCAGCTCCCGTACTACTTGCTCCAGCTCCTCGCGGTTAGAATGATCTCCAGGTAAAAATTCTAATATTTCGAGCAGAGCCATCCCGTACCATCCAATGGCTCTCCCCCAGAATTCAGGTGATTTTCCTGTTACAGGATCAGACCATGGCATATTTCGGCTTTCGTCCCATGCATGGTACAGCAGGCCGGTAACCGTATCTCTTGTATGCTTCCTCATTAAGCGTTCCTGTTCAAGCACCATATTCAACAGGGATGTATCTCCATATTTTCTTCCATAGTGGAGAGCAAAAACACCACCCATATATAAGCCATCCAGCCACATTTGATATGGATAGCGGTCTTTATGCCAGTAGCCTCCATCAGATGTCTGATTTAACGCCGGAAACATGCTGATTAGTTTGTCTGCCGCTTTTTTATAGCGTTTATCACCCGTAAGTTCATCCAGCTTAAATAACAAAAGTCCTGCTTGAATCGAATCAAGCTCTTTTCGATCGAAAAGAAAATTTCCATGCTGATCGATTATACTGTCCACATATGCCTGAATATAAGGCAAGTATTTTTCATCCGCTGTTTTTTCAGAAAGCTTTAGCATACTGTACAAAAATACACCCTGGTGTCAGTGCTGATTTGGAAAGAAATATTTTCAATCTTCTTCAGCTCCTGATTTAAAATAGTAGAGGATAAATGCAAAACTTCTCCAGATTCCTGATATATTTTTTTTCATACAAATCAATCACACAGCTGACAATTAAAATGCTTATTAAACAAAAAATAGAAACGAGAAAAATGGTCGCCGCAAAAAACTTATCCCGAATACTCGAATTATTGTAAGCGCTTTTAATCTTCTTCATGAAGTGTCCTTTCCGAGAAGCTAAATTAGTTTATGTAAGCAGCAAATGCATTTAACGTTAAAGGACGCAAAAACTGCTGAACGGTTAACACCCCCTTTTCCTTTTGATGATTAAGTAACTGTTTGAGGATTATCGACTTTTCTTTTATTTAAATTATAAACAACCTTCATCACAATAAGAAGACCTATCAATTCCCCAAATGAAGCTGCCATTGCACCAACGCTGCCATTTAAATGCGGAGCTAACTGGACAAGCAGAAAAATACTGATCGTCACAGCAATTAAATTGTAGACCTGGGGCTTTACCATGCTCTTTGTATTTTTGTTCAGCATAAGCACACCGCCAAAAAAGTCAACCCATGGAAACAGGAATGTTTTTATAATAAAAAACTGTAATACTGTCAGTGAAGATTCTGCTAAAGCCAGATCTGTACCCATAACATTTACCATAAACCTGATACCAACCGGAGTGTAGCAAAGGACAGCCAGTAAAAATGACGGTATAAAGCTGAAGACGGCCACACATTTAATGACTTCCTTTCTGTTTTTCTCAAAAAATTGCAGGACAATTTGATGCGTATACATAAAAAAGCTGAGAACCAGGTTTGTAATACTGAGAGCCATTGCAAAAGACGCAATTCCTAAGCGGGCATCCTCAACGCTTCCAAGAAACGCATAAACAACTGGAATAATCACTGTTTGAAAAGATAAGTAAAAAACAAGAGGCGTATAAAACCTGTAAACTTCTTTTTTTGCTAGTACCGGTTCTTCCTCTGACATCTCACTTTTAATAATGTGGTGCCCTCTCCAAACACTGATTAAGCACTCAATGGCCATGCCTGTTAAAAAAATAATTGCTCCAACAATGCTGTGATTAATCTGGTCCGACCAAATAAAATAGTAAGCAACTAAAAACATGCCCCCAAGCCTAGCGATTACGCCAATCGTAACCCATTTTGTCTCAAAGTGATTGATTATCACACCCTGATATAAACAGCGGAGGCCGGAGAAAAAAATCACAAATGTGATCACTCTAAATGTAGACGTAACAGATGCAACCATTTCTTCGTCGGCATTAAATAAATGTACAAATGTAAAGCTTCCAATCGGTGTATATCCTATTAGCGCACAAACGATAAAAATCAAGAGTGTGACTTGAATAAAAATAGAACTTAGAGTCTTGAAGGAAGTTTCAGATTTAACGAGTGCTGAACAGGTCTGGCGAAAAACCAGAACGGGGCGTTCAATGATGCCGAATAAGGAAAGCGCTATGGCATAGCTGGCAATGACAATTTCGGCATGGTCAGCCCTGCCCAACGTTCCGTTTATAATTAAATGAGTAATCGATGTTAAACTCGCTGAAAACCCTAAAGGAATAAAAAAAGTGAGCATGTGTACAAGAGAAAATGGTCTGCCGGTGTTTTGCAAGTGTCTGTTCCTCCTATCACTGTACTAGATGTGGAAAAGCAAACACGATGGTTTCATTCCCGTGCTCGCGCTTCTTTCATCGGGTCTGTCACTTCAGCATCTCAGCCCCAATTATAGGGTGAATAAGTGACTAAGCAAAACTGAAAACCATATTCCGGATCAGCATAATGGTCGGCAGTAACAGGCTTATCGCTTTCTTCATCATTCAAGGCGGTTGCACCTTTAACATAAATAATTTTAGGAGTATCCTTTTTTGCGTTTGTTGTATTGTCTCCTCCCAGCACCTCAATAGGTTCTCTCTGGTTTGAAGCAGTCAATATATGATACCTGCCTGCTTTTGCTCCTCCTGTTAAGCCTTCTCCACAGAAAGCCCACTCATCATTTTTGGGAATAATTTCATGTCACTCACCAGGCGAACCTGTATCTGTCATACAAATGTTAACGTGAACAATATCTCATTTATTACTCCATTGATGATTTTTTCATCTCTTCACCTTGTGTTTTGATCCATAATGCCGACTACATATTTACAAATTTTTGTAGTTCTCTTCATTCAAAATAAGAAAAATATTTTTGCTTTTTTAAAATTATTTTACCGTTATGTTCACGTTAACATTATTGTGTATGCTTCTTAAACAAAAAGAACCCATTTCAGGTTCCGTATTTTGCTTTCGTTTCTTTTACACCAATTGGTTTTCATACCTTTTATCATTGGTGAATCGATTTTATATAAATACTTTTTCTGTTATTTGTTACCGCTTATAAAAACTAAGAAGTAACCAGTATAATGTCATTTCCTGTTCATGGCTTACTTTATTTTAGACTATGCTTGTACCGGCTTTTGCCTTCACCTCCGTCTGCTAGTTGATAGTGTCACACTGCAGCGGCCCGTTTGATTTCTTTTTAACAACTCGGCATATAAGCAAGCGCTTTTATGGACTTGATTATATCACCACGCTAAACTTTAAACAATATGAAAATTTAGAAATATTAGTTATTTAAAAACTTTTTTCCATTTCTCCGGCTCCTGTTGAAAAAAGATTCAAACACAGAGAAAGAGCCTGGCTGCTTTACTACAGGCTTCCTGTACATTGATAAACTTTTTGTCAACTTATTTTTAGGCTACGCCCTTTCTACATTGAACAAAAGTATTCTTTCAGTAAAATCTGTTAGATCTTGCTTGAACATTCGAATTCTTCATGAATACAGCAGAACCAGACCCGGCTGAATTACTGGTTCTGCAAAAATGCCTCCTGACACTTTAAGCGCTATATTCTTTTCTTGTAAGACTGATTTTTATTGAAATGTCAGCGGAAATTACTTCCCAGAAACCGCCAGCTTTTTCGGTTCCTTCAACATAACATCTGTTATCCGATTTTTCTTATTTATCTTTTGTTATAAAAGTCAGGTTTTTATCTTGAATTCGAAAGAGAATACATATTTTTAGCAATAGATTCCATTAAATAAAGTACAGGCAATTGCGTTGTGATGTTTGTATAATGATGACGCTCTTCGGTAATATAGTAGGCAATATTAATTTCAGATATTTTAGCCAGCGTACAATGCTTATGATTGGTAATGCTGACAATACGGCTGCCCTCTTTTTTCAGCTTTCTAACTAAATTTACAGTGTGCTTGTTTTCACCGCTTACCGATAGCGCAATCGTCACGGTGTCCCGCAAATCATCATATACAGGAAAAAAAGGATCATTTATATAAGTAGAAAACTTGCCAAGGCCGGAAAAGTAATGTGAACCGTATTGGGCCAGGATGCCTGAGCTTCCACTGCCTGCAAAAATCATGCTTTTGGACGAAGCAGCCAGCCGAGAAACCTCTTTAATGGCTGAATCAAACCGGCCTTCAAATGTTTTTTCTGCAAATTCGGCAAAAGTGGAATGCGCATTATTCAGGCTCTTTTTTTCGCGCGCCTCCATACTGATTTTTAACTTAGCTTTTAATTCAGCAAACCCTTCACAGTCTACTTTTCGACAGAAACGTAAAATAGTCGAAGGCGAAACATGCGCTGCGTCAGCAAGATCACGAACACGCATATGAACGACTTGCTCGCTGTGGGCTGTAATATATTGATAGATAATCGTTTCTAATTCATTGAATGATACAATGTGTTCATGGGTAAACAACCTCATCCCTCCACCGCGTAAACTTTAAAAAATTATAACATGAAAAAGGGTTCATTTTTGATTTTCTACTTCCAGATGGAAGTGGCTGCTGACACCCCATTTCATTCTTCTTTCTTTATTTCTTATTCAAGCTAGCTGTATATTTTTCCTTATCCAATTATTATTCTGCTATTTTTTTATGAAAAGCTGATTTAGAATTGATCTTTTCACTGCCGTTTCTGTGATTTGATCGCTGCTTTTTAAAGGCCGCAGAAGCATTAAAAAACTTTTATCGTTATTTATGTAACAGGATGTTTTTTATATGTAACAATCACCTTCTCCCGGAATAAAAAACGCAATTGCTTGAACACCTTTACCGCTTGCATGGATCAAGCTACGATAAACGTATTAAATCGGGAGGTGCAAGAGATGACAAAAGGAATTAAAATTACCACAATTGGCGGCGGGTCCAGCTATACCCCTGAACTGGTTGAAGGATTTATTAAAAGATACGATGAACTGCCTGTGCGTGAACTATGGCTCGTGGATATAGAAGCAGGAAAAGAAAAGCTCGAAATTGTCGGCACACTTGCAAAGCGTATGATTGAAAAAGCCGGTCTGCCTATTGAAGTCCACTTAACATTAGATCGCGAAGCAGCCCTAAAGGATGCCGATTTTGTCACAACACAATTCCGTGTAGGGCTGCTTGATGCGAGGGCAAAAGACGAACGCATTCCACTGAAATATGGTGTACTTGGCCAGGAAACGAATGGACCTGGCGGCTTGTTCAAAGGCCTTCGGACGATTCCGGTCATTTTAGATATTTGCAATGACATGGAGAAACTTTGCCCGAATGCCTGGCTGATTAACTTTACAAATCCAGCTGGTATGGTGACGGAAGCCGTCCTGCGTTACTCAAACATCAAAAAAGTGGTTGGCTTATGCAACGTACCGATCGGAATGGAAATGGGTATTGCAAAATTACTTGATGTTGACCACTCGCGCATTCGTATTAACTTTGCCGGTTTAAATCATATGGTATATGGACTTGATGTATTTGTTGATGGAGAGAGTGTTAAAAACAAAGTCATTGAGCTTTTAACAGACCCAAATAACAGCAGCTTTGTGAAAAACATTGAAGGTCTTGGCTGGGAGCCTGAATTTATACGATCATTGAATGTCTTAACATGCCCTTATCACATGTATTATTACAAAACGAAAGACATGATCGAAAAAGATGAAAAAAATGCAAAAGAAGAAGGTACACGGGCAGAAGTGGTACAAAAGCTAGAACAAGAACTGTTCGAACTGTACAAAGATCCTCAGCTTGACATCAAGCCGCCTCAGCTTGAAAAACGGGGTGGTGCTTATTATTCAGATGCAGCTGTTCGTTTGATCACTTCTATTTATACAGATAAAAAAGACATCCAGCCAGTGAATACGCGCAATAACGGTGCTATTGCAGGCATTCCAGACGATTCTGCTGTTGAGGTAAGCTGTATTATTACGAAAGACGGTCCAAAGCCTATTGTAATGGGAGAACTTCCAGTAGCCGTCAGCGGTTTAGTGCAGCAAATTAAATCCTTTGAGCGTATAGCAGCGGAGGCAGCTGTTACAGGTGACTATGAAAAAGCAGTATTGGCGCTAACCATTAATCCTTTAACACCGACAGATACGATCGCAAAAGAGATTGTTGATGAAATGCTTGAAGCGCACAAAGAGCACCTTCCACAATTCTTTCAGAAGGTAGAAGCGTAATCTCTTGTCTAAACTCAGGCTGGTCATAGCTGGCCTGGGTTTATTACATGATCTTCAAGCTGTATATTAAAAAAAGTACAGTGGCAGGACTGTACTTTTTCTACTCGGCTATTTTTTCTGGTTCCTGACTGCTCTCTACCTGCTGCGACAAAGGTGTTTTTGAAATTTCTTCTTCGAATATAACCATTTTTCGCGCCCGGTTCATAATCTTGACGATCTCTTCATAGTCCTCTTTCATCATAACAGCTCTTTTTTCTAGTTCTGCGTATTTCACTTCTATCGCTGCTTTTTCACGTTTTACCGTATCCAGCTCTTGTCGAAGGCTTTCATAATCAGCTTGTGAAGCATCCATATTTTTCAGGAAAGCAATAATATCTCTCATCGTAAGCAAAGATGGACTTGTATCCTCTATAATGATTTGGTCTGCAGGATCGTTGTCCAGAACCACATGAAGATTTCGGGTGCTTTCTTTCTTTTGAAGATGGCGAAAATGCTGCTTTCTTTGTTTACGTGCAAGACCCAATGCTTTTTCGTACTGACTTCGAATCACCGCGTTCCAGCGAAAGCCGCATGCTGCAGCTGTTCTGTTCAGGATATCTCCTACTTCCTCAAATGCCTTTAACTGTGTACTTCCCTCGCGCACATGGCGTAACACCGTTTCTGCAAGCAATAAGTCATTGTCCTCTGACCAGGCATCTTGTCTTACTTTCATAGAGTCTTTCCTCCCCTATTCATATGATCTTTTCCATAAGATAGCCCTGCTTGTCCCTTTTTATACAGTTGTTGAAAAATTTATATCCTGCATAAATTAAATATTCCGCAAGGTTCTTAATTATGATGAGAAGTAAAAGAAGAAGGATAGCTATGCAACGTGTTATAAAGAAGAAGGAATTGACGCTTTTCTACCAAAAAACTTAAAAAGTCATATAAGCTTGCAAACCAGAAGTTTGCTCCAGAGAGTTCACAGATAGTCACCTCCCTGCTAACGAGAAGGTTTAATTTGAGGATATAAAGAAAGACTACGCCATTCCTTTATCGATATTTTTGAGCAGGCAGTGTAGGGTTTGGCCATAAACTCCAATCAGCTCGACTAAAAGCTGTATGATCTAAACAGCCAGATACACTTAAGATAAGGCTGCTTTCGAGGTTGGCCCCTTTTCATTTAAATATAAACGGTATGAGAAGAGTTCTTCTTGATACCAGCTATTGTTGTTTTGGGCAGATTTACATTGATCATTTTAATGAGCTGTTTCCATCAAACAGCCCCTAACTAAAAAAATCCGCTTTCCTTTATGGAATAGCGGATTTTTACCTTTATTTAATTAAGAGTTTACTCACATTTCTTTATTCACGTCAGCCCGTTTTTTTACTGCTATTTTCAATATGATTCATAATCGTTTCTCCCTCAACGTCTATGTTTGGCAGAATGTTATCCAGCCATTTTGGCAAATACCATGCTGATTTTCCCATCAACTTCATAACGGCAGGAACAATGGTCATTCTGACGACAAATGCATCAAAGAGCACACCGAATGCAAGGGCCATCCCCATTACTTTAATCATCGCATCAGGTGTCATCATAAAGCCGATAAATACAGCCATCATAATTAATCCTGCTGCTGTCACTACTCTGCCGCTGTCCCGCATTCCATCTAAAATGGCTTTATCAGGATCTCCTGTATGGACATATACTTCACGCATCTTGCTGACCAGAAAGATTTCATAATCCATTGCCAGCCCGAATAATATTCCGATCAAGATCACAGGCAGGAACGCTAAGATAGGACCTGAAGCCGGAAAACCAAAGAGTTCAAGCAAGTTTCCATCCTGCACGACAAAAACAACAAATCCCATCGTAGCACCCAGGGAAAGCAGGAAGCCCAATACGGCTTTTAATGGGATCAATAAAGATCTAAATACGAGGACCAGCAGGACATAGGCAAGCCCTACTACAAGAGAAGCGAAAATTGGCAGGGCATCATTTAACTTTTGTGAAATATCAATATTCATCGCTGTTGTACCTGTTACCATTAGTTCAATCTGGCTTACTTTTTCCGTCTGGTCCGATTTTTCTCTAATCGTCTTTACAAGGCCCTTCGTCTCTGTATCATCCGGTCCTGTTTCCGGTATAACATTCATCACATACAATTCTCCAGAAGGTCCAGGAAAAGCTGGTGTAACACTTTGAACACCAGGCAGCTCGCTCAATTCTTTTGCAATCTCATTGACTGTCTGCGGCGTTTCACTTGTTGCTTCTTCTACTTTTGCTGCCACAACCAAAGAGGCGTTAAATCCTTCTCCGTATGCGTCTGCCAGCAAATCATAGGCTCTTCTTTCCGTTGTTTCCGTTGACTTTGCAGTTCCATCAGAAGGCAGCCCGAGGTTCATATGGAAAAAAGGGATTGTAATAACTGCGAGCAGTGCAATTGCAGCGATAGAAACGACCAAAGGGCGTTTTGTAACGAATTTGCCCCATTTATTGGAGCCTTCTTTCTTCTTATCCATGCCTGTCAGTTTTTGCAGGAATTCATTTTCTTTTGATGGCCCAATTTTATGGCCAATCATTCCTAAAATCGCTGGCAA
Organism: Domibacillus robiginosus; assembly: GCF_000966195.1. Classification (GTDB taxonomy): domain Bacteria; phylum Bacillota; class Bacilli; order Bacillales; family Domibacillaceae; genus Domibacillus; species Domibacillus robiginosus. Next base: position 47,651 of record NZ_LAHL01000034.1, on the reverse strand, counting down.
TACGATGATGGATACTAAAACAGCTGTTAAAATGCTGATGGCTGCGGTAATCCCCATCATGGTTAAAAACGGAATCTGTGCAACAGCGAGCCCTAAGAGCCCAATGACAACCGTGATGCCCGCAAACACGACGGCGCTTCCGGCTGTTCCATTTGCGATTGCGATCGATTGCTGAACGGAATATCCTTTGGCAAGCTGCTCTTTAAACCGCGACATGATAAATAAAGCATAATCGATTCCCACTGCCAGCCCCAACATAGCTGCCAGGGAAATGGAGACGGACTGGATATCGATAAAATTGGTTCCGATAACAATCCCGATCAGACCAATGCCTAATCCTAGAACGGCCGTTAGAATCGGCAGTCCGGCTGCGATAAATGATGCAAAGGTAACAGCCAGTACAAAGAAGGCAATCACGATTCCAGCTGCCTCGGCAAGATGGGCCGGTGATTCTGAGAACGCAATATTATCTCCTCTTACCTCTGTTTGAATGCCTGCATCTCTTGTTGTTTCAATTTGATCCAAAATCGCATTCCTGGAATTTTCCGTAACCTCTTCCGCTTTGACCTTGAACGTAACTTCTGCGTAACCGGTCTTCCTGTCTTCGCTTATATTCATAAGCTGCATGGGCGTTGCTACGGATGCAACATCCGAATCTTTGCTGATTTCATTTAAAGCATCTGTGATTGATTGCTGTACTTCTGCTGATTCCAGCGTTTCATTTTCTAGCGCTTTAAATACGATTTGTACTTTTGCCCCCTGGCTTCCTGCCTGCTCAAACTCTTCACTAATGACTTCGCCTGCACGGTCTGCCGGTGTATTGGGAATAGTCAAATCCTCATTAAACGAGGAACCCATATTCACGGCAAGGACTGCTAATGCGATCAGAATTCCCAGCGTGCTGAAAACCACTTTTTTCCTATGCTTTGCTGCCCATTGTCCTAACTGATAAAGATACTTTGCTATTTGAATCTCCTCCAAATTAATATTGTAAATTTTTTATGTCCTTATCATTTAACTGCCGAGAAGCAGAAAGGGTAAGGGAGTTCCGAACGACCTGCATATCATAGCTTCTTGTTCAAGAATCTTAATTGTACATTTTTTCCATTCAGTTAAGTCATTTCAGGTTTATTGATTAGTAATGAATTAACTTATTCGTAAGGATATTCTTCTTCAAGCCATCCCTTTTGCACGAAGGCTGCTCTTCCTTATATCTATTTTCAACAGAATTTAAAACCAGCTCTTTAATCGAAATTGCTTATCAATCGTATCTCTTGTAACTTCTTTCCTCATATCCCCCTTATTTGAAATTTAGAAAATGACTTTTACAGTAGGTCACCAGCAGGAAGCTAAGAAGGTACTGCAAGTTGACAAGTATGCAATTGTTTTTTAGAATGGCAGGGTTATTATCACTAACAATTGTACTTACATTTGTAAGTATAAAGATGAATTTTTCTCTTTCAAGTATTATGTGATAATCTGAACGTAAAACGAACAAAATGAAGGGATGTGTTAGCTTTGAGAAAATCCAGACAGGATAGTATATATTCCCAGAAATATATCATGGAAGCAGTGACCCAGATGCTGCATGATCACAACTTTGAGGATATAACCGTAACAGACATTTGCAAAAGGGCTGGAGTTGCCAGAGTCACATTCTATAAGTACTATCACACTATTCACGATGTGATGAATGCATCTGTTCAAGCAAATGTTGAACACTTTCTAGAAAAGATTGCTGATTTAAATCCTCACGAAGATCTCCAGCTTATGATTGAATATGCTGTAGAAGGAGTTGTCCCTGCACGTACAGTGTTAAAAAAACTAATAGATTCAAATATGTCAGGAGTACTGTTGGATTATTTCAACTATGCAGTGGAAGCAATTTCTCAATCCGATCCTGCTCTTAGCAATCACATAAGCAGAGCGCAAGTTTTATTCCTGGCAGGTGGTATATTTAATATCATTACAGACTGGATTAAAGAAGGGTCAAAAGAATCTCCCAAATCAGTGGCTGCAAAAATATATGAGATACTTCCAGTTAAAACAAAGGATTCAGTGGCTGAGCGGCTGAATAATAAGTAAAGTATTCAAATTCATTTTTGCGCCAAAAATATGCGAGTAAATATTCTTACGAAATACCCTTACGACTTTCCAATTTTTGAAACCCGGGAGGATTACGGAGACGGTTTGATGTTCATTGGCGCCAGGGAAATTTTTTGTACCTGACTATGAAAAATCGATAACAAAATGAATCACCAAGAACAACCATTACAGCTTATATGAACCCAGAAGCAGCAGAATTTCCCATTATAAAACCTTCTTATATTGATGGATCTTTAACCCGGTTTCTTCCATCGCTCCTGCCCGCTTACCGGGTTCTTTTCTAACCAGGGTGGTTTATTTCAGATATTCCGTTTAAGAATGAAAATAGCAGCAAAAATAAAGCGACCCAATGACTCGCACGATGACTAATTTCACATATTTTTCATGCATATATTACAGTCTGCAACGGCAACATAGAAAGAATAAAAAACAAATAATTGAGAAAGACAATATGCTATTGAAAATCTATATCCTTATTTCCTCAGCATGCTAGAAAGCGCTCACAACACTCTGCTGCTATAGGTTTTCTGAATCAATTTTCTCCAGTTATTTTTAGATCCGCGCCTTACGCGGGTGTTTTTGGATACGTTTCATAAAAGAAAAAAGAAATTTAATCCATACATTTTCCTTGACAAAAAAACAAGTCCTATATAATAATTAATGTTGAATTAGAATTATTATAGTTACCTGACACAGTCACAATGTGGATTGAACAGGCTGGCTATAATCCTACAACCACTACATAGGAGGAATTTTATTATGTCTCTAATCGGAAAAGAAGTACAACCATTCGCAGCAAAAGCTTTCCAAAAAGGTGAATTTATTGATGTTTCTGAACAAAACTTCAAAGGTCAATGGAGTGTTGTTTGCTTCTACCCTGCAGATTTCACATTCGTATGTCCTACTGAGCTTGAAGACCTGCAAAACGAATATGCAACACTTAAAGACCTTGGCGTAGAAGTTTACTCTGTTTCAACTGACACACACTTCACACACAAAGCATGGCATGACAATTCAGAAACAATTGGCAAAATCGAATACATTATGATCGGTGACCCTTCACAAAAAATCTCTCGTATCTTTGATGTATTAGACGAAGAAGAAGGTCTAGCTGACCGCGGTACGTTCATCATCGATCCAGACGGGGTTATCCAAACTGTTGAAATCAATGCAGGCGGAATCGGCCGTGATGCAAGCACAATCGTAAACAAAATCAAAGCAGCACAATACGTTCGCAACAATCCAGGTGAAGTTTGCCCGGCTAAATGGCAGGAAGGTGCTGCAACACTTAAGCCAAGCCTTGACCTTGTAGGCAAAATCTAAGGAGCTTAACTGATGATACTAGACGCAGATATCAAAGCACAATTGGCCCAATATCTTGAAATGATGGAAGGCGATGTGCTCCTAAAAGTGAGCGCAGGATCCGATGACGTATCAAAGGATATGCTGGCATTAGTGGATGAATTGGCTACTATGTCTTCTCACATTAAAGTAGAGAAAACAGAACTGCCGAAAACGCCAAGCTTTAGCGTTAACCGTATCGGCGAAGATACCGGCGTCACTTTTGCCGGTATCCCACTAGGCCACGAATTTACTTCGCTGGTACTGGCTCTCCTGCAAGTGAGCGGAAGAGCGCCGAAAGTTGACCAGAGCACTATTGACCAGGTGAAAAACATTCAAGGTGAATATCATTTTGAATCTTACATCAGCTTAACTTGCCACAACTGCCCTGATGTTGTGCAGGCTTTGAACTTGATGAGTATTTTAAACCCTGGTATTTCGCACACGATGATTGATGGAGCAGCCTTCAAGGAAGAAGTGGAAAGCAAAGGCATCATGGCTGTGCCAACGGTATTCCTAAATGGAGAATCGTTCGGCAGCGGCCGTATGACTCTTGAAGAAATTCTTGCTAAAGTGGGAAGTGCTCCGGACGCCTCAGAATTTGAAGGCAAAGAGCCATTCGATGTGCTTGTTGTTGGCGGTGGACCAGCGGGTGCTAGTGCGGCTGTTTACGCAGCACGTAAAGGCATTCGTACAGGTCTTGTTGCCGAACGCTTTGGCGGTCAGATTATGGACACAATGGGTATTGAGAACTTCATCAGTGTGAAATACACAGAAGGTCCTAAGCTTGCCGCGAGCCTTGAAGAACACGTGAAAGAATACGACATTGATGTCATGAACCTACAGCGTGCCAAGCGCTTAGAAAAGAAAGACCTGATCGAGCTTGAACTTGAAAACGGTGCAGTTTTAAAAAGTAAAACGGTCATCCTTTCAACAGGTGCCCGCTGGCGTAACGTTGGCGTACCAGGCGAAGCGGAGTTCAAGAATAAAGGTGTAGCCTACTGCCCTCACTGTGATGGTCCATTATTTACTGGAAAACACGTAGCTGTTATCGGCGGCGGCAACTCCGGTATTGAGGCAGCCATTGACTTGGCAGGTATCGTGAAGCATGTAACCGTTCTTGAATTTATGCCAGAGCTGAAGGCTGATACTGTACTTCAAGATCGTCTGTACAGCCTGCCTAACGTTACGGTCCTCAAGAACGTGCAAACAAAAGAAATTACCGGTACTGACAAAGTGAACGGTATTTCTTACATCGACCGTGAAACGGAAGAAGTTCACCACATCGATCTGGAAGGTGTATTCGTTCAAATTGGACTTGTACCGAACACTGACTGGCTAGGTGATACGGTTGAACGCACTCGCATGGGTGAAATCGTAGTCGATAAACACGGCGCAACAAATGTCCCTGGTGTATTTGCTGCAGGCGACTGTACAGACAGCGCTTATAAGCAGATCATTATTTCAATGGGATCAGGTGCCACTGCCTCTTTAGGTGCATTCGATTACCTTATCCGAAATTAAGGAACGGAAGTGTACGAGATTTCCTTTCCCAATACGAAAGCCGCTCTGCTGCCAATTAAGCAGTACAGCGGCTTTTTTCTTTTGCCCTGCTCTTACTTTTATCATTATTAAATAATAGAGGGACAGCTATTATATTTATCAGAAAGTTTGCTGTATGAAGTATTGAAGAGGAATATGAGAAGGCCCTTCCCTTATTTTGAAAATGGGTCATATTTGGTTAACAGCCCTCGACGCCGCATGCTATTCCTCTAGGAAAATCCGGTTTCTTCCCGCTGATCTCATATGTAATTTTAAAATATAACGATGTTTCAATTAAAATTACGATATTTATAGAAAAGACGAACCGAAATACCCTCTTTTAATAAAGGGGGATTTCGGTCTTTGAATTTGGCATTTATTTTGGTTTAAATTCACATAGAAATCTTTCAACTCCAGCATACTTTTCACCTAATGCAGTTATTTTAAAACCGACTTTCCTGTAGAATTCCACTGCATCTCTACCAGTTTCGGCAACAATGTCTGTTAGTAGAAATCTCTCACACAAAAAATGAATCATTATACTCCCTACACCATTACCTCTCTCTTCAGAAAAAACGGCGATATGTTTTATTTCACCTATTTTAAGGTTTATTTCCACTCCGATACAACCGATTATATTATTCCCTTTCACAAGCCCAAAAAGTTGTTGATCGGAAAAATCAATGTACTTACCATATACCTCCTCAACCTTCCTAATAGAAGTTTCATAGGATAACAACACTCTTACAGAAGGCTGGAGAATTATTGAATTTATTTTTATGATCAAAACATCATTACATCTAAATTCGTTGTTAAACAGTCCTTATCTCATATTGATGCTTTTTCCTAAAGACTATTCAATAAGAGAAAAAGGCTGCTTTTATATGGTATAGAATTACTTTTGAGCAGAAAGGTTCACTTTCATTTCAAGTCCCTCTATATATTGGTGATCCCGAATAGATCTCGGAAAATCTCCATCCTCTTGAACAAAAGGTTTCAGAATTAAATATTCAGGCTTCGATTGTGTAGTGCCAAACCGATAATCCCATGTTATCGTCTTGCCATCGGCCTCTGCTTCCCCTGATAAACCCGGCAGTAAATTGCCTTTATCATCAAACACTGCCACTTTACTATAAAGTAACTGATTGGATTCTTCCTTTGTCAATTTTTCATTTTTGTCCATTCCTAATGTAAACCTTATACGGATCGTTACTGGTGTCAGACTGAGCTCCGACACGGAGAATATCATCTCTCCGTTTGACTCACTGTTCGGTTTTTGCAGGCTGATAACATTTTTTACGGATTTTTGCAAGGGAACATCCAGCTTAAACTCGTGGTCGACCCCAGTCAGCCGAACATATACAGCCGCATTGAACGTTTCTGGAAGTGGGTTTTCCGCTTCACTTGTCATCTCGAAGACGAGCATATTTGGATTTGCCTCTCCTGCAGACCAATAGGATACACCTTGAACCGGAGCATCCGCTTCATCGGACCTTTGACCATTGATCTCAGCGACCAACGAATCAATCGAGTTGCTTAGTTCTACTTGGCCTTCTCCTGTATCAAGCATACCTTCTTTTAAGCTTGGAGCTGATACATTTACTACAAATGCAGCACGCGTTCCATCATAGACGGTTTCGGTCACTTTAAACTGGATGTCTTGATAAGAAACATGGCTATTTACATTAGAGGTGAGTTCCAAATCTCCTGCTGACTGCAAGCCTAAGTCAGCTTCAATTGAACTGAAAATGCTGCCTACCAATGGAATTTGTTTTATTGAATCAGCCATTGCAGGTGAGACAAAGCCGGAGGCAAAAATACTCACACCCAGTAATCCAGCCGCTGCTGTAAGAGAAGCCGGGCGGCACATCCATGAACATGGTGCTGTCTTGCTGCCTTCATTCCCCGTTTCCAATATAAAATCATAGGTTTCATCCAGACGAGACCGGACAAGAGGCGACATCGGCTTCTCTTCTTTTTGTTGCACTTTTTTCAATTGATCTTCTAGTTTAAAGTGATCCATAATCCATCTTCCCTTCTTGAACTAGTTTCATTTTTCCCATCAACGCATTCCGTGCTCTGTTAAGCCGCATTTTAATCGCACTCTCCGATACGTTTAATGTTTCTGCAACCTGTCTTAACGGCATATCTTCAAAATAATAAAGCACAACAACAATGCGCTGCTGCTCATCGAGCCCGTCGACAAGCTCTCTTAACTCTACATTTTCGTAGTCCTTTGAGACAGACGATGCGGCAGGGATATCCGATACTGGAACTATCCGGGAGCGTTTCGCTAAAATCGAACGGCATTCATTAATCAAAATTCTAAATATCCATGTCTTAAAAAAAGTCGGCTCCCGTAGGCTATCCAGAGACTTAAATGCCTTTAAGATCGTTTCCTGCAGGGCATCCGCTACATCTTCCTCTTTCTTCACAATGGATCGCGCCGTGTTGTGCAAGGAGCTCTCTATATGTTTAACCAGTCGAACAAAAGCTTCCCGATCACCGCGTTTCGCTTTTGTTACTTCTTTTGCGATATCCACCCTTCTCCACTACCTTCTCTTCATTTTTTCAATACATTAATTAGACTGACCGGAACAGCTCTCGGTCACAAAATTTTTATCGTATCTGGTTCAGAAATAAATAAAGTGAATGTTTGTCTGATATTATTTTCCATTGCCCGTTTCATTCGACTGAAATATGCAGCCGTACGAATGCCATACTATTACTAAAAGCTTTAAAAAATAAAAGCCTGCATACTAACATGCAGGCTTCTAGCTGTAATTACAATCATAAAACTTTCCCTTAAAACTGAGAGAACTTTATCTGAAATTGTGTGCCTTCTGGGGAACTGTGAATGATATTAATATCCCCTCGGTGTTCAAATACAACTTTTTTTACGAATGGCAGTCCCATTCCCATGCCTTGTGATGTAAACGAGATAAACGGATCAAAAATACTGTCCCTGTTTTCAATGGGGATTCCTCTGCCTGTATCCATTAAATCAATAATGATAAAATCTCCGTCTATACCGGTCTGAATCTCGATTTTTCTTTTTTGTCTATCTTCCGGCACTGCCTCTATACTATTTTTTATCAGGTTGATAAACGCTTGCTGAAGGTATGCTTTATTCGCAAACAGCATAAGTGAATTGTAGTTATTATGAAATTCAACTTCTACATTATGCTCCCTCGCAATTTCTTTCGAAAGCACGATGGCACTTTTAATAATTAAGACTAGGTCCTCTGTCTCAAAATCTATTTTATGGTTTCCTATATATTATTTATAATTATTCGTTAAACCATTTAAGTGCTCAGCTGCCTGAGTAATCATCTCCAAGGCCCTATTTTGCCGCTCATTAAAGGAAGCTTTATCCTTTGTGAGGATGTGTAAATATCCTTTTATGATCGTATTTATATTTTTTACTTCGTGAACTAAACTCCCTGTCAAGTTGCCTGTAAAGTCTAGCTTTTTTTGTCTTTCCATCAATCGCTGGTAATTCAACTCAATATCGATGTTTAATTTTACAAATCGAGCCATAATCATTGTTGAAAAGAAAATGACTCCTATGCTGCTCGATAATGCGCCTGTTTCTGGATTGAAGTTTAGGAACCCCGTGATAAACAGGAAAACAGAATAAAGGGCAAGAGCCGATAAAAAGCTTCGCACACGAGAATTTTGGATCTGCCGCGCAATAAAGTATACAATAATTAGAAAAAACAAAAAGCTGCTCACATGCAGTTTATACAGCCAGCCCAGCAATCCATACTCTGGAAAGTAAAAACTCATCTGTGGTCCCAAGTCTTCTTTTGTTAGACCCATGATCCCTAATGTAGTCCAATTGATAATATAAATCATAAGGCTCCAAATCATTAAAATAACAAAAGTTTTTTTATTAAAAACAAATTTTAAAATTTTACTCACTGCTGTATATTTTTTGAAAATCGAAGAATAGTTTTCTATCGTAACGTGTGCTATATAAAATACTGCCAGTACGGAAAATGTGGGTCCCGCTCGAAAAAGCCGAAATAAAAATAGTGCTAAACTTTCGGGTAGTATCTCTCTAAAGTAGAGGACACCTATATTTAGCTGCCAAAGAGTAATCAATATCATATAGATAAACAAACCGGGAGACAGTTTTGATCCCTTGTAAATTTGATGAACCGTAATAGCGAGTACAATGGGAATAAGACCGATTGTACAGATCAGGAAACCTATCGTCATAAAATAACTCCTTGCAAAGTGCTTTGGTAAACTTTTCTTTACATTTATATATAACATATCGCAAAATAAAAAGCTTATATATTAGGGGAACTCAACTATGCTTTCGAAACAAAGATCAAAACATCTTTTTCTAGCAGCTGCCAATATATCACTGACAGCTTACGACTTAGTTTTATTAATACGAATATCGTTTCATTTTCAACAGTATGCCAAACAATGACGATGTTATATTTTAAAATGTGGTGAGATAGAACATTCTAGACTTTAGCAAGTCATGGAATGATTCAGTAGAGGCACTATTAGCGGAAGTTTCTCTCCAATCGTACAGCCTTTTTCTGAACCGTCTGCCGTAGGAAAAGACTTATAAACGCTTCTTAGTCCCTGTGGAAAAATCCTGATAAGGTACCTTTTTTAGAAATTGGTTTCTTCAGTCTTGAATCTGAACAACAAATGCTAGCAGTTCTATAAAAACTTATATAAATTTCGCACTTGTAGAACAAGCATACAACTGTGTATAATATAAAGGTATATAAAACTAAAGGAGGAAAATAAATATGGCACATGTTACTTTTAAAGAAAATCGAATTACGCTAATTGGGAATGAAGTGAAAACAGGTAATAAAGCTCCTGATTTCACTTTGCTAGCAAATGATCTTTCTGAAGTTACACTGGCTGATACAACAGGAAAAGTACGGATTATCAGTGTAGTACCTTCAATTGATACAGGTGTATGTGATGCACAGACACGCCGTTTTAATGAAGAAGCAGCAAAGCTAGAAAATGTAGATGTATTAACTGTTTCAGCTGATCTTCCATTTGCTCAAAGCAGATGGTGCGCAGCAGCTGGTCTTGAAAATATTAAAACTTTATCTGACCACCGTGATTTTTCTTTTGCGCAAAACTATGGGGTCGGTATTGAAGAGCTCCGCTTGTTAGCACGCTCTGTTTTTGTCTTAGATTCAAAGGATAATGTTACATACGTAGAATATGTTTCTGAAGCAACCAATCATCCAAACTACGATGCGGCAATTGAAGCAGCAAAAGCGGCAAACTAATTGTATGGCAAATGCGGCTTTGACATTCGTCAAAGCCGCTTTCCTTATGTAAAAAGAATGTCTAAATGAATTAATACCCGGACAATTTAAAAAATCTCGATATTTTAACCTTTCGCTTCTTACATTTATCAAGGGCAGCAACCTTTCAGCATATAAAAAAGCGGAGGCCCCTTCGGACCTCTGCTTGCTTTCGGTTTAAGAAGGAGGTTTGAAGCCTCCTATCCCCTTCTATTGCTTTTTTATGGTTATCCTTCAATAGTTTGAATCGTGCCATGGAGATGAGGAGCTGCTTCTGCATCGATAGAAATGATATCAGCACCTGGCTTAGCAAAACATTTATGTATATCAGGATTGTCAATCATAAGATGAACATCCAGTGGGAGGTTTGTCGCTGGCCGAATCGTTTCTGTTATAAGGAAGCTAATTGTCATATTTAGCGCAAAATCACCATCCATCACACCCCCGTGAATGTAACAGCACCTCAAGCTTCTGCGTCCTTAATCCCATCTACCAGTCGAGCAAGGTCAGTCAGTAGAATAAAAGGAGCTATGTTAATCATCATTTTTTCAATTTTTCACCAAACATGTTCGATTTGTTTAATTTTATTCACTCGGTTTTCGTGCCGGCTGCCCGATTCAAATGGTGTTTCCAGCCAGATCTTCACAATATCGCGAGCAAGCCCTGCCCCAATAACCCGTTCACCCATAGCAAGCATGTTGGAATTGTTGTGTTCCCTTGTTGCCCTGGCGCTAAAAGTATCATGCACAAGTGCACAGCGGATTCCTTTTACTTTGTTGGCCGCAATACTCATTCCAATTCCTGTGCCGCATACTAAAATGCCTCTATCTGCTTCCCCTTTCGCAACTTTTTCAGCTGCTAGGCGTGCATAGTCAGGATAGTCAACAGATATGCTGCAGTCACATCCAAGATCGTTATACTCTACCTTCATTTCATCTAAAAGAGTCGCAATCTCTTTCCGAATCCCAATCCCTCCGTGGTCAGATGCAATAACAATTTTCACTAAATACACTCCTTTTCTCTTCTTTTCCCTTGCATGTTTTCTTGCAGCTGTCCTATTTCAAAAAAATTGATTTCTCAGGTGCATTCAACATTTTTCGAGCAGGCCTGATTGCAACAATCAGACCCGCCCCGTGTAATCCCTTACATTGAAAGGGATAAAAAATAATGTTTTACTTTGTTTTATTATCTATATTTATTTTTCTTCATCTTGCTGACTGCAGTGCTGGCATTCGCATTTAGTATAAAGAAATGTAACTTTTTCACTTTCAAAATGATCAATCGTTGCGTGACAAGTGTGACAGATTAAGATTCCCATCTTGTTCTCTCCTCCCATTAATTTGTATACTTGTCTACTATGTTTACCACGGTTAAAGTATAACGAAACATTAAAGCGCTGTCAAATAGCATTAAATGTTTACAACTGTTATTTCTCTTTGAACTGTTCTCTATTTTGCTTTCAATTTTTACGAGGCGCCGATAATTGAATCTTATCGAACCTCTTGAACTCTAGGAGTGCACGGATGTACCCCGATTTACTCTGTACTCCGCAAAAGTTTTCATCATCCTGCTTTATCCGCTTTTAAAAGCGGCGATGGTAGAATGAGTTTATTTAATAGTTTCAATACTTATGTAACCAAACAGGCGGCAGGCTCGCGGTGGAAATAGGCTCGGCGCCTGTTGCACAGAGCTTCAGGTTGCAAGCCAGTCGTCCTTTTCGCTTCCCTGTGCAAAGAATAAAGCTGCTTTGGCTGCGCGCTGTATTGATCCTTCTTTCCAAACTCGGTATACAATTGTATCTTGCACTTTTTATTCCTTGTCTATGCCTCATCGCCTCTATCCATTTTATTTGCTACATGGCTTCGAGAATTTGAATTCTTTCCCCAGTTAAATTAATCTTATGAATATATTAGTTTTATACTTAAATAAATCGCTTTCATTCTTGTAATACAAGTATACAACTATTATAATAAAACTATTAATTTTTAGTTAGGAGGAAAAGGCGTGACCAGTGTAACATTCATTAACAACCCTGTGACACTAGTAGGAAAAGAGGTAAAGCCAGGGGATAAGGCACCGAATTTTATTGTTTTATCCAACGATTTAAAAGAAGTTTCATTAGCTGATACAGCAGGCAAAGTACGTATTTTTAGTGTAGTACCTTCTATTGACACAGGCGTATGCGATGCTCAGACACGCCGTTTTAATGAAGAAGCAGCAAAGCTTAGTAATGTGGAAGTTTTAACGATTTCGGCAGATCTTCCATTTGCTCAAAAAAGATGGTGTGCAGCTTCCGGTTTAGAAAATGTAAAAACGCTTTCAGATCACCGTGATTTTTCATTTGCTAAAAGCTATGGGGTTGGCATGAAAGAGAACCGCCTTCTTGCCCGTTCTGTATTCGTTGTTGATTCAAATGACACCGTTACATATACAGAATATGTATCAGAGGGAACCAATCATCCCAATTACGACTCAGCACTCCAGGCTGCAAAAGAGGCAAATTAATCTAAAAAAACAGCGGACTATTTTTCCCCGCTGTTTTCATTATGGGTAGCTGTTTTATTTAAATTTCAATACTTTATTGATATGCATTTCATGGCATCCGCCTTGTTCAACCATTGCTTCAAGTCCGATTGACGCAATGTTATATAAATCCTGGTTCGATGACCCATTACCGTATTGTCAGTAAACCCGAGTTATTATTCGTTGCTCTGAGCACTTCCTATATCATTAACCAATACCAGCAATCCCTTTTTGGCTGTATTTGCTGCGAGGCTCATGCTATACTGATTTCGCAACTTTAAATACAGCGATTCAATTCGCCCTTTGTTGCTTTTTCAGCTGCAGGGACCTAGTTTGGATACTCAGCAGATGCTTCACATTCATAGCCGGAATCCACTTATACGATAACCAAATCTTCTCATAAGCTGATGGTTTCTTTACAAAGACAGCTGTCATTTTGATCAGAGATATTTACGCTGTTCATATTATTCGTTTCTGTTTATTTTCCTGTATTTGTGTACCTGCATCGCAAACATATAAAGTAAAATTTAATATTTTTTTGCTAATAAATTCGAGAGAAAATTTATTTTATTGCTTTGCCTTCAAAAAAAGAAAGCTATATAATATTCATAAAGTTTAAAACATGTTGAGAGAAGTGATCCTCATTAACTTTAATCCAGTTTCAAATAAAAAACTATATATTCAAATTTATAATCAAATTCTTGCGGAAATCCAGTCCGGGTCGTTAAAAGTGGGAGACAAACTGCCATCAGAACGCGAGCTATGCAGTCATTTCGGTGTAAGCAGAGCCCCCGTCCGCCAGGCACTAAGCGCCCTTGAAATGAACGGTATTATTTACTCCCGTCAAGGGGAGGGAGCTTTTATTAAAAGCACACAGGTCATGGGAAGCGAGTCAAAACCTTCGTTCCTCTTGGACTCTGTTTCTCCAGAAGACATCGTGGAAGCGAGGATGAATATTGAACCACTCATTGTAAAGTTTGCCGCTTTACGCGCAACAGATGAAGATATTCAGGAACTCAAAAAAACAATTAATCAAATGGAAGAAGAAACAGCGAATGGCATTTATGTACCAGAAACTGATGAACAATTGCACCGGAGCATCGCCAGGGCATCTCATAATGAATTGTATATCACCTTCATGAGTGCCATTGCCGATGCAATGAAGCAGCAGGAGATGTGGAAATTTATCCGTGACCGCACGGTGACCCGGCCTGACTATCGCGATGTGAACTTTCAAGAGCATAAGGCATTGATTGAAGCAATCGAGAATCATGACGAAAAAGAAGCGGTAAAACGAATGAAATACCATATGAAAAACTTATTCAATCGTTACTGGAAAGTATAAAACAGAGAAACCCTCTTCCACTTATGTTAAAAGTGAAAGAGGGTTTCTTTTTAGGGTATGCCGGCTATTTTTCCAGCGATTCCAGCAGCCAGACTTAAGAGCATAAAATAAGGAAAGAAAGCAGGCTTATCAACAAAACCAGATAAGCCTCATTTAAATTTCCGCTTTGTTAATTATTTATGAATCCTTTGACTGCTAAAGAAATGCGTAATAAAAATCATTCATGATTCCAGGTGATTTTTATTTAAGAAAGCAGCACATGTAAAAGCGATTCATTTGCGCTTTTATCGGCTGTTTTCTCATCCAGTTCAGCAAGGCTGACATGCATGATTCGGTTATTCTGTATGCCGATTGCTACACCGGACTGATGGTTTATCAAAAGTCTAACAGCTTCCACTCCCATTTTCGCAGCAAGTACCCTGTCAAAGGCAGAAGGTTCTCCTCCTCTTTGAACAAATCCTAAGACGGTCGTGCGAGTACTGATCTGCATGTTTTCTTCAATGTAGCGCTGAAGCTCCTGCAAGTCATACATTCGCTCGGTTACCAAAATTAGATTATCAGATTTCCCATCTTGAACTTTCTTTTTCAACTGCCTGCAAATATCATCAAATGAAAGCTTATACTCCGGGATTGAAATGATTTCACCTTCACCAGCCAGCACTGAATGCAGGGCCAAATCTCCGCAATACCGTCCCATAACTTCAACAATCGTCGTTTTGTTATGAGAACAGCCGCTGTCTTTAATTTTGCGCACGCAATCCAGCACTGTATTCAAGGTTGTATCAAAGCCAATAGAATATTCTGTATATGCTAAATCATTGTCAATCGTTCCGGGAATGGCTGCTACTGGTAC
Organism: Domibacillus robiginosus; assembly: GCF_000966195.1. GTDB lineage: Bacteria > Bacillota > Bacilli > Bacillales > Domibacillaceae > Domibacillus > Domibacillus robiginosus. The sequence goes on along the minus strand of NZ_LAHL01000034.1, from coordinate 32,644 downwards.
GCCAAGCTGTTGGAGTTTTTGTGCTCCCTTAAACGAACCCTCGCCCCCAACTACAATAACGGCATTTATTTTCTGTTCTCTTAATTGATGGACTGCCTGCTGTCTGCCTTCTTCCGTCATAAAAGCCGCTGATCTTGACGTTTTTAAAATCGTTCCGCCTTTTGAGGCAATGTTTTCTACTTTTTCATATATCAGTTCATAAAAATCGCCGTTTATCAGACCTTCATATCCATTTTGAACACCAAAAACGGAGAGTTGATGATGTTCTGCTGCTTTAACAACAGCGCGAATGACCGCATTCATACCTGGCGCGTCTCCACCACTTGTTAAAATAGCCAATCTATTCATTTTGTCACCTCTTATAGAAGATAAAAAATTATTTTAATTAAAAAATTCCAGAAGTCCGGGTTACCGATCACTCTGGAATCGTAAAAACATTTCCTTAACTTAAAAGCATCATTGTAAGCTGTGGCAGTACAACTAAAATAAGCAGACTGATCAGCATCACGAAAAAGAATGGGGTCACTGCCCGCACAAGTGTCGGCATACCAAGCCCTGAAATTCCTGAACCGACAAACAAGTTTACGCCAAGAGGCGGAGTAATAAAACCGATAGAAAGCGTGACGATCATAATGATGCCAAAATGGATCGGGTCCATCCCCACTTGAAGCGCCACTGGAAATAAAATTGGCGTGAATATAATTACAGCTGCTGAAGTATCAATAAAGCAACCAACAACTAACAGTAAAGCGATAATTAATAACATAATCATTGTAGGGTTGCTGGAAAGTGACAGGAATACATCTGCAATCTTCTGTGGAATTTGTTCCATTGATAAAATAGTGCCAAATGCGTTCGCGGTTCCAATAATGATCAAGATCGCCACAGAGCTGACTGCCGCATCCGCTAAGATGCTCCAAAACTCTTTCAGTTTAATTTCCCGATGAAGAACAAGTGCAACGAATGCCGCGTACACTACCGCAAATACGGCAGCTTCTGTCGGCGTAAAGATACCGCCGTAAATTCCGCCTAAAATGATTACCGGAATGAGTAAAGACCACTTCGCGCGGTTAATAGCATTGAACATTTTCTTAAACGTAAATGCTTCTTGTGTTCCTTTGTAGCCTTTTTTCTTGGAATAAAAGTACGTCCAAGCCATAATACACAAGCCAATAAAAATACCTGGAATAATCCCGCCGATAAACAAATCACCAATTGACTGGTTCGCTGAAATACCGAACAGAACCATTGGAATACTTGGCGGAATGATGATACCGAGCGACCCCGCTGTGACGATGATTGCCGTCGCAAACCTTTTATCGTATCCTTGTGCGACCATAGCTGGAATCATGATTCCGCCGATCGCAGCAACTGTCGCAGGACCAGAACCTGAAATGGCTGCAAAAAACATACATGTAACAACAGCTGCAATCGCAAATCCGCCTGTCATTCGTCCAACAAAAACGTTCGCTACATCAAACAAGCGCTGTGAAATACCGCCTCGTCCCATAATTTCGCCGGCCAGTATAAAAAATGGAATGGCCATCAATGCAAAGTTATCCGTTGATGTAATAAATCCCTGGGCTAAAAACGCAATCGAAATGTTTGATGAATACAATGCGGTGACGAGACCTGCCAGTCCAAGTGAAATCGCAATTGGAATGGTGAGAGACATGAATAAAAAGAAACTGCCAAACAAAATAACTGGTGTCATATGACCTCCTCCTTCGCTCCATCACCCAAATCGATCGTTTTTTCACTATCCTGATTGCCGCTTTTTTTTAATGCTCTTGCTTGTGCTGTCATTTTTTGAATTAATCGAATAGTTGTTAAAACCATTCCAACAGCCGGAGCAGCATAAACCCATGTTAATGGAAGCTGCAGAGCTGGGGATGTTCTGGTTACGCGTTCGACAATGTCAAAACTGTAAAACGCCATTACCACGGCAAATACAAAAAACAATATATTTGCGATCAAGCCGATAATGAGCTGCCCTTTCTGCTCAAACAGCATGGAAAAGGCATCAACGCCTAAATGACTGTTCCGCTTGATTCCATAGCTTACACCAATATAAATCATCCAAATAAACGCATATCTTGCTGCTTCTTCCGACCAGACAAGAGAGTCGCCAAGCACATAACGCATAAATACTTGTATAAATACAATAGCGACTGTAAATATACTTAAAATCACTAAAATATACTCTTCTAAATGATCATCCAGCCATTTAATCGCTTTCATAACACTCCTCCATCACACTTTACTCTGTTGAATGCTGAAGCGTTTTATTGCACTTCTTTTAAGATGCTGTTGACAAGCTCTTCACCAAACTGCCGTTTGAAAGATTCATATACCTCTTCTGTTTCCTCTTTAAATGGCTCTAAATCTGGTTCAATAATCTGCATCCCGTCTGCTTTTAATTCCTCAATCATGCTCTCTTCATTTTTTCTCAGTAGATCACGGTGAAATTGAGCTGTTTCCAATGTGCTTTCTTTGATAATTTGCTGTTCTTTCGGAGAAAGCGTTTGCCAGAATTCTTCACTGATTGCTACAGGAAGCGGCATGTATTGATGCGCAGTTAAATTCAAGTACTTCTGCACTTCCTGAAATTTGTTAGAGTATGCATTGGCAACTGGATTTTCCTGAGCATCTACAGTGCCTTGCTGAAGAGCCATATACAGTTCTCCAAAAGCCATAGGTGTGGGATTGGATTTTAATGCTTGAAAAGTACTGATAGATAAAGGAAATTCCGGTGTTCGGATCTTGATCCCCTGCAAATCTTCCGGCTTTTCTATCGGTACATTAGACGTCACATGGCGGAATCCGTTTTCAAAATAGCCGATAATGCGCAAATTATCCTTTAAAAATGGCTTTGCCACTTCCTCGCCAATCTTTCCATCTAACGTATGCCATGCTTCTTCATAGGAATCAAACAAATACGGCAATTCAAATACACTGATGCGCTGATCATACTGGCTGAATGCACTCGCTGCAACCATCTGCAAATCGTTAAATGAAACACTCTCAATCATTTCAGCTTCTGACCCTAGCTGTTCAGCTGGATACACCTGTACTTGCATGCTCCCATTTGATTTTTCTTCTATCAATTCTTTAAAATGCATAACTGCCAAATGGCGTTCATTTGTTTCCGCAGCCCCATGTCCAAAGCGGATCAGTGTAACCTCTTCAGTTTCAGCCAAATCATTTGTTGAAACGAAAATCCAGATTAAACTTACTGCCAATGAAGAAACGAGCACAATCATAATATTTCGAATTATTTTCATTCCACTTTCCTCCTGCTAAACAGCTGATATATAAGAAAGGAAGACTACTAGTCAATCTAGATTGTAAGCACTTTCAAATAATGTCAAATAGAGGTATAGTTTATCTATCAACTAGTTTAGAGTTTAGCTTTGCACCTTTCGCATTTACAATATAACGTACTTACTTTTTCGTCTTTAACATAAGCTACTGTTTTATGACAGGATGAACAAACAATTGTACCCATTGTTCAAGCTCCTTTCTTTTGAGTGACTTGTACACTTGTCTAACAAGAATTAAGTTGATTGTAGAGAATGTTATTCGACTTGTCAATACGATTAAAGGAAAACCGCTTTGCTTTTTACAAAACAGTTTTCCTTCCATATTTACAGGTAAATTTCTTCTGCCTGTTAGTCCATATGCGATCCGCCGTTAATATCAATTTCTTCCCCGGTGATGTATGATGCTTCTTTTGACGCCAGGAAAGCAATGGTTGATGCAATTTCGCTTGTCTCACCTGGACGCCCCATTGGAATACTGTCGATGACTTTTTTTGCATCTTCTTCCGGAAGTGACTTCCAGATATCCGTGTTGACAAGACCTGGTGCTACACTATTGACAGTAATGCCATCTGTTCCAACTTCACGAGCCAAGTTTTTAGAGAAACCAAGCACAGCCGCTTTTGATGCAGAATAATGTGCACCACCAAAAACGCCGCCGCCGCGTTTCGCTGATACAGAAGACAAGTTAATAATACGTCCGTACTGCTGCTTTTTCATTGTGCTAAGGACTGCCTGTGTGCAGAGGAACAAACCGAACATATTTACATTGAAAACACGTGTGATGTCTTCTAATGTCATATCTTCTACTGTTACTTTTTGTGAAATGCCTGCATTGTTTACTAAAATATCAATGCGCCCAAATTCGTCCATTGCTTTTTGAACCATATTATCAACAGATTCTTTGCTTGTGACGTTTACTTCAACCCCAATTGCTTTGCCGCCCTGTTCTTGAATAGCTTCAACGGTATCCCAAATTCCGGCAGGATTCATATCCGCTACAACAATAGAAGCTCCTTGTTTTGCCAGCGTCATCGCAATAACGCGGCCAATTCCTTTTTCAGATCCGCTGCCTGTAACGATTGCTACCTGGTTCGTTAATTCAAACATATTGTTTTATCTCCTGTCTTTTCTCAAATTGATAAGTTATCTGTTAGTTAAGCAGTTCTTTTGCTGAGGTAACAATATTTTCAATCGTAATGCCATTCAGCTCCATTAGCTTTTCATAAGGTGCTGATTCACCAAAACGATCTTGAATACCAATGCGTTTTACTTTTCCTTTTCCTTCTTCCGCAACAACTTCAGAAACCGCACTCCCAAGACCATTTAAGATATTATGATCTTCTACTGTGACAATTTTTCCGATTTCCAGGCACTCTACAACCGCATTACGGTCCAGCGGCTTGATGGTATGCATATCAAGAAGTTTCACAGAAATTCCTTCTTCTTCAAGTTGTTTGGCTGCCTGCAAGGCAAGATATACTGTGTCACCATTTGCAATAATGGCTACGTCATTTCCGTCTTTAAGCTGCTTCGCTTTGCCAATCTCAAATTCTTCATTTTCGTCATAGATCATTGGCACAGCATCTCGAGTAAAGCGAAGGTACATAGGTCCATATGTGTTAGCTGCTTGTTCTATCAATTTGCGTGTGGAATGATAGTCGGCCCCCATAATAACCGTCATGTTTGGCATTGTTCTGTACACACCCATATCTTCAACTGCCTGGTGGCTTCCGCCGTCACTTCCTGGTGTTAATCCACCGTGTGAGCAGGCAACTTTTACGTTTAAGTTTGGATAGCATGCTTCCTGACGAATTTGTTCTGCCATGCGAAGTGAACCGAACACCGCATAAGTACTGATAAAGGGGATTTTACCAGTGGTAGCAAGACCTGCAGCAAGACCCGCACCGTTTTGTTCGGCAATTCCAACGTTCACATGCTGGTTAGGAAGCTGCTTAATAAATTCTCCTGTTTTACATGATTTACCGATATCGATATCAACGACGTAAATATTTTTATTTTCTTTCCCTAATTTAACGATTTCATCACCGAAAGCTTCCCGTGTCGCTTTTTTCGTGATCACTGCTTTTTCAGTTAGGCTCATTATCTTAAACCTCCTGCTAGTTCTTCTAGTGCTTGCTCGTATTCCTGTTCATTCGGTGCTACGCCATGCCATGAACAAATATCTTCCATGTAGGAAACGCCTTTGCCTTTAATTGTGTCGGCTATAATACATTTCGGCTTTCCATTTTTCGCTTTTGTCACTTCATCTAATGTCTGCACGATCTCTTCCATCGAATGCCCATCAATTCGTTTCGTTTCAAAGCCGAATACTTCAAACTTTTTCTCAATGTCCTGCAAAGGCATAATTTCTTCGCAGAAACCATCAATTTGTAGACGGTTATTATCGACAAAAACAATTAAGTTATCAAGTTTGTATTTTACAGCCGTTTGAACTGCTTCCCAAATTTGCCCTTCCTGGCACTCTCCGTCGCCTACCATAGCGAATACCCGGTAATCTTTTTCATCCCGTTTACCTGCAAGTGCCATACCGACACCGCAGGAGAGGCCCTGGCCTAGGGAACCGGTTGAAATATCGATGCCCGGGCATTTCTTCATATCAGGATGACCCTGGAATGGCGATCCATACTGCCTTAGTTTGTATACGTTTTCATAAGAGACAAAACCTCGCAGCGCCAGGGCAGCGTATTGAATAGGAGCTACATGACCTTTTGAGAGAACAAAACGGTCTCGGTCTTCCCATTTCGGATTTTGGGGATCTATATTCATTTCTTTAAAATAAAGGGCCGTGATGATATCGGCAGCGGATAATGAACCCCCTGGATGCCCGGACTGGGCTTCAAAAATCATCGTAATCGCTGTTTTCCTAAGCTCTATCGCTTTTTCTTGTAGTTCTGCAACACTTACTTCTTTCACTACAATCACCTCAGTCATTATTTAAGATGTTAACTTAACTTCTTGTTCACTTGTGTACTTGTATGACAACTAGCTTATGTGAACACTATACAATGATTGAAAGCGTTTGTCTACTGATTTTTCAAAAAATTTTTTGTTTAAACGCTTAAAGCGAGATTAGATATTTAGTCAAATAAATTTATTCGTACTTCATATGCCTCGAGGCAACTAGAGCAGGAAAGTACAGTGACGGATTTGCTATCGCTACACGCTGTAAAAGAAGACAGCAAATTAGCCGATCAAACGAATCAATCTGCATACGACATTCATATGCTTGTGTCGGCAATCTAGAGCCAACCGAACCAGACCGTTTCTAACATTCAGCTTGTGCGGAAAAATGTACATTCCGAGATTAACCTCTCGAAAGAAATGGTCAAAAACTTTGTTGAAATTTTGATTTTAACCGAGCAGGTAATACTTAAGGGCTGTTTTTGTTTTTTTGAATCAAACAGGCTGTTCAGTCAGTATACGAAGAGGGAAAAACTTTCTCTTGGTAGTCTACAGCGGGAATGTTTTCGTAATTAGACAAAAGTTAAACCATGTCTTACACAACTTTTATGTTTGTATGTCCCCCTAGGCCCCAGGTCACCTTGATTTCTATAAACTGTATCATACAGATAAAAACAAAAAAGCCCTGCAAGGGACAAAGTTCCATTTAAAAAACATAGCATATAATTATGGCATCATTAGAATGGAGGGACTCCGATTGTCTAAAAATTTGAAAGTACCGCAGCATCTGGCTTGGCATGAGACGTTAGAGCTTCATGAAGTAGTCGCTACGGCCTCTCATTTCCTAGCTGAATTTAAAATGCAGCTTGCGAATGTACAGAACCCGACACTTCGAGGTCTGTATATGGAGACAATCCGTAGCCTTGAGCAAAACACGCGGGATTTACTTCCTTTTTATGAGAAAGCACCGATTCCAATGATGCATAATGACAGTGTTGAAACATTTAGCCCTGCGCCAACCGGAGTGAACTTGAATGCCTTCTATGGACGGAAACTGCTCATATTTTCCAAAAACACTGTACGCAACTATGCGGTCGCTCTCACAGAAACCGCAACTCCATCTTTGCGTGAAATCTTCCAAAAACATTTACAAAAAGCGATCGAGCTGCACGCCAAGTCGTTTAATTTTATGCTTGAGAGAAACTATTACCCGGCCTACCATTTAGATCAGTTGCTTGCTGAAGATTTAAAAAACGCAAAAGCCGCCTTGTCCTTGAGACGCTGATACACTTCTTTTGTCTACCTTCTTCAGTGCCTCTTCTATTTATCTAAAAAATTTGATCGAAAGTATAATCAAGCAAAAAATGTCCCGGATTCTAAAGTTCTGGGACATTGTACAATATAATTAGTTACTTTTATCTAACAGGTTCGGCAAGCTGCTGAGTAAGACTAGCATGACTCAGCTTACCTTTTAAACATCTTACTTTATAATTTCAATCAGCTATTGATCATTAATCAAATACGAATTAGCTTTAAGAAAGGTTGAAACAATTTGATTTATTTTATCATTATAATGTTAATTGCTCATATGCTGAGGAAGCATAACAAATCGGCAACCAGCATGAAATGAAGCTACAAATACAAACATGCTGGAAATGAATGAAACGAAAGGTGGATGCTATTTAGTGTTTCTAGAAAAAAGTACTTTATAAAAGCTTTAAGGAACTGCCCCTGTAAAGTGAAACAAGTAAAACTATAACTAAAAGAATTATAAAAAAAAGAACCTTCAACCCAAAGATAGATTGAAGGATCAGTGTTTTAGTTCGAATGACATTCTTTTGCTTACCTAATTCCTTACATAATTTTTCATTTCATTATTTTGTTTAGTCCTTGCTTTTGCAGCCTCTTACCGTAGAACCGACTGTCCAGTCACAAAGGTGTTGACGAACCCTTTTATTTGTTTCTATACCCGCAGAGTTAATTAAAGACCGGCTCTTTTTCACTTAACCCGAGCGTTTCCGCTGTAGAAGTATGAACTTCGTGCAGAAGTGCTGGATTTTCCAGCAGAGACATGCCGTAAGAAGGAATCATTTCTTTGATTTTCGGTTCCCATTCTTTCACATATCCAGGGAAACATTTTGATATGACTTCAAGCATAACGTGAACAGCTGTAGATGCACCTGGAGAAGCGCCAAGCAGGGCTGCGATTGAACCATCAGCGGCACTAACCACTTCTGTACCAAACTGAAGAGTCCCTTTTCCGCCTGCTTCTGTATCTTTGATTACTTGCACACGCTGGCCTGCTACGACTAAATCCCAGTCCTCGCTTTTAGCGTTCGGGATAAACTCACGTAACTCTTCCATGCGCTTTTCTTTTGATAACATTACTTGTTGGACTAGATAGTTTGTTAAAGGCATATTTTTAGCCCCTGCCGAAAGCATGGTTAAGAGATTATCCGGTTTTACGGACGTAATCAAATCGAGCATTGAACCATTTTTTAAGAACTTAGGCGAGAATCCGGCAAATGGGCCAAACAGCAGTGACTTTTTATTGTCAATGAATCGTGTATCAAGATGCGGAACAGACATTGGTGGAGCACCCACCTTCGCTTTTCCGTATACTTTTGCATGGTGCTGCGCTACTACCTCTGGGTTGTTACACACCATAAATATGCCGCTTACCGGGAACCCGCCAAAACGTTTTCCTTCAGGAATACCGGATTTTTGCAATAAATGTATGCTTCCTCCTCCGCCCCCGATAAAGACGAATTTGGCTGTATGATGTTCAATAGTGCCGCCGTCAAGATTCTGAACTTTTACTTCCCACAAGCCGTCACTCGTACGTTTAATATCTTTTACGCTGTGCTTGTAGTTGATATCAACATTTTTACTCTTTAAATGGTCAAACAGCATGCGTGTTAAAGCACCAAAGTTAACGTCTGTTCCAGAATCAATTTTTGTTGCTGCTATTGGTTCATCTGAGGTACGGCCCTGCATAATAAGCGGTATCCATTCCATCAGCTTTTTCGAATCGTCGGAAAACTCCATTCCTTGAAAAAGAGGGTTTTTTGATAGCGCTTCAAAACGTTTTTTCAAAAATGCTACATTTTGTTCTCCTTGCACCAGGCTCATATGAGGCAATGACATAATGAAGTCCTGTGGATTACGAATCAAATTGCTTTTTACAAGATAAGACCAAAATTGCATGGAAACTTGAAACTGTTCATTAATGTTTATTGCTTTGCTAATATCTATAGAGCCATCAGCTTTTTCGGAGGTATAGTTAAGCTCGCACAATGCAGCGTGGCCCGTACCCGCATTGTTCCATTCGTTCGAGCTTTCTTCTCCTGCGTTTGCGAGTTTTTCAAACACTTTTATTTCCCACTCCGGTGCTAACTCTTTTAATAAAGATCCCAAAGTCGCACTCATAACTCCGGCACCAATTAAGATAACGTCTGTTTTTTTCTGTGTATTGCTCATTATAACCTTCCTTATCCCCTTGTATTTGCAAAAGCTTCGGTGTTACAAAAAGCAGGCGCCACATGAAAGCACACCTTTTCTATCTCAATTATAATCTTTTCATAATCTATTATAATTATTTAAAGGGTAAAATATCTAGTATTATCTGATAATTATATAACATTTAAACAATCATGCGCTACCTTATTGGCTTATCATTCAATATTTTTTGAAAAATCATAACTATAAGTTATAGAAAATTTTTATTTCGCATAAGTAAAAAGCCGATTTCCAACGAATGGAATCGACTTCAGGTGATCGATGAAAATATTTTAATGTGAAGAGCTGGCTTCATTCTTTTATAGAAAACCGGCTCAATAAACCGCTTCTTTTTTAAAAAAAAGGTGTTTGCTTAAAGGCGGTTGCTGTACCAAGCAAGCTCCTGATAGGATGTTTATTAACGGGCGTCTTCTATAGGTTTGGCTTCTTTTTTTACGACTTGCAGTACTTGCTCCAATTCATGTTCAAGCCCTGGATCAATATATCCTTTTACAGCTGTATAGGGATTCGCCATAAACTGTTTACTTGCCTGCGCTTCAGCCTCTATCATGAAGATACGGTCTTCTGCCCGGGACACCCCATTAGCGATTGTCTCGGAGTGGAACGCTACAATCGTTTTTTGCATTTGCTTGATTGACTGAGCTGTATTTGCCTTGGAAATCAGCAGCAATCTTTTATGTTGCAGTTCGTGATAGAGCCTTTTTAGTTCATCCAATTGCTCATAAAGTGTCTGCGTCTGATATTGAAGAATGGCCAGCTGCCCAGTATACAGATTAAGTTGTTCCTGATGAATGAGCTTTTCCTGCAAAGCCAGTTTTGCTATAAAGTCCTCACCCTGCTTCACCGCCAGCCTTGCTTGAGCCTTTCTCCTGGCAATCAGGCTTTCTGTTTCACCAATTAACGCGTTTTGTTTTTTTTCAAGATAAATTTGATGTGCTAATACCGGCTCTCCTTTTTGAAGTTCCTGCTCCATTTCCCTTATATATTCATTTAACATCGCAATGGGATTTTCTATGCTGTCGAGTAACCCGTTTATTCGGGCCCTGCCAATCATTTTTATTCGTTTAAGCATCCCCATGCTCGTTATTTCCTTCCTCTACTGTTTGTTCTTTCTCCCAGTTATCTAAAATATCAGCATTACTTTTGTTTATCGGCGGGCTTGTATTTGAAACAGGAGCATCTGTCACAAATTTCTGAAACGCATCCACCTTGCCCTTTTTCTTAAACCATCTAAATACAAATATGACTACCGCTCCTGCCGCAGCCAGGAACAGCCATATTCCGATCCATGAAAAGTCACTACCATGATGCGCTGGATAGAATTCTGCCCCTCCTCTATGTCCCCTTCCCATTTGATGAGAATATTCATGTCGTTCAGGGCTCTCAAAAAGGCTTAGAAAAAAGCCGATCCCCGCAAAAGTTGAAAGGGTTACAGCTGCCCATAAAAGGGCTTTTTCTGTTTTTGCGTTCACCTTTTTATCTCTCCTCTCAATTACTTGATGAATTGATTGTAGAGATAAAAAGTGAAAATTCAGTTAAATTATCAGCACAAACAAAAAGTTAAAATTCATTTTCACCCAATATTTGTTATAACCTAGAGTATTCTGTTTAGAATTCATCTGAAGGGAGTTATCTCAATAGCAATCCAGCTTCTTGAACTTTCCGCTTTCATACTTGTGATTCATCGAAATAAAAAAGCTAATTCCTGAAGTAGAGAATCAATCTTTAAAATGTTTATTCTACTTAAGTAGCTGCTAATTGAATATCAAGTCTTATTAACGGAATTATTGTTTTTATAACAGCCAACAAAATATCCTGCTGGCAGTGTTGCAGCTAGTGATATATTTGTTTGGAACGTGACCGAGCGAACATTGAAGCAATAGACTACATAAAAAACCACTCGCCAGTCGCAATAGTGACTGATGAGTGGCCTTCTGTTCCCACATTTTATTATATTATGTCATCTATATAAAAGTTGTTGCGAAATGGCGAAACGTTTCTCCTGAATTTGCAGGGTTGTTTAGCAATTTTTTGTTATTGCTATTTACTATAACCTTGCATGCCTTGATTTGGGAGGTTTCCGTTCATGCCATACTGCGCATTTCTGTTACCTTGTAATCCCCCGTATACAGTGCCCTGCTGGGAAGCCGTGTTAAAGTGTTGATTTATCCCTCCGCCTGTACCTGGTGTATGGCCGCTAAAGCCTGGTTGAGCGGAATATTGATTTTGGAAAGTCTGGCCGGCAGGCTGGTATGCATGCAGGTATGTCTTCGCCGTATGACTGCTCATTTTAGGAATTTGGTAAGTCCCCTGCTTGTTCATGAATAAAAAGACTTCATACGCATGGTTTGCACAGTTTGTCGCACTGTTAAGCAGCATATGGCGCAGATTAGGATCTGCCGTTTCAAGGGCAGCCCACATTCCATTTTTTCCGGCATTTTTGTGCGCGCAAAGCACAGCCGAAGCAATTTCTGTATCGCCTAATGCAGCCCCGGTACGCGGCTCAACCTGCGGAGGATTATTTAATCCATATTGAATGTTTTGCGGAGATACGCTCTTCACATGTGCCATCGGAGACACTGGCGCTGCCGTGTTGTAATCATGTGTATAAGCTACAATTTCGTCATATGACCGGATTTCCTCCTGCCGGTGGCGCATAATAAGATCCCTTAATTCAGGATCCTGTGCTTCCTGCAGATACAGGTTAAAATGGGTAATCATATTAACTTTTTCTAATAGAATTTCATGTACTTCCAACGTTTCGTGAGCACCGAATGGCATATTTACATCCCCTTTATTGTGTGTAATGTCAAAGCTCTCGATACCACCGTTATTTCTTTTGTTTTTTTTCTTCTTTCACGATGTTTTCAGCAGAAAACTCCGTGTCCGATTTGCCCATTTTACCAGTATGGCCGCCGCCAATGCCACCGGTATTGCCTCCAGTCGGCACGCCGCCTTTTCCGCTTCTGTTTTTCAGCATTCAAATCACCTCCGCTTATTAGACTGCATCAATCAATAAAATCCATCCATGAAAGGATTTCAAAATATGGATTGACCGTACTCATGTGGAAAGCATGTTGCTTATGATGAGGCAGACCAATAAATGGGATAAAACTTCCGGAACACTTCCGGATGACCAGGAAATGAATGCTCACTGCTCAGTGGCAGGAATAAGAAAACGACAATATGTGCTTGGACAACTTGTGTATGGGTTATCCATTTTTGCTAAGAGAGGAACGTATTAAATAGTACGATTAGGGGAACAGTACGGAGCAGGAATATACCAGATGTCACCAGGCAACAAAGAACAGCAGAAAATTCTTTTTGAAGCGTTCTGGAGCCTGGGATTACAAAAACATACGCAAAATGAAAAAAGCATTAAAATTAATATTTTAGCATTTGAGAGGATTACATACTGGCATATTTTTAAAAGAAAAAAGCTGCCTTCAATGAAAGCAGCTTTCCCTATTTTATTATAATTCTATGCTTTCCCCGAGCTCAAGCACTCTTCCTTTTATACCGCGCTCTTCCAAAGCTCTGACAAATGCATCCCCGTCCTGTTCAATAACAGGGAAAGTATTGTAGTGGATCGGAATAATCAATTTAGCTTTATACCATTCAGCAGCCTGCACTGCATCCTCCGGCCCCATTGTAAAGTGATCGCCAATTGGAAGGAAAGCAATATCGATATTATGTCTGTCTCCGATCATCTTCATGTCCCCAAAGAGCCCTGTATCTCCAGCGTGAAGGATCGTTTTTCCTTCCGCTTCAATAATGAACCCGCTCGGCATGCCGCCATAAAGAATATTTTTGTTTTCTTCATCAATAATACCCGAGCTATGGAAAGCATGGGTCATTTTTGCTTTTGCAAAGTCAAGATCCAGAGTACCGCCAATATTCATCCCAATTGTTTCAACACCCTGCCAGGACATGTACGCAGCCAATTCAGGATTGGACACGACTGGTGCATGATTGGCCTTGGAAATCGGTGCTGCATCCAGAATATGGTCAGCGTGAGCATGTGTCAAAAGAACAGCTTCTACTTTAATATCTTCGACCTTCACCTTTGCTGCAGCATTTCCACTAATAAATGGATCAATAATCAAAGATTTTCCGTTTACTTCAATTAAGATGGTTGACTGTCCATGGTATGTAATTTTCATCCTGCTGCCTCCTTTATTTCACTTCTCCAGCTTGAAGCTGGATATCCTCTTCTTACAGAGTAGATGGTTTAGCTAAATCTGCCAAGCAATATGCTTGTTCCATGGTTTAGCCACAGAGGAGTTTAAAGCAAGCTGCGATTTGTCCCACTCATGTACTTCCGCTTGCAACGCAGATGAATATTGCTTTTAATTTGGATAACAGCCACGCAGCTTAAGGATTTACCCATCTTGCAAAAGAATGCTTAAAAGCCATTGGGCAAAAGGAACTTTGCGCGTATCAGATAAAGCTGAAAAATAAAAAAAGAAACGGCGCTTTAAGATTTGTTGGTGCATCAGAAGATTTTTTTGATAACCATTGGGTAACATAACAGAGACAATGAAGGTAAAAGAATACCAAGGGGGAGAAACAGCGATGGAAAAAGTTGCAGCCGGCGATATCATTACATTTGTAGATGAAAATGATCAAGAGCGGGAAATTGAAGTATTCGAAACATTAAGTCTTGAAGGAACAGATTACGCAGCCGCCGGGTTTGTAGAAGATATTCAGGAAAATACGACAGAAAAAATCAACGTCTTTTTTCTTAAAATAGAGGACGAAGAGCAATTTTCCGTTATTGAAGATGAAGAAGAATTTCGCAAAGTATCCGTGGCCTTTGAAGAATCCTGAGCCTATCACAAAGCTTGACTCGGGCCTTCTTGAAAAAAACAGGACATATTTTTCTAAGCCGCGACCGTCTGCCATTTGATCAGCAGGCGGTTTTCCATTTACAGGACTGTGAACCTTTTTGTCTGGGTCTGTAGAAGTTTTTAAAGCAAACATTGACCACAGACTAAAACCGACCTTAGATCCCTTTTTTGGCTCAGGATTTAAAAATCAAAAGACAGCTGCCTCCAGCAAAGGAAGACACCTCCCAGTCAGCCGCTGCATAGCTGGGCCGCAGTTCAAATTGGCCATATTGTTGTCCTCCTTTACCTTATAATAAACCAGTAAGACGTGACAATACCGAGGTCTCCCAATATGTGGCCAATCATGGCTGCGACAATGGAGCCTGTTTTTTCTCTTGTATATCCCCAGAAAAGTCCAGCAATCAAAACAGGTAGAATGGCTGCAACGCTGGATCCTCCCTGAAATATCGGGATTACTGAAAGAAGATGATAAAGCGTATAGAACGAGGCAGTTATCAAAATTGTGTATATCGCTTTTCCGTTTGCTCTCAGCTTTTCATACACATACCCTCTCCAATACAATTCTTCCAGGATTGGATTTGCAAGGAGAAGCACCAGGACCAGTCCGATCTCTCCAGGGCCAGAAAATCCCCATTCCATAAGCAGAGTACGGAGCTCACCAATATTGAGAAGGTAGGTATGCAGCCATTTTAGGCCTCCGAAAATAAACAGGAAAAACAGCAGCCCGCTTCCAAGCCCTAAAATAACCGCTTGTTTTGTTACCTGTACTCTTTCTCTTGGAAAAGCTTTGTCAATGAGCGGCATAGCCAGCAGCCAGCTGTAAAACAGCACAAATGTAATAACGACACTTTCGAGCAGTTGCAGTCCAATTAAAATCATTAAAGACGGTCCTATTAAGCGCACGAAATTCTTCATTGCAACCCCCAAGGCTGTTTTTGGTTTGTATTTGCTTTGCTGACATTCCTATTTCACCAAAAGGCCAGCTGTCTGATGGATAAAAACAGATCCTTTTTAATTCTTTTGGAGCTGTTTTATCTTCCTTCCTTTTATGAGGACTCCGTTTCTTCCCTTTTCTGCTCCTCCACGTAACTTTCTTTGATCGGCTGTAAAAAGCGGTCCACGACTGCATTAAACTCCGAAAAAGATCTTGGCGGAATCTGATGGGTTCCGTTTTGTATGTATACCACTTCAGTTTGAGGCACCGCCTGCTGAAAAGGAATCCGGTAATGATGCATCGGCTTTTCCAGAGATCCGTAGACGAGCAGGATCGGCATGTTTAATCGATGAAGGGCGTTTGTTGATTTGTAATGCAGCCCTGCTTTACAAAATTCATATGAACGCGCAGCATCTGATTTCCGGGCGTGCTCATAAATCTCTTTCTCATCTTCCGGAAAGCATTTATTTAGTTTTGCCTGGAGTTTTGCAGCAAGGCCGATTTGCCGGATTTTCGCCAGAGCCATCACCGATTTAATAAAAATTTTCGGCGTGAGGCTATTTATTTCAGAAAAACCGCCGGACAAGATTATTGCCAGTGTCCGTTCGGGATATGTTAAAGCAAACTCCTGGGCAACCAGGCCGCCTTGTGAATATCCACAGACCACCGCCCTTTCAATACCGATTTGATCGAGCAGTTTCTTCAAGTCCTCCGCAAGAAGCTCGATGGATAAAGGACTTGTACCTTTCGAGCTCTGGCCATGACCTGCGAGGTCATAAAAGATGGTTTTATATCTGTCAGCGAGGAGTTCCTGATGTTTAAACACATTGTGGCCCATCACAAATGGATGAATAAAGACAATTGGGAGTCCTTCCCCTTTTATATGATAGTACAGTGAAAGACCTTCACGGATAGGAGCATATGGCATAAGCGGATTTCCCTCCTGACACAAAAAATAAGAAACAGATGATAACAGAAAAAAGCACATGCTATCCCTGATTTCCATTTCTATTCTTTTCCGCATACCCGAATTTTCACCTTGTCAAAACGCAGGATCAAAAAAAGCCTGTCACAATCATATTTTAAATGTTTCCCGACACTCCCACTGCTAAATGGAAAGGATACTGATAAAATGAGACAGCATAGCCTTTTCGCTGTTGCAGGCAAACTGTATAAAGCGAAAAAGCCGCCCCGGCATCCGCCGGGACAGCTTCTTATCACATACCCAATGAAATATATTTTATCTCTAAAAATTCTTCCATTCCAAAATGTCCGCCTTCACGGCCAAGGCCGCTTTCTTTCATTCCACCAAAAGGAGCCTGGGCAACAGAAGGAAGTCCATCGTTTAATCCGACGATGCCGTATTCAAGACCTTCCGAAATCGTGATGGCCTCGGAGATATTTTCTGAAAAAACGTATGCAGCAAGTCCATATGGCGAGTTGTTTGCCCGCTCGATTACTTCTTCAATGGTTTTAAATGTTGACACCGGTGCAAGCGGCCCAAATGTTTCTTCATTCATGCACACCATATCATCCGATACATTGCTTAAAACCGCCGGTGTAATAAAGTATCCTTTTTCACTCGGAAACCCTTCACCGCCCAGTTCAAGTCGTGCTCCTTTTTCAATCGCTTCATCCAGCTGGCTTCTCACTTTATCAACAGCGGCTTGATTGATCAGCGGCCCAACTTGGACACCATCACTCAGACCATTGCCTACTTTTAACTCACCGACCGCTTTTTTCAAACGCCCTACAAATTCCTCTTCAACCGATTCATGAACAAATACACGATTGGCACAGACACATGTTTGTCCTGCATTGCGGTATTTTGAAGCCATCATGCCTGCAACAGCTTTATCGAGATCGGCATTTTCCGTTACAATAAACGGTGCATGCCCGCCAAGCTCCAGAGATACTTTTTTCATTGTATCCGCCGCTTGTTTCATTAACAGCTTTCCTACCTTTGTAGAGCCGGTGAAGGAAATTTTACGGACGCGACCGTCGGCCATCCACACCTCTCCAATCGCTGCCGCGTCACCGGTAATCACGTTAATAACACCTTTTGGAATACCAGCTTCCTCTGCCAATTCTATCAGTTTATATGCGGTGAGCGGTGTAAGTTCGGCTGGTTTCACCACAATTGTGCACCCCGCTGCCAGAGCAGGTGCCGCTTTACGCGTCATCATTGCCGCTGGAAAATTCCATGGTGTAATGGCTGCTACGACGCCTACCGGCTGTTTTGATACGAAAAGCCGCTTGTTCGGTGCAGAAGCGGGAATGGTTTCACCGTAAATCCGTTTTCCTTCTTCTGCGTACCAGGAAATAAAACTGTTTGCATACCCGACTTCTCCAATGGCTTCCGCCAGCGGCTTTCCCTGTTCTGTTGTCATAATCCGGCCAATTTCTTCTTTTTGTTCATCAATTAAGCGAAACCAGTTCATCAACAGGGCACCGCGCTCTGCTGCTGTTTTTGATTTCCATGCCGGAAGGGCCTCACTCGCTGCATCAACCGCTGCTTTCGCTTCCCTGGCCCCCGCCTTCGGAACAGTGGCAATGACTTCAAGCGTTGCCGGGTTTATAACCTCAATTTTCTCCTCTGTATCGAGCCACTCTCCATTTATATACATACGCCAATTCTTCATCCGATTTTCTCCTCCACATCTTTTGTAAATGTTCCGTCATTTTCACCAACAAAGAAATTTTTGCCGTAGATCAGGAAGCATAAAATAATCCCAACCGCAAACGCCCAGGCGGCTCCTTTAATGGCCAGTACTGCTGCTATAATACCAGCAATGCCTAAATCGCGCTGACTTTTTGCTTCTAAAATCCCCACGCGAACACTGACATACCCTTGAATTAAAAGAGTCAGAGCAAGCGCAATGCCTAGAATCGGTTCAACCAAACTCACAATGGGCATTAAAAGCAAACCTGTATTTGTTCCCCAGCGGAATGACCCGGACCCGCCAAAGATCGAGTTCATTATTTTTTTGCCTTCTTTGTAACGCTCTACTATAACTACCTGCATCGCTGCCCACATCGGGCCACACATGGTTACATCCGGACCAAGAATGCTCATGACCGAGTTTCTTGCACCAAAAATTAAATGTGCACGGTTCGGATTATAGTCAATTTTCTCGTCCTGGCGAATATCATCTGCTTCATCAATAATCGCCTTGCTTTGCAAAATATCGCCAAATAATACAATATAAGTTGCGAGAACAGTAGGCAGTCCACTGATGAATAAAGCAAGCGGCGGCATGCCAAGGCCAAATACGGTGTATTCATTCCATAAAGTAGCGAAATCCGGATTCGTAAAGCCCCACTCGATTTTCGGCCATGGCGCTTCCCCAAACAAAGGCGCAATCACAACGGCTAAAATAATAATCGGGAATATGCCTAATTTTGAAAGGAACGCCCAAAATGCATTTCGCTGTTTTATCACCTGGAAGTGTTTTGAAAAGATTAAATAAAACGCAATCCCGACTGCAATCGAAATTGTCCAAGGAAACGATTCAAATCGGCCTCCGACTGCAAAGATCGAAGTAACAGCCGCAATTCCGGCCCCGATAATAATTCCTGATTTAATTGCACTGGGTACAAGGCTGACTACTTTTCCGGCAAGTCCTGTAACACCGAGAAAAATTGAAAAGATCCCAAGTGTTAACTGAAAAGCGATCAGGGCATATACCCGCTGTTCCCCTTCTGGAAATTGCTGCACATATGCCATAATAAGCGGGATCGCCGGTGTGATCCACCCAGGAACGACCGGGTCTCCCAGCAGGTGATGGGTCAAATACAAAAGGCCGTTTAACATAACAACAGCCAGTGCCGCTTCAAACGGCATGCCAAGCAGCTCTATCAATAATGGAATCGCTGCCAGGTCAACTGCACACATTAACAGGCCCTGCACATAATCCGGCCATTCAAAACGATAATGAATAAAAGGAAGCCGCAGTTTAAATGGCCCCAAGGGCAGATATGGCGATTCCTCGCCATGTGCTCTATTTTTCCACGGCATCGCTCTCTCCTCCTTTATAAGCAGCTTGATAAATCTTTAAAATATCGGCTTTATGTAAAAGCCGCGGATTGTTTTTCAGCAGACGGTCAATTTTACTTGCATCCTCTGCCATCCGGTTTAAATCATTTTCTTCAATATCCAGCTCTTTTAAACTATCTGGAATCCGAACCGCTTTACAAAGCCGGCTCATTGCCTGAATCGCTTTTTCAGCTGCTTCATTGTCTGTTGCACCATCGACCTTTTCTCCCAGCGCCTCCGCTATATCTCTGAAACGCTCAAGGCATGCGATTTTATTCCACTCCATGACATATGGCAGGAGAAGAGCATTGCTCACACCATGCGGAATATTAAAACGGCCTCCGAGCGGATACGCCAGCGCATGGACCGCTCCGACCCCGGCGTTTCCGAAGGCCATGCCTGCCATTAAACTGGCTGTAGCCATTTGCTCGCGTGCTTCTACGTTACTTGGATTTGCATATGCTTTGGGCAAATTCACTGCAATCATTTTCATTGCACCTATTGCTAAAGCGTCGGTAATGGGAGACGCATGAACAGAAATATACGCTTCAATTGCATGAACGAGCGCATCAATTCCGCTTGCTGCCGTAACACCGGCTGGCATCGTTAACGTCATTTCTGGAGAAACAATCGCAACATCCGGCAGCAGGTAGTCACTTACAACCCCTTTTTTCACTTGCTCTTTTTTGTCCGATAAAATAGAAATATTAGTGACTTCCGATCCTGTACCGGCAGTGGTTGGGATGGCAATGAGCGGGTATCCTTTTTCTTCCACTCGATCCGTGCCTACTAAATCGGTAAGCGCACCTTCATACTTGGCATAAGCAGATACCGCTTTCGCTGTATCAATCGCACTGCCGCCCCCGATGGCAATCAGTCCGTTATAGCCCCCATCACAAAACATTTGCCGGCATTCTTCCACCACATAAAATTCCGGCTCCGGCCTTACACCTAAAAACACACCAACTGTAAGCCCTTCCAATTTTTCCTGGATTTGATCAAGCATTCCGGTTTGCTGAATGATATGGTCCGTCACGATAAGTGGTTTCGTTATTCCTAACCGGGCCGCTTCAGTTCGCAGCTCACTCGTCGCCCCGTCACCAGTAATTAATTTATTGGCAATCTTAAATGTTGAAATTGTCATAAAAAATCCTCCTTTTTCTTTTCTCTTTTCTTATTGCAAGAACCGTGCCAATAAGAAAAAGCCGAAAAAGAAGGCGTTGAATGCTCTATTGATCGATAAATTACTCAATGTTGATCAGAATTATAATCAGACCAGTTTTTCATTTTTGCTACAATCGTAGATTGACTTACGCCAAGTGCCTTCGCTGCTTTTCGAGTTGTTTTATGAAGCTGCATGGCTCTTTTGATCAATTGTTTCTCTATTATATCGGTTGCTTCCTTCAATGGAATAATTTCATCTTCTCCAAACGAACTTACAAACGATGGAGCGCGGCGAATTTTAACCGGCAGCTGTTCCACTTCTATGCTAGAAGAAGATGACGTGACGACTATGTATTCAATCACGTTTTTAAGCTCACGAATATTACCCGGCCATTCATATGAACTCAGGCAGCGGAGAGCTTCATCTGAAAACTCTACAGCTGTTTCATGTGCTGTATTAAATTGATCCAAGTAATGTGTAATTAATTTGGGGATTTCTTTTGTACGCTCACGAAGCGGCGGAATGTGCATTGGCACTACTGTCAGCCGGTAAAACAAGTCCTCCCGAAACAGTCCCTTTTTCACGAGTTCCTCTAATTTTTGATTGGTTGCTGCGATTACCCGAATATCTACTTGTTTGGCCTCCGTTGCCCCAACCGGTGTAAATGTGAAGTCATCAAGCACTTTTAATAGCTTCACCTGCAGCTCAAGGGGCATATCTCCGATTTCATCTAAAAATAGTGTTCCGCGATGAGCCATTTCTACAAGCCCTTTTTTGCCTTTGGAAAGTGCCCCTGTAAAAGCACCGCCTACATAGCCGAATAATTCTGCTTCAATTAAATTGGCCGGCAGTGCGCCGCAATTCACTTCAATAAACGGCTGATTTTTCCGAGCAGAATGATAATGAATGTAGGAAGCCGTCATTGTTTTCCCTACGCCGCTTTCACCTGTCAAACAGACCGTTACATTTTTGCGGGCTACTTTGCGTGCGAGTGTGAAAAACGTTTCCGCTTCTTCGGCCAAAAATGGAATATGATCCGTTTCTACGTCCACCGTTTCCAATCGATTATCTTTTAATTCGTCCACTTCATTTTTCAACCGGATCAGTTCAGTAATATCGCGTACACTGCTAACCACATATAAAATGGTTTGATCTTGACCGAATACAGGACTTGCCGAGACAATCACTTTGCGCCCGTTCGCCAGCTCTTGCATTTGCGTCAGCGTTTTTTTCTCTTGAATAACCTGAATAGAAACCGATTTTGATATATAGCCGGCCTTTTCTACATCCTTCATATGAAAACCTATTACTTTCTCTGACGAAATCCCTGTAATACGCTCGTACGCCGTATTTACTTTTACTGTAAAGCCATTCCCATCTGTTATGTATACACCGTCATACAACGAGTTGATCATGTCCGAAAACATTTTGCCCATCAGCAGTTCATGAAACCCGCCCGGCTCCTGTTCCCGGAGAAATTGATGTAAAAAAGGCTGCTTAAAAAATTCTCTCAATTTCATCAGTACATGCCCATTCCGAATCGCTACTCGTATTTCTTCTATTGTAATCATGCCAATGACCGTTTGATTCTCATCGACAATTTCAATCGATTCCAACTTTTTTTCCGTTAACTTATTCAGCGCTTCTTGAATAGTGTCCTCCAGCGTTAACAATCCATACACCACCTTGTTCAATCCATCTTATCACAAAAATCGTGCTTATCTCATTGACCTGATCATAGCTGCATTTCGCTGATTATAGCCCATGTATACTTCTCTCATCCAAGGAAATCCTACTATAATCGAAATACCGTATGGAGGATTTTTTCTATGACTGACAACGATCAGGAGAGCGGAAAACTACCGCAGGTTCCTGAGCCAGATTGGAGAGGTTTTATTGATTTGCCGGATTTCCCTTCTTTAGAAAAAGATATTCATGTAGATGTGATTATTGTAGGAGGCGGTATTACTGGAATCACATCCGCTTACCTTTTAGCAAACGAAGGCCTGAAGGTTGCCGTTTTAGAGGCGGGGAAACTGCTGAACGGCCCAAGGGGAACCATTACGGCTAAAATTACTGCCCAGCATGAGCTCATATACGATGAACTCATTCGCCATTTCGGAAGGAGTAAGGCGAGGTTATATTATGAAGCC
The DNA here is from genome assembly GCF_000966195.1 of Domibacillus robiginosus. Taxonomy (GTDB): domain Bacteria; phylum Bacillota; class Bacilli; order Bacillales; family Domibacillaceae; genus Domibacillus; species Domibacillus robiginosus. The sequence continues at coordinate 9,742 of NZ_LAHL01000034.1, read as the reverse complement.
AATATAGAAGCCCTTCATTTCATAAAAAAAATTGTAGAACAACATCAAATCCCTTGTGATTTCAGCCTTCAGGATGCTTGTATATATGCTGCTACGGATCAATACGCCCGCAGGATTGAAAAAGAAGCAGAAGCTTATAAAAATATCGGTATAGACGGTTCACTGATTAACAAGGTTCCTTTCGGAATAGACATACAAAATGGGCTGGTTATGAAAAACCAGGCTCAATTTCATCCGATTAAATACCTGGCCCATCTTATCCGAATTATCATGGAAAAAGGTGGGCTTCTCTTTGAAAACACAACGGCAGTTAATATTAAAACCGGGCAGCAGCCAGCCGTTCTTACTCGTGAGGGATTGCGTGCCACAGGCAGCCACGTTCTTGTCTCCTCGCATTTTCCATTTTACGAAGGCCTGGGATTTTATTCTGCAAGAATGCATGCCGTTCGCTCCTACGTTCTTGCCATTAAGACAAAGAAAGAATATCCTGGCGGAATGTATATCAGTGCCGACCAGCCTACACGTTCACTCTGTTCTGCAACCATTAACGGAGAGGAAATCGTGCTTATTGGTGGTCAGAGTCATAAGGCTGGCCAGGGAAGGAATACGCTGGAACATTATAAAGCTTTAGAGATTTTCGGTCAGCAGGTTTTCGGACTTGATAAAATGATATACCGCTGGTCAGCACAGGATTTGATCACACTAGATAACATTCCTTATATCGGACAAATCACCCTCGGCCAGCCAAATATCTTAATCGCCACCGGTTATAGAAACTGGGGGATGTCCAATGGCACTGCTGCAGCTCTGCTGTTTCGCGATATGATTTTGGACAAAAAGAATGTTTATCAAGATTTATATACACCCTCGCGATTCCATGCACATCCAAGTCTCAAAAATTTCTTGGTAGAGAACGCTGGTGTTGCCACTCATTTAATCAACGGAAAACTTGATTTGCCTGCTAAGAGTGCTGAAGACTTATCTAACGGTGAAGGTGCCGTAATTACTGTCAAAGGACACAGAAAAGGCGCTTATAAAGACGAGGAAGGAAAACTATATATTGTAGATACCACCTGTACCCATGTAGGATGTGAAGTCGAATGGAACAACGGTGACCGTACCTGGGATTGCCCATGTCACGGCTCCAGGTTTTCATATACAGGAAAAGTAATTGAAGGTCCAGCTGAAAAACCATTACAGCGAGACGATCATCGCATGCTGGACAATCTTGCCTCAGAAGATTCCGGCTATTAACGGTTAATGTTACCGCAGCAGAAGCACTTCGCTGTGGTTTGCATTTTCAGATACCGGTTCCAGTCTGTACGATAAGCACCTGCTCACCATTATTTTCTATATAGACCTCCTGCTAATAAAACAGTGGCAACAGGGAATTCTAACAAAGATATTGGATGTAACTTGCTGAGGAGACAGCCGCTTTTCGGTATTTTTTACTGTGTTCTAATCACATTTCTACAACAAAATTTTACTGTATTACACTGATATCGAAATGTAAAAACAGGAGCGTGGAATGATGAAAGTAGTGGTAACAGGTGCAGCAGGAAAAGTTGGCCGATGGACTGTAAGAACCTTATTAGAAGCTGGTCATGACGTTATTGCTACAGATAGAAAATTAAGGGAAGAATCTGAATCAAAAAAATTTATCCAGGCCGAATTACGTGATTATGGCCAGGTCTGCCAGCTTTTAGCAGGGTGTGATGCAGTCGTGCACCTGGGGAATATTCCTACCGATGTACGGAATACATCCCAGGCCATATTTGAAAATAATATGCTCGTTAATTTTAATATCCTTGAAGCTTGTAAAGACCTTAAAATCCCCAAGGTTGTGTGGGCATCAAGTGAGACTGTTCTGGGATACCCTTTCGTGGCGGAAGATTTAAGTTACCTGCCTGTGGACGAAGAACACCCGTCCATCGTGAAGTCCTCATACGCAATGGCAAAACGGCTGACTGAAATTCTTTCCGAAATGTTCCACAAACTTGCGAACACACAAATTGTGGCGCTTCGCTTTGCCAATATGTATGAGCCGGATGAATACGAGAAAATCCCTATCATGCATTGGAGTGAAGAAGGACAAAGAGATGTCCAAAAGAAAAATGCATGGGCTTATTGTGATGTCAGAGATGCTGCAAGAGCCTGCCTGCTTGCGATCGAAAAGGATAATTTAGGATTTGACATATTTCATATAACGGCGCCGGACACCATATTTCCAGAACCAAGTCAGGAACTGGTGGATAAATTTTTTCCGGATGTTTCTTTAAAGAGGCCTGTAGAAGGACATGAGACTCTTATGGCCATTGATAAAGCCCGGAAGGTCCTTGGCTATGAGCCGCGTTATACATGGCGCCATGTTCTCAACAGTGATGGTAAAACCAAGGCCCTGCCCGACGACCAGCTTGCTCTATTAAATACGGATATATAAGAGGATCGCAGTAACAAACTCCATATGAAAACTTGGATAAAAGAAAGCTCCCTCTCCTAAATAAGGAAATAGTTTTTTGAACTGACAAAAAGCAATGGAGGATTCACTACCCCCATTGCTTTTTAAATATCATAATGATTTATATTTATTCCTAAATCCATTTCGGGTGCCATCTTTGCCAGCTGGTTCCCAAGATATGGACCCAACCTTAAAGCAGACGCGCCCAAGCCCATTTGCCATGATAAGTGACTTTACCGTACCTGCTTGTTATCCGTTAAAGCTTTTTGTCTCATCCACGCAGAATCGGCAATGTACAGCAGCGAAAAGAGCCTCCGGATTTAATAATCTCTGTGATATCAACCTCAATTACATGATACCCCCGCTCCCTGAGCCGAGTGTTTACATTATGATTTCCCATTAGACTAAACACCTTTTTCCGTCCAATTGAAAGTACATTTGTTCCAAGTGTAAATTGCTCTTTTTCAGTCACTTCGATTAAATCGAATCGTGATGAAAGCATATTTACTGTAATTTGATCAATGGCCTCCGGGAAAATTAATGCTTCTTCCGGCGAAATAATATTAAAAACACAGTCTAAATGCAAATATCTTTGATTTAAAGAAATAGGGAGGATCTCGTATTCCGGTAATAAACGTGTAAGTTCTTGAATGGATGCTTTATTTGTTCGACTGCTGATCCCGACATAGAGATTGTGTCCATCAACGATGACATCCCCGCCTTCAATCGAATTTTCGCTTAGGGCGTGATAAGAAATTTGCTCCGATTCAAGCCATTTTTTCAGCTCATGTTCCTCTCCCTGCCGGATGTCCGCGGCCATTTCAGCAATAAAAATATTTTGGCCGATTGTAAACCCGATGTCTCTAGTAAAGACTTGCTCCGGATACTGTGGAGAAGGTGAAAGCTTAATCACCTCTATTCCGTGTTCGTTAAGAAGTTGACAGAACTGAGTATGCTGCTGTATTGCACGGTTAATATTAATATTTTCATGTTTATAATATTCCTGCGTTTCATTAATCACATCCCGTATAGTCATAAATTGAGGCTCGCATAAAATCACCCGGCGCAATTCCTCATATTCATTGTTGCATTGTATATTCCCGAGTTTCTTTGACAATGTTTTCATAATTACCCCTCTTAAAGATGTACTGTTTTGTGTAGTCTTCCCTTTTGTTAGGTATTCATTAATAAACAAATAAAATTAAAAAACCATCCACTTTGAGAAGAAGTGGATGGTTTTCACTGAACATTACATAAATTCCTACGTTGTATTAAACCTTTCAACCGCTGTCCTTGCAAATCCCAACACAAAAAGCTTATTCTGGCTGAATATATGTCAGTTCCGATCAGCTTACGCGTTCACTCTATCAGGTATCTCTCTTGAAAGATAAAAAGCAATGGAGGCTTAATTGTTCTCCATTGCTTTTTGAATATCATAATGACTGATATCGATCTCTACATCCATGTCGAGCGCTATCTTTGCCAGCTGGTTCCCGAGATATGGACCTGTCGTTAAACCAGACGCTCCAAGACCATTTGCCACGATAAGGCCCTCCCATCCCGGAATAGGACCTATCACTGGGAGAAAATCAGCCGTGTAGGGGCGAAAACCAACCCTTACTTCTTGAAATGTACTATTCGATAAACCAGGCGCTGCTTCTAAGCCTTTTTCCAGGAGCTCCTGCATCCCGCCTGCCGTGATGCGTGTATCATAGCCATCTACAGGATCTTCATGCGTCGCCCCTATAACAACCCTCTGGTAATCAAAAGCCAAAAGATATTTATTAGAAGGTGGCATGACGACAGGCCATGTGCTTGTGTCCGACGCGTCTGGAACCTCCAGATGCAAAATTTGTGCTTTTTGAAAGCTTACTTTGAAATCGATGCCCAAAGGCGCTAACAGCTGATTTGCCCAGGCACCTGCACAAACAATCAACTCGTCAGCTGAATAGCTTTCATTACCGACCTTGACTCCTGTTACCCGGCTCGCCTCGTATTGAAGTACAGCATTCCCCGTTACAAGGACGGCACCGTTTCTTTGTGCAGAACGCAACAGCGCATCGCGCAGCGCACGGCCGTCCACACGGGCGCCTCCGCTCACATAAACAGACTGGTATTGTTCAGAAAGATGTGGAAATCGATCCCGGGTTTCTTTTTCATCAAGCAAAACAATCTCACCGATTTCCGGTGCATCTGCCCTTCGTGTTTCGGCACGCTCTGCCATTTTCTTGATTTTCTCTATGTCGTGATGAACATTGAGAGCGCCGACCCGGGCATAGCCCGTTTCCGTCTCGCCTTCCCTTTTCAGTTCTTCGATCAGCTCAGGGTAAAAACGTGCCCCTGCTTTTGCGAGCTGGTACCAGGCCTTGTTGCGCCGCTGTGATAACCATGGGCAAATAATACCTGCAGCTGCATCAGTCGCCTGTCCTTTATCTTTGCGGTCTATAATCAAGACTTCGGCACCCATTTTTGCTAATTGATAGGCTGCTGATGCGCCAAGAATTCCAGCACCGACTACTATAACCTTTTTCATATTCACTAACCTTTCTTACATCATATCAATTATTTGTTTCTATGATGATTATAACGAATAAGCCAAATGATATATACAATCTCTTGGAAAGAACCGCCGAACATTGATGTATAAAGGTTCGCATTATTTTATTTCAATTTGTGCTTTTCAGCTTCCTGTATTCTATCCCCAGTTAATTGGAAAGCTTTTGACGAACCTTTCATTTTAAGACAGACGTTTAAAACAAAAGAGCCCTTATGTAGCATTTTTCATGAACGTTCAACCCTTTTGCGTTATTTTTCTTGGTATATAAAGCTGTACGAATCACTGCAGCACCTGCTGAGGCACTCGACTTTCTCCTATCAACACGACCCGTACTGCCCGCCAATGATATTTGTTCCTTGTTAGCTTGATCAAACTTTTTGCCATATTTATTTCTGAATACCCATACATATAACAGGATTGTATGTAATTAAATGTTTCCAAGACAAATTTCGACAAACTAAACCAAATCGCTATTGGTATAATATTTTTGAGCTAACCGAAAGGCGAACTTATCAAAAGATTGAAGACGCAATTTAAGCGGGAGGAGTTAGTTTCATTGAAAGTACTCAGATCTACAAATGCCCCAGATTTATACTGCCTGTGGAATAACATAGGAAAAGAAGTCACGCAAGCCGTGACTTATGAAGAAATGATGAGAAGTATTATTGTTGATGAAGATGACTGGGATCCAGGTATCTTTAAGTGGAGCAACGAGAGTGATTTTAATTTTGAGGGATGGCAAGAGACCATCATCTTGCCGATCAGCCTTATTGAACATGGATAACCAGCTTTAGCTGGTCTCAGGCTGTTGACAAACGCACGCTATCGGCGTCACTTGCCAGCTGTGAATGCTCATAACTAAAAAAAGGTCACGCCACTTCTCAGCTGGCGACGCTTTTGGAAGAACAGACGTTTTCAATCAGCCTGCTTTTTTATTTTATCTCCACTCTCTGACCAGCTCATGCTGGTCTTTTTTATGGGCACTCTTTACTCTGCCACGCTTTGATCTGAAGCGTTTCACTTTGCCAAGCTGTATACAAAGAAACTATTAATGACTATGGTAAGTTAAGCTGCGTCTCCACATTGAACAACTGACAGTTGGAGAAGCAGCTTTTTCTCCCTAACTTTAAAACAAGCTATTAGAAAAAGACAGTCTATAAGTTTTTTATGTTCTGCATAGAAAAAACACCGGTGAGTGCATCTATCATTACAGATTGATTATAAGCAATGTATAAACGATAATTTATTCAGTAATAGTAAATTCTGCCGCTATAAACGCACGCTCTTTCACCGTTCCATTCTTTGAGGGATAAAATGTATGCCTTACTCTATATTTCCCTGGTGTCATCAATGTTTTAAATTGGTCAAACGAAATGGTAACTTCCTGGCTTTTACCTGCTTCTACTGCCAGCATATCGGCAAAAAAAGATAGCCCGTTGTTATACTTTATCTCCAGCCATTGGTTCCCCTGTTTCTTTTCCAGGATATAAATACGATTGTAAATATAATTGAAATCAGCAGTATGAATAAGCGTCAGGCGAACAGCTGAATCAAACAATAAACGATTGTTTTCCTTCTCTGCTTTCATGGTCAAGCCTCCTTGTGTAGAAAGCAGATCACTGTAAGAAGAGGGCGGAGACAAAGCAGGATCACTCAGCCGGGCTACCATCACCGCAAACTCTCCTCGTTTTACCGGGTCATTGGTGCCGAACCGGCCAATTGTTTTTCCATGCGTAATGCCTGTCGCGACCAGCCTGTTGATAGCCTCCACGTATCGGCCTGTTGCATCTTTAAAATGATGCACTGTTTCAGTCGGACGCAGCAATACATCATTATAAGCTCTTGAAAGAATGATAGCTGCTTCACCTCTTGTAATCGTATCATTGGACCCGAAAATGGTTTTCGTTTTGCCATTTACTACTCCATAAAATTGAAGAAGGGCGACCGCGCGCTCTGGGCACGCTCTGGAATGTCTGTAAACGTCAATGTTTCCTCTCGTAAAGGACGCTGATCTTTTCTATAACCCATCCCTCGTGCAGCGATCACGGCAGCATCCACCCGCTTGATCGTCTGGTTCCACTCAAACATATCGGCGCTGATTCCATTAAAAAATTTATTTTGATAAAGAGCCGAAACCATTTCCTTGCTTTCTGCAGACACATCCGTAAAAGGAAATGAGCTTACAGGCTTTGCTAAAATGGGATCGAAGCTCGCTGCTTCCGCTGATGGGCTGGCGGATGCAAATACCGCTCCTGTAAGTAAAGCTGCAGCTAGTATGCTGTAAAGCTTTTTCATATCTGTTATCCCCCTTTACTCCTATTAACAAATTTTACCAATAATTGATATATGATACAGTATAACAGAAAGAAAAGAAGATTTATTTCAAAATAAAAAATATCCATATTTAAAGCTGCTATTATGAATACTGCGGTTATGCTTATATTAAAAGCTTAATTAACTATGGTATTTATTAGGATGAGGACCGTTAATCATGGACGACGATGGTTGAGCGATTCAATCAACTGATTATGCAGCGCATAAGCAAAAGACCTGACATTAATAAAATAGTTTCCTTAAAACATATATGGGTAACAAAATAAGGTTAGAGTATTTATTGATAAAGCTGCCTCCACTCACCTCTCTTTGAAAAGAAAAAGAGTGTGGCTGCTTCACCCCAAATCACTGACGCCTATTCCTAATAATGGTAGTATAATAATATTTAAAGGAGTGATAGATAATGGTCAAAATTCCGGATATTACATTGAATGACGGACTCACATTGCCAGTGATAGGGTTAGGTACATACGCGCTTAACGGAAATGCGGGTGCCAGTGCGATTCAAAATGCCATTCATACAGGTTACCGACTTATTGATTCTGCTTATAATTATGAAAATGAAGGAACTGTAGGGGAAGCTGTTAAACGCAGCTCCGTTCCCAGAGAAGAATTGAGAATTACTTCTAAACTACCAGGCCGCTATCATAGTTATGACAAAGCAGTGACGACAATCCAGGAATCCTTATATCGCGCGAGCCTCGATTACTATGATTTATATTTGATTCATTGGCCCAACCCGAAACAGGATGAATATGTAGAAGCCTGGCAGGCCTTAATTGACGCCAGGAAATGGGGCCTTATTCGTTCCATTGGTGTCTGCAATTTCTTGCCCGAGCACATTGAGCGTTTAAAAAAAGAAACGGGCGTTAAGCCAAGCGTCAACCAGATTGAATTGCATCCATTTTTTAATCAGGAACAACAAAGAAAGTGGCATCAGGAGCATAATATTGTAACAGAATCGTGGAGTCCGTTATTCCGGGGGAAGGATCTTTTGCAGGATGATACCATTCAACAAATAGCCCGTCGCCATGACAGGTCTATTTCGCAGATTGTGTTACGCTGGCATTATCAGCTGGGAGCCGTTTCGATTCCAAAATCCGCTTCCCCGGTGCGGCAGCTTGAAAACATCTCTATTTTTGATTTTTCTCTTGACGAAACGGAATTGAGCCTGATTTCAGGTTTAACCCGTCCTGACGGCAGAATTAACGATCAGGATCCTGCGGTATATGAAGAATTTTAAACGAATCGTAAGGGACCCGCTTTTCTTTGCTTTAGCCATTAAAGCGGTAAAATAAAAACAGGAGAACTGCTTCGTTCTCCTGTCTTTCTATACACTCTGCCGAGAAATTCTTATTCCTCAAGCAAACCTTTTATCCGCTCTACTTTATCTTCCATTTTACGTTGTTTATCACGACGGTCATCAATTCGAATATTCGTGCAAACTCTGGCAAGACCTTTTTCAAAAGGTACTTCGTGCATTGCCTGAATCACTTCAAATAATTTAGGTAGGTCACCTTCAATGATCGTATTCATCGGTGTTAACTGAAAACGAATGTCCCCCTTTTCTTCATATTGCTTTAATACTTTTTGAATATCCGCTACATAGCTGCTGACACTTGGCGTCTGTGTGCCGACAGGAATAACCGTTACATCGACGATAGCCATTTTATTCACCAATCCTTTTATGTATTTCATTTAAAAAGACATCTATCCTATACAGACAGATGTTTTTTACTATTATAACCTATAGTCAAAGCAGCTTGTAAAATATCTAAGAAAGAACCAAAAAACATTGCTATATCAAGTTTTTTTGGAAATCCGACTAACTTATGCTTTGCAATTTCCTGTATTCTCCCCCATTATTCTGCGGGAACATTTAAATTCGGGACAGGCGCTCTAAAAAGAATCCTTACATGGACTCTTCAGATTGTAGACAAATTCTTCATTTTAAATTCGGTATCTACAGGTAGTTTTGTTTCATCCACAAGGAATTTACTTTATCTCTAATGACATCAGCGTACAAATCTCTTTAAAACCAAGTTGTTCATATAATCGTTTTGCCGGATTGCCAGTGAATACATATAGCTGTACTTGTTGATAGCCTTGCTGTTTTAACTCCGTAAGGGCATAGTTTATTAATTTTCTTCCAATACCTGAAGACCGATATTCAGGACTTACGTACAAACTGAATATGCCTGCCGTTTGAACAGGTTTGAGTGTACTGAAATCTTGACCAATCAAAATCCACCCTTTTATCAAGTTATGTTCCTGTGCAATAAGATAATACGCCCCGCTTTTTAATAAAAAATCAAACATATCTGCAGACGCCTGGTTATCGTTTTGCGCAAAGCCTACTGTGCTTTCCTCCGTGTGTAACTGTCAAGTGAAAC
>NZ_LAHL01000033.1 GCF_000966195.1 Domibacillus robiginosus | reverse complement strand
TCCTCGGCTTGCGCCTGCGGTATCTCCCGACTCACTGTACTTCCCGCAGGAGTCTTCGTCCGGCCGGCTGCACTAAGTGGTGTTGAAGATCACTTAGCCAAGGACTTGGATATACATTTTCTCCTTTTAAAAAGAAAAAAATATGACCTTATTCGCTTTATATACTTTGGTGCAAGGCGCTTTGGCGGCGTCCGAGTCAGCGCCTGCCCCATGGAAAGCGGAGCTGCCCGGACGCCGCCAATCTACCCCATTCATGTGACGGTTTATCACTCATTTGTTTACATTCTGAAAACTCTTCCAAGAAGAAGAATTTCTGGTTATGCTTTTAAAATCAGCTGCTGCCTTCCTGCTGTTTGTTTGCCGTATCTGCTTTGTTTTTCTTCTCCGGCTCTGGCATGTTTAATTTACTGTTTGGACTAAATCCCTGATAAAAAAGCCAGGTGATAGTAACGCCGGCTATCACAAAATAAACAAAAAATAACATAGACTGCATCATTGTGTTCACCTCAAAACAAAATGTACGAACGGAGTCATTTACATAGGATGATCTATATCTCGAAAATTTATTCATCTAAGATGACACAAGGACTGAAGCCTTTACCCTCAGATCTCGATTTTTCATTTAAGCCATATTAAAAGAAATAATACACGATGCTGTTTTAAAGTTTTTTGAGATAAAGAAATGAAGAGGGTTTTTTAAAAAAAAGTTCCTTCACTTACATATTCATTAGACTTCCAAAAGCTTGTACAGATTCTTCTTCGATCTCCTTAAATGAATGGCCGTACACGTTTAAAATCACTTGTGGTGTATTGCCCAGAAGATCCGGCGATAATCTTAATAGAAAATCGCTGGCTGATTAAAATCATCGCATGTGTATGGCATACACTATGTGGTGTAATTCGTTTTAAATCCGATTTCTCATAAATAGGCTTAAAGCAGTTTTGTAACGTACTTACTGAGCTAGGCTCTCCACATCGAGTTGAAATGAAGATAAAATCGTCTACCAGGATAGTCCAGGAATTCCGCTTTGTTTTCGGTAGCCTCGTTCCGTTTATATCCCGCGTCCTATTGACGATCAGCGCCTTTTTTAAAATCATTATTATTCCATGCTAAATCAATTGATTTACCTATTTAAGCAGCGGCTTTAGTAAATGTTTTTTTTTTGTAAAAAAGGATCGGAATCTAATTTTAGTCTGTAAATCCTATTGAAATATACGCAGTAAACAAAAAGCATTTTACCGAATGCTTTTTGTTTTGGCGATTCGCCACGGAAAGGATTATATAGTGTTGTTTCAACATATAGGCATAATCGAGATTGTATACTGAGTTAATGCAGGTGAAAAGACGTTTCCAAGTGGGAACTTAAAAAAACGAATAAGTGCTAATCGTATTTGTAAAAATAACTTAAAGGCAGGTGAGGTGAAATGAACTTAACGGAAAAGCAAAAGGCGTTCATCAATCATTATTATGCCACCTTAGGTGAAAAAAGCGCGATAGCAACCGTTGAACAAATGGTTGAAGCATTCGTTGTTCTGTACTTAGAAGCGAATGATCATTATGAAAAAGAAAAAGCGGCGTATTTTATTTTGACGATCCACCCTGAGGAAAAGCTCACCGGCTTTGAAGAACTGATCGACGTTCAGGAGTTATATAAATACGCGGCAGCTAAGCAAAAGAGAGTGAAGAATGGAGCAAAAGAGGCGCAGGAGAGAAGGCATCGGAAGCGGGGGGATTTTTCTTTGACAGATTCTGAGTGGGAGAAAGCCATCCATCATTTTGACAATGAATGTGCGTATTGCGGAAAAAGAAATAAATTAACATTTGAACACGTTGTTCCATTTTCAAAAGGCGGCAGCTTTGACAGGAAAAATATTGTTCCAGCATGTACCGTGTGCAACTCCAGCAAGAACGATATGGACTTTTCTGTGTGGTATCGAAATCAGCTGTTTTACGACGAAACAAGAGAGCAAAAAGTCATAACGTATTTAAATCAGGTAAATGAGCCATGTTCTGAGTTGAGCAGTTAATTGAATAAGGATAGAGAGGGAGCTGCTTAGAGTTCTCTTTTTTTTATTTGTGTAAAGCGTATTCCTGCTGAACGAGGGGTAGATTTGGTATGATTCTATATTAAAAAATTGTAACAATGGATGTGACGACTATAGTTATTTTTTCAACTTTACATATCAAGTAATAAAACCCCTATAAGGACTTTTTTGTTTTGAAAGTTTGTCTTAAAATAAAGTTCCCCCAATTATTCGAGGGAGAATACAGGAAGCTGAAAAGCACAAATTGAATCGAAACTTTGAGAACCTTAATGCATCAAGATTCTTTGGCTTTTTCCTAGAGGCTTTACGCGCTACTGCTTTTATTAAAAGAAATAATATGTGGATATCGAATATGGTGATGAACATTATCGATTGTCAATTGAAGATGGTCGATGGCCACACCCGTCAGCTTTCCGGTCAATAAACCGCCGGTTGTCACGACTTGAATCGTTTTTCCGCTGTGCATCAATAGGTGATCGAGAAACACGGGCTCCGCCTGTACCGTATAAACAGGTGACAAGTGCTGCATAATGGATGGAAACTGAGGGGAGTACAAATACTGCCCTGGCGGTAATAGCGTTTTTTTTGTGTGATTCCGATATTCCTGAACCATATGTTTCACTCCTTTATAATTTACAGTATGCGCTTTAAAAAGGAATGACACATGGAGGCCGCCGCGTATCAGTGTACTTACCTGTACTGTTCATTCATATAGTATAAGGACAAGTATAAGTATAAAAAGGTGGGAGCGTTATGAAAAAATGGACAGCCATTGGAGTCATCCTTCTGTTGAGTGCGTGTTCAGCAGAGGAGGAATTAGTGCAAAACACATTTCCACAGGGAACAGAGTCTATTATTGAGGAACCATCAGAAGAAGAACTGGCGGAAGAAATGAAGAAAGAAGCCCAGCCGGCACAATTTAACGAATTAAATTCAAAGCAGCCCCCGGTCAATAAAAAAGTATTCGCAACAGGAGTAGTCACCAAAATAGTAGAGTCTGGTTTAACAGGTTCATTTTATCTTCAAGCAGCAGACGGTACGTACGTAATCATGAATTCCACACAAACAGATGTACAGGAGAATGAGAGGGTAACCGTTTATGGTGTAGTAGGTGTTGAAAAAGCAGCAGATGGAACACCTATTATCAACGTCGTTGTGATCGAAAAGTAGAAAGATCATTTCAAAGCAACAGTTGCGGCTCAAATGAAATATCAATTATTCTAAAAGAAATATCCGAATAAGCGGATGCTATACATTCGGGAATGACCGGTCCTTCAATGGAGCTTATGACAAAGGAATTGCACATTCATTTTTTATTTGTTCTCCTTACTGTTTTTTATGCAGATAGCCTATTTACAACAAAAGAAAATGGAGCCGAACTTGGCATGATGGTTTCGTTTAGTACTATTCAAAGTCTGGGCGGAAAAAGCAACGTTACAAGCAAAACAAATAAAGGAACGCTTTTTTAAAATTGAACTTCCCATCGTCCATACAACATAATATTTATTTTGCCAAAAGCCCGCCTCAACTAAGAATTGGGCTTTTTAGCATAGCATTCTATGGCCGGATCAAGACGGAGGTTCCGATTGGAATCGTTCTGGAAAGTTCCTCTACATCTTGATTGTACATGCGTATGCATCCTCTGGATACATACTTTCCAATGGACGAAGGGTCATTTGTGCCGTGAATTCCATAGCTTTTTTTCGATAAGCTCATCCACATCGTTCCGTAAGGCCCTCCCGGATTGGGTGCCTTGTTAATAATAATAAAGTTTCCTACAGGTGTTTCATGTAGCATCCTGCCGACTCCAACCGGATACACTTTTCTGATTTGTCCCTGGTACAGTAAAGTTAATGTTCGATTTGAAAGAGAAACCACAATGGCAAAAGGAAGGCTCTGGGGAGATGGGAAGCCTGGAATTGTAATGCGTTGTCCTACATAAATGGAATTTGGTGTAACACCGGGATTGCTGGCAATTAAAGCAGCGAGTGAAATTCGGTAGTCTCCTGCAATAGAAGAAAGAGTTTCACCAGCTTTTACAATATGAATCATATGATTCCTCCTTTTTTGCTTTGACCCTTTATTTTATTCAAGGCCGCTGCAAAGCGGGAGAAACCGTACAAACATTGATACTAATATTAGTGGCTATTTAAAAGCAGCAAGTTCCAGCCAAAGCAAACCTGCTTTAAGGGTTTGTTTGGCCGGATGCGTTCGTTCCATTGCCCAAATATTGAATGAGTCGGCTGACTGCTTTCTCTCCAGCTGTTTCCCATTTATTTTTTTCCTGTATTTGTGCATCAGGATCCACAGGATCTTGAAATTGGTTGAAGCCAGATGCGGTAAGCAGAGAATGTTTATCCTTTTCCAGTCCAATATTGACTACATGTTTGATAACAAAAGGAGTCTGAAACGAAATAAAGGCATCATATTCGTCCAGCATACCGTCCAATACCGTAAAGGGAAGACGAAGATACACTTTTTCGTTTTTGTCGCACCATAACGTTGAATCAAAGCTACCGGCATCATATCCCCAATTTCCGCCCAGGTCATATCCGAGCTCATTCATCTGGTCTCTTATATCACCAAAGCGGGCCGTTTTTCCTTCCAGGTCTGTTTGAAGTTTTAACATATGTCCTCACTCCTCTCCAAAAGTCAATAAACAGCTTTGACAAAAAGTCGTCATTCAATACTTGAAGCAGCCAGGAAAGGAATGCATGAGAAAACCCCGAGCTTATTTTTGCCCGGGGCTGCCGATTATTAAGCATTTAAATCATTGATCCCTGGACTGTGCTCATTTGGCATTTCGGGCATAAGAGGAACAGGGAACCCGGACGGAGGATCTACCACGGAAAGCGTGCCATCGTTTCGGCTTGGAGACTGGCCTTGAAAAATTTCGGCTATTTTTGTTTCGTCCATTCTGAAGTTAAACAGCGCATTATGGTAACCCATTTCTACGTACTTCCGGCATTCTGGGTATTTATTGATATCGTAATTTGGAACGGGGAACAGCTTGCCCCAATCGACTCCTAGTGTTTCAAGGGCTTTGGCAAATGCATTTTGATGGGCGTTATCCCGGACAATCAGGAAAGCCAGCGTTTCACGAAAAGTTTGGTTGCTACTCATTTCATAAATACGTGTTTTTTGCAGGACACCCGTCGATTCAAGAACAAGGTTATCAAGCAAATCCCCGATCAGGTTTCCATGGCTGTACACCCAGGAGCCATTCCATGGATTTCCTGCAGCGTCCACTGGCAGAGAAGCCTGGGCTCCAATAATATAATGGTGCGGATTGGCATGTTTGACAACGTCACTCAGCGGCGCGCCATCTGCCCCGGCATTGCCTGGCATATTCGATTCTCCAGAGCCATTGAGCAGCTGGTTAATGGTATTTTGGACAAGCTCTACATGGGCAATTTCTTCAAGAAAAATACCGCGAAGCAAGTCTCGATATTGAACAGCCTTGCCTCTGAAATTGGAGCTTTGAAAGAAAAACTGCATCATTGTTCGCATTTCCCCGAAGTGTCCGCCTAGTATTTCCTGCAGTACTTTCGCAGCGGCTGGATCGGGCTCATCAGGTGCCACAATATTGATTAATTCCTCTTTGTAGTAATACATTTTCCAGCCTCGTTTCTTATTGAAATTTGTTCAATCATTATCATGAGGAAGCGGGGGATATTTTATTCACAAAGAGGTTTTAAAAAAAGAGACGCTTTTTATTTAAAAAACACTGGCTGTCCCGGCTTGGCAGGGACAGCCAGAAAAAAGCTTATTTACGATCCGTGTAAGGCTCTTTTTCCGACGGGGGAAGATCGCCCAGGGAAGACATTAATTCTTCATCATCGAGCACTTCTTCATACAATTCATGCTCTCTGTTTGGATATACATCTACTTTGTTTCCGTGTATATCGACGGCTGCAAAGTTTTCGTAGTCCTCTACATATCCTTTGTTTTCCTGTGATTCCATATACATGTCTCCATACTCCTCAGGCGGGTTCATAAAATCTGACGGCGATTCAGATGTACCATACTGGGCAACATCCTGCCAGGAATCCTCTGCGTCATAAGCGACGTTTTCTGACTTGTCATCAAAATCAAATTGTCCAAACGGCGGGGCTAAAATGGTTTCTTCAACGGGCCGGTCGCGTGGAATATACCGTTCCTGTGAATCCTCCATGCAGTAAAGTGTGGTAGGTACTGCTTCGAGCCGCTCAAGTGGGATTTCTTTTTTGCAGACTTTACACACGCCATAGGTACCAGCTTCAATTGCTTCGAGAGCAGCGTTGATGTCTTGCTGTTCCAAACGGGCATGCTCACTTAACGCCATGTCCTTTTCCCTTTCAAACAATTCTGTTCCCGTATCTCCAGGGTGATTATCATAAGTAGATAACTCTCCAACAGAGCCGGGGAAGTCGCGCTCAATATTAAATTGGTCGTTTTCCTCCATGCGGGCTTCGATCTCTTTTTTTCTGTTGACGAGCTCCGTTCGAAATTGGGTTAACTGGTCTTTGGTTAACATACGCTCAGTCCTTTTCACTACGTTTTTGTATCAAATGAAAAAACCTTTCTCCGTATGATTCCCAAAGCAGCCGTTTTGAGTCCTGCAGCTCAAAGTTTTATGGTTCAAGACGAAGAAAAAAGCGCTTAAAGCGCTTAAGATTCCTTTTTGATTTGTTTTTTTACGGGTACCCCATTACGGAAGTGATCAGTCGATCGATCATCCTCAGCCTCTGCATTTTTTGGCAGAAAAACGATTGAAGCCACAAAGCTGATTGTTAACAGTACACATACAAGCCATCCAAAAACATCAATCGGAGCCATTGATAGAACCTCCTTTGTTAAAAGCCGGGGTAGAACGCACAGGGTATTATAAATAACATATGCGGGGTTCTCGTTATGTAGCACTGAAAAGAAATAAAAATAGCTGTATGAGCTATCTGCATATTCTTTCCAGAAAAGCAATGGGCGAAGGGGTAATGCCGGTTCAGCGTTCATTCTGCAGGAAAGCGCAACTGCCAGCGCACATTTACAGGGGTTATGTAATCAAACGTTGAATACTGGCGGCGGCATCTTTTATGTTTTCATATTCCTTTATTGTTTGGTTTGGTAAAACGGTTACTTGAATGGTAGTCGTATTCTTAATACAACTGGCCCAAACGAGGGGCTGTTCATTTTTTTTAAATACATGTTTCATTTCAACCGTATTGAAATAGCAAAGAAGCTCTAACTTTTGGATAATGTATTCTACGCTCATAATGAATCACCTTTCATAAAACGGACATAAGCATCGAGTTACTGTGTTATCCGAATTTGATAGGTTAAAAGTACCATGAAAATAAGTCGTATTTCAAAGTTCAATGTGCTCGCATCTTCATCTTTGTTTATTCTGTTCCCTAAAAATGAAGAGAGGTTTAAAAAAGAAAAAAAGGGGAATGTGTAAATATTTAAGTGTGAGGTGGAAAAATGAAACATATTGTAGACATTTCCCATCATCAGGGAAGGATCGATTGGGAAACAGCCCGTCATGATATCGAGATGGTTATTTTAAGGGTTCAGGATGGAAGCACAACGCAGGATCGGTATTATGCATTTAATGCGGAAGCGTGTAAGAAGTATCGTATCCCATTTGGCAATTACGCATTTTGCCGCTTTGTTTCAGAAAACGATGCAAAAGTAGAAGCGCATGATTTCTAGAAACGTGGCGACCAGGCAGCACATTTTTGGGTGGCGGATGTAGAAGTGCAGACAATGAAAAACATGCGTGCCGGTACACAGGCTTTCATTGATGAACTGCGACATTTAGGCGCCAAAAAAGTCGGGCTATATGTCGGCCATCACACCATCACACGTACAACAGATTCGAAGCAGAAAAGATAAGCACTGATTTTATGTGGATACCGAGGTACAGCGAGAAAGCGCCAGACTTTCCTTGCGATTTATGGCAGTATACCGACAGTGGAACAATAAAAGGAATCAAGGGGAAAGTGGATTTAAATCGATTGACTGGGACAAAAACAATTGATTGGTTTTTGGATGATTCCTTACGAAGAGAAAAAGAAGAAGATATGTTACACTACACCGCTTCATACATAAGCCGCATGCTTCGAAAAAAGTAACAAACCAAAAGCTCCAGCGGCATAAAGAGCTGCTGGAGCTTTTGACTGTTTCATGTGTATCGCATTAAGGTTTTTCAAGTAAAAAAAGTGATGCTGATCGGGCTGATTTTCCGGTTTGCTCATCCATAGCTATAACATTCAATAGTTACTGGCTGCTTTTAGGATTGCTTTCATGGTAACGTTTTTGTGAAGAGCGGTACTCGGACTCAGACAACAATTTTGGTTTTCTTGACATGAAAAACAGTGAACCAGCAAAGCCGGCTGTCAGAAGAGTGGATAAAGACCATCCAAAAAGTTCTATTGGCTCCATATAGTAGAAAACCTCCTTGTTTTATCGTGATGAATTATGTATTTACCCGATTGTTAGAAAATGAAACATAAAAACGGCAAAACAATAGATAAACTTTCCATAAGCTGCTTTTAGAAAATAAAGTATTTTCTATGAAGCAAAAAATATACATTGCCGAACAGTAAGCGTGTAAAATCCTGCCCGAGGATAGATTATTTCGCAAAAATCAGGTAAAATAACGAAAGTCGATTTTATATAGCCGCAGGGGGAATATCAATGAATCCAGCTCAAGCAATCCATGAATTTTTATTAGAAAAAGCTAAACAGATCACCGAAGAATGGTACGCCTCTTTAGATAAAAATGATCCAAATGGGGTTTATTCAACAACGGATCCTTATGCTATTGAATTGCTAAAAAAACAGAATTATGAATTCCATCTGCAGTTTTGCGAATTATTTGTTGAAGAAGAAAGTGTATTTTTAAAGGAATTTGAAAAATGGATTATTAATGTTGCCAAGGATGAGCATCATTTAAATACGCCGATGCATTTTATCGTAAGAGAATTTTTCAGAACACGGGATCAATATCTTCAATTCCTGGAAGAATTTTTCTCCATAAATCAGTCCGCTTATCCGCAGAATGAAGCGGACCTCTGGAAACAGCGGGTAATTAGTGCTATTGATCATGTAGTCATGTGGTTTATGCAGGAGCATCACAAATTTTCAGTGAAACGGCTTCAAAGCCAGCAGGAAATGATTAATGAATTAAGTTCACCCGTTATTACATTAAATCGTGGAATAGGGCTTTTGCCGCTTGTAGGTGATATTGATACAGCACGGGCCAAGTTAATTTTAGAAAAAACGCTCGAGCAGTGTGCAGAAAAAAGAGTAGATCACTTGTTGATTGATTTATCGGGTGTCATTATGATCGATACGATGGTAGCCCAGCAGCTTTTCCATCTTGTCGAAGCATTGGGATTAATTGGCGTAAAAACAACACTGTCAGGTATTCGCCCGGAACTAGCGCAAACAGCCGTTCAGCTTGGTCTTAATTTTGACAAAATATCCATTACTTCTACACTATCACATGCTGTTATTTCCAGTCATATGTAGCGATAGGGGAAAAAATAAAAACAGTCCAAAAAAGTTCCTATATGGAATCGTATTTGGACTGTTTTTTTGTTTTATCGTCTGATGTAAAACAAAGCTTATATGTAAGCAAAGAAAGAGTATGGGAGCGGGCGTCAGCTGAAGGACTAAAAAAAGCCGAGGATTTCCTCGGCAAACGAATAACCAGCTGAAATAGGAGTTGGAGGGATGAAGTTCCCAACATCTACAGCATAACCACTTTTTTTGAAAAATATACAAAAGAATATAGTGGAAAACCTGGTTCATCATAAAACAGGTATGTTTAAAAAATGCTTTCTCCTTGTTGGCAAGCAATGTTTTGCTTCGTTTTATAATCGAGCGCTTTTACGTTCTTTTCTCTTGTAAGGAAAAGAAAAAAGAAGTCTATTAAGATAGCAGGCAGCATACATTCAAATAAAACAAACATCATGTAAACAGCTGCAAAAGCTCGCAGGCGGCATATTAAATATATACTTTCCTTGAAAAGCGATAAAACATATTCTTAACAAAAACAAAAGGAGGCGTTAAAGATGAATGTAGGGGAGTGGAAAATGATTGAAATAGGCGGTTCAACAGCCATTGGCTATGTAAGCAATGTGAAAAATCAAAGCTGGCATGGAGAATGTATTGAATTTACCAAAGTAGGATGGTTGACAAACAATACAATTCAATGGCGCCGGCCAACACAGGGTATTTATGAATCAAATCGTTTTCACTCCGCTGCACAGCTGCTGGATTTTTACCAGGATAAAAGCGCACTTATTGATTTAGCTCTTTTAACAAAAGACAAAAATTGGTTCGATGAACTAACCACGAACACCTTTTAACATACTAGGAGCCTCCCGCTATTTACCGGACAAATGTTCGTTTTTTGGTTGATTTTTGAACGTTTGTTCGGTATAATAGAGAAGAAAGGGAGGTTAAAAAAATGGATGGATTGTTTCGAATGTCCCTTGAAGAAAAAAAGCCAATTGTTATTATGTATATGACAGATGATCGTGTCATTACCGACCGCAGTATTATTGTAAGAAAAATTCATCCTGATTATATTAGGGCGTACTGCTTTAAACGAGGAACATTACGCACGTTTAAGCGTGATAATATATTAGCAGCCTCCAAGCCATTTCGAAAAGGGAAGCACAGCCCGTTTTCAACTGCTTTGTAAACTGCTCTTAAAACATCCAAACACCGCATATATGCGATGTTTGGATGTTTTTTGTATAGCGGTAATAAAAAAGAAGGACGGAATAAACACGATGTACACAATCAGCGAAAAAGAGATTTGTTTATAATCAGAAACATGGAAATATAAAAACAGTGGCGAGGTAAATAAATTTGCATAATTTTATAGGTAAACTATCATGCTCAACGTATGGCTACCATACAAATATGTAGTACATAAAACAAGCAAAGCGCCTCCTTATGAAAGAGGCGCTTTCTACATGCATTTTATTCATCTGAAGCATCATCTTTTCTTTGATGGGCCTGCTCAATTTGGCTGCTTACAGGAGAATGCTCAATCACAGCTTGCGCTTGCTCCTCTGTCAGGCCCCGCACCTTTTGCAGCCAGTTGGCCATATGCGCTTTTTCACTTTCAAACTCATCAAGCTCAAGCTGCCTTGTTCTTTCTTCTTTTGAAATCAAATAATCTTCATAAAGACGCTGGTAATCAACCTGCATGTGATATCGCTCCTTTTTTTAAATGGTTTACCCACAAAAGGGACGAGAAAAAACCTTTTCTTGAAAGCTGTGCGCATTTGGTTATAATCAGCAGGCTTATACATAGACATGAGAAGGAACGAATAAGGGGTGGGAGGACAAAGCATGAGCAGCGAGAAGCGATCTTTTTCATCTTTAAAGTCCTATGTGCCGCGCCGCGGGCTGTTTGATCCGTGCCCGCCGATCGGATACAAGTATTACAGTACACCTCCTAATCTGTATTTAGGCTTTCAGCCGCCGGGCCTTCCCCAGTTCTCTCCACAAGAGGCGCTGAAAAAAGGGACCCTTTGGAAAGTGTTTTACGATTATTATGATAACCCGTATCGAAAAGGAGGAAAGGGCCGTGGCTAATCCGCTGCCGAAGGAATATTACAAGCAGCTGGAGGAAATTCAAGCTGCCGACTTTGTTGTGCACGAATTGATTCTTTACCTGGATACTCATCCGACGGACCAGCAGGCCCTTTCTCAATACAATCAGTTTGCTCAGTACAGCAAGCAGCTGAAGCGGGCTTTTGAAGCGCAGTTTGGTCCGCTTCAGCAGGGCAGCCCAAATCCTTCTTCATCTGTATGGACGTGGAACAGCACACCCTGGCCGTGGCAGGTCTAAAAAGTGAAAAGGTGGATACCAAATGTGGGTCTATGAGAAAAAGCTTCAATATCCTGTAAAAGTAAGTACATGCAACCCGACGCTTGCCAAATATTTAATGGAGCAATACGGAGGAGCAGATGGGGAGCTTGCTGCCGCTCTTCGTTATATGAATCAGCGCTATACCATTCCAGACAAGGTGATTGGGCTGCTGAACGATATTGCAACAGAAGAGTTTTCTCACCTGGAAATGATTGCAACGATGATTTACAAGCTAACAAAGGATGCAACGCCCCAGCAGCTTCGGGAGGCAGGGCTTGCTGAGCATTATGTCAGTCATGACAGCGCTCTTTTTTACAACAATGCGGCCGGCGTGCCATTTACCGCAGCATACATTCAAGCAAAAGGAGATCCTATTGCAGACTTGTATGAAGACATTGCTGCCGAAGAAAAAGCTAGAGCAACCTATCAATGGATTATTGATATGTCAGATGATCCGGACTTAAACGATTCACTTCGGTTTCTACGAGAAAGGGAGATTATACATTCCCAGCGGTTCCGGGAAGCGGTTGAAATCGTTAAAGATGACCGCGGTCAGAAAAAAATATTTTAACATGAAAAAAGCCAGAGCCGCCGCTCTGGCTTTTTTCATGTACATTCAGTAAACGAACGCTGTACCGATAATAATCAGGAGAATAAACAAAACGACAACAAGCGCGAACCCGGATCCATAGCCCCAGCTGTTTCCTTCCTGTTTAGCACCCATTTTTTCCACCTCCACACAGTAGTGTATGCGGAAGAAAAAAATATTCCTGGACAAATCGGCAACCAGGCCGGGATTTTGCACGGACAACTTCAATAATCAAGCATACCGTATAAAGGATGGGGTGATTTTTAGAGGAGGGGAAAAAGTGAGCTCTAAAAAGTTTAAAGACATCATTCAAATTCCCTATTCAGAGGCCGTACAAAAAATCCAGACTGGCGACCTGTTGTTTTGCAGTGGGACGTCTTTGATCTCTGAATTTATTAAAAAAGCATCAAATTCTCTGATGAGCCATGTGGCTTTTTTAGTCCGCTGGCATGGCCGAATTCTTGTATTTGAAAGTGTAGAGAGCGCAGGCGTACGGTTGATTCCACTGGCTCACTATGTAAGGCAGAACCGCAATGTGGGAGAGAAATATCAAGGGGCGCTTTATATAGCACGTCATAAAACCTTAATCGATTCTTCATTTGACCGAAGATGGCTGCATTTTATGATTGGAAAAGCCATTGACTCTCTTCATCGAAATTATGACCCAGCCGAACTGGTTCGCATTTTAACCAGAATCAAGCTGGGCATTGGACGCCATAAAGAAAATGATGAATATATTTGTTCGGAATTTGTTGATTTGTGCTTTAAACAAATAGGGATTGAATTCCCGCGAACAAAAGAAGGGTTTATTTATCCTGAACATATTGCGGCAGACCCCAATGTTTATCCGATGTTTCAAATAGCACCGGAGTTGTCGAAAGAAAGGGAAAAAGCGATTGTTAATACAATCACGCCATACAGGCCTAAGTAGAAAAAATCACGCTGGCTCACTGAATCCATAAAAGTCGCTCCTTTTCAAATAAGCTAATGGCTATTAGTATAAATCATTTTAAAAAAATCATTCTTAATTAATACATTATATGCTAAATTCAAATAAATAAAAAAAGCTTATAAAAGCACAAAAAAGGGAAAAGAATGATACAGAAAAAGAAAAAAGGAAGTGACCAGCCATGCAAATTGAAAAACGTGCACTGGAATTATTAATTGACATGAAAAACGGCAGCAAGCCAAGTCAGGGGGATACAAGCCTTGAATCATTTGGAGAAGCGCTTCATTTTCTTGACTCAAACAACCTGGTAACAGGTATTACAGTCAGCCGGTCGGATGAAGGAGAAATTATCGGCTATACGATTGAAGATGAATATTCGGTTACAGTATCAGGCTACGAGTTCCTGGAAAAAAATACAGGACAATAAGAGTAAAAAACAGGAAGCTATTTGAAGAAGGTAATCCCTCTTCAAACAGCTTCTTTTTTATGCCATATGTGCAATGAATTTAAATGATAAAAAAGAGCGCATTCAAGCGCGTGGATGCATCTAATATAAATAGCAGTGGCGGCAAGGAGGGGGACATATGCTCAAACCGGGTGATTGGGTCATTATTGCAAATGGGCAAGAAAGAATTATCGGATTCATCCGTGATTTTTCCAGACTTCGAAATGAAGTGTATATTGTGCAGGTATCGACGTATATGGATAAACGAATTACACCTATGAAACCAGTTCTTGAAGTAGTGGAAAGTAAAAAAATTATGGCTGTCGGCTTAACGCTTGCAAAAGAAGATTGGGACGCAATGATTGACCTCCCTATCATAAGTAAAAGCAGATATAGCCTTGCTGCAGCTACTATTTCGCACTAACGATCCAAAAATGCTTGGATGTGCCCGGTCCGTAAGAAGATTCTTCGCTGGCGTCAATCACGATTTCTGAAAAGATGGAGATAATTAACTTTTTACGTTCTTCATCCTCTGCAATATCCCAGACGGCTTTAAAATGATAAATGAGATTTTTCAATTCTTCAGGGGAGAGCCTGATGGCTTCTTCTAGATCCGATTTCTTATTCAATTCACTGCTTAAGTTTTTTTCTTGGATTTTCAAAATAGACAGCTGATTATTTAATTCTTCAATGTCGATCAGGTCATTGATGAACATCAGCTTATATTTTTCAATGGATTTTCTTACGTTATCCAGTTCATTAGCAGTGACCTTTATATCATCACCTAAATGGACAATTTGCTTCGTTTGGGTCTTGGAAAACCAGTTTTGTGTTAAATCATCAAAAACACGCATTAGCTCATCGGCAAGCCTGCTTTCTTGTATTTGCGGCATAGTGCAATTTTTGGCTTTTATTTTGTTTGAACAACGGTAATACTTCTTTTTCGTTTCCACACCGTTTTTTTCCTTATATTTATAAGCAGTGCCGGTCATATAAGCTCCACACTTGCCGCAGCGCAGGACAGACGTGAAATAGTACTTGCCGGTTAATGACTTTCCTTTATTACATTTTCTGCTGTCAAGAATCCTCTGTAACTCCCAGAATTCTTTTTCTGTAATAATCGGATCGATCAGCTCACTTTCGAATGTGCGCTGATCCTCCAGGGGCTGATACGTTTTCCCGCTGCCGTCATTGTAGCGGAAATTCCCTATGTAAACAGGATTTCTAAGCATGTAGTGAACTGAGAATCCACTCCATTTAAACCCTCTTTTTGTGCGGTGACCTTCTGCATTGAGTTCTTTAGAAATAGCCTCCATGCCTTTTGTTTTCCCCATTTTAAAAATCTTTTTTACAAGCTCTGCTTCTTGCTCAACAATGCGAAAAGCAGTGCCGTCAAATGTATACCCGTAAGGAATGATACCACCCATCCATTCACCGAGGCTCGCTTTCTTCAACATGCCGAATTTAACCCGCTCGGCAAGGTTTTCCCGCTCCCATTGTGCCAGTGCAGCGACAAGGGTAATGAATAAGCGGCCAATAGCTGTTGTCGTGTCATACACCTCTGTTGCTGACTTGAACTTAACGTCATGCCGATCAAAAATTTTAAGGAGCTCGTATAGATCAAGCACCGACCGAGTCAGGCGATCAAGACGGTAAACGAGGACCACATCAAATAAACCGATTTTCAAATCTGCCAGCATCCGCTGTAGCTGGTCGCGCTTTAAGTCCTTCGCTGACCGTCCTTCATCCCGATAGACCTTTGCAATGTCCCAGTCCTGTGAAAGGGCATAGGCACGCAGCCTTTCCTCCTGGGCAGCAAGTGAGTACCCGTGTTGAGCCTGTTCTTCTGTAGAGACGCGTATATAAAGAGCAACTTTCATTCGCTTCACCTCATTATCAAGGAGTCCTTACCTCATAGTAGTATTCAATGGCTCGTGATATACAACTTCTTTGCAGGTACGTCCAGAATCTCCTGTGGATCATCAAGCTTACAAAATACGAAACGCCTATTCGGAATTCATGTTCTTTTGAGTGCCAAATAAAATCCCCTCTCATAAACGAGAAGGGAGATTTTCATGCATAACGTCCATCATTTGAACCTTCCACTGAGCAAGCTGTTCTTCGGCAAAAGAATATTCAACGTTAAAGATATAGGAAGTCAGCCGGGAGATGAAAAAATGAAACCCGTTCAAAAAGGGTTGTCCAGCCATACCTGTACGATGAGAGGCATAGTAATAAGCATTTCAACTATGAAAGGCGGTCGTGTAATGAAAAAGCCTAACCTTGAGCCGATTGACTTCACGCCGGAAAAAGCAGAGCGCGTCAAGACAGTGATTGAAGAAATTTTGTCACGATACACGGGTACAAAAATCATGATCACTAGCTACGAGCTTGCACCGCGTAAACGCAAAAACGAGTCTGCTTAACCTTTCTTTATACATTAAAGGGCAATCAAGTATTAAAAAAGCTACAACGAAATACAAAAGATAGAATTGATTTCATGAAAGATAAAGAAATCAATAAACACCGGAAGTAATCATTGAAAGATTGATCGAAAAGGAGGAAGTGACGGTCAATCAGCGCCCATTTGATATCGGAGTTTCTCCTCAAAATGAGCAGCGGCTTTACAACACCTGTACTAAGAGGCAAAGCGATTGTCCTTTGAACCTTTTTTACAGACTTTCCCGCTTGGAAAGTCTGTAAAGCGTTATATAGTGAATTTTTGACACGGCACAAACAATGATTTTAATAGTCATAAGAATCAATATATATGAAAGAGCCCAAATGTCATGACCTGTATGAGATTGATATAAAAAGAGCAAAAAAATAACGCCCGCTGATAAAAATCGGAGCGAACGTTAAGTGATGTATGTCTAGGTAGATTGTATCATATTATTAATCGATATGACTATAGCGTTTGTCGATAAATGTCGAAAAAAATTTCATTTCACATCAATTTGTACTTGATTGATGAAACATTATTTATCAGAAAGAAGTTAATTCGATTTCTAAAAAAAGAAAGTGGCTAAAAAAGTTTAAAAGAATCCCATCTATTGAATTGAATTCTCACGATAACACAAGTTTAGATAGTTTGCTCAACAGTACGTCCCAAAAATCAAACAAAAGGGGTAAAAGCTTTTTTGAGAATTGAAGAGTAGAAAAAGGTCAGTATCTCTTAGATTAGATATTTCTAACAGCAAATATGATGATACCCCAGTTAAGAATATAGCCAAATATTTATTTCTCGAAATGAATAAATTCAGAAAAAAAGAGAAATAAAGAAAATAAGAAAACCGGGGGTGAAAGCTTTGGTAAACATTGGAGATTGGAAAATAGTCAAGATTGGTAGTATGACAGTGGTTGGATATGTGAGCAACATTATTCATTACAGCTGGCACAGTGAGCGATTTGAGTTAACAAAAGTGGTTTGGATTAAGAACAATCAATACCTTTTAAAAAAACCATCGCCGGGCATTTTCACAGAAGAACAGCTGGAGCCGATCGGCGATTTTTGGGACAAGCATCAAGATAAATCAACATTAATTGACCTGGCTTTAAAAACAGGTGACAGAGAATGGTTTAAAGAACTGACAGAGGGAAAACGGCATACCGTGGAGCAGTAATTAGCCAGCAGTGGACGCCTGAGGAAGTACCTGGCTATTGTGTGGACTGAAGCTTTTCCTTTATCTCAGAAGCCATAAGAAGCGAGATCTGCCAAAACGGCGGTTAATTCAAATGGTGATCTCGGCAAAGCACAGTACATTAGATTTAAGGAAAAAGATGTGAAAAACAAGTACATTCTGGAGCATGGCCAGGATCTGATGGCAGAACGTCTGGAAATGAAAAAATGGCGGGAAATTCAATAAAACCCAGAAGCAATGCTCCCAGGCAATCAAGCTTAAACCACAGGGGGTGGGTAGCTTGATATCGCCTATTGTCCTTTAATGATGTGAAAAAAGCAGCAATGGATGTGTAATTTCTATAGAAAGCAATCAGATTTATACCTAGCTATAGCTGAAAATGTATGTATCTATAGATGGTTGTAGAACGAACAATAACAGTATGAGCAAATTTAAAAAATATACAGAAGTATATTAAAGCAAGCTTTTTAATTGAAATTGAATAATTAAATTGTCGAGTTCTTCGCTGTATTTAATCGTTTCGCTATTTCCCAGACCTTTATTCGTACCAGTGACAATCATTAAGTGACGAACATTTTTAATTCTAATAGCTAACTCATCCAGATTCAATTGATTGTTCATCGCGTCATTCCTCCTATATGATTCTATTTATTTAAAAATACAACAGAAAGAATCATATGGTGTTTGGGGAGAAATGACAATGTGTTCGACAAAACTTCTGAAAACATTACACTTTTTATTTGATAAAAAAGATAAAAGCTGAAATCAGTAAGCTATCGTGATTGCAGAAGAGTGCTTAGAAAATACGAGTTAAGTAAGTGAAAAATTCTTAGAGGAATTAATGTAAGTTTAATTAGAAAACTAATTGCTGTGGAGATTGCGACTTAGTGTATAAAAACTTCGGTCAGTGGATACCCTTTGGATAATAAAGAGCTTGTCCAAAAAGGAGATAAAACCTATGAACAAAAACATCTGTACTACATGTAGCCGACACATCGACCCATACGAAACCGTACACAACAAGGGAGTTTGCGACAGCTGCCACTACAAGAAGCGGAAAGGCTGAACAGATAGTTGAAAAGCAATTTTTCGAAAAGATTGGAAAATCGTTTCTTATAAAACGTCTACAACTAAACTGAATAAGCTTATGGGAAATCCATGGGGCATTGAATGAACGCACACGCGGCGTTTATTTGGTGCCCTTTCTTGCTGTTTCAGTAACATGTGTCGTTGCAGTCAATCTGCAATTTGATCCCTTTTTTTTGCACCGAGGAGTGAAGGGATAAAGAAGAAAGAAAAAAATTTAAAAGGGAATATGTAACGATTGCTCAGGTAGAGGAATTTTTACTTCAGGTCTTGAATCAGTTTATATCGAGGATTGTGACACTTGTTTGGGCCTAGGAAAGGCTACAAGGAATTCTTGGTTAGTAATTTTTAACTAAGAGGGGGATTCACATGAGAAAGCTTATTATGGATTTTCATTATTTAATCAATAACTATGAATCTAGAGCAGATATTTCATAAGAAAAAGCCAGTTAATAAATGACGAAGTTAAACAGCCTTCTTCAGCCACACCTGCAGCACTCATAAAGAAATATTAAAAATTTTTAATAGAGCTTTTAAATGGGGCGCTGTCACAGTTATCACAACGGCCGCTTTTGGTACCATAGATAGGTTTTTTTGTTTTATCATTCATGTTCTTCGCTTTTTGTTATACTGTATGACATATCAATTAATGAGAAAATTTGTTAAAAAAGAAGAGGAGAGAAGGAGTAATGAAGAGGGTACCTCGTATGATAGCGACGGCTGCACTTGCGGGAGTGGTATTTGCTTCAGCTGGTCCATCAGCACTGGCCGAAGAGTTGCTTTCATCTCAAAAAACAGAACAAGAGTCTACAAACATACCATTCACTGATGTAACACCAAGATATAAAGAGGCTGTGTCCTTTATGTACAGTAATGGTTTTGCTCAAGGGATAAGCAAAACGCAGTTTGGTGTCAATCAGCCAATTAAGCGAATAGATGCGGCAATGACGGTAGCAAAATACGTGAGTCTCAATCCCGGCTCCAATCAAATGCCCTTCAAAGACGTTCCTCAGCGTGCCGTACCAATGGTATCAGCTATTTATGACGCAGGGTTAATGATAGGTAAATCAGCAACACTTTTTGGATCCAATGACCCGATAAAAAGGGGAGAAGCGGCTGTTCTTCTTTATCAATTGCTGCCATCCATAACCCCATTTAAGACAGCAAATATTGCGTTTACCGATGTCTCAGAGCGATACGTCACAGCCATAGAAAAACTGGTTGCTCATGGCATTGTCCAGGGTAAAACAGCGACTCGATTCGGCACAGCGGATCATTTGACGAGAGGCGAATAGGCCATAATGCTTTATAGAATTTATAAAGCTGGTTCACCGGCTGCAAAGGAACTCCCTCCTAGTGACGAATTACCGTCTTCAAATGAGGGATTGGTGCTTAAAATGGAAAAGGAAAGCTATAGTATGTCAACCGACACAGGTGCAAGGCTTACTGTTACACAGACAGGATCTTCATCATACTACTCCCATCCTGTATTTATTTTAGAAAAGAAGCAAGGAGATGATTGGCAAACAATAAGATACAGTAATGGTGCTATCCCCCTTCCAGTCGTGTATGTAACACAGGCGAATGAAAGCATGACTTTAGGGTCTCTTAACTTTGGCAGCTCTGTAACACTCATCACGCCTGGAGAATATAGATGCGTGGTTGATTTTTTCCCACATGATGAGCCCGATAAGGACAATGTGCTATTAGCGGCATTTTTCACATTGATTGAATAACATTTTTAGTTTATAAGATTGGCTACGTATATTCCGAAAAGAAGAGAGCACTCACCAATGCTGGTGGGTGCTTTTTCTTTTGAATTTTTGTTATACAGTTGGTTTATATGACAGAATAAAAAATAACTCCGCCAATAATAGGGTTAAACAATCTTCTTTGTATCTTTTAAATATGATATTGCGCGAATTATAGCGAATAACGAAGGGGATTATCTCCTTTTGCAGAATTTTAAGAAAAGGGGGTAGTGCCAGTGGACAATATTATAAAAGAGTGTGAAGAGCTATAAAAAAATACAGGTATGCCGTTTAATAAAGCACAGCCTTTTTTTCAAGAAGGCTGGCAGGAAATTGGCAGGAAGTACAAAGTAACTGGCCCTCAGGTATTTCAATATTACCTGGACTGGAAAATAAAGAAAAATAACAAAAGACACTAGTTCTTTTTTTTATAGGCTCTGTTAAAAACTGTTATTGCTTTTTTAAAAAACATCTTTATAATTTGGTGTTATGAAATGTAACATATAATAATGGTTTATCTATTGTGAAGGAGCTCGTTTTATGTCAGAAAAAATCAAAATAAGAAATGCAACCATTGAAGATTTACCGATTATAGTGGATATTTATAATTCGACTGTACCAGGCAGGATGGTAACGGCGGATCTTGAACCTGTGTCTGTCGAGGATAAATTAGGTTGGTTTAAAGAACATAACCATCTCAACAGACCTATATGGGTTGTGGAATATGACGGAGAAATAAGCGGCTGGGTAAGCTTCTCATCATTTTATGGAAGGCCGGCCTATAATTCAACCGCCGAAATAAGTATTTATCTTGATGAAGCTTTTAGAGGTAAAGGCATTGGTAAATTTACTATACAAAAAGCTATAGAAGCGTGCCCTGAGCTGAATATTGATACTTTACTGGGATACATATTCGGGCATAACGAGCCGAGTCTTCGCCTGTTTTCTAGCTTTAATTTTGAAAAATGGGCTCATTTGCCCGAAGTGGCTGAATTAGATGGCATTAAAAGAGATCTAGTCATACTTGGGAAAAAGATTTCTTAATTGCTTAACTCACCGGTGCATCCGTTCATTGAACAGTTTTATTTAAGGGCCGGGACGTCCTTTTGAGGTGACAAACCAACACCCAGCTTCGGTGGAGCGTTAAAGCAAAGAAGTGAGAAGGTAGCTTTTCCTTTACAGATCGAGTATAGCTCGGTCTTTTTTTATTGCTTAAAAGAAGGTGAGAACATTATGAAATAAATATATACTTTATGGCAGTGAAATGTAGTAGTGCTAATAACTTGTTTTACTAAAAAGTGTATTTCCCTGCCGTTTTTAATTTTAAGAAAATAATGAATTAACCTTTTCTGTACATAAATTTCTTAAATACGGTTAAATTAGGCATGTATAAAATCAGAAAAAGCAGCTTGTAAAACAAGAAGGGCATTGCGGTGGAGGGAAAAATAAAATGTACTTTTCAATGATTATATTTATTGTTCCCTGGATTATTGGATTCGTACATCTTCACCCGAAAGATCGAAAGCTTATTCCATTGATTGCTCCTTTTACTTCAGCTATAGCATTTCTAATAAATGAGCTATGGGTTTACTTTGACTTTGGTGAAATTCATCCCTTTCATGAACAGGAAACGTTGCCGGGACTCCCTTTTAACATAGGGTTATACCCTATTGTAGGAGGTTATTTAATCTTATTTATAAGGAAAAGTACACATCCATATCTCCTTATTTTTTTATGGGCGCTGTGTATCACTTTCCTTGAAAGTATATTGGTTATGATAGAGCATGTGGTGTATCGGGAAGGCTGGAATATTTTATGGACTTTTTTGGCGTATCTGGCTGTTTTTGTGTTCATCTATTGGTTTTATCTTTATTTAAGAAAGTTGAAAGTTATAGATTAAATCATGATAATGAAGAATTTGCTGGCGGTTTTTTGAGGAAACAGAAGCAGCACGATCACTTATTGAAGCTGAACAGGGGCATCACCCGAGAGTCAGGTTGTATAGTATATACAAAAACGTCCCGGTTTCGGTCAATGTTACTTCTTTGATTCAGTAATTTCGGTTCATTCATCCGAGTAAATAATATCTTCTTGAATATCCCCTTTACACAAATGTAGTTCAATCAAAGGTTTTTCCTTTTCAAACCCTCTCACTCGGTCGCGCCACTTCCCCTCTTTTCACAATTCTTCTTACATTTTTTCGTTTATTTCGGCATAACCCAAGCACTCCTGTCCATATCATCATGTAACACCCATTAACTTCAGGGAAGAGCTGGCGGAAATGAATGAAGAAAAAAGCTGGACGTAAAAAATATCCCTGTGTATATCGTAAAAAGCAAGTAGTAATCTGTGCTGATAATCAGTGTATCACCATCAAAAGCGAAAAGGAGTGCTGCATAGTGATGAAGGATGTTGAAATTATCAAAATGTGCCGCCAGTTTGTCGCTGGTCTTGTATGGCAATATGGAGCGCGTGCCTTTCCACAGAATTGTTTGGCCAGGCTCGAAAGCATTACACGCGAGAAACTGGCTGAATTTACGGAGGATGAGAAAGAAAAGTTTAACTGGCCGCTGTTCTTTAATATAGGAATGCTGGAGATCGAAATGGAGTAGAAAGGACCCCGGTCTCGGCCGGGGTCATCCATCCTTTTTAAATGGTTTCTCGTACGAATCTTCGGCCATAATCCTCTTTCCTGGTCGCTTCCAGGCCTCACAATGCAAATGTACAATGCAGTGCATTTGTGCTACCCCCACATGATCCGTCACCTGTATTTCTTCCTGATATCATGGGTACATCATGACAACTA
The DNA here is from genome assembly GCF_000966195.1 of Domibacillus robiginosus. Taxonomy (GTDB): domain Bacteria; phylum Bacillota; class Bacilli; order Bacillales; family Domibacillaceae; genus Domibacillus; species Domibacillus robiginosus. The sequence goes on along the minus strand of NZ_LAHL01000033.1, from coordinate 49,647 downwards.
GTTCTTTTTTGTTTCATATAAAATCAGTTCTTTCAGCAGTCCTGCTTTTGAGTAAAGGAGCGATTTTTCATTTTCATTCCTATAAGGTGATAAAAAACAAAGGGATATCAAAAAAAAATACCTGCTTTTCATTATGTTAGCTCTTGCCATTATGACAGATGACGAGCAATGGTTTCGACAATTATCGAAACGAAAACCAGGATAAAAACATATGTTTACCGCTAGGCATAAAAATGATATATTTACAGTAAATGGCTAACGAAAAGAGGAAAAACATGATTGATCATATTGTGCTTGTTAAATTTGCAGAAACGACGACTGTCGAACAGCTTGAAGAAGTAGTAAAGCGATTCAAAGCCCTTGAGCAGCATCTTGAGGGTGTAATTGATATTCAAGCCGGCATTAATTTTTCCGAAAAAAACCAGGGCTATCAAGTGGTGCTTACAACACGGTTTGAAAACAAAGCGGCGCTTGAAGCATACGGTCCGCATCCGGAGCATCAAGCGGTCGCAGCGTTTATTCGCGAGGTCGGCCGGCTCGACAGTATCGTCGTTGATATTGAAATTTAACAACTGTCACTCCCTGAGCAATCGGGGAGTTTTTTTGTGAGCAGCCGGCAGAGATATGAGCTGAGACATGACCGCCGCTCGAAGCATTACGCAGGTGGTCATTATCCATTCTTGTTGTAATCGGGCTGATTTATAAAGAGATTTTGCCACCTCATCATGACTGATGCCAGGTGGGAGAGTTTGTTTTTTTGACAAGGGCGATGCAGCAGGGAAAATGGTAAAATAAGAACAAACCGACGTATGAAATGCGGAGAAACTGTACCGTAAAAAATGAAATTGATTTAAAGGAGAGGTGACCGTATGACGGGCTTTTATCCGAAAAAAGGACGGGTCATTTTTCATGTTGATGCAAATTCGTTTTTTGCCAGTGTAGAAATGGCAGAAAATCCGACGTTAAAAAACAAGCCGGTCATCATTGCCGGAAATCCGCAGGAGCGAAGGGGAATTGTAGTAGCGGCCAACTATTTATGTAAAAACAGGGGTGTTTATACAACGATGGCCCTTCGTGAAGCAGTAAAGCTTGTGCCAGAAGCTGTGGTGATCAAGCCAAATCACGCGTTGTATAAAACGTATTCAAAGCAAATATTTGCCTATCTTGCCGGGGTGTCGCCACTGATTGAATATGCTTCTATCGATGAAGCGTACCTTGATATTACCGCTTGTGCACATCTGGGTTCTCCATTGGAAATTGCACAAAGAATTCAGCAGGAAGTGATGGAGCAATTTTCAATACCACTTTCGATCGGGATCGCCCCTAATAAATTTTTAGCGAAAATGGCGAGCGATATGCAAAAGCCGCTGGGCATTACAGTTTTAAGAAAGCGGGACGTTGAGCATGTGCTCTGGGGCAGACCGGTTTTAGAAGCGCACGGAATTGGAGAGAAAACAGCTGAAAAACTGCTGGAGCATGGCATTAAAACAATGGGTGACCTGGCAGGATCAGATGAGAAAAAAATCCGATCTATTATGGGCATACGCGGAGTACGGATGCGGGAGCGGGTCAATGGTATAGACGACAGGCCGGTCGATCCAAAAGCCAACAGCTCCTATAAAAGTATTGGGAACTCCACTACTTTTCCCAAAAACCTTACTGAGCCGGCAGTTATTCACGCCAGGCTTCGCCAGCTTGCCCGTTCAGTGAGTGAGAGAATGAAAGCAAAAGCAGCTGTTTCAAGAACGATTCAAGTAACCATTCGATACAGCGATTTTAAAACGGTTACCCGCAGTCAGACGCTTTCCTTTGATATTCAGGAAGAAGGCGAGCTTCTATCGGCGGCGGAAACTATTTTTTTTAAGCACTGGAATGGAGAACCGGTTCGGCTTCTGGGGATTACGGCACAAAATGCGGCCGGTAAACGAATGCAGGAAACCCAGCTGGACTTGTTTTCTTTCCAGGAAGAAGCAGATAAGCTTGAACCGCTCCTGACAACAGTAGAAGCATTAAAAAAAAAGTTTGGAGATGGAATTATAAAAAAAGGGTGGACGCAATGAAAAATAAACTCAATCATTCGTACGGCGAATCTGCAGCAGCTTTGATCGAGCATTTACAAAAGCGAAAAAATGTTCTCTGGATGAATCCAAATCGGCACGACCAGGTTTCCTTATTATTCTCGCTTCAGGATGTACAAAAAGCAGAAAAGCGGCTGGAACGATTTGCGCCTTATCTTGAAAAGGCTTTTCCTGAGCTGGAAGAAAAAAAGGGGATTATTGAATCGCCGGTTACACAGATTCCGCGCATGAAAGAGTGGCTTCAAGAAGCGTCCGGCTGTCAGATCAAAGGTGAGCTGTGGCTAAAGGAAGATCACAAGCTTCCTGTATCCGGCTCCATTAAAGCGCGCGGCGGGATCTATGAAATCGTAACATATGCCGAGAAGCTGGCGCTGGAAAATGGCTTGATTACAGAAGCGGAGAATTACCTTGCTTTTAGCGGAGAGGCTTTTAAAACTCTTTTTTCTTCCTATCGGATCATTGTAGGTTCAACGGGAAATCTCGGGCTGAGCATTGGCATCGTGGGTGCTGAAATGGGGTTTCGCGTAACCGTACATATGTCATCAGATGCAAAGGAATGGAAAAAACAGCTCCTTCGTGAAAAAGGCGCTCTTGTGATAGAGCATAAAGCAGATTATGAAAAAGCGGTTGCTGAGGGAAGAGAAGAAGCTGCAAAGGACGCGCGTGCTTATTTTGTAGATGATGAACATTCGCACGAGCTGTTTTTAGGCTACGCCACAGCAGGGCTTCGGTTGAAACGGCAATTTGATAAACAAGGAATAACGGTGGATGAAAAGCAGCCTCTTTACGTTTATTTGCCATGCGGCATAGGCGGCGGGCCAGGCGGCGTAGCATTTGGCCTTCAGCTCGCTTTCGGGTCACATGTGCATTGTTTTTTTGTCGAGCCGGCTGAAAGTGCCTGTATGCTGCTTGGTCTTGCTACCGGACTGCATGATAGAATCTCCGTTCAGGACATTGGCTTAACAAATCAAACTGAAGCAGACGGTCTTGCCGTCGGCCGCCCATCCGGTTTTGTTGGAAAACTGGTGGAGCCCTTTTTAGCAGGCAGCTGTACAGTGCATGATGACCAGTTGTTTGCGATGCTAAATGGTCTTAATGAAACAGAAAACATACAGCTTGAGCCTTCTGCGCTTGCCGGTATGATAGGGCCTGTACTGCTGTCCGGACAGAAAGAGCTCGGCAAAAAGCCTATTCATCTTGTATGGGCGACTGGCGGGAGCATGGTTCCAGACGAAATCATGCACAAGTACATTCAAAAAGGCAGGGACCTATCAGCTGATTGTTTAAAAAGAAATCCATGAAAGCCTTCTGCCATTTCTTTTTAGGAAATGGCTTTTTGTTTGCCATGTCCGTAAGAAAAATTGTTTGTGTCTCTTGATGCTCTCCGGTAAACTATGGAGGGTGAAAACGAAGAGGAGACGTGTATCGTGGAAAATATGATTGAAGTAAAAGACTTGCGAAAAGAATTTAAATCGCATTCAAGTCGATCTGGCTTAAAAGGGGCGTTTCGTGATTTATTTACGCGCCAATACAAAGTAGTTCCCGCTGTAAACGACATTTCCTTTACCGTGAAACAAGGAGAAATGGTGGGCTATATTGGAGAAAACGGGGCTGGAAAATCAACGAGCATTAAAATGCTCACAGGTATTTTAACGCCAACATCCGGTATCGTCCGTGTCAATGGTATGGATCCTCATAAAGAGCGTGAGCAGTTTGTTCGTTCTATCGGTGTTGTTTTCGGACAGCGTTCACAGTTATGGTGGGATATTGCCGTTCAGGAGTCATTCCGCCTGCTGAAAAAGGTGTATAATGTGCCGGATGCTGAGTACAAGAGGCATATGAATCATGTGATCGAGTCGCTTGATATCGCTCCACTTTTAGATAAACCGGTCCGTAAGCTGTCACTCGGCCAGCGGATGCGGTGTGAGCTGGCAGCCGCTCTTTTGCATAATCCGCCGCTTTTGTTTCTGGACGAGCCAACCATTGGGCTTGATGTACTCGTAAAGCTGAAAATTCGGGAATTTTTAAAAGAAATGAATGAAAAGTATAACACGACAGTGCTGCTGACTACACATGATTTAAGTGATATTGAAGCGCTTTGTGAACGCGTTGTTATGCTCGATGAGGGAAAAATCATTTATGATGGGCAGCTGGACAGCCTTCGCTCCAACTGGGGAGAAGGCAAGCAAATTGAATTTCAGTTTGCGGATACAGAAGTGGATAAAAGGGCGCTTCAGCCGCTCCTTGCTGAATTCGATGGAGTCTGGACGCAGGGCGACCGTGAAAATGTTTGGATTGCCAATGTCTTAAATGAGGAACAGGTAATATCTGAAGTGATTGGCCGTGTTGTTGCGGCACATAAAATTACTGATTTAAAGGTACATGAGATTTCAATTGAAGACATTATCCGCAACATTTATGAAGAAGGCGTTACAAATGGGTAAATACATTGAAATGATTCGAATTCGTTTTTTAATGATGCTTGCTTATCGGACCAACTATTACAGCGGCATTCTTATTTACAGTATTAACATTGGTGCTTATTATTTTCTTTGGAATGCTATTTACGGAGAAAAGAGTTCGATCGAAGGGATGAGTGCCCTTCAGATGACATCATATGTCGCGATTGCCTGGATGGCAAGGGCGTTTTATTTTAATAACATTGACCGGGAAATCGCCCAGGAAATCAAGGAAGGAAAAGTAGCAGTCGAGCTTATTCGTCCTTATAACTATCTGCTCATGAAAACGATGCAGGGACTTGGCGAGGGAATTTTTCGCCTTTCATTTTTCTCGGTGCCGGGCATGGTGATTGTGGCGCTCATTTTCCCGATTGCGTTTTCTGCCCATCCCGCAACCTGGCTCATGTTTGCTGTTTCGCTCGTATTCAGCTTTTTGATTAACATGCAGATCAACCTGCTGACCGGTATTTTAACGTTTTTCTTCTATAACAATACCGGCCTGATCCGGGCAAAACGTGTTGTCATTGACTTGTTTTCCGGCCTGCTTTTGCCGATCAGCTTTTTTCCCGGCTGGGCTCAGCAAATCATGAATTATCTGCCGTTTCAGGGGATCAGTTATGTGCCGAGCATGATTTTTACAGAAGGCTTTACGAAGCCGGAAATCGTCCATGCTGTTCTGCTTCAAGTTGTATGGGTGCTCATCTTACTTCTCCCCATTCAAATTATTTGGCTCATTGCCAGAAAACAGCTTGTGGTACAGGGGGGATAAGAAATGAAATATGTAGCGCTCTTTTTTCAATATGCAGCTCAATACATGAAAACGCGGCTTACCTATCGGACCGATATGATTGTAGAAATTGGTTCGGACTTGATGTCTCAGGCGGTCAATTTTGTTTTTATTTTGCTTGTTTTCGGGCACACAACCATGATCAGCGGCTGGAGCCGTGATGAAATCATTTTTATTTACGGCTTTTTCCTTGTGCCCTTTGCCATATTCGGTGCTTTCTTTAATATTTGGGACTTTAATGAACGATATATTGTAAAAGGAGAAATGGACCGGATTTTAACCCGTCCCATTCATAGTCTTTTTCAAATTGTGCTTGAACGGATGGAGCTAGAATCATTATTTGGTGTTTTGACAGGAACAGCTGTCATGATATATGCGGGGAGCCGGCTTGATTTAACGTTTGCCTGGTACGACCCTTTTATGATGGTACTGCTGGTGCTTGGCGGAACACTCGTATATGCTTCGATCTTTGTCCTAATCGCCAGTATCAGCTTTTGGTCGGACAGCCCGACCAGTATTATGCCGATGATGTACAATATCGGCAATTATGGGCGTTATCCTGTAAATATTTATAACAGCATAATCCGGTTTGTTTTAACATGGATTTTGCCATTTGCTTTTGTAGGTGTGTACCCGGCCGCTTATTTTCTGGGCCGGGAAGAATGGTATACGTATGCATTTTTAACGCCGGTCATCGGTCTTGTGTTTTTTCTCCTTTCTATTTTTATGTGGAATGTAGGTGTTACAAAGTACCGGGGAGCCGGCAATTAAAAAGAAACGCCAGCCTGATGGCTGGCGTTTCTTTTTTACAACTGTGTGATAGATTTAGCCACTTTGGCGGTAGTGCTGCGTGGCAGAAGCTTGGCTGCAAAAGCACCGGCTTTGTTTTTGCTGCCTGTAATGACCACGCGTTTCTTTTTTAAAAGCCCTTCAATACCTTCCTGGGCCACCTGGGCTGCGGACATAGGCTGGCTGAACATCTTGGTTTCCTCCACGCTTGCGACCGCACCGAAATTCGTTTTTGTCGGGCCGGGACAAAGGGCGGTAACCGTAATATTTGTATCACTTAATTCTTCTGCAAGAGCTTCCGAAAAAGAAAGCACAAAGGCCTTTGTAGCAAAATAAACAGCCATGAGCGGCCCGGGCTGAAACGCGGCTGTACTTGCCACATTTAAAATTCGGCCGGAATTTTGCTCGCGCATGCCTGGCAGAAAGCAGTGGGTAAGTTCAGTTAGTGTAATCATATTCAGATGCATCATACCCGTTTGCTTTTCCAGGCTCAGCTCTTCAAAAGGACCAAACAAGCCAAACCCGGCATTGTTAATGAGTACATCAATGTGAATGCCGGACTGGTGTACTTCATCCGCTGTTTCCTTTGCAGCTCCCGGCTGGCTCAGATCCTTGACGATCAATTTCATTTCTGTATGGGGATAAATATCGGAAAAGGCCTCCAGCTTTTCCCGGCTGCGGGCAACAAGAACAAGATTATACTCTGCTTCCGCAAATATTTTAGCAAACTCCAGGCCGAGGCCACTTGATGCACCTGTGATCAAAGCGGTTTTATTCACCTCATTCAACTCCTTTTATTCAATATATTAAGAATAAGAAAAGTAAAAAGATTTTGCAAAAATAAGCCAGCCTTCTGTTTCATTTTGCTAAATAAATCAGAATTTTGTACAATAAGTAATATTGTTATAGGAAAAAAGAATGAAGAAGAGAAAAGGGAATGCTGATGAAATTACTACATCTTCCTGACGGCCTACCTGGAGAAGAGCAAAAAAAGCTGCAGCACAAATTATTTGAAGAAAATATCCAACGGACAAAGCTGTTTGCCAAAATTGTGCTGCTTTTCGAAGCCATTTTAATAATGATGAAGGTTTCTACTGCCCTGTCTGGTAGTAGAAATGCTGTTTCATTTGATTTTTATTTGATCATGTATGTATTGCTGTCGATATTAAGCATCGCTCTTTTAGTCATGATTCGTTATTATGAAAAGGAAGATCGTCATGCACGGCGGCGGATGTACTGGTACCGAAAAGGACTTATGACTGTGGTCGTTCTTTTTCTTGCCTGGGGAGGCATTGTGACACTTCAGGACCAGCGCGAGTACGGTCATGTAATGGCATTTGCCGTTAACTTTATGTGTGTATCGATTTTGTTTCATGCAACGAACCGGGTGATGCTGAAGCTTTACAGCCTGCCTGTTTTGATCGTATACGGCGGATTGCCTTTTTTTCAATCATCTGCCGACGTTTTAGTCGGACATTATATAAACTTGACCGTCTTTTTATTTTTTTGCTGGCTGACATCACGAATGCTGTATGCAAATTATTATAAGGACTTTTATCAAAATTGGCTGTTAAACAAGGTAAATCAAGATTTAGAAGAACAAATTCAAAAAAATATTGAGATTAATACACAGCTTGAGCAAACAAACGAACAGCTGCAGATGCTCATGCTGACAGATGAATTAACAGGTATAAGAAATCGGCGGGGATTCAGGAGTATGCTGGCTGCGGAACAAAACTGTTCAGACCTGGAGCGCCCGGTGGCATTTATGATGATCGATATCGACTGCTTCAAGCAATACAATGATTTTTATGGACATATGAGAGGAGACAGCGTCATACGAGCGGTGGCTCAAACGATCGATCAGCATGTTTCTCCGTATACCGGTTTTGCGGCGCGGTATGGCGGCGAAGAATTTGTTGTAGCTTTGTTTGACCAAACGGAAGAATCAGTAAAAGAGCTGGGCGAAACCATTTGTTGTAAAATTGGCGAACTGAAGATTGAACATGAAGCATCAACAGCTGTTAATTGGGTCACGATCAGTGTAGGCATTCAAACAGGATCCTTTAAAAATAATGTAGATACATTGATGGCTCTGGCAGATGATGCTTTATACGAAGCCAAAACAAACGGGCGAAACCAAGTCGCCATTCATCAAAAAAAGGTTGACATTCTGTCAGGAAACAGATAATATTAATTTTGCGATGAGCTCGTTTGCGTAAGACGATCAAGCATTCCTGTAAAGGAGCATGTTGTGGAGCATGGCTTGAACGCCGCAAATTTTCGAGAAACACCCTGTTTTCGAACAGGGTGTTTTTATATACCAAAAAATCCCCTAAAAAATTTTTAGGGGATTTTTTCATGCCGCGCTTTTTTGATACATAGGATAGACAAGCTTAATGAACTTGGCGATATACACCAATGACTTTACCTAAAACCGTCACGTTTGGCAGCAAAATAGGTTCCATCGAAGAATTTTCAGGCTGCAGGCGAATATGATCTGCTTCTTTATAAAAACGTTTAACGGTCGCTTCATCATCTTCGGTCATAGCCACAACAATGTCACCATTTTTAGCCGTTTGCTGCTGTCTGACGACTACGTAGTCGCCGTTTAAAATGCCGGCTTCACGCATGCTTTCTCCAACGATTTCCAGCATAAACACATGCTCGTCTGGCGGAGCCAGCCGTTCAGGAAGAGGGAAGTACTCCTCTACATTTTCAATAGCCGTAATCGGAACACCAGCTGTTACTTTTCCAACCACTGGAACGTTAACAGGGTGCTGCTTTGGCACCGAGCTGTCGGTATCTAAAATTTCAATAGCACGTGGTTTTGTCGGGTCCCGGCGAATATAGTTTTTTGCCTCCAGCCGGGCAAGATGACCGTGGACTGTTGAGCTTGATGCCAGCCCGACTGCTTCTCCAATTTCACGAACAGAAGGCGGATATCCTTTTTGACGCACCTCATCTTTGATGAAATCCAAAATATCCTGCTGGCGTTTTGATAACTTAGTCAATGTTTGCACCTCACTTAGGAAATATTTACGTACAGTATAACATGTGTTCTGAATTTTAACAAACGTAAGTTCGAATTATCACTTGACTGAAACAATCGTTCGCCTTACAATGAATTATATCACGAACGAGTATTCGAGGAAAGGGTGTTCTGAGTGGAAAAAGCAAAAAACTATTCATTCATGTTATTATTAGCGGTGATGATGGCATCAGCGGCATTATATTTTAGCTTTTCAGGGTCTGGTGAAACCGCTTATCAGGCAATAAAAGTGGCAAAAGGTGACTCACTTTGGAGTCTGGCAGAGGATTATGAGGACTTACATAAGATGGACCAAATCGAGTTTATAAAATGGGTGCAGGATGAAAATAATCTGATTACAACAAAAATAGTGCCAGGGGAAGAATTAACGATTCCAGTACCCCTTTCTGAAGATGAAAGCAAACTTCAACTGGCAGACGGGAAATGATAAAGATGAAAAAAGCGGTTATTTACTGCCGGGTCAGTACAGAAAAAGAAGCGCAGGAATCATCGCTTGAACGCCAGGAAGAAGAGCTTCTGGCGCTCGCGCATGTAAAAGGATTTGAGCCGGTTCGCGTCATTCGGGACCAGGCGAGCGGATATGAGTTGAACCGGCCAGGGGTGCTCGATTTGCTTGATCTTGTAAAGCAGGAACAAATAGACGCTGTACTTATTCAGGATGAAACACGAATTGGACGGGGCAATGCTAAAATCGCACTTATTCATTGTTTATGGAAAGAAGGCATATCTGTCCTCAGTATTGCTGATGATGGAGAAATGCAGCTGTCCGAATCCGATTCGATGGTGCTGCAAATCGTCAGCATGGTTGAAGAATACCAGCGCAAAATTCATAATTTAAAAATAAAACGCGGCATGAAAAGAGCGGTAGAAAAAGGATACCGCCCGGAGAAAAATTTAAAAAACAGAGGCAATGAAACCGGCCGGATTCGTAAAGAGGTGCCCATTACTGAAATTGTGCGCCTTCGTGAAAATGGTCTTACATATGAAGAAATAGCAGCAACACTCCGTGGATTTGGCTACAATATTTCCAGAGCAACCGTTCATCGCCGTTATATCGAGCATGAAGAGGGCAGGACAATTGATCAATAAGCTTTTTTCTTGTCATCACCCGTGCATTTCTGTACGATAACGGTATCTGAAGTATCAAAAAGGAGCGGGGATAAAGATGTTATCATCTGAAAAGATTGCACGTATAAATGAGTTGGCACAAAAAGCTAAAAAAACGGCGTTGACAGACGAAGAATTGCAGGAACAAACAGCGCTTCGCCAGGAATACTTGAGCGTATTTCGCACATCAATGCGGGATACTGTTGAGCATGTGCGGGTGTTTGACCCAAATGGCAATGAAGTAACACCCAAAAAAGTGCGTGACATTCAAAAACGCAGAAAAATGAATTAATAATGTAGAAAGAGACAGCTTTGGCTGTCTCTTTTTTCACATTGTTCTGTATTTTTGTTGTATATTGTGCCAAAGACATTTAATATAAAAAGGGTAAAATCCCTTTTGAAAGGATGAATCTAATGTTTGATAAAACAGACCAGCTTGCGGTTACAACGATCCGTACGCTGTCAATCGATGCAATTGAAAAAGCGAATTCCGGCCATCCGGGTTTGCCGATGGGTGCAGCGCCAATGGCGTATGCGCTTTGGACAAAAGTAATGAATCACAATCCGAAAAATCCACAATGGTTTAACCGGGACCGATTCGTACTTTCAGCAGGTCACGGTTCCATGCTGTTATATAGCTTGCTTCACCTTGCCGGCTACGACCTTTCACTTGATGAAATTAAAAATTTCCGTCAATGGGGAAGTAAAACACCAGGCCATCCAGAATACAAGCATACTGACGGCGTAGAAGCAACAACAGGTCCGCTTGGTCAGGGTATTGCAATGGCAGTAGGGATGGCAATGGCTGAACGTCACCTTGCCGCTGTATACAATAAAGATGGACATGAAGTGATTGGCCACCATACATACGCTTTGTGCGGTGACGGCGATTTAATGGAAGGGGTAGCTTCAGAAGCTGCATCACTTGCAGCACACTTGAAACTAAACCGTCTTGTTGTTCTTTACGATTCAAACGATATTTCACTTGATGGTGAATTGGACAAATCGTTCACAGAAAGTGTGGAACAACGCTTTAAAGGTTATGGCTGGAACTATCTGCGTGTAGAAGACGGCAACGACATGGATGCTGTTTTGAATGCACTCGAATCAGCAAAACAAAATGATAATGCGCCAACCATTATTGAAGTTAAAACTATTATCGGCTATGGTTCACCGAATAAATCTGGTAAATCTGCTTCTCACGGCGCCCCGCTTGGCGAAGATGAAATGAAGCTGACAAAAGAATACTACAAATGGACTTTTGACCAGGACTTCCATGTACCGGATGAAGTATACAGCCGTTTTGAAGAAGCTGCTGTAAATCGCGGTGCTAAAGCACAGGCGGAGTGGGACAATTTATTTGCCTCATACAAAGAAACTCATCCCGAGCTTGCTGAACAGCTTCAAAAGGCAATCAATGGTGAACTGCCGGATGGCTGGGAAGCATCTCTTCCAGTTTACGAAGAAGGCACATCTAACGCGACACGTAATACATCCGGTGAAGCGTTAAATGCCATTGCAAAGGCCGTTCCAACTTTTATCGGCGGTTCAGCGGATTTAGCTGGTTCGAACAAAACGATGATCAAAGATACGACAGACTTTATGCCAAACAGCTATGAGGGCCGTAACATCTGGTTTGGTGTCCGTGAATTTGCAATGGGTGCTGCCATGAACGGTATGGCACTGCATGGTGGTCTTCAAGTATTTGGCGGAACATTCTTTGTGTTCTCTGACTACCTGCGTCCGGCTATTCGTCTTGCGGCTTTGATGGGCCTTCCGGTCACATATGTCTTTACGCATGACAGCATTGCTGTTGGTGAAGATGGCCCAACGCATGAGCCGGTTGAACAGCTTTCTTCATTCCGTGGCATGCCAAACCTGTCTGTGATTCGTCCGGCGGATGGCAATGAAACAGCAGCGGCATGGAAACTGGCGCTTCAAAGCAAATCAACACCAACAGCTCTTGTGTTGACTCGCCAAAATCTTCCGGTTCTTCCGGGCTCAAAAGAGCAGGCGCATGAAGGGGTCCAAAAAGGCGCTTATACAGTTGTGAAAGCGGAAAAAACACCGGATGTTCTTCTTCTGGCAACAGGCTCTGAAGTAGGACTTGCAGTAGAAGCACAAAAAGTGCTTCAAGGTGAAGGTATTCATGCGAATGTTGTCAGCATGCCGTCATTTGACCGTTTCGAGCAGCAGGACGCAGCATACAAGGAATCCGTTATTCCAAAATCAGCGAAAAAACGTCTTGGCATTGAAGTTGGTTCTTCATTTGGCTGGCACAAATATACAGGTGATGAAGGTGACGTTTTGGCGATCGACCAATTTGGTGCTTCAGGCCCTGGAGACATTGTAATGAAAGAATACGGCTTTACGGTAGAAAACGTTGTAGCTCGTGTAAAAGCTCTTTTGGAAAAATAAATAAAAAGCCCGTCCGGAACCTCGGTTCCGGACTTTTTTTGTCACGGTTCTGCAAAAATTTACAGCCTCTAGTTGTATAATGAGCGCTGGTTTAGTACACTTTGAATAGATAACTTGAAGGAGGAACACGTTTATGTTTGGGTATGTGCTTACGGCTGTCCTGGCGCTTGCTGCCGGTGTAGCCCTCGGATTTTTCATCGCACGCCGTTACATGATGGATTACTTAAAGAAAAATCCACCGATTAACGAACAAATGCTGCGTATGATGATGATGCAAATGGGAATGAAACCATCACAAAAGAAAATCAACCAAATGATGGCACAAATGAACAAGATGGAGAAGAAGTAAAACGCTTCTTTATCAAGGGTTCGGACGGTTTTCAACCTGTCTTCAGCCATTGTTCATTTGGATGTTTTTGTTGAAAAGGTTAATCCTTCTTTGCAAAAACGAGCAAAACTCGGTTGATTTTTCATAAAAACTAAGATAACCGCCTTTTTCTGGTGAAAGATACACCAAAAGAGGCGGTTTTTTGTGTTCTTAGAAGATGCGATTAGAGAGTATGACTTTCATTGTATCGCCAAAGGCTATACGAAAAAAACAATGATAAACAAACGTCAGGAGTACAAGCAGCTGAAGGCATTTCTGGAGAAAAAGCGAGGGATACAACAACTGAACAGCATCCACACAGACGATTTGAGGGCATACATTCGTTTTAAGCAACAAGCCGGCTTACAACCGCAAAGTGTGGAAACGATGGCTAAGATGATTACAGCTTTTTTTAACTGGTGCATTAGTGAAGAGTATCTGAGTGAAAACCCTATGCGGAAAGTGGAGATACCAAAAGTACCAAAAAAGATGCTGGAAGGATTCACGGCAGAAGAGGTTTTCAGCATGATCCAGGCGTTCGATTATTCCTCTTATCAAGAAGCGAGAAATAAGGCTATTATTGCTATGCTGGCAGACTGCGGGCTTAGGGCAATTGAGATCAGAACGCTCCCTTTTAAAAATGTAGGCGAATCATCAATTTTGATTCATGGAAAGGGGAATAAAGACCGAACCGCTTTTATCAGTCCTGCTTTAAAAAAGATTTTAATCAAATACGAGCGAATGAGAAAGGATTATATAAAGAACAAGATACTCAAAGAAGACACCTATTTCCTGTCTTATCAATTACAAGGAATGGCTCACAGTTCACTCGATAAAGTTGTTAAGCTGGCTGGAAAGCGTGTAGGAATCGAAGGCAAAAGAGTTTCGCCTCATACGTATCGACATTATTTTGCCTTAAATACCTTGTTAAATGGCTGTGATATTTACTCTCTATCACGCTTACTAGGACATTCTTCACTCACGGTTACCCAAACATATCTTCAATCACTAACAGACGATAAATTAGGTGAACAGGCAAATGTGAGCAGCCCATTAATGAATATAGGAAGAACAAAGAGATAAGAGAAAATTACCGGCTGGCACATTGAATGGAAGGTGGACCTAAAAAGAAATTATAATGAAATAGCGGAATGCCGCATGATGAATTATGTTTTGTCTTCAGAGATAAATAATGACCGTTAATAGAAATCAGGAAACTACCTGGTAATATGACCATTTGTGATCACGGTAATCTGCGTAGAAAAGAGGTGTCTTAATTAAGCATCTCTTTTTTGTTTTATCAATTTGGATGCAAAAGCGACTGGTTTCTAAAATTTTTAAGAAACCAAAGTTCTTCTTAGTTTATTTGATATAATTGAAACCTAGGAAATTACATAAGAGGAGATCAAGACCAATGAAAAAGCCATTTAATGTTTTAGCGACAACACTTATTGCAGGAACAGTATTTGCATCGTCTATTTCACCAGTATTTGCAGAGGATGATGGTATTGCTGTCATTTCAGAGGAAAATATGCCGCAGCCATCACAACCAACAGAAACAAATGACTTGCGAGGAGTTACACAGTTTAAGGATGTGCCTGCTAAAACAGAACTGGCTTATGCTGTACAGTATCTTAATGATAGTGGAATCGCTAAAGGTTACGGTGAGACATTTGGAGTAAACGATCCAATTAAGCGTGTAGATTTTGCTGTAATGCTTGGGATGTATATGCCACTTTATACAAGCGATTCTCCGAAATCTGGTTTCAGAGATCTCCCGGTTCGTGCAGAATACATAGTATCGGCACTTAAATACATTGGGGTTACTAATGGCAAGACTGCTACGCTGTTTGGAGCTGAAGATAGTATCACTCGTGGGGAGGCGGCTATCATGTTATATAATGCCTTCAAGGATTATTTTGATCCGGCTGAGGATATTCCAGCCCCATTCACAGATCTATCGTCTCGTTATGAAGAGGCTGTTCGTGTATTAAATAAAGCAGGAATTATCAAAGGTATCAATAACACTAAGTTTGGTACAAACAACAGCATTACTCGTGGTCAAGTCGCCATGTTAATTCATAGAATCTATAAGCATGAGCAACGATTGAGAGCGGAAGCAAAGTCTGGATTTGTTGCGTTTGGAGACAGTAATACATCTGGCTCTTACTATGGCTTGCAGTACCCAGAATATCTTGATGAGCAGTGGGCAGATCAAGTAGCGGCTGTATATGGAGCTGGATTAAAAGAGGACGAATATAACGCAGGATTTAGCGGAAACACTACGAAGCAAGGGTTGGATCGCTTTAAGGCAGAAGTTCTTGATGTAAAACCCCATTCAGTCACAATCATGTTTGGGATGAATGATGCTTTGCTGAAGCCTAATGGTGAGCCTCAGGTAAGCAAAGAGGACTTTAGAAAGAACCTTACTTATATGATTAACCAGCTTAGAGAAAGAGATATTGAAGTAGTTTTAATGACTAATCCAGCAGTTATAGAAAAGACTTACTATGCTTCGGAGTTGAGCAAAGGAAGAGATGTTGCTTCTTCATATACGAAGCTGGGCGGCTTACGTGCCTGGATTAACAGCTATAACGATATTATCCGTAAATTAGCCAAGGAAAGATCTCTTCCACTTGTTGATACTTATAATGTCTTATTTAAAAGAGCTGGAGGCGGAACTGATCCAGTGCTAATTAAGAGTGGATTCCTTGATGATCTAACAGGTATCCACATGACTCCAAAAGCAAATGACATCATTGCAAAAGAGGTTAGAAAGATCTTAGCAGAAAGGGACGTTATATTATCAGAACGAGATGGCGTGTCTATAAAGGCGGAAAAGACATCTTATAAACTTAATGAGATTAAAGATGTCAAACTAACTATCGAGAATAAGAGTAATGTATCGTACAACTACGCTCCTGTATTTACAATTCAAAAGAAAGTAGAAACTGATTGGGTTACACTTGACCAAGATCCAGAAATCGCCCCTCCTGCCGTTATGAATAGCCTTGACGCAAATAAAACAGTAACAGAGTATGCACATTTCTCGACATTGAATCTGCCTGTTACAACAGGATCGTATCGCATCGTTCACACATTTGGGAATGAGAATGGCAAGAGCGTTAAACTTGCAGTACGTATCGATGTTACCGAATAATAGAGCAGCTTTATGCTGTTTTTTTGATTAAATTCAACTGTGGATAGGATTTCACCTCGACGCATTGAAGTGTTAGTGGAACAAGTGTCATATTGTGGAGCAGCGTTTGTTTCGGTCTCACACGGTGAAACAATCAATATTCACAAGAAGCAGGAAAGAGGTTGTAATATAATCACAGTAATCTACGGGAAAGAAGAGGGATCTTTCAAGAAGATTCCTCTTTTTTTGTATGCTCTTAGCATTATATTCACCTACGATCACAACACTCAATCATACTCTACCGCTTACTAGTCGACTTTTTTATAATGTGCTACGATCATTTTGCATTTTTAAATTGATTTTTCATGTGAACTAAGATAGTCACCTTTTTCTGTTGAAAACAAACAGGAGGAGGTGGCTTTTTGTGTTTTTAGAGGATGATTTAAAGAAGTACGACTTTCACTGTGTCGCTAAAGGATACACGAGTGAAACCACGATAAATAAGCGTCAGGAGTATAAACAACTGCTTTTATATCTTAAAACGAAACGTAGTGTTCAAAAGCTGAAAATATCCATACAGACGACTTGCGAGCATATATACGATATAAGCAACAGGGAGGTCTACAGCTACAGTCAGTTGAGTCAATGACGAAGGTGAGTATTCCCTTTTCAATTGGTTTATTGAAGAAAATTACCTAAAGACAAATAGAATGAAGAAAGTCGAATTACCTAAAGTACCGAAAAAGGTATATGAGGAGTTCAATGAGGAATAAATGTATAAATTTAGGTAAACTAGAAGGTGTTTCCTTGCGCGCGTCGAAAGTAAATAGACAGAAAAGGGGGCTTTAGTTTGAAAAAAATCGCATCAAGTTTCTTAGCTTTCATTTTAGTTTTATCAGTTCTGTCATTTGGTAATCAAGCAGAAGCAGCGGTGGTAAACAAACATTTCACTGTTAACGTCACAAAGCTGGATGTCCGTGAAAAGCCAAGTCCCAGGGCGAAGACAGTAGGTTCACTGAAAAAGGGAGCAGGTGTCTTTGTTTACAATACTGAACCGGGTGGCTGGTCGAAAATTAAATACAATGGTAAAGCCGGTTATGTAGCAACAAGCGGCTTAAGTGGACAAGGAAGTAGCGCTAAACCAGCTCCAACTAAAACGACTCCTGTGTTAATGAAAGACATTACATTTGGAATGACATATCAGCAAGTAAAAAATAGAGAAACGAGAGGGTTGTATTATGACTATTATGATCCGTTAATAACTTCTTATCTGACATACGATCCCAAAAAGTCCAAGTATAATATGACTTCTCATCTTGTTTATAAGTTTGATTACAAGAGTTTAGTGAATGTTTGGTATGATTTCAATCCAAAGAGAAATTATCACACCATCAGTCAATTACGCAGCTACTATATGAAGCTGCAAGCACAAGGAATAAAAGAATTCGGTGGAAATTATTATTATAATCACACGCAGAATGACGATTATGTGGACTTTTCAAGTAGATGGAGCTTAGATGGATACGATGTAACACTTGGTGTAACCAATAAACTTGGTTATAGTACAATCACCTTATACTATGATCCAGTAGGCTATCAATCATCTTCATCGCAAAATGATGAAGAGAAGTTTAAGCATTTAATTGAAGAAATTGAGAAATACAACAAACAATTAGATCGTCATTAAAATTCAAGGGGCCGTCCATCAGGGCGGTTTTTTTGTGCTGTGATGATATGTTTAATAAATATGATTTCCATTGCGCCGAAAAGGAATATTTAACCAGGACAATAGGAACAAAAGGCAGGAATATAAACAGGTGCTTTTATTTCTAAAAACTAAACGTGGTGTAGAGCGACTGGTAGGGGTACGCGTTTCTTTTTGTAGTATGTGAAAAATTCAAAAATATAAAAAATTACAAATCATCTAAAACAGAAACAGGTAAGAACAAACATCTTTCTTGCGAAAAGACAGAAAAATGCATTTTTCTCTGTTTCTTTTTTCGAATGGCTGTATAATGAGAAACAGACAATGAGAAAGGCAGGATACTGTGAATTACATCGTACTTGATATTGAATGGAACGCATCAAAATGGAATCCGCACCACCTGGAAGAAATTATCGAAATCTCGGCTTTGAAAGTGTCGTCCGCTACACTGGACGTGATCGATGTTTTTTCATCCCGGGTGAAGCCGGTAGAACGGTTAACATCATTTACAAAAAAATTAACAGGCATTACGCAGCAGGATGTGTCTTCCGCGCCGCGTTTTCCGCAGGTGTTACAGAAGTTTAAGACGTTTCTTGGCACGGAAGAATCATGTTTTGTGGCGTGGGGAAAAGAAGACTTTCGGTTTCTGAAAAAGGAATGTGAACGGTACAGCCTTTCTTCCCTGGACCTGTCCAGCTATATTGACATATTACCGATTCTTCAGTTTGGCCTGTACGATACCTTTAAAGGGAACACTCCCAGCCTGACCAAAACCATGGAGATATTCCAAATCGAAGCAGACGGGCAGGCACACAACAGCTTCGATGATTCGATGAATACCTTAAAGGTGTTTCGCTATCTTCATGGAAAGCTGGATGTTCATGCGACGTACAAATCAAACAAAACCCCTGAAGAACGGTTTCTGCACGAGGGCACACTGAAAGCCAGCGGAAAAAAGCAATTAATGAAATGTATTATTGCGTATATGAAGAAGCATGACGTAGACGATGTGTCATTCGATACTTTCTTTAACAGCCTCATCTGGCTGGAGCGGGCCGCTGCTCTTGATCTGAATGAACCTGTAACAGCTGTTTTTAAAGCCGAGTTTGACCTGCAAAAACAAGCGGCATCCGAGAAATATGCAGCTCAGAAAGCATTGCTGCTTGCCAAGGGCTGAAATCGCAAAGCGGTTGTCTATGTAAAAGAGATGTGCGAATAAGAAAACTGTCGCTTTGAAAAAAATCGATTAATATTAATTGAACTGACCCTTGAATAATGAACATTTGAAAAAAAGTGGACCTATTCGGGGATCAGTTCAACCTTGATCATTCGATTTTTTATTTCTGCCAAAAAGTTGAATAGGTTGCTTTATCCAAAATATTGCATTCAATTATGTTGACCTTCTTCGATTGCTTCAACAAGAATAAACAGAAAATGATAGATAAGGTTTAAAGCATCACCTAAAGACATATCTTCCTTAAATCCTTCTACACTATTCAAGGAAAATTAATATCCCACACTCCATCTCCCTGATTGAACATTAAACTGTATGTTCCAGTTCCTCCCTGGAGTTCATGGTTTAAGTAAGCCTTTAATGCATTTCCCATTTTCTTCTGGAATTTCAAACCGAACAGGGCATTATAGGCTCCAAACACATCATCGACTTCCAATGAAAGTGTTTCAACGCCGATTAATTCAAACCAGGTTGATTCGATATAAAGGAATTCGTTTCGATTGATTTTTAGGTATTCAAGGGGCTGTGATAAAAACGTAGCTGATTCTTCTGAAATCAACTCTTCGGTTTCTTTATTACTGCGCTCTATGTAAGCATCAGTAAATCGGGTGCTATTTTCTTTTTCTATAATAGTAAAATCATTTGTCAGATGATGTCTTTCTGCATATTCCTTTTCCTCTTTAAACAATTCAGCCCTATTCTCACTTAAAGCTTTTGATAGGTATGTTTCCATTTGTTCTTTTAACATCGCAATTGTCCTCCTGGTATTTTTTTGTACTTGATTCATTCAATCATAGCATACAAACGACGGATTAAATAATTGTAACCGGACAGGATTACTCCCTGCCTACTTCAAATTCTTCGTTACCTGGTCACAACATCGATTATGATGACAACAGCTACAATTTGATTGAACTCTATCGAATATTCTCCAAAAGGTATTTTTGTTCCGGAACATATTTCCTAAAATAGGTGAATATAATAAAGACAGCGGGATAAATAATCTAGAAAACCCGTAAAAATTTCTGTGAAAAGGCTTAAGTCAAAAGGGGATGGGGTATATAAAGGTATGAGAGAAAAGGAGGAGATGCGAAATGAAAAAAAGGTTATTGTCTTTATTTGTTCTTCCATTCCTACTGTTCGGTGCAAGCATCCCGGCTCTAGCCTCTGAGGACGAATTAACAGGCACTCCATACGAAATGCTCGAAAAAGAAGGTATTTCATTAAAACATTATATAGTAACGTTTAAATCCCCTAATATTGAAAAAGGTTATTACCGCGCAACTTCCAGTAACGGAGAAACGATTCGCTTCAAACCATCAGACGTTGAAATTGAGTTGAAAGTCGGAGACCGTATTCGGACATACTGGGAAGACGGCGGTTTTAATATCGCTGAATATGTAAAACCGGAAAAAGTAGTTTATACAGTTAAGCGTGTATGGTATAAGCACGGAGAAATGAATTTCGAGGGCACAAGTGCTAATGTAGGAGACATTCTTTTTACAGACGAAAATGTATTTGGAAGCGAAATTGTTCCTGGAGACAAAGTAGTGGCTGAATTTGATGAAATGTTTATCGATAACGGCTTAATTGGTGTTTATAAGAAAAAATAAAAAAACGGTCCATTCGGACGGTTTTTTTATTTTGCGTGCGCTCTTTTAGCATGTTGAATAAGCAGTTCATCGTATAAATTTAAGAGACGGTCTAATTCCTGGCTGTATTCGATCGCAAGAGGAGAGGTTAGTCCGTTTTCAAAAGCCACATTTAGTAGTTCAGTCCGCTTCGCTTCAATGGCGTCGAGCAGTATCTCTTTGTTCACGGCGGACAACCCTTTCCATTGGTATATAAAGTTTTACACTTCCTAGTATACCCAATCATTTACTTATTTTCAAAAAAATTTACCGTTTTTATTTTTTTCTGATCATTTTAACGTGGGTGCTCCGTTTCATGTCGTTTCTGTTACAATAAAAAGGAAAGGATGATCGATTCATGAGTGAGCTAAACATATTTTTAGCATTTGGCGCAGGATTTTTAAGCTTCATCTCACCGTGCTGCCTGCCGCTGTATCCTGCCTTTTTATCTTATATTACAGGTATGAGTGTGAATGAGCTGAAAAATGATAATGCCATGCTGCAAAGAAGAAGTATGCTGCACACGCTCTTTTTTTTGCTGGGCTTTTCTCTTGTTTTTGTTTTAATTGGATTTGGTTCTTCTTTTATTGGCCAGTTTTTAAAGGAATGGGATGACCTTATTCGTCAGTTGGGCGCTATTTTTATTATTTTCTTTGGACTGGTTGTGACCGGTATACTGCAGCCGGCATTTATGATGTCGGAAAAAAAGGTTACCTTTAAAAGCCGCCCTGTTGGATATGCAGGATCCGCGCTTATCGGTCTTGCTTTTGGAGCTGGCTGGACACCCTGTACGGGTCCTATTTTGCTGGCTGTTATTTACATGGCGGGAACAAACCCGGACTCTGCGATGCTTTATATGATGTCTTATGTACTTGGTTTTGCGATTCCCTTTTTTGTGCTTTCCTTTTTTATTGGGCGAACGAAATGGATCCGTTTACACAGTGCAAAGATTGTAAAAATCGGTGGTTATGTTATGATAGGAATGGGTATTATCCTGTTTTTTGATTGGATGACAAAGATCATAATGATCCTTACACCGCTATTCGGTGGATTCACTGGTTTTTAATTTGTATTAAAGGGATGATCAATATGGATTGGATGGTTGCAGCATCATCTGTAGCAGCTGTCGTGATGGGACTGGGTGCTTTGTTTATCCGGATGAAAGCCGCTAAAAAACCGACTTCGGCCCGGAAAATCATTTTGCCTCCGCTTTTTATGAGCACAGGCGCCCTAATGTTTTTATTTCCAATGTTTCGAGTAACCCCTCTTGAGCTGCTTGAAGCAGCCGCTGTAGGATGTGTTTTTTCTCTTCTGCTCATGAAAACATCAAATTTTGAAATACGCGGACAGGACATTTATTTAAAACGTTCGAAAGCATTTCCGGTTATTTTAATGACACTTCTTGTGATTCGTATTATAGGAAAGCTTGTGTTGTCTGCATCTATTGATGTAGGTCAGCTTGGCGGCATGTTTTTTATTCTGGCATTTGCGATGATTTTACCGTGGCGGCTTGTTATGTATAAAAAATATCATACTTTGAAGCAGCAGCTGCCCAGTCAGCCGATGCCCATAACGGAAAAAACAGCCTTTTAAGCAAAAGGCTGTTTTTTATTTAAATAAATGCTGGTAGGGTGAAATGTCAATGTCCATTTCATCAAGCTTTTTTCGTAAAAATTTATGATCTCTTTTCGGTGTAGCCATAATGTAGCCGCGGATAATTAAGTCAGGTGAAACGTGCCGGGCTTTTTCTTTCAGAGCCAGCTCCCCAATTTTGCCGGCAATTTTATGACGAGCCACATCACGAAACAAATCCGGAACAGGAGAAACCAATTCTTCAAGCATATTTTTTTCTTCAGATCCCCATAGCTTCCGTGTTTTATTTACATAATACTCTTCCCAGTCCATGTCAGACCGTCCGTCTTGCTTCGGCATTTTTTTCAGGAATTTACGAAACATAAAAAAACCGCCTATGGCAAACAAGCCGGTAAGAATCACTGTCCAGGCAACAATAAAGTAAGAAAACCAGCCTTCAAGCATCCCCTAACCCCCGTTATATGATTTTCTCCAGCTTTATTATATCAAACAAAACATGGCTTGTTCATTCTTTTCAAGTTCCCGATCATCTGCTATGATCGGAACATACATACGTATAGGAGGAAATCGAAATGAAATTTATTCATACGGCTGACTGGCATCTCGGCAAAATGGTACACGGGGCATCGATGATCGAGGACCAGCGTTTTATGCTTCAAGGGCTCATTCGCCTGATTGAGCAGGAACAGCCGGATGCACTTGTAATAGCAGGGGACCTGTATGACCGGTCGGTGCCGCCGGCTTCTGCCGTTAATTTGCTAAATGAAACGCTTTTCGCCATTAATGTGGAAATGAATGTGCCCATCGTAGCCATCTCTGGAAATCATGATAGTGCAGACCGGCTGGCGTTTGGCTCAACCTGGTTCCGGCAAAATCGTTTTTATCTGGCCGGGAAAATGGAGAAAAACATGTTTTGCCCGGTTATTGAAGGTGTTCATTTTCACTGCCTTCCTTATACAGAGCCTGGAGTTGTCCGGTATTTGTTTGAAGACGATTCCATACGTACGCATCATGACGCCATGAAGGTGCTTACGGGCCGCTTAAGTGAACGTATGGATAAAGATGCCGTTCATATAGCAGTCGGCCATGCATTTGTAACGGGTGGCGAAACCAGTGACTCGGAGCGGATTTTATCAGTTGGGGGAACGGGAAATGTCGGCGCTGAGCTGTTTGCTCCTTTTGAGTATACGGCGCTCGGGCATCTGCATAATCCGGCAGCTATTCATCATCCAACAGTTCAATACGCCGGTTCACTGCTTAAATATTCATTTTCAGAGGCAGCTCACACAAAAAGTGTATCGATTGTAGAAATTGATGATAAAAAGAGGCTGACTGTAACAAAAAAAGAGCTGATGCCTAAACGGGATATGAAAATTGTAACTGGTTTTTTTGATGAATTAATGGAAGCTAAAGGGTCTGAAGATTATATAAAAGTGCTGTTAAAGGACGAAGGAGCGCTCATTGATCCGATGGCCAAGTTAAAACAAAAATTTCCTTACATTCTTCATCTTGAAAAATCGACTTCTGCTCCTGCTTCCTTTGAATCGGCACCTTTAGTAAAAGAAAAACAAAATGAGCTTGATCTGTTTGGAGAATTTTATGAAGCGATGACCGGGTTTGCTTTTTCAAATGAAAAACGAGAATACATGACTTCTATATTGCAAGAAGCTAAACAGGAGGAGAAGGAAGAATGAAGCCTGTTACACTCACGATAACCGCTTTTGGTCCGTATGCAGGCCGGCAGGTGATTGATTTTTCGGCACTTGAAAGCCGAAAAATGTTTGTGATCTCCGGCAAAACGGGATCTGGAAAAACAACGATATTTGATGCAATCAGCTTTGCTATGTACGGAAAGCCAAGCGGGGATCATCGAAGCGCCTCTGAGATGCGGAGCCAATTGGCCGATCCGAAACAGCTGACCGAAGTCTCACTTTTATTTGAATTAAAGGGGCGGACATTTTTTATCCGGCGTACTCCGCAGCAGGAAAAGCCAAAAGCACGTGGCGGCGGTACGACAACGGCAGCCGCAACGGCGGAGCTGTATGAAAAAAAATCGGATGGGACCGAAGAGCTGCTGGCAGCAAATGTACGGGATACAGATGAAAAAATGAATGAGCTCATTGGTCTGGAAGCCAATCAGTTCCGGCAAATTTTAATGATTCCCCAGGGAGAATTTCAAAAGCTTTTAATGGCCGGCAGCCAGGAAAAAGAGAAAATTCTCCAAAAGCTGTTTCAAACTTCTTTTTATAAACGGGTTGAAGAGATTTTAAAAGAGAAGTCTGATGTACTGAAAAAAGAAGCAGGGCGGGCTGCGGATCAGCAAATGGCCCTTTTGAAAAGCCTGCCCGCCTACTCAAGCAGCATGGAGAAACTGCTTGAAGAAGAACCGCTTCAAAAGGCGGCTGTTTTCCAACAGCTTGAAGTGGATCTTGCGGAAATGGACAAGCAAATTGCTGCTCTGCAGGAAAAAATCCAGAGTGCGGGTATCCGCCGTGATTTTTTACTGGGAGAACGGGAGCGGGGTCTGGCACGGAACACCCAATTTGACCGTTTAGAACGAGCACATGTTGAAAAGCAGGAACTGGATGAAAAACGAGACAGCATCCATCAATGCCGACTGAAAATAGAAGGAGCAGAACGGGCAGCAAATCTTCAATCCTATGAAATGATGGAAAAGCGGGCGTATCAGGCTGCATTGACTGCCCAAAAACGAAAAAGTGAAGCTGAGGCGGCAGTGCAGAACGCACGCAGGCTGTATAAAGAATCAGCTGAACACTTGGAACGGGAAGAAAACCGCCGCCCTGAACGTGAGGAGTGGGAAGGAAAGGTCAAGCAGCTTCAGGCTATGAAGGAAGCGGTGTATGCGTATCAAGGGGCAACAGGCGACGCAGAGCAAACCAAAGAAAGGCTTGAAGCAACAAAGCAGGCCAGCCGCCGGCTGACGCAGCGCATTCATGACTTATCTGAAACTGAAAAGGGGATAGAGGAATCCCTTCATGCTTTTGGCTCTTTAAAGGAAATCTATTTAAAAGCCGGCTATGAAATTGAAAAACTCACTGCACTAGTGGAACAATTTGGAGAGCTGTCTGCTGCTCAATCTAGCTTGGATAAATTTGAAAAGGAGGAAAAAGCAGCCCGCGATCAATTTCAACAAACAGCCGAAGCAGCCGCTGAGGCAGCCGAACAGCTGAGTCGTACAAGAGAAAAATGGCACAAAAGCCAGGCGGTCATGCTCGCCCGTCAATTAAAGGATGGAGAAGCCTGCTCGGTCTGCGGCTCTCTTCATCATCCTGCCCCGGCTAAAGGGGGAGAAGCGGCTTTAACGGAACAAGCACTTGAGGAAGCAGAAAAACAAGCAAATCGCTTTCAGCAAAAAAGCCGTCTGGCAGAACAAAAATGGATAGAATCCCGTTTTGCCCGGGAGCATGTAAAAGAAACAGTGACAAAGTTGAAGGAGAAGCTTTCTTTTGATTTTGGAGTGGAAGAAGCGAAAAAGCGTTTAGTAGAAGCGGAAAAAAACCGCCGCCAGACAGAGCAGAAGCTTGTACAAAAAGAAGAGCTAGAACAGCGGCACCGTGATGTATGCAAGCAAAGGAAACAGCTGGAATCTCAACTAGAACAAACCCGGCGGCAGGAAATGGATGACCACGCTGCGTTTATTCAAGCGCAAAGTACGCTGCAGCAGCTTGAGCAGGCAGTGCCCGAGCATATGCGTAATAGTGACAGATTCTCCAGAGAGCTGGAACACACGGAGCAAACGCTGGCCATTCTGGAGCAGCGGTATGAGCAGGCAGCAAAGGATGCCCAAAAAAACTATACGGCTCTCGAGGCCGCCGCATCTGTTTTGGAGGAACGTCATCAAACACTGCAGGAGACAGAAACAGGCTATCATGAAGCACATGAAACGTTTCAAACAAAACGTCAGCAGGCCGGCTTTCTGTTAACAGAGCAATATGTCGAAGCGAAAGGGTGGCTGGATTCGCTTGCGAAAATGAAAGAAGCTGTCCAGCAATATGATCAGAAAGAGCATGATCTTTTTCGTCTTATTCATGAGCTGACAGCCGCACTGGAAGGATATGAGCGAGTAGAGATTGACAAATTAGAAGCAGAAATTCAAGCGTTAAATGAGGAAGCGGCCGCATGGACCAGTGAAGCCTCTTCTATCGCTGCCTGCGCCAAAGACTCACGACGCATTCGCCAATCGGTTGAAAGTGCAGCGGAACGAATGGCACAGGCAGAAGAAGCATATCGCCTTTCTGGCCACCTGTTTGAAGTTACACATGGCAGGAACGACTTGAAAGTCACCTTTGAACGATATGTGCTCGCATCGTTTCTGGAGGAAATTCTCGCCGCAGCCAATACAAGATTAACGGCAATGACAAATGGACGCTTTTTGCTGGAACGTTTAACCGAGCGTTCAAAAGGTAATGCACAAAGCGGCTTAGACCTTCTTGTGTTTGACCAGTATACAGGCGCCAGCCGTCATGTAAAAACCCTGTCGGGAGGAGAAAGCTTTAAAGCGGCACTTGCGCTTGCTCTTGGACTGGCAGAAATTGTGCAAAATTATGCCGGCGGCGTATCACTTGAAACGATGTTTGTGGACGAAGGGTTTGGTACACTGGATCCAGAATCACTGGATCAGGCCATCGAAACGTTAATGGATATCCAGGCGGACGGCCGTCTTGTCGGCATTATTTCTCACGTGCCGGAGCTGAAGGAACGGATTGATGCCCGCCTTGAAGTCGGTCAGTCTAATACGGGAAGCAAGGCGAAATTTGTTTTTACGAGTGAAAACTGACCAAACGTTCATAAAGTATTCAAGATTACTGTTAGAAGCGCATTGAGAATTCAAAAGGTTTCCCCTACCATAAAAGGATAAAAGGCGTTTGGAGGGAGTTATGTGAAAGTAGTTCAGTCCATTTTTATTATGGCAGCCACTGTATTTTTGTTGTCTGCCTGCGGAAACAGCGAGTTCAAAGGCGATATGGATGTAGAAGTCCAGGACTTTTCCCATACAAACCAGAATGGTGAAAAAGTCGGCTTGGCCGATTTGAAAGGAAAGGTATGGCTGGCCAATTTTATTTTCACAAACTGCACGACCGTTTGCCCGCCTATGACACGGAATATGAGTGAGGTTCAGGATCGGCTGAACGAAGAAAAGATTCAAAACTATGAAATTGTCTCATTCAGTATTGATCCGACCCGGGATACACCAGGCGCACTAAAAGAGTACATTTCTCATTATGATGTGGATGAATCTAATTGGAATCTCTTAACTGGTTATACAGAAAAAGAAATAAGTGCATTTGCCCAGGATAGTTTCCAAGCTATTGCTATGCCTGATCCCGAGTCCGACCAATTTATCCACGGAACGAGTTTTTACCTGGTCGATCAAAATGGAACAGTGGTAAAAAGCTATCCGGGAAACAAGCAGGATGGGGAAGATGTGCCGTATGATGAAATTGTGGAAGACATAAAAATCTTATCAGAAGGGTAAAACACTCCGAACGTTGATTCGGAGTTTTTTATTTAAAAAAAGTAATTGCTAAGATTTACAAAAAATTAATTATTACGCTATTGAAAATTAATCATTATCTCAGTAAAATGAACATACAGATATTATCTGAATACTTTGATTAAGGGGTGAATCAGTATGAATTATGGATTATACAAATTTGGCTCAACGAACAATGTGAAGTGTGAATGCGGATGGGAAGGACAAAGAGCAGAACTTCGCAGTGCTATGATTGTACTTGAGCAAACAAAATGTGGTTCCATTTTTGATGCGGAAGATGTATATATTTGCCCGAAATGCGGTTCAAGAAAGTATTAAGTCCTCTCAATAATTTTGACCCTCTTCGATTTCCAGCCTGGTTTGCGTTCTCCTTTATTCACAAATAGTCATGTGTTTCACCAGGTTCCGGGCAAAGAAACAGGTATCTCGCCGGGCACCTGGTAGAAAAAAGAAAACCCTGGTAATCAGGGGTTTTCTTTTTTTAACAGCCTGTTTTTTAAAGGAAAAGACCATTTTGCCGACTAAATGGTAAAACGTGTGTTAAACCACCTGATAAAAGAATATAATTCAGTATTGAATAGCCCATCATCGATGTTCATAAACAAATGGGACACCAATTAATAATGTGGTAAACCGGTACAGTTGATTTAAACACCAGACCTTTTTTGATGAACTGAACAGATTCCATCCTTGAGCCTGTCCTTTTCCTCCTTTTCACATTATCTGAATGGCAGACTCAACATATAACCGATATAAAAAAACAATTCTCGAAAGAAGAACGGAATTTTACTGTCCAATGTTTTATATACGGAACTTTGTGTGGGTGATGGATATGCGTCCATTCCAGTTTTTTTTGCCATTAACATGGCTCTTTTCATATGCAATGGATCGCTTACGATTGCAACTGTTTTAAGATTTTTCTCCATTGCGATGTCATAGGCATATGTAAGGTTTTCTTCAGTGATTTTTGATTTAGTCTCAATTAAAATATCTTCCGAACGAACATTCTTTTGAATGGCATAATCCCTCGCAACCTCTGACTCCGCAAATTTATCGCTCTTTCCTTTGCCGCCAGTAAACAATAGTTTTTCCGTATATTTATTCTCATAAAGCCAAATAGCATGATTTATCCTTTCCCGTAAAACAGGAGACGGCTCATCATCCCAAGCAGCGGCACCAAGTACCACAGCCACATCGGTCTTAACCAGTTGAATTTTGCCGCCGAAAGACCCCATATACTAAACGCCGAGTAAGCTATGAAAATAAGGAAAATAACGATTACAGTGAAGACCCATCTGAATAAGGAATTTCTGGACATATTCAATTCACCCTTTGCAACATAAGCTGTTTAATCATTGTTCTGATCTTGCAGAACCTTTCTTTTAAAGTATAAGTTATATTTTTCTTTGCTTAAAAGAAAAATAGCTGTTCGGCTCCTGCATACTGATCTTTAACATCGCCGGGTAATCTCTATTATCCGAACAAATGTTGACATAGTGAAAAGGCACATGGGAGAATTGACAGGGTGTTTCGTATTCAACAGACTGAAGTAGATCAGAAATAAATGAGGTTTTTTCCTTTGTTATAGGGAGGCTGAAGGATAAAACTTTACATAACTAACAGGCGAGCTATTGGAGTATTTTTCAGTGGAGGGGAACTCTTTGAAGTTGAGGTTAAAAAAGAACAGGAAATTTGTTTTCATTTTCATTGTTATATTTTTGATTATTGCTGGTTTACTTGATATTAAATATGAAGGATTATTCTTTCAGCTATTACCCGAGTCCGTTCAATCATATTTGTCTAATGTTTGAGGAAATTAAATCAGATTTATATATCCCTAAAGCTTAAGCATTGAGGATGGTTCGAGATGAACCAGTATGCAGTAAACCATAAAAACCGCTGAATTTATTTTTCATTCAGTGGTTTCTTTTATTTGCCTTCGCGTGTTTATTGTATGTCGTCCTTCACCGCATCCGGGAGCTTGCTCATTTCCTACACCTAATTCTCGTGCTTAAAGAGCAGGTTGTCGCCAGGATCAGATAAAACTAAGTATGGACGAGTTCTTTATAGAATCGGATGGATTTTGCGGCCTATGTAAATCCATATAAAACAGAAGAAACTCAAAAAAAAAAAAGACGTCCGCTTTCCAGGCGGACGCTAAATCAAAGCTTTTGCATAAATAGTATAACACATTTGTTTTAATGTGTGTCATAAATATAAAAAATTTATATAAAGACGAGAAAGAAGCGTAAAGCTGCTGATCAGGTGGGCGTTTGATTCATTTTTAATCTTGTTCAGTATGACGCTTGCTGGACAGGGCAGGTGTCGACGTTGAGATCATGTATAAAAAACATCATCATACATGTAACCGAACGGCTTCATCCATCAGAAAATGAACAAAATAGATCATGCATTTATCTAACGAACCGAACGGACAGACTTCCCACGGAGCATTTTCAAGTTAGTAAATTGGCAGAGCTTAACGTAGAAGGCGATGTATTGGCAAAAATGCTGTTCACATTCATGGTTATTGACCCTTTAAAAAACTGCAAGAAGGCTTTTAACGAGTTGCTCTCAAACGTTCAAGAAATTTCAACAGAATGAGGGAGCGACAGTCTTTCAAGTAAATATTTCTTCCACTTAAGGAGACAATATTATAAAAAAGGGGATAAATAATTGGGTGTTACAGAAACAATCATCAGAACATTTTTGTCCTTTCTGACTTTATCAATTTTAATGCGGATTATGGAAAGAAAAGAAATTTCGGAAATAACGTTCTTCAACTTTGCTTCTGCTATTGCAATCGGTTCTGTAGCGGGGAACCTTGCTTTCAATAAGGATTTAAGCATTTTAAATGGTATTATCTCACTAATTGGATGGAGCGTATTGACAACCCTATCGGGACGAATCATTATGAAATCGAGGAAAGCGCGAAAACTCATTGACGGAGAGCCTCTTATTATCGTCCAAAACGGCAAGATAATGGAAAAGCCCCTGCGTAAAGTTCAGCTGGATATAGATGCTCTAACGGCATTGCTGAGACAAAAAGACATTTTTTCAATCACTGAAGTGGAGTATGCCATTTTCGAAACTACAGGTAAGCTTTCTGTTATGAAGAAAGATAATAAACAATCCGTCACAAAAGGTGATATGAGTGTTATAAATCCACAAAAGCAACTTTTGCCTACAATAACGGAAGTTGTATCTGATGGGGTAATTAATACAAATAATTTGGAAAAACTCAACCTTAGTACAGAATGGCTGAATAAACAATTATCGCAAGCGGGAATCGAAACAATTTCAGACGTCTTATATGCTGAAGTTCAACCAGATCATACGCTTTATATAGACAGTAAAAAAGATAACCTATCATAAAGATCCTTTCCATCTCTTCCAGGGTCTTCTTTTCTTGTAAAGAAAAGGCGCTTCTTTTCTCCTTCTGTTTGGAATTAGCATACATTTCTTCTTGTTCGGGTAGGAGCAGCCTGCGCTCCTTATATTATTTTTTGAACAGCATCCATCTTCTAAATTGGAATATACATTCTTACAACTATTTTTCTCCATTATAGATTGACAGTAGTATTTATAAACTGGGATAAAAATATGCAGAAGCTAACTGTAAAAAGGAATTAACCGGGTTTTTGGTGCTTTATTCTTGCCAGCCAAATTACTGTAGTCTAATATTTTCTCATTTTACGAAAAATTTTTCATACGTTATTAAATAAAGCTTGTTATATCCTAATCACCTATATTGAAACATACACCGGGCAAAGAGACTGCTTTTTCCGGTTTTTTTTACAATTAAACAGGCGGCGATTATAATAAATATAGTCTATTGCACCGGAGGAACGATATGTCAAACGATAAATCACATTATTTTGCCCACGAGTATGAATCCATTGAAATGCTGGCCGACCGGATCAGCGAGGCGCTTCTTTGTCCTATTACGATTGAAGACGCCAATCATCAAATTATTGCTTACAGCCGCCACGAAGGAGAAATTGATCCGGTCCGGATTGCAACCATTATGCGTCGAAGGGTACCGGAGCATGTTATTAACAGCTTGTGGAAAAGCGGAGCGATTCCTACTCTTTTTGAAACAGAGGAGCCTGTTGTGATTCCGGCCATAGGGCAGGTTTCTCTCGGTGAGCGTGTTGCTATTTCTGTGCGAAAACAGGATAAAGTAATCGGCTTTATTTGGGCTCAGTCTGGCGCTCATTTTTCAGATGAACAAAAAGTCATTTTAAAAGAAGCTGCAAATGCAGTGAGAAACCAGCTTTTGCAGCATGAAAAAAGAAAGCGTGCGGCGGAAGAAAGCCATCAAGAATTTTTCTGGAAGCTACTAACTGGCCATTTTGCTTCTCGAAATGAAATGGAGCAGGCAAATAAATCATACGGACTTTCTCTGACGGGCAGCTTACTGGTTATTATTTTCGATTTTGGCCGGTCGATTGACCGGACTTTAGAGCGGCAAATCGACTACTTGACTGAAACTCTTCAACAGCTGACTTGTATAGCTAGAACATATGACGGAGAACAACTCGTTTTACTGAGCCGTTTTAAAGAACAAGTAGATGTAAAAACAATTAGCACATACATTGATGATTTTACAGCCAAATCGGCAGAAAGACTCGGCCTTTTGCCGTCCGGGGCAGCCGGCGCGGCTGTTGAAAATCCGCTTCAGGTACAAAACAGCTATCAAGAAGCGCTTAGGGTGTTAAAAATAAAACAAATCTTTTCAACGATTACGTTGCCCCATTGCTTTGACCAGCTTGGTATTTTTCAATCGATTGAGCAGTTTCGTTCGATCCGCCTCGGCCAGAAAAATGCTGTGGTCGAAGCGCTTGAAGCGTACGACAAGACACACAATGCCAATATGCTGGACTCTCTTTATATGTTTTTGGCTCAGGACGGCAATATAAATGAGGCAGCACGTATGATGCATGTTCATCCCAATACACTTGCCTACCGTTTAAAACGAATCACTGAAATTACCGGATTTAACAGCAAAGATATGAGCAGTAAAACACTTTTATATATTGACCTGCTGATTCGTCAGATGAATCATTCCCTTGTTTAACGAAGGGAAGACTGAACCAGGTCAGACCGAATTGAATCAGGCGTGCCAATAACAATTTTCGGGGCTTTAGACGGGTCCAGCCACTTCATTAAGACAACCAGGTGGGATTCGCTTAGCGCCAGGCAGCCGGCTGTTGGCGTTGATCCTGTCCGCCAGCGGTGAATAAAAATGGCACTGCCTGCATGTTTAACAATTGGATTTTCGTTGTAACGAATGACAATCGCATGTTTGTACAACTCATGATTTAAGCGTTCAAACGATTTCCAGCGTGCAGACGGATTGCCGCGATAATAAATCCATTTATTATAATCGGGTGATGCGGGATCATCTACCCAATAATGAAAGCGGTTTGTAACGGTGTAGCTGCTTCGGACACCTGCAGGTTTTTCGGCATAACCAAACATACGTCCAATGTCATATAAGCCAGTTGGAGTGGCTCCGTCCCCTTCTTGCTTGTGAAATGATAATCCGCTTTTTCCTGTTACCGCAGGAGAAATGCGCTTTAATTGCCAGTGGCGCCCTGTTTTTTCATACAGTCGCAGTGTAGCGTTAATCGATTTTGTACTCCCTTCAGCTACAATGATCTGTCTGCTGTTTTTAACATGAGCCAGTGCTGTCAGATAAGGATCAGAT
The DNA here is from genome assembly GCF_000966195.1 of Domibacillus robiginosus. GTDB lineage: Bacteria > Bacillota > Bacilli > Bacillales > Domibacillaceae > Domibacillus > Domibacillus robiginosus. The sequence goes on along the minus strand of NZ_LAHL01000033.1, from coordinate 16,060 downwards.
GCAGCTCTTGAAGGGCCTGGAAGGATAACAGCGGCTAGAAGTATACATAATCCAGCAGTAAACATTTTACGCAACAATATAACCTCCTTGTTTTCTATAATATGAAAGAAAAAAGCAGACGGACCATTCCGTCTGCTCTGTGCTTTTATTTTAAACCAGTATTAGCCTTGACGGCTACTTCTGCATATTTGCGTTCATCTGCTTTAGCCGAAACAATTGATCCAATGTATCCGGCAATAAAGCCGGCTGGCACAGATATGATTGCTGGGTTTGTTAAAGGAAATAGTGCTGTTCCTGTTAGAATAGCCGTTCCTTCAGGACTCCAAATATTCGGGCTTAAGGCAACGAGTACAAGAGCGGTTACAAGACCTGTAACCATAGCACTCAGAGCACCGGTTGTATTGAATCTCTTCCAATAAATCGTGTAAATAATGACTGGCAGGTTTGCGCTTGCGGCAATACAAAAAGCAAGTGAAACAAGAAATGCTACGTTCATCGTCTGAGCACCGAGTGCTAAAATAATAGAAAATACGGAAACGCCTACTGAAGCAAAACGTGCGGCATTCATTTGTTGTTTTTCTGTTACATTCCCTTTTTTAATAATCTGTCCGTAAATATCGTGGGCAAAAGCAGAAGCACCGGACAGTACCAGGCCGGCTACAACAGCTAAAATCGTAGCAAATGCTACCGCGGAAACAAATGACATTAACAGGTCGCCGCCCAGTGCCTGAGCAAGAAGCGGGGCAGCCATATTGCCGGCTGCATTGGCAGCTATAATTTTTTCTGATCCAACAAATGCAGCAGCGCCAAAACCGAGAAAAATAGTTAAAATATAAAAGATTCCAACAATCCAGGTAGCGTAAACAACTGAGCTGCGTGCTGTTTTAGCATCTTTTACCGTGAAAAAGCGCATTAAAATATGCGGCAGGCCAGCTGTCCCGAATACAAGAGCAATCATCATTGACATCGTATCCAGTCCGTTGGTATATTTTACACCCGGGTTAAGATAAGCTTCACCAGCAGGTGTTATAGACTTCATATCGGTAAACATTTTCATGATGTTAAAATCAAACTTTAGTAAAACAAGAAACGAAATAATAATCGTTCCAACCATTAAAAGAACCGCTTTAATAATTTGTACCCAGCTGGTAGCGGCCATTCCGCCCCATAAAACGTATGTGGTCATCATAACCCCAACAAGCAGAACGGCTATCCAGTAATCGATGCCAAGCAAAAGCTGGATTAGTGCACCTGCTCCAACAAGCTGGGCAATCATGTAAAAAAGAACAATAGTCAGAGTAGAAATAGCAGCAGCTCCGCGAATTTTCTGCTGGTTAAACCTGGCTGTGATCATATCAGCGAGTGTGTATTTTCCCAGGTTGCGAAGCGGTTCGGCTACAATATACAAAACAACAAGGTATGCAACGAGGTAGCCGATGCTGTAAAAAAAGCCATCAAATCCGAATAGAGCAATGGCACCGGCAATACCGAGAAACGAAGCGGCGGACAAGTAATCACCTGCAATCGCAATACCATTTTGCCAGCCGGTCAGCCCGCCGCCGGCAGTGTAAAATTCACTGGCTGAATTAGTCCGCTTGGACGCCAAATATGTGACATAAAGTGTTAAGCCGACGATCGCCACGAAGAAAAAAAGACCGAGTATGCTCATGAACGGTCACTTCCTTTTGTCTTGTTATGAAGGTTTAAAATTTGGTCGGCGTCCGCATCGAATCGATTGGCTTTTTTGACGTATATCATACAAAGTGTCCAGGTCATAATAAATTGTGCCAATGCAAGGACCCATACCCACGAGATATCACCAATTGCTGGTTTGTTTAATACGTTTGAAAATGAAGTTAACAGAGGCAGTGAAAAATAAAAAAGTAAGAAAAAAATGGTGACTGGCAGTAAAAACTTGTTTTTCTTGCGGATCAATGATTGAAACTCAGGACTGGCTGCAATCTTTTCATAGTCATAATCAGATTTACGCTTTAAAACACGTTCTACTTTCTGTTCCATAAAAGCCCTCCCCTAGGCCGTTTTCAATTCTGTAATCGCTTACAAAACAGAATTGTATCTTTATTCTAAAAAAATGGCAGTAAATTAGCAACTATAAAAGTAAAAAAAGCAATTCTTTTTTCCAGGAAGAACGGGCTGAACATAAAAAGTTTTTCATTTTCTTTCCATTCTTTTTTCGTGTACAATCAGAAAAAAGAAGTAAATGGAGCGGATTAACATGACAGATTTAAAGCCGGTCGGCAAAGCGGTATCGAATGTTACGGGTCCGAAGCTGCGCATGATTCATGCTGTTTTGCATTCCATGCAGGCAAAGGAATTGTTAGCATTAAAAGCGAAAAGCCGTTTTTCAAAGGAAGAAACAGTTCCTTATTTTGGAGCCATCGCAGCTGAAATAAAAAAAAGAAATGACGTTCCGGATGAGGTACTGCAGCTTGATGTGTTTCTTGCGATAGCCAAGCTGTTGAAGCTGCCGGCCGCGCGCTTAAATGAAAAGGAAAAGGTTATTGCACGCGGTGCAGAAATCGAGCATAAGTGGTTTGAAAAAAGGGCTAAAAAGAATAAAGGCCTGGAAGCGCAATTTGAAGCTTCGTTTCTTTCCAGTAAGCTTGAATTTATGCTTCATTATGAGTATGTTCAGTTGTATGAGCGGTTTTTGAAAAATGAAAAAGCCGAAGAGGGGAAGGACTCTTTGGAAGTCCATATCCGCCGCTATTGGGATGGACTGCCAGACTTTAAAAAGGTGCAGATCTTTGAACATTTACATATACATCGCAGTGCTTCTTTTGAAGAAATAAAGCAGGAGGTCGGTACTGGTTCTCTTTTATTCCAAATGGGCATTCGCTCAGGTTTATCTATGTATGGCGATATTCTTTCCCCTATTCAAAAGGAGGTGCCGCCGGGCTTTCCGAAAGAAATGTGGATCCTTCATCCTGATGCTTTGTTTACAACAGAAGCAGCGCTTAAAACATTGTTTTCAGGAAGCTGGCTGCTGCCTGCGGCGATGCTGATTTTGTATACATCCGATGAAAACGCTCAAATAAATGATGAATTGGTTTTATCAACAGAATGGATCACGAGAGAATCGGCTTATTTGCTGCTGTTCAGACAAATTAATGAATTAAAGCTTGAGCAACAAAAAGAAGAAAAGTATATTCTTCATATTCAGCAGGAGCTTGCCCTGGCCGAGAGTTCAGAAAAAAGAGCAGAAGCTGTTTATCAAAATTTGCGTGAGCGTTTGATTATGCTGCTGAAAACGGATGCAGCCCGTCCTTTTCTCGGAGAAGTAAGTGTCTCTAACACGCGGCTAAGAGAAAAGCTAATACGAGTGACAGAGAGAATGGATGCGAACAGGGAGAAAAAAGGCGTTTTGTCCGCTGCTGGCGCCTGGCTTTCCAATACGTATTGGCAGTCGGAAAAAAATACACTTGAGAAAAAATTACAAGGGTCCTACGAAAAAATGGCAGACGAAGTAATGGAAAAGTATCCATACTACGAAGCTGATTTGATTGCTGAGCTGACGACTGCACGAGCCACAGCAAACGGATGGCAGTTTGAAAGCAATCGTCTCCGAAAAGCCGAAGCAGAAGCTTCCAAATCATTGGCAGATCTAAAAAACGAAGAATTGAAGCTTCGGGAAAAAGCAGCCGAAGCCGCGGCTAACACACCGGGTCTTAAACAACTTGATGCAGGAGAAACATTTCCAAAAAGCCCTATCACTTGATAGGACTTTTTTATTTTGGTACGGTTATAGACGTGACTGAATTAATTAGACCATTATTTTTATTCATTATGCAAAAGAAATGCATAATCCGGAAGGGGAAATGTATGAGAAAAGTATCTTCTGTTTTTTGGTGGACAGCGGCTTTAGTTTTAGCTGCTACTGTATTTGGAGCAGCCGCTCCTGAATCCTTTGGTGCCATGACGGGCAATGTAAAAAGCTTCATAACGTCCGCTTTTGGCTGGTATTATTTAATTACCGTTTCTGTTATAGTCCTGTTTTGCCTCGTTCTTGTGTTTAGTCCAGTAGGCCAGATCCGCTTAGGGAAACCAGGTGAAAAACCAGAATATTCAACTGGAACATGGTTTGCTATGCTGTTTAGCGCTGGAATGGGAATTGGTCTTGTTTTTTGGGGAGCAGCTGAGCCAATCAGCCATTATGCAATCTCAAGTCCTCTTTCAGAACCTGGAACGAACAGTGCACTGCGCGAATCAATGAGATATACTTTTTTTCACTGGGGTCTTCATGCATGGGCGATTTACGCCGTCGTAGCTTTAGCACTTGCTTACTCCCAATTTCGAAAAGGTGAACCAGGCTTGATCAGCCGGACACTGAAACCGGTACTCGGAAAGTATGCAGAAGGATGGATTGGAACCGTTATTGATGTTATTGCTGTTTTTGCCACAGTAGTGGGAGTGGCCACAACGCTTGGCTTCGGAGCAGCACAAATTAACGGTGGTCTTTCGTATTTGTTCGGGGTACCTGTTTCATTTACGGTACAGCTTATCATTATTGTAATTGTAACGGTTTTGTTTATGTTTTCCGCTATGTCGGGACTTGGAAAGGGAATCAAAATTTTAAGTAATGCAAATATGGTGTTAGCCATTTTGCTTCTCGTTTTAATGCTGATTCTTGGCCCGGCAATGTTTATTTTAAATATGTTTACAGATACAATTGGCTCCTATCTGCAAAATATTTTGCGAATGAGCTTTCAAATTGCGCCGCTTAATGAGCAGCACAATGAATGGATCAATGGCTGGACTATCTTTTACTGGGCCTGGTGGATTTCCTGGGCGCCGTTTGTCGGCGTTTTTATTGCCCGTGTTTCACGAGGAAGAACAGTTCGTGAATTTTTAATTGGCGTGCTGTTTATGCCATCTTTGCTCAGCTTTTTCTGGTTTGCTGTCTTTGGTGCTTCCGCTATGAATTTGCAAATGGAAGGGATTGCTGACTTTACGCACTATGCAACTGAGGAAGTGTTGTTCGCTGTGTTTCATGAGCTTCCATGGTCTCAAATAATATCCATTGTTGCTATTTTACTTGTAACAACATTTTTTATTACATCGGCGGACTCTGCAACATTCGTATTGGGTATGCAGACAACGCACGGCTCGTTAACACCGCCGAACAGTGTGAAAATTCTTTGGGGCATCTTTCAATCACTCATCGCGGTCGTGCTTTTGTACAGTGGAGGACTGCAGGCTCTTCAAGATGCAGCCATTTCGGTAGCCTTTCCGTTTTCCATTATCATTATTTTAATGATGGTTGCACTTTATAAGGAATTAGCTGCAGAGCGACAAAAAATGAGGAAAACAGACGGACGTTCTCCGCGTATGTAAATAAAAACAAATCTCTCTTCTACTCAGAAGAGAGATTTGTTTTTACTTGAAGTTTTGTTCGGTCTTTTCTATGATGGGTTAAGCAAGAGCATTTAAGGAGTTTAACAATCATGGCGAAAAAAAGAAGAAGATTGAAAAAACGGGCATATGGCTGTTTGGCCATTCCATTTTTGCTGGCTGCTTTTCTATTAATGGCCGTTTTTTCAATAACAGACAAAGCACCAAAATTTCTGCAGTCCAAGTCGATTCCAGAAGAGTACGTGCCCATTTACAAAGCGGCAGCCGAAGAGTATGGAATTCCGTGGGAGCTTCTTGCTGCTCACCATCGTGTAGAAACGAAATTTTCGACGATGGATCCGATGGTTTCTCCAGTAGGCGCAGAAGGTCCTATGCAGTTTATGCCATGTACATTTGTAGGGTGGGAGCATCCGACCTGCAGTGGTCTTGGAAAAGGCAATATTCCAGAAGAGGAAAAAACAGACCCGGCTGTTATTGCGAAATACGGTGGTTATGGTGTAGACGCGAATGGAGATGGAAGAGCAGATCCTTTCAACGTAGAAGATGCGATCTACAGTGCGGCCCATTATTTAAGTGAAAATGGCGCTGCGGACGGTGACATGAAACGAGCGATCTTCGCTTATAATCAAAGTGATCAGTATGTATCTGACATTTTATACTATGTAGGTGAATACACAAAAAGAGAAGAGTAAAAGCTGCCGGAGGACCGGCGGCTTTTTACTTTTCTCTTTTTTATTACTACAATAGCTAATGCTTTGTAAAAGCCCTGTGCCTCAGAGCCTGAGGGAGCATTGTAGTGACCATTCCTTCATTCACCTATACATTAGTATCATTCCAGGTAAGGACCAAATTTTCGCCTCTATAGAGCTCTCTGTACGTCAGGAGAAGGGGTGAGATAGTTGTCGCTTGCAGCATCTTCAAATTATGGGATGGTCAGCGGCTGGAAGGATGACAGAGAAGCGTGTGCCATTACCTGGTTCACTATCAATGGTTATCCTGCCGCCCATCGATTTTACGACGCTATATACAACCATTGTTCCAAGTCCAGTACCGATATCTTTCGTTGTAAAAAAGGGGCTTCCCAGACGTTCAAGCTGCTCCTTATTCATACCGATCCCTGTATCTTCTATCGTAACCATCGCATCATTACCAAACCGATCCAGTCTTATTTTTAGTTTTCCGCCTTGAGGCATTGCTTCAATTCCGTTTTTTAAGATATTGATCAAGAACTGATGAACCTTTTCTTTTTCACCAGCAATATAAATATTTTCTTCCAAGTGTATTTCTATTTCTACATTATTCATAGAAGCATAAGGTTCAATAAAGTTTTTAAGGCTTATCAACTGTTTGCGAAGGTCTAGAATCTCTATATTTTCTAATGAAGGTTTAGCAAAAGTAAGATAATCCGTGATCGTAGCTTCGGCTTTTTCCAATCCCTCCAAGGCTGTATTAATATAGAAATTCTTGTCTTTGTCTGAAAGATCAGGTTCACGCAGCATTTGAAGAAATCCTTTCGTAACAGTTAAAGGATTACGTACTTCATGTGAAATGCTGGCAGCAATCGTGCTGACAGTTTTTAGCTTTTCAAGTTTTGCTATCTCATTAGAAAGGATTTTGTTTCTCTTTGCTTTTTCATTAACGAGTACGAAAAATAAGACGCCTATCGTTTGAAGTATAACTACAATCACAATGAATATAAGGTAATCTAAAGTAAAAACAGCCGGTGATAAGAGCGGGACCGCTACTGACGTAATGAATGCACTGACTACAGAAGTACCCGCAGCAATTATTAGCTTTCCTTTTAGATGTGTCATCTTTCTAAAAAAAGGAATAACAAGAAACAATAAAATAAATATGGAAGAGTACAGAAGGAAAGCTATATGAAAATTAGGCAATTCTAAATAGAAGCGGCAGCCCAGCAAAATCCCTGTTAAAATGAAAGCAACTTTACGACCACCATATAATGCTCCTACAATCAAAGGAACCTGTCGAAAATCTATAAGATTTCCTTTGAAGACGGTAATAGGAAAGTTCATACACAGAATAGTAAAAACGCCGCAAACAAGTATAATGACAAGTGTGCTTGTAAACTTGCTGGTTTCTTTTTCAAGGAATTTAAAATAAATAGAGAAACAAAAATAAACTAAAAAAACATTTAGCAAGTAGGTATCAGAATTTTCGAAAAGAATGTTCAACGTAATAACCTCAGTTTTTCAATAGTTCCTGTAATAAGCCTTTTTAAAAGGACTAATACTACAATAATAAAAACGGGTGAAAAATACTATATAATAACAAAAATAATACACAGGTAAAGCATATTTTTTATATTGTTTTTCATTACTTCCAAATTGTCATGGTGCCGTCCGGGTTTTCCTTCTTTATTTTTCTTTTGTCGAAATTTGATGAACAGTTTTTATAGGATTTTATTGCTTTCTCTTGCAATATATAGAGAGAAAGGAACTGGTAAAATGATTGAAGAACGAGCAAAATCGCAAAAATACCTCCAACAGATAGAAGAATTCAGGGAATTGAATAATATATTTCCTCAAATTGCGGCCGTGTCTACCCTGCTTAGCGAAAGGAACATTATAACAGAAGAAGAGTTTTATGAGGAAATAATCAAGTTTATAAAAGAAAAAAGAGAAACATTTGCATCCAGATAACGGATGCTATTTTTTTATATTCATATACATAAAACGGTTAACGTCAGGATGAATTGCCAAATGACTGTGTATTGTATGAAGCCGTGAGTATAGAACCGGATACTGACCCAGATGCTCTGGTAGAGAAAGTGTTTGGTTTGGATACAAAAGACGATCAACGGAATTGACTACGATGCAGCACTGCTCAAAATCGATCAGCTGCTCGAAAAAAATAGACTGTCAGAAAGCCGAAAGCCGCCGCAAAAGTAAAGGGCTTTAATGAATGGAAAGGCACAGAGGACAGCGGGGTTCATAGAAGCGTGTTCATGCTTCTTGAATCTGTAGAAGAAGCATGTTCATCAAACATGGGATACAAGCCCGAGAATAAATCGTTTAACACATAACAAAAAAGCTGGGTATGAACCAGGCTTAAAAGTATAAACAATTTTGTTCTTTTTGCTTTCGTATCATTTGCTTTTTATTTCACTTCTTACTTTCTTCAGGCTTTTCCCGAATGTAAGAGCGCCTATTAAACCACCCATACCTATACTGATCCATATCATCTTTTCAGCAGCTGACTCACTGTTGAGGATACTTGTAATCATTCCTAAAAGCACTAAAACAGCTAAAGTGACTTTAAAAAACATGTTTTCCTCATTTCCTCTTGGATAATAAAGATATAGCGTATCGTGTACAGCATAGCCGTTGAATAAATACGTTAAACATAAGGATATAAAAATCAGCAAGAAACATAAAAAGCAACAAGCATCATGACAGGAAAACTTAGTTATATTTGCGGTTCATTCTCGATATTTTCGCCATCATTTTTAACATAAAATGTTACTGAATATTGGTAGAATTTATCCAAATATATCTATATAGTCAATTCTATAAGGAGATGAAGATATGATTGGTATGAATATTCGTGCTTTGCGTAAAAAGTACAAACTGAGCCAGGAAATATTGGCTGAAAGAGTAAACGTGTCTCGTCAGACGGTAGCGAAATGGGAAAACGGAGAGGCGTTGCCTGATATAAATAAATGTAAAGTTTTGGCTGATATCTTTCACGTAACGTTGGATCAATTATCCGGAAATATGAGTATGGAAGATGTACAAGGGCTTGGGCCCAGAGGCAAGCAGTTTTTTGGTGTTGTAAAGGTAGGGGAAAGGGGACAGATTGTCATCCCAAAACAGGCACGAGAAATGTATCAGATTCATGCAGGTGAAAAACTTGTTGTGCTGGGGGAGGATGCTACGAAAGGGCTTGCTGTCTTAAAAAGTGAAAGTTTTTTAGAATTTGCAGATATGATACGTAAAGCCGAATTGGCTGAAGAGGAACCAGAATGAGTACATTTGTATTTTTTTCGATCCCCGCGTATGGTCATACCAATCCAACACTCCCCGTGATATCCGAGTTAGTAAACAGAGGCCATGAAGTCTGGTACTATTCATTTTTAGAATTTCAGGAGAAGATAGAAAAAGCTGGTGCCAAATTTGTTTCCTGTGATGAGTTCTTACCCCTGATATCAGATAAAGAATTGAATCGCAAGGTTGGAAAAGACTTTGCATCATTGATTGAAATGGTTGCGGAAACGACAATTGCTTTGGATGAAAAGGTATGTACAGAATTAAGAGAATTTCAGCCGGATTGTATTGTATCAGATTCCTTATGCTTTTGGGGGAAATTATTTGCCAGAAAATTAGAAACCCCTTATATCTGTTCGACAACAACCTTTGCCTTTAATCAGCATACGGCAAGGCTGATGAAACCGAGTGTGAAAGAATTTTTTCGAATAATCATTGGTATGCCACGAATCAATAAAAAAATTCAGCTGCTAAGAGATTATGGATATCAAGTAGAGAGCTTTGTGTCGATTATTCAAAATGATAATGAAACGAATACCATTGTGTATACAACAAAAGAATTTCAGCCTTTAGCAGAAACTTTTTCTGACAGATATGCTTTTATTGGCCCTTCCATCCGGCACTCTCCTAAAAGGCCGATTGATAAAAAAAACAAAAAAGTCATCTACATTTCACTCGGAACGGTACTCAATCAGAATAAGCACTTTTACCAAAATTGCATCCGGGCATTTGCAGACAGTCCATACAAAGTTGTAATGTCAATTGGTGAAAAAACAAAGGCAGCTTCTCTTGGCTGTATACCAGACAATTTTACGGTAAAAAGCTATGTGGATCAGGTTTCCATTTTACGGGAGGCGGATGTATTTATTACACATTGTGGAATGAATAGTGTGAATGAAAGCTTATATTGTGGAGTTCCGATGGTTTTATATCCGCTGCACAGCGAGGAAAGGGTTGTAGCTGACCGAGTAGTCGAGCTTAAAGCAGGAATCAAACTACAAAGAAATAAGCCGAAAAATCTTCAAAAAGCAGTGGTTGAATTACTGGCAGATCCCATTTATCTTGAAAATGCACAGAAACTTTCAGAGAACTTTCGAAATGCGGGAGGAGCCGCAGAAGCGGCTGATGCGATTTTGGAGAAAGTGAAGGGTAAATCCTCATGATCTAACAGGCGCTTTAATGGAAGAGAGGGACTGTCTATCAGCAGTCCTTTTTCCGTTTTTAAGTGCCAAAACTTAAAAGCATCGATCCCATTTTGCGGTGTAGTAATGACAGAATATAGGATAGTGTCATAATAAAATTAGGTAAGAAGTGTACTCGGTAAAAAGTCCCAGCTATGTAATTAAACCGGGACCTAATAATATGATTATTTATTCTGCTCTGCAGGATGGTTTTCAGGGGCGAGTTCATCATCTTGGGCTTCGTTATCAATACCGTTATGCTGATCTTTTCCGTTATTTCATTCATTAGCATCTTGGTTATTTTCGCTGTTTTCATCGTTTGGATCTATCTCTATCTGGTCATCCTCGTTAGTACCCGTATCGTTATTCTGATCCATTTCCTCATTTATATCACTATGGTTATTTTCTTGTTTTTCTTCCTGTCCAACGTTACCACTATTGTCCTGGCCGCTCCCATTTCCACAGCCAGCTAACCCGATTGTTAATATAGCAGCAATTCCGCTAAGAAATAAATGCTTTTTCAAAATAGTGCTCATGATACATTCTCCTTTACATGCATAGCGTGACGAGTGATTTTATAAAATAAAAGCTCAAACCACAGCTATTGTCGAAGCTCCATAGTTAGTAACCACTCCTGGATTTTTTGGTCGGGCTGCACGTTTATTCGCTTATATTAATCATTAGTAAAGATTTTAAAAACGGCAGCATTTTTGGGTCGGCTGACTGCTGTCAGAAACCTTGATTGTTCATTGTTTCCAGAAGAGGCAGTGCCATGTTTTGTCCCGCCTTCCCACTCATTATGCTCTGTGCAGCTGGGGCTAAACTTAATAAGGGTTGTAAGAAGAGTTAAAAAAAACCTGCTACAGCTAATGGTAAGACGGATTTAAACATACTACTTCGATTAGTTACAGATATCCTCTCCTCAGGTTTCATTAAAAAAGCATTTTTAGTATGTGAATAAAAATTCTCATTATTCGCGGTATTATTTTTTGCATAAGCTGGATATTTGAAAAAACATAAATGGAAGGAAAAGAAAAAAGAGCCCGCTTGAGGGCTCTTTTGTTTTGAGCGTTTGTCCTAAAATGAAAGCTTTTCCTTCGTCTCCCTCTAATTAGCTGGAAGAGAATAAGGAAGACCAGCTAATTAGGTAACAAGCAAATACTCATAAAATGCTGATATATTAACGTTTTAGAAATATGAAAGTTATTTTGAATCCCCATTTTCTTTTTTGTTATAGTAGTCAACGGCAAACTGCGCGCCTTCTCCTACCATTTTATTATCAGGAATATCATCAGGATGCGGATTGCCTGCTTTTTGGACAGGAAAAGAACCACCCGGTGACTGGGACTCACCATTTAATTTTTGTTTCGCCTGAGAAACCCAGCTGTCGAATTTTGAGCGATTCTCTTCTTTAGAAAGCCACCATGCTGCTGCACCTGCACCTGCTAAGAAGTAGCCCAATCCACCGTTTTTTTGCGCTTTTCTACTAGATCTATACATAAAAAATCCTCCTTCTTGCATCCACTTTACTTGTAACTAGTTTACCCTAAGCAGGGCGGTTTCAAACTTAAACAGATTAAAAGGAGCTAGTTTAAAAAAAGCAGAACCGGGTACGTAGGATATGTTAAAGCGATTAGTCAATTGGGAGAGGAAGTGACAACATGAAACATCGTTTTCATTCTTCTCAGTGGGTATGGCAGGATCTTGACTTGGAAAATGAGAAGCAGGCGGAAGAGTTCGTTCGGAAACATCATACTTGCAAGCGATGGATTGAAGCGATAAAAGGGAATGATACGAATTCTATTGGAATGTATACCGGTACTCCGGGTGGAGAAGCTATGTGGGGATCACTTGTTTATGTACAAAATGCGAACCACAAAAACAACAAAGAAATTTTCCATTTTTATTTAACAAAAAAAGAAATGATTACAGCGGATTTGAATTTATCCAGACTTGATTATGTAAATGAAGAAACGATGAAAGAAAAAATGCAGCATGCAGAAACCTCTATTGAAGGCTTTCTCATATTAATCGGGGAAATTTTGACGCACTTTCTCTTAGAAATTGACAAATTTGAAATAAAGCTTCGAGATTTGCTCTGGGAAATGAAAGAGAAAAACAACGTAAAAACCCTGAATCGAACGGCTGAAACAGATCATCAGCTTTTGGTGTGGAAAAACCTGGTGATCCCGATGAATGAGATCCGGATGGTAGTAGAAGAGGTTTTTGGCGATGAGGCGATGGAGGGCGTTCGATTCAAGCAAACAAAAAGGCGTATTAACCGTGCTCGGTCACTTATACGTGATTACGAAGAAGAAATAGAGGCGTTAATTTCACTAGAGGATGTTGTATCAAATCATCGAGGAAACGAAATCATGAAGACTCTCACCGTAATCACTACTTTATTTACTCCTGTAACGGCACTTGGTGCCATTTGGGGAATGAACTTTACACATATGCCGGAGCTTGAATGGAAATTTGGTTATTTGTTTGCAGGGTCATTAATTGTTCTCAGCACATTGGCTTTATATGTTTTTTTGAAAAAACGCGGCTGGATGGGGGACCTTTTAAAAGTACGCGGTAAAAAATCATTTTTTGACTGATTTGTTTTTCTTATCGACTGCGATAAATTTCTTGTTATTTACTTATGTTGATGAATGTACTAAGATAAAAGAGGTGGAAGATTAGAAAAACAAAAAAATATTTTCCAATCGTTTTTAGTACATATTTAACTATTTAAGAGGGGGAACGAAAATGGCGACTACTGATCTTTTTAACGCCCGTGCAAGCTTTGACTTAAACGGTAAGCGCTATAATTACTATCGTTTAGCAGCACTTGAGGAAGCAGGTACTGCAAATGTATCACGCCTTCCATATTCTATTAAAGTATTACTTGAATCTGTTCTTCGTCAATTTGACGGTTATGTAATTAAAAAAGAGCATGTTGAAAACCTGGCAAAATGGGGTGCTGATGCCGATGCAGATGCAGAAGTTCCATTTAAGCCTTCCCGTGTTATCCTGCAGGACTTTACAGGTGTACCGGTTGTTGTTGACCTTGCGTCCCTTCGTAAAGCAATGGCTGACATCGGCGGCGATCCACAGGTGATTAATCCTGAGATTCCAGTTGACCTTGTTATCGACCACTCCGTTCAAGTAGATGCTTACGGCACACAAGAAGCACTTGAGCGCAATATGGAGCTTGAATTTGATCGTAACGCAGAGCGTTATGAGTTTTTAAGCTGGGCTCAAAAAGCATTTGATAACTACCGTGCGGTTCCGCCGGCAACTGGTATTGTCCACCAGGTAAACCTTGAGTACCTCGCAAGCGTTGTTCATGCGGTAGAAGGAGAAAACGGTGAATTTGAAACATACCCTGATTCATTGGTTGGAACAGACTCGCATACAACGATGATCAACGGTATCGGTGTACTTGGCTGGGGCGTTGGAGGAATTGAAGCAGAAGCAGGCATGCTTGGCCAGCCATCTTACTTCCCAATTCCTGAAGTTGTGGGTGTGAAACTAACAGGTGAACTTCCAGACGGCGCTACAGCGACAGACCTTGCACTAAAAGTAACACAAGTGCTTCGTCAAACAGGCGTAGTTGGTAAGTTCGTTGAGTTCTTCGGTGCAGGTGTATCAACACTTCCGCTTGCAGATCGTGCAACGATTGCAAACATGGCGCCAGAATACGGTGCAACATGCGGATTCTTCCCGGTTGATTCAGAAGCGCTTGATTACATGCGTTTAACTGGACGTGATGAAGCGCACATTCAAGTCGTTGAGCAGTATTTGAAAGAAAACGGCATGTTCTTTACGCCAGACAGCGAAGATCCTGTTTACACACAAGTAGTGGAACTAGACCTGGCTGAGATCGAGCCGAACTTGTCTGGACCAAAACGTCCGCAGGATTTAATTCCGCTTTCTCAAATGCAAAAATCATTCCAGGAAGCTGTAAGCGCGCCGCAGGGCAACCATGGTTTTGGCTTAACAAAAGAAGAGCTTGACCGTACAGCAACTGTTACATTTGCAGATGGCACAACAGCAGAAATGAAAACAGGTGCGATCGGTATTGCAGCGATCACGTCTTGTACAAATACATCAAACCCATATGTTCTTCTTGCAGCAGGTCTTGTTGCGAAAAAAGCAGTGGAGCTTGGCCTTGAAGTGCCAAAGTATGTGAAAACGTCATTGGCACCAGGTTCAAAAGTAGTAACAGGCTACCTGCGTGATTCCGGCCTTCTTCCATACATGGAGAAAATCGGCTTTAACGTTGTTGGCTATGGCTGCACAACATGTATCGGAAACTCTGGTCCAATGAAAGAAGAAATTGAAAAAGCGATTATCGATTCTGATCTTCTTGTTACGTCTGTTCTTTCAGGAAACCGTAACTTTGAAGGACGTATTCACCCGCTTGTAAAAGGAAACTACCTTGCGTCTCCGCCGCTTGTTGTGGCTTATGCGCTTGCCGGTAACGTAAACATCGATCTACAAAAAGATCCGATTGGCAAAGGCAAAGACGGGCAAGATGTGTTCTTTAAAGACATTTGGCCGGGTACAGCAGAAGTAAAAGAAGCGGTACAACGCACTGTAACACCTGAATTGTTCCGCAAAGAATACGATCAAGTATTTAACAGCAATGCAAAATGGAATCAAATTCAAACGAATGCTGATGCTCTTTACAGCTGGGATACTGAATCCACATACATTGCGAATCCAACATTCTTTGAAAATCTTTCACCAAATCCAGAGCCAATTCAGGCACTTTCTGGCCTTCGTGTGATGGGTAAATTCGGTGACTCGGTTACAACGGATCACATTTCTCCAGCGGGTGCGATCGGTAAAGATACACCAGCAGGTAAATACTTGCGTGAAAAAGGCGTAGAGCCTCGCAACTTCAACTCTTACGGTTCACGCCGTGGAAACCACGAAGTTATGATGCGCGGTACATTTGCAAACATCCGTATTCGTAACCAGATCGCACCAGGCACTGAAGGCGGTTATACAACATTCTGGCCGACTGGTGAAGTAATGCCGATTTATGATGCATGCATGAAGTATCAGGAGCAGGGAACAGGGCTTGTCGTATTGGCAGGTAAAGATTACGGCATGGGCTCTTCGCGTGACTGGGCAGCAAAAGGGACGAACCTTCTTGGTGTAAAAACAGTTATCGCAGAAAGCTATGAGCGTATTCACCGTTCTAACCTAGTAATGATGGGTGTGCTTCCACTTCAATTTAAAAAAGGTGAGAGCGCAGAGACACTTGGATTAACAGGAGAAGAAACATTTGAAGTAGCAATTACAGACAGTGTAAAACCACGTGAAATTGTTACAGTCACAGCGACAAATAATGAAGGTAAGAAAACAGAATTTGAAGCGCTTGTTCGTTTTGATTCTGAAGTTGACGTTGATTACTACCGTCACGGTGGTATTTTGCAAATGGTCCTTCGCGGCAAGCTGCAAAGTGTTAACGCAGAAAAATAATAAAAAAAACGGCTTTTC